>NZ_AYKS02000067.1 GCF_000496755.2 Serratia sp. DD3
CCGGCTAAACCGGTGCAGTGGCTGACGGATAACGGTTCAGCGTACACCGCGCATGACACAAGGAAGTTCGCCAGAGAGTTGAATCTGGAACCGTGTACAACAGCAGTAAGTAGCCCGCAAAGTAACGGAATGGCAGAGCGGTTCGTGAAAACGATGAAGGAAGACTACATCGCGTTCATGCCAAAACCGAATGTGAGAACGGCACTGCAGAATCTTGCGGCGGCGTTCAATCATTACAATGAAAGTCATCCGCATAGTGCGTTGGGATATCACTCCCCGAGAGAATACCGACGCCAGCGGGCATCGTTAACTTAAGATACAAAAGCTGTCTGGAGATGGCGGGTCAAGAACAGTATTTTAAAATGCTCTATCTGGGGTGTTCTACATTCCAACGTCATTTTTCCGATGTATGGTATCGCTAATTTTTAATATGTTAGCGAATCAGACTTCAACATCGATACTGGCAGCAACGACAAGGCGAGCTTGCTGAATGGGTACCCCGGCAGATTTGTTGCTCCCTCACGGTCACATGGCTGATCATGCCGCGGGCTTCTCATCATTGCGGTCTATTTGCATATGCTGATATTGGTGCAATGTGACTTAAATCAAAAAATGATCTCAGAAACGATTTACTATTGAACAGGGTCTATTATTGATTATGTTCAATTACGTTTAGACGAGGAGTGCTGTGATGCCATGGGGTCATGAAATTCAACAGGCAATTAATTTGTTAGAGGGATGTCAGCACCATAATGCAGACCATCTTCCTTGTCCTGCTAGGGGCGACCAGCCAGGAGCAGTGGGTACCTGCGCAGAAAAAATCATGCCGCTGATCATCTTGATTAATGCCTTCGCTGATGTACTGCCGCAGCATCAGGAATTACATCGTGTAGGTATGAAGCTGGAGGAGAAGGGGTTGATTAAGAAACTGGAGTCGGGGGAGAGTTATAGCCAAAATGCGTTGAATTATTTGAGTGCTTTGGTTGAGTCTTAGGCCGCTAGCTATAGATCTTGATGATGCAATTAAAAGTCAAGAATATCAATTATTCGAGTAGAAACCCAAGGCCTCGTCTTGCATAAACAGCAATCGTTGCGTCGTCATTTCTCGGTAGCGTGAATGACGACGGCATGATCATGGTATTTCATTAACAGCGGCTGCGGTCAGATTACCGGTTTGCTGTGCCAATTGTAGATAGTAACGTACCCCGGCAATTAGCGCCCGTTCGTCAGGTGAGAAGCAGGCGTTATGTAGTGCCGCATTATTAGCTCCCGCTTCGCCGACACCGAGCCAGGCAAAACAGACTGGGGCAATCTGCTGATATTCTGAAAAATCCTCTCCCACTGACATGGGTAAGGCGGCTAGGTGAAATGCCTCTGCCCCCAATGCCAGGCGAGCTGCACGACCTGCCAACTCGCAAAGTTGCGGATCGTTATTGATGGCGCTGTAATCCCACTCATCGAAGCGGATATCGCACTTACAGCGATAAGCCTGTGCGGTGGAATGACAAATACGGGTCATTGCAGTGCGCAGATGCTCGCGGACCTGCGGCGTGAAACTGCGGGTCGTTCCACACAGGCTGGCGCTATCGGGTAGGCGAGCCGTAGAGCCATCACCACATAACAGGCTACACAGAGAAACGACGGCGGCGTCACGCGGGTCTATTTCACGCGCGACGATGCTCTGCAAAGCACCCACTACCGCAGCTGAGGCGACAATCGGGTCGATAGAGAGCTGTGGCATCGAGCTATGTCCCCCTCTGCCTGTAATTTCAATATGAAAAGTATCGCGGTTGGCAGTGGCAATGCCCGGTTTAATCTCGATCTGGCCACTGGGTAGATTTGGCTGCAGATGCAGGGCAAAGAACATCTGAGTTTGGTCCAAACAGCCAGAATCTACCAGCTCTTTGGCACCCCCCGGTGACATCTCCTCCCCACGTTGGAAGATAAAGATCACCTCACCAGCAAGTTGGTCTCTCAGTTGCGAAAGCAGCGCTGCGGCACCCAGTAGCATGGCGCTGTGCCCATCGTGGCCGCAGGCGTGCATGACACCAGGTTGTTGTGAGTCAAAATCACGGTGGTTTTGTTCTACTACGGGTAAGGCATCGATATCAGCCCGCAAGGCAATGGTTGGCCCAGGGTGTTTGCCACGCAGATAAGCGACGACGCCTGTGGGGGCCGGTGTCGTAATATCTATGCCATCGAAAGTGGCCAGTTGTTCGATCAGATAACCGGTTGTCCAGTGTTCCTGGTGAGAGAGTTCTGGGTGACGATGCAAGTCACGGCGCCAACCAATTACCCTTTTTTCTGTTGCTTTCCAGTCAAGTGTCATCATGGTCTATACCTGATTAATCTCCCCGAACGGGGTTTCTTTTTCTCTAAAACCAGGGTCGTTCAACAGGACAAATTTTTACGCCATAGCCAATAAAATCGCTTGCAAATACAAATGATAATCATTACTATCTTTGGTGTTCAGAGACAATATTACTGTCTGATACTGTCTTCCTGAATGCAAGGCATTGCTCACATTGCTTCCCGTGTTTACTTAGCCAGCCCAAGTGCTGGCTTTTTTTTGATAAGCTATTTCACATTGAGCTCATGCCTTGCTGCTTCCGCTAAGAAGTGACTCCGATCACGGTAAGTTGCTTGATTATCCCGAATATAGTAATCAATGCGCTTAATGAGTACGTCAGGAAGTGCAATATTAATACGCTGTTGTTTTCCTTCAAAAGAGGATAAATCAACATCTATAACAAACCATGTATCGTAATCAAGATACTCAGGATTAGCAGAATAGAGCATAAACCCCCCATCCTTAATATCGCTAACTGAATGTTTTCCGCTTAATATCATATCCTCTACCGTCAGCAAGATAGCTTCTCTTGCCATGACTGCGATATCTTCCTGAGAATCAGCAGCCGAGAAACATCCATAATCATAAGCAGAAAATGCCGGAACAATCATACCGTATGCGGTTTTTTCATCTTTTGGTGTTTCTACACCTACTGAAAATAACATATCAACCTCCAAAGTCGGCGGGGATCAGATCCCCGCCATTTTTTTGATCGAGCTAACAGTGCCAAGAGGTAAGTCTTTTTTCGGGTGTGGAACAGGAAATGTTTTTCCTGTAATAGGCGACCACCATATTTGATGGCTCCCTCCATTATGCCGTTTAAGTTCACAACCAGCAGCCATTAGCTCTTTTATCAGGTCAGTAGATTTCATGTTTCCTCCTAACCTAATAATCAATATACACACGCATACACACAATGCAAGTTGTACACGATTTTATCGTACTGAAAAGGGGTCAACAATGCATATTCTCTACAAACTTTGAGATAGCTCTAGCCACTTCATTGTTGGTTAACAAGCAGTTAACATTTTCCATCAAAACTAAATCTAATTTTTTGAATGTATCTGTGCGATTTTTGCACTTTTATATTTCAATTCCAGCGCTATTCTATAGAAAATGTTACGGAGAGTTGAATATGATTTATTTACGTAAAGCAGCAGATCGCGGTCATGCTAATCATGGTTGGCTGGATAGTTGGCACACCTTTTCATTTGCCGACTATTATGACCCAAATTTTATGGGGTTTTCAGCGTTACGAGTGATCAATGAGGATGTGATCGATGCAGGCCAGGGGTTTGGCACTCACCCCCATAATGATATGGAGATCCTGACTTACGTACTGAGTGGTACGATAGAGCACCAGGATAGTATGGGTAACAAAGAGCAGATTCATGCTGGCGAGTTTCAGGTGATGAGCGCGGGTACCGGTATCCGCCACTCAGAGTACAATGCCAGCTCTGAAAACCCATTGCATCTCTACCAGGTCTGGATTATTCCCGATCAGACGGGGTTGCAACCACGTTATGAACAGCGCTTGTTCGATGAACCACAGGGTCGACAATTAATCCTGTCGCCGGATGCGCGTGAGGGTTCACTGAAAGTCTTCCAGGATATGACATTGTCGCGCTGGCGGCTGAAAAAAGATCAGCAGTCAGCCTATTCAATGCCGGCTGAACGACGTGTTTGGGTCCAGGTAGTGTATGGCAATGTATCGATTAACGGCCAGCAAGCCGCTACCAGCGATGCGTTTGCAATATGGGACGAAACAACATTGTCGATTGATGCCGCTGAAGACAGTGAGATCCTGTTGTTTGATTTGCCACCCGTGTAATGGTAGGCGCGTGAGCGCATTGAAGTAATAGCCTGGCGTTGAGCTTAGATGCTACCACCAGGAGCCACCGTGAAACCCACATCCACCATGCGGGGGGAGACGCTCTCTCCTCGCAGCCGGGCTAACAGGCGCTCCGCAGCAATTTTTCCCATTTGCTCACGGGGCGTCAGTACACTGGCCAGTTTGGGCATCATCACCTGACCGATATCATGCCCATGGAAACCGGCAATCGCCATATCTTGCGGAATTGACAACCCCTGACGTTGGCATTCAAATGCGGCACCGATAGCCAGGTCATCATTGGTACAAAAAATACTGTCGATCTGCGGATAGTCCCGCTGTGCTTCCCGTAGCATCTCACCCCCAGCAGAGTAAGAAGAGGAACGATCACTCATGATGCTGTAGGCTTCAAGGCCAGATTCACGCATCGCTTGCTCGTAGCCTTGTTGCTTGATGATAGTCCGTTCATCTTGACGCGCGCCGAAGTACACCACATGACGATGACCGCGGACGATGATTTGCTGCGTCATCTGGCGTGCCGCTTCAAAGTTATTGAACCCTACTGCCAGATCGATGCAAGGTGAGACGCAGTCCATCAATTCCACCACTGGGACGCCTGCGACTTCGATCATCTTTAGGGTCCGGTCGGTATGGTGGCGTTCAGATAGAATCAGGCCATCAATATTATAAGAAAACAACGAGGTCAGGCGCTCTTCTTCCCGCTCAGGTAAATAGCCGTAGTGTGCCAGCATGGTCTGGTAGTTATGTGCATCAGTTACGCTCTCGATACCACGTAACACTTCAGCAAATACCTGGTTGGTTAATGAGGGGAGCAATACACCAATCGCACGGCTGGTGGCGTTGGAAAGAATATCTGGCGCTCGGTTGGGAATATAGCCAAGTTGGTCCAATGCGCGGGCAATTTTTTGCTGCAAAGCGGCAGAAACCTGATCGGGATGACGCAAATAACGGCTCACCGTCATTTTGGTCACACCAACCTGATCTGCAACATCTTGAAGCACTGGCCGTTTTTTCTTCATTATCAATGGACTGGCTAAACGTAAGTAGGGTATCAGTTTAGCAAAAAAAATGGTCTATCGGTACGTGGATGTCGCAGACGGCATAAAAGCTGGTCTCCTTTTTGGGAGTCATGACTCTTGGACAGGGTTAAGCTGGGGATGATCATTAGCAGCATTACTTGGAAGCGCGGGTTTATCGAATAAATTCACTTTGCGCCTGCGCCAACATTTTGTAAGGTGAATGACAGTAAATTTTATTCACAGAGTTGTTCGCGGCCAGCGCATGCAGTGCAAAGTACGGGCTGGCATGCTTCCTGCTGTTTGGATAACGCTGGGTATCATTCTATTTTTTGCTTTTCCCTGACAGGGGTTGAGCATAGTCATCCTCCAAGGCAGGACTGTAAATATGAAAAACGTTGGTTTCGTTGGTTGGCGCGGCATGGTGGGTTCCGTACTTATGCAGCGCATGATGCAAGAGCGCGATTTTGATGCTATTCGCCCGGTATTTTTCTCCACTTCACAGCATGGTGATGCCGCTCCGGCATTCGGTGGTCAACAGGGTACGCTGCAAGATGCCTATGATGTGGAGGCATTAAGTGCACTCGACATTATTATTACTTGCCAGGGGGGGGATTATACCAATCAAGTCTACCCGGAACTGCGTGCAATCGGCTGGCAAGGCTACTGGATCGATGCGGCTTCTTCACTGCGGATGAAAGATGATGCCATTATCATTCTTGACCCCGTTAACCATGAGGTGATTCAACAAGGGTTGAATCAAGGTATCAAAACCTTTGTGGGGGGAAACTGTACGGTCAGCCTGATGCTGATGTCGTTGGGCGGCCTGTTTGCCAATAATCTGGTGGATTGGGTCTCGGTGGCGACTTATCAGGCGGCATCTGGTGGTGGGGCGCGGCATATGCGTGAACTATTGACTCAGATGGGGATGTTACACGCAGATGTGGCAAAAGAGCTGCAGAACCCAGCCTCAGCAATCCTGGATATTGAACGCAAGGTGACGGAGGCAACTCGCTCCGGCAAATTACCGACCGATAATTTTGGTGTGCCTTTGGCGGGCAGCTTGATCCCGTGGATTGATAAGCAACTGGAGAATGGTCAGAGCCGTGAAGAGTGGAAAGGTCAGGCGGAAACCAACAAAATCCTCAATACCTCTAGCATTATCCCGGTTGATGGTCTGTGTGTGCGCGTTGGTGCACTGCGTTGCCATAGCCAGGCATTTACGCTGAAACTGAAGAAAGATGTCCCGCTGGCTGAAATTGAGCAATTGCTGGCGACCCATAATGACTGGGTTCGGGTGATCCCGAATGATCGCGAACTGACGATGCGTGAACTGACACCAGCAGCGGTGACGGGCACACTGAATACACCGGTTGGCCGACTGCGCAAACTGAACATGGGGCCGGAGTACCTTTCGGCGTTTACCGTTGGTGACCAGCTGTTGTGGGGGGCTGCGGAGCCGTTGCGCCGTATGCTGCGCATTTTGCTATAACGGTATTGAGTACCACTGGGTAGATAATAATCAATTTTACGAGGGTTGTGTTCTTTCAACCCTCTAAACTCTTTTTTTCCACTTTTCCATTCGTGATAGCGCGTATGACGTTGGGCTGGTCGCTTCCCAAGCGCGGCTCACAGCATGAATTTCCCACACAAAAAAAATCCTTCATCTGGCGGCAATATTTTTGACGGATATTGTCTATGCTTAACGGGTTGGCAGATGACTTCTAAAATAATGTTGAAGTTTTGTCCGAAAAATAAGCATAAAAAGCGAAACTATGATTTGGCCGTGAATGGATTTATCAATAACCGACCGAAATCACGCTTTAAGTAGCAAATGAATTGCATGATAGACGTATTGGCTGCTTTTTAAACGTAGCTCCCAAAAAGTCATGCTGTTAAATAAAGGAAGAATAACATGTCTGTACTTCCCGAACGTGACCTGATTAATCAGATCATTTCTGGTCACTATGCCGACCCTTTTTCACTACTTGGTATGCATGTTACTGCGAATGGGTTGCAAGTTTGTGCCCTGTTTCCTGATGCTAGCGCCGTGTGGCTGATAGAGAGCAAAACAGGTAAACGTTTAGTTCAACTTAATTGTGAAGATGAACGCGGTTTTTTCAGTGCTATCGTGCCGCGCCGTAAAAACCCTTTCCGTTATCAGTTTGAAGTCAGTTGGCATGATCATCAGCAAATTGTCGAAGATCCCTATCGTTTTGGCACCTTGTTGCAGGATATTGACAGTTGGCTGTTGGCTGAAGGAACCCATTTGCGGCCTTATGAACGTTTGGGGGCACATCCAGATCAGCTGGATGAGGTTGAAGGTGTCAGTTTCGCGGTCTGGGCGCCGAATGCGCAGCGAGTTTCGGTAGTCGGGGAGTTTAACTTCTGGGATGGCCGTCGACACCCGATGCGCTTACGCAGGGAAAATGGCATTTGGGAGCTTTTTTTACCCGATGTCAGGGTCGGGCAACTGTATAAATATGAGCTTATTGACTGTTACGGTAATGTTCAGCTGAAATCCGACCCTTATGCTTTTGAGGCGCAGATGCGGCCAGACACCGCTTCTTTGATTTCGCCGTTGCCTTCGGTGGTGGAAAATAGCCCTGAGCGGGGCAGAGCCAACAATTTTGACCGCCCTATCTCTATTTATGAAGTCCATCTCGGTTCCTGGCGTCGTCACTCCGATAATAATTTCTGGCTCAGCTATCAAGAATTGGCTGAGCAGTTAATCCCTTATGTTAAAGCGATGGGGTTCACCCATATTGAGCTGTTGCCGATCAACGAACACCCATTTGATGGGAGTTGGGGCTATCAGCCTCTTGGTTTATACGCGCCCACCCGGCGTTTCGGTACGCCATCGGAGTTTAAAGCTTTTGTGGCGGCGGCCCATGAGGCGGGGATTAATGTGATCCTTGATTGGGTTCCTGGGCATTTCCCTTCTGATACCCACGGCTTGGCGAATTTTGACGGTACTGCACTGTACGAATATGCCGACCCGCGCGAAGGGTTTCATCAGGACTGGAACACCCTGATTTACAACTATGGTCGTCATGAAGTGCGTAACTATCTGTCTGGTAATGCATTTTATTGGCTGGAACGCTTTGGCATTGATGCTTTGCGCGTCGATGCGGTGGCATCGATGATTTATCGTGACTACAGCCGTGCGGACGGTGAGTGGGTGCCGAACTACTTTGGCGGTAAAGAGAATCTGGAAGCGATCTCTTTCCTGCGTTACACCAACCAGACGTTGGGTAAAGAGCGCCCAGGGGCGGTGACCTTGGCGGAAGAGTCAACGGATTATCCCGGTGTCACACTACCACCGGAGGCTAACGGTCTGGGGTTCCATTACAAATGGGATCTGGGCTGGATGCACGATACGTTGAGCTATATGAAGCTTGACCCGGTACATCGTAAATACCATCACAACATGATGACTTTCGGCATGCTTTACGCTTATACCGAAAACTTTGTGTTGCCGATCTCCCATGATGAAGTGGTGCATGGTAAGGGTTCGATCCTCGATCGGATGCCGGGGGATGCCTGGCAGAAGTTTGCTAACTTGCGGGCCTATTACGGTTTTATGTGGGCACATCCCGGCAAGAAACTGCTGTTTATGGGCAGTGAATTTGCTCAGGGGCGTGAATGGAATTTTGATAGCAGCCTGGATTGGCATCTGCTGGAAGGGGACGACAGTTGGCACCATGGTGTTCAACGGTTGGTGCGTGACCTAAACCATTGCTATCAGCACAATCCACCATTGTATCAACAAGATTATCAGCCAGCGGGTTTTGAATGGCTGGTGGTGGATGATCATGAAAATTCGGTATTTGCCTTTGCGCGCTATGACTCGCAGGGGAACGAGCTGATCGCCATCAGTAATTTTACACCGGTCCCTCGTCATCACTATCGCATCGGTATTTCCCGTCCAGGGGAATATCAGGAGATCCTGAATACCGACTCTTATCATTATCACGGTAGCAATACCGGTAATCAGGGGCGAGTGGTCTCAGAACCGGTCAACAGCCATGGTCGTGAGCACTCGATCATGGTGATGGTGCCGCCATTGGCGACGGTTTACCTGAGGCGGGAGTCTTAATGATGGATCTGATGCCGGGTCTTGCTGCGCCCTTAGGGGCTTATTATGACGGTAATGGCATCAATTTTACCTTGTTTTCCGCCCATGCCACAGGGGTTGAGCTTTGTCTGTTCGATGAGCAGCATCGTGAGACGCGGATACCACTCCCCGCGCGCAGCGGGGATATTTGGCATGGGTATCTGCCAGGGGGGAGGCCGGGGCTACGTTATGGCTACCGGGTTCATGGGCCATTTAAACCGCAACAAGGGTTGCGGTTTAATGCCAACAAGCTGTTGCTTGACCCGGCCGCCCGATCAGTAGAAGGACCTGTCGCTGATCACCCCTCTCTGCATGGCGGTCATGATCTGCCCGACCCACACGATAGTGCTGCGTTGATGCCAAAGTGCATCGTGATCGACGAAAGTTATGACTGGCAAGATGATCGTCCGCCCGTCACGCCTTGGAGCAAAACGGTGCTTTATGAAGCCCATGTCAGAGGGTTGACGTTATTGCATCCGCAGATCCCAGAAGAGTTGCGCGGCAGTTTTGCCGCCCTGGGTCACCCGGTAATGATCAACTACTTCAAGCGATTGGGGATCACCGCGCTTGAACTGTTGCCGATACAGCAGCACACCACGGAACCCCGTCTACAACGCATGGAGCTGACCAACTACTGGGGATATAACGTGTTGGCGCCTTACGCACCAAACAATCGTTATTGCAGTTTGAGCAGCAAGATGACGCCGCTGCGTGAATTTCGCGATGCGGTAAAAGCACTGCACAAAGCCGGGATAGAAGTGATTCTGGATGTGGTGTTTAACCATAGTGCAGAACTGGATGCTTATGGGCCCACCTTGTCGTTTCGCGGCATTGATAACCTGAGTTATTACTGGCTCACCGCCGATGGCGATTTCGAGAACGTCACGGGTTGCGGCAATACGTTGCGTTTGGATCAGCCTGCCGGTGTGGCCTGGGTGATGGATTGCCTGCGTTTTTGGGTGCGTGAATGTCATGTGGATGGTTTTCGCTTTGATCTCGGTACGGTGTTGGGGCGTATCCCTGAGTTTGAGCGGGATGCACCACTGTTTCAGGCGATGCTGGCAGACGATACGCTGGGTCGTTGTAAGTTGATTGCTGAACCTTGGGATATCGGGCCGGAAGGGTATCAGCTTGGGGCGTTTCCTGGTCGGTTTGCCGAGTGGAATGACCATTTTCGTGATGATATTCGCAGCTTCTGGTTGAAAAACGATCGGCCACTGGGGCAGTTTGCCCAACGTTTTGCCGCTTCCAGCGACATATTTGATCTGCGTGGGCGCGCGCCTTATGCCTGCATCAATCTGCTGGCGGCTCATGATGGTTTTACGCTGCGCGATGCGGTGAGTTTTAACCACAAGCATAATCAACTTAATGGTGAGAACAACCGTGATGGTCATGACTATAACTTTAGTAATAATCATGGGGTTGAAGGCAATGGTGTCGAAGGACTGATTGCCGACCAAGCTGTTTTACAGCGCCGTAGAAATAGCCAACGCGTGCTGCTTGCCACGTTGTTGCTGGCCCAGGGAACACCGATGCTGTTGGCGGGCGATGAGCATGGTCATAGTCAGCAGGGGAATAACAATGCGTATTGTCAGGATAACGCTATCACTTGGCTCGATTGGGCCAAAGCAGATGATTCTCTTACTGAATACACCGCGGCCTTGATCCGCTTGCGCCAGCAGATCCCCGCTTTGCAGGGGGGAACCTGGTGGCAGGAGGGGGACGGTAACGTACAGTGGTTAAACGCACAAGGCCAACCACTGAAGGTGCAAGAGTGGGAAGACCTGGACGGGCAGCATATACAGATCCTCCTTTCACAACATTGGTTGCTGCTGATTAACGCGACAGCGAAAGCTGTGGAGATGACACTCCCTGAGGGGGATTGGCAGCCAGTTCCCCCTTTCACGCAGGAATATTCATTGGTTGATTTACCCTCTTGGTGCCAGGTTGCGCATTCTCTTTGTGTGCTGGCAAGGAAAAATTAAAAGGAGTCAGTTGTGGTCACGTTTGAAAATAAAGATTCTTTGTTGTTAGCGCGGCAACTACCTAATAAAGCTGTTGCCCTGATTCTGGCCGGGGGACGAGGTTCACGTTTAAAAGATTTAACCGCTAAGCGCGCCAAGCCCGCAGTGCATTTTGGCGGTAAATTCCGCATTATCGATTTTGCCATGTCGAACTGCCTGAATTCAGGGATTCGCCGCATGGGGGTTATTACCCAATATCATTCGCATACGCTGGTACAGCATATTCAGCGTGGCTGGTCGTTCCTCAATGAGGAGATGAATGAGTTTGTTGACCTGTTACCCGCCCAACAACGTCTGAGTACTGAGCATTGGTACCGGGGAACGGCGGATGCAGTTTGCCAGAACCTGGATATTATCCGCCGCTATCAGGCGGAATATGTGGTGATTTTGGCCGGTGACCATATTTATAAAATGGATTATTCGCGCATGTTGTTCGACCATGTGCAGAAAGGGGCGCAATGTACCGTGGCCTGTATTCCGGTGCCACGTAAAGAAGCCGGTGAATTTGGTATCATGAAGGTAGATAGTCATGACCGGATTTTGGATTTTCTGGAAAAACCGGCGGATCCGCCCGCGATGCCAGACAATCCTGAGATGTCGTTGGCCAGTATGGGGATCTATATTTTCAACGCCGACTATTTATACCAACTGTTGGAAGAGGATATGTTACTGCCTGATTCCAGCCATGATTTCGGCAAGGATCTGATTCCTAAAATTACTGCGCAGGGCGCAGCTTGGGCTCACCCGTTTACCCTTTCCTGCGTCACCTCCAATGACGAACTGCCACCTTACTGGCGTGATGTCGGTACGCTGGAAGCTTACTGGCGAGCCAACCTGGATCTTGCTTCGGTAACACCGGAATTGGATATGTATGACCGCGCCTGGCCAATCCGCACCTATATGGAGCCGCTACCGCCGGCGAAATTTGTTCAGGACCGATCCGGGAGTCACGGAATGACCATGAATTCGCTGGTGGCTGGTGGTTGTATTGTTTCGGGTTCGGTGGTGGTTCATTCGGTGCTTTTCTCGCGAGTGAGGGTCAATTCCTTCTGTACTATCGACTCCTCAGTGCTATTGCCGGATGTGAATGTTGGTCGTTCGTGTCGCTTGCGTCGCTGCATTATTGATCGAGCCTGCCATATTCCGGAAGGAATGGTGATTGGTGAAAACGCAGAGGAAGATAGCCAGCGTTTTTATCGTTCGGCAGAGGGCATTGTGCTGGTCACGCGCGAAATGTTGTCAAAGCTGTAACGACTGATTTTGTCGAGCTGATTTTGTCGAATAGTGGGCATGGATAGAGGCGGCAGCTATCGGTGCAAAAGAGTTTTGCCGCTTTCAGGAGTGAGAATGCAGGTTTTACATGTATGTTCTGAAATATTCCCGTTGCTAAAAACCGGCGGCCTTGCCGATGTGGTGGGGGCATTACCGGCAGCACAAATTGCCGAGGGGGTGGATGTTCGGTTGTTGTTACCGGCGTTTCCTGATGTGTGCAATGGGATTCCAGATACGGTATTGGTGACCCAGGTTGACTCTTTTGCTGGTTTAGTCAGCCTACGTTACGGTATTTATCAGGGTATCGGTGTTTACCTGATTGATGCACCTTGGCTGTATAACCGTTCGGGCAGCCCATACCATGACCAATCAATGAGTGCATATCCAGATAACCACCGCCGTTTTGCTTTATTGGGGTGGATGGCTTGTGAACTGGCGAAAGGGTTGGATCGTTATTGGCGGCCACAAGTGGTACACGCTCATGATTGGCATGCTGGATTGACCTGTGCCTACCTGGCAGCCAATGGTCACCCGGCTCGTTCTATTTTTACGGTTCATAATCTGGCCTATCAGGGGCTGTTCGCTGCCCAACATCTGCAAGAGTTGTGGTTACCTTCGGCGTTTTTCAATATCTACGGGTTGGAGTTCCACGGGCAGATTTCATTTCTGAAGGCGGGCCTATACTACGCCGACCATGTCACCACCGTCAGTCCAACCTACGCATGTGAAATTACACGGCCTGAATTTGGTTATGGCATGGAAGGATTACTGCAGGAGCGCCAGCGTCAAGGGCGGCTTAGCGGTATTCTCAATGGCGTTGATGACAACATCTGGGACCCGGCCCGTGATGCCAATCTGACGGCGCGTTACGATGCAGACCATCTGAAGAATAAGATCAAAAACAAACTGCATCTGCAAAAAGCGATGGGGCTACAGGTGGATGAGTCGTTGCCCCTGTTTGCGGTGGTGAGTCGCCTGACCAATCAGAAAGGGTTGGATCTGGTGCTGGAAGCGTTGCCTACGTTGTTGGCGCACGGTGGGCAGTTGGCGTTGCTGGGGGCCGGTGATGCCGTCTTGCAGCAGGCGTTTCTGGATGCCGCCGCCGATTATCCTGATCAGGTGGGTGTGCAGATTGGCTACCATGAAGCTTTTTCTCACCGTATTATCGGTGGTGCAGATGTGATCCTGGTGCCCAGCCGCTTTGAGCCTTGTGGGTTAACACAACTTTATGGTTTGCAATATGGTGCCTTGCCGTTGGTGCGCCGCACGGGGGGGTTGGCGGACACCGTGGTGGATTGCGCGCTGGAGAATCTGGCAGACGGTAGCGCCAGTGGGTTTGTTTTTGATGATTGTGATGCTGTCGCCTTGAGCAATGCTATTCGGCGTGCGCTGGTGTTATGGAGCCGGCCGAAACATTGGCGGCGAATACAGCGCCACGCTATGAATCTGGATTTTGGTTGGCACGTAGCGGCAAGGGATTATCTGTCGCTTTATCAACGCTTATTGTAATCGCGTACTTGGGATTGAATTACTATGACTTCACCGTTTAGTTACACCTCACCCACGGTCAGTGTTGAAGCGCTGAAACATTCCATCGCCTATAAACTGATGTTTATTGTTGGTAAGGATCCGGCTATCGCGACTCAGCACGACTGGCTTAATGCTGTGCTGTTTGCGGTACGAGACAGGATGGTGGAACGCTGGTTACGCGCGAGTCGCGCCCAGCTTTCGCAAGATGTTCGGCAGGTTTATTACCTGTCGATGGAGTTTCTGCTTGGCCGGACGTTATCGAATGCCCTGTTATCCATGGGAATTTATCGGGATCTTGAGGATGCACTCGATGAAATGGGCCTGAGCTTGAGTGAATTGCTTGAAGAGGAAAATGATCCTGGCTTAGGCAATGGGGGCTTGGGCCGTTTGGCTGCCTGTTTCCTGGATTCGTTGGCGACGTTAGCCTTGCCAGGAAGAGGCTATGGCATCCGCTATGAATATGGCATGTTCAAACAGAATATTGTTAACGGCCAGCAGATGGAGTCGCCGGACTACTGGTTGGAATACGGTAACCCGTGGGAATTCCCGCGCCACAATACCCGCTATAAGGTGCGTTTCGGTGGGCGTATTCAGCAGGAGGGAACCAAGGCCCGCTGGGTAGAAACTGAAGAGATCATTGCTATCGCTTATGATCAGGTGATCCCTGGTTTTGATACTGACGCCACTAACACACTCCGTTTATGGAGTGCGCAGGCCAGTAACGAAATCAACCTGGGTAAATTCAACCAGGGTGACTACTTTGCTGCGGTGGAGGATAAAAACCATTCAGAGAACGTATCGCGCGTGCTCTATCCTGATGACTCCACTTATTCTGGGCGTGAGCTACGTCTGCGGCAAGAATACTTCCTGGTTTCAGCGACAGTGCAGGACATTCTTCATCGTCACTGGATAATGCACAAAACCTTTGCCAATCTGGCTGACAAGGTTGCCATTCACCTGAATGATACCCACCCCGTTTTGTCCATTCCTGAATTGATGCGTTTACTGATCGACGAGCATAAATTCAGTTGGCTGGATGCTTGGGCGCTGGTGGAAAAAGTATTCTCTTACACCAACCATACGTTGATGAGTGAAGCTCTGGAGACCTGGCCGATAGAAATGCTGGGTAAGATCCTGCCACGTCATTTGCAGCTTATTTTCGAGATTAACGACCATTTTCTCAAGCAAGTTCAACAGCAGGTGCCGGGTGATAATGACTTACTGGCGCGGGTCTCTCTGATTGATGAAACCGGTGGCCGACGGGTTCGCATGGCATGGTTGGCGGTGGTAGCAAGCCATAAGGTGAATGGCGTATCAGCACTGCATTCGGAGTTGATGGTGCAATCTCTGTTTGCTGATTTTGCGCGGATTTTCCCGGGTCGTTTCTGCAATAAAACCAACGGGGTGACGCCGCGTCGCTGGTTAGGGTTAGCCAACCGACCGCTGTCGAAAGTATTGGATGACAGTATCGGTCATCAATGGCGTACCGATCTTAGCCAACTGGCCGAGCTTAAGCAGGATGTGGATTACCCGAGTTTCTTGCTGGCGGTGCAAACAGCCAAACGGCAGAACAAAGAGCGGCTGGCCAGTTATATTGCCAAAAAGCTCAATGTGGTGGTGAATCCGGATGCCTTGTTCGATGTGCAGATCAAACGTATTCACGAATATAAGCGGCAGTTGCTTAATGTATTACATGTGATTACTCGCTATAACCGTTTGCTGCAGGATCCTGAAACCAAGCCGGTACCTCGTGTGGTGATTTTTGCGGGTAAGGCGGCCTCGGCTTACTATGCCGCCAAACAGATTATTCGTTTGATTAATGATGTCGCTAAAGTGATCAACAATGACCCGCGGGTCCACGATGATTTGAAAGTGGTGTTTATCCCCAACTATGGGGTCAGTTTGGCACAGATGATTATTCCGGCGGCTGATCTGTCAGAACAGATTTCACTGGCAGGGACTGAAGCTTCAGGCACCAGTAATATGAAGTTTGCTCTGAACGGTGCTTTGACGATTGGTACTTTGGATGGCGCTAACGTTGAAATGCTCGAGCATGTCGGGCAAGAGAATATCTTTATCTTTGGTAATACCGCCGAACAAGTAGAAGATTTGCGTCGTAATGGTTACAACCCGCGTCAATATTTTGAACAGGATGAGGAGTTGCATTTGGCGCTAACGCAAATCGCTACCGGTGTATTCAGCCCTGATGAGCCGAAACGGTATAGCAGTTTGTTTGATTCACTGGTCAATCTGGGGGATCACTATCAATTGCTGGCAGATTATCGCAGCTATGTGGATACGCAGGATAAAGTGGATCAGTTATATCTTAACCAAGATGACTGGACACGCAGTGCGGTGCTTAATATTGCCAATATGGGCTATTTCTCTTCTGACCGTACCATTCAAGAGTACGCGGATGAGATCTGGAACATCAAGCCGATAAAATTGTAAGCTGATAAAGTTGTAATGGTGAAAAGGGCCGGGTAACCGGCCCTGATACTCTGTTGATTAACTTACCTGTGACGCTATTTTCGCTTCAGCCTGTGCGGTTAGCCAGGTTTTAACCCGTGCTTGTTGCGCTTCGCTGAGCCACATTCCCAGTTTGGTCCGCCGCCAAATGGCGTCATCCAGCTCACTAACCCACTCTTGATCAACCAGATAACGCAATTCAGCTTCATAGAGCTCGTGCCCAAAGTGTTCACCTAAATCACTCAGATTGCTAGCGTTGGCCAGGATCTGTTGACTGTGACTGCCATAAGTCCGGGCGTAGCGGCGAGCCAGTGATTCCGTTAACCAGGGGGACTGTTGGCGCAGTTTGGCCGCATAGTGATCACGGCTGCCCGCGATGTCGCCCCCTGGCAGTAAACCGTTTTTGGTCCATGCTGGCCCACACCCTGGGTAATAATGCGCCAGTTTTTCCAGCGCATGTTCCGCCAGCTTGCGGTAGGTGGTGAGTTTGCCACCAAATACCGAAAGTAGCGGGGCCTTGCCCTGAACATCATCAATATCCAAGGTGTAATCGCGGGTCACTGCTTGTGGTGAGTCTGATTCATCATCGCACAGCGGGCGGACACCGGAATAAGTCCAGACGATATCGTTACGACCCAACTGTTTTTTGAAGTGGTGATTATAGACCTTCAGCAGATAGTCGATCTCGTTCTCATCGATCTGGACCTCTTGGGGATCGCCGTGGTACTCCACATCGGTGGTGCCAATGATAGAAAATTCATCCATCCACGGGATCACAAACACAATACGGTGGTCTTCGTTCTGTAAAATATAGGCTTGTGGTTGATCATGCACTCTGGGGACCACGATATGGCTGCCCTTAATCAGGCGAATACCGTAGGGGGATTTCAGCTTCAACCCATCATCAAAGAAGTGTTTCACCCAAGGCCCGGTGGCATTGACCAACCCCTTGGCTCGCCAGGTAAGACGCTTGCCGCTATTGACTTCGGTAGCTTCCACCACCCACAGGTCATTCTCCCGCCAAGCCCGGGTGACTTGAGTGCGGGTACGTACTTCACCACCCCGTTCGGTAACAGCCTGGGCATTTAAGACCACCAGACGGGCATCATCTACCCAGCAGTCGGAATATTCGAAACCGCGCTTTAATTCTGCGTTTAAAACCGAATCAGCGCCAAAGTGCAAGCCTTTGCTGCCTGGCAGGCTGGTGCGTTTACCCAAATGATCATATAAGAACAGGCCGGTGCGAATCATCCAGGCTGGGCGCAAATGGGGTTGATGTGGCAAGCGGAAACGCATGGGAAAGGTGATATGTGGGGCTAGCTTTAGCAGCACTTCACGCTCAGCCAGTGCTTCGCTGACCAGGCGGAACTCGTAATGTTCCAGGTAGCGTAGGCCACCATGGATCAGTTTTGAACTGGCGGAAGAGGTTGCACTGGCCAAGTCTTGTGCTTCCAGTAGCAGAACGGAGAGCCCACGGCCAGCAGCATCTGCAGCGATGCCCGCACCGTTAATACCGCCGCCAATAACGATCAAGTCTTTGGTTTCCACATTAACCTCGCAAGAATGTTCGTAATAGTTCTTTAATGTTCTATTTTGCTCATTATTGTAATCATAAACCAACAATTAAGCCAATAATTAACCGGGGCAATCTGTTTTAACGAAAAATGTTGAACGACAAATTTAACAATTTGCCGGGTATGCACATCAATTGAAGAGGCGATCGGGGGAAACCTCTCCTGTGATAGGAGAGGAGGGGAACTTAGCAGATCTCTAGTTGTACATCATACTGCTCGATAATTTTCATCACGCTAGGGGGCGGGTTTTGGTCGGTAAACAGGTAGTCAATCAGGTTCATATTGCCAAGATTAACCATCGCATTACGGCCAAATTTGGAATGATCGGTGACTAACATCACACAGCGGGAGTTTTCGATAATGGCTCGTTTGGTGCGTACTTCATGGTAATCGAATTCAAGTAGTGAGCCATCCATATCGATACCGCTGATGCCGAGAATGCCGTAGTCGAGGCGGAATTGGGAAATAAAATCCAATGTCGCTTCCCCCATAATGCCACCATCTCGAGTGCGCACTTCGCCACCAGCCAGGATCAGGCGGAAATCCTCTTTGGCGGTGAGCAGGGTGGCGACATTCAAGTTGTTGGTGACGATGCGCAGATTTTTATGCCCCATCAATGCATGGGCGACAGCTTCCGGCGTGGTGCCGATATCAATAAACAGTGTCGCGCCATCAGGGATCTGGCTAGCCACGCGCTGAGCGATGCGATTTTTTTCTTCTGAGTACATGATCTTGCGGTCATGATAGGCGGTATTCACTGAGCTGGAGGGGAAGGCAGCACCACCATGGTGGCGCTGTATCTTGTTCTGATCAGCCAGGTCATTTAAATCACGTCGAATGGTTTGCGGACTGACGGCGAAATGCTCCACCAACTCTTCGGTGCTGACATAACCCTGTAAGCGCACCAATTCGATAATTGCGTCATGACGCTGAGTTTGCTTCATGATAATCCCCTAATATGTACCTGGCTGTTATTGCTCATTGCGCGTGTGATGTCGCGTATCCCAGAATGCCATCAATAACCCTAACACTAAACCGGCGATGTGTGCTGCATTAGCAATCGATATGCCAAAAACATCGAAATGGCCGATGACCAGCCAGAGCACGGAAAATACCATTAGACCCCGTGGCAGATTGATGCCTCGTTCTGGTGCGCGCTCACCGGTTAACCAGACGTAACCTATCAGGGCGTAAACCACACCAGAAAGACCGCCAAAGAGAAACCCACTAAATAGCGATTGTGCCCAGCCACTGAAAAGGGCTGAAACCACGGTGATGACAAATAACTTACCGCTACCGAGTAATTTTTCCACTGGGCCACCCAGATACCACCACCAGAGCAGGTTAAACGTAATATGCAGTAATGAAAAATGCAGGAAAATATGGCTGACCCAGCGCCATAGCTGACTATATTGCGAGCTGTTTTGCGGCCAGGAAAGCCAGAACATCACCGTGTTATCCCCCAATATCTGCATCAGAATGTAGATCAGGATGCACGATACCATTACCGTGAGGGTCAGTGGTCCCGCTTTGCTGCGGATGGTTTGCAGATAGGAAAATTGTTGGTAGTTCAACCCGGTGTCGGTGTTGCCGGTTTGCCAACTGGCGGCCTGATAACGTTGGTTGAGGGGATCGTGCAGAAACTGTTGCAGTTCGTGCTGAACTTGCTCCAGATGAGTCTCATCTGCCAGCCAGATTTCGGCCGCTTCGTCGCTAGCCTGGACACTAAGCTGCACCCCAAGTGTTGCCATATAATCGACAAAAGCTTGTGCCAAACGCGGGTTGGATACGGCGATCACTCGAACCATAGGTTTTCCGTCTCGGTAGATAATATTGACCACGGATATGACTAGCAGTGGTATTGAGGGATGATTATAGCGTTGAAATCCTGCCGATAGGCAATGGAATGGATAAAAAGCGGGGGATAATTGATCCACCGCTTAGATGAGCTGTTATGAAGAGGCGGTGACCTCTTGCGGAAACTGACGTGCCCAGGCTTCGAAACCACCATCAATGCTATAGACGGCTTCAAACCCTTGTTGCCGTAGGTACTGTGCCGCACCGCGGCTGCTAACACCGTGGTAGCACATGACCATCACCGGGTGCTCGAACTCATTGTGCTGCATAAAGGTTGTCAGGCTGTCATTGGTAAGATGGAATGCGCCTGGTACATGGCTTACGGCAAAACTTTGTGGGTCTCGAATATCGACCAGCGTCGCACTGCCCTCTTTCAGGTGAGAATAGGCCTGCTCAATATTGATCGTTTCAGCTTGCTGCATAATGTTAACGTGCCTCATTGTGCGGGGGAATTTTGGGAGAGTGTACCCCATTTTGCTGTTATTAAGACCAGAGCAAACCTATGGTTATCGGTAACGACAATTAGCCCCCCTCGAGCCCCTAAACCAGCGGCACTTCAACTCCTTGGTGACGCTGAAAAAGCCGGTCTGCTTTGGCGATAAGGACAAGGAGAACAAGATGACCAATACCTTACCGATGTTGCAAGTGGCCCTGGATAACCCGTCAATGGATGATGCCTAGCGGACCGCGCGCTTGATTGCCAATGAAGTCGGTGGCGAGTATGAATTGGCCACCGGGCGGGTGATTGGCGAAACGCTGGGGCAACAAGAGCCGTTGTATACGTCAGGGATAGTGGTTTATCAGCATTGGCACAATGCTTATTACGGGCAGTGTTGAGTCTTGCTGCTTAATGTTCCAACTAATGTTCCAATCCGCACCGGAGAAAGTGGCACTCTGGGGGCGGGTGGAGCCCAGCCCAGTAGCGTGTGAGCGGCGGTGGCACAAATTTTTCCCTGACAAGCCCCCATGCCACATCGGCTGTGGAGTTTAGCCTGCTGCCAATTGTCATGGGGCGTCAGCATAGAGAGTGGGACATCTTCGCAGCGGCAGAGCAAGGTCTCTGGTGTTGCCAACTGTTTGACTGCCTGGTTCAGGGTGAACGCGGTGGCCACATGGTCTGCAAACTGCAACCAACGGTGGCGTAAGTGAAACAGCGTTGCTGCCTGGGAATAGTGTTCTATTGCGGCATAACCGGCGATAGTGCCTTCCACCAGCGCTAATTCGCTGCCGCCTATACCAGTACACTCTCCTGCGGCATAAATAGTTGGCTGGCTGCTCTGCTGCCATTGATCCACGGTTATCTTCTGTGCGTTTAAATGGCAACCCAGTAATTGGGCTAATTCGCTATTCGGGACCAAGCCAAAGCCACAGGCAAGCCTATCGCAGGAGACCGTTTTTTCCCGTTGGCCCAACCTGATACGCACCGCCTCTAAGCGTTGTTCTCCTAATGCTTCCAGCACCATGCTGTCTGGCCGATAATGGCGTTGAAATAGGCGCAATGCCTGCCATCCTTTGCTCGGCCAGCGCCATAATTGGCAACTGAAGGCCAGTAATGCCGGCCATTTGGCCTGTTCGGCGATGCCGACCACCTGGCCACCCACTCGCTGCACACTGTTGGCTACCGCCAACAATAATGGGCCGCTACCGGCAATCATGACCCGCTGTCGTTGCAGGGGTAGGCCATTTTTCACCATCGCCTGCAATCCACCTGCACCTGTGACACCTGGCAAGGTCCAACCGGGGAAAGGCAGTAACTGTTCTCGAGCGCCGGTACACAGGATCAGTCGTTGGTAACTGATGGTGCCATATTGGTCAGAACTTTCATAAATTAGGCGCTGAGGGCCGTTGCTCCCAACGATCTTTGTATTGCTAAGCAGTGTGATGTTTTGGTTTTTTTTGATCATCTCGATATGTCGCTTTGCCTTGGCAGCGATTGGCATCACTGGGCCATCACGCCAGATTTGCCCGCCGGGGCGAGGGTTATCATCAATGATCAGGATCGGCGTCTGTTTAGTGGCAGCGGCGTTGGCTGCCGCCATCCCTGCGGGGCCAGCGCCGATAATCAGAATGTCGCAATGCCAGTTTTTTAGCGTGCAAGCGGAAGACATCATGAGTGTGTCCTCGTGATCATCATATCGTTGCGGCACAGCGTTTGGCAGGCGGGGCGGCGTAACCCGTCAATGGTCACTCGGCACTCCTGACAGATCCCCATACCACAGAATGGGGTACGCCATTGCCCAGTAAGCGATTCTCTGCAACCAGCTTGATCAGTGAGGCTTAATGCCACCGCTACCGTGATACCGCAAGGAACGGAAAACAGCTCGCCATCAATTGATAACTGAATAGAACGCGCCATGTTTATCATCGGTTATTCTCCGTAACTGCAAGGGGGATGTGTGTGGATAAAAAACGACTTGCCAGATAGGGCGTGGCATCAATCGGCGGCGTATGTCCCTGGATCAACGCCGTGAGGATTTGTGCACTGCCCGTTGCTGTGGTGACGCCTAACCCTTCATGGCCCACTGCCAGCCAAAGCCCTTTATACCTGGGATGCGCACCTAGCAGGGGCAGGTTATCGGGGGATGTTGCACGAAATCCACTCCAACTGCGGATCAGGTTCATCTCTGCCAAACTCGGTAGATAGTGCAGTGCACGTTGCAGCATGGCTTGCAAGACCGGCATCTCTACGGTGGGGTCGAGGGTGTTAAATTGGCGTGAAGATCCGATGAGCAGTTGCCCGGTAGGGCGCGGCTGTACATTAAAGGCCACTGAAGTTCCGCTGTTGGCATGAGCGCTTGCCACGTAGCCTAATTCGACAAGTTGATGATGCACCCGCAGAGGGTAGCGATCAGTAATGGCCAACTGGCCTTTTTTGGGTTGTAGAGGCAACTCAGGCAGCAGATGTTGTGCGTGAATGCCATTGGCTAGAATGATGGCTGGCGCGCTAAGGTTTTCTCCATCAGCCAACACCACGCTTTGTTCTTCCAAGCGAACCACCTCTGCATGGCGTAGCGTTACTCGCTCTTTCCCTTGTTGGACTAACCATTGTGCGACATTGGGGGCATAGAGAATGCCCTCGCTCGGTACGCGTAAGCCCCCAGTCAGGCCTTGACGCAGCATCGGTTCAATATGTTGAAGCTGCTGGGCGCTCAGCAGTGCGCTCTGGATGCCAACACTGGCCAAGCGCTGCTGTTTTTGTTCTGCCAGTGACATCTCTTCAGGGTGGGCGGCAATCCACAGTGTGCCGCAAGCGTGCCAAGCACATGAGGCGGGCATTTGCTCAAGGAGTGGACGCCACTGTGCAATAGAATAACTGCTCAGCGCCAGCTCGGCCGGGTTATCATCCATGCAGACCAGATGCCCCATCCCTGCGGCCGTTGCAGCGCGGCTCTGATTGTCAAGTAACAGGATACGGTAACCGGCCTGGGCTAACTGATGAGCGCAACTTGCACCGATGATACCTGCTCCCACCACGATCACATCTGCCTGCGTCAGTCGTGAGTGACTCATCCGGTAATGCCCCAGGCGAAAGGGTCCTGCCCATCGATCAGTAAGCGGGTGTCACCGCACACATAGGCATGACCACGAATGACAGGCATAATCTCTCCCCCTACCAAGCTATAATATGCCTGAAATTCACTGCCGATCACGCTTTTTTGCCGCCAGATCTCCCCAGGTTTCAATCGTCCATCGGCGGCCAGACAGGCGAGTTTGGCGCTGGTTCCGGTACCACAGGGGGAACGGTCATACGCCTTGCCGGGACAGAGAACAAAATTACGGCTATCGGCTTCGGGATCAGGGGAAAATAGCTCAATATGGTCGATTATTGCGCCATTTTCTCCATGAATACCCGACTGTTCCAGAGCCTGACGTACCGCCCAACTATAGTGTGTGAGGGCTTCAAGATTATGCGGGCCGACCACTAACGGGTGATCGTTAATCAGAAAAAACCAATTTCCCCCCCAAGCGATATCGCCACAGACGGTTCCGTAGCCAGGAACCTCGACGGTCACTTGTTTGCGATAACGGTAGGCTGGCACGTTATGCACGGTAACGCTGCCATCCTGATGTAACTCGGCCTCCACTGTACCGACTGGCGTATCGATTTTATGCCGTCCTGCACTGATCCTGCCCAAATAAGCCAGCGAGGTCACGACGCCGATGGTGCCATGACCGCACATGCCTAAGTAACCGGTATTATTGAAGAAAATAACGCCAGCGCAGGCATCGGGGGTGGTGGGGGGGCAGAGTAACGCCCCGACCAGGACATCATTGCCACGGGGCTCCAGAATGCTGGTACATCGCCAGTGATCAAACTCCCGCTCCAATATGGTTTGTTGTTCGGCGACACTCCCCGTACCTAATGCAGGAAAACCATCGACCACCAAGCGAGTTGGTTCGCCTCCCGTATGAGAATCAATCACATGGATCATGGTGAATTGAGAAGATGGAGTCATAGCGGCCCTATAAGTTAATGAAATGTTATTTTTACTAAGATAGAGTGAGGGATAGGCGGTGTTAGTGCTTGACGCTTTTCTGTTTTTTGCATAGAGAAATCAGCACAATTTCTGGCGCGGTGATCCATGACGCGGCAGTGACAGCCTGAAAAATAGTGTGTCAAAGAGGGTTAACTAATGGACCAGACCTTTGAAATAGACTTTCCGGCTGCAGCAGATCAGACCATCACTGAATCACCCGTCGCCGCCTCGGCCACACTGTCTGTTGACCAATTAGCCACACTATGTGAGGGATTAGTATTCCAGCGCCCGCAGGATATCAACGCGGTACTCAATGCCATTGCCCTGATCACGCCCTTGCTGAACGCTATCTCGAATGTGGTTTTTTTTATCAAAGACAGTGAAGCTCGTTACCTGATTGCCAATTTGACGCTTGCCAAACGTTGTGGCTTTAAAACTGTTGCCTCACTCCTAGGAAAAACGTCGTCAGAAGTCTTTCCATCCAAGCTGGGTTTTGGCTATACCGAACAGGATCAGCGTGTATTACAGCAGGGGATGCGAATACAGGATCAGTTGGAAATGCACCTGTATGCGGGTCGAGAAACAGGCTGGTGTTTAACTCAGAAACTACCGCTTTATGATGTGCAGGGCAGGATCATCGGTATGGCAGGGATTTCTTACGATTTACAACAAGCCAAGGCCAACCATCCGGCTTATCGTCGCTTGGTCGCCGTGGATGATTATATCCGCCAACATTACAGCCAGCCGATAATGATGAGTGAATTGACTCAGTTGACGGGTTTGTCTGTGGCACAGTTGGAACGTTACTGTAAACGTATTTTCCACCTGACTCCCCGGCAGATGATCCATAAAGTCCGCTTGGAGAAAGCATCTGAATTGCTGGCAACCGACATGCCGATCACCGAGATTGCACTGCATTGTGGCTATACTGACCACAGTGCTTTTAGCCGTCAATTTAAAGCACTCACTGGCACCACACCACGGTGTTTTCGATTATCGCTGAAGTAGCGGTGATCCGCAGGTCCAATCCCCACCCATTTCCTGGTTGATCGCCCTTGAACTGGCTAGCCACTGTTGTGCTGTTTTCGTTGCTCCGCCCCCTTTTTCTCACACTTTATGCTGGCAGTGATAGCCATTACGCGTTTCGGCATTCCAGATCACTATGCTGATTTCATCATAGCAATCAGAGAAAACCCTCAAGCGGAGTGACGGGTTCATTGTCAGTATGGGGCAGAAGTTCACCATTGGTTTACATTAAATTAACATTTCCCTGGTGGCCTTCTATGCCCAAGTTCAATGAAGTTGCAGGTAGGCGGCAAGCGAGTGGAAGCCGCCAACACCACTGCTTCTTAAAGGATGAAAGGTATATCCATTTACCTCATGACTTAACGAATAGGTGTGACAATATGAGCCATAAAACAGTGAACTGGCACGGTGTTTTTCCTGCGGTAAGCACTCAGTTTAAAGCGGATTTCTCTTTGGATCTCGACGCGACACATCGCGTGATCAAAAACTTGGTGAAGGATGGTGTTTCAGGCTTGGTGGTCAATGGCACCGTGGGGGAAAACACCTCAATGACGACCCAAGAAAAACGTTCTGTTATTGAAGTTGCCGTGGATGCCGCTGCTGGTCAGGTGCCGGTCTTATCCGGTGTGGCGGAACTGACCACCGCCAATGCGCGTGAAATGGTGGCGGAAGCCGGTAAAGCGCAGGCGGATGGCATTATGCTGATGCCGCCGTTGGTGTATAGCCCGACGATCCGTGAAACCGTTGCTTATTTTCGTACCATTGCCGCCTCAACCGACCTACCGATCATGCTCTACAACAACCCGTTGATCTACAAAAACGATGTCACTCCCGATGTCCTCACCACCATGGCCGATTGTGACAACATCGTGGCGTTCAAGGATTCCTCTGGGAACACGCGCCCTTTCATTGATATTCCTAATGCGGTGGGGGATCGCTTTGTGTTGTTTGCGGGGCTGGACGATGTGGTACTGGAGTGTGTCGCGGTGGGGGCTGCTGGATGGGTCTCTGGGATGTCCAATGTCTTTCCTCGCGAGGGTGAAACGTTATTCCGCCTGGCAAAGCAGGGGCGTTTTGACGAGGCATTAGCACTTTATCGCTGGTTTATGCCATTGCTCCACCTTGATTATCGTCCTGACCTGGTGCAGTGCATCAAACTGTGTGAGGAAATGGTCGGCCGTGGTAGTGCCATCACTCGGCCACCACGTTTGCCTCTGGAAGGTCAGACCTTGGCTGAGGTGAAGGCAGTGGTTGAAAAAGCGCTGGCTTGCCGACCAACGACATTGCCGGATGTTGGACTCTAAATGTGTTTTTTCAATAACCAATTGAATAATGGAGTGTAAATGACACATTTTACAGAGCAGCAAGACAGCGGGCGGCAGTTTATTGGCGGTGAACGTGTCGCTGAAGGTGAACGTAAACTGGTCAGTCTCTGTGCGGCGAATGGCCAGCCTAGCGGATATCGTTTTTATCAGGGGACAGCCACTGAAGTGGATCGTGCAGCGTTAGCCGCTGCACGGGCTTTCCCCGCCTATAGTCAGACCGATGCAGCACAAAGAGCCGATTTTCTTGCGGGTATTGCGGATGAGCTGGATGCACTGGGTGATGAGTTTATTGCGTTGGTGGCGGCAGAGACCGCCTTACCTGTAGCAAGGATCCAAGGGGAACGTGCCAGAACCAGTGGGCAGATGCGGCTGTTTGCAGCGCTATTGCGACGTGGTGATTTTTACGGTGCACGCATCGATAGCGCATTACCGCACAGGACACCGCTGCCACGCCCTGATCTGCGCCAGTACCGCGTAGCAATCGGGCCTGTGGCGATATTTGGTGCCAGTAATTTTCCCCTGGCCTTTTCCACCGCAGGGGGGGATACCGCCGCAGCGTTGGCAGCCGGTTGTCCGGTGGTGTTTAAAGCACATAGCGGTCATATGGCGACGGCAGAGTGGGTTGGGCGCGCCATTGAACGGGCGAGAGTTAAACACGCTATGCCTGCTGGGGTATTTAATATGCTGTATGGCGGTCAGATCGGTGCTGATTTAGTACAACATCCAGAAATCAAAGCGGTTGGATTTACCGGTTCACTGGCGGGTGGCCGGGCGTTGTTTGATCTGGCGATGCGTCGCCCGCAACCTATCCCAGTTTTTGCTGAGATGTCGAGCATTAACCCCGTGGTGGTGATGCCGCAGGCGTTGAGTTCAGGTGCCGAGCGGATTGCGCAAGATCTGGCGGCATCGTTCACCTTGGGATGTGGCCAGCTTTGTACCAAGCCTGGAGTCATTATCGGTGTGCGGTCCAGCAATTTTGAGCGTTTTGTCAACAAGTTATGCCAAGAGGTAACTTCTTCCCCAGCGCAAACCATGCTGAACCCAGGGACATTACAGAGCTTTCAACAGGGTATCATCGCCTTAGAGCAGCACCCGAGGATTGAGCGGATTGCTGGGCAGAGTGGTGTTGCCGAGCAGGCATCGGCGCAACTGTTTCGTGCGGATATTGCTTTGTTGCTTGATCAGTCTCCCCTGTTGCAAGAAGAGGTCTTTGGCCCGGTTGCCGTGGTCGTTGAAGCGGCCAATGAAGCCGAGTTGTTTCAGGCTTTACAGGGTCTGCAAGGACAACTGACCGCCACCCTGATTGGTGAAGAGGCAGAAATTGCACAAGCCCATTCACTTACACAGCTACTGACGCATAAAGCCGGGCGATTAATCATCAATGGTTACCCGACTGGCGTCGAGGTGTGTGATGCGATGGTTCATGGTGGGCCTTATCCCGCCACCAGTGATGCCAGAGGGACGTCGGTCGGTACACTCGCGATTGAGCGTTTTTTACGCCCAGTCTGCTTCCAAAATTACCCTCAAATCCTGCTACCGGATGCCTTGCAGGATACCAACCCACTCAATTTATTGCGTTTAGTCAATGGCGTTTATACCCGCGAATCATTATGAAGCTCATCAATAGAGGGTTACATCAATGTCACTATCTCAATGCGAAACACCTATTCAGAGTAAGGGTCTTGTTCAAGGAAGGTTTAAAAAGCGGCTGACGCTGACCGATTTAACATTTATTGGTCTGGGGGCCATTTTTGGTTCCGGCTGGCTGTTCGCAGCCAGCCATGTGGCTGCCATTGCCGGGCCTGCCGGGATTTACTCTTGGCTGATTGGTGGGGTTGCTGTGTTGCTTCTAGGGATTGTCTATTGTGAACTGGGGGCGGCCTTGCCCAAGGCGGGCGGGGTGATCCGTTACCCCGTTTTTTCACATGGCGAGTTGATGGGGTATTTAATGGGGTCGATTACCCTTATTGCCTTCTCCAGCCTGATCGCCATTGAAGTGGTCGCCGCGCGCCAATATGCGGCAGCCTGGTTTCCCTCGTTGACACAAGTCGGTTCCAGCAGCCCGACCCTGCTTGGGTGGGGCGTGCAGTTGGCACTGCTCTGCTTCTTCTTTTACTTGAACTATTACAGTGTCAAAACGTTCGCCAAGTCCAATAACATCATCAGTATTTTCAAGTTTGTGGTGCCGCTACTGGTGATTGGTGTCCTGTTTACTTTTTTCAACCCCGATAATCTCACTGTACAAGGGATTGCGCCATTTGGTGCTGCTGGGGTGCAATCGGCGATCTCTGCGGGTGGGATAATTTTTGCTTATCTGGGGCTGACCCCCATTGTTTCGGTGGCCGGTGAGGTAGAAAATCCGCAGCGTACTATTCCGATCGCCCTGATCCTGTCGGTGGTGCTTTCCACAATTATCTATGTGATGTTGCAACTGGCGTTTCTTGGTGGGGTGCCTACGGCGTTACTTGCCAATGGCTGGGGCTCGATAGTGCAACATTTCACTCTGCCTTATCGCGATATTGCGTTGATGCTCGGGGTGGGGTGGTTGGCATTTTTAGTGGTGAGTGACGCGGTGGTCTCACCCAGTGGTACCGGTAATATTTACATGAATGCCACACCGCGAGTGGTGTACGGTTGGGCCCGCAGTGGGACTTTATTTAAGGTTTTCACGCGGATTGATGCTGACTCCGGCATCCCTCGCCCTGCTCTATGGCTGACGTTTGGTCTGTCGATTTTCTGGACGCTTCCCTTCCCCTCGTGGGAAACCCTAATCGGTGTGGTGTCTGCCGCGCTGGTACTGAGTTATGCGCTGGCCCCGGTGACGGCCGCAGGGCTGCGCCGCAACGCCCCCGATCTGAAACGCCCCTTCTATGTACGCGGGTTCGCTGTGTTGGCTCCACTGTCATTTATTATTTCAGCCCTGATTGTCTACTGGTCTGGCTGGGGCACGGTGTCTTGGCTCTTAGGGCTGCAAATCGCCATGTTTGTGGTGTATGTGCTGTGTAAGAAATTTGTTCCGGTAGATAAGGTCAGTTTTAAGCAACAGGTGTTTTCGTCTTTCTGGCTGATCGGTTTTTATGCCCTGATGATGGCGGCTTCTTACCTGGGGACTTTTGGCGGGCGCGGTATCGTGCCTGAGCCTTGGGATACCTTGATGGTCGCGGTGATCGCATTGCTGGTGTTTTATTGGGGGGCTCATACTTGTTTGCCGAAGGCCAATTTGCCCCATGACGATGAGGATTGATGAACAATGGAGACAGCGTGTATGAAAGATCGGGAAAGTACGGTACAGATGACGGTGGCGCAGGTGCATCAGTTAGCTTATTCAGCTCTGTTATCGAATGGGTTCAGCGAGCGGCATGCGCAGGTGGTGGCGGAAAATGTCACGGCGGGTGAGCGTGACGGTTGTGCCTCGCATGGTCTCTATCGGCTGTTGGGTTGTGTCCATTCGCTTAAGGCTGGCAAAGTGTCTGCGGATGCCATGCCGGTGATTACACGCCAGACACCCGCGTTGGTACGCGCGGATGCACAGGGAGCATTCTCGTTATTGGCGCATCGACAAGCGCTTCCTTTATTGATTGAGCAGACCCGTCAATTAGGCATTGGCGTATTGGCGATCAATAATTGTGTCCATTTTTCTGCGTTATGGATGGACATTGAGCCCCTGACGGAAGCGGGTCTGGTTGCCTTGGCATTTACCCCCAGCCATGCTTGGGTTACCCCTGCGGGGGGGCATCGTCCACTGTTTGGCACGAATCCCATTGCTTTTGGTTGGCCTCGGCCGAACCATCCACCTTTTATCTTTGACTTGGCCACCAGCATGGTGGCAAGAGGTGAGATTGAGCTGCATCGGCGAGCCGGGAAACCGATCCCCGAAGGGTGGGGGATCACCGCTCAGGGCGAGGCAACAACGGATGCGGCTGCGGTGCTGGAAGGGGCGATGCTGACCTTTGGGGGCCATAAAGGCTCGGCGTTAGCGGCCATGGTTGAGTTGATTGCCGGTCCGTTGATCGGCGATATGACCAGTGTTGAATCGCTGGCCTTTGATGAGGGGACTCGCTCATCGCCACGTGGTGGGGAACTGATTATTGCCATTGATCCAGAGCGCTTTTTGGGGGCAGAAAAAGAGCAGCATTTTTCTCGAGCTGAAAAGATGTTCGCCGAGATGGTCAGCCAGGGGGCCAGGCTGCCCGGACAGCGCCGTTACCTGGCGCGTGAACGGGCTCTGAAACAGGGCTTGGCGATCCCACAGGCGTTATATCAGGATATAAAAGGGTTAATTCAACCTTCATACGCTAAATAATAGACTTAAGCTCAACAGCGCCGCCGCTTTATTGAGATTGATGACGAGTATAAAAACACTTGGCGTTTTTCATCAGCATTTGAGCAGACTCAAATGCTGATGTTCTAAGCGCCGTAACCCATCATTTTCAGCAATTGTTGTGCCTGTTGTACCGCTTCTTGCCGGTGGGCGACCCCGAGCTTTTGATACAGATTACGGATATGGGTTTTGATGGTGGTGGCAGCCACATCCAGTTCATTGGCGATCTGTTCATTGCTGTAACCGGAGTAAATCAGCCCCAACACTTGCCATTCACGCTGGGTCAGGGGGCTGGTGCGGATCAGCTCCGGTACTTGCGGATGCGTCAGCAGTTTATCGACAAAGTTTTCGTCAAAATGGGCAAATTTGTGGCGATGGTGCTGGTTAATATCGCGCAGAATACGTTGCGCACGATGTTGTTCCATTTCCGGCAAGGTGTTGAGCTGAAGCAATTGACGTAATTGTTGGGCTATCGGTTCCCCTTCGATAACAAAGTGGCTGATAAACCCGGTACGATTAGCCAGTGAAAGCGCCTCTATCAGAACCCGTAACGCATCGCTTTTGCGGTCCATCTGCCAGTAGAGTTGATTGCTGAGCAGTAAATTACGGTTGAGGTCGCTTACCAGGCGCAGGCGGCGAGCATTATCGTTTAATTCGTCGAGCACCACTTCTGCTTCTTCATACTGACCAAGCAGGACTTGCACACGGGCAATATTACGCCATTGCCCCTGCATAAAGTGGTTGTCCGCCATGCCGGGTTTTTCGGTATGGCGGAGCCAATGGGCCGCCGCAGTGGTATCACCGGTCATCTGCCAATAAATCACGCGTGGTTTATCCGCATTGGTGATCCAGTCGCGGTGGTATTGCGCGCCTTGTTGCAGGTCGTCGCAACGTTGCAAATAGCGGTTGGCATTATCCAGATCGCCCCGTGCCAAGGCGCATTTTGCCAACATGGCCAAGCATTGTAACTGTTGCTGGGGTTGGTAGTTGGCTAAAATCTTCAACCCTTCACGGGCAGCCTCTTCCGCTTCACCCAATCTTGACCATGACCAGAGAAGTTGTGAGCGGATACGCAGTAGGAACTCGTGCATGGGCAGTTGTTCCAGATGCTGCTCATGTACCAGTTCGAAGGCTTTTTCCTGGGTTTCATAGGCGGCTTGCAGAAAACCTTGGGCAATCAGAATCTCACTCTGTTGTAACAGAGCCCACAGCGCATAATGATAAGTTTGATGGCGACGGGCCATCTGTTCTGTCTGTTGCATTATCGGCAACGCTCGCGCCAGCTCGCCTTTACAATGGTGAACTTCACCGGTCACCGAAGTGGTCACGATGCGACTGTAATAACTGGACAGTGGCAGGAATTTTAAGGCTTCGCTGGCTAACCGCGCGGCTTCTTCCGGTTTGCCGGCGTTGATGGCCACTTGGGCTCGCAGTGCGTCAAACTCCGCATGCAACGTTTGGTCAATGGTGAGTTGCTGCTGGCGCATGGCCTGTTCAGCCCGCTCCAGTTGGGTGTTGACTTCGTTGTAACGGTGTTGGCTTTGTGCCAACCAGGCTTGCAATAGCGCCAGTTTGGGTATCTGCACCAGTTGTTCATAAGGTAATGCGTTTAAGCACTCCTCTAACAGTGCCAGCTCACTGTGGTGGAACAGCGACCAGGCATGTTGCAACAGGATGTCGCGTAACATGCTGACATCGCTGGCTGCCAACGCATGGTGAATGGCCTCTGCCGGGTAACCCAGTGCCAGCCAGCCTTCGGCGGCGGTATGATGCAAGTCTGGTAACTCCAGCGCCAATTCCCACTGGCAGCGCTGACGCAAAAATGAGGCGAAAAGTGGGTGGAAGCAGAACCATTCACCGGTATCGTCCATGCGATGGATAAATAACCCTTGCCGCTCCAGCTCTTCCAGCCGCTGTTGGCCATTATCTTCCCCCGTCAGGCGAACGATCAGTGAGTCGTTCATTGAGCGCAATACGGAACAACGCAACAGAAATGCCCGGGAATGGGGATCAACGCGATCCAGGACTTCATCAGCCAGATAATCGGAAAGGTGGCTAGCGTTGAGCCGGGCCAGACGTTTGGCGGATTGTTGAGCCGATGAGGGAGATTGGCGAGCCGAGAGGGCGATCAGCTGTAGTGCGGTTGCCCAGCCAGCAACTTCATCGCACAGGCTGCTACTGTCATCTTGTTCTAGAGGTGAGCTCAGACGGCAGTCAAAGAACTGTTTGGCCTCCGGATGGGTAAACGCCAGTTGTTGTGTATTCAATTCTAATAATTGGTCGCGTACGCGCAGGTTGGCGATGCCAATTGGCGGTAAGGTGCGCGTGAGCAAAAATAGCGTCAGATTCTCTGGCTGGTAGCGCAGGAAGAAACGCATCGCTTCGTGGATCAGGTCATTGGTGATCAGATGGTAATCATCAATCACCAGGTACAAAGGTTGATGCCAATCAGAAAGCTCAATAAACAGTTGTGAAAAGAGTGTGGAGAGACTGGCGTACTGGTGTTTTTGGCTTAATGCTTCACTTTTCACGCAGTGGCCGTTAGTCGCTTGCTGTAGCGCGGCGATCAGATAACTGGCAAAGCGCTCTGGCTGGTTGTCACTCTCGTCCAGAGAATACCAACCCAAATCAGATTTATCGGCGGCCCACTGTGCCACTAAGGTGGTCTTACCATATCCTGCGGGGCAATTGACCAACGTCAGGCGATAGTTCGCTGCACCGGCTAACTTCGCCAGTAGACGTTCACGTACCACGGTATTTTGTAGCCGTACCGGGCGGCTCAGTTTTGATGGAATCAGCATAATATTCCAGATGTAAAGTATGGTCCCTGCCGCTGAAGGAGTCGCTAACAGCATCTCCTTGTAACATGATCCTGTTTTACTACTGAAGTTGCACTAATTATTTTGTGGTTCGTAATTAATAGCGCTTATTAAATTCGAACATCAGCAAACGTAATGCAACAAGGATAAGTTTTGGCTTAGAGTTTAATTGCTATTGATCACATTTTTTAGGTAGACACCATCGCAGTTTGTTGTATAGACAGGTAGTAATGCCCTTGTCTATTACAGGGTAATAAGGATAGGTTAATGTCGTAGACCAGCCCGCTATTTTGCTGTGCATTGATGACTCTTATGAGTTAATGGCTTCGCTAGAAGGGGGTTAAACAGTGTCCAAGATCACAATTCCAGCTACGCCCCAATCCTCCTCCCCAGCTAATCCTCAAGCGGGATGATGCTGTTATCTCTTCTCCCCGGCACGATAGTGAAAAAATTGGCTCATTTATCCGATAGAGAGTTTTTCTTATGCCACAACTTATGCTCGATAAGGGTGTTTTTCAGGCTGCGCTGACTCGTCAGTGGCAGCGTTTTGGCCTCATCTCCGCACAGCAGATGACTCAGCATCAATGGTGGGAAGCTGTGAGTGCAGCTCTTGCCGAACAATTGGGCGCACAGCCAGCACCGAGTAAAAACAGCCTTTCGTTGCGCCATGTGAACTACATCTCAATGGAATTTCTGATTGGCCGCCTGACCGCCAATAATCTGATCAATCTTGGTTGGTATGACACTGTAGAAACCGTACTGGCAGAGCAGAATGTGAAATTGGCGGACCTATTGGAACAGGAAACTGACCCGGCATTGGGGAATGGTGGCTTGGGGCGTTTAGCTGCCTGTTTCCTCGACTCAATGGCCACCGTTGAGCAACCGGCTACGGGTTATGGTTTGAACTACCAATATGGTTTGTTCCGTCAATCCTTCAAAGAGGGGCGGCAACAAGAGGCACCGGATAATTGGCAGCGCGAGAGTTACCCCTGGTTCCGCCATAATGCGGCGTTGTCAGTGGATGTGGGTATCGGTGGCAAGCTGGAGAAGTTGGCCGATGGCCGTGAGTTATGGCATCCGGCATTCACTCTGCGCGGTGAGGCTTGGGATTTGCCGGTGATCGGCTACCGCAATGGCGTCACCCAGCCGCTACGTTTGTGGCAGGCAAGCCATGCTCATCCGTTTGATTTGGCGGCGTTCAATGAGGGTAAATTCCTGCAGGCGGAAAAACAGGGTGTTGAAGCGGCCAAGCTGACCCAAGTGCTCTATCCGAATGATAACCACCAGGCGGGTAAGCGCCTACGCTTGATGCAGCAGTATTTCCAATGCGCTTGCTCAGTGGCTGACATTCTGCGTAAACACCATCAGGCTGGGCGTAAGATTGAAGATTTACCCAAGTACGAAGTGATCCAGCTTAATGACACCCATCCGACCATCGCCATTCCTGAGCTGCTACGAATTCTGCTCGATGAGCACCAATTGGATTGGGATGCCGCTTGGGCGATTACCAGCCAGACCTTTGCTTATACTAACCACACATTGATGCCAGAGGCGCTGGAGTGTTGGGACACCAAGCTGGTGCGCAGCCTGCTGCCGCGCCATTTCTCGATTATTATGCAGATCAACGCCAACTTTAAGCGGGTGGTGGAAAAGCAGTGGCCGGGTGATGAGACGGTTTGGGGCAAACTGGCGGTGGTTCATAACAAACAGGTACGCATGGCTAACCTCTGTGTTGTCAGCGGCTTTGCGGTTAACGGTGTGGCACAGTTGCACTCGGACCTGGTGGTGAAAGACCTGTTCCCGGAATATCACCAACTATGGCCAAATAAGTTCCACAATGTCACTAACGGCATCACCCCACGGCGCTGGCTCAAGCAGTGTAACCCACAGTTGTCACAGCTTATCGACAGCACCTTGAAAGTGGAGTGGGCTAATGACCTTGATGCTTTGCGTGGGTTGGAAAAATATGCCGAAGATGGCGCATTCTGTGACAAATACCAGCAGATTAAGCGCGATAACAAGGTGGCGTTGGCCAACTATGTTCACCAGGTGATGGGGCTGACACTCAACCCGGACGCCATCTTTGATGTGCAGATCAAACGCCTGCACGAGTACAAGCGGCAACATCTTAACCTGCTACATATCCTTTCGCTGTATCGCCAACTGCGTGATAACCCGCAATTGGATATCGTGCCTCGGGTGTTTTTGTTTGGTGCCAAAGCGGCACCGGGTTACGACCTGGCGAAGAATATTATCTACGCCATCAATCAGGTAGCAGAAAAAATCAATAACGATCCGCTCGTTAAGGAACGCCTGAAGGTGGTCTTTATTCCTGACTATCGCGTTTCTGTCGCTGAATTGATGATCCCTGCCGCTGACGTTTCTGAACAGATTTCTACGGCGGGCAAAGAGGCTTCAGGTACAGGTAATATGAAATTGGCACTCAATGGTGCCCTGACCGTCGGTACGCTGGATGGTGCCAATGTCGAGATCGCACAGCAGGTGGGTGAGGATAATATCTTTATTTTTGGTAACACGGTGGAACAGGTGAAGGCCCTGCTGGCTAAAGGCTATGATCCGCGTAGTTATTGTAAGAAAGATAAACACCTGAAAACGCTGCTTGATGAGTTGGCGAGTGGCGCATTCAGCCATGGTGATAAGCACGCCTTTGACATGATGTTACACAGCTTGTTGGCGGGGGGAGATCCTTATCTGGTATTGGCCGATTTTGCTGGCTACTGCACGGCGCAACAGCAGGTGGATCAATTGTATCGTGACAGCGGTGAATGGACACGACGTACTATCCTTAACACAGCCCGTGTAGGTATGTTCAGTTCTGACCGTTCGATTCGCGACTACCAGCAGCGCATTTGGCAGGCCAAGCGTTAAGGAGAGCGAATGAGTAAAGGTATTGATCAGGCGGCCACCCAGGCCGGAATTGCTGCCAACTACATGAATGCCCATGGTAAACGCCAGGCGACTTCGCCGGAAACCAAGCGTAAGTTGCTGGCTGCGATGCGTGGCAACCCATCGCAGCCCGAGGGGGCTCCACTACCGAATGTTAAAATTTTTTATCATGGTAGTCCGTTGGCCTTGCCACTAGCGGGCAAGGGTGAATATCTCTGGACGTTGCACTGTGAAGATGGCCACCAGCAACAAGGTCGCGCCAGTGCGGGGAAAACCTTGACGCTGCCTGGCAAATTACCACTAGGCTATCATCAACTCATCTTGAGTCAGGGGGAACAACAATGGGCCTGCCGGCTGATTATCGCGCCGAAACGTTGTTATGAACCGGATGTGTTGTTAAGTGGCAAGAAGCTGTGGGGGGCTTGTGTCCAACTTTATACGCTGCGTTCCGCACGTAATTGGGGCATCGGTGATTTTGGCGACTTGCGCGTGATGATCGATGAGGTTGGGCAGCGTGGTGGTGCCTTTGTTGGGCTTAACCCGATTCATGCTCTTTATCCAGCCAGCCCGGAAAGTGCCAGCCCTTATAGTCCTTCTTCCCGACGCTGGTTGAATGTGGCGTATATCGATGTCAATGCAGTAGAGGACTTTCAACGCAGTGAAGGGGCCCAACAGTGGTGGCATCAGGCCACCACACAGCAGTTACTGGAGCAAGCGCGCAACAGTGACTGGGTAGATTATAGCGCGGTGATGCAATTGAAACTGACCGCGCTGAAGCTGGCTTTTCCACTGTTTCAGGCTCGTCAGGAAGAGGATGCGCTGAAACAGGCATTTGCCCATTTTGTTGAGCAAGGTGGCAGCAGCCTCTATCAGCAGGCGGCTTTTGATGCACTGCATGCCCATCTTTTGGCGCAAGACAGCAGTATGTGGGGCTGGCCGGTCTGGCCTGAAGCCTATCGCCAAGGCAACAGCCCGGCAGTGTTGGCATTCTGCCAACAGCATGAGGATGAAGTCAGGTTCTATCTGTGGTTGCAATGGCTGGCAGCCAGCCAGTTTAGCGACTGCTTCCGCCAAAGCCAGCAGCGGGAAATGCCGATTGGCTTGTATCGGGATCTGGCTGTGGGGGTGGCAGAAGGGGGATCTGAAACCTGGTGCGAGCAGGATCTGTATTGCCTGAAGGCTTCGGTAGGGGCACCGCCGGATATTCTTGGTCCACTGGGGCAGAATTGGGGGTTACCACCGATGGATCCCCACGTCATGGTGGCGCGTGGCTATCAGCCTTTTATTGACTTACTCCGTGCCAACATGACCAGTTGTGGTGCTCTGCGTATCGATCATGTCATGGCGTTGTTGCGCTTATGGTGGATCCCCTACGGTGAGACGGCGGATCAGGGGGCCTATGTAAAGTATCCGGTTGACGATCTGCTGGCGTTATTGGCGTTAGAGAGCCAGCGTCATCACTGTATGGTGATTGGTGAAGATCTTGGCACGGTACCGGTGGAGATTGTCGCTAAATTGCGTGAGAGCGGCATTTACTCTTACAAAGTGCTCTATTTTGAGCATGATGAGGAAGAGCAGTTCCGTGCGCCGCAGTCTTACCCGGTACAGGCGATGGCGACGATTACCACCCATGATCTGCCGACAATGCGTGGTTATTGGCAAAGTGGTGATTTGACGCTGGGTAATAAACTGGGGCTCTACCCGGATGCCGAAGTGCTTAAAACACTGTTTGCTGACCGAGAGCGCGCCAAGCAAGGCTTGCTGGATGGGCTGCACCATTATGGTTGTGTGCCACAAAAGGTGAGCAAGAAGGCACTCTTGCTGGCAATGAACCCGACACTTAACCGTGGTCTGCAGCGTTATGTGGCTGACAGTGCCAGTGCGTTGCTTGGTCTACAGCCGGAAGATTGGTTGAACATGGTGGAACCGGTGAATATTCCAGGTACCAGTGATCAATATCCTAACTGGCGGCGCAAACTGAGCCATACACTGGAAGAGATGTTTGCCGATCCGCAGGTGAATCGTTTATTGAAAGATTTAGATAAACGACGCAGGAAAGTATCGGTCGCTTAACGTTGTCAGGTTGATCAGTCATCCCCCAGTCAAATGAGTGGGGGATGACTTAAATATCAATAATATGAATGCTCACCACGTTGATGTTCGGTCAGGTCCCGTACACCTTTGAGTTCAGGGAAGCGCTGTAGCAGCTCTTTCTCGATCCCTTCCTTCAAGGTGACATCAACCATTGAACAACCATTGCAACCCCCACCAAACTGCAGGATGGCCAGCCCGTCGTCAGTAATTTCCATCAACGTCACATGGCCGCCATGACCCGCCAACTGTGGGTTGATCTGCGATTGCAGCACATACTCTACGCGTTCCATCAGGGGCGCGTCATCGGTCACCTTACGCATTTTGGCGTTAGGTGCTTTTAGCGTCAGTTGTGAACCGAGTTGGTCGGTCACGAAGTCGATTTCAGCCTCTTCCAAATAGGGCGCACTGAGTTCGTCAACGTAAGCAGAGAGTTTGTCGAACTTGAGTTCAGTATCCGTGGCTTCCACCGCATCGGGTGGACAATAGGAAACGCCACATTCAGCCGTTGGCGTACCTGGGTTGATCACAAATACGCGGATTTGGGTGCCTTCTTCTTGATTCGCCAGCAATTTGGCAAAGTGTTCCTGTGCAGCATCGGTTATACGAATCATAGTGTTAGCTCAATAGTTGACTTCTATAGTAGGGTATAATACGCCTATTGCTGTGGTACTACAATGTGCGGCAGATACACCATATCTGTAATGATGCCACACCTTGTTTCTGTAGTAGTGTAGCGATTTCTGCCACGGTGCTGCCAGTGGTGACGACATCATCCAGCAAAGCCACATGCCGCCCAGCCAGATTTTCATCGCAGCGAAAAGCTCCACGTAGATTACGCCGTCGTAAGCGTGCTATCAATTGCTGTTGTGGTGAGGTGGCTCTCACTCGGCGTAAGGCCGCAGGATGATACTCACACCCTAGCCAGTGCGCCAATGGCCGCGCCAGCAGGTCACTTTGGTTGTAACCACGCCGCCAGCAACGCTTATTCTGCAACGGGACGGATAAAATGATCTCCGGTTTGTTCAGAGAGTGTTCGCGTCGTGCCTTTAGCCAGTGCAGCAGGAGTAAACGCGCCAAGGTAGTCGCCAGTGCGGGTGTGCGCTGGAACTTGAAACGCTTAATCAGCGAGCTGAGCGGAGGACGGTAATCAGTCACAAAAACCAGAGACTGCCAAGGGGGCGGTTTCAGTAGGCAACGGCCACAGGGCTGATGTGGGTCGCCACTGGGCAGACCGCAGCAGGGGCAACAACAGGGGTTACTGGGTAATAAGCGTAGGCAGTAACTGCATATACCCTGTTGCTTAAGCTGTAATGGTTGTCGGCATAGCCAACAGCGGCTGTGGATTGGTAGCATAGTCCCCCCTTGTGTTAGATCCATCGTCATGCAAGTGGCAAGGCGAAGTGTAGTGAGGACAATAATTGATGACAGCGTTGTATTGGCAAACATTAGGTGAAGGCGATCGCGATCTTGTGCTGTTGCACGGATGGGGGCTGAATGCGGAAGTGTGGGGTTGCTCGGTAGCGCGATTAGCGCCGCATTTTCGTCTGCATCTGGTCGACCTGCCCGGTTATGGTCGCAGCCAAGGGTATGGTGCACTTTCCTTACCACAAATGGCCGAGATTTTATTGGCCCGGGCCCCCGCACAGGCTTACTGGTTAGGCTGGTCACTCGGCGGGCTGGTGGCTGGGCAAGTTGCCTGGATGCAGCCAGAACGCGTGATGGGGCTGATTACCGTCGCCTCTTCCCCTTGTTTTACCGCACAAAGTTTTACCGCACAAACACCGTGGCCGGGGATCCTCCCCGAGGTGTTGAGTCGCTTTCAGCAACAGCTGAACGAGGATTTCAAGCGGACCGTAGAGCGTTTTCTGGCGTTACAGACTTTGGGTACCGAGAGTGCCCGTCAGGATGCCCGTCAGTTGAAAACGGTGGTGCTTAATCAACCGATACCGAGCGTTGAAGTTCTGGATAATGGATTGGAGATGTTGCGTACTGTAGACCAGCGGCAGCAATTGATAAGTTTAACGTTACCCATACTGCGCGTTTACGGTGCTCTGGACGGGCTGGTCCCACGTAAAGTGGCCCATCAGCTTGATGAACTGTGGCCAAACTCGGCGTCGGTGGTGATCCCCAAAGCGGCTCATGCCCCTTTTATTTCTCACCCCGAGGAGTTTGCTCGCATTATTCATCAATTTGTTGCTGCCGTTTGAATGAACTGGGGTATCAATGAGATGCCCCCGATGTTCATTTCAAACGATAAACCACCAAGCTACAACCTTGGCCTTGGGGGCAGTTTCGGCAACTACCGCTCAGGCAGGATTGACTGCTTTGTTCAATACGTTCCACCTTGCCCATCGCAGTCAAGCGTTCCAGAATCGCCTCTACCAGTGGCAACGGTGTCGCCAATTGGCGGCTCAGTTGCTGTGCCTGGGCACTGCCCAGCAGGGCCAGCGCATCACGAATTTGTAGCAAGCTGGCCATTAATGACAATCACCTTGTGGATGCTGCTGGCATGTCACGGGGGTTGCACTGCGTAGCCGGATGGTGATGCGGTTGCGTGCTTTACGTAAACCGAGCAGAACCAGTGCATTGAACAGGAGCACCAACAGGATTGACACCATACTGTATTGTGGATGTTGGCTGAAGGTTACCACTTGATAGAACAGGGTGGACAGTGAGTAGGCCACATTGAGTCCCCAGAGAATGGAGAAGGTCATCCAGCCACGGCTAGACTCACGGGCAATGGCCCCCATCACTGAAACACAAGGGACATACAGCAACACGAAGATCAGGTAGCTGTAGGCTGAGATGGCAGAACCAAATTTGCTGCTCATCACCCCCATTGAACCGGTGTCCATTTCCCCATCGCCTTTGCTGGCCTCGATGGGGTTGGCGAGTACACTGAGGCTGAAGGTTTGCTTGATACTCTGCCAAGTTTCTTTGGCCGCGGCCCCCAGTTCATCAAGCAGGTTAAAGCTGGCGGCATCAAACGGTTGTTGAGTGATCTGTTCGGCGGTATACAAGGTGTTAAGTGTGCCAACCACCACTTCTTTCGCCATTGCACCGGTAACCAGGCCAACGGTAGCCTGCCAGTTATCAGGGTGAATCCCGATGGGCTGCAACAGAGGCGTGAGCACTTTGGACACCGACGCCAAGGCGGAATCATTGATGTTATCTACCGGTTTACCATTGAATGAGAAGCTGTTCAGGCCGCCAATCAGGATACTGGCTATCACGATCACTTTTCCTGCGCGTAGCACAAACCCTTTCAGACGTTGCCAGGTTTGCAGCAGCAGGCTTTTTAAATGTGGCACATGATAGACCGGTAATTCCATCACAAAGGGTGAGGCTTCACCGCGCATGATGGTGTATTTCAATACCAAGCCGGTGAGGATAGCAACCGCAATCCCCAGCATATAGAGTGAGAACACCACACTCGCACCATGTTGGCCGAAGAAGGCGGCAGCGAATACGGCGAAGATTGCCAAGCGGGCACCACATGACATAAACGGTGCCATCATGATGGTAATCAACCGTTCACGTTGGGCATCCAGCGTGCGAGCGCCCATGATCGACGGCACGTTACAACCAAAGCCGACAATCAGTGGGACGAAAGATTTGCCAGGGAGCCCAAGTAATTGCATCAGGCGATCCATCACAAACGCCGCGCGCGCCATATAACCGGAGTCTTCCAGAAATGACAGGAACAGATACATCATGCCGATTTGTGGCACCAGCGGCAGAACCGTATTGATACCGCCCCCCACACCTTGTGCCAGGAAGATAGTGAGCCATTCCGGGAAGTGCAACGTGTAGCCGACCCATTGGATACCCTGGATAAAGATCGCTGCTGAGCCGAGATCGAAAATCGGCTGTAGAGCGCCACCGATATTAATCGCTAACAGGAACATCAGGTACATCACCAGCAGGAAGATCGGCACACCTAGCCAGCGGTTGAGGATCACGCGATCCAAGGCGGCGGTCAGACGGTTGGGCTGAGCTTGCTGAGCGTTGCTGACGGCATTGCAAATGGTAGCGATGGATTGGTAACGGGCATCAGCAATCACCAGCGCTGGGTCATCCAGGTGTTGTTGTAACGTCAGTTTGACCTGCGGCAGCATGTTCACCGCATCACCTGCCAACTGAACACTGTAGATGTCACCTTCTAGCATTTGCAGTGCCAGCCAGCGGCGCTGTTCCGTTGGTAGATTCTGTGGCATGGCAGCGGTGAGTTTGGCGATTTCTTCTTGTAGCTGCGGCGGGTAATTTACCAGTGGTTTGAGTTGGTTAAACTGATGACGGTCAATGGTCCACTTTAAGCTGTCGATACCATTGGCTTTGGTGGAAATCAGCGAGACCACCGGGCAGCCGAGGCGATCAGAAAGGGCGTCGATGTCGATTTCGATATTCTGACTTTTGGCGATATCCTGCATGTTCAAGGCGACGATACAAGGAATACCCAGTTCCAGCAGTTGGAGCGTCAGGTAGAGGTTACGTTCCAGATTGGAGGCATCAACCACGTTAATCAGCAAATCTGCTTCACCGCCCAGGATATAGTGGCAGGCAATCTGCTCATCCAGAGAGGTTTGCTCTGAGATGGTGGTGAGCGAGTAGGTTCCGGGGAGGTCAACCAGCGTCACTTGTGATTGTGGAGTGCTGAACTGACCTTCTTTGCGTTCAACCGTGACGCCAGCCCAGTTACCGACATGCTGACGCGCGCCGGTAAGTTGGTTGAACAGCGTGGTTTTCCCTGAATTCGGGTTACCGATTAAGCCAATAGTTATTTTCTTCATCATACAACGTGATACCCGTCAGTCAGTTAAGACGGCAAAAAACGGCGGCAGGCGGATATCCTGCTACGGTTGATTCTCAAGCAGAATCAGGTCTAAATCTTTTTTCCGCAGCACCAGGCTGACGCGGTGAGTTTTTATTTCAATGGGATCACCCAGTGGAGCCACCCGCACGACGTTAAATAGCGAGCCGGGCAACATTCCCAGTGACAGGAGTTTCTGGCGATAGGCCGGGCTGATTTCGCTGGAGAAACCGGTAATTTTATATGTCTGTTTAGGAAGAAGATTCATATTACCTTCTTAATGATCGCTCTTTTCTGCTGGAACATCGTGTTCAGAACCCTTTGTTACCCATGCTACCTGCATTGATAAAGTGAAGGTAAGTTGGTTAGGGCATTCTACTCCGACCATTGAGTAAAGAACAGACTAATACTAATGAGAATGATTATCAAATTCAATATGGGAAGTATTCGACAATAATGATGGGGTGTGACAGCACTCATCGTTAATCAGATGACTGCTGTCGTTAGGCCCGTTGCAGCGGTGTTGGCGGCAACGGGCTATTGCATCGGTTTAACTTTTTTTGCCAAAAGCTGCGGCCAGTGCATCTCCCATAGCGCTGTTGCCGGCTGGTGAGCTGTTACGTGGCTTGGCTTTGTTGTCTGCGGCTCGGGCAGGGGGGTTACGCGTGGCAGGGCTATTGTTACCGCCGCCACGGCGAGCTGAACCTTCACCGGGTTGTTCATCAAGGCGCATGCTCAACGCGATACGTTTACGCTGCAAATCGACTTCCATGACCTTCACTTTAACGATGTCACCGGCTTTCACCACAGTATGCGGATCCTCAACGAACTTATCCGCTAACGATGAGATATGGACCAAGCCATCCTGATGAACACCAATATCAACAAAGGCACCAAAGTTAGTGACGTTGGTTACTGAGCCTTCCAGGATCATGCCTATCTGCAGATCATTGAGCGTTTCCACACCTTCAGCAAAGAGTGCCGTTTTAAACTCTGGGCGAGGGTCACGCCCGGGTTTCTCTAACTCTTTGAGGATATCGGTGACGGTGGGAACACCGAATTTTTCATCGGTAAAGTCACTGGCTTTGAGAGTGCGAATTGCATTGGGGTTACCCATCAAATCCTGCAATGCTTGCTGAGTTGCGGCAAGAATACGCTCTACCACCGGATAACTTTCAGGGTGAACCGTTGAGGAGTCCAACGGGTTATCCCCGTGGTTGATGCGTAAAAAGCCAGCGCATTGTTCAAAGGCCTTTGGCCCTAAACGACTGACTTTCAGCAACTGCTCGCGGTTGCTGAAGCGACCATTCTCATCACGCCAAGTGACGATGTTTTGCGCCATCATGCGAGTGAGACCGGCTACACGCGTCAATAACGGTACCGAAGCGGTATTGAGGTCAACACCCACCGCGTTCACACAATCTTCTACCACCGAGTCCAACTTTTTCGCCAACTGGCTCTGGCTGACATCGTGCTGGTATTGACCAACACCGATCGATTTAGGATCGATTTTTACCAGCTCCGCCAGCGGATCTTGCAAGCGACGGGCGATGGAAACAGCTCCCCGTAGCGATACATCGAGGTTTGGAAACTCCAGCGCAGCCAACTCAGAAGCAGAATAAACGGAAGCGCCAGCCTCACTGACAATCACTTTTTGTGCATTCACTGCCGGGAATTGCTGTTGCAATTGCGTATAGAAGCGCTCGGTTTCCCGGGATGCGGTGCCATTACCGATGGCAACCAGCTCAACTTGGTGTTTGATGCACAGTCGAGCCACGATCTCTGCCGCTTTTGCTGTCTGCCCGGTATGTGGATAAACGGTATCGGTAGCAACCAGCTTGCCGGTAGCATCGACCACCGCCACTTTGACGCCCGTACGTAGGCCCGGATCCAGGCCCATGGTGGCGCGCATACCAGCTGGTGCTGCCATCAGCAGGTCGTGCATGTTGCGGGCGAAGACGTTGATCGCTTCATCTTCAGCACGCTCACGCAGGGTACTCATCAATTCAGTTTCCAGATGCAGTAACACCTTGATACGCCATGTCCAGTTAACCACGGATTTGCGCCAGGCATCTGCGGGGGCGTTGTTCAGCCGCAGATTGAGGTGATTGATGACAATCAGCTCGCCCTGGCTTTCACGTGGTGTTTCTTCAAACTGCGGATCGGCATTTAACGTCAGTTGCAGTATGCCTTCATTACGGCCACGGAACATCGCTAAAGCACGGTGTGAGGGGACCTGAGCAATAGGTTCATGGTGGTCAAAGTAGTCGCGGAATTTCGCGCCCACTTCTTCTTTGCCTTCCACCACTTTGGATACCAGATGGGCATTTTTCCACAGGTAATGACGGACTTTAGCCAACAGTGTGGCATCTTCAGCAAAGCGTTCCATCAGGATGTAGCGCGCACCATCCAGTGCCGCTTTGACATCACTAATCCCTTTTTCTGCATCAACAAACTGTTCCGCCAGTTGTTCTGGCTGTTGTTGTGGATCCTGCCAAAGAGAGTCAGCCAGCGGTTCCAGCCCAGCTTCGATGGCTATTTGCCCGCGCGTGCGCCGTTTAGGCTTATAAGGCAGGTACAGATCTTCCAGCTCGGTTTTACTCTGCGTGGCGTTAATTGCCGTGGCTAATGGCTCGGTCAGTTTGCCTTGTTCATCAATGGATTTGAGAATGGTTTGGCGGCGATCTTCCAGTTCACGCAAATAACTCAGGCGAGTTTCCAATTGTCGTAGTTGGGTGTCATCCAGCCCACCAGTGACTTCCTTACGGTAGCGTGCGATAAACGGCACGGTATTACCTTCATCCAGCAGGCGGATAGCGGAGTCAACTTGCTCCGGTCGGGCCTGCAGTTCGGTTGCAATAATTCGGCTTAGTGGGTCAGTCATAAGTCAGTTATCTGTTAGGAACGAAAATCGATAGGGGGGACAGTTATACGTATTGCTGGGGCAAAATGCCAGTCTCAGTATAGGAGGGGATGATTTTGGTCTGGCTGGGATCAGCAGCATCATCGCCCCTTCTCTCTGAGTCCGGGGCACAGGTTAAGAGCTGAATGAATCGCACTGCCTGATATATTCGATCTCGTTGATTGACCAATAGGCAGCCCCCAACGGTGTTTGTACCGTGGCGGTATCCCCCACCTCTTTTTTCAGTAATGCGCGCGCCATGGGTGAGTCGATAGAGATGTAATCTTTGCGACCAAAAATTTCGTCATAACCCACGATGCGGAAGCGTTTAATATCGCCATCATCATTTTCAATCTCGACCCAAGCGCCAAAAAACACCTTGCCTTCCTGCTGTGGCGAGTAATCGACAATTTTCAGTTGTTCAAGGCATTTGGTGAGATAACGTACCCGGCGATCGATTTCTCGTAACCGTTTTTTATTGTACTGATAATCAGCATTTTCACTTCGGTCACCCAAACTGGCCGCCCAGGTGACTTTTTTGGTGACTTCCGGGCGTTCTTCGCGCCAAAGATAATCCAGTTCTTGCTTTAACTTGTTGTAACCCTCGCGGGTGATCAGCAATGTTTTCATCAAAACGTCCATCCAGGCACCGGGTAATCGGCATTAATGACCAGAATTCTCGCATAAAGTAGTAATCATGTGATACCCCAGTTTCTTCAAGCGGTGAGACGATGGTAGTTACCTGAATAAATTGGGATCAATAATGGGGGCATAGTATTTCTCCAGTCGGCGGTGTTAAATCAGAAAACGGTGTTTGGTCAACCCTATCGGTTACCATGCAGGCATCAAGAATGGAGCGAATTGATGCATTTACCAACGAAAGGATAAGCTTTGTAACAATTTCGGCTAGAATAGATCTCAGTAATTGCTGTCAGTAATGATGGTTTTTTTTAACAATATGGGATTGTTGCCAAAAGAGACATCGTGCAACTTCAACAGCGTATAGTTGTCAGTATATTGGCGTCATATCGATGTATAAGTGCGGAGCACAGCCTATAATCCGGCAATTCAGCCTTTGGGAGTGAGACAATGCAAGAGAACCATAAAATTCTGGTGGTCGATGATGACATGCGCTTGCGTTCGCTATTAGAGCGTTATTTAACTGAGCAGGGTTTTCAGGTTCGTAGCGTAGCCAATGCGGAACAAATGGATCGTTTGATGACGCGTGAGTCTTTTCATCTGATGGTTCTGGACCTGATGCTTCCTGGGGAAGATGGCTTGTCTATTTGCCGTCGCCTGCGGAGCCAGAGCAACCCGATGCCGATCATTATGGTGACCGCTAAAGGTGAAGAGGTTGATCGTATTGTCGGTCTGGAAATTGGCGCAGATGACTATATCCCGAAACCCTTCAATCCGCGTGAATTGCTGGCGCGTATCCGTGCGGTGTTGCGCCGTAAGGGCAATGAATTACCTGGGGCGCCGTCTCAGGAAGAAGCGGTGATTGCCTTCGGTAAATTCAAACTGAATCTTGGTACGCGCGAAATGTTCCGTGAGGATCAGCCTATGCCATTGACCAGCGGTGAATTTGCGGTACTCAAGGCGTTGGTGATCCACCCTCGTGAACCACTGTCACGTGATAAATTGATGAACCTTGCCCGAGGTCGCGAATACAGTGCGATGGAGCGTTCGATTGATGTGCAGATTTCGCGCCTGCGCCGTATGGTAGAACTAGACCCGGCACATCCACGCTATATCCAGACCGTGTGGGGGCTTGGCTACGTTTTTGTGCCGGATGGCAGTAAGCCATGAGGCGATTGCCTTTTTCTCCACGCAGTTCGTTTGCCCGCACGTTGTTATTGATCGTCACCTTGCTGTTTGTCAGCTTGGTGACGACCTATCTGGTGGTGCTTAATTTCGCGATCCTGCCCAGTCTGCAGCAGTTTAATAAAGTGTTGGCTTATGAGGTCCGTATGCTGATGACTGACCGTCTGCAACTGGAGGATGGCACATTACTGGAAGTGCCACCGGCTTTCCGGCGCGAAATCTATCGCGAGTTGGGTATTTCGCTGTATACCGATGCGGCGGCACAGGAGAGTGGGTTGCGTTGGGCGCAACATTACCAATTCCTGAGTCAGCAGATGGCACAACAGTTGGGTGGGCCGACGGATGTGCGTGTCGAGGTCAACAAAAATTCACCGGTTGTTTGGCTGAAAACCTGGTTGCAACCGGATATTTGGGTGCGTGTTCCGTTAACTGAAATCCATCAAGGGGATTTCTCACCCTTATTCCGCTACACCTTGGCTATCATGTTATTGGCGATAGGCGGGGCATGGTTATTTATCCGTATTCAGAACCGCCCTCTGGTGGAACTTGAACACGCGGCTTTACAGGTGGGGAAAGGTATTATTCCCCCACCGTTGCGTGAATATGGTGCCTCTGAAGTTCGTTCAGTGACGCGAGCTTTCAATCAGATGGCTTCTGGAGTGAAGCAACTCGCCGATGATCGTACCTTGTTGATGGCGGGGGTGAGCCATGATCTGCGTACCCCATTGACGCGTATCCGCCTGGCAACGGAAATGATGAGTGTCGAAGATGGTTATCTGGCGGAGTCGATCAATAAAGATATCGAAGAGTGTAATGCGATTATCGAACAGTTTATTGATTACTTGCGTACCGGTCAGGAAATGCAGACAGAAGTTTGTGACTTGAATTGCATTCTGGGCGAAGTTGTCGCGGTAGAAAGTGGCTATGAGCGGATCATTGAAACGGATATCTTGCCGGATGAACTGAGGGTAAATGTGCATCCGTTATCGATTAAACGAGCGGTAGTCAATATGGTGGTCAACGCCACGCGTTATGGTAACGGCTGGATCAGAGTCAGTAGTGGGCGAGAGTTACAACGTGGTTGGTTCCAGGTTGAGGATGACGGCCCAGGCATTAAGCCAGAAGAGTTGCCGCATTTGTTACAGCCTTTTGTGCGTGGCGATAGTGCGCGCAGCACCAGTGGCACAGGGTTGGGGTTGGCGATCGTTCAGCGGATTATTGATGCCCATGCGGGTGAGTTGGAGATCGGCGCCAGTGAGCGTGGAGGCTTGTGTATCCGTGCATATATTCCCTTGCTGATAGACAAAAAAGAAGCCACCCAAGGGCTTTCATCAGTGAGAGAGAACGTCTAAACACAGCGTTCTGCTGTATTTTCGGCAAAAACATCCTCAAGTTGATTAAAGTGGCAGGGCAACCATTGCCCTGCCAGTGGGGATTACAGTTTCGGACCGGCACTGACCAGCGCCGCCCCAGCAGGTGTATCGGTGTATTTATCGAAGTTGGTCATAAAGCGGTTGGCTAGATCGTGCGCTTTCTCTTCCCATTGCTCTATGCTGGCATAGGTCGCACGAGGGTCGAGAATAGCCGGATCAACACCCGGTAAGCTTATTGGCATCGCCAAATCGAAAATTGGCAGCGTGATGGTTTCAGCTTTATCGATCTCACCATTGAGGATGGCATCAATAATACCGCGGGTATCCTTGATAGAGATACGTTTACCGGAACCATTCCAGCCAGTATTGACCAGATAGGCCTGAGCACCCGCCGCTTGCATACGTTTAACTAACACTTCTGCGTATTGTGTTGGGTGCAAAGAGAGGAATGCCGCACCGAAACAAGCAGAGAAGGTCGGGGTAGGCTCGGTGACGCCACGTTCGGTACCTGCCAGTTTAGCGGTGAAACCGGACAGGAAGTGATACTGCGTCTGGTCAGCCGTGAGACGGGATACTGGAGGGAGTACACCGAAGGCATCCGCAGTCAGAAATATCACTTTTGTCGCATGACCCGCTTTTGACACCGGTTTGACAATGTTATCGATGTGATAGATAGGGTAAGAAACACGGGTGTTTTCTGTTTTCGAACCATCGTTGAAATCCACGGTACCGTCAGCCAGCACGGTGACGTTTTCCAAGAGCGCATCGCGTTTGATGGCATGATAGATATCGGGTTCAGCTGCGGCGGACAGCTTGATGGTTTTGGCGTAACAGCCACCTTCGAAGTTGAACACACCATCATCGTCCCAACCATGTTCATCGTCGCCGATTAATTGACGTTTCGGATCGGTGGACAAGGTGGTTTTGCCGGTACCAGACAGACCGAAGAAGATGGCGACATCGCCTTTCTCACCCACGTTGGCGGAGCAGTGCATGGAGGCGATGCCTTTTAGTGGCAGCAGGTAGTTCATGATTGAGAACATCCCTTTCTTCATTTCACCGCCGTACCAGGTACCCCCGATCAACTGCATACGCTCAGTCAGGTTGAATGCGACAAAGTTTTCCGAATTCATTCCCTGTTGCTGCCAGTTTGGATTGGTGCATTTGGCGCCATTCATCACCACAAAGTCAGGGACAAAATCTTGCAGTTCTTCTTCGCTTGGGCGGATAAACATGTTTTTCACGAAGTGTGCCTGCCAGGCGACTTCGGTGATAAAACGCACCTTCAGACGGGTGTCCTCGTTGGCACCACAAAAGGTATCCACCACAAATAGACGCTTGCCAGAGAGTTGCTCTGTGACCAATTTTTTCAGATCTGCCCAGACTTCAGGGCTGAGGGGTTTATTATCGTTTTTGCCTTTACCTTGGTCGGCCCACCAGACGGTATCACGGGTGGTATCGTCACGGACGATGTATTTATCTTTGGGCGAACGACCGGTAAAGATGCCTGTATCAACGGCAACGGCACCCAGTGTGGTGACGACACCGCGCTCAAACCCCTCAAGTGATGGGTCAGTTTCTTCCTTAAACAGCAATTCATAACTCGGATTGTGAACGATTTCACCAGCATTATGGATCCCATAAGCGGCAAGATCATGGTGGGTTAATTCTTTAACTCGCATGTCACTGCTCCTTGATCACAGAATTTCTGCGGCTAATTGTAAGCATTCAGACCAGAGTAACAGCGATAGGTATCAAATATTTAACATAATGAAAATTTATAGTTACATTATGAGATGTAGAGCACGGAAAAAAGCAATCATGTAAACGGTGGGACCTGGCGGGCATCACGACCACCCGCCAGGGAGTGAGACTATTTTAGTGTAACTGTGGCTGATTATCGGTACTACCCGCATGGCAACCGGCAATATCTAACGCATCAAACACGTAATGGCTGCCACAGTAGTCGCAATGCATATCAATGTTACCATCCTGTTGTAACATAGTGGCGACTTCTTCCTCTGGCAGGGTCATCAACGCATCGATACAGCGTTGGCGTGAACAGGTACAACGGAAGATAACGTCCTGTGGTTCATACAATGTCACCTCTTCCTGATGGTATAGACGATACAGCACCTCGTTCGCCGGCAGAGTGAAGAGTTCTTCACTTTTAATGGTGGCGGTGAGCTGTACCAGATGATCAAATTCATCCAGGTTCCTTTCTTCCGCAGGTAAGACTTGTAATAGCATGCCGCTGGCGGCTGGTTTCCCCTCGGCTTCACCGGTGCGGATAAACAGGCGGGTTGGCAATTGCTCAGATTGGCGGAAATATCCTTCCAGGCACTCAGCCAGGGTTGCGCCTTCCAGGCCGACGATGCCCTGATAACGTTCCCCCTCCGAAGGGCTGATAGTGATCACCATAATGCCGTTACCCAGCATCTGCTGCAGGGAACTTTCCGCAGCAATATCCCCTTCAATACGGGCGACACCACGCATCTCCTGGCGGTTGTTGCCGTTGATCACTGCCAGCTTTAACGGGCCGTCACCTTGTAACTGGACCGTAATATCCCCTTCGAACTTCAGTGTGGCCGTGAGCAGGCTGGTAGCAACCAGTAATTCACCGAGCAGTGCTTGTACCGGTGCTGGGTAATCATGGTTGGCTAAAATGTGTTGATAGGTTTCGCTGACAGTAACCAGCTCACCGCGCACTGCGTAGTCTTCGAACAGATAACGGTGCAATTGGTCATGATTTGACATGGTATTCTCTCATTATGGTGAAGATGTTATTCGTGTTCACCAAACTTAAATTTAATTAAATCACGTCGTTCCTTCTTGTCTGGACGACGGTCCGGGTGTGGCATCGTTAGCGCATTCATCTTACGCGCCAATGCCACTTTTTCGCGGTTGGTGATGCTGGCCGGTGTTTCTTGATACATCAGTTGCGCCTCGCTAGCCATCCGCCGCTGGCTGCTGACTGCCAGGACAATCACGGTACGCTCTTCGTTACCTTGGCGTAGCTTGATTTCGGCATTAACTTCGACAACTTTGCTCGGCTTGCTACGTTGCCCGTTATAGTGCACCTTTCCGCCATCGACCATTTCACGAGCCAGTGCCCGGGTTTTATAAAAACGGGCTGCCCATAGCCATTTATCGAGGCGAACGGCATCATCATCCGATACAGTTTTGGCTTTCATGGTTCTCTCCGTTCCAACGCTGGGATCAACTGGCGGTAATCGCTCATCGACGGGTAACGCTGGAAAGTTTTACTCGCCATACTGGAATCCGGGTTTTGTACACCAAGACAGTAACGGATACCGAATGCTTGGGCGGCATCCAGAATGGTTTCACTATCATCCACAAACAGTGTACGTTGCGGATCAAAGCCGATTTGCTGTTGCACAGCCTGCCACAAACGTTGATCTTCTTTTGGATAACCAAATGTATGGGTGGAAAGTAATAAATCAAGGTGTTGGTCCAAACCGGTGTGTTCCACCTTCACTGACAGGCTGTGCGGATGGGCATTAGTCAGCAGGATAGTACGATGCCCCGCAGCACGTAATGCACGTAAAAAGGGTTCGCTATCTTCACGTAAACGCGCACGATTCCCCACTGCACGGGTCATTTGGTAGATATCGAGATTGAGCCGTTCACTCCAGTAATCAAAGCAGTACCATTGCATGGTGTGTTGTACGGCAAGATATTCTTTATGGATGATTTTACGTGCATCATCAAAGGATATGGCTCGTTGTGCACTTAACGCTTGCGGCACCAGAGTAAGCCAGAAATGGCTATCGAACTCCAAATCCAGCAAGGTGCCGTCCATATCCAGCACCACGGTCTCAATATCGCACCAGTCAAATTCAGGCACCATGTCACAACTCCATAGGTAGGTCACGCATAGGCAGGTCACGGATGGCCCAACGATAATGGGTATATGACAGTAGCGTAGCATAATCAGATAGTAGAGCGGAGGCTACTTGTCCGGATCTATTGAGCTAGCAATGCATTTTGGCTTGAAGCAACTTTCATAATAACGTTGGATATCCGTCAAGCGGTGTTTACTTTTACACCAGCGTTGTAACCATCGCCATGAGTTGTAGCCAAAAATCATCACCAGTGTCAGCAACAGCAAGCTGGTAGCCAGGTATCGCCACTGAGTGACTTTATCGGGTTCACTGTGCAATTCAATATGACGGGTACCATTGGCATCAATAAAGATATTGGTGATCACTCCCTGAGCTTGGAACTGTGTATGCAATAAAAGATTGCTGAGGCGCTGTAATCCGTACCATTGGTCGAGTATAGGAGGGTCATTGAACGTTTGAGGTGGGGGCGGATGGTCAACCAACGACTTCCCCTCATCGCTGGAAATTAAAAAGCCACCTGCGGGTATTTTGCTAAGCAATTGGGATGCCTGACGTGTTTCACGAGTAATCAAGGCCAAGGTAACCGCCTTGGTGAGGTTTTCCAGTGCATCGGCGCTGATGGGCCGCAACAGGACGTTAACCCCTTTCAGGTTACCTGACTTGGCATTTTTCACCAGACTGCCCCAGTTTTTTGTATTACCCAGATTAACCAAGGCCTTTTTTAACCGCGTACATACGGTTTCTGCTCCACACAAATCCTGCGTTTTTAAGATGATATCCGAAAAATCCGCCAGAAGAATCATACCGGACTTATCGATTGCATTGATCAGTCTTGGGTCAATATTTGGTTTGGTACCGTTTGAATGCAGTTGTTGATTGATGGCGCCCAGCAGTGCGATGGCTTTATTAGTTACCGCGGATTCAGGCTGTACTGGTGTGACGGTATTATTCCAATAGATCTCTGAACAGTCGAAAGGTGCAAAATCCGGGGTCTTAATGCTACGGGGATCAAGAGGCGCGTAGCACCTTCCATTACCCTTTACTTTCAATATATTACCAATTGATAGAGGTGTTTTTTCCAGTCGTTGGACATCAGTGACTTCGATGTTCTGTGAGCCTTGCAACCATGCTCTAGTTAACTTTGCTGGCAGACTGAGTGGAATGTAGGTCAGTAGTAATAACAGTATCACCAGCGAACTGGTGGCCAGCACGGCATTCTTGCCCCATTGTTGTAAAGGAAATTTTTTTACTTCGTCATGTAGAGAAAGATAGCGCCCCTGGCGGACGACCTGCCGGTTGAGCTTTATATCCACATGGGTGATTTTGCACAGGTCTTCCATCAGGTAAGGTTGCCAGTGCGGCGGGTAGATCAAATCGATCATCCCCAGGGAGATATTATTGGTTTGCTCCTGGTTGGATTCGCCGAACAATCCCCAGCACTTAAGTGTGCCGCGTAGGCAGTGTATCTCTTGTTGTTTGCTTGCATCGGGGCGTCGCAACAGATTCCATCCCCCCCAAGTGAGTATCAGTATGGCAATAAAAACCATCCAGGGGGTGGCGGCTATGGGGCTAATCAGACTGAAGAACAACAGGAGTAGAGCCGTGGAGATGATAACGGCTTCTTTTATGCCATTGGGATGGTTAATGGCGTGTTCTTCAGGGGTTTCCTGACGAATATTCACTAACTCAATATATTCGTTCTCGTGCTGGTGAATGTGGGCATTTTGGGATGATGTGGCAGCCATCACCGTCACGGCAGAGGAATCATTAATATCACTAAGTAACGAATGACCGTTAAGTGAAATAACGAGAAGTAGTGTCTGTGTTTTGATTAATTCAACACGGTTGTCAGTACTAATGTAGGGGTCCCAAAACGCTGGTAAGTGGATCTCTTCGGCATTCAGGTAGTAGCGCCAATTATTGGGTTCATCGCTTGCCAGGCCATAGCGAGTGATGGCATGAGTGATAGCATAGACGGTGTTACTCTGTGCATTCAGGGCCAACTTGTTGGCCGATAGGGGCGCAGAATCAGACGATGGCGTGTTATCTAATGCATTGTATTTATTGAGATAATATTCAATGGCTCGCCGCTCTTCCGTGCTCAGTTTCCGGCGTTCGGGTTTCCTCGATAACTGTAAACCCGCCAGGGATGATCGATTACGGCGTTTCAAATAGCAATAAAAGGCAGTAGCAATCAGGCAACCTGATACCAAGGCGAATATCAACACTATTGTGCCCATGTTATAACCATCATCATTTTTCAAGCCGCAGTGTTATCGGTTGCACTCGTTTGTTACTGATTTGCGTGATCATAACAAACCTTATATAGGTGTTATATCGTCTTTATCCTAATTTTTTTATCGGTTTTAATGAATTTATATAGAAAGGATAGGCTATTGGCAACATTTGTTAAAAAAAATTGAGTTACTATTCAGGCTGGTTGCAGCAGGGGTTCGAATTAACGCACAATGTCCGCAGGGTGGTATTTGCCCCCAAGGTTAGGCAAGTTGCGGGGGGAGGGTCACTATTTGTTGAGTATTTTTGGTCCGGTGTGATAGACACACCATTATTATTCTGGATCCTGGTTTTTCGCTTGGCGGCTCTGATGATCGCTAAGGTTATGTCAGTTGCAGGTGTGTTGGTTGCGTATGCTTACCCGAACAAAATACCATCGGGATGGATATCGTGGACCATCTATAGCCCAAGTTCAATGAAGTTGCAGTTAGGCGGCAAGTGAGCGGGACCCTAGGAGCATAGATAATTATGTGACTAGGGCGAACGAGCGTAGTCAACAACCCTGCAGCGTCATTAGTGACGGGTATATCTGTAAATTGCATCAACCTAGGGATAGTCAGGGAGACGGTGGTTAACCTATTTGAGGTAATTATGGATAAACACCTGCAAAAACCTAAAATTCTGAAAGTAGAAACGGTCGCCCGTTCACGGTTATTTAATGTTGAATCGGTGGATCTGGAATTCAGTAACGGTGTCCGGCGGGTCTATGAGCGTATGCGGCCTTCGGAACGTGAAGCGGTGATGATAGTGCCGGTGATTGGGGATGACTTGTTATTGATCCGTGAGTACGCCGTGGGCACTGAGTCCTATGAGTTGGGTTTTCCTAAAGGATTGATCGATCCTGGCGAAGGGGTGTTGGAAGCGGCTAATCGTGAGTTGATGGAAGAGGTTGGTTTTGGTGCTGGTCGTTTTGACTTCCTTGGCAAGCTGACCATGGCCCCATCCTATTTTTCCAGTCAGATGAATATTGTTTTGGCCCATGAGCTTTATCCGCAAAGCCTGGAAGGGGATGAGCCCGAGCCGTTACCTCAGGTACGTTGGCCTATCGCCAACATGATGGACTTATTGTCGGAAGTGGACTTTCGTGAAGCGCGTAATGTCAGTGCACTTTTCCTGGCGGAGTTGTTCCTGCGTGATGCCCGCCAAAGTGGTGGGCATCGGCGTTGATAAATGGCCAGATTGCTCTGGCCATTTTTAGGTAGATGAATAATAAATAACGCTGTTTTTAGAACAGCTCCTGGCTTTCCCCCCCAGGCTCGGTGAGCGTCATTCCTGCATCAGGCACTGAGAATTCTGTTGGTTGAGTACCATCGATAAAGTATTCCGCGCGACTATTCGCTCCGCCATTGGACAGTTTTCCAGTGCTTCTATCAATGGATACACTGACAACCCCCGGCGGTGGCACGACCTTCTGTTCAGGAATATCCTCTAAGGCGACTTTCATAAAGTCATCCCAGGCAGGTTGTGCACTCTTCGCGCCCCCTTCACCACCTGCAATCTGATCGTCAATTGCGCCAGACGCCGTTGAGCGTCCTAAGTCACGGCGATGATCATCAAATCCGATCCAGACTGACGTCACCGTATTGGGGCCGTAGCCAGAGAACCAAGCGTCTTTTGAACTGTTAGTGGTACCGGTTTTACCACCAATATCATGGCGTTTGAGGTCGCGGCCTGCCCGCCAGCCAGTCCCCATCCAACCGGGTTCACCGAAGATATTGCTATTAAGTGCATCGCGGATCAGAAACGACAGCGGTGTGCTGATCACATGAGGTGCATATTGCTGATCATTATCCTGCTGTATTTGTGCAGGGGTAACCTGTTCAAGCTGTGGCATGGGCACATTGGCATTACTGCCTTCTTGTGAAACCGCTACGCTCTCCACATTATCGTCAGAAAGTATGGCTGGACGACGAGTGTCACCATAGATCACCGGCAGGTTGCAGCTTTGGCACACTATCTTCGGTTTGGCTTCAAACACCGCTTTGCCCGTATCGTCCTCAATCTTGGTGATAAAGTAGGGGTCAACCAGATAACCACCGTTTGACAATACGGCATATCCACGAGCCACCTGGATGGGGGTAAATGAAGCGGAACCCAGCGCTAACGATTCTGAATGAACGATATTCTCAGCCGGGAAACCGAAACGTTGTAGATATTCAGCTGCGTAATCCACCCCCATGGCGCGCATGGCGCGGACCATAACCACGTTCTTAGACTGACCTAGACCTTGGCGTAGACGAATGGGGCCATCATAGGTAGGTGGTGAGTTTTTAGGACGCCAGTCAGTACCTGCACCTGCATCCCAGCGTGTAATCGGCACATCGTTAAGGATGGTGGCCAGTGTCAGCCCTTTGTCCATCGCGGCGGTATACAGGAATGGCTTAATGTTGGAACCCACCTGACGCATCGCCTGGGTGGCTCGGTTGAACTTGCTTTGGTTGAAATCGAAACCACCCACCAATGCTTTGACTGCACCATTGTCAGGATCGATAGAAACCAGGGCTGAATTGACGTCCGGTACCTGTGCCAGCCACCAGCTATCATTGACCTTACGTACCCAGACTTGTTGGCCAGCCTGAACCACGTCGGTGACGCGTTTCGGTATCGGGCCTTGCTGCGTATCGCTTTTAAATGGGCGAGCCCAGCGCATGCCGGACAGCGGTAACTCGATACTGCTGCTGTCAGCCAAGATAGCGGTAGCTTGCTCAGCATTTGCCAAGGTAATGACGGCGGGTACCAGCGAGCCGTAAGTCGGCAGGTTTTTAAGCGACTCGACAATCTGTTTCTGGTCCCAAGCAGTTTCACCCACCTTCCATAACACGTTTGATGGGCCACGATAACCATGGCGCATATCATAATTCAATACGTTGTTGCGTAAAGCGTCCTGGGCTGCCAACTGTAATTTTTTAGTAACGGTGGTGTAGACCTTGTAGCCATCGGTATAGGCGTTTTCACCGTAACGATTGAGCATCTCCTGGCGCACCATTTCGGCAAGATAAGGTGCCGAGAAATTGATCTCGGGTGCATGGTAATTGGCAACTAACTCTTCGCTACGCGCCTGATCGTACTGTGCTTGAGTGATGTAGCCCTCGTCCAGCATACGTGATAGCACCACGTTACGGCGTGCAACGGCACGATCATGAGAGTAGAGCGGGTTAAACGTTGAAGGGGCTTTCGGCAACCCGGCGATAGTGGCCATCTCACTGAGCGTAAGCTCATTGACATCTTTACCAAAATAGACATAAGCGGCAGCACCTATCCCATAAGCACGGTAACCGAGATAGATTTTATTCAGATACAGCTCAAGGATTTCATCCTTGTTCATCATCTGTTCAATACGAATCGCCAGGAAGACTTCCTTGATTTTTCGCATCAACGTGCGTTCTGGGCTCAAGAAGAAGTTTCTTGCCAGCTGTTGAGTGATGGTACTGGCGCCCTGTGAGGCGTGACCAGAAGCCACCGCCACCGAGGCAGCACGAAAAATGCCTATTGGATCTACACCATGGTGGTCATAGAAACGGCTGTCCTCAGTGGCGATAAAAGCGTGCACCATCAGCGGTGGGATTTGTTCCAGCGTGAGAGGAATACGGCGTTTTTCACCGAACTGAGCGATCAATTCGCCATCGGCACTGTAAACCTGCATTGGCGTTTGCAGCCGTATATCTTTCAGCGTCGCGACATCTGGTAGTTGTGGCTCGACATATTTGTACAAGCCAAAAATCGAGGCTGCTCCCAATAAGATGCAACATACAGCAAGGATTAGAAAATACTTTACGAACTTCACCTGAGATTTCCCATTTCATGTCAGTTGGGCAGTTTATAAACAGTCGGGCAGTAGTATAAAGGCAAGCCTGCAACATGGATATGTTCTTTTGTTATCTAACGATACGGAGGTGGCTGAAAATATGTTTTCGCAAGGGTGGCAAGTGGGGCTGGATATACAAGGTCACAGTATCAGAGCATTGGCAGCACAACGCCGCCGTAACGGCTGGCAACTGCGGCACTGGTGGCAACAACGGCTTCCACAGCCGATATTGCGAGAGAGCCAGATAGAAACCTCTGACCTGTTGGTGTCCTGGCTGAAGCAGTGGCGTATTCGTTTACCAAGACATATTTCGTTACGTATTGCCTTACCTGCTCAGCGGGTTTTACAGCAAACCTTACCACTACCGGATAACCGTCTACGAGAGCCGATACGTCATGATTATATTATCAGCCAGGGGATGAAACAGTTTCCGTTAGCCAGCCAGACGTTGGCGGTAGATTATCGTCAGGCACAACCCAACACCCATCAATTGCTGCTTACAGCGGCGCGTCAGCAAGAGCTTGAACAGTGGTTGCGCTGCTTGCAACTGGCTGACTTACAACCGCAGGTTATCGATATCGCTCCCAGTGCTTTGTCACAGATGGCTGAGTTTGCTGGCCTGGACCCGCAAGCGGGTCTGTTGCACCGCTTGGAACAGGAGTGGCTGTGGGTGGCACCGCGGACGGTACCTTTTGCCTACGGCACGCTTTCTTGTCAGGAAGCCCAGAGTGCCAGGCAGGCATTGGCGATGATACAGCGGGAGTGCCCAGCATTAGAGGCTAAAAAAGAGGTGTATTACAGCACGGTACTGGATGAGCCCTTACCGGAAGCGGTGATGCCCTGGTCACCCTTTACGGCATTCAGCCAGTTGCATCCACCGTTACCTACGTTACCTTCGGCATTTGTGCTTGCTGGCGGTTTGGCCCTTCGCCATGAGGATAATTGATGTATCAAGTTAATCTTTTACCCTGGCGGACCCATCGGTTGCGGCAACGTTATCGCTTCTGGTTATCTTGTTTCTGCCTGCAACTGCTGGTGATATTGGTTTTGCTTGCCTTGATATACGGGTCACTCAGTTATCAACAATTGCAGCAACATCGTGTTCTGCAAGAAAAGGCACAGCAATATGCCAACCTTGAGGGGCAGATCCAGCAAAAGCAACAAATCATCGCCGAATTGGCACGTCTGGCGGCAGTGCAAGTGCGTCATCAGCAGAATGAGGCCCATAATCGCCGCTATCTTTTATTGCTACAGCAACTCTCTCGAACGTTACCCGAAGCGTTATGGCTCACTGAACTTGAAGATAATGCAAAAGGGATTTCGTTGCATGGACAGGGTGGGCATTATGCCGCCATAGCCTTGCTTGAACAGCGTTTATCAGCCTTGCCTTGGTTGCGGAGTAGTCATTTGACTGACGTGATACAGGGTAAAGATGGGGTATTGGCTTTCATCCTGACAGCATTTTGGCGGCAAGATGAATAACCCGATACCAGATTGGCTGATACCTTGGTTAAATCGACCTGGTTGGCAGATATTGAGCCTGCAATGGTCGGGGTTGGCTGGCCTGGTGCTGTTAACCTGCATAGGGCTGCTGGCTGACCAGTGGCAACGGTATCAACAGCTAGATCAACAGCGGCAACAGCTTGAATTACAGATTGCGGAGCATCAGAAACAATGGGATCGGTTACCCGCGCTGGAAGAACTTGAACTGCGCTTGCAGCAGGCTGCGGAACAACCTGATCCGCAAAAAGAGAGAGATATTGCTGGTTTACTCCAGCAAGTGGGTGGGGAGCTGTTGCGCTGGCAGCAACAAGATAAGCCACCACAGCAAAAGGTGACTGTTCAGGTGAAATTTGACGGTTTGCTGCATTTTTTGGCGGGAATATCGTCAACTCAGCGGATTGGGCAGATCAGGATCGAGCGGCAACCCACAGGGTTGATGACCCAATTGACGTTACTTGTCTCTGATGGGGCGGGTGATAACTCTCCACAGAGTGATGCTAATTGCCAGGATTCTGGCTGCGTCAGCTCACCTGAATCACTGATTTTTGCCAATTCATCGGGGTTTGCTCCGTTGCCTTCCGTCTTGAGCGCAGATGAACGTGATCCTTTCCAACCCCCTCAGGCTGTTCCCTGCATCCGCCCAATCACTTCCCCAGAAAACTGGCAACTGAAAGGCAGTATTGGCACCGAGGATTTGCGTTACGGCTGGGTGGTGACCCCGCAGGGGCAATGGTTAGGCCTGTTACCCCAGCAACGCTTACTGGATGGGTATTGGCAAGTGGCGCAGGTTCATCCCCGTAAAGTTGAATTGGCTATGCCAGAAATAGACAGCGCCTGTTCTCCGCAGGTGGGTAACCTGGTACTGGCATTAGAGGAAAAACGCTAAGGAACGAGTCATGAAAGGATACAACGGGTTGTTAGCCTTGTTACTGGTACTGCCGATGATGGTGTCAGGGGCGGTGCAGAAAGAAAAACCGGTGTCGCTGGTGTTTCACGATACGCCAATTAGCTTGATTTTACAGGCGCTGGCGGAATATCAGCATTTGAATCTCGTGGTGGGTGAAGGCGTTAAAGGTAACTTAACGTTGCGGTTGGAGGAGGTGCCTTGGCAACAGGCACTGGCGGTCGTGTTGCGCATGGGGCATTTGGCGATGTCTATTGAGGGGAATGTGATGATGATTCTCCCCGAGCCCGATGAACAGGAGCAGCAGCGCCGGCAGCAGCTTTTGACTCAACAGTTACCGCTGCAAAATTTGACCCTAGCACTGCACAATGCTGAAGCGAGTGACATCGCTCTCAGTCTGGACAACGCCCGCAGCAAGCTATTGACTGAGCGTGGTAGTGTGATCGTCGACAAACGCACTAATTCGTTGTTGTTGCGAGATACCGCAAGCGCACTTGCTCAAATCAAATCCTGGGTGAGGGAGATGGATGCCCCTTTGCAGCAAGTACAACTGTCGGCGTATATCGTCACTATTAGCAGCGAAAACCTGCGTGAGCTTGGCGTGCGCTGGGGGTTGGCTGCAGAAGAACGGCCTGCGAAAGCCATGCGCATAGATAATTTCAATGTGAGCTTGCCAGTAGAAAATAGCGTGGTGACGGCGGGCTTTCACTTGGCACGTATCAGTGGGCGTATTCTGGATCTGGAGTTATCCGCGCTGGAACAAGAAAATGAGGTCGAGATTATTGCCAGTCCACGTCTGCTCACCGCCCATCAGCAAACTGCCAGTATCAAACAGGGTACGGAGATCCCATACGAAGTGTCGAGCGGAGCCAGTGGTGCGACATCCATAGAGTTCAAGGAAGCGGTACTGGGTATGGAGGTAACGCCCAAAATCCTGCCCAATGGCCGAATCACCCTGACATTGCAGATTAGTCAGAATGTGCCAGGGCGTTCGATAAAACAGGGGGCAGGAGAGGCACTCGCCATTGATAAGCAGGAAATTAAAACTCAGGTGACCGTGAAAAATGGTGAAACCATTGTGTTGGGGGGGATATTCCAACGGCAGAACACACAAGGTGTTGATAAAGTGCCCGGTGTGGGGGATGTCCCTCTATTGGGTGCGTTGTTCAAGCAGCAAATCAAACAGCATAAAAGACGTGAGTTGGTCATTTTCATCACACCTACGTTGATCAAGCTTTAGGTGGTTTCCTTTAATTAGCCTTAGTGCCATTGTATAGGTCACGGTGGTGATACTGGTCATCTATCTTTCTACTTTACGATGGGGGTTGTTTATTTTTGGGGAAGGTTAATCCACTTTTTTAGATGATCCCGAGTCAGTAATCGAGTAGCCGCTGATTTCAATAGAGATTGTTTAGCATCTGACCGACTGAACAACCTTCAAAGTGGACGGATAAATACACTTTTTTATCACCTTGTAGGCATCTGGGTTTGACGCTGCCGCCGATTTAGCTTACAAGGGTTACCGAATTGAGTACCGAGTTTTTTATTAATGCTATACCTGCCGTCTTTCAGGCTGCTATGTTGTTGGCTTCACGTACTTATCCTGGTGATTTGCTTTAGTAAGTTCCCAGCGGTGGCTACGTTTGCTCTCTGGCTGCAACTTGAAACCCATAAGGTATAAGACGCCGTTAAAAACCTATGGTTTCCCTCCCGCGGCGTGGATAGCGATTTATTCGGTTGCCAAACTACCAGGAGTGTTGAGATAATTTTCCACCTGATCTCGCATTATCGCTCATGAGGTTTCAGTTTAGGTCCCGTTGCTGATTTGATTGGCGGGGCGGGTTATCATTAACGAATTGTCTTAGTAATATCGAAAAACATGGCAGAGAAACGCAATATCTTTCTGGTTGGGCCTATGGGTGCCGGCAAAAGCACTATTGGTCGTCAGTTAGCTCAGCAACTCAATATGGAGTTTTTCGACTCTGATCAAGAAATAGAGCGACGTACCGGTGCCGATGTGGGCTGGGTGTTCGACGTGGAAGGGGAAGAGGGATTCCGTGATCGTGAAGAAAAAGTCATTAATGAACTGACGGAAAAACAAGGGATTGTGCTGGCTACTGGTGGGGGCTCGGTTAAGTCGCGTGAAACGCGTAACCGCTTGTCGGCGCGTGGTGTAGTGGTCTATTTGGAAACCACCATTGAAAAGCAGTTGGCTCGGACCCAACGCGACAAAAAGCGCCCATTATTACAGGTTGACACCCCTCCACGTGAAGTCTTGGAGGAGTTGGCTAAAGAGCGCAATCCGTTGTATGAAGAAATTGCAGATGTCACCATCCGCACTGACGACCAAAGCGCTAAAGTAGTGGCTAACCAGATAATCAATATGCTGGAAAGTAATTGATATACTGATCATACTTTGAATTGTATGATTATTGACAGTGTCTGTTGGCGCTTGTCATTTCGTTTATCTATGCGCCTGGGAAATGATGAACTTTCACCCTGCGGATTAGCGCAAGCGGCGATTCAAATCGGTTGCTAACAGATTTGTTTCGGCCTTGTCGGTAATAGGCAACGCGAATTGTTCAAGATATCGTGATTTTCGTATTGGCCGCAGGTTGCTGGTTAAGGCGAGGATTCTTTTAGTGTTCCCCGCCTGGGCGAGGATCAATTACACCGAGAACTGAACTCGAATATGGAGAGAGTGATCGTAACGCTTGGGGAGCGTAGCTACCCGATTACCATTGCTACCGGATTGTTTAACGATCCGGTTTCTTTTATGCCGTTGAAGGCTGGTGAGCAGGTTATGCTGGTCACTAACCAGACTCTGGCACCGCTGTATCTGGAGCGTATCCGTAAGACGCTTGAGCAGGGGGGCATCGTGGTGGATCAGGTGATACTGCCTGATGGTGAACAGTATAAATCCCTCGCCACTCTGGAACAGGTTTTTTCGGCACTGCTGGAAAAGCCCCATGGGCGTGATACCACGCTGGTGGCTTTGGGTGGCGGCGTGATTGGTGATCTGACTGGCTTCGCCGCTGCCTGCTATCAACGTGGTGTCCGTTTTATCCAGGTTCCAACCACATTACTCTCGCAGGTGGACTCCTCCGTTGGCGGTAAAACAGCCGTCAATCATCCGCTCGGTAAAAACATGATTGGCGCGTTTTACCAACCGGCCTCGGTCGTGGTGGATCTTGATTGCTTATATACTTTACCGCCAAGAGAGCTCTCCTCTGGCCTGGCAGAAGTGATCAAATACGGCATTATTCTTGACCGTGATTTCTTTATTTGGCTGGAAAATAATATTGATAATCTGATGGCGCTTGATAGGAGTGCGTTGGCTTATTGTATCCGGCGTTGTTGTGAACTGAAGGCCCAAGTGGTCGCTGCCGATGAGCGAGAGAGTGGTTCACGGGCGTTGCTTAATCTGGGACATACCTACGGTCATGCCATCGAGGCGGAAATGGGCTATGGGGTATGGTTGCACGGTGAAGCGGTGGCGGCAGGTATGGTGATGGCAGCGCAAACTGCTCGTCGTTTGGGGCAATTTTCTAGTGATGACATCGACCGGATTAAAGGGCTGTTATCACGTGCCGGTTTGCCGGTTTGCGGTCCGCAAGAGATGGTTCCTGAAGCTTATTTGCCACATATGATGCGTGACAAGAAAGTCTTGGGCGGGGTGCTGCGTTTAGTATTACCAACGGCAATGGGTCAAGCGGAAGTGCGTGGTGGTGTCCCCCATGACGTAGTATTGGCGTCAATAGCCGATTGTCTGCCACCCTCACTGCAATCAGAGAGTCACGCTTAAGCTTGAAATATGAGGGGAATACTCGTCATACTTTGATGGGGATGTGGTGTTGGCTGTCCGCATTTATTTTAGCTTGGCGCTTGGGCTTTTATTTTTAGCTTGGCGCTTAAGGCTATTGGTGGTGCTGAGTGTTTGTCAGCCGCCGACGCCGTAGCAGTTTGATTGACAACGGGTGTTTAATGAGCAAGGTGAGGTAGATATCCCCTTGCCGTCATTGGGTTAATAGTCTCGAACCATACCGTATCTTGGGTGGTGAGCTTTTGCCTCTAGTTGGAGGGTTTCAGATGGAAGAGTTTAAAGCGGAAGACGATCTCAGGCCTGATGCCAGTGACCGCCGCCCTTTGCGAACACGACGCCCAGCGACTGCGCCGCGCTTTGCTATTTCACGTCAACATATGATGATTGGTATTGGTATTGTGGTGCTTTTACTGCTGATAGCTATGATTGGCTCAGCCATGAAGTCACCAACCAAACCAGAAACAGCACAATCAGGGGGGGCTCGAGACATCAATTTGTCAGGGACCTCATCGTTGACGACGAACAACAGCGGTGTTGCTGGAGGGACAACCGATTCCCATGATAACAATGGTGTTGGTCAAACTCAGCCGCAGACTATCAACATTCCTCCTATATCCAGTACGCCAACCGAAGCACCACCACTACCAGCGCCTGGTGGGGCTCAGCAGCGCGTTGATTTGCCAGGTGATATGTCCACCGCGCTGTCATCACAACAGGGCCAGGTGGATGCGGCAGTTCAAGATATCAATACACCCGTTGCAGGTTTGCCAACGGCACCGGCAACCGTGATGAGTGGTTCGACTCCACGTGAAATAGCGCGGACTAAACCGCTGACAACGGCGAAGCCAGAAACGTCAACCACCAAGCCAGGAACAGCGGCGAAACCTGCGGCAAACGCTACCACCGTGTATATCCCTCCGGCAGTCAGTAACAGGAGTGCGGTGAGCAGTGGTAGTACGGGGTCGCTTAAGAGTGCTCCAGGTAGCCATTACACGCTGCAATTGAGTGGGGCTTCACGTTCTGACACATTGAATGCCTTTGCCAAGCAACAGAATCTGCAACATTTTACGGTGTATGAAACTAAACGTGATGGTAAGCCGTGGTATGTGCTGGTGGCGGGTAACTATGCTTCTTCAGAAGAGGCGAAACGTGCAATTGCTACTTTACCGGCGGAGGTTCAGGCCAAGAAGCCTTGGGCTCGACCCGTCAGTCAAGTACAGCAAGAGCTAAAAAAATAAACTATTAACTTTGTGCGCTGATGTGCTGTTTGAAACAAGGTACAATCCGCCGCTCTGAATTGTATAAGTAGCTAACTGACGGCATGAAGAAAAACCGCGCTTTTTTAAAATGGGCTGGTGGAAAATACCCTCTGATTGATGAGATCCGTCGCCATCTGCCAGAGGGCGACTGCCTAATCGAACCCTTTGTGGGCGCGGGTTCAGTCTTCCTGAATACCGAGTATGACCGCTATATCCTTGCTGATATTAATAGCGATCTCATCAATTTGTATAATATCGTTAAATCGCGCACGGATGATTTCGTGCGCGATTCCCGCGCTCTTTTTACTAGCGAATTCAATCATTCGGAGCAGTTTTACCTGCTGCGTGCTGAGTTCAATGCCAGTACTGACGCTTATCGGCGTGCTTTACTCTTCCTGTATCTGAATCGTCACTGTTACAACGGCTTATGCCGCTTCAATTTACGTGGCGAGTTCAATGTTCCGTTTGGTCGGTACAAAAAACCTTATTTCCCGGAACAAGAGTTGTATTGGTTTGCTGAAAAATCGCGTAATGCGACGTTTGTCTGTGAGCACTACCGAGATACTATGCTAAAAGCAACGCCGGGTGCGGTGATCTATTGCGATCCGCCTTATACCCCGTTGTCAGTGACGGCAAATTTTACTGCTTATCATACCAACAGCTTCAGTCTTGCCGACCAGCAAGGGTTAGCTCAAATTGCACGCCAACTCTCAGTGAAAAATCAGGTGCCTGTCTTGATTTCAAATCATGATACTGAATTGACTCGTGACTGGTATCAGCATGCTGTGCTGCACGTGGTAGAGGCACCCCGCACTATTAGCCGGAATATTCTTGGCCGCAGTAAAGTGAACGAACTTCTGGCACTGTTTAAATAAGCTGAATAACTCAGCCCCCATATTTGGAGATGAGGATGAAAAAATTTTTGATTGCCCCGTCCATTCTGTCAGCAGATTTCGCCCGATTGGGTGAAGATACGGCTAATGTGTTGGCGGCTGGTGCAGATGTGGTGCACTTTGATGTTATGGATAATCACTATGTGCCAAATTTGACGATTGGCCCGATGGTGTGCGAAGCGTTGCGTAATTATGGCATTACGGCACCGATTGATGTTCACCTGATGGTGAAACCGGTGGATCGTATTGTACCGGACTTTGCCAAGGCGGGGGCAACCTACATCTCTTTTCATCCTGAAGCTTCTGAACACGTTGACCGTACCATTCAATTAATCAAAGAGAACGGTTGTAAGGCGGGCTTGGTATTTAACCCGGCTACACCGTTAAGCTATCTTGATTATGTGATGGATAAAATTGATGTGATCCTGCTGATGTCAGTCAACCCAGGCTTTGGTGGTCAATCATTTATTCACGGTACATTGGATAAATTGCGCCAGGTACGTCGGCTTATCGATGAAAGTGGTCGTGATATTCGCCTGGAAGTCGATGGGGGTGTCAAAGTCGATAATATCGCCGAGATAGCTGCCGCAGGGGCAGATATGTTCGTCGCGGGTTCGGCCATCTTCGGTCAGCCGGATTACCGCGTGGTGATCGATAAAATGCGCAGCGAGTTAGCGAAGGTAAGCCATGGCTGATTTTTCTGCTATTCGTGGGGTGGCCTTCGATCTTGATGGCACCCTGGTTGATAGTGCTCCTGGCTTGGCTGCTGCGATAGATCTGGCGTTAACCGCCATGGGGTTGCCAGTGGCAGGAGAGGCGCTGGTCAGTACCTGGATTGGCAATGGAGCTGATGTGCTGGTGCAACGTGCACTGCGATGGGCTGGCGTAGAGCCGACGGCAGCACAAAGCCTGCAAATGCGCCAACACTTTGATCATTTCTACGCTCAAACCGTGGAGAGTGGTAGCCGTCTGTTCCCACAAGTGGAACAAACATTAAGCTGTCTGGCTGAACAGGGTTACCCGCTGGCGTTGGTGACGAATAAACCGACGCCCTTTGTCGCACCGTTATTAGCATCACTGGGTATTAGCGACTTTTTCTCGTTGATTATCGGCGGTGATGATGTGGTGGAGAAAAAACCACACCCCGCACCGTTGTATATGGTGTTTGGCAAACTCGGCCTGCGAGCCCGTGAGGTGTTGTTTGTCGGTGATTCGCGTAACGATATTCAGGCCGCTCAGGCGGCGGGTTGCCTAAGTGTTGGCCTGATTTACGGCTATAACTATGGTGAAGCGATCGCATTGAGCAAGCCAGACCGCGTGTTGGAACATTTTGCCGATTTATTGCCCGTTCTTGGGCTGTCATCTTTCGCAGATCAGGAAATTTAACTATGAGTAAGCCTATCGTATTCAGTGGCGCACAGCCATCCGGTGAACTGACTATTGGCAACTATATGGGGGCGTTGCGTCAGTGGGTGCAGATGCAGGATGAGTTTGACTGCATTTACTGTATCGTTGATCTGCATGCCATCACGGTGCGTCAGGATGCGCAACAGTTGCGTAAAGCGACACTGGATACCCTGGCGTTGTACTTGGCCTGTGGTATCGATCCAGAGAAAAGCACTATTTTCGTGCAGTCTCATGTGCCGGAACATACACAACTAAGCTGGGTGCTCAACTGTTACACTTATTTTGGTGAACTGAACCGCATGACCCAGTTTAAAGATAAGTCTACGCGCTATGCGGAAAACATTAATGCCGGCCTGTTCAGCTACCCGGTATTGATGGCGGCAGACATTCTGCTGTATCAGACTAATCAAGTGCCAGTAGGAGAGGATCAAAAACAACATCTGGAATTGAGTCGTGATGTTGGTCAGCGTTTCAATGCACTGTATGGCGATATTTTCAAGGTTCCTGAGCCGTTTATTCCGAAATCCGGTGCACGTGTGATGTCGCTGCAGGAGCCGACTAAGAAAATGTCCAAGTCCGATGAAAATCGCAACAACGTGATTGGTTTGTTGGAAGACCCGAAGGCGGTGACCAAAAAAATCAAACGTGCGATGACGGATTCACAAGACCCACCGGTTATCCGCTATGACGTGGCGAACAAGGCAGGTGTTTCCAACTTGTTGGATATTCTGTCTGGCGTGACGGGTAAAAGCATCGCCCAATTGGAAACGGAGTTCGAAGGCCAGATGTATGGCCACTTGAAAGGGGCGGTTGCTGAAGCTGTTTCCGACATGTTGAGTGGCCTGCAAGAGCGTTATCACCGTTACCGTAACGATGAAGTGTTCCTGCAGCAGGTGATGCGTGACGGAGCGGCGAAAGCCCGGGCTCGGGCACAGGAAACGTTGGCGAAAGTGTATCAAGCTGTGGGTTTTGTTCCCCATCCTTGAGTTGTGTACTTTATAGCTGTTGTCATGCAAGCTGCTGGCTTATTGCGGTAGCTTGCATGGGCGTCGAGGTGCAAGGCGGGCTGATATCAACTGATCTATTTATCTGGATATCTACAGACCACCGAGCAACCCGCCTGGTAGAGGCTGAAGTGGTAAGTCTGGCGGTTTTTCCGGCCTATTGTCATAAAAAGTAAAAGTGATAAATAGTGTCGTGAGCGACTTGGCAAAAAGAGGGATGGGGACCATACTGTCGGCAGCGAAATTCAGCCTAATTAAGAAATGTCTAATTGTTGAGTAAATATAAGTAAATGGCTGGCGCTGTCGGGTGTGGCTGTTTAAAATCAGAGCGATTTTCCGTTGTTTGTCTCTTAGAGAAAGGACCCGTTCATGTTCAAACGTACTTTAGTGACCTTCGTTGCACTGTGTTCCTTGTCAGCGATGATCCCTGCTGCCTTGGCTGCTGCGGGACCTCACATCATGCTGACTACCACCGCAGGGAATATCGAGTTAGAGCTCGATAGTAAGAAGGCCCCCATTTCTACCAAGAACTTTGTTGACTACGTGAACAGTGGTTATTACAACAATACGATATTTCATCGTGTGATCCCCGGCTTTATGGTGCAAGGTGGTGGTTTTACTGCCGATATGCAGCAAAAAACCACCAATGCTTCGATCAAAAATGAGGCTGATAATGGTCTGCGTAACTTGCGCGGCACCATTTCCATGGCGCGTACCGCGGATCAAGACAGCGCGACCAGTCAGTTTTTCTTGAATGTGGCAGACAATGCTTTTCTGGACCATGGCCAACGTGATTTTGGTTATGCGGTGTTTGGTAAGGTGGTGAAAGGGATGGAAGTGGTAGACAAAATCTCCCAGGTACCAACCAGCAATGTTGGCCCTTATCAGAATGTACCCAGTAAACCGATTGTTATCCTGTCAGCGAAAGTGCTGCCATAACTCAAGTGTGGCCGGTTCCCATCAGGAGCCGGTCTGTTTTCCCTCACGAAGCTTTGTTGGCATCACGGTTTTTTTCAATGCCGCATGATTTAATATACCCCTGTAGATACCCTGACTTATTCAAGTGGCTGGTGCGCGACGATAGCCAACGCCTAGGCGACTTGAGTTGCAGATAACAGACTTCTTTTATTTGCCTCCGTTATCCCGATGAGCTGCTGCTATGTTCGAATTTAACCAGGTCTTGCTGCTACTACAGCAGATGTGCGTCTATCTTGTCATTGCCTATTTACTGAGCAAGACGCGACTCTTTATTCCATTGACGCAGGTGACTATTCGTCTGCCACACAAACTGTTGTGTTACGTTATTTTCTCTGTGTTCTGCATTATGGGTACCTATTTTGGTCTGCATATTCAGGACTCAATTGCTAATACCCGTGCTATTGGTGCCGTCTTTGGCGGGCTGCTGGGGGGGCCTTCTGTTGGCTTTCTGGTCGGCCTGACCGGCGGTTTACACCGTTATACACTGGGGGGAATGACGGATGTTGCTTGTGCCATATCCACAGTAGCAGAAGGATTGGTCGGTGGCGTGGTGCATATTATTGCCATGCGGCGAGGGCGGATTGACTTGCTGTTTAATCCTTTGTTTGTCGCGGGGGTCGCATTAGCGGCAGAAGTGTTACAAATGGCCATTATTTTGCTGGTCGCACGCCCTTTCCCGGAAGCGCTACGGTTGGTAGAGCATATCGCTTTGCCGATGATAATTGCCAATACGGTGGGTGCTGCCATGTTTATGCAGATCTTGCTGGATAGACGGGCAATGTTCGAGAAATATACCAGTGCATTCTCCTCCAAGGCACTGAAAATTGCTGAACGTACTGAAGGTATTTTGCGTCAGGGATTTGATCAAGAAAACAGTATGAAGGTAGCGCGGGTGATTTACCAGGAGCTGGGTATCGGCGCTGTAGCCATCACCGATCGTGATAAGTTGTTGGCCTTTATCGGCATGGGAGCCGATCATCACCTGCCGGGTACCCCTATCTCTTCCGTTCATTCTCAGCGTGCCATTGATAATAACGAAGTGGTTTACGCGGATGGCAATGAACTCTCTTTCTGCTGTTCAATTAACTCCAACTGTAAATTAGGTTCAACCTTGGTGATCCCTATGCGGGGTGAGAATCAGCGAGTGATTGGGACTATCAAGCTCTATGAGCCCAAAACCAAACTATTCAGTACCATTAATCGTACCCTTGGCGAAGGGATTGCCAGCTTGCTGTCGGCGCAAATCATGGCCGGACAATATGAGCGTCATAAACAGCTATTGGCGCAGTCAGAGATCAAACTGCTCCATGCCCAAGTTAACCCACATTTCCTGTTTAATGCCTTGAATACCCTGGTGGCGGTGATTCGCCGTGATGGTGAGAAGGCTTGTGAATTGGTTCAGTATCTCTCCACTTTTTTTCGCAAAAATCTGAAGCGCTCAGATGATGAAGTCACATTGGCTGATGAAATTGAACACGTGAACGCTTATCTGCAGATTGAAAAGGCCCGTTTTGCTGAACGGTTGGAGATCAAAGTTTCATTGCCTGAAGAGTTATTGGCGGCGAAGTTGCCGGCTTTCTCACTGCAGCCGATTGTAGAAAATGCGATTAAGCATGGGACATCACATCTGTTGGGGGTAGGGCGTATTGATATCGGTGCCCGGCAGGAGGAGGAACACTTGCTGTTGCAGGTGACGGATAATGCGGGATTGTTCGGTAAACCCACCGCAGGTAGCGGACTGGGAATGAATCTGGTCGATCGGCGTATCCGTGTCCGTTATGGCGAGGGTTACGGTATACAGGTTTCTTGTGAGCCTGAAATGTTTACCTGTATTACCCTGCATGTGCCATTGGCGAGGTTGGCCTGATGTTGCGAGTATTGATTGTTGATGATGAGCCCTCTGCGCGTGATAACCTGCGTCATCTATTGGAAGCGGAGGAGGGGGTCACCGTTATTGGTGAGTGTGCCAATGCGATTGAAGCGATTAGCCAAATCCACCGTTTGCAACCGGATGTGGTATTTCTCGATATCCAAATGCCTCGAATCAGCGGCTTGGAAATGGTGGGTATGCTTGACCCCAATCGTATGCCCTATATCGTGTTTTTGACGGCTTATGATGAATATGCACTGCGGGCCTTTGAAGAGCATGCGTTCGATTACTTACTGAAACCTGCTGAGCCTCAACGGTTGAATAAAACACTGCAGCGTTTACATCAACGCCGTGCTCCGCAGGATATTGAAGCGCTGGAAGAGAGCGCCGGTTATCTGAAATACATTCCCTGTACCGGCCACAGCCGGATTTATTTGTTGCGCTTCGACGAGGTAATTGCCATTCGCTCCCGCTCAACGGGGGTGTATGTGGTGCGTAATGATGGTATGGAGTGCTTCACTGAACTGACATTGCGCACCTTGGAAAATCGCACGCCGTTGGTACGTTGCCATCGGCAATATCTGGTCAATCTTGAGCAGGTTAAAGAGATCCGTTTTGAAGAGAGTGGCGCGGCAGAAATGATTATGTCGGTGGGGGAACCCATACCCGTTAGCCGTCGTTATCTGAAATCGCTGAAAGAAGAGTTGGGTATCGTTTCTAAATTGAGATAACTATGGTTCTGCTGATCGATAACTATGATTCTTTTACTTATAACCTTTATCAGTATTTCTGCGAGCTGGGAGCAGAAGTGCGGGTTAAGCGTAATGATGCACTGCAACTGGCCGATATTGAGCAGTTGGCTCCGCAGCATTTGGTGATCTCCCCCGGCCCCTGTACGCCGAATGAGGCGGGTGTTTCATTGGCGGCTATCCGCCATTTTGCCGGTAAATTACCTATCCTCGGAGTTTGCCTGGGGCATCAGGCGATCGGTCAGGCGTTTGGTGCTGATGTGGTGCGTGCGCGGGCGGTGATGCATGGTAAAACGTCGGCTATTCGCCATACTGGGCAGGGCGTTTTTAAGGGACTGAATAATCCGTTGACGGTTACCCGTTATCATTCGTTGATATTGGATGCCGCCACATTGCCAGATTGTTTTGAGGTGACCGCCTGGAGTGAACGTGATGGTGAGCGTGATGAAATTATGGGTATCCGCCATCGCACGTTGGCTCTGGAAGGGGTGCAATTTCATCCAGAGAGCATTCTGAGCGAACAGGGGCATCAACTGTTGGATAATTTCCTTAAAATTTAAGTTTGCTCTCGCTTGGTTTTTTATGCATATTTTGTGATTATATTTTCACTTGATAGCTATTCGTCTGGAGCCAGTAATGAGCGAAAAAACCGTCGTCAATCGCAGTACTTTTGATCAGGTGATCCTGCCTGTTTATGCACCCGCACAGTTTGTGCCAGTAAAAGGCCAAGGCAGCCGAGTGTGGGATCAGCAAGGGAAAGAGTATGTTGATTTCTCGGGGGGGATTGCGGTAACAGCGTTGGGACACTGCCATCCCGCACTGGTCGCCGCGTTAAAGCAGCAGGGTGAAACCCTGTGGCATACCAGCAATGTATTTACCAATGAACCCGCGTTGCGTTTGGCAACCAAGCTGATCAAAGCTACCTTTGCGGACCGGGTGTTTTTTGCCAACTCCGGCGCTGAAGCCAATGAAGCGGCTTTCAAGCTCGCTCGTCACTATGCCATCACTCGCCACAGTCCCTATAAAACCAAGATTATTGCCTTTAATAATGGATTCCATGGTCGCACGCTGTTTACGGTTTCCGTGGGTGGGCAGGCAAAATATTCTGATGGTTTTGGCCCGAAGCCCGCGGATATCGTCCATGTACCGTTTAATGATTTGGCCGCAGTGAAAGCGGTAATCGACGATCACACCTGTGCGGTGGTGATGGAGCCGATACAAGGGGAAGGCGGTATCACGGTGGCTGATGCGACGTTCCTCAAAGGGGTGCGTGAATTGTGCGACAAGTATCAGGCGTTGCTGGTGTTTGATGAAGTGCAAAGTGGCATGGGGCGTAGTGGCAAGCTGTTTACCTATATGCATTACGATGTTACCCCGGATATCCTGACTACCGCCAAGGCGCTAGGGGGCGGCTTCCCGGTGAGTGCGATGTTGACCACTGAGGAGATTGCCGCAGTGATGCAGGTGGGTACACATGGCACCACTTATGGGGGTAATCCACTGGCCTGCGCAGTGGCAGAAGCAGCATTGGACGTTATCAATACGCAGGAAGTGTTGAGTGGTATTGAACAACGTCGGGGCGTATTTGAACGCGCTTTGCAGGCGATTAATAAGAAGTACGCTATTTTCAGTGATATTCGCGGCATGGGCTTATTGATTGGCGCAGAGTTGAAGGCGGAATACCACGGCAAAGCGCGAGATTTTCTTACTGCGGCAGCAGCCCGTGGTTTGATGATCCTCAATGCTGGGCCAAATGTGATCCGTTTTGCACCTTCCCTGGTGGTGGAGTTGCAAGATATTGATAAAGGTATGGCGCTGTTTGAATTGGCGGTACAGGATGTGGTGAATGCCAGCAACCAATAATCGTCAAGACAAGTCGGCCGAGAACAAGAAGATGGCGGTAGACTGGTCTAACAAGGCGGTGAATGTGCTTGGAACCTCAATTCCAACTTAATTCGATGATGCGACATGTTCTTCTCTTTGGAATACTTCACCAAAGTTGGGGGTAACATGACGCATCATTGCTTTGATGAGTGATGGACAGACGAGGACATAAGATGAAAATAGAATACCTGGACCATTTAGTCTTGACCGTTAACAGCGTCGAACGCAGTTGCGACTTTTACCATCAGGTTCTTGGTTTTGATATTGTCACCTTTCGGGGGAACCGCAAAGCGTTAGTCTTTGGGCAGCAAAAGATTAACCTGCATCAGGTCGGTGAGGAGTTTCTCCCTAATGCAGGCCATCCGACGCCCGGATCCGCCGATTTGTGTTTTATCTGTGCGACACCTCTACGGCAAGTTGTTGAGGAGTTAGTTAAATTAGGGGTAACAATAGAACAAGGGCCGATAGAGAGGACGGGGGCTATCGGCTCAATTATGTCACTCTATATTAGGGACCCCGACAATAATTTGATCGAAATTGCTAATCAAATACCCGTATAGACACCGTGGCCTGACAAAGAGCTGTTAGCGGCTTTTTATCCAGAGTTTAGCCTAGTCACTTATCCCGTAGTTTCCGTTTTAGCCAGAGACCATGATGTGGGCGCTGGCGCCAAGCCAGCGAAGAGATGGTATGCATTAACGCCAAGTGGGAAAGAATACGCTGTAAGTGACGTTCCATTTCGCTAATGGGCATATTGGGTTGTAAAACCGGTGGGCGCATAACGCTGTTGCTGACGCTTGGGCCATCATATTCCAGCCGCTGCTGACAACTTTGCAGCGCGATTTCACAACTTTGCAGATACTCTTCCGCCAACTGGGGTGTCAGCATGTAATGTTCACGGGCCAGAATGGTCATGGCATTGAGGTGTTCGACAATAAACTGACTGTGGGTGATCCACAAACGCATATCTGCCAGATAATTTGATTCAAAACCCGGCTCCTGCATTGCCTGATTGAGCGAAGTAAATAAGGCATTGTGTGACTGGTTTACCTGCATCCGCGCATAAGCCAGTTTGCTTGGGTTCGGCTCTTGTTCTTCCAGTAATAAACGTAATGCGGCCTGATCCTGTTCCAGCGCCTGGTGAGCGTTTTTGCGTAGTAGACCGCTTTGCCATTGTGGCCATAACCAGATCGTTCCACCAAAGACCAACACACAACCAATCAAGGTATCAATCAGCCGAGGTATCAGTAAATGACTGCCGCTGAGATCCAGTATTTGCAAGGTATAGACGGCGGTAATGGTAAATCCGGTTACTGCCAGCCCATAGTTTTTACGCAAGAACAGATAAGCGGTTAGGGTGATCGCCAGCATAATGCTTAGCGTCACATATTCTGGTAACTGCAGTTGCAAAAGCCCTGCTGCAATCACCAGCCCAATCAGTGTGCCGAGGGCACGGTGCTGTATTCTTACTCGTGTAGCGTTATAACCGTTCTGGCTGACAAACATGATGGTCAGTAAGATCCAATAGGGTTTTGGCAGATGCAACAGCAGGCCTAGGCTACTGCCTACAGCCAATATGACTCCCAGCCGGGCTGCATTGCGTAGTGCGTTGGATTTGAACGATAAATAGCTTACCACTGCAGGCCAGAAGGGTAACCGTGACTGGTTGGCCATCAGGTCTCGGCGATAAAGAGGATGCTGTGTACGTAACAGGCGAGCAATACGGCTGAAATGGTAGTAACAAAACTGGCCAACGGGATTATCAGCATGCCGTGTAGCCACTTTCTCCAGCGCGGCCAATTCGTGTTTCATGCTAAAACGGCGAGAGTGCCGATGATAGAGGATATCTTCTGCGACAACGCGTAAACGTGCAGCGATTACTTGAGCATTACGACGAATGATCGCCTCAGCTTGGCTCTGCTCCACCAATTTTTGCACTTCTTCTGGCTGGTGGAGGCTGACGCTAATGTGTTCTTGCAGGTCGAGTGCCACTTGGAACGTTCGTTGCAGGCGTTTTTGTTCCATATTATTGGCGTGTGGCAGAAAGTTAATCTGCTGATATAGCAAACTGATCAGGTCCATCACTTGCTGTTGGCGTTGCAACAGTGGCGGTAGCGCGGTTTCAGGATCAGTATGTTGGGTCAGCAGCGAATATTTGGCTTCAAAATAATCAGCTAACTGTATATAGAGTTGGTTTAAAGATTCACGGATTGGCTGTTCTTTCCATAACTTAAACCAAAACCAAGTGAACAGGCCGTACCAGAGAGTGCCTACGGCATACAGTAGCGGGGCATACCAAATAGGTAGGCCATCCATGCTCAGAGAGAAAATGGCCGCAACCAGTGCTGCGGGCAGCAAGCGTGCATGTAGTGGGCTGATTTCCCCGCTGACACCCAGCAATAGCGCCATAGCAAGCATCAGTAAGGGTAATGGGATATGCCACAACAGCGCCTGTTGCAACAAAACACAGCTGAGAGCGAACAGTGCCCCGCCGATTATCAGGCGCTTGAAAAAGCGCTTATGAGGGGTATCCAGCCCGGCGATATTGCAACAGACAGGCACTAACGAGAACAACAGCCCCTGTTGCAGGTGGCCCAGCAGTAAACCCACAACGACAGGCAGGCACAACACCAACGTTTGTCGCAGGGCATAGTTCACTTCTGGATGGTAGATCAGGCGGCGCCACATGTTTTGCTGTTCAGCAGACAAAGAACGGCGCATTGCAGCGCCGTTTCTTTAATGATTAACGGGTACCGTACACGACAATGGTTTTGCCATGAGCGGAAATCAAATTTTGATCTTCAAGCATTTTCAAAATGCGGCCAACAGTTTCACGTGAACAACCGACGATCTGACCAATTTCCTGGCGGGTAATTTTGATTTGCATACCATCCGGGTGAGTCATCGCATCAGGCTGTTTTGCCAGGTTCAGCAAGGTTTGTGCGATACGGCCAGTCACATCAAGAAAAGCGAGGTTACCTACCTTCTCTGAGGTGACTTGCAGGCGACTTGCCATTTGTGCAGATAGGCGCATCAGAATATCCGGGTTAACCTGAATGAGCTGGCGAAATTTCTTATAGGAAATTTCAGCTACTTCACAGGCACTTTTCGCCCTTACCCAGGCACTTCGTTCCTGGCCTTCTTCAAATAATCCAAGCTCGCCGATGAAATCCCCCTGATTTAGGTAGGAGAGGATCATCTCTTTGCCTTCTTCATCCTTAATCAACACCGCGACGGAACCTTTGACGATGTAGTAAAGAGTTTCCGCTTTTTCACCTTGGTGAATCAGCGTACTCTTTGATGGATATTTGTGGATGTGGCAATGAGACAGGAACCATTCAAGAGTCGGGTCTGTTTGCGGTTTGCCGAGAACCATGCGCTATTATCCTCTGTTGTTATCGCTGCCTTGTATCACAGGGGTCAGAGTTCCCTGTAAAACGTGCTTATAGCCTGATGTTTTAGTTGTGGCTATCAACAGGTTTTGAGGTGAGGTATATCCCCGTTGTCACTCAAGCCGTAGTTGACTCGTTCGTTTGTCGCCTACCGGCAGTTTGAACGAATCTGGGTAAAAAAATCACTTATACACTAACATATTAACTCGTATTAAGTGCTGCAAGCTAGGTTCCATTAACTCACCAATGATCTTAGGATATATCCCTGAAATTGATGCCATGAAAAAAGTATTGCAGCTGTGTTTGTAGCACAGAGTGAGGCGGGTGTCTTGTGTTGTCTCGTTTCAGCATGATTAGTGTCAGGTTTCGTTGCCAGTTTCTCTATGAAAGCGTACGTTGATTTTAAAAAATAATCGGAGTGAACAATATGCAGGCAAGAGTGAAGTGGGTAGAAGGGCTGACATTTTTGGGGGAGTCTGCTTCCGGCCATCAGATTTTGATGGATGGTAATGCGGGTGATAAGGCCCCAAGCCCAATGGAAATTGTGTTGATGTCTGTGGGGGGCTGCAGCGCTATCGATGTGGTGTCGATCTTGCAAAAAGGCCGCAATGATGTGCGCGATTGTGAGGTGAAACTGACTTCAGAACGCCGTGAAGAGGCACCTCGACTGTTTACCCACATCAATCTGCATTTTATTGTCACCGGAAAAGGGCTAACCGAAAAGGTGGTGGAACGTGCGGTAGACCTTTCTGCCGAAAAATATTGCTCCGTTTCCCTGATGCTGGGCAAAGCGGCCACTATTACCCACAGTTTTGAAATCCATGAAGTTGATTGAGCACTACTCTGTGTCATGTTGACACGGAATAACGCTAAGCATCGCCGTGCCGTTTTGGGCTGCGGCGATTTTTGTGCAAACGTTGTGTCTGCAGCAGACTGTCGAGAGGGCGTGTCACCCGCCTGGATTGCAGATGAAACGGAGTATCACAGGCGTGAGATTAATCGCCTCCCACCTACATGATTCGATATTATTCGATTTTCTTGCCTTCCAGTAGTCGTTGCACCAGTGGCGTCATAATCAGCTCCATTGCCAGCCCCATTTTACCACCAGGTACCACCAACGTATTGATATGTGAAATAAATGACCCTTGCAACATGGCTAGAAGATAGGGGAAATCGATCTGTTCCAAGCCACGGAAATGGATCACCACCAGGCTTTCATCCAGCGAGGGGATCGCTTTGGCCGCAAAGGGATTGGACGTATCTACGGTGGGAACCCGCTGGAAATTGATATGGGTTCGTGAAAATTGTGGCGTGATGTAGTTGATATAATCTTCCATTGAACGGACCACAGAATCCATCACGGCTTCACGGGAGTGACCGCGTTCGCCAGTATCGCGAACTAACTTTTGCATCCACTCCAGGTTAACGATGGGGACGACCCCCACCAGCAGGTCAACATGCTTGGCTACGTCGATTTGATGGGTCACCACGCCACCATGCAATCCTTCGTAAAACAGGACATCGGTTGGTGATGGCAAGGGTTCCCAAGGGGTAAAGGTACCCGGTACCTGGTTGTAAGGGACGGCTTCATCATAGGTGTGCAGGTATTTACGTGACTGCCCAGTGCCATTTTTACCGTATTGGATAAAGCTCTGCTCCAGTAGGTTAAAGTCATTAGCCTCTGGGCCGAGATAGCTGATATGACGACCAAGATCGCGTGCTTTACGGATTTCCGCATCCATTTCAGGTCGGGTATAGCGGTGAAAACTGTCCCCCTCCAGTTGCGCTGCACTGATTTTCAACTGTTGAAAAATTTTGCGAAACGCCAGACTGGTGGTAGTGGTACCCGCGCCACTGGAGCCGGTCACTGCGATAATGGGGTGTTTGGCAGACATGGTGTTTTGTCACTCCGTATTAACTGCATAGGCGTTGTTCAACGATAATCCATTGTTACCTGATTTTTTTGGTCAATCATAGGCTGGCGTGACTAAATATTCTCTTGCTCAGTGGGGATCTGACCACTCGGCATGATATTGATAGTTTCATGTAATTCCGACCATATCAGTACCACTTCGCCATTTTTCAGTTGACGGACCACATCATGCACTTTTTGTTCCAGTGACCGTTCGTGCTCGCCATAATCGGTGCCTTCTCGCAGGACGAAGGATTCGATCAAGTTATTCAGGGTTTCTGGTGCAATATCTCGCCAGGGGATAATCATTTGCCTAATTCCAAAAAAGGAGTGAGCCAGGTTGGAATTCGCTGTTCCAGCCACATTTGCGGTTTTCTAAAGTTACCGCTGACAAAGCCTAGGTGACCCCCATATTCCGTCAACTGATATTCGATATTAGGTGGTAAGTGAGCAAGGTCAGGGATCACTTTATCGGTCATAAAAGGATCGTCTTTGGCATGAATAATCAATAACGGCAGGGTGACCTTTGGCAATAACGGTAATGCGCTGCAGCGCCGATAGTAATCAATGGCATTAGTAAAACCGTAAATGCGCGAGGTAATCACTTCATCAAATTCACGGATACGCCGCAGTTTACTTAACTGTGCCAGATTCAGTGGTAAGGTACCGGGATAATGCAGGAGTTTACGCGTAGCATTCTGTTTTAACTGGTCCAGCAGATAGTGTTGATATACACGCGAAAATCCTTGTTCCATGCGAATAGCACAAGGTTCCAGCATCAGTGGGGCAGAAATAACCACTGCAGCTTGTAACAGGCTGCTGTCTCCCTGTTGTGCCAGATAGTAAGCCAACATATTGCCACCAAGGGAAAACCCGACCGCAGCCGTCGGGACTTCGCCAAAATTGTTGCTTAACCACTGTAGGAAAAAACGGGCATCTTCCGTTTCACCTGAATGATAGAGGCGTGGTTTGCGATTGGGTACGCCACTGCAGCCACGGAAATGCATCACGACACCCAGCCAACCTTTGTTGCGGCAGGCATTGAGTTGTCCATGGGCGTAAGGGCTGTAAAAACTCCCCTCCAACCCATGGAATAACACCACACGCGGTTTTTCCCGCGCCAGTTGTGGGTCTTCACTCCAAGCCAGATCGACAAAATCACCATCGGGCAATGCCAGCCGTTGCCAGTGGGGTTGCAGCAGTACGCGGCGACGAACCAGCCGCGGTAACAGCGTTTGCAAATGTGGATTGCTGGCCCCTATCAGAGGGCGAAAGGATTCATGCATAGTGAATAAAAATCGCGTTGGTGGCTATTGTGTGATTAATTCCGCACTGTTAGTTTCAATACCCTGACATCTGCGCCTGACAAGCAGTAGCCTTGTTGTCTCTAATCATACGGCAAAAAAAGCATTTGGGTGAGGAGTACCCACTTCATGGAACTGAGTTTATTTGTTTCGTTGTTAGGTTTCCTATGGGTTGCGGCGATTACACCAGGCCCGAACAATTTATTACTGACCACCTCCGGGGCCAATTTCGGTTTTATGCGTTCTCTGTGGCTGATGGTGGGTATCATGCTGGGGATGCAAAGCATCTTATTGTTGGTGGCATTTGGTGTGGGGGGCTTACTTTTAATTTATCCTGCTTTGCATATCACCTTGAAGGTCCTGGGTAGCCTCTATCTATTATGGTTGGCGTGGAAAGTGGCCACCGCCGCTTATGAACGATTAGAGATGGATGCGGCACCGCCAGAGCCAGTAAGGTTATATCAGGGGGGATTACTGCAATTCCTTAACCCTAAAGCCTGGTTGATGACGTTGGGGGCGGTCACCAGCTTTAGCTTGGCTGGTGTTCAGTACTATCACTCTATTTTGATCATCTCCGGTGCTCTACTGCTGGTGAATCTTGTTGCTGGGGTCATCTGGTTGGGGTTCGGTACGGTGATTGGCCGTTTGCTACGTAGCAAAAAGGCCTGGATTATTTTTAACGTTTCGATGGGGCTGTTAACTGCGGCCTGTGTCCTACTGATTTGGCGTTGAGGAAATGCTAATGAACGACAATTACTTTCATGTTGACGCTTTTATCGGTGTCGGGCTGCGTGGCAATCCTGCAGGTGTTTGTTTGCTGAAACAACCGCTGGAAACGGCGCAAATGCAAGCTATCGCCAATGAGTTACACCTACCTGAAACCAGTTTTGTCTGGAATGATGGCGATATGCAGGCGATCCGCTGGTTTACGCCAACGAGGGAGGTTGATCTCTGTGGGCATGCCACGTTGGCCGCGGCGCATGTGTTACTCAACGTGGTCGATGCGGGGTTGAAAGAGATTCGTTTCCGTTCTGCCAGCGGTGAACTGCAAGTTAAGCGTGATGTGGCTGACGGTGAGCGTTTGATTCTGGATTTCCCGTCTCGCCCTCCTCAAAAAATCGATGAACCGGCACAGTTGGCGGCATTGCTGGGGGTTCAACCGCAGGAGGTCTGGCAAGCCAAAGCGATGATGGTGGTATTGGCTAATGAAGCCCAGGTCAAAGCGTTACAGCCGGATATTCCCGCCCTGATTGATCACTTTGGCTGTGGCATTATCGTGACGGCACCTGGAGATAACGTGGATTTTGTCTCGCGCTACTTTTCGTTGGATCGCTGTGAGGACCCGGTGACGGGCTCAGCACACTGCACATTGTTGCCCTACTGGACCGCCTGTTTAGGCCGCCATGAGTTACATGCCAGGCAGATATCATCCCGCGGGGGTGAATTGTTCTGTGAATTGCACGGGGAACGCTCACTATTAGGGGGCTATGCTCAGATCTTCTTGCGGGGTAATATCAATCTCTGACAGGATTTGGCCGTTAAAATCGTCAACAGCCCTTAGTTAATGTTTGGCTCGAGGTATTGTTTCGTTTTTTTGCTAGGCTGCCTTTATTCGCCTGAAAATGAGTCTATCAGCAGGTTTCGAGAAAAATTTCTCATATCGACTCCTGCTTTTTTACGATATAAGCGGGCCTTACGTGCCCCTGTCACTGCCATCTCGCCAGTTTCTTCAAACATTTCTGAGGCAGTAAAACGCCGTACCAGGCTTTTGCGCTGCACCGGATGTGACAGGATAATCTCAATGACTTCTTGTAGCTGGGATAAAGTGAACTCTGTTGGTAGGCAGTAGATCGGCAACATGGAGTAAGTCGTTTTCTGCCGCAGCCGTTGTAAGGCCGCGTCGATAATTTGGCGATGATCGAACGCCAGCGAGTGGGCTGACAATGTTTCCAGTGGCAACCAGGCGACGTCATCCACATCAATGATATGTGCCTGGCAATCGGCATGAGCGATCAACGCAAAATAGACAGTAGTCAGGCTCCAGCCGCGTGGATCTCTTTTCGCGCCGGAAAAACTCTCCAACTGTGCAAGATACGGCGGTACGATCCCGGTTTTCTCCATCAACTTTCGTTCTGCGGTTGCTTGTGTGGAACTGTCACGCAACAGATCGATAAAACCACCCGGTAGCCCCCAATGATGCAAAAAAGGGTGATTGGCACGTTTGGCCAAGAGCACACAAAGCTGCCCGCGATAAACGGTAAACAAGACGCTGTCTACAGTCACGATCGGTGAAGGGAAACGTTGAGGATCGTAATTTCTGAGGTATTCGGTTTCTGTTGTCATCGCTGTGTTCGGAAAAGGTCTTTAAGACAATAATAGCAACTGATACCCGATGCCGCAAGGCAAGTACATTGAAAATAAATTCCTTATAAACAATGCTTTATCAATAATTTATTCATTGGTTAATTTTCTGCTTGCTAGTTATTGTCCCTTAGACAATAATATAAGTGTCTAAGGGACAATAACTATCAGGGGGAAGTATGAGCGTAAAACTACAGTTGTTTTTGGACCAAATGGCAGTGGAAGTGACTACCGGGCAGTTTCCTGATGGGGCGGTTTATGCCCGCTTTCAACCGCCAGCAAGGCGTGATGTTTCTCACATGCGTATTCGTGCAGCGGCCATGAATAGCATGGATGATTTTATGCTGTTGGCACAATTGGTGCAGGCAGTACGCCACCACTACCTGATTAGCACCAGTGTGCTCGAACTGGCTTATTTACCCTATGCCCGTCAGGATCGTCATATGACATCGGGTGATAGCTTTGCACTGAAAGTGTTCGGTCAGTTATTGAATACCCTGGGTTTTGACCGAGTGCGGGTGCTGGATCCTCATAGTGAAGTGTCTGCCGCTGTGGTTAATAACATGCACATCACTAGCCAACAACAGTGTATGGAACACAGCAGTAGGTTGACCGCGTTATTGAGCCAACCCCAACTGTTGTTGATGGCACCAGACGCCGGGGCGTTGAAAAAGATCCACGCGGTCGCGGCACATTTCGGCGTTACGGAATACGGCATTATGTCTAAGCAACGTGATGTACTCAGCGGTAAATTGACGGGTTTTGAAGTGTTAAAGGGGGATGTATCTGGTAGGGACGTGCTGATTGTTGATGACCTGTGTGACGGTGGTGGCACTTTTATTGGTGCAGCAGCCGTATTGCACGCAGCCGGTGCACGTCAGGTAAACCTGTATGTTACCCATGGCGTGTTTTCACAAGGTACCGCGCATTTACTGAACCAGGGCATCGCAAACATTTACACCACGACGTCGTATGCAACTGCGGATCTCGCTGAGAAACGTGTTGAATTAATTGATATTGAAAAAATCTACGCCTGTTAAGGAACTCATTATGTTAACAAATCCCATTCTGGCAATTGATGGTTACAAAGTCTCTCACCGTGAGCAGTATCCGTTGGGTACCACTCGGGTGTATTCGAACTTCACACCACGCAGTGATCGCTTTTTTATCTCTCCGCAGCCAGATGGACAACTGGTGTTCTTTGGTTTACAGGGTTTTTTGCGCTGGTTTATGGTGGATCTATTCAACCAGCAGTTTTTTGCTCAACCGGAAGAGCAAGTGGTAGCAGATTATAAACGCTTGATGGACAGCTATATTGGTCAGGATCGGGTGTCTGTGGAACATATTCGTGACTTACATCGATTGGGTTATCTGCCCCTGCATATCAAAGGGCTGGATGAAGGCAGCAAAGTAAAGATGAAGATACCGGTACTGACTATCACCAATACCATCGATGAGTTCTTTTGGTTGGTCAATTACTTGGAAACCGTGATCTCTGCTGAACTGTGGAAAGCGTCGACTAATGCCACCATTGCCCATCACTACCGCAAGATCTGCCAGCAGTGGGCAGAGAAAACCTGTGATGATATGACACACATTGACTTCCAATGTCACGATTTCTCTTTCCGTGGTATGTCGGGTATGCATGATGTTGCTCAAGCCGGAGTAGGGCATTTGCTCAGTTTCAAAGGTACCGACAATATACCTGCCATTCTCTATGCGCAGCGCTATTACCCCACCACTGATGACTACTTTGTGGCTGGCAGTATCCCTGCCACCGAACACAGCGTGATGTGTATGGGAGAACAGGCAACGGAAATAGAGACTTTTCGCCGTTTGATTGAAGACCTTTACCCCAATGGCCTAGTTTCTATTGTTTCGGATACCTGGGATTACTGGAAAGTGCTCACAGAGTTTACCCGTGAGTTATACAGCAAAATTATGGCGCGTGATGGCCGTGTGGTATTTCGCCCCGACAGTGGCGACCCGGTAGCTATTCTGTGTGGTACTGGTGATGACAGTGATCATCGTGCGCAGCGTAGCGCAGAAGAGAAAGGTTCAGTGGAAGTGTTGTGGGAAATATTTGGTGGCACGGTCAACAGTAAGGGCTACAAGGTATTGGATCCTCACGTTGGGCTGATCTATGGCGACTCTATTACCCTGGAACGTGCACAAGAAATAATGCGTCGCTTGGAGGCGAAAGGTTTTGCCAGCTCCAATGTGGTCTTTGGAGTTGGTTCCTTTACTTATCAATATAATACGCGTGATACTTTTGGGTTTGCCATGAAAGCCACTTATGGTGAGGTGAATGGTGTTGGGCGTGCGATTTTCAAACAACCCAAGACAGACAGTGGGTTAAAACAGTCTGCACGTGGTTTATTACGGGTGATTCGCGATGACCAAGGCGAATACCAATTGCTGGATAATCAGGATTGGCAGCAGGAACAGCAAGGGGAACTTAAAACGCGTTTTCTGGATGGTCAACTCTATCATCAGGAGTCATTGGAACAGATTCGCCAACGTTTGGCTGGTTTACAAGCAAGTTAAAAGTGCAGATGGCCCTTCTCGCGAGGAGAAGGGCCTGGAGCATTAATCGCAGCTTGATTTACCTGTTTTATGGTTGATCGCCCCTTTTTCTATCAGAAGATTTGCAACGTCGGTAAAGCCACGTTCGCAAGCTCCGCTGAGAGGGCTAGCATTAATTTTAGGCTTCTCGTTTACTGCAACGACATTCAAGTCCGGATTGAATTGTAGAATGTATTTTACGATGTCGAGTCTGCCATCTACAGCGGCGACCATAAATAATGTTTCACCATCCTGCTCTTTGGCATCCCAGTCCACTTCATTCTTTAAGCGTTCATGCAGATATTTAACAACCTCGGCATTTTTACCCATAACAGCGGATTTGACCGTATTATAAACATCTGCTCTATCTGTAGCGCGAATATCAGCCCCTTGCTCCGTCAGATATTTAACGATATCTAAATAACCAATGAACGCCGCCCAGCCTAATGCTGTTTGCCCTAAAGATGCTTCGTCTTTAGCCTCAAGATTTTGCCCTGCTTCGACCATCTTTTTAACCGCAGCTAAATTGCCTTGCTTCACGGCATCAAACCAAGCTGCATCTGGACCTACAGAAGGGTTTTGATAGAAAATACGGTGAGATAGCAACTTGGGATTGGCAATTTGCTGCATTTCTTCGTAGCTAAATCTGAACTTTGACAAGTCTACATTTTGTTTGTTTTCTTGCGCGTATGCATTAAAAGAGCCTGAGGTGATAATGCCAGCAAAGAATATTATTTTAGCTAATTTCATCATGTTAATTATCCAGAGGTGAATTTAAAATATTTAAAGATTAAAGCCATACCATTTTTATACTATTTTTATTGATACTACCCACAATATTATTGTTGATGATGCTCAAAATAATTGAGTATCTGAAGGGGTGTTCATATGCTGGTTTAAATAATAAGCTCACCTTGTTATATAAGGTGAGCTTCAATTGCTGTAGTAAGATAAGGTCTAATTTCCTGACTCAAACTCCTGAGTTAGATGCTCCAACTGCTCTTGCGCTTCCAGCCAGGTCATTTCCGTCTCTTCCAGGGCTGACTTGGCTTGGCTTTGTTTTTGCAAACATTCAGTCAGTTCAGTTTTACGATTGATATCATACAGCGCAGAGTCTGCTAATTGCTCTTCCACCAACGCCAATTCTGCTCCCAGTTTTTCCATCTGCTGTTCCAGTTTGGTGATTTGTTTGCGCAGAGGCTGGGTTTGGGTGCGAAATTCTGCTTCACGGCGCTTTTGGTCTTTACGTGCCTGTGCGCTGTTGCCGTTATCTTGTTTCGGTGCCGCGTCCTGTTGTGCCTGCTGCTTTTGCAGGTCACTCAGCCACTGTTGATAATCATCGAGATCACCTTCAAACGGCTCCACCTGGCCATCATGCACCAGATAGAGGTCATCGGTGGTGGAACGCAGTAAGTGGCGATCGTGCGAAACCACCACTAACGCGCCTTCGAAGTCAATTAGCGCTTCAGTCAGTGCCTGGCGCATATCCAAATCAAGGTGGTTGGTGGGTTCATCCAATAACAGTAGGTTAGGGCGTTGCCAGACGATCAATGCCAGTACCAGCCGTGCTTTTTCCCCGCCAGAAAAACGCTCGCTGACTTCAGTGACTTTATCGCCCTGGAAGCCGAAGCCACCGAGATAATCACGCAACTGCTGTTCCAGTACCCGGGGAGCGATACGGCTCAAATGTTGGAGCGGTGACTCATCGGCACGCAGTAATTCCAATTGATGTTGGGCGAAATAGCCTAGCTTGATCCCCTTTGCCAGCCCAACTTCTCCGCTCAGCGGTTGCAGCGTACCGGCCAGTATTTTAATCAGCGTCGATTTACCGGCACCGTTGCGCCCCAGCAGGCCAATGCGTGAACCGGGTACCAAATTGAGTTTAATCGATTGCAGAACCACTGTATCGCCATAACCTGCACTCACTTTCTCCATGCGCAATAATGGATTGGGCAGGTTTTCCGGTTCGCGAAAACTGAAACTGAACGGGTTATCGACATGAGCGGGGGCAATCAACTCCATACGCTCTAACATTTTAATGCGACTCTGCGCCTGCTTGGCTTTGGATGCTTTAGCACGAAAGCGGTCGATATAACTTTGCAGGTGTGCCACTTTTTCTTGCTGGCTCTGATAAAGTGACTGCTGTTGTGCCAGTTTGGTCACCCGTTGGCGCTCAAATGACGAGTAATTACCGGTATATTCGTTAATGGTTTGATTTTCGATATGCAGAATTTTATCGACAATCGGGTCGAGGAAGTCACGGTCATGGGAAATCAGCACCAAAGTACCCTGATAGCTTTTCAGCCAGCGCTCCAGCCAGATCACTGCATCGAGATCCAGGTGGTTGGTGGGTTCATCCAGTAACAGCAGGTCTGATCGACAAATCAGCGCCTGTGCCAGATTAAGGCGCATACGCCATCCCCCCGAGAAAGCACGCACCGGACTTTGTAACTGTTCGTTGGAAAAACCTAATCCATGTAGCAGGCTGGCTGCCCGAGGGCGAATCGTCCAGGCATCCAGGGCATCGAGTTTGCCGTGCAAGGTGGCAATCGCGTGGCCATCATTACGTTCATTGGCTAACTGCAATTCCCCTTCAAGCTGACGAAACTCCCGGTCACCATCAATAACATACTCAATGGCAGGCACGTCTAATGCCGGAGTCTCCTGATTAACCCAGGCTAGTCGCCAGTTACTGGGGAAGGTGTAGCTACCACCGTCTGCGCTAATCTCCCCTTTCAGCAGTGCCAGCAGGGTCGATTTACCACAGCCGTTTTTACCGACCAGGCCGACTTTTTGACCAGGATTAACCGTCGCAGTAGCGTTGTCCAGCAGGACACGAGTACCGCGTCGGATTTGTAGCGAGGAGAAAACAATCATAGAGCGCCGTTTGTTCAGAGTATGTTAAATTGGCATGATTGTAAGTGAACAGGTCATAGATACCCAAGTTGTTTCAAGTTGAGTCTCCATTTCAGCCACTTGAAGGGCACCAGGTATTTTATCGGATTTAATTGTATGGGGAAGGGAGACTGGCAATTTTGAACGTAGAAATAATGTCGCAGCCGCCTAAGATTCTGTTGTTATATATTCACCCTGAGCCCCAGGAATCGGTGGTAAACCGTATTCTATTAGGTGCGGCAGAGCAATTGCAGCATGTTACCGTGCATGATCTCTATGCACACTACCCCGATTTTTTTATTGATATTGAGTATGAGCAGCAGTTGCTGCGTGATCATCAAGTCATCGTTTTCCAACATCCACTCTATACCTATAGTTGCCCAGCATTGATGAAAGAGTGGATTGATCGCGTTTTGGTTCGAGGTTTCTCCAGCGGTGTGGGGGGGAATGCGCTGGCAGGCAAATATTGGCGTTCGGTGATCACCACGGGTGAGCCTCAAGGCGCCTATAGTACCAGCGGCTATAATCGTTATCCGATAGAGGAGATATTGCGGCCTTTTGAGCTAACAGCAGCGATGTGTCATATGCACTGGATAAAGCCAATGATTATCTATTGGGCTCGTCGCCAGAAGCGTGAGCTAGTGTATAGCCATGCCAGTGCCTATGCGGATTGGTTACGTAACCCGTTACCCTATACGGGGAGATAAAGATGGAAGGTTCAACGCAACTGACCGCGATAATGTTGTTTCTGTTTGCGGCTGTCGTGACGGTGCCAATCGCCCGTCGCTTGGGTATTGGTGCCGTCTTGGGCTATTTGATTGCCGGTATTGCCATCGGCCCTTGGGGGTTGGGGTTTATCAAGGATGTGGATGAGATCCTGCACTTCTCAGAGTTGGGTGTGGTGTTTCTGATGTTTATTATTGGATTGGAACTCAACCCCAACAAATTGTGGCAATTACGCCGTTCGATTTTTGGTGTGGGGGCTGGGCAATTGTTGCTCACGGCTGCCGTGTTGGCAGCATTACTGTATTTGAGCCATTTTGCCTGGCAGGCGGCGGTGATTGGCGGAATTGGTTTAGCGATGTCCTCCACGGCGATGGCACTACAGTTGATGCGCGAGAAAGGCATGAACCGTAATGAAGGCGGGCAGCTAGGATTTTCGGTGCTGTTGTTCCAAGATATGGCCGTCATACCTGCATTGTCCTTGATCCCGATTTTGGCTGGTCGCGGGGGAAGTAGTGATGATTGGGCAGAGATAGCCATTAAAGTGGCCGCGTTTGGCGGCATGTTGATCGGTGGTCGATTCCTGTTGCGCCCACTATTTCGCTATATCGCTGCGTCCGGTGTGCGTGAGATTTTTACTGCCGCTGCCTTGCTGGTGGTGTTAGGGGCGGCGCTATTTATGGATGTTCTGGGGCTATCAATGGCGCTGGGAACCTTTATCGCTGGGGTACTGTTGGCGGAGAGCGAATATCGCCATGAGCTGGAAATCGCTATTGAGCCTTTCAAGGGGTTATTGCTTGGGTTGTTTTTTATCTCGGTAGGCATGGTACTGAATATGGGGGTGTTGTATACCCATCTGACCGAGATACTGCTTGGTGTGCTGCTTCTGGTAGTAGTCAAGTCAGGCGTATTGTATTTGCTGGCACGCATTGTCGCTCTACGGAGTTCAGTACGCCTTCAGTTTGCAGGCGTGCTAAGTCAGGGCGGTGAGTTTGCTTTTGTGTTGTTTTCAGCGGCGGCGACGCAACATGTGTTAAATACCGCACAGTTGGCATTACTGCTGGTGGTGGTGACGCTTTCGATGATGACGACACCATTATTGATGCAGGTTATTGATCGCATCTTGGCTCGCCGTTACAACGCTAAAGAAGAAGATGAAGAGGCACCTTATGTGGAAGATAACGATCCGCAGGTGATTGTCGTCGGTTTTGGGCGTTTCGGTCAGGTGGTGGGCCGTTTGCTGATGGCCAACAAGATGCGTATCACGGTACTTGAACGTGATGTCAGCGCGGTTGCTGCGCTGCGTCGTTATGGCTATCAAGTCTATTATGGTGATGCCACCGAACTCGAATTACTGCGGTCAGCGGGTGCTGAGAAAGCCCAATCCATCGTTATTACCTGTAATGAACCTGAAGATACCGTAGCTATCGTCCATCTATGCCAGCGGCACTTCCCGAATCTTACCATTTTGGCGCGCGCCAGGGGGCGTGTGGAAGCCCATGAGCTATTGCAAGCAGGGGTGACACTGTTCAGTCGGGAAACCTTTTCCAGTGCCTTGGAGTTAGGGCGCAAGACATTGGTAGAGTTGGGAATGCACCCTCATCAGGCCTATCGTGCGCAACAGCATTTTCGTCGGCTGGACATGCGGATGTTACGTGAGTTAATGCCACTTCATCAGGGGGATGTTTCGCAGCTCTCTCGTGTTAAAGAGGCTCGGCGGGAACTTGATGAGCTGTTTCATCGTGAAATGCAAAAAGAAAAGCGGCAGTTTGATGACTGGGATGAAGACGACTAGGCGATTATATTTTGTCGATTATGTTGAACTCAGATAGCGAACCCAATAACTCCCAACATACGGGTAACCATAAATATGTCGACAACACGGAAACGATTTATTGCTGGGGCAATTTGCCCGAGTTGTAATGCGATGGATACGTTGGCAATCTGGCGAGAAGATCAGGTCGAGGTCGTAGAGTGTGCTAAATGTGGTCACCACCAGCGCCAGACCAGCCAAATGGAAGAAAAACCGTTACGCCCGCAAGAGCAGGTGATCGCTATTTTTCATCCAGATTAGTCTAATTCAGTGTGATTTTTCATGCTGAAGGGTACAGCGGTGCAGATTTCCGTTACAATCTTCACCGATTTAGTGTCTGCCCAAAGTACTTTGGGTTGCTAGCAGGGGGCATTGAGAGCCACTGATAAGCTTACTGCGTAAGTGATTCAGGTGAGCAAACGCCGCCAATACCGCAGCAACCTAGAGTTAGAAGGGTATCCAACGGTAGGAGATATCATGAAAGTAGCAAAAGACTTGGTGGTCAGCTTGGCTTACCAAGTACGTACAGAAGACGGTGTTTTGGTTGATGAGTCTCCGGTGAGTGCACCGTTGGACTATCTGCACGGCCATGGTTCCTTGATCTCAGGTCTGGAAAACGCGCTCGAAGGTCACGATATCGGTGATCGTTTTGACGTACATGTGGGTGCTAATGAAGCTTATGGCAACTACGACGAAAACCTGGTGCAACGCGTGCCTAAAGATGTCTTTATGGGCGTTGATGAATTGCAGGTAGGTATGCGCTTCCTGGCGGATACCGATCAGGGTCCGGTTCCGGTTGAGATCACGGAAGTGGATGGTGACCATGTCGTGGTTGATGGTAACCACATGCTGGCTGGTCAGAATCTCAACTTCAATGTTGAAGTGGTTGCTATCCGTGAGGCGACGGAAGAAGAGCTGGCCCATGGTCATGTCCACGGCGCGCACGATCATCATCACGGTGATGGTTGCTGTGGCGGTCATGATGAGGGTTGCTGCGGAGGCGACGATCATGACCATGGCAAGAAAGAAGGGTGTAACGGTAACGGTGGTTGCGGCTGCCACTAACGTTGATACTATTACGATAAAAAGGTCGCTTTTGCGGCCTTTTTGCTTTTAGTAATGTGGTGGAGGCGTCTCTTCTGACTGTGATGCAATCATTGAGGGTTGGGTGGCGCGTAGTTTATCGGTCAGCAGGCGGAGATGTTCCTGAATTTTCAGCATCTCGAACTGATGTTGGACGATCGTTTGATTCAACTCTTCGATGGTCACTTCCTGAAAGGCCAGTCGGCTTTCCAACTCTTCCAGTCGTTGTAGCAAGTTCTTGTTGTCTACCTCGAGCATACGATTACCTCTTGCACGATTAAATCTGGGGCTGGCGTTATGTTAACAGTAGCCGCTGACTTTGTACTAGGCTCTTTCTATTTCGCTGGGCATTCAAGTTGCTGGAGCGATAGGTGTTAACTTAAAGCTTGGGTATATCTCAGTTGACTGGGGGAGTAGTATGGGCCTTCTTTCTGCCACTGGTGTCACTTTGGGGCTAAAAGTAAAGGGCGGTAAAACTTCTATTTGAATCCCAAGTCACATCTTGACTCAATTGATGAGCTGTGTGACTGTTTGGGTTTGTTTCTGGCAGCTATTGGTTTCTGGCAGCGATAGTAGCTTGGTTAATTAATTTTACTTAATGAATGATCGTTTGAGGCTTTGCTTCAGACTCTGGAGAACTGGATGAAATCTTTGTTTAAAGTCACACTTCTGGCCACTACGATGGCTTTTGCTCTGGGTGCGACTCAGGTTATGGCGGCTGATGATACTAACACCGCGGCCAAGCCGGCAGAAGCGGCTAAGCCTGCAGAAGCAGCAGCGGCACCCAGTGCTGCCAAGTTTAAGAGTGATGATGAGCAGGCAGCTTATGCACTGGGTGCATCGTTGGGCCGCTATATGGAAAATTCACTGAATGAACAAGAAAAGCTCGGTATCAAGCTGGATAAAGTACAGTTGATCGCGGGTGTTCAGGATGCATTGGCCAACCAGAGCAAATTAAGTGACGCCGATATCGGTAAATCTCTGCAAGATTTTGAAGTCCGAGTGCAGGCTAAGATCGAGCAAGACGGCGCTAAATTTGCTGAAGCTTTTGCCAAAGAAAAAGGCGTGAAGAAAACTGAGTCTGGTTTACTTTACAAAGTAGAAAAAGAGGGAACGGGCGACGCACTGAAAGACAGTGATACGGTAGTCGTGAACTATAAAGGGGCCTTGTATGATGGCCGGGTATTTGATAGTTCTTACGATCGTGGTGAGCCAGTCACACTCCGTCTGGATAGCGTGATCCCTGGCTGGACTGAAGGGCTGAAGCACGTCAAAAAAGGCGGTAAAATCAAGTTGGTGATTCCACCAGCATTGGCTTATGGCAAAGCGGGGATCCCAGGAACCATTCCTCCAAACGCGACACTGGTCTTTGATGTCGAACTGATGGATGTGAAACCGGCTGCCAAGGCTGAGGCGAAAGCAGAAAAAGCGGCTGATGCTGATGCTGCGGCTGATAGCAAAGCCAACGATGCAGCACCAACGGATACCAAAGCTCAATAAATCAGTTGATTGCTTAACCGCCGCGGATTATGTTCGCGGCGGTTGTCGTTTTGCTTCTCGTCAATAATGCCAAATTTCCAGCAAGTTTTATTTATCACCTTACTGATAACTTGACGTTTGCCGGGTCTCGGGCTTAACGTCAATACCTCGCACAGATGTCGCGGTTCTGGTCTGGCCGTTTTGTCAGATTAATGGTCTGTACTTGTTAATTATGCACTGCCTTTGAGGGCGTGTATCAATACCTCATTGTTTGCAAATAGTTGTTGGTTGGTACAAGGCCGGTAGCGGGCTCAAGTCATCAAGCCGACACATCTGTTGTTTGAAATCAATTGGGTATTAAGTTGCTCCTGGTTATCAGGGTCCACGGAAGACGGACATATTTTCCAGGCGCAACAGCACGAACAGTTTTATCTGTACCCCAGGCACAGGCGATTTATGAGGGTGGTATCTTCAATGTCTAATTCGCTTTTATCCAGCGAAGCCAGCGAACCTGATTTGCTGAATGAGCGCCCGTTTAGTCAAACGGATCATGAAATTTTGCAATCGTATGAAGCCGTAGTGGATGGTTTGGCTATGCTGATTGGTGGGCACTGTGAAATTGTGCTCCACTCGCTGGAAGATCTGAAATGTTCCGCGGTGCGCATTGCTAATGGCGAGCACACTGGGCGTAAAATCGGCTCGCCTATTACTGATTTGGCTTTGCGTATGTTGCACGATATGGCTGGCGATGATAGCAGCGTATCCAAGGCTTATTTCACTCGGGCCAAAAGCGGTGTACTGATGAAGTCGGTGACGATTGCCATCCGTAACCGTCAGCAACGTGCTATCGGTCTGTTGTGTATCAACATGAACCTCGATGTCCCGTTCTCGCAGATAATACAAACTTTTATGCCGCCAGAAACACAGGAAGTGGCTTCCTCGGTTAACTTTGCTTCCTCGGTGGATGATCTGGTGGCACAGACCTTGGAGTTCACCATCGAAGAGGTCAATGCCGATCGTGGTGTCACCAACAATGCCAAAAATCGTCAGATAGTGCTTAACCTTTATGAAAAAGGCATCTTTGATATCAAGGATGCCATCAATCAGGTCGCTGACCGCCTGAATATCTCTAAGCACACGGTGTACCTGTATATTCGCCAATTTAAAAGTGGCGACTTGTTGGGGGATGACCGCTGATGCTGAGCTATTGTTTATTGGTTACTGGTCCGGCTTATGGTACTCAGCAAGCCAGTAGTGCTTGGCAGTTCGCCAACGCCTTGTTGGCAGCAGGTCATGGCATTACCTGCATTTTCTTTTATCGTGAAGGGGTGTCGAACGCCAATCATCTGACTTCACCCGCGAATGATGAGTTCGATTTGGTTCGTGCCTGGGTGACGTTGGCGCAACAGCATGGCATTGAGCTGAGTGTCTGTGTGGCCGCTGCTTTACGCCGTGGTGTTACTTCTCAACAAGACGCCGCACAGCTTGGATTGTTGGCGGCAAATCTGCAACCGGGGTTTACCCTCAGCGGGTTGGGGGCGTTGGCAGAGGCGGCACTGAGTTGTGATCGTTTGGTACAGTTTTAAGTGAGCAAGATGAAACGAGTTGCGTTTGTTTTTACCCAAGGGCCACATGGCAATGCGACAGGAAGGGAAGGGTTGGATGCGTTGCTCGCCACGGCGGCCTTGGGTGGAGACATTGGTGTGTTTTTTATTGGCGATGGCGTGCTGCAATTGCTCCCTGGTCAGCAGCCTGAGAAGATCCTGGCGCGTAACTATATTGCAACCTTCGGTGTGTTGCCGTTGTATGAGGTGGAGAAATGTTATCTGTGTGCAAGCGCTTTACAGGAGCGTGGTTTGCAACAGGTCGTGGATTGGGTTTTACCGGCAGCGATCCTGCCAGAGGAAGCTTTACGCCAAAAGTTGGCTAGCTATGATGTCGTGATGACTTTTTAGGATAGTTTAATGTTGTATACCCTCAGTCGTTCGCCAACGCATTGTGATTTGCCAGCCATGTTAAGACTGATGGCATCTGGTGATGAGCTGTTGCTGTTGCAAGATGGTGTATTGGCTGGTCTTGTCGGGAGTGCCAGTCTTGATTTACTGCTTAATGCCCCCATATCGTTGTATGCATTACAAGATGACCTAGAGGCCAGGGGGCTTGATGGCTATTTTTCACACAAAATCGCCATCATCAGCTATACTGATTTTGTTCGATTGACCGAAAAACATCATAGCCAAATTGCATGGTAATCGTCTTGATGTTGTATATTTCTTGACACCTCTTCTGGTCAGCCATAAAATTCTGCGTCCTCGTACTTTGCCAGTAGTGCATACGAGGTGATTTATCACATGTTTACGAAGCAAAAACGAAGCAAAACCCAGGAGCTTTTTGAATGGCAACAATTAACCAGCTGGTTCGCAAACCACGCTCTGTGAAGGCTGCTAAAAGCAACGTTCCAGCGCTGGAAGCCTGCCCGCAGAAACGTGGTGTATGTACCCGCGTATATACTACCACTCCGAAAAAACCAAACTCTGCACTGCGTAAAGTATGCCGTGTGCGTTTGACTAATGGTTTCGAAGTGACTTCCTACATTGGTGGTGAAGGTCATAACCTGCAGGAGCACTCCGTGATCCTGATCCGTGGCGGTCGTGTTAAAGACCTGCCAGGTGTGCGTTACCACACCGTCCGTGGTGCACTTGACTGCTCCGGTGTTAAAGACCGTAAGCAAGCTCGTTCCAAGTACGGCGTGAAGAAGCCAAAGGCTTAATGGTTCTCCGTTAAGTAAGGCCAAACATTTTCACTTTAATGTCAAAATAAACTCGTAGAGTTTTGGACAATCCTGAAATTTTAAACGGAGTATTTCCATGCCACGTCGTCGCGTAATTGGCCAACGTAAAATTCTGCCAGATCCTAAGTTCGGATCTGAGCTGTTGGCTAAATTTGTAAATATCCTGATGGTAGATGGTAAAAAATCTACTGCAGAAACAATCGTTTATACCGCGCTGGAGACCCTGGCTCAGCGTTCTGGTAAAAATCATCTGGAAGCCTTCGAGGTTGCTCTCGACAACGTTCGCCCGACTGTAGAAGTTAAGTCTCGCCGCGTTGGTGGTTCTACTTATCAGGTACCAGTTGAAGTTCGTCCGGTTCGTCGTAATGCGTTGGCAATGCGTTGGATCGTTGATGCTGCTCGTAAACGTGGTGATAAATCCATGGCTCTGCGCCTGGCGAACGAACTGTCTGACGCGGCAGAGAACAAAGGTTCTGCTGTTAAGAAGCGTGAAGATGTTCACCGTATGGCAGAAGCCAACAAGGCGTTCGCCCACTACCGTTGGTAATACCACACTGTAGTTATGCTAACCAGGCGGGCGCTTTAGCTAGCCAACCCGCTTGGCTTAACTGAACTTGAACGCCCAAGGCAATAGAGGAATCAAATGGCTCGTATAACACCCATTGAGCGTTACCGTAATATCGGTATCAGTGCTCACATCGACGCCGGTAAGACCACCACTACCGAACGTATTCTGTTCTACACCGGTGTAAACCATAAAATCGGTGAAGTTCATGATGGCGCAGCTACCATGGACTGGATGGAACAGGAGCAGGAGCGTGGTATTACCATTACTTCTGCAGCAACAACTGCTTTCTGGTCTGGTATGGCCAAGCAGTTTGAGCCGCATCGTGTCAACATCATTGATACCCCTGGGCACGTTGACTTCACCATCGAAGTTGAACGTTCCATGCGTGTTCTTGATGGCGCTGTAATGGTTTATTGTGCTGTCGGTGGTGTTCAGCCGCAGTCTGAAACCGTATGGCGTCAGGCTAACAAATACAAAGTTCCACGCATCGCGTTCGTTAATAAAATGGACCGTATGGGTGCTAACTTCCTGAAAGTTGTTGGTCAGCTCAAATCTCGTCTGGGCGCGAATCCAGTTCCATTGCAACTGGCTATCGGCGCAGAAGAGAAATTCACCGGTGTTATTGACCTGGTGAAAATGAAAGCCATCAACTGGAACGAAGCAGATCAGGGCGTGACCTTCGAATACGAAGAGATCCCAGCTGACATGCAAGAACTGGCTGCTGAATGGCACCAGAATCTGGTTGAGTCTGCTGCAGAAGCGTCAGATGAGCTGATGGACAAATACTTGGGCGGCGAAACGCTGACCGAGGAAGAGATCAAGAAAGCTCTGCGTAAGCGTGTGCTGAACAACGAAGTGATTCTGGTAACCTGTGGTTCAGCCTTTAAAAACAAAGGCGTACAGGCAATGCTGGATGCGGTTATCGAATACCTGCCAGCACCAGATGACGTTGAGGCTATCAACGGTATTCTGGACGACGGTAAAGATACCCCGGCTGTGCGTCATTCAGATGACTCAGAGCCGTTCTCTGCACTGGCGTTCAAAATCGCTACCGACCCATTCGTGGGCAACCTGACGTTCTTCCGTGTGTACTCTGGTGTTGTTAACTCCGGTGACACGGTTCTGAACTCAGTGAAGTCAACGCGTGAGCGTCTGGGCCGTATCGTTCAGATGCATGCTAACAAGCGTGAAGAGATTAAAGAAGTTCGTGCAGGCGACATCGCTGCGGCAATCGGTCTGAAAGACGTCACTACCGGTGATACGCTGTGTGATCCTGCAAGCCCGATCATTCTTGAGCGTATGGAGTTCCCTGAGCCGGTAATCTCGGTAGCGGTAGAACCAAAAACCAAAGCTGACCAGGAAAAAATGGGTCTGGCTCTGGGCCGTCTGGCGAAGGAAGACCCATCATTCCGCGTATGGACTGACGAAGAATCAGGTCAGACCATCATCGCAGGTATGGGTGAACTTCACCTGGATATCCTGGTTGACCGTATGCGTCGTGAATTTAACGTTGAAGCGAACGTGGGTAAACCGCAGGTTGCTTACCGTGAAGCGATTCGCGCGAAAGTTACTGACATCGAAGGTAAACACGCCAAGCAGTCTGGTGGTCGTGGTCAGTATGGTCATGTTGTTATCGACATGTACCCACTGGAGCCGGGCTCAAATCCGAAAGGCTACGAGTTCGTCAATGACATTAAAGGTGGTGTGATCCCAACGGAATACATCCCTGCCATTGATAAAGGTCTTCAGGAGCAACTTAAGGCTGGTCCACTGGCCGGTTATCCGGTAGTTGATCTCGGTGTGCGTCTGCATTTCGGTTCTTTCCACGATGTTGACTCCTCCGAATTGGCGTTTAAACTGGCCGCGTCTATCGCCTTTAAAGATGGCTTTAAGAAAGCGAAACCTGTTTTGCTTGAGCCTATCATGAAGGTTGAAGTTGAAACGCCGGAAGAGAACACTGGTGACGTCATCGGTGACCTTAGCCGTCGTCGTGGTCAACTGAAAGGTCAGGAATCCAACGCTACTGGCGTTCAGATTCACGCTGAAGTTCCGTTGTCCGAGATGTTTGGATACGCAACTCAACTGCGTTCTCTGACCAAAGGCCGTGCTTCTTACTCCATGGAGTTCCTGAAGTACGATGATGCGCCGAACAACGTCGCTCAGGCCGTTATCGAAGCCCGTGGTAAGTAATTCGGGTTTAACACATTGATCAGTGCTCCCTCCATGAGGGGGGAGCACAAGAGTAAGGAATATAGCCGTGTCTAAAGAAAAATTTGAACGTACAAAACCCCACGTTAACGTCGGTACTATCGGCCACGTTGACCATGGTAAAACCACTCTGACAGCTGCAATCACCACCGTTCTGGCTAAAACCTACGGCGGTAATGCACGTGCTTTCGATCAGATCGATAACGCACCAGAAGAAAAAGCACGTGGTATCACCATCAACACTTCACACGTTGAATATGATACCCCGACTCGCCACTACGCACACGTTGACTGCCCAGGGCACGCCGACTATGTGAAAAACATGATCACCGGTGCTGCTCAGATGGACGGCGCTATTCTGGTTGTGGCAGCGACTGATGGCCCAATGCCTCAGACTCGTGAGCACATCCTGCTGGGTCGTCAGGTTGGCGTTCCTTTCATCATCGTATTCATGAACAAGTGTGACATGGTTGATGATGAAGAGCTGCTGGAACTGGTAGAAATGGAAGTTCGTGAACTTCTGTCTGCTTATGATTTCCCTGGTGATGACCTACCAGTGATTCGTGGTTCAGCGCTGAAAGCACTGGAAGGCGACGCAGAGTGGGAAGCGAAGATCATCGAACTGGCTGGCTACCTGGATTCTTACATTCCAGAACCAGAGCGTGCGATTGACAAGCCATTCCTGCTGCCAATCGAAGACGTATTCTCTATTTCTGGCCGTGGTACTGTAGTGACCGGTCGTGTAGAGCGCGGCATCATCAAGGTGGGTGAAGAAGTTGAAATCGTCGGTATCAAGGATACCGTGAAATCAACTTGTACCGGTGTTGAAATGTTCCGCAAACTGCTGGACGAAGGTCGTGCTGGTGAGAACGTGGGTGTTCTGCTGCGTGGTATCAAGCGTGAAGATATCGAGCGTGGTCAGGTTCTGGCCAAGCCAGGCTCAATCAAGCCGCACACTCAGTTTGATTCAGAAGTGTATATCCTGAGCAAAGAAGAAGGTGGTCGTCATACCCCATTCTTCAAAGGTTACCGTCCACAGTTCTACTTCCGTACAACTGACGTAACCGGTACCATCGAACTGCCAGAAGGCGTAGAGATGGTGATGCCAGGTGACAACGTGAACATGAAAGTCACCCTGATCCACCCAATCGCGATGGATGACGGTTTGCGTTTTGCAATCCGTGAAGGTGGCCGTACCGTTGGTGCAGGTGTTGTTGCTAAAGTTATCGCTTAATTGCAGATAATTTTTAAGTAGTAAAATAGGGCACTTATCCAGGTGCCCTTTTTTTATGCTTTTTTAACCATAAATAAAGACCATGACTTAGCCTTGATTGCATAAATTAGGCCGCAGCAGCAGATAGAGTCATTACCCACACAACAGATTATTGCGCTCCTGCAGTTTGATTGCCGTGGATATAACGCCTTTCATTATGCTAGCGATAAGTCACCATGGTTTTTCCTGTGGTTATATTTCATCCTTGGCTTGCTTCTTACCCTGTTTTGCGTATAATGCGCGGGCCTACCTGATCTTGGTGGCCTGATTTTAGCGAATCAGTCGACTGGCAAGTTCGTTTTGCCTCTCGAACAATACTCCCGATATGGGGGTTATATGTTGACGATTACACTCTCCCATCAATCGAAATGGGTGCGAGGAGTAATTATTTACGTTTATAAATAATTGGAGCTCTGGTCTCATGCAGAACCAAAGAATCCGTATCCGCCTGAAAGCGTTTGATCATCGTCTGATCGATCAATCAACTGCGGAAATCGTCGAGACTGCTAAGCGCACTGGTGCGCAAGTTCGTGGTCCGATCCCGCTGCCAACTCGCAAAGAGCGCTTTACCGTTCTGATTTCTCCGCACGTTAATAAAGATGCGCGTGATCAGTACGAGATTCGCACTCACAAGCGTCTGGTTGACATCGTTGAGCCAACTGAGAAAACCGTTGATGCTCTGATGCGTCTGGATCTGGCTGCCGGTGTAGACGTGCAGATCAGCCTGGGTTAATCAGGTCATTGAGCGATTGAGAGGTTGAAACAATGATTGGTTTAGTCGGTAAAAAATTGGGCATGACCCGCATCTTCACTGAAGATGGCGTTTCTATCCCAGTAACCGTAATTGAAATTGAAGCGAACCGCGTGACTCAGGTTAAAGACCTGGCGAGCGACGGCTACCGTGCCATCCAAGTCACTACTGGTAGCAAAAAAGCTAACCGTGTGACCAAACCGGAAGCGGGCCATTTCGCTAAAGCTGGCGTTGAAGCTGGCCGTGGTCTGTGGGAATTCCGCCTTGCAGAAGGTGAAGAATTCGCTGCAGGTCAAGATATCAGCGTAGAAATTTTTGCTGATGTCAAAAAAGTCGATGTTACCGGGACTTCAAAAGGTAAAGGTTTTGCTGGCACTGTAAAGCGCTGGAACTTCCGTACCCAAGACGCTACCCACGGTAACTCCTTGTCTCACCGTGTTCCGGGTTCTATCGGTCAGAACCAGACTCCGGGCAAAGTGTTCAAAGGCAAGAAAATGGCTGGCCACCTGGGTGATGAGCGTGTGACTGTTCAAAGCCTGGACGTAGTACGTGTTGACGCTGAGCGTAACCTGCTGCTGGTTAAAGGTGCTGTTCCGGGCGCAACCGGTGGCAACCTGATCGTTAAACCAGCTGTGAAGGCGTAAGGGGATAGCAATGGAATTAGCATTGAAAGACGCGCAAAGCGCGCTGACTGTTTCCGAAACTACCTTCGGTCGTGATTTCAACGAAGCGCTGGTACACCAGGTTGTTGTTGCTTATGCAGCAGGTGCCCGTCAAGGTACTCGTGCTCAGAAGACCCGTGCTGAAGTGACTGGTTCCGGTAAAAAACCGTGGCGCCAGAAAGGTACTGGCCGTGCGCGTTCAGGTTCTGTCAAGAGCCCGATCTGGCGTTCCGGTGGTGTGACCTTCGCTGCAAAGCCACAAGACCACAGTCAGAAAGTAAACAAGAAGATGTACCGCGGCGCGCTGAGAAGCATCCTGTCCGAATTGGTACGTCAAGATCGTCTGATCGTTGTCGAGAAGTTCTCTGTAGAAGCACCTAAAACCAAGTTGCTGGCACAGAAACTGAAAGATATGGCGCTGGAAGATGTGCTGATCGTAACCGGTGAACTGGATGAGAATCTGTTCCTGGCTGCTCGTAACCTGTATAAGGTTGACGTGCGCGATGTAGCAGGTATCGACCCAGTTAGCCTGATCGCCTTCGACAAAGTGGTTATGACTGCTGATGCTGTGAAGCAAGTTGAGGAGATGCTGGCATGATCCGTGAAGAACGTTTGCTGAAAGTGCTGCGTGCACCGCACGTATCTGAAAAAGCATCCACTGCGATGGAGAAAAACAACACCATCGTTCTCAAAGTTGCCAAAGACGCGACCAAAGCAGAAATCAAAGCTGCAGTGCAGAAACTGTTTGAAGTCGAAGTCGAAGACGTAAACACCTTGCTGGTTAAAGGCAAAGTGAAGCGTCACGGTCAGCGTGTTGGTCGTCGTAGCGACTGGAAAAAAGCTTACGTCACCCTGAAAGAAGGCCAGAATCTGGACTTCATGGGCGGCGCAGAGTAAGTCGGAGGAGTAAGAACAATGGCAATTGTTAAATGTAAACCTACATCTCCGGGCCGTCGCCACGTCGTCAAAGTGGTTAACCCTGAGTTGCATAAAGGTAAGCCTTTTGCCCCGCTGTTAGAAAAAAGCAGCAAGACCGGTGGTCGTAACAATAATGGTCGCATCACTACGCGTCATATCGGTGGTGGCCATAAGCAGCATTATCGTTTAGTTGACTTTAAGCGCAACAAAGACGGTATTCCTGCAGTCGTTGAGCGTCTGGAGTACGATCCGAACCGTTCCGCGAATATCGCGCTGGTTCTGTACCAAGATGGTGAGCGTCGTTACATCCTGGCACCGAAAGGGCTGAAAGCTGGTGACCAGATTCAATCTGGCGTTGATGTGGCAATCAAAGCAGGTAACACTCTGCCGATGCGTAACATCCCAGTAGGTTCAACGGTTCATAACGTAGAAATGAAACCCGGTAAAGGCGGCCAACTGGCTCGTTCCGCGGGTGCCTATGTTCAGATCGTTGCACGTGATGGTTCCTACGTGACTCTGCGTCTGCGTTCAGGCGAAATGCGTAAAGTTCCAGTTGATTGCCGCGCCACCTTGGGTGAAGTCGGTAACGCTGAACATATGCTGCGCGTCCTGGGTAAAGCAGGTGCTGCTCGTTGGCGTGGTATTCGTCCTACCGTTCGCGGTACGGCGATGAACCCAGTCGATCACCCACACGGTGGTGGTGAAGGTCGTAACTTTGGTAAGCACCCGGTCACACCGTGGGGCGTTCAGACCAAAGGTAAGAAGACCCGTAGCAACAAGCGTACTGACAAGTTCATCGTACGTCGCCGTAGTAAAAAATAATTAGAGGATAAGCCATGCCACGTTCTCTCAAGAAAGGTCCTTTTATTGACCTGCACTTGCTGAAGAAGGTAGAGAAAGCGGTGGAAAGCGGTGACAAGAAGCCTTTGCGCACTTGGTCCCGTCGTTCAACGATCTTTCCTAACATGATCGGTTTGACCATCGCTGTCCATAATGGTCGTCAGCACGTACCAGTATTTGTTTCCGATGAAATGGTCGGTCACAAACTGGGTGAATTCGCGCCGACTCGTACTTATCGCGGCCATGCGGCTGATAAAAAAGCCAAAAAGCGCTAAGGTAGGAGGAAGAGATGGAAACTATCGCTAAACATCGCCACGCTCGTTCTTCTGCTCAGAAGGTTCGCCTGGTGGCAGACCTGATTCGCGGTAAGAAAGTGTCGCAAGCTCTGGATACACTGACCTACACCAACAAGAAAGCGGCTGTATTGGTTAAGAAAGTGCTAGAGTCTGCTATTGCTAACGCAGAGCACAACGATGGCGCCGACATTGATGATCTGAAAGTCACGAAAATCTTCGTTGATGAAGGCCCAAGCATGAAGCGTATTATGCCGCGTGCAAAAGGTCGTGCAGATCGCATCCTGAAGCGCACCAGCCACATTACTGTGGTTGTGTCCGATCGCTGAGACTCTGGAGATTAGCAATGGGTCAGAAAGTACATCCTAATGGTATTCGCCTGGGTATTGTCAAACCTTGGAACTCTACCTGGTATGCGAATACCAAAGAATTCGCTGACAACCTGGACAGCGACTTTAAAGTTCGCCAATTCCTGACTAAAGAATTGGCGAAAGCTTCCGTTTCTCGCATCGTTATCGAGCGTCCTGCGAAGAGCATCCGTGTGACTATTCACACTGCTCGTCCAGGCATCGTTATCGGCAAGAAAGGTGAAGATGTCGAAAAACTGCGTAAGGTCGTAGCGGATATCGCTGGCGTTCCTGCGCAAATCAATATCGCCGAAGTCCGTAAACCGGAACTGGACGCAAAATTGGTTGCTGACAGCATCACTTCACAGCTGGAACGTCGTGTTATGTTCCGTCGTGCAATGAAGCGTGCTGTACAAAACGCCATGCGTCTTGGCGCTAAAGGTATCAAAGTTGAAGTAAGCGGCCGCCTTGGCGGTGCTGAAATCGCGCGTACTGAATGGTACCGTGAAGGTCGTGTTCCGTTGCATACCCTGCGTGCGGATATCGATTACAACACCTCTGAAGCGCACACCACTTATGGTGTAATCGGCGTTAAGGTATGGATCTTCAAAGGTGAGATCCTGGGTGGTATGGCTGCAGTTGAACAACCTGAACCGGCTGCTCAACCTAAAAAGCAGCAGCGTAAAGGCCGCAAGTAAGGAGAGTCGCTGAATGTTACAACCAAAGCGTACAAAATTCCGTAAGATGCACAAGGGCCGCAACCGTGGTCTGGCACAAGGTACGGATGTTAGCTTCGGCACTTTCGGTCTGAAAGCTGTTGGCCGTGGCCGTCTGACTGCTCGTCAAATCGAAGCAGCTCGTCGTGCAATGACTCGTGCAGTTAAGCGTCAAGGCAAGATCTGGATCCGTGTATTCCCGGACAAACCGATCACCGAGAAGCCGCTTGAAGTGCGTATGGGTAAAGGTAAGGGTAACGTGGAGTATTGGGTTGCCCTGATCCAGCCTGGTAAAGTCCTGTACGAGATGGACGGTGTACCGGAAGAAATTGCCCGTGAAGCATTCAAGCTGGCAGCAGCGAAACTGCCTATCAAAACCACCTTTGTAACTAAGACGGTGATGTAATGAAAGCACAAGAGCTGCGTGAAAAGAGTGTTGAAGAGTTAAACACTGAGCTGCTCAACCTGCTGCGTGAGCAATTTAACTTGCGCATGCAGGCGGCGAGTGGCCAACTGCAACAAACTCACCTGTTGAAACAAGTGCGTCGTAATGTCGCACGTGTGAAGACTTTATTGACTGAAAAGGCGGGTGCGTAAATGACTGATATTATCCGTACTCTGCAAGGTCGTGTTGTTAGTGATAAAATGGAGAAATCCATCGTTGTTGCTATCGAGCGTACGGTGAAGCACCCAATCTACGGGAAATTCATCAAGCGTACGACTAAGCTACACGTACATGACGAGAACAACGAGTGTGGTATCGGTGACGTGGTTGAAATCCGCGAATGCCGCCCACTGTCCAAGACTAAGTCATGGACGTTGGTTCGCGTTGTAGAGAAAGCGATTCTGTAATAGAGTAGCTGGCTCTAACTGAATAAACGGCTCGGAAAATGGGCCGTTTATTTTTTCTACCCAACTTTTGGAAGCGGTGTTATAATGCTGCGCCCTCAGGTATGGGGCTTTTAAACGACCTGTTAATAGGTCCTAAAGTTGTAGTTGACATTAGCGGAGCACTAACATGATCCAAGAACAGACTATGCTGAACGTGGCCGACAACTCCGGTGCACGTCGCGTAATGTGTATCAAGGTTCTAGGTGGCTCGCACCGTCGCTACGCAGGCGTCGGCGACATCATCAAAATTACCATCAAGGAAGCAATTCCTCGCGGTAAGGTGAAGAAAGGCGATGTGCTGAAAGCGGTAGTGGTGCGCACCAAGAAGGGTGTACGTCGCCCGGACGGTTCTGTCATTCGCTTCGATGGTAATGCATGCGTTATTTTAAACAATAACAGTGAGCAACCCATCGGTACGCGTATTTTTGGGCCGGTAACTCGTGAACTGCGTAATGAGAAGTTCATGAAAATTATCTCTCTGGCACCAGAAGTACTCTAAGGAGCGAACCATGGCAGCGAAAATCCGTCGCGATGACGAAGTTGTCGTGCTTACCGGCAAAGATAAAGGTAAGCGCGGGAAAGTAAAAAATGTCCTGTCTGCTAGTAAGGTCATTGTTGAAGGTATCAACCTGGTTAAGAAACATCAGAAGCCTGTACCGGCTCTGAACCAACCAGGTGGCATTGTAGAAAAAGAAGCAGCTATTCAAATTTCTAACATTGCACTGTTCAACGCGGCTACTGGCAAGGCTGACCGTGTAGGCTTTAGATTCGAAGACGGCAAAAAAGTCCGTTTCTTCAAATCAAACAGCGAAACTATCAAGTAATTTGGAGTATGACGATGGCGAAACTGCATGATTTCTATAAAGACGAGGTAGTCAAACAACTGATGACTCAGTTTGATTACAACTCTGTCATGCAAGTCCCTCGGGTCGAGAAGATCACCCTGAATATGGGTGTTGGTGAAGCGATCGCTGACAAGAAACTGCTGGATAATGCAGCAGCTGACTTGACAGCAATCTCCGGTCAAAAGCCGTTGATCACCAAAGCACGCAAATCTGTTGCAGGCTTCAAAATCCGCCAGGGCTATCCGATCGGCTGTAAAGTAACTCTGCGTGGCGAACGCATGTGGGAGTTCTTTGAGCGTCTGATTTCCATTGCTGTTCCACGTATCCGTGACTTCCGTGGTTTATCCGCTAAGTCATTCGATGGTCGTGGTAACTACAGCATGGGTGTGCGTGAGCAAATCATCTTCCCAGAAATCGACTATGACAAAGTCGACCGCGTTCGTGGTTTGGATATTACCATTACCACTACTGCGAAATCTGATGATGAAGGCCGCGCGCTGTTGGCTGCTTTTAACTTCCCTTTCCGCAAGTAAGGCAGAGTTGACTTATGGCAAAGCAATCAATGAAAGCACGCGAAGTAGTTCGCGTAAAACTGGCTGATAAATACCGCGCTAAACGTGCGGAATTGAAAGCTATTATTTCTAGTGTGAACTCATCCGATGAAGATCGTTGGGATGCTGTTCTCAAGCTGCAGACTCTGCCGCGTGATTCAAGCCCGTCTCGTCAGCGCAAACGCTGCCGCCAAACTGGCCGTCCACATGGTTATGTGGGCAAATTCGGGTTGAGCCGTATCAAGTTGCGTGAAGCCGCTATGCGCGGTGAAGTACCAGGCTTGAAAAAGGCTAGCTGGTAATTACCAATTGAATCACGGGAGTAAAGACAGATGAGCATGCAAGATCCGATCGCGGATATGCTGACCCGTATCCGTAACGGTCAAGCCGCGAACAAAGTTGCGGTCACCATGCCTTCCTCCAAGCTGAAAGTGGCGATTGCCAACGTGCTGAAGGAAGAAGGTTTTATTGAAGATTTTAAAGTCGAAGGTGATGCCAAGCCTGTTCTGGAACTGGTACTTAAGTACTTCCAGGGTAAGGCAGTGGTAGAGAGCATTCAACGTATCAGCCGTCCAGGTCTGCGCATCTATAAGAAAAAAGATGAGCTGCCAAAAGTTATGGCCGGTTTGGGTATCGCTGTTGTTTCTACCTCTAAAGGTGTTATGACCGATCGTGCAGCTCGCCAAGCTGGTCTTGGTGGCGAGATTATCTGCTACGTAGCTTAATTCGGGAGGAAAGAATGTCTCGTGTTGCAAAAGCACCCGTCGTCATTCCTGCCGGCGTAGAGGTAAAACTCAACGGTCAGGTTATTTCGATAAAGGGTAAGAACGGCGAGCTGACTCGTACAGTCCATGACGCTGTTATCGTTAAGCAAGAAGCTAACGCACTGACTTTCGCTCCGCGCGAAGGTTTTGCCGATGCATGGGCCCAAGCGGGTACCACGCGCGCTCTGTTGAACGCAATGGTTATCGGTGTTACCGAAGGCTTCACCAAGAAGCTTCAATTGGTAGGTGTTGGTTATCGTGCTGCTGTTAAAGGCAATGTGGTGAATTTAGCCTTAGGCTTCTCTCACCCGGTCGATCATCAGCTGCCAGCAGGTATTACTGCTGAATGCCCAAGCCAAACTGAAATCGTGCTGAAAGGCGCTGATAAGCAGATTATTGGCCAGGTTGCTGCAGATCTGCGTGCCTACCGCCGTCCTGAGCCCTATAAAGGCAAGGGTGTCCGTTACGCCGACGAAGTCGTGCGTACCAAAGAGGCTAAGAAGAAGTAAGGTAACACTATGGATAAGAAATCTGCTCGTATCCGTCGTGCGACCCGCGCACGCCGTAAGCTCAAAGAACTGGGTGCAACCCGCCTGGTGGTACATCGTACCCCGCGTCATATTTACGCACAGGTTATTGCTCCCAATGGTTCTGAAGTACTGGTAGCTGCTTCTACAGTAGAAAAAGTTATCACTGAGCAAGTAAAATATTCCGGAAATAAAGACGCCGCAGCGGCTGTAGGTAAAGCTATTGCTGAGCGCGCGTTGGAAAAAGGCATTGCGAAAGTATCCTTTGACCGTTCCGGTTTCCAATATCATGGTCGAGTCCAGGCACTGGCAGATGCTGCCCGTGAAGCTGGCCTTCAGTTCTAAGGAAGAGGTTTAAGATGGCTCACATCGAAAAACAAGCTGGCGAACTGCAGGAAAAGCTGATCGCGGTAAACCGCGTATCTAAAACCGTAAAAGGTGGCCGTATTTTCAGCTTTACCGCACTGACAGTTGTTGGTGATGGTAACGGTCGCGTTGGTTTTGGCTACGGCAAAGCACGCGAAGTTCCAGCAGCGATCCAGAAAGCGATGGAAAAAGCCCGTCGCAACATGATGAACGTCGCGCTTAACAGCGGCACCCTGCAGCACCCTGTTAAAGGTGCTCACACAGGGTCTCGTGTGTTTATGCAGCCAGCTCACGAAGGTACCGGTATCATCGCGGGTGGTGCAATGCGCGCTGTTCTCGAAGTTGCTGGGGTGCACAACGTATTGGCTAAAGCTTATGGTTCCACTAACCCGATTAACGTGGTTCGTGCAACTATCGATGCTTTGGAAAGTATGAAGTCTCCTGAAATGGTCGCTGCCAAGCGTGGTAAATCCGTTGCAGACATTCTGGGGTAATTGACCATGGCTAAGACTATCAAAGTTACACAAGTTCGCAGCTCCATTGGCCGTCTGCCGAAGCATAAAGCTACATTGCTCGGCCTGGGTCTGCGTCGTATTGGTCACACCGTAGAGCGCGAGGATACTCCTGCTGTTCGTGGTATGATCAATCTGGTTTCCTACATGGTTAAGGTTGAGGAGTAACAGATGCGTTTAAATACTCTGTCTCCGGCTGAAGGTGCCAAGCATGCGCCGAAGCGTGTAGGTCGTGGTATTGGTTCTGGCCTGGGTAAAACCGGCGGCCGTGGTCACAAAGGTCAGAAGTCTCGTTCTGGCGGTGGCGTACGTCGCGGTTTCGAAGGTGGTCAGATGCCTTTATATCGTCGTTTGCCGAAGTTTGGCTTCACCTCTCGCAAAGCTATGATCACGGCAGAAGTTCGTCTGTCTGAACTGGCTCTGATTGAAGGCGACGTAATCGACCTGAACGCGCTGAAAGCCGCTAACGTTGTTGGTATCCAGATCGAATTCGCGAAAGTTATGCTTTCAGGCGAAATCGCTCGTCCGGTTACCCTGCGTGGTTTGCGTGTTACCAAAGGCGCTCGTGCTGCTATCGAAGCTGCTGGCGGCAAAATTGAGGAATAAGTGAGCTAATGGCCAAGCAACCAGGATTAGATTTTCAAAGTGCTAAAGGTGGGATCGGTGAGCTCAAGCGCAGACTTTTGTTTGTTATCGGCGCACTGATTGTCTTCCGTATCGGCTCTTTCATCCCGATTCCTGGTATCGATGCCACTGTGCTTGCCAAATTGCTTGAGCAGCAAAGAGGTACCATCATTGAAATGTTTAACATGTTCTCTGGTGGTGCTCTCAGCCGTGCTTCTATTTTTGCTCTGGGCATCATGCCGTATATCTCGGCATCGATTATTATCCAGCTGTTAACGGTGGTTCACCCAACGTTGGCAGAAATCAAAAAGGAAGGGGAAGCTGGTCGTCGCAAGATTAGCCAGTATACCCGTTACGGTACGCTGGTATTGGCCATATTCCAGTCGATCGGTATTGCTACTGGTTTGCCGAATATGCCTGGGATGCAAGGCCTGGTGATAAACCCAGGTTTTGCGTTCTACTTTACTGCGGTTGTGAGCCTGGTGACCGGGACAATGTTCCTGATGTGGCTAGGTGAGCAGATAACTGAACGTGGTATCGGTAACGGTATCTCGATCATTATCTTCGCGGGTATTGTAGCGGGTCTTCCACCAGCAGTTGGCCATACTATTGAGCAAGCTCGGCAAGGTGATCTGCACTTCCTCCTGTTGCTGTTGGTTGCAGTGTTAGTGTTTGCAGTAACCTTCTTCGTTGTTTTCATGGAGCGCGGTCAACGTCGTATCGTTGTTAACTACGCGAAGCGTCAACAAGGTCGTCGTGTTTACGCAGCACAGAGTACACATTTACCACTGAAAGTGAATATGGCTGGGGTTATTCCTGCTATCTTCGCTTCCAGTATTATTCTGTTCCCAGCCACGATTGCATCATGGTTTGGGGGCGGCACAGGTTGGAACTGGCTGACAACGATTTCGTTCTATTTGCAGCCTGGACAACCGCTTTATGTGTTACTCTATGCGTCTGCAATCATCTTCTTCTGTTTCTTCTATACGGCGTTGGTCTTCAACCCAAGAGAAACAGCAGATAACCTGAAGAAGTCCGGTGCCTTCGTACCAGGAATTCGTCCGGGAGAGCAAACGGCTAAGTATATTGATAAGGTAATGACGCGCTTAACGTTAATTGGCGCAATGTACATTACTTTTATCTGCCTGATCCCGGAGTTCATGCGTGATGCAATGAAAGTACCATTCTACTTTGGTGGTACCTCGTTACTGATTGTTGTTGTCGTCATCATGGACTTTATGGCTCAAGTGCAAACTCTGATGATGTCAAGTCAGTATGAGTCTGCATTAAAGAAAGCAAACCTGAAAGGCTATGGCCGCTAGTCAGGTGCGTTTGAGAAGTTACGGAGAGTAAAAATGAAAGTTCGTGCTTCCGTCAAGAAATTATGTCGTAACTGCAAAATCGTTAAGCGTAACGGTGTCGTTCGTGTAATTTGTAGTGCCGAGCCGAAGCATAAACAGCGTCAAGGCTGATTATCTCGCATATTTTTCTTGCAAAGTTGGGTTGAGCTGGCTAGATTAGCCAGCCAATCTTTTGTATGTAGCTGCAACATTATTTGAGTATCCTGAAAACGGGCTTTTCAGAATGGTGTTGCCGTAAAAATAAATAGGAGTGCATAGTGGCCCGTATAGCAGGCATTAACATTCCTGATCATAAACATACCGTTATCGCCTTAACGTCGATTTTCGGAATTGGTAAAACTCGTTCACAGTCTATCTGTGCATCTACGGGTATTGCCGAACATGTTAAGATCAGTGAGCTGTCTGAAGAGCAAATTGAACAACTGCGTGAAGCGGTTGCAAAATTCACTGTTGAAGGTGATTTGCGTCGTGAAGTTACCCTGAGCATCAAGCGTCTGATGGATCTTGGTACATACCGTGGTTTACGCCATCGTCGTGGTCTGCCAGTACGCGGTCAGCGTACCAAGACTAACGCACGTACCCGTAAGGGTCCGCGTAAACCGATCAAGAAATAATCGGGGTGATTGAATAATGGCAAAGGCACCTGTTCGTACACGTAAACGTGTAAGAAAACAAGTCTCTGACGGCGTGGCTCATATCCATGCTTCTTTCAACAACACCATTGTGACTATTACCGATCGTCAGGGTAATGCTTTGGGTTGGGCAACTGCCGGTGGTTCCGGTTTCCGTGGTTCACGTAAGTCAACGCCGTTTGCAGCTCAGGTTGCAGCAGAACGTTGTGCTGACGCAGTAAAAGAATACGGTATCAAGAACCTGGAAGTTATGGTTAAAGGACCTGGTCCTGGTCGTGAGTCTACTATCCGCGCTCTTAACGCGGCTGGTTTCCGCATCACTAATATTACTGATGTGACTCCGATCCCTCATAACGGTTGTCGTCCGCCGAAAAAGCGTCGCGTATAACGCCCCTGCTTTTCGGATTGTTGGAGAAAGAAAATGGCAAGATATTTGGGTCCTAAGCTCAAGCTTAGCCGCCGCGAGGGCACAGACCTGTTCCTGAAGTCTGGCGTTCGCGCGATCGATTCAAAGTGCAAACTTGAGCAACCACCAGGTCAACATGGTGCGCGTAAACCGCGTCTATCAGACTATGGTGTGCAGTTACGTGAGAAACAAAAAGTTCGCCGTATGTATGGTGTTTTGGAACGTCAGTTCCGGAACTATTACAAAACAGCAACTCGCCTGAAAGGTAATACCGGTGAAAACCTGTTGACCCTTCTGGAAGGTCGTTTGGACAACGTAGTTTACCGTATGGGCTTTGGCGCTACCCGTGCAGAAGCACGCCAACTGGTTAGCCACAAGGCGGTTATGGTAAATGGTCGCGTTGTTAACATCGCTTCTTATCAGGTATCTCCGAATGACGTAGTCAGCATCCGCGAGAAAGCTAAAAAGCAGTCTCGTGTTAAGGCTTCTCTGGAGCTGGCTGAGCAGCGTGAAAAGCCAACTTGGCTGGAAGTTGATGCTGCGAAGATGGAAGGTGTGTTCAAACGTATTCCTGAACGTACTGATCTCTCCGCCGACATTAACGAACACCTGATCGTCGAGCTTTACTCCAAGTAAGGCTTGAGTTTCAAAGAGAGGACACAATGCAGGGTTCTGTGACAGAGTTTCTAAAACCGCGCCTGGTAGATATCGAGCAAATCAGTTCGACGCACGCCAAGGTGACCCTTGAGCCTTTAGAGCGTGGCTTTGGCCATACTCTTGGCAATGCACTGCGCCGTATTCTGCTTTCATCTATGCCGGGTTGCGCGGTGACCGAGGTTGAGATTGATGGTGTACTGCATGAGTACAGCACCAAAGAAGGCGTACAGGAAGATATCCTGGAGATCTTGCTCAACCTGAAAGGGCTGGCGGTGAGAGTTCAAGGCAAAGATGAAGTTATTCTTACCCTGAATAAGTCTGGCATTGGCCCTGTGACCGCTGCCGACATCACCCATGATGGTGATGTTGAAATCGTCAAGCCGCAGTACATTATTTGCCACCTGACTGATGAGAATGCTGCTATCAGTATGCGTATCAAAGTTCGGCGTGGTCATGGTTATGTACCGGCTTCTGCCCGAATTCATTCGGAAGAAGATGAGCGCCCAATTGGCCGTCTGTTGGTTGACGCTTGCTATAGCCCTGTAGAGCGTATTGCCTACAATGTTGAAGCAGCGCGTGTAGAACAGCGTACCGATCTGGACAAGCTGGTAATCGAGATGGAAACCAATGGCACGATCGATCCTGAAGAGGCGATCCGCCGTGCGGCTACTATTTTGGCTGAACAACTGGAAGCTTTCGTTGACTTGCGTGATGTACGTCAGCCGGAAGTGAAGGAAGAGAAGCCAGAGTTCGATCCAATCCTGCTGCGCCCTGTTGACGATCTGGAATTGACTGTCCGCTCTGCTAACTGCCTCAAGGCAGAAGCTATCCACTACATCGGTGATCTGGTACAGCGTACCGAGGTTGAGCTATTGAAAACGCCTAACCTGGGTAAAAAATCTCTTACTGAGATTAAAGACGTGCTAGCCTCCCGTGGTTTGTCTCTGGGCATGCGCCTAGAAAACTGGCCACCGGCAAGCATTGCTGACGAGTAACCGGATCACAGGTTAAGGTTTTACTGAGAAGGATAAGGTCATGCGCCATCGTAAGAGTGGTCGTCAACTGAACCGTAACAGCAGCCATCGCCAGGCTATGTTCCGTAATATGGCCGGCTCTTTGGTTCGTCATGAAATCATCAAGACGACCCTGCCAAAAGCGAAAGAGCTGCGTCGCGTTGTTGAGCCGCTGATTACTCTTGCCAAGACCGACAGCGTAGCTAATCGTCGTCTGGCATTCGCCCGTACTCGTGATAACGAGATCGTGGCAAAACTGTTTAATGAGATAGGCCCGCGTTTCGCGAGCCGTGCAGGCGGTTATACCCGCATTCTGAAGTGTGGCTTCCGCGCAGGTGACAACGCGCCGATGGCATACATCGAGCTGGTTGATCGTGCTGAGTCTCAAGCAGAAGTGGCAACTGCAGAGTAATATCTGTCAGAGCGTAAAAAAACCGGGCTTGCCCGGTTTTTTTACGTCTGCGATTTGGCTAATGTTATTTCCCAAATCCTGTATGATTAATATTCATCCTGATATGAATACAGATTTTTGTATAGGCTGTATCAACAGGCGATTAATGGAAAATAGACTTCCGAGGTGGGTTGTGATGTTCAAAATCGGTCAATTGGCTAAACTTGCCGATGTCACACCTGATACGGTACGCTATTATGAAAAACAAGGCATGATGGAGCATAATGAGCGTACAGAAGGGGGATATCGGCTGTATAGTACTCAGGATTTACAGCGCTTGCGTTTTATTCGTTATGCCAAACAATTAGGCTTTACGCTAGGAACGATAGCGGAGCTGTTATCGATCCGTGTCGATCCTGAGCATCATACCTGCAAAGAGTCTAAATCTATTGTTGATGCACGCTTGCAAGAGGTCGAGGACAAATTGACAGAATTAACGCGAATGCGTGACTCACTTAAACGACTCAGTGATGCTTGCTGTGGCAGTGCTCATAGTAGCAATTATTGTTCTATTTTGGAGGCACTGGAACATGGAGCACGTGAAGACAAATTAAGTCCTGCGATTTGAATATTTTTTATAGTAGCCAATTTATCGTTACAAACCATTGGAGAATATTATGACTAAATATCGGCATACCAAAGGCCAGATACAGGACAATGCTATTGTGGCATTGCTACATGACCCTCTTTTTCGTCAGCGGGTTGAAAAAAATAGTAAAGGAAAAGGGAGTTATCGGCGTAAAGCTAAACATGCTAAAGGTGAGTGCCGGGAGACCAGTGGTAAGTTGTTCTTAGACGATTTACCACTGGTTTTCTGGTTCTAAGCCAATCCACATTGCAAGATAACTATTGTTTGGATTGTTGCTTGAGCAGGTCACGAATTTCTGTCAACAGAGTCTCTTCTGCCGTTGGTGCTGGCGGGGCTGTTTGCTTTTCATCTTCTTTGCTGCGTAATTTGTTCATTAGTTTGATGATCATAAAGATAGCAAAAGCGACAATGATGAAATCAAAAATATTCTGTAGAAAAGCACCATAGTTCATCACCACAGCAGGGATGTTTCCCTCGGCCTCACGCAACACCAAGTGGAACTGTTTAAAATCAACCCCTCCGATCAATAAACCCAATGGTGGCATAACGATATCAGCAACCAGTGAAGAGACGACCCGACCAAACGCGGCACCAATAATCACACCAACGGCTAAATCGACGACATTGCCACGCATGGCAAACTCGCGGAACTCCTTTAACATGCCCATCTGAGTACCCCCTAGTAAGTTAATAAACTAAGTATATACCCATCGTCATAAGCTGCTGGCTTATCGGTATTCCCCGATGGTCATATTGCCTTTAAGAAATTGGCCATCAGGACTGGCGTCATTGGTTTACAGGAAGAACGGGCTTGGCTGAAACAGGCGCTCTACGTCAGGCACAAACTTTTTATCGGTGATAAACATAATGACGTGATCACCTTGCTGAATTCTATTATTGCTGTTGGCAATAATGACATCATCACCGCGTACGATGGCACCAATCGTGGTTCCCGGTGGCAATTTAATATCTTCTACCATGCGGCCAACCACCTTGGAGGTATTCTCATCGCCATGTGCGATAGCTTCGATAGCCTCGGCAACCCCGCGATGTAATAATGATACGCTGATGATGTCGGCTTTACGGACATGCCCTAACAGAGCGGAGATGGTCGCTTGCTGCGGTGAAATTGCGATATCAATGTCACTGCCCTGCATTAAATCGACATAGGCTCGGCGCTGGATCAATACCATGACCTTTTTGGCCCCCATGCGTTTGGCTAGCATGGCAGACATGATATTGGCTTCATCATCGTTGGTGATGGCAATAAAGACATCCATCTGCTCAACATGTTCTTCAATCAGTAGTTCCTGATCGGAAGCGTCACCATAAAACACAATAGTGTCGTGTAGTTGCTCCGCCAGATCGGCTGCACGCTGTTGGTTGCGCTCAATTAGTTTTACGCTATAGGTTTTCTCCAACCGTTGTGCTAACCCTGCACCTACGTTGCCACCACCCACGATCATAATGCGTTTGTAAGGCTTTTCGAGCCGTTGTAGTTCGCTCATTACCGCGCGGATATTCTGTGTGGCGGTAACGAAGAAGACTTCATCGCCGGCTTCAATAACCGTAGAGTCTTGGGGACGTATGGGTCTGTCTTGACGAAAGATGGCTGCGACACGCGTATCAATATGTGGCATATGTTCACGCATTGAAGAGAGAGCATTACCGACCAGTGGGCCACCATAATACGCTTTTACTGCGGCGATACTGACCTTACCCTCGGCAAAATTGACCACTTGTAAGGCGCCGGGGAATTCGATCAATTTATAGATATAATCAATCACCAGTTGCTCTGGTGAAATTAGGTGATCAATGGGCACCGCTTCTGGTTGGAATAACTTTTCGGATTCACGAATATAGTCTGGTGAGCGGATGCGTGCGATACGTTTTGGGGTATTAAACAGCGAATAGGCAATCTGGCAGGCAACCATATTGGTTTCATCAGAATTAGTGACCGCAACCAGCATGTCAGCATCCTCCGCTCCTGCTTCGCGTAACACTCGCGGATGAGAACCGTGCCCTTGGACAACACGTAAGTCAAATTTGTCCTGCAATTGGCGCAGACGACCTCCATCGCTATCAACCACTGTGATATCGTTATTTTCGCCAACCAGATTTTCTGCCAGTGTTCCACCGACCTGACCTGCACCAAGAATAATTATTTTCATCGAATTCTCTACTCGATTTGCAACGGCCGTAGCCGATAGTGAGAAGACTCGGAAGCCTTCTCTAGACAATTATATTTTAATCAACTTAGCGTAAAAGAAACCATCACCATCTTCAGGATGGGGAAGATTCTGCTGACCAGGTGATTGAACATCACCAGTATCAACCAACTTGGCATCGCTATGGCATTGCAGGAATGCCGCAATCTGTTCACAGTTTTCTGGTGGCAGAATAGAGCAGGTCGCATAAACCAGGGTTCCCCCTGATTTGAGGTGCGGCCAGATGGCGTTAAGAATTTCGCTTTGTAATGTGGTCAACTCTGCGATATCACTATCACGGCGTAACCATTTGATATCTGGATGGCGACGTATGACGCCAGTGGCAGAACAAGGGGCGTCTAACAGAATACGGTCAAACTGTTGACTACCGCACCATTGTTGCGGCATTCGGCCATCCCCTTGCCTAACTTCGGCATTTTGGCGCAGACGCTGTAGGTTTTCTTTTACCCGGCTTAAGCGTTGTTCATCAATATCGACCGCCATAACATGAGCTTTAGGGGCAGCTTCCAGAATATGCGTGGTTTTGCCACCGGGAGCGGCACAAAGGTCGAGAATATGTTCGCCATCCTGTGGGTCAAGCAGATCAATACATCCTTGAGCAGAAGCATCTTGCACGGTCACCCAGCCCTCGGTAAAACCCGGTAAATCCGTAACTGAACAAGGTGTCGGTAACCGTATTGCATCGTGATACGTTTTATGTGGAATAGCGGCAATACCAGCTTGTTGCATCAACTGCAGATAATCTTCGCGCTTATGATGCAGGCGGTTTACGCGTAGCCACATGGGGGGTTTTTGATTATTGGCATCAATAATCTGTTGCCACTGTGTTGGATAGGCTTGCTGGATACGTTTTAGCAACCAACTTGGGTGCAGATAACGGCTGTCATTGTTGGCAGCGCGGGCTAACAACGCTTCCTGTTGGCGTTGAAACTGACGTAGTACACCGTTAATCAGGCCTTTCAACTGGGGGCGTTTCAACGCGACAGCCCCTTCAACGGTTTCCGCCAACACGGCATGGGGTGGAATACGGGTATATAACAGCTGATAAATACCCACCATCAGTAAATAGTGCAATATCCGTTGTTTGCCAAGCAGCGGTTTTGCCATCAGTTGCTGAATGCACCATTCGAGTTGTGGCAACATGCGCAATGTTCCAAAACAGAACTCCTGTAGCAACGCACGATCTTTGTCAGCAATATTCTTTTGCAATTCAGGCAGAACAGTACTGAGTGATTGCCCTTGGTCCAGAACCTGGCCGATGGCTTTGGCGGCAATGCTTCGGAGATTGTAATTGTTTTTCATAGGCTGAAGCTGATAATGGTCGGCATTAGGAAAGAAACAGCTCGACGTGGTCGCCGAGCAATGGGAGTACTTATATACTCGTCATACTTCAAGTTGCATGTGTGTTGGCTTTCCTCGCTCACCCCAGTCACTTACCAGTGTAAGCTCCTGGGGATTCTCTGCGTTGCCGCCTTCCTGCAACTCGAATTATTTAGTGTATAGTAGTTTACCTGGTGTAAACCATTCACGGCGCGAATTCAGTAAATCCTGTGCTGACATTGGTTTTTTACCAGCGGGTTGTAACTGCGTCAGGTTCAAAATACCTTCTGCGGTGGCCACCTGAATACCTTGCTTGTCGGCACACACGATAGTGCCTGGCTCCACGTTGGTTGTTTCCGCTAACACGTTGGCTTGCCAGACTTTTACCGGCTGATCTTCGATAATGAAATAGCTGACCGGCCAGGGGTTGAATGCGCGAATGCAGCGTTCCAGTTGTACGGCAGACAGATGCCAATCGAGACGGGCCTCTTCTTTACTCAGCTTTTCAGCATAGGTGGCTAACGCATTATCTTGCACTTCGCGCTTTACTGTACCAGCAACCAATTGTTGTAAGGTAGTGAGCAGTCCTTGTGGGCCTAGCATGGCGAGTTTGTCATACAAGGTAGCACTGGTATCGGTGGCTTCGATCGGACAATGGATTTTGTGCATGATATCGCCAGTATCAAGACCGACATCCATCTGCATGATTGTTATGCCGGTTTCTTTGTCACCAGCCCATAATGCGCGTTGGATCGGAGCCGCCCCCCGCCAATAGGGAAGCAGAGAGCCATGGACATTGATGCACCCCAGACGTGGCATTTCCAGCACGGCTTTGGGCAGGATCAGACCATAGGCAACCACAACCATAACGTCTGCATCAAGAGAAGCAACCAGATGCTGATTTTCTTGCGGACGCAGCGAGTTAGGCTGAAAAACAGGGATTTGGTGTTGTTCAGCCAGTATCTTGACCGGGCTAGGTGTCAGCTTATTTCCCCGTCCTGCGGGGCGGTCGGGTTGAGTGAATACACCGACAATCTGATGCTCAGACGACAACAGCGCATCAAGATGACGCGCTGCAAAGTCTGGGGTACCGGCAAAAATAACTTTTAAAGAATCAGACACGTTGGTTTCCTGATCGGCTAGCGAGCATTAAGCTTGGCCATTTTTTCCAGTTTCTGACGGATCCGTTGGCGTTTCAAGGGCGAAAGGTAATCGACAAAGAGCTTGCCAACCAGATGATCCATTTCGTGTTGGATACAGATAGCCAACAGATCATCGGCCTCTAGCGTAAAAGGTCGCCCTTCACGGTCAAGTGCCCGGACTGTAATTTTCTCCGCACGTGGCACCAAGGCACGATGTTCAGGAACGGAAAGACAGCCTTCTTCAATACCGGTTTCACCACTTTTTTCCAGCAACTCCGGGTTGATCAACACCAGCGGTTGATCGTGGTTCTCAGAAACGTCAATGACAATAATACGTTGATGAATATCCACTTGTGTCGCAGCCAGGCCAATGCCTTCTTCTGCGCACATGGTTTCAAACATATCATCCACGATACGTTGGATGTCTGCATTGACTTCTTTTACTGGGGCTGCAACTTTGCGCAGCCGCTCATCTGGGAAATGTAATACCTGCAAGACTGACATATATCTTTAGATCTGTATCCGAGTGATAACGAGAGATTAGTTTCCATTCTAGACATTTCCTGACCTGATTGACAGCATCCTGAACCAATTGCATGAATTGGTAATGCTTCAATTTGAGTAAGGAAATGCCTGATGCAGCCAGAAGAGATTGGTTTACGCATGTATGCAGTGACGGGGATCAGTGCGCCACTGGCTAGCCATATGATAAATCAGTTGGTCGCTGAAGGGGGGGATCCTTACCCATTGCTAAGGGCATTGGGGCTGAATGAAAAACAGCGCAAACAGTTCCAGCATGCCCAATATCTTGATAGCACACTTAAATGGCTGGAAGTGCCGGGAAATCAGATGTTGCGCTATGGTGAGGCCGACTTTCCTGAGTCTCTGGTACATATCGATAATGCACCGCTATTATTGTTAGTGAAGGGGAATCTTACTGCGTTGCAATTACCGCAGGTTGCCATGGTGGGTAGTCGGCAATTCAGCCATTATGGTGAACATTGGGGGGCTTATTTTGCTTCTGGCTTGGTGCAGGGAGGGTTTGCGGTCACCAGCGGGTTAGCGATAGGCATTGATGGTATCTGCCATCGTGCAGCGTTGGCAGCACAAGGGGTAACTGTTGCTGTGTTGGGGAGCGGCTTGGAAAATATCTACCCGCGCCGCCACCACCGCTTGGCCGAACAAATCATTGAACAAGGCGGGGCGGTGATTTCCGAGTATCTGGTGACGGATTTACCGTTGCCTGCTCATTTCCCGCGTCGCAATCGAATTATCAGTGGGTTGAGTATGGGGGTCGTGGTTATCGAGGCTTCATTGCGTAGCGGATCGCTGATTACAGCCCGTTATGCTCTGGAGCAAGGGCGCGAGGTATTTGCTCTGCCGGGGGCGCTAGGTAATCCAATGAGTGAGGGAACACATTGCTTGATCCAGCAAGGAGCAAGTTTGGTGACCAGTCCGAAGGATATAATAGAACAGCTTCGCAGTGGTCTGCATTGGTTGCCTTTAAGAGAAAATACAACTATTTCTTTATTAGCAGCACAAGTTGAATTGCCATTTGCTGATGTGTTGGCTAACGTAGGAGATGAGGTAACACCTGTTGACGTCGTCGCTGCACGTGCCGGCCAACCTGTGCCAGAGGTGGTAGTCAAGTTACTCGATCTGGAGTTAGCAGGGTGGATCGCAGCTGTACCCGGCGGTTATGTCCGAATAAGGAGGGCTGACCATGTTCGACGTACTCATGTATTTGTTTGAAACTTATATACACAATGAGCCTGAGATGCAGGTTGATCAGGATACCTTGACGAATGATCTTGCCGAGGCAGGATTTGACCGGAATGATATCTATAATGCGTTGAATTGGTTGGAGAAACTTGCAGACCTCCAGGAAGGAGAGAATGCACCTTATTTTATGGGTGCGGATCCACTTGCGATGCGGATCTACACTGAAGAAGAAGGGGGGCGTTTAGATGCCAGTTGCCGCGGTTTTCTCCTATTTTTGGAACAAATACAGGTATTGAACCTCGAAACCCGTGAAATGGTTATCGATCGTGTTATGGCCTTGGATAATACGGAGTTCGATCTCGAAGATCTGAAATGGGTCGTGCTGATGGTGTTGTTTAATATCCCCGGGTATGAAAGCGCTTATCAGCAGATGGAAGAGCTGTTGTTTGAAGTCAACGAAGGTTACCTGCACTGAGCAGCTAACAAGCATAGAAGAAGTTATGACAAAAAACGCGATTTTTGCCACCAGGCAAAATGAACCTTGTCCTGAATGTGGGGCCGAATTGGTGATCCGTAGTGGTCGTCACGGCCCCTTTCTTGGTTGTTCTCAATATCCCACATGCCAATATATCCGGCCGTTAAAAGCGCAGGCAGATGGGCATATTGTTAAAGTGCTGGAGGGCCAAGAATGCCCGAAGTGTCAGGCGACCTTGGTACTACGCCAGGGGCGCTATGGGATGTTTATTGGTTGTAGTCGTTACCCTGAGTGCACTCATACTGAAGTTATCGACAAGCCTGATGAAACCAGTATCCCTTGTCCCCAATGTGGACAGGGTAAACTGCTGCAACGCAAGTCCCGCTATGGCAAAGTGTTTCATTCTTGTGACCGTTATCCAGACTGCCAGTTTGCGCTAAATTTTAAACCTGTTGCTGGTGAGTGTGCTTATTGCCACTACCCGTTACTGATGGAAAAGCACACAGCAAAAGGTTTGATGCTTTACTGTGCCAGTAAACGCTGTGGAAAACCCGTCGCACTCACAGAATAATCATCTCATGAACCCAGAACAGATTTCCTTATTCGCTCCTATTATGACTGCATTGCAAAACCAGCAGGTTATCGCTTATCCAACAGAGGCGGTATTCGGTTTGGGATGTGACCCTGATAGTGAGTATGCAGTGAAGACCTTACTGGCATTGAAACAACGTCCGTGGGAAAAGGGCCTGATCCTGATCGCCGCAGACTATACACAACTCACACCGTATATTGATGACAACGTGTTGAGTGAGCGGCAGCGTGCCATGATGTTTGCCAGTTGGCCCGGACCAGTGACCTGGGTGGTCCCGGCAAAACAACAAACTCCACGCCTCCTTACAGGGCGATTTGATTCACTGGCGGTTCGTGTTAGCGCACATCCGTTGGTACAACAGCTTTGTCGTCAGTTTGGTAAGCCTTTGGTCTCAACCAGTGCCAACTTAAGTGGCCAATCGCCGTGTCGCACGGTTATAGAAGTGAGGCAGCAGTTTGGTGACACTGTTCCGGTATTAGCGGGTGATGTAGGTGGCCGGTTGAACCCTTCTGAAATTCGAGATGTTCTGACCGGTCAGTTGATCCGTCAGGGCTAGAGGCTATTTGTATGGAAAAATTTGCGGTATTAGGTAATCCGATTACTCATAGTAAATTTCCTCGCATTCACGCACCTTTGCTGAGCAAATAGGGATCGAATACCCTTATGGTAGGGTATTGGTTCCGCTAGAGGATGTTGAACGGATGCTACAGCAGTTTATTGCTGCTGGTGGCCAGGGAGCCAATGTCACCGTACCTTTTAAAGAACAAGCTTATAAAGTGGCGACTGAACTCAGTGAAAGAGCGACCTCTGGCAGAGACGGCAAGAGGTATGATGCTGCCGTTACTCGCTTTTGGTGGCCAGATTGTGCTCACTAATCGTACTTTTAGCCGTGTACAGGAGATGATGAAAGCGTTCCAACATCTAGGAGCGGTAAGCGCACTGCCTATGGATCAGCTCGCACAGCAGCATGTTGATCTGGTTATTAATGCGACTGCATCCGAGGTCAATGATGAGATCACCGCGCTACTAGAGAGTATGGGTAAGAGTACTTGAACGCTGCTGGCAGCGGCGGCCTCGTCAGGCACGTGGCTTAGGACGATCCGAGTATCTGGACTCAGCCAACACCACCACCCCTTGAAGAATGAGGGGTATACCCGTATGCCAGTTAGGCGACAGAAGCTGACAAGAACTTACTCAAAACATCACCACACTGAAGTCATTAGCGATAGATTTGTCAAAACTAATTTATGTGATGAAAATCACTGTTAGCATCATTTTTACCTATATCAATATCATTATCCATTTTTATGCTTCTCTACAAACTCTAGGGTATACCTCAATATTATTAATGGGATTGTCTGGGCATAAATTTGCGCAAACCGGGAGAGTAATATAAGGCATTTAACAGCCTGGATAAGCAACATCTGCGTTAACTAAAATCACCATTTTCCTCTATAAATCAGCTTCAAATAACCAATCAATACAATTGAGTCATTACTAGTACATCTAACCATTTTTTGGATGGATAATTTGACAGGGGATAACTGGTTGGTGAACAATGATGCTAATATTTATTTATGAGAGTACTCTCACCAAGGGATTTTAGTACATAGGCGGTTCTACTTTGATGTGTATAGGACATAGTCGTATTAACTCAGCGTATGGATACAAAAATGCTAAATTTAAACCGCATCTTCGTTGCTGGAAAAATATCGGATTTGTCTGAACAACTTCTTTTTCATACCTTAATGGGTGAGGAGAAACTATCAGAAATATATGAATTTGATATCGGATTATTCTGCAAGAAAAACACCATCGACTTGAAATCACAGCTTGGAAAGTCATTTACGGTTAACATTGATGATCGCGCTGCACCTGTACGCTACCTGAATGGCATCATTACCAGCATGACGCTTTCGGATCGTGAAGAATCGGAAGAAAGATACTATCTCTATCACCTGAAGCTACGCCCAACGCTTTGGTACCTGACACAAAATCAGGATTGTCGGATCTTTCAGGAAAAAAGTGTTCCTGAGATTATTCTCGGTATCTTTAATGAATACAAGATCAACGTTGAAAATCGCCTGACATATAATTACAGATCATGGGGTTATTGTGTTCAATACCAAGAAAGTGATTACGACTTTATCTGCCGTTTAATGGAGCATGAAGGGATCTATTTCTACTTCACCCACCAAGCGGACGGTCACACTCTGATCTTGGCAGACTCTCCGCAGCGCCACGATGCCTTGGATGGCTATGGCCACATCGTATATCGTCTAAACGAAGGTGGATTAACTGAAAACGCCGCCACGATTTATCAATGGAAAGTTTCCGATATTATTACTCCCAGTCTCTACAGCATGAATGATTACGATTTCCGCAAACCTCGTGCCAACTTGTTGGAAAATAGGCCCAATCCACAATCCTTTGCCAAAGAAAAGGCAGAGATTTTTGATTGGCCAGGATGCTATACCGACCAAAGTCATGGTCAGTTTTATGCCCGTGTTCGGCAACAGGAGTTCGAGGCTAATCATGAATTCATCAAGGGGCGCGCTTCTTCCTTGGGTCTGGCACCTGGTTATCGATTTATGTTGGATAACGCTCCCAGACTTGAAGATGCCCGCGAGTATATGACTATTGCGGCACGATACTCCTTTAAGGAAAGCAATTACGCCAGTAATGACAGTGTGAATGCCGAGCATTATACCGATTTTGTGGTGCTACCTGCAGCAACACAATGGCGTTCTAAAAGGAAAACAGCCTGGCCGAAGACTCACGGCCCGCAAACGGCGGAAGTTGTCGGTCCTGCAGGCGAAAGTATCTGGACCGATAATTACGGCCGGGTAAAACTTAAATTTCGCTGGGATCGCTACAGTAAAGGGGATGAAACCAGCTCATGTTGGGTCAGGGTTGCCAGTAATTGGGCAGGTTGGCAATATGGTGGTATCCAAATCCCGAGGGTTGGCGAAGAGGTTGTTGTCGATTTTGTCAATGGCGATCCCGATAGACCTTTAATCACCGGTCGCGTTTATAATGAAGATAATATGCCCCCCTGGGATTTACCGGCTAACGCCACCAAAATGGGAATTATGAGCCGCACCCAAGATGGGAGTATCAGCAATGCCAACAGCCTGTTTATGGAGGATACCCCAGGCGTAGAGAATTTCGCTATGCATGCCGAAAAGGACATGAATATTTCTGTCGAACAGGACATGAATATTACTGTCGAAAATGCTATGACTGTTCTAGTTGAAGCCACCAGTACATCAACGGTTATCGGTGACGTGGTACAAACCTATAGCAGCAATTTGGCAACCACCGTGGCGGAAACTATTACTACTATTGCCCCGACGATGATCATTCAACCAACGACCAATATCATTTCCATTACGCCAGATAGTCTGGAGGCAGCATTATTAAAAGTATTTGCTGCCGGGCTGAGAGTACAGGCCATCGGTACTGATATTCGGGTTAGAGGCGCACATATTGACTCAACACAATTTGAAGCAAGGATAGTTCCCGCTTATCTCGGTGTAACCAGCGCTAAAATATTAGTCGACAGTACCGTTCTGAAAATATTTAGACAACAAATCAATATGGGTAGGTTGGAGTTAAACGTAAAAGACTTGGTGCTCTTTCTCTAGTATAAAAAATCATGCTGTCCCTACTTTATAACTAGTGGCTCTGAATAAGCGGGGTCCGGGGAGTTCCCTACAGCTTGAAGGGCTACGGGTATATGATATCCGGGTCTGCGTAAAATGATTGAGTTGGGAATATACTCGCCGTACTTCAAGTTGTATGGGTGTTTATCAATAAGGCGAACTTCCCTAGCTATTTTGTCAGAACGTGGTTTTTATTTGGAAGGCAGCTGTATAATGAAAATTATTAAACCATTGCGTCTTGGCATAATGAATCGACCTTATTATAAAGGGTGCGATCCCTATTTAGGTATCGCTATTTTAGCATTGGTCGATATGCAGGAAAAACCACTATTGCGCCCAGAACCAGAGCTATGGAAATTGGCACAAGATGAATTAACCTGTAGTGGAGGCCTGATCGATCTCGCTTATCCCAAACATTACCCAGAGTTTCTGGCAGTAGGTCATGCGTATCCACATACCTGTCTGGCGGAAAATGTATGCTGCATCGGTATCACACTGGGTGAAAAACAGAAATCCCTCATCGTCTCCGGCGATCGGGAATGGCAAGGAGAAACGCCCTCTGTCCCTCAGCCGTTCACCTCTATTCCAGTGGATTGGTCGCGGTCTTACGGCGGCCCACAAATAGCAGATAATCCTCTTGGTATTGGGGCTAACAATGGGGCACGCCACCCGTTGCCGAATATAGAATCGCCCTCAGAACGCCTGATGTCGCCCTCGCAACAGGTTTCCCCAGCTGGTTTGGGTCCCATCGATCTCACCTGGCCCGCTAGGCAAGCATTTATTGGCACCCTTTACGATGAAGAGTGGGTGAAGCGGGGTATGCTTGGTTTTGCCGACGACGCCGATCCGCGCCTGTTTAATATGGCACCACAGGATCAGCAATGGCATAACCTGTCAGCTTTGCCAAGCGCCATGCCGTATCGGATTGAGAATATGCATCCTCACCATGCGCTACTGACTGGAAAATTACCTTCTTGGCAAGCGCGCTGCTTTGTCCATCATACAACCGCAGGCGAAGAAGCCTTTTCAGAAATAGAGATGCGCCATACCACCGTCTGGTTCTTGCCGCATCTGGAAAAAATGCTGTTGGTCTATCATGGCGAATGCACTATTGAAGAGGATGATGCCCATAATATTCATGTGTTAATGCCCGCGCTTGAACATGAAAACCAACCTCGTCCATTGAGCCATTATCGAGACGTATGGATCAAAAGAAGCGACAAAGAAAAAGGCAGTATTCATGCCTTCCAAGAGAGCGACCTGTTGCCAGAGGATGCCATCGCGCCTTGGATAGATACCGAACTCGGGTCCTCAGAGTCGGTCCACCCTCTTGAACAGAGTTTGGATGCACGTAGACAGTCCATCTATCAGGATGTTGAACAACGCTTGCAAACGGTAGACGGGAAGTTGCCTGAAGGAGTAAAAGACGCGCAGAAAAAAGAACATCCGACACTCTCGCAACTGCCGACATTTATGGCGCAACTGGAAGAACAGGCTCGCAAGGCGCAAGACGATGCCATGCAGCAGGTAAAACAGCGCATACCTGATACGCAAGCTTACGACGCACGTCGCCCAACGGGGCCGGAATCATTTTATAAAATGTGCGAAGGTTTGCGTCAGCAACAAAATGGTCAATTGCAACCCGGCCAGGAAGAGAGCTTGTACCAGCTCTACCGCATTGGGGTACAAAGCCAGAATGCAGCTCCCCTACTAAGCGGCAGCCACAAGACAGAATTGCGCGAGTGGGTTATCACCAAGCTGGCGCAAGATCGTGACTTTAGCGGTTGCGACCTGACCGGAGCCGACCTTTCCCATCTAGACCTAAGTGGTGCCAATTTGACACGTACCATGATGGAAAGCGCCGATCTCAGCCACACTATTCTGGATAATGCCACGCTGACACAAACCCTGCTGGCTCGTAGCCGAATGATGCAGACTTCGCTGCGCAACACCGTACTCCATGAAGCCACTCTAGCGCTAGCCAACTGTAGTGACTGTGATTTTACCGGCGCAATACTGTGCAAGCTGGTGACCGAAGGGGCAAAGTTTGAGCGCTGCAACTTTACGCGGGCCACGCTGGAAAACCAGATATTCGACCAGATAGTGTTGTCCGACTGTAACTTTAGCGCTGCCTCTCTGGAGAACGTTATTTTCAATGCTATTCGTCTTGATAATCCCCGTTTCTCTGCGGCGCGACTGCATAAAAGCACCTTTATTGACAGCCATCTGCAAAAGGCGGTATTTGAAGAAGCCGTGCTGCAACGTTGTTCAATGGTCAACAGCCAGGCAGACGGTATCGATTTTACACGCGCCAGATTGGAAAACTGCGCCTTTACCGCTGGAACCTCACTGCAAGGTACCTGTTTCACCCACGCCAAACTTAGTGCGTGTAATCTACGCCAGGCTCCTTTGAACAATGCCGACCTGAGCTTTGCCCAGTTAGCAGGGTGCGATCTGTCCGAAGCATTGCTACCGTCAGCCAATCTGTTCCGCATACAGGCCAGTCAATCACAGTTCATCCGCTGCGATCTTGCAGGGGCAGACCTCAGGCAGGCAAATCTGATGGAAAGTCGGTTACAGAAAGCACGGCTGATCGGCTGCAATTTCACCGCTGCCAATTTATTCCGTGCCGATATTTCACAAGCGGAGATCAGCGATACCACCATCATGCAGGACAGTTGGACGAAGCAGATGAAAGTTTATCCTTTGCGTAAAGGAGCTGCATGATGATGTCAGCTACTGAACTACAACAAAAAGTCAAACAGGGAGAAGTTATTGAAAACCTGATACTGTCGGGGATCAACCTATCAACATGCGATCTTGCTGGGGGTATCTTTAGGCAAGTTGACTTCAGCAATGCCGATTTCACTGGATGTAATCTTGATCATTGTCTATTCATTGCTTGTACTTTGACGGCGGGAATATTCACTCAGACCCGATTACAGCATGCCAGCTTTAGCGAATCTGATTTAAGCCGTGCCAATTTTAGTGGTGCGCACCTGTCTACTCTCATTTTCAGTGAATGTAATCTGCAACAGGCAGACTTTAGCCATATTCAGGGAGAAATCCTGCAATTCATGGAATGCAGCTTGGAACAAGGGCGTTTTCAGCATGCGCAACTCAGCAAAAGTGCCATTTCGGGATCTTCGTTGAAAGAGTGCGACTTCACCGCCGCAAAACTATTTAAAACCACTTTTTATCAGATAGATATGCGGGAATATATTCCTACAGGTGCAGGTTTCGAGCAGGTGAATTTTTTTGAATGCCTTCAGCAGGGGCTAGATTATCAAGGTCTTTCTTTCATTCAGTGTCAGTTCACCCGCAACCAACTGGATGACGTCAATTTCGCTTCGGCTATCCTGAATCGTTGCCTTTTCCAAGGGGCATCGTTGCAGAGGGCAAACCTGAGAGAGGTCCAGGCTGAATATACACAGTTTATTGAGGCGGATCTCTCGCAAGCAGATTGCCGCGCCAGTCTGATGAGCCAATCGATGTGGATCAGTGCACGTTTGTCTTCAACCCACTTTGAATGCTGTCAACTGGCACGAGCGTTATTTAGCAAAAGTCTCGCGTTGGGCGCTCTTTTTACTGATGCCCAGCTTGAGTACGCCGATTTTTCGTATGCCAACATCAGCCAGGCCAACTTCAAGGGAGCACGTTTTAACCGGACCCAGTTTCACCGGTCTATCCAGGTGGAAACACTCTGGGGTGACAAGACGGGCATGCTGGAAAACGATCCAGAACTTTTCGCCGCCGAAAGCTGGGCGCAGTCGGAACAGTTGGCCAACCGTTAGAGTTTGAAAAAGGAAGAAATCGATGAGTGCAGCAACCGCATCACAAGTTTTACCTGTTTATGTACCGCAACAGGCTAGTGGCCGAGTGGTGGATATTTTGTCCGACGGTAGCGTTGTCGTTGAAAGTGAAGGATTAGGTTGGCAGTGCCGCCGGGCCGCAAGCTGTCTGTTGATGCCAGAATCTGGTGATACCGTCCTGTTCGCTCGTTCTGATGATGAAAAACTGTGGTTGCTGGCCGTGTTGGAGCGGAGTTGCCCAGAACACCAGGCGCAAATAAGCGTCAAGGGTGGCCTGAGTATTTCAACGTCAGGTGGTGCGCTAACCCTGAACAGTGAACAACAGTTGGTGATGAACAGCCACTCTTTGCAGATCAAATCCGCTCAGGGTGAATGTGCTATCGGGACATTGGAATTCCAGGGTGATGAAGTGAATGCAAACATTCGCATTGGTCGTTGGATCGGCGATCGCTGTGAATCTGTCTGGCATACCGTGACACACCTCAGTCAGTTGCTGTTCCGTCAAGTAAAGCAAACCGAACACGTCCGGGCCGGACAATTGGATTATCAGGCGCAGGATTACCTGCGGATGCACGCGCGCAGCACGCTGATCACGTCAGAAAAAATCACAAAAATAGATTCAGACCAGATTCACGTCGGCTAACGTTAGTCAAATAAGGAGTAACTTGACCATGTGCTTTGCAAACTGTCAGTTAGGTGGTTTGGATTTTGCTTCTCCCGATGTCTGTCTGACACCACCGTTGCCTTTATCTATCCCTTATGCAAACTCGGCGGCTGGCATGACGGCGATCCCCAATGCGCTGCACATTATGTTTGCCGCCATGCCTGCCCATAATATGGCAACCATTATACCGGCCACCACAGGGAATGAGCCGGGATCTATCGGCGGCGTAGCTTCCGGCACAGTAATGGGGTCATCCAGGCATATTACCGGCGTGCTCACATTTTTGGTTGCCGGCTTTCCGGCGACTCGTTTAACCAGTCTGACTCAACAAAATTTAACTAACGTCGCCGGTACACGTATTTTACCTAGCCAGTCCACAATTATTTTAATGGGTGCATAAAAACAGGCTTTTTCTCTGTGAAACAACGAGACGAGAGGTAAAATGAAATCGGTATTTTGTTATTTTACGCAGTGCAGCGGTAAACTGTTGGGCATGATGATGATCAGCCTGCTGCTCTATGGCTGCATGAGTAGCGATAGCGACACTAAAAAAGTTTCGGTGGAGACTACTAATTATCATATTGCCGTTCTCGCAACCCGTGATGCTAATATCAGTACCAATGGTGCCCCAGCTCCGCTGAAAATAAACGTATTCAATTTACGCTCTGATAGTGGATTTATGAATGCAGATCTCTTTTCCTTACATAATAATCCACAGGCAGCACTGGGAAATAATTTACTGAGTCATGAACAGTTTTTTTTATTACCTAATAAGGAACCAGTGAATATTTCTGGGAAGTCAGATGACGAGCGATATTACGTTGGTATTACCGGGGAGTTTCAGTCCTTGAACCATAAAGTCTGGCGCATTGTTATTCCCATAAAAAAACCTGAGAAGCCGCCTTTTTACAAATTTTGGCTCAGTATACCGTCTCAACAAGAGATTAAAGTTATTGCTAATCAGCAAGGGTTACACGTTGCTGAAAGTAATAATATGGAAAAATAGGCCACTTTATATTTCCAAGGATAGTTCATGAAGCAAGCACATAAAGTTGTCTGGACTGAGGGGATGTTTTTGCGCCCTCATCATTTTCAGCAATCTGAAAATTATCTTGAATACTATATCCGTTCGTGGGGAATGGCCCTGGAAGCATATTATTGGGGTTTTATCTCACTGGATATCGATGAAAGTGCACTACGCTTGGGGAATATCGCGCTGAACTCCGCCAGTGGCATTCTGCCTGATGGCAGTTTTTTTTCTTTCCATGGCCCGGCGGAAGCACCCCAACCGTTGAAAATTACCGATGGGAAAAATACCACTAACGTAGTGCTTGCTCTACCTGTTCGCCGCGCTGGCAGTCAGGAAGTGACGTTCAGCGATTCAACTGATTCTTTGGCCCGTTACCTCACTTACGAGATGGAAATTGCCGATATCAACACTGTTTCAGTAGGCAGTGCCGAATTGCAGTTTGGACAGTTGCGTTTGCAACTGCTACCAGAGGACGAATTGACCGCTGACTGGTGTGCCATCGGCGTTTTGCGAGTGCTGGATAAAGGGGGAGATAACAGTCTGAAAATCGACGCGACCTATATCCCGCCGATGCTCACCTGCCAGGCAAATCACCGACTAAATGCCTTTATCAGTGAAATTTCGGGTTTGTTGCAACAACGAAGCCAGCAATTGAGGCAACGTCTGGGGCAAAGCGGACGAGGAGGCGTTTCCGAAACATCAGATTTTATGATGCTGCAGTTAATCAACCGCTATGTCGGTATCACGCAACATACCTTACACATTAATAAGATCCACCCAGAAAGGGTATTTTCCGAGTGGCTGGCCCTGGCCTGCGAATTAATGACGTTTTCTCCTGCACGTATTGCTGGCGAAGTATTGCCAGTTTACAACCATGACGATCTGGCCACCTGCTTTAGTGCACTAATGAACTGGATACGGCAGGGTCTGTCTATCGTATTTGAAGAAAATGCGATTCAGCTACCCTTGGTCGAACGCTCACATGGTCTGAATATTGCTGTCATCCCATACCCCAGCATGTTGAATGAATTTGGTTTTGTGATTGCCGTAAATGCCGATATCCCCACCGATACCCTGCGCGCCCGTTTGCCTGCACAGTTGAAGATCGCCCCGGTCAATAGCATTCGCGATCTGGTGCAATTGCAATTGCCTGGGATCGGATTACGCAGCATGCCTGCTGCTCCGCGCCAGCTCCCCTACCACGCAGGCTATACCTACTTCGAACTGGAGAGTGGTGGTGAGCTATGGAAAAAAATGAGTCAGTCAGGAGCCTTTGCGTTACATCTAGCTGGGGAGTTCCCTGGTCTGAATATGGAGTTTTGGGCGATCCGTCACGCGTGATCTATTGCTGTAAGGATGGGGAAAAAAGGAATGTTCCATGCAGAATACTTTTTCTAAAGCCACTGACAAACCGTCTTCGATACTTCAGGGTGAAGTGAGACGAACAGGAAATCCTTTGGTCATGGCGGCCAATTCGCTGCTTAACATGATCCAGACAATACGCAATCAGGTTACGCGTCCTGATCCGACTACGCTACGGCAGACGTTGATTGACGATATCCGCCGCTTCGAAGTCAGGGGGCAACGGGAGGGATTGCCTTATGACGTGTTGATCGGTGCCCGCTACTGCCTGTGTACCGCATTGGACGAGGCAGCCATGATGACCCCTTGGGGGAAGAATACCGTCTGGTCCAGCAACGGGCTGTTGGTCACTTTCCATAATGAGAGTTGGGGTGGGGAAAAATTCTTCCAGTTACTGGCTCGCTTGTCGCAGCAACCGCAGAAAAATATTCTGTTGTTGGAACTGATCAACTATTGCCTGCTACTGGGTTTTGAAGGCCGCTATCATATTATCGAGAATGGCTATTCGCAGTTGGAAACACTCAAGCAACGGCTGTCGCAAATCATCCACACAGTACGCGGCAACTATCCAGCGCTTTTGTCACCATGTGCTATCGATCAACCAATGGAACAAAAGGTCTGGCGCCCCATGCTCCCCCTGTGGGCCTGTGCGGCTTTTCTGGGATTGCTTGCCTGCCTTTGGTTTATCATGCTGGAGTGGCGACTCGGTGAAGCCACAACGCCGGTTATCGCCTCTATCTATCAACTTGAACTGCCGCAGGTGCTCGCAGACGAAATCCCTGCGCAGCAAACACCTTCACCAATGCTGACCAAACTCAAGGATTTTCTACAACCGGAAATCAAGCAAGGCCTGTTGAGCATACGCGACGAAGAGCAAAAAAGTATCATAATACTCCGCGGGGATGGTCTGTTCGATTCGGCCTCCACTTCAGTACGTGAGCAGTATCGGCCAATTATCGCCCGTGTGGCAGAAGCGCTGAATCAGATCGATGGCAAAGTTCTGGTTACGGGGTACACCGACAACGACTCCGTCAGCAAAGCCCGCTTTGCTTCAAATTACGATCTTTCACTGGCGCGTGCCGAGTCGGTCAGCGCTCTGCTGAAAAAACATCATTTGCAATCAGATCGCTTGATGACTGAAGGAAAAGGTGAGTTGGATCCTATTGCCCCCAATACCAGTAGAGCCAATAAGGCACTGAACCGCCGGGTAGAAATCACACTGCAATTAGCACCGAATATCCAGCAACACGCGATGAACACACAATCCCAGGCGGGAGAAAACTGATGATGAACTCATTGATTGCCATTATTACCAGCCGTTTCTTGTGGGGCATGGTAGGTATCGGCTCCATCTCGATGATCATTTGGTTCATCGGCCCTTACCTTTCCATCGGTGACTATCGTCCCCTGGAGTCCTCGGTTAATCGGCAGATTGCGATTGCCGTACTCTGCGGCTTCTGGCTGCTGAGCAAACTGATCGCCGCGTCCTGGCGTGCATGGCGTAATAGCAAAATGCTGGGGCAAATGGCACAGTCTCAGCCTCAGCCAAATGCGCCACAAGGCGCGGAACATGACGATCCCAAACTGGTAGAACGCTTCGAAGAAGCCACTCGTCTGCTGAAGAAAGCCCGCTTCAACCATGCGCAATCACGCTTCCTGCCCGGATGGTTGCAACGGTTTAGTCGGCAATATCTCTATCAGCTTCCCTGGTATGTATTGATCGGCGCTCCTGGGGCCGGGAAAACGACCGCACTGGTCAATTCGGGGATCAATTTCCCGCTGGCCGATCGGTTCGGTAAAACAGCACTACGCGGTATCGGTGGCACCCGACACTGCGACTGGTGGTTTACCGAAAATGCGGTGCTGCTGGATACCGCTGGACGTTATACCACCCAGGAAAGCGACCCTGAGCAAGATGCCCAAGAATGGGGAAGCTTTCTGGGCCTGTTGAAAAAATATCGCCCCAGACAGCCAATCAACGGTGTGATAGTCACCGTCAGTCTGAGTGACTTGGTGAATCTCACCGCAGAAGAGCGTCAGGAACAGGCACAAATACAGCATAAGCGGCTGGTGGAGCTGCGTGAGTCGTTAAAGATCGATTTCCCAGTCTATATTATGGTTAGCAAGATAGACCTGCTGCGCGGTTTTCTTGCCTACTTCGGCCATTACGACAAGGCGCAGCGCAGCCAGATATGGGGATTTACCCTCGCCCGCACCGAGATGGAAAAAGCCGACTTCGCGCTCATACCAGCCTTTGAACACCATTTCAACCTGTTACTGCAACGTCTGGACGTTGGTTTGGCCGACACGATGTTAGCTGAGCAGGATCAGCAAACCCGGGGAGAAAGCTATTTGTTCCCCCAAGCCTTTGCCCGTTTACGTCAGACCTTGGGAGACTATCTCAATACCCTATTCGCTACCTCCAGTTTCGAGGCCAAGTTCACGCCTCGTGGTGTCTATTTCACCAGCGGCACTCAGGATCGGATGCCCTTCGATAAAATGATGTCGGAAATGAACAATTCGCTTCATGTATCGTCCCGTTCTCATGATGAAACAAGCGACGCAGAGGCGGAAACAGAGGATAAGCTATCGCAAGGGAAAAGCTATTTCCTGAAAAAATTTTTGGAAGATGTGGTTTTTCGTGAGTCGGCACTGGCGAGTAACAACCGTTGGTGGATATATCGTAATACTACGCTGCACTGGATCGGTTATCTCACACTAGCGGCGCTGTTCCTCGGTATGGGGCTGTTCTGGTATTCCAGCTACATAAACAACCACCGCTATCTGGATGAGGTGAGCAGGCATATTCCCCCTTTGGAGCGTCAAGGGCGTGAAATGGAGTTGTCCAACCATCAAGATATCTTCACGCTGTTGCCTTACCTCGATAGTCTTGCAGGTATGTCCGCCAGCGAGCATTTTTCTCTGCATGAACCGCCGTTCACTTATCGCCTGGGACTCTATCGTGGTGTTCAGGTTGAAACGGCCAATCAAGCGTTGTACCAAAAAGCACTAAAAAACATCCTATTGCCTTACGTTGCCTGGCAAGTGACAGAAGTATTGCGCAATGATATGGGTGGCGATCCTGATTTTAGCTTTGAGGCACTGAAAGCCTATCGAATGTTATACGAGCCGGATCACTATGACGGTAAATTCCTGCGTGCCTGGATACTGTTCAACCTGCATCGCATCTCTGGCCCCAGCACCAGTAAAGCCGCCTGGCAGGCTCTTGATGCTCATCTGAAACAGCTTCTGGACGAAAGCGTTCAGTCTTCGCCTTACCTGCGCGACTCTCAACTGGAGCAGGCTGCACAGCGGCGGCTTAATGAAGCGCCGCTATCAGTACGGATTTACGGACGACTAAAACGCATCCTGCTGAAGGAAGACGCGCTCAAAACCGTTTCACTAACCGATTTGGCAGGTCCACAGGCCGAACTGGCCTTCCGGCGTAAAAGCGACAAATTCAGCACCGATGGCATACCGGGTTTGTATACTCCAAAAGGCTACTGGCTGGCGTTTAACAAGCGGATTGATGATGTCACACAAACATTGCTAAATGAGGATGGCTGGGTACTGAACATCAGTGAAAATGCCCTGAGCAGACAAAGTCGGTCCGATCTGCAGAAAACCGTACGCTTACTGTATATGCAGGATTTCATCAGCGTCTGGGATGCGTTACTGGCGGATGTCGAATTGAAGAACATTGCCAATCTGAGCCAACGTATCAGCACTGCTCGTCTGCTTTCTGCCGCGGACTCACCGCTGCGCAATTTTCTTATCAACGTGGTGAACAACATCAGGCTCACCGATGAACAGGAGCCTAAAAACAATAGCGTCACTTTGAGCAATGCAGAAAAAAACACTGCCAGCCCTAGCCATTTCCTGGGCAATCTGTTTTCCAACCCTCAGTCTGCTGAAAGTGGCAATGGCGGCGGTGATATCTCATCTCAACCGGAGCAGGTAGTCATCAAGCACTTTGCCCCGATTATCGAATTGGCAAAAAGCAGCGATGAAGGCGCAAAAAATATTGCCTTTGATACAGTACTGAAACAGATCGATGGATTGTACAACTACCTGATAGCGGTACAAAGTGCTGCAAACAGCGGCATGGTCGCGCCACAGGGCGACATTATTCTGGCGTTGCAGGCGGAGGCAGGACGTTTACCCCAGCCGTTTAAAGACATGATGTTATCACTAGCGGTCGGTGCAAGCAGCGACTCACAGATGAAAGAGTTGGAAGGGCTGCAAAAGCGTGTCGGGTTTGAGGTCAGAGATTTTTGTCGGCAGGCTATCGCTGGCCGTTATCCACTGGTGCGTAATGCCCGGCAAGAGATTACCAGCCAAGACTTTGCCCGTATGTTCGCACCGAACAGCGGCATTATGGACAGTTTTTTCCGCCAGAACCTCGAAGGCAAAGTAGATACCTCCCGCGCCTCATGGCGTTTCAACCCAGGCGTTGATGGCAAAACGCTATCCGGTGGTAGCGACATGCTGCGTTCCTTCCAGCAGGCCCGAATCATACGGGATACCTGGTTCAGCGGACAGAGTCAGAAGCCCTCTTATACCCTGACGGTTAAACCGGTCAGCATGGACGCGGATATTCTTAGCATGACGCTCGATCTTGATGGTCAGATCTTCCGTTATAGCCATGGCCCACTGGTCCCTCTGGTGGTGAGTTGGCCCGGTATCGGCAACACCTATCAGATCACACTACAGCTTGACCTTGCCAATGGAAAAACCACCTCACTCGTGACTGCGGGAGATTGGGCACTGCACCGCCTGATGGATAAGGCAACGTTGGGGCCCAGCAATTCTTCGCTGTCACAAACGGCGACATTCAATCTGGAAGGACACCAGGTGGTGATGGAGTTCACGCCCAACAGCGTGCGCAATCCTTTTCAGCCAACCGCTTTCAATTGCCCTTAGGAGAGTTGATACATGAGCCAGAACAACACTCATCTACCAGAGCAACCGGCTAACGGTATCGGTTGGTATGGCAAGATCCCAGGTAACGGTGATTTTGTTCAGCGCCGCCTTCCCAAGACCTTGGTCAATCGGTGGGCGCACTGGTTCCAGTCTGGCCTGGTGGCGCTGCAACTCTCAACTCCACATAATTCGCGTTATTCGCTACATGGAGCACCACTCTGGTATTTCATCCTGCCTACCACCCTGGGAACGCCTTTCGTGCAGTTAGGATGTCTGCTGCCGTCACAGGATCGCGTTGGGCGGCATTATCCATTATTCGCCATGTGGTTGGAGCCACCTGAGCACTGGCATAACCAGCGACTACTACTGGCTGTGGAGCGTTATTACCAGATTGGGAAAATCTTGCAGGCAGGCATTCATCAGCGCCATTGCGCAGAGCGCATCGATCAGGCTTTGCAGATGTCGCCGCCGTTATCGTCAGCAACAATAGGGGATTGCAACGTCACCGCTGGCGAAACAGTGCCAGTGATTGATTTTGATCCCTACCGATATGGCAGTTTCTGGTGGAGCAACAGCGCCAATAGTAAACCGTTTGATACCTATGTCCACAGTGGCCATCTTACGGTACAGCTTTTCCATCATCTGTTCGCACCGATAGGCGATGCCAGACAGGTACACCAAGGGCCGTATGGACAAATGTTTGATAGGGAACAGCAGATATGATGATTGAGCACCTGCTAACGCCAGTAACAGCAGAAAATCAATGTGGTGAAAACCTCGAGTATGACGTTGAGTTTATGAAAATGGAGCAGCTCGCCGCGGGTAAAAAAGAGCAGCAATTCGGCGATACCATCATACCCGCAGAGGAACCAGATTGGGGGGCGGTAGAGCGCTTGAGCATCAATCTGTTACGCCGCACCAAAGACCTGCGGGTGATGTTTTATCTCGCCACAGCTTGGACGCAACTTCGCGGGTTACAGGGATACGCCGACAGCTTGCAGTTAATCTACCTGGCTATCGAACGATATTGGCATCAACTCCACCCTTTGCTGGAGATAGACGGTGAGTATGACCCGATATTTCGTATCAACGTACTCGCCAGTCTGGGCGATCACACATACCTAACCCAGGCGGTACGTACATCACCACTGATTAAAATAGGCAGTAACGAGCTTTCGTTGCGTGATGCCTGCACACTGCTGGATGGAAGCAAACAGGAAATTGCCAGCTTCCCCGACGGGCTGCCGCGCCTGCGTAATGAACTGATTAATCCGCAACAGAGCACTGTCGGTCTAGTTCGTACTATTACCGAACAGTTGGCCCAATTGCGTCACGCCATTCATCTGCATCTTGGCGAAAATGCCCTGCCGGAAATGGCGTTGCTGCAAAGCAATTTCGAGGGCATCACCCAGGCTATCCAACAAATGGCAACGCCTAGAATCAGGGAGGAAAACACCGAGCCTGCTCCTACTTCGCCAGCGTTGGGTCTGTTCGATGATGGTTTGACGCCGATCGAGTTCGGCTATGGGCAGGTACAATCTAGGGCTGATGCTCAGCATTTGTTGGAGAAGGTGAAAGACTACTTCCTGCGCCATGAACCCAGTCATCCCGCGCCGCTGATGATTGAGCGGTTGCAGAAGCTCATCAATCTTAATTTTCTCCAGATCGTCAACGATCTGGCTCCGGACGGTTTGCGTCAATTGGAAGTCATTCTGGGAACAGGAGAAAAGCCAGAGAAAACCAACTAGTCAGACAGAAATATGGCAGTGCTGAATTGATATCAGAAACCATTTTAAAACATGGAGTTACGGAGAAAACAATGGCAAATATGAAATCTCGCAGCGGGCAAAAATTTATCGCCCGTAACCGGGCCCCCCGCGTACAGATTGAGTACGATGTTGAAATATACGGGGCGGAACGGAAAATCCAATTGCCTTTCGTCATGGGCGTTATGGCCGATCTGGTAGGAACACCTCTTGAGCCGCAGGTGGGCCTTGAAGAACGTAAGTTTCTTGATATCGACATAGACAACTTCGATGACCGGATGAAATCCCTAAAACCCAGAGTGGCTTTTCAGGTTGAAAATACCCTCAGCGACGAAGACCTGCTAAATGTAGAGCTGGTATTTGAAAGTATGGACGATTTTTCTCCTGCGGAAATAGCCCGTAAGATCGAACCGCTAAGGCACCTGCTGGATGCACGAACCCAACTGTCTAACTTACTTTCCTATATGGACGGTAAAAGCGGAGCCGAAGAGCTTATTACCAAGGTATTAAGTAATCCGGGGTTATTGCAGTCGTTAACGCAGGCTCCAATGAAGGAAACTCACGGTGATCCTGAAACCGCAACGGTGCCAGAGGAATAAACCATGAACCAACAACTTCAGACGCAAACCACCCCGCTAGCCAGAACTTATACCAATGATGAGTTCAACTTGCTGTTGCAGAAAGAGTTCCGGCCAAGAACCGATCAGGCCAAAGAAGCCGTTGAGAATGCGGTAAAAACGCTGGCACAGCAGGCATTAGAGAATACCATCACCGTTTCCGCCGATGCCTACCGCACCATTCAGGCACTGATCGCTGAAATCGACGACAAGCTTTCCCGGCAGATCAATAAAATTATCCACAATGATAAATTTCAGCAGTTGGAAAGTGCCTGGCAGGGTTTACACTACCTCGTCAATAACACCGAAACAGATGAGATGCTAAAAATCCGTTTTATCAGCATCTCCAAACGTGAGTTAGGACGGACCCTCAAACGTTATAAGGGGGTCGGTTGGGACCAAAGCCCGTTATTCAAACGTATCTATGAGCAGGAATACGGGCAGTTCGGTGGCGAACCTTTCGGCTGCCTGGTCGGTGATTACTATTTTGACCACAGCCCGCAGGACGTCGAGCTGCTTGGTGAAATGGCGAAGATCGGTGCAGCCTCTCACTGCCCGTTTATCACTGGGGCCTCACCCAGTGTGATGCAGATGGGATCCTGGCAAGAGTTGGGCAACCCGCGAGACTTAACCAAGATATTCCAGAATACCGAATACGCGCCTTGGCGTAGCCTGCGCGAATCCGAGGATTCACGCTATATCGGGCTAGCGATGCCACGTTTTCTGGCGCGCTTGCCGTATGGTATTCAAACCAACCCGGTGGATGCGTTTAATTTCGAAGAGGAAACCGATAGCGCCAACCACCAAAACTATACCTGGACCAACGCGGCCTATGCGATGGCCACCAACATCAATCACTCATTTAAGGAATATGGCTGGTGTACCGCCATCCGTGGCGTCGAGTCCGGCGGTGCCGTTGCCGATTTGCCTTGCCATACCTTCCCCAGTGACGATGGTGGTGTCGACATGAAGTGCCCGACAGAAATCGCTATTAGCGATCGGCGTGAAGCCGAGCTGGCCAAAAATGGGTTTATGCCGCTAATCCACCGTAAAAAATCAGACTTTGCCGCCTTTATCGGTGCCCAGTCGTTGCAAAAACCCGCGGAATATCATGATCCCGATGCGACGGCAAACGCCCAGTTAGCGGCACGTCTGCCCTATTTATTTGCCTGTTGTCGATTTGCACATTACTTGAAGTGCATTGTACGGGACAAAATAGGATCCTTTCATGAGCGTGGCGATATGGAGCTGTGGCTGAATAACTGGATTATGAATTACGTTGATGGCGATCCGGCTAATTCCTCTCAGGAAACCAAAGCCAGAAAACCCCTGGCAGCGGCAGAAGTCCAGGTGCAGGAAATTGAAGACTCCCCTGGCTATTATTCTGCAAAGTTTTTCCTGCGCCCACATTATCAGTTAGAGGGATTAACCGTTTCGTTACGTTTAGTTTCAAAGCTCCCGTCATTAAAACAAAGTTAATGACGTAAGTATTTGCTCATCTTCTTTCATGTAAGGGCAACTTTGACCGCAATCTGAGAGATGAAGGGCACAAAGAACAGCACGAGAGTCATAATTTCTTCTTTATAGAAGAAGATATTTCTTGTGCCGTAAACCACCGTTGCTTTTTAAAAACGGATTTTAATCAACTCTACTTAGAGAGAACTTAGTTATGGCTATTGATATGTTCATGAAAGTGGATGGCGCCAGTGGTGAATCAAAAGACGCTAACCATAAAGGTTGGACCGATATAACTTCATTTTCCTGGGGAGCTTCTCAGCCTGGCAATATGGGCGTAGGTGGAGGCGGCGGTACAGGTAAGGTTTGCTTTAATGATTTGCATGTCAAGGCATTAATTGACAAATCCACGCCGGCACTGCTGAAGCATTGCGCCAGCGGTAAACACCTCCCCAAAATTGAGTTGTCCATCTGTAAAGCCGGTGGAGGACAAATGGAATACGGGAAAATTACCCTGGAAGATGTGCTGGTATCCAATATCCAATATACCGGTACCGGTAACGACGACACTGTCGGTATTGTTTATGCCTTCCAGGCAGCAAAAGTTCAGCAGCAATATTGGGAACAGTCTGAGCAAGGAGGAAAAGGTGCTGAAAGCAGTGCTGGTTGGGATATCAAACAAAACTGCGAAGCGTAATCGGCAATAGCAATATCCCCGAGTGTGGAGAAATTGTTTTGATACCTAAAATAATTCGAGGTGTTTGTAGGCGGCAAGTCCGAGACAAATCAGTCAGGAATTGATTTGGATAGTGCTTGTGCTAGCTCGCAGGGTGAAACCTCATGGATGAGGTTCATCATTCTCAGGCGCATAGTTCGCTATGTGACTGGTGCGACAAGTCTGCCGGGAACAGACTTGAAGGCTATTGGCAGCCGCCCCGTCAGGGGCGAGGCTCAGGACGAGCCGAGTATCTGGACGCAGCCAACACCTAGGCAACTTGAAGTATGAGGGGTATATATCCGAATGTCGTCAAGTTATCAATTGGGCAGGCCCTCTGAGCGAGGTTGATTAGCTATACCCAAGTTCAATGAAGTTGTTGGGAGGCGGCAAACGAAAGTAGCCAACACCGATACAGCTTTATTGATTGGTGACGGATATAAACACAGTTTCAGGGGACAGTAAAGTTAGCCAATAACGCGATAACCTGAAGGCGCAGGTATATTTTTCGATACGCATTACCCACGTGTCATATATGAGTCAAATCAATTTAACACGTGGGTAATTTCTGTAGCCCGGTGAATGATTAAGTTTCAGGCAAACATCAATGGAAAGAGCATCTATGCGGTTAATAATGATCAAAAATAGGGACAACGAGAGGTTACCCCAGAGTTACTGTGATTTTAAGGCTCCTGGTGGAACTATCGGGCGTGGGACGGACAACACGCTGATCCTGCCGGACAAAACCCGAGCGATTTCCCGTTTGCAGGCTATCGTGCATATCTCTCCCACTGGGGAACCATCAGTGACACACAGAGGAAGCACTACACCATTACTCTTAAATGGCAACGAACTGCCACATAGCGTTCAGAATCCTTTAGTAGAAGGCGACATACTAGACATCGGTGGTTATCGATTCAGTGTGAGCCTGCAAGAGGCATCCGCTATACCGGCTCCGATGCTTGAGCCGGATATTGCCGCTTCATCGGCTTATGGTATTCATGAGACTATATGGGATGAGTTGGAGGCCGAGTTTCGGTGGGTTCCGCCACACCGCAATGCCAGCAAGCGCGACGATCCCGATCATCCGTTACTTGCCAATGGCCCAGACCGCCACACAACGAAAGATCCTCTTGCCATGCCACAGGAGACCGAACTGGCCTCTTTGCAAACTGTAACCACCGATCCCGATCGCCTGTTCACACAGGATGAACCTTTCTCACAGCCGACCATTATGAAAGACACCACGCCAAGCGTACTGTTTATTCATCCAGAGCTTGCAACCAAAAGTGACAAGCAAACTACAGAACACCCGCCGTTAACTACGGCTACGGAAAAATCCGCGATTCTTTTCGGCCATGAAGAAGATGAGCTATTCACTACGTGGGCACCGAATACCGATGCGGTGAGTGAAGATGATCCGATCAGTCTGTTTATCAGTAACGCAGTCCCTCTCACCACGGCGACGGATGACCTTGCAACATTGGTTAACGAGCTTCCGTCATGGTTGTGCGAACCCGAACCGCAGAAAGCAGTAAGTTTACCAGCGGAAAAACTCACCGAACAAACGCCCCCACCTAGTCCACAGGAAGTGACCCGATGGCAAGAACAACTCAATGCTCCGGAAATCTCTTCTTGTTTCGACAATGCACTATTCCAACCAGTGCCCCCGGAACACAGCGCAGAGCACGCTGATGAAATAGTACCACCACGCTCAAGGATGGGAATCGAACCGGTCAGACATCAGTCATTTAAACCGCTCAAATCCACTTCAAAGGAGCAATTGCATGGCGAGTTGTTCAGCGCATTTGTTAACGGGCTGGGTTTGGATGACGCCCCGGTAGCCCCTGACTTTTCACCTGAGCAACTCTATCTGGCAGGCAGGCTGCTTAGTCTGTTCTCCCAGGGAACGGTCGCGCTGCTTTCATCACGCAACATACTCAAACGGGGTCTGAAAGCGGAAATGACCATGATTCTTGAGGAGGAGAATAATCCTTTCAAGATGCTGCCATCGGGTAAGACCGTGCTGATGCAGATTTTTAGCACCCCAATGCCCGGCTTCACCCCCCCGGAAAACGCCGTGCGCGATGCCATGCTCGATCTACAAGCCCACCAGTTAGGTATGATCGCTGGGGTGCGCGCCATCATTGCCGCTATGCTACAAACATTCCATCCCGATACGCTGGAAAAAAAGGCACTGGAATCGGGGAATGCTATCAGTAAGGGACTGTTTGGAATGAACCGTAAAGCAATCCTGTGGGAGATGCTGAAACGCCAATACCAGCAGGTCGCTAATGAAGTTGATGACGACTTCCATACGCTGTTCGGTGAAGCCTTTCTTCATGCCTATGACCTTGAGATCAGTCAATACAAGGCTTCACAGAACCGCAAGGGCTCATGATGAAAATAACCACTTTTACCTGCTCGCATCAGGGTAGTCGCCCACAGAATCAGGATAAGACCGCCCAATATCTTGGCGAGCATTCGGCCTGTTTCGTGTTATGTGATGGCGTCGCAGGCAATGACGGTGGTCATCAGGCTGCCACTCTGGCCTGTCAGTTTCTGATGGAGCACGCCAACGAGGGATCCCCCTGCTCGTCTGATGCTGTTCCATTGCTGATAGCACGACTCCAGCAAGTTATCGAACAGGCGCAACAGCAGGATCAAACCTGTAGCCATATGCGAACCACACTGGTGGCACTATTCATCGATCGCCATACGCAGCAGGCACACTGGGTTCATACCGGAGACAGTCGGCTTTATCTGTTTAGAAACGGTTATCTTTGCCAGGCTACGTCCGATCACAGTTTGGCGCAAAAAATGAAAGAGGCGGGGTATCACATTGGCACTATCCCCGACAACCTGCTTTACACTGCGCTGGGCAATGTTGAACAGCAAGAGGTTGCCTATAGTCCGGTATTATCTCTTGCTGACGGGGATGCATTTTTATTGTGTAGTGACGGCTTCTGGCAGCGCTATAACCTGGCGCTGTTGGAATACACGTTGCGTCTGGCTCAAACGCCTGAAGAGTGGCTGATGCTGATCGAAGAACTGTCTCAACCGCTGACACAGCAGGATAACTACAGCGCCATTGCCATATGGGTAGGTTCCCCGCAGGAGTCCACGCTGTTACAGATGCTCCCATTGGATGAAAAAGTCATCTGCCAGTCTTCAATACCCAGCCAACCCGGAGATAAACCTTGAAATCATTACTCACAGTACTGAAAGGCCGTCCGTTATCCAGCGCCTTGGCAGAAGCCGAATCGCAGGTCAAAGCATCGCCCAACGATGCGGACAAGAGAGCCAGTTGGGTGCAATTGCTTTTACTGTACGGTGCTTGGCCACGTGCTCAGGCACAATTAAAGGCCTGGCAGGCATTGGCTCCAATAGCCCGTCCCACCACGCAGCAGCTATCCGAGGCCGTTACGGCAGAAATAGAGCGTGAACAGGTACTGCGTGGAGAAATTGCACCCGCTTTTCTTAACACTCCGACCGAATGGCAATCAGCATTAGCCAAAGCATTGCTGATGCCCGCAGACAAGGCCAGCGAGTTACGTGCTCTCGCCTATCAACAGGCAGAGGAGATTGCAGGCAGTCTGACGGTCAGCGGCCAAGATGAACAACAACTGATCGTTGATTTTAGTTGGCTAGCCGATGCCGATAGCCGTCTGGGGCCAATATGTGAGCTGTTTGTCGATCATCACTACTATTGGGTCCCTTTCCAGGATATTGAGTCCATCAATTTCCAGCCACCGCAAAACACGGTTCATCTGATTTGGGCACATGCCATGGTTAAGTGGCGAAGCGGGCAGCAGCAGGTCTGTCAGATTCCTGCACGCTATCCGTTGTCAGAAAACAGCAGCGATAGTCATCGTCTGGGTCACCGCACTGACTGGTATCCACTGAACGAGGAAGGCCATTATGCCGGACAGGGGCAAAAATCCTGGCTGACGGACAATGACGAGTATGCCCTGCTAACGGTGCGCCAGGTCCAGTTCGTTACGGGTGAATAGCGATGACAAAACCGATGAGCACTCCTGATAGATCTACACAGATTGGCCGGAAAATAAGTGCGGGCGTCTCCTCACGCGGCAGAATGCTACCTACGTTATTTGATCGGTTAACGGATTTAGAACCCAAACAGAAGCGAGAAACAGACAGGAACCAAAGTATTTCGCACAGCCTGTTGAGAAAGACGATCCTGCGCGACTTGCAATGGTTATTTAACTGCACTAACAACGAATCACTGATTGATTTATGGGCGTTTCCCGAGGTTCGACGTTCTACGCTGAATTACGGGATTACTGCCCTGGCAGGGAAAAGAATGTCAGAAATCGAGTGGCCCGATATCGAAAGAAACCTAATTCAGGCCATCCTGAATTTTGAACCACGCATTATCCCAGAGAAATTGACGCTGCTGTGTATTTCCGGTCGGGACGATCTGGATGTGCACAATATCTTGTCGATAGAGATCCGTGGGCTTTTGTGGTGCACCCCTCATCCGCTGGAATTTTGTTTTCGTTCCGACATCGACCTGGAAAATGGTTATTTCAACCTCAAGGACATAGGGTGAATTGATGGAGAGCAAGCTGCTTGAGTATTACAACCGTGAGTTGGTTTATCTGCGTGAAATGGGGGCAGATTTTGCCGAGCGCTATCCCAAAGTGGCTGGACGTCTGGGGATGCAAGGGATTGAAGTCAACGATCCTTATGTGGAGCGCCTACTTGAGGGTTTCGCCTTTCTGACTTCGCGGATCCAGTTGAAAATGGATGCGGAATTTCCCCGTTTTTCACAGCGGGTGCTGGAGGTGATTTATCCCAACTATCTTGCGCCAATCCCTTCAATGGCAATAGCAGAACTGCATCCAGATGGCCGAAAAGGCAATATCAACACCGGATTTTTGGTGCCGAGAGGCACAATGATGACCAGTGACTCTTTCAAAAAGAGCGGCATTACCTGCAAATACCGCACCGCTCATGATGTGATGCTCTATCCGCTCAGTATCAGCCAGGTTTCGCTGGGTGCAGCGCCCGGTGATATTGCCAACGTTGCCGGGATTGACCGTGACGCCTGCCAAAGCGCGCTGCGTATTCGTCTGCGGCTTGATGATAATGTCACCCTGGATAACTTGCGCCTCGATAAGTTGACCTTCTACCTTAGCGGGCCAGATATAGAAGCGATGCAACTGCTGGAGCTGGTGATGCAACATACCACCGGTATCCTTTGCCAATCAACGTACAATCCTCGGCAATGGCAGTATCTGTCCAAAGAACAGCTCAACCATGAGGGGTTTGAAGCCGATCAGGCGCTGTTACCTAACGATCTCCGCAACTTTGACGGTTATCGCCTGTTACAGGAGTATTTCGCCTTTCCCGCCCGCTTTCGATTTATCAGTATTTCTGGCCTGACGCCACTGTTCAGCATGTTTCCAACGCAAAGTAGCCACGCAAAAGAGTTCGAGATCGTTTTATTGCTCGATAAGGCGCTACCCGCGCTGGCCAAACGGATAGACACCAGCCACTTATCGTTGCACTGCACACCTGTAGTCAATCTGTTCCCCAAAGTGGCCGAGCGAATTACGCTGAACAACAAAACCAACGAATATCATCTAGTGGTCGATAATATTCAACCGCTGGATTACGAAGTTTTTTCTGTACAGCGGTTATGGGGAACGCCAGAAAACAACCAGTACGAACAGGAGTTCCGGCCATTTTATTGTACTCAGGGACGTGACGGGCAAAACTACGGCGCCTACTTTTCCCTGCGCCGTTCGCCACGTCCCCTCTCCGCTAAAAGCAAGCGACACGGTACGCGCAGCACTTATCTTGGATCGGAGGTTTTCCTGTCTCTGGTCGATGCTAACCATACGCCCTGGCGCAACGATCTGGAATACTTCACGGCGGAGGTTTTAGTCACCAACCGTGATTTGCCATTGTTACTGCAAAAACAGGAATTGCTTTCCTTCATCGTTTCCGACTCAATTCCCTTGCGACAGGTCACTTTAAGAACGCCACCATCTCTACCCCGCGAGGCATTAGCGGAAGGTCGCCTCTCGTGGGGATTGATCAGCCAGTTACAACTGGATTATGTCAGCTTGATGGAAGGAGATGAAGCGCAGAGTACTCGTATGTTAAGGGAGTTGCTGACGCTGTATGCCAAACTCGAAGAGCCGCAGGTAATAAAGGAGATTAATGGGGTGCAACATTGTCGTTTGACTCCAACCTATCAACGATCGCCTTTCCCCGGCCCCATCGTGTTTTCACGCGGTATTGCCATTGGTCTGACCGTCGATGAACAGGCGTTTTCTGGCGGTACCCCCTACCTGTTTGGCTGCGTACTGGAACGGTTATTCAGCCGCATCGTCACCATGAACTCGTTTGTCACGACCTCCCTGAGTACGCCTCAACGCGGGAAAATTGCCCAGTGGCCGCCGCGGATCGGCAGGAGAACCTTGATATGAGCGCCAAGATGCCACGCCTGCGCGACGACTTCTGGACTTCACTTACCGAGCAGCCTTATGAGCATGATCTGTTTCAGATCCTCAGGCTGCTTGATGCGCAAGGCGGCTTCGAATGGCCTCTTGGCCGGGCACCTCATCCCTATCAGGAGCCCATCCGCCTTGGTCAGCAACCCTCGCTATCGTTTGCTCCCGCTACGCTGGCCAGTGCCGGGCCTGCGGATAACGATGCGTTGTACCACTTGATGATATACAGCTTTGGTCTGTTCGGCCCAAATGGCCCACTACCGCTGCATTTTACCGAATATGTTCGGGAGCGTTATCTGCACCATCAGGATCGCACACTGCTCGACTTTCTCAATCTGTTTCATCATCGCCTGATCCTGCTGTTCTATCGTGCATGGGCCAATAGTCAGCCCACCGTATCGCTTGACCGTGAAGACGATCAGGCCTTCACCCGTTATATTTCTAGCCTTACCGGGATGGGGGGGAAGGCACTGTATGCCCGTGACAACCTACCTACTCATGCTAAATACTTTATGGCTGGGCACTTGGTGCGTCAGAGACGCAATAGTGAAGGATTGGCGAAGATCCTCCGTCATTACTTTCAGATTCCTGTGCGTATCCTTGAGAATATTCCCGTCTGGCTGGCTATTGCACCGCACCAGCAGACACGCTTGAGCAGTGGGCAGTCTCCACGCTTGGGGCGAGAGGCTTTCCTCGGTCAAATGGTAAGAGATGTGCAGCATAAATTCCGTATTGAATTGGGGCCGATGTCCGATCGGGAATACCGGAGTTTTTTGCCCGGTCAACCGCAGGCACTCGCACTGCGCGACTGGGTGCGGCAATACCTTGGTATTGAGTATATCTGGGATGTGCGTTTGATCTTGCACAAGAAAGAAGTGAGCAGAGCGACGCTAGGGGGAAAGCAACCTCTGGGACTACGCTGTTGGTTGCGAGATGCTGACCAGGACGGTGATGTCAACGAACTGATTTTTTCACCAGAACCTATATCCTAGCTCAATGAAGTTGCAGGTACGCGGTAAACAAGAGAATCCCGATGAACTTACATCGGTCAGTGATTCGGGTGGACGACAAATCCACCAGACGTGGATTTGAACGTGACATGCAGTGGCCCCGATAGGGGCCAGCCTCATGAATTAGGCGAGTAACTGTCGCCAACACCGCTGCAGCTTCATGGGTGACGGGTATCATCAACTATGTGACTAGGGTGAGCGAAAGCAGCCGACAACCCTGCAGTTTGATCGACGACAGGTATAAACAGTAAATTAAAGTAGACTACTAAAGGATTATCATGAGTGAAATCAGCCGTGCGGTTCTGTTTGGAAAATTGAATGGTCAGTTGCTGGAAAGCTTAGAAAATGCCACTGCCTTTTGCAAACTCAGGGGCAACCCCTATGTTGAGTTAGCGCACTGGATACATCAGTTAATGCAGTACCCTGAAGGGGATTGGCAGCGGATTATCCACTACTTCGATATTGATGCCGGAAAGTTGAGCAAAGACATCATCGCGGCGATCGACCGTCTGCCCCGTGGTGCCAGTTCGATCTCGGATCTGTCAGAACACATCGATAATTCCGTCGAGCGTTCTTGGATCTTCTGTTCACTGACGTTGGGTAGTCAACAGATCCGTGGCGGTCACCTGTTGCTTGGGCTGTTAAAGACCACCAACTTGCATCATCAATTGTTGGCTATCTCCCCATGCTTCTCGCTGATTAATAGTGAAATCCTGTTACAGCAGTTTGAGCTGATCCTCACCGGCTCTTCCGAAGCGGATAAAACGCCCTTGCCATCAGGTACCACACTAGCGCCAGGTTCAGGAAAAAACGTTCTGGAACAGTACGGTAATAATCTGACGGAAAAAGCGCGCCGCAATGAACTGGATCCCGTCATTGGACGTGATGAAGAGATCCGTCAACTGATTGATATCCTGATGCGTAGGCGCCAGAACAACCCCTTGTTGACAGGAGAAGCGGGCGTGGGCAAAACGGCGGTCGTGGAAGGGCTGGCGGCACGTATCGCCGCCGGCGAGGTACCGCCCAAATTACGCGATGTAACATTGTATTTATTGGATATGGGAATGCTACAGGCTGGAGCTGGGGCCAAAGGGGAGTTTGAACAGCGCTTACGTGCGGTGATCGACGAAGTACAATCCAGCCCCTCACCGATTATTCTCTTTATCGATGAGATCCATACGCTGATCGGTGCGGGCGGTACGCAGGGAACCGGTGACGCAGCCAACTTGATGAAACCCGCGTTGGCACGCGGTCAATTGCGTACCATTGGCGCGACTACCTGGTCCGAATATAAAAAATACATCGAAAAAGACCCAGCCTTGACTCGACGCTTCCAGGTAGTGAAAGTGCTTGAGCCTGATGAAAAGAAAGCAGTCAACATGTTACGGCATCTCCGGCCAACCCTCGAACGACATCATCAGGTCATTGTACTGGATGAATCAGTTGAGGCCGCCGTGCGTCTTTCTCATCGTTATATTCCTGATCGCCAGTTACCGGACAAAGCGATAAGCCTGATGGATACCGCCTGTGCCAGATGCGCCGTCAGTCAGCATGCTGAACCCGCCCAAGTTGAAGACTGCCGCCGCCATATTGAAGCGCTTGAAACAGAGTGGGTGATCGCCAGCCGCGATGCACGCATCGCGGCTGGCGACGCAGAACGCCCCAATCAGTTGAAAGAACAGATTGAACAGGCACGGCAACAGTTGGACACACTGAGTTCACGCTGGAAAAACGAGTTAGAGCTGGTAAACGAAATCATTGAATTACGTGCCAGGCTCTACGATACCGATGGATCGGCAGATGAAAACCAACAATATGATGCAGCCGCGCTACACGTACAACTTGCCGAGTTACAGCAGCAGTTAGCTGAACTGCAAGCGTGTGATCCATTAATCTTCCCTACGGTAGATGCCAACATTATCGCCGCAGTAATTGCTGACTGGACCGGTATTCCTTTAGGCCGGATGATGAAAAGTGAAATTGAGTCAGTTTTGGGATTGGCGGAGACACTTAATCAGCGGGTGATTGGGCAAAAACACGGCCTGGAGGCGATAGCCAGCCGTCTGATTACCTCACGCGCCAGCCTGGACGATCCGAACAAGCCGATTGGCGTCTTTATGCTCTGCGGCCCTTCCGGCGTAGGGAAAACCGAAACGGCTCACGCCCTGGCAGAGAGTTTCTATGGTGGGGAACGCCATGTCATCACCATCAATATGAGTGAGTTTCAGGAGTCTCATACCGTTTCCACATTAAAAGGAGCGCCTCCGGGTTATGTAGGCTATGGAGAGGGAGGTATTCTTACCGAGGCGGTCCGTCGTCGCCCCTATAGTGTCATTCTGCTCGACGAGGTTGAGAAGGCTCACTCTGACGTTCACGAAATCTTCTACCAGGTATTTGATAAAGGTTGGATGGAAGATGGTGAAGGACTACGCATTGACTTTCGTAACACCATCATCATCCTCACCTCGAACGTTGGCAGTGAAGTAGTAAGCGCTCTTTGTTCCGATCCTGCATTGTTGCCGGATCCCGAACAGTTAACGGTTGCACTGCGCGAACCCTTGCTCCGGGCCTTCCCGGCTGCATTGCTTGGTCGGTTGATGGTGGTCCCTTATTACCCGCTCAACGACGAAGTTCTGGCGGATATCGTCAAGCTACGGCTGGAACGAATCCGCCAGCGCCTGCTAGAAAACCACAATATGACTTGCTCTTTTGATGACCGGGTAGTCCAACAGATTGTTAGCCGTTGTACGGATGTAGAGTCTGGAGGCCGTCTGGTCGATACCATTTTGACCAATACACTGTTGCCCCAGATCAGTCATTACTTGCTGACCGCCAGCACAGAATTACGTCAATATCACCATCTGCATATCGATTATGTAGACAAAAATTTTGACTATGATTTTCAGGTGTAGAATGCCTTGATAAAACAATGTAATATGGCAAAAACGCTGACGCCCGGACGCCATGCCCAGGCGCTTAATCCGGGGTACCATCTGGCTCGATTGGAGATCCAACAGGCGATCGGTGAAGGCGGGTTTAGTATTGTGTACCAGGCTTTCGACCATGGTCGAAAGCACCCTGTGGCCGTTAAAGAATATTTTCCTGTTTCGATAGCCACCAGAAAACCTAATGGGGAAGTCATTCCCCATGATGACTGCTTCTTGCCAACATTCAACGCAGGGCGAACCTACTTCCGCCAGGAGGCTAGGATACTCGACGTTATTACTCATCCTTGTGTGCCACAATTGTTTGATTTCTGGCAAGAGAATAATACCGCCTATATCAGTACCTCACTTTATCGCGGCAACACTTTGAAAAAATGCCATAGAGAGACACCAGATTTAGCTACCCAATCTTGGCTAATGACATTACTCACTTCGTTGCTAAATACAGTGTACATGATCCATCAGCAAGGTTGTCTCCATCTGGATATTTCATGGGACAACATCCAAATCCAGGACGGCGCTTCCCCTATTTTGCTGGACTTTGGTTCTGCCTGTTTCACAAATAATCATAGCCCTAACAGACCCAATTTGATGTTGAAACCGGGTTTTTCACCACCTGAACTTTATTACCGTGCAGAGAGAGAGGCTATCGGCCCCTGGTGCGATATTTATTCGATTGGCGCCCTGATTTATGGGTTAATCACCGGAACACTGCCGCCAGTAAGTTTGACTCGCTGTATCGAAGACCGTTACCAACCTTTATCGGAGCAACGACCAAATGGCTATTCCTATCAGTTTCTCCGGGCTATCGACCAGGCATTAGCGGTCAGTTATGTAAACCGACCACAGACACTGGCCACCTTTGCCCAACAACTTGATATAAAACTATCCTCAAGTGACCTCAATGGGTAATGTGTTGGCTTTCCTGCAATTCGAATTATTTTGGGCCCCGATTTTTCAATGGAGTCCATTTCTCCCATGATAAATAGACATTAAGCCAGCACTACCGTCAGATGGCCCCCAAAACTGCCGGTCCCTTTGATATCAAGTACCAGGTCAGTCGTGGTGGATAAATCCGGCCCGGACATTTTTTTATCCGCTCTCAGGGTGGTGGCCTTGACTGGTTTACGGTGATGAAGAGCGTCAACGTAAAAGGGGAATCGGTGCTTCACTGACTAAAATCCCTGTGCTGATTAACCTGAGATCTGGTAGGCCGTCGTTAATATCATCATTTCTGAATGGTTCAGCTTGATTGATAGTTTATCTTCTTCAATTTTTTATTCAGAGCTCAGGTTATATAACCAAAAAATGCGGCTCTTTAAGTACAAGAAAATATTTTTCGTGATCTTTCACTAAGTTTTCTACTTGTATTTCATGGAAAATGAGATGAAAGCATCCCATCTTTGAATATGGGAGAAATAAGTCAGTTGAATATACCCAAAATATTTTGAGTTATTTGTAGGCGGTAAGTCTGAGAGTCGCTAGGAGCATAGTCCACTATGTGACTAGGGTGACAGAGCGCAGCTAACACCCAAGCAGTTTTAAGTAAGAAGGGTATATATCTACAGACTTACGGTAGCGCAATATATCCACGTGGGGAACCCTGTTTATCCATGGGGCGCATGCGGCGAGTCTGGTGGCAAAAGCGTCAGGGCAGTGGATAATGTCCTTCAACCAGCCTGGTCATAGTGGTAATGGCCAATAAGCTGGCAAGAACGGTTATGGGCGATATCCGCCCATAACCGTGAATATGAAAAAAACACGTCAGTGCCAGGCCGTATTGATGTCTGGTGCAGATAAACATCAACACTAATAAAAGGGTGAATGCAGAAAAGTTGCTTGGGTAATCGAAGTGATGACAATGACAGATATAAGACCGTGACTTGCTAAAGCAGAATAAGCTCATGGGTATAAAGTCCGTTTGGAGAATAAGGTGTGAGTCAGCAGCTCTCATCGTAGTCGGCAGCGTTGCCTGCAATGTTGCCTGCAATAAAGTCGGATACCGAGCTGTAACATCTCGTCAATGTCAAAACAACGAAAGCCTTGCAAACTGGGATGTGTTCATACAGCTTCTAATGGCTATTATTGATGTTGTTTGTCCTCACTGTTTTTCTTCAGCGCAGGTTGTACGTAATGGTTATACTCGTGGTCGGCATCAGCGATATTTATGCCGCCGGTGTGACAAAACTTTCCAGCTTAGTTTTGTGCAGAAAGCTTCGGTACCGGGGAGTCATCAACAGATTATCGATATGGCGATGAATGGCGTAGGTTGTCGTGCGACGGCACGTATCATGGGGATAAGTCTAAATACTGTCCTCAGACATTTAAAAAATTCGATTCCTTCAAATATTAAGTCGAGCCTGGAGGGCTGTATCAGCACTGACAGGGATGAAAGCTAACTCTTTGTGTTGTCGTCAGCTATAGAGTATATCCCTATGATATTTCAAGCCGCTTGAAACTCTTGTTGCGTCCGAGATACCCGGGATAATCGCACTAAGGGGCGCTTTGGCGGCTCAGGCCCACTACGACTCTCCAGCACGCTTTCCCAAATAACTTGCGTATTCCGCTCTGTTCGATCACGGATTGGCATCGAAGTTCGATCAGTGTTTCGCATCCATTCGAACAATTGGGATGCTTTAACTCTTTTACTGCTTTTCAACCTCTTTTTTCCTCGCTTTTCACTGCCATTTTCCAGGCACTGCAGCTCCCATAATGGGATAAAGAGCTGGCAAAAATCATCGACATCACAGAAAAGTTCTACTAATTTGTTCATTCCTGTTTCCCACTCAATTGATCCGTTTGTTTTTTTATCAAAAGTTCGGTTCTGGGAACAGGCACTTAGTTCAATTTTTTATCCAGAGCTCAGGTTAAATAATTCGAGTTGCAGGAAGGCGGCGACGCAGAGAATCCCCAGGAGCTTACACTGATAAGTGACTGGGGTGAGCGACAAATCCGCCGCTTGCGGCGGCCCCGGAGGGGCGAGGGCCATGGATGGACCTCGTAATAAAGCCAACACATGCAACTTGAAGTATAACGAGTATATTAATGACAACGTGTTGAGTAAGCGGCAGCGTGCCATGATGTTTGTCAGTTGGCCAGGCCCAGTGACCTGAGTGATCCCGGCAAAACAACAAACCTTACGCCTCCTTACTGGGACTGGGCGATTTGATTCACTGGCGGTTCGTGTTAGCGCACATCCGTTGGTGTAACAGCTTTATCGTCAGTTTGGTAAGCCTTTGGTCTCAATCAGTGCAAACATAAGTGGTAAGCCGCCGTGTCGCACGGTTATAGAAGTGAGGCAGCAGTTTGGTGACTCTTTTCCGGTATTGGCGGGTGATGTAGGTGGTCGGTTGAACCCTTCTGAAATTCGAGATGCTCTGACGGGTAAACAGCTCCGTCAGGGCTAGAGGCTATTTGTATGGAAAAGTTTGCGGTATTAGGTAATCCGATTGCTCATAGTAAATCTCCTCGCATTCATGCACTTTTTGCTGAGCAAACAGGGATCGAACACCCTTATGGTAAAGTATTGGTTCCGCTTGAGGATTTTGAACGGATGCTACAGCAGTTTATTGCTGCTGGTGGCCAGGGAGCCAATGTCACCGTACCTTTTAAAGAACAAGCTTATAAAGTGGCGACTGAACTCAGTGAAAGAGCGACCGTGGCAGGGGCGGTTAATACACTCAAGGTATTACCTGGTGGTCAATTGTTGGGGGATAATACTGATGGTATTGGTTTGCTGTCAGATCTTGAGCGGCAGCAATTGATCCAGCCTAGTGATCGTGTGCTGCTGGTTGGGGCAGGGGGCGCGGCAAGAGGCGTTATGTTGCCGTTACTCGCTTTTGGTTGCCAGGTTGTACTCACTAATCGTACTTTTAGTCGTGCACAGGAATTGATGAAAGAGTTCCAACATCTGGGGGCGGTTAGCGCACTGTCTATGGATCAGCTAGAACAACAGCATGTTGACCTGGTTATTAACGCGACTGCATCAGGGATTAATGGTGAGATCCCCGCTTTACCAGAAAGTATGGTGAAGAGTACTACCCGATGTTATGACATGTTCTACCAACATGGGAGCACGCCATTTCTGGCCTGGGTTCAGCAATTGGGTGTTCAGCAGTATGCGGATGGTTTGGGTATGTTGGTAGGGCAAGCTGCACATGCTTTCTTTTTGTGGCACGGTGTTATGCCGGAGATAGAGCCAGTGTTGAAGCAATTGCGTAAAGAATTGGCGATGTGAGTATGGCCCCGCAGTGATAAGCGGGGCGATGACAATCAGCTATTTTCGGCAAGGTATTCATTCTTCCAGCGAACATAATTATTGGCGGAGTAGAGCAATCCTTCCAATTCCGCTGGCGTTAATTTCCTTACCTGGCGTGCTGGGCTGCCTACATATAGGTAGCCACTCTCAAGGCGATTTCCCGAAGTGACCATACTACCTGCGCCTATCATCACGTCATCTTCTATTATTGCGCCGTCGAGCAAGATTGCGCCCATTCCCACCAGCACGCGGTTACCAATGTTACAACCGTGCAGTATCGCTTTGTGTCCTACGGTGACATTCTCACCAATCAGTAGGGGATACCCAGCGGGATTATGGGTGGACTGATGGGTAACATGTAGCACACAGCCATCCTGGATATTACTACGAGCACCAATTCTCACTGCATTAACATCGCCGCGAATAGCAACCAAGGGCCAGATGCTAACATCATCAGCGAGTTCAACGTTACCGATCACCACGCTGGAAGGATCGATCATGACTCGCTGACCAATGTTAGGGGTGTAATGAAGATAAGCACGTACAGCATTGGTCATGTTAAGGCCTCGCATCAGGTTCGGAATTACTGGAAATACTAGACTTTGGTAGTGAAATTACAACAAGCTTGCAACATTAACGGTGGGAAAACAGCGTCTTTCGGGTAAGAATCACGCGAAATGACGTAAAAACGCGCATTCGAAAAAAAAGATCTAAAAACAGGTTGTGGAAAAAACGAAGATCCCTATAATGCGCCTCCATCGACACGAAAACTTGTGAACAGGTTCACAGAGTTAACGTGATATTCAAAGAATAACTTGAGCAATCAGGCCTCTTTGAGATGAGGGAGCGTAACATGCGCCACCTCGAGTTGACGGGCGAAAGCCAGTAACTCACTGCTCTTTAACAATTTATCAGACAATCTGTGTGGGCACTCACAAAGACGATATCCAGTTGCTTCGGCAACAAAAAAATATCAAGTCTTAAAGAGTGACTCATGTAAGTAAAATTCATGCAGTAATCTTTGAGCATCGCTATTAACTTAGCAAATCAAGCTTTTAATTGAAGAGTTTGATCATGGCTCAGATTGAACGCTGGCGGCAGGCTTAACACATGCAAGTCGAGCGGTAGCACAGGGGAGCTTGCTCCTTGGGTGACGAGCGGCGGACGGGTGAGTAATGTCTGGGAAACTGCCTGATGGAGGGGGATAACTACTGGAAACGG
>NZ_AYKS02000068.1 GCF_000496755.2 Serratia sp. DD3
CTCGCGAGAGCAAGCGGACCTCATAAAGTACGTCGTAGTCCGGATTGGAGTCTGCAACTCGACTCCATGAAGTCGGAATCGCTAGTAATCGTAGATCAGAATGCTACGGTGAATACGTTCCCGGGCCTTGTACACACCGCCCGTCACACCATGGGAGTGGGTTGCAAAAGAAGTAGGTAGCTTAACCTTCGGGAGGGCGCTTACCACTTTGTGATTCATGACTGGGGTGAAGTCGTAACAAGGTAACCGTAGGGGAACCTGCGGTTGGATCACCTCCTTACCTAAAGATATTGCTTCGCGTGAAGTGCTCACACAGATTGTCTGATGAAAAGTAACGAGCAGAAATACCTTTATAGGCTTGTAGCTCAGGTGGTTAGAGCGCACCCCTGATAAGGGTGAGGTCGGTGGTTCAAGTCCACTCAGGCCTACCAAATTCTTCCTCATACTGCGTTGCCTCCTCACTCGCATATTACAATATGCTTCGTGAGATCGCGCCTTGTCTGAGAAAGAATTAACTCCTGTTGAGTTGGTAATCATAAAGGTCTCTGCAGTGACTGTATGGGGCTATAGCTCAGCTGGGAGAGCGCCTGCCTTGCACGCAGGAGGTCAGCGGTTCGATCCCGCTTAGCTCCACCATAAGTCATTGAATATACTTCAGAGTGTACTGGAAACAGTATGCTGCGAAGTATTTTGCTCTTTAACAATCTGGAACAAGCTGAAAATTGAAACTTCAGCGCATCAATGAGTTAACTGACATTGATGACGTTGAAAGAGTCTCTCAAATTTATCATTACTCGTAAGCAGGTTGAGCGAGCTAAGTGAAGACAAGGCGTAGGAGCAGAGCCAGCGCAGTGGACTTGATGTCCATGAGTATGGCGAGCACCGCACAACGCAGTATTCACGACGCGCAGCCAACCGGCAAGATGGAAACATCTTCGGGTTGTGAGGTTAAGCGACTAAGCGTACACGGTGGATGCCTAGGCAGTCAGAGGCGATGAAGGGCGTGCTAATCTGCGAAAAGTGTCGGTAAGGTGATATGAACCGTTACAACCGACAATACCCGAATGGGGAAACCCAGTGCAATTCGTTGCACTATCCTGTCATGAATACATAGTGGCAGGAGGCGAACCGGGGG
>NZ_AYKS02000069.1 GCF_000496755.2 Serratia sp. DD3
GCCCCACAATTGGGCAATGGTGTAGTCGCCATCGCCAGTGGCAGCAACTTGCTGTTTAGCGCTTATGCCAACGGAGCATTAAGCACCCTGGATAACGCCCTCAGCGGAGCGGGCACCTGGATGCTGGATGCCAGCCATATCAATCTGAGCAATAGCAGTGATGCACAGGGCTTGAGTGGTGTCGTAGACCTGACTAATGGCGCCAGCCTGACCATTGACGGCAACACGGTGCTCAACAGTGCCGCCAGAGTGAATGTGGCGGATATCGGCAGTGATTTGAATATCACCACCTCCGGGGCGTTTACCTTCAATAATGCGCTGACCGGGTTGGGGGATGTGAATGTCGACACCAACAACAGCGCCTTTAACTTTGGCAGTACGGTGGGCAGTGCGTTTGCCGGTACGGTGAATTTACAAAATACCCTGTTTGATCTGTCCGGCACCAATACCACCAGTTTAACGCTCGCGACCCTCAACCTGGGTTCCGGCAGTAACACCAACGTGGGGGATGGGGTGCAAACCCTCGGTCATCTGGTGTTCAATGGCGGTGAATTAACTTACGCCAATATCACTGAAAATAACGGGGTGATCACTGCTGACGGCACCATTGCGGCACAAACCATTGATACCACCGCCGGGGGGACGGTGAGTGTTAATTTACCAACCAACTTATCCCCCAGTTTGGCAGGGCTAAATACGCTGGATCTGGATACCGGGGTGGCTATCGCCACCCTGGCCACTGGCGCTGCTACCGGGACCGGCAGTGAATTGACCCTTACCGATGGGAGCAATACGCCGATTATCGACATTTATCTGCAAGGCATTACCAATCCCAACGACACCACTGTTGCGGCGATGGGGAGTTTTGTTTATGGCTTGAGTACCGGGGTTGGGCAAGATGGTTTATATGTCAGTTATCTGTTGCAACAGCTGGAACTGTTAACCACCGGCAGCCAGGCGCTGATGTTAGAAGGTAGCCTGGCGAATAATGGCACTCGACACAATGATCTCGGTGCCAAAATTACCGGCAGTGGGGATTTGGCCATCGACTCCCCCAATGATGGCACCATTATTACCTTGTCCAATGCGACCAATGACTACACTGGGGATACCCTGGTGCGCTCAGGGATCTTGCAACTGGCGGCGGACTCGGCTTTGGGGCAGACCACTACCCTTGACCTGAGTAGTGGGGCGACGGTGGATTTAAATGGCTACACGCAAACAGTGCAAACCCTGCTCAACAATGGGGTGCTGGACTTGGCGGGCGGTTCGTTACTGCTCGCCCAAGGGGGGAGCTCTAGCTCTACCGGGGGCTTAACCGGTGATGGCCTGTTGCAGGTACAAGGGGGCACCTTCACCGTCAGTGCCGCTAACAGCGGTTTAACCGCTGACACCGAGATTGACAGCGGTGCGACGCTGGTGCTGAACAATAGCGGGACCCTGGGCAGCAGTGAGGTGAACGTGGAAGGTAACCTCAATTTCGCTCGTGATGGCAGCTTTGCCAACCCGCTCAGTGGTGCGGGGATCATCAATACGCTGGCGGATGTGCAACTTACCGGTGATAACAGCGGGTTTACCGGGGCTCAGGTGATTGCAGCGGACAGCCGGTTAACCGTGACTGACGCCAATAATCTGGGGGCCGCCAGCGCCACCGTGGATTTGACCACCGACAGCTCGGTGCTGAACTTCAGTGGCTTGAGTGAGGATGTGGCCAATGCGCTCACCGGGGTGGCAGACTCCACCGTCAGTGTCAGCAATGGGGCTGATATGTCCCTGTCTGCGGATAACAGCAATTTTTACGGCGTGTTTGATCTGGTGGGCAGCAGCACCTTGACGGTGACCCAGGCCCCACAATTGGGCAATGGTGTAGTTGCCATCGCCAGCGGCAGCAATCTTCTGTTTAGCGCCTATGCCAATGGGGCATTAAGTACCCTGGATAACGCGCTGAGCGGGGCGGGTACCTGGACACTGGATGCCAGCCATATCAATCTGAGCAATAACAGTGATGCACAGGGCTTGAGTGGGGTTATAGATATCACCAATGGCTCCAGCCTGAACATTGATGGTAGTACGGTACTGAACAGTGGCGCCAGGGTGAATGTGGCGGATACCGGCAGTGATTTGAATATCACCACCACCGGGGCGTTTGCCTTTAATAATGCGCTGACCGGGTTGGGGGATGTCAATGTCGACACCAACAACAGCGCGTTTAACTTTGGCAGTACAGTGGGCAGTGCGTTTGCGGGCAATGTCAATTTGCAAAACACGCGGTTTGATCTGTCCGGTACTAATACCACCAGCTTAACGCTCGCCACCCTGAACCTGGGTGCGGGCAGTAACACCAATGTGGGCGATGGGGTGCAAACCCTCGGTCATCTGGTGTTCAATGGCGGTGAGTTAACTTACGCTCATATTACTGAAAATAACGGTGTGATCACCGCTGATGGCATCATTACGGCACAAACCATTGATACCACTGCCGGCGGTACCGTGAGTGTTAACCTGCCAAGTAACTTATCCCCCAGTTTGGCAGGGTTAAATACGCTGGATTTAGATACCGGGGTGGCTATCGCCACCTTGGCCACCGGTGTGGCCACCGGAACCGGCAGTGAATTGACCCTTACCGATGGGAGCTATACCCCGATTACCGGCATCTATCTTCAAGGGATTACCAATCCTGGTGATAGCCAAGTCGCGGCACTGGGAAGCTTCGAGTATGGCCTGAGTACTGGGGCGGATAGTAATGGTTTATATGTCAGTTATCTGCTGAAACAGCTGGAACTGTTAACTACCAGCAGCCAGGCACTGATGTTACAGGGTACCCTGGCCAATAACGGCACTCAACGCAATAATCTCGGGGCCAAAGTGACCGGCAGCGGGGATTTGGCCATCGACTCCCCCAACGATGGCACCATCATCACCGTGTCCAATGCGACCAATGACTACACCGGCGATACGTTGGTGCGCTCAGGGATCTTGCAACTGGCGGCGGATTCGGCCTTGGGGCAGACCACCACCCTTGACCTGAGCAGTGGGGCGACGGTGGATTTAAATGGCTACACGCAAACAGTGCAAACCCTGCTCAACAATGGGGTGCTGGACTTGGCGGGCGGTTCGTTACTGCTCGCCCAAGGCGGGAGCTCAAGCGCCACCGGGGGCTTGACCGGTGATGGTCTGTTGACGCTACAAGGGGGCACTTTCACCGTCAGCGCCGCCAACAGTGGCTTAACCGCTGATACCGACATTGACAGCGGCGCGACGCTGGTGCTGAACAATGCCGGGACCTTGGGCAGCAGTGAGGTGAATGTTGACGGTAACCTGAATTTCGCCCGCGATGGCAGTTTTGCCAACCCGCTCAGTGGTGCAGGGACCCTCAATACCCTGGCGGATGTGCAACTTACCGGTGATAACAGTGCGTTTAGCGGGGCTCAGGTGATTGGTGCCGACAGCCGGTTAACCGTGACTGACGCCAATAATCTGGGGGCCGCCAGCGCCACGGTGGATTTGACCACCGACAGTTCGGTGCTGAATTTCAGTGGCGTGACGGAGGATGTGGCTAATGCACTCACCGGGGTGGTTGATTCCACCGTCAGTGTCAGCAGTGGGGCCGAGATGTCCCTGTCCGCCGATAACAGCAATTTTTATGGCGTGTTTGATCTGGTGGGCGGCAGCACCTTGACGGTGACCCAGGCCCCACAATTGGGCAATGGTGTAGTCGCCATCGCCAGTGGCAGCAACTTGCTGTTTAGCGCCTATGCCAATGGGGTACTGAGCGCCTTGAACAACGCCCTCAGTGGGGCGGGCACCTGGACGCTGGATGCCAGCCATATCAATCTGAG
>NZ_AYKS02000070.1 GCF_000496755.2 Serratia sp. DD3
CCCCCCCCCCCGACATTACCGTTAATCGTGTGGCCCGCCCGTAACTCGAGGCGATTAGTACCCGTAGTAAATGCAATGGCATTGCTGCGCGCACCACCGGTGCTAGTTAGACCACCACTGATAGTACCGGTGTTAATGATGGTCATATTACTGCCAGTGATACCAACGCCACCCGCCGCCAGTGCCCCCTGTGTACCTGTGGCACCCGTGCCACTTGCTCCGCCACTCCCCCCCTGAATAGTTCCGGTGTTGGTGATAGTCAATGATGACCCGGTTATCCCTGCGCCACCGACCCCACCAGAACGACTAGTTGCAGTAAAAGTACCACTTGCTCCAGTACCACCAGTGCCCCCGGTAATGGTCCGGCTATTAGTAATACTGACGCCAGTACTCATCAGACCACTACCACCTCCACCACCAAAGCCAGAACCAGCACCACTACCAGCAGCAGGGCCGCCATTACCCCCCGAACCACCAAAAATATTATTATTCACCGTGGTGGTGCCGGTCCCTGTCAGCACGATACCGGCACCGCCACCACCGCCACTCCCCCCATCCATACC
>NZ_AYKS02000071.1 GCF_000496755.2 Serratia sp. DD3
CCCCCTCCATCAGGCAGTTTCCCAGACATTACTCACCCGTCCGCCGCTCGTCACCCAGGGAGCAAGCTCCCCTGTGCTACCGCTCGACTTGCATGTGTTAAGCCTGCCGCCAGCGTTCAATCTGAGCCATGATCAAACTCTTCAATTAAAAGCTTGATTTGCTAAGTTAATAGCGATGCTCAAAGATTACTGCATGAATTTTACTTACATGAGTCACTCTTTAAGACTTGATATTTTTTTGTTGCCGAAGCAACTGGATATCGTCTTTGTGAGTGCCCACACAGATTGTCTGATAAATTGTTAAAGAGCATGGTTACCAAAACTTCCTGGTAACGCGGGAGGCAGATAATACGCTTTCCCGCTGAAGAGTCAACCTTTTTCTCTACAAGAGACGGTGTTTTCACCGGGTTGCTTCTTCCTGCCTGGGCGACTTGTCAGCCGTTGTTCCCGAGCAGTGGAGGCGCATTATAGGGAGTTCTCAGTTCACCGCAACCCCTAAATTCAAAAAACATTTCAACCGCGTCTTTTTTCGGCAAAGCGCGCTTTTATTCATCTTTTTATCTCTTTTTATTCGGAAAATAGCCATAAACCAGGCTCGCTCTGACGTAAACTGACGGATAACGATGCAGTCAAAGGAAATAGTTGTCATGCAATTTAATATTCAACAACAGGCCGCACAGCGTAATCTTTCCTATTTGCTTGCGGAAAAGCTTGGCCGAAAAATTCTGGCTGGTGAATATCAGGCTGGCTCTATTCTTCCTGGCGAGATGGAGTTGGGAGAAAAATTTGGAGTTAGTCGCACCGCAGTACGTGAAGCGGTAAAAATACTGGCAGCCAAAGGGATGCTGTTGCCACGTCCACGAATTGGTACTCGCGTCATGCCACAAAACCAATGGAATTTTCTCGATCAAGATTTATTGACCTGGTGGATGACAAAGGAGAACTTCGACCAGATTATGCAGCATTTTCTTATCCTGCGGGCTTCTCTGGAACCCCAAGCATGCTCACTGGCCGCAACTCAAGCGACACCACATCAGAAAACGCAATTAACTCTCTTGATGGCAGAAATGAAAGCACTGCACATTAATTTTGACCGTGACCACTGGATTGATATCGATACCCGCTACCATCAGCTTATATACCAAGCCAGCGATAATCCGTTTCTGATTTCATTTGCCAACCTTTTCAGCTCGGTTTATCGAAACTATTTTCAAGCTATTACCGACAATGAAGTCATCAAGCTACAACAACATCAAGCCATTGTTGATGCCATCATAGCGGGTGACAGTATCTCGGCATTGACTGCCTGTCAGATATTGTTACAAGACAACACTTAAATGAAGATGGGGATAACCCTAGATGGCGGCGATGTTGAACCTTGCAAGGGGTTGGCTGGTCACTTAGTTTGACATCTGTTGAGTTAACGCTGACCAACGGAAGCTCGTTGCATCAATTCAGGTGTCAGCACCAGAAGTTGAGCATCACGCTCAGGATCCTGCAATCGATTGATTAATGCGTCGATCGCCAGTTCTCCCAAGGAGTCTTTCGGTTGATGAATAGTGCTTAGTGGGGGAACCAGATACTGTGCAAGCTCAATATCGTCATATCCAATGACTGCCATATCCCTCGGTACCACAAGCCCCGCCTGATATAGTGCCTGATAAACCCCCACAGCAATGGCATCATTCCCTGCAAATACCGCATGTGGCGGATTATCCAGTGCCAAGAGTTGTTTCATGGCGTTGACTCCACCAGCAAACTCAAAATCGCAATGTACTTCATAGCCTAGCAAAATTTCGAGCCCAGCACGTTGCATGGCACGGCGATAACCTTCCAAACGATGGCCCGCGGTCATTTTATCCTGCGGCCCAGCAATACACGCTATTTGGCGGTAGCCCCTGGCAATCAGATGATCGGTTGCCATTTCGCCCCCCAATAACGAGTTATCCTTAATAATATCGTTGGCTCCATCGAATGGGGACCAATCCATCATCACGATAGGTAAAGAGGGGTAACGGCTAAACGCATCTTGTGAAGTTCGATGATTCTCAGTACACATAACCAACAAACCATCAACACGCTTTTGCAGCAGTGTTTCAATACTGTGGTTCATTCGCTCCAGGTCTTCTTCGGTATTACACAAGATCAAGCTATAACCACGTTCGTAACAGCTTCGTTCAACACCACGGACTACTTCGGCATAGAAAGGGTTATTACTGGATGTCACCAACATACCAATAGTATGCGTGGTGTTAAGTTTCAGGCTGCGGGCCAAAGCGGAGGGAGCATAATTAAGTTGTTCTATCGCCACCATGACTTTGGCGCGCACACTATCACTGACAAAGCGATTATTATTAATCACATGTGACACTGTCGAGGTTGAAACACCCGCCAAGCGGGCGACATCTTTCATGGTAGCCAAAATTTACCCCTGGTGCTGCAGGAAGGTGTCTATCTCTTCTCGCCATGGTACTGAGGGTTGAGCGCCTGGGCGAGTAACCGCTATCGCTGCTGCCGCATGGGCAAATCGCACCGCCTCACTGATTGCTTTGCCTTCAAGTAAAGCGGTAACCAATGCACCATTGAACGTATCACCAGCCGCTATGGTGTCCACTGCTTTAACCTTAAAACCGGGAACCAGTTTGCCACCATCACCCTGTTCACTTAACCACACACCTCGGCTACCAAGGGTAATAATCACACGGCTAATGCCTTTATCATGTAATACCTTGGCAGCTCGGGCGGCATCGTCATCATTATTGATGGCAATACCCGTGAGTCGCTGTGCTTCTGTTTCATTTGGGGTGATCATATCGACCATCGCCAGCAAATCATCAGGTAATTCACAGGCAGGCGCGGGGTTAAGAATAACCTGAGTCTGGTGCTGTTTTGCCAGTTTGGCTGCGGCTATCACCGTTTCAAGTGGTGACTCAAGCTGCATCAATAGCGCATCAGCATCAATCACTGTTTGTTGATAGCGACGGAGATAATCAGGGGTCACGGCAGCATTGGCTCCCGCATCAATCCCAATAACATTTTCACCGTCTTCATTGACAAAAATCAGGGCGACACCAGTGGTGTTACCAGGAATAGCTTCTATTGGTTGGGTATCAATGCGATCAGTAACCAGTTGTTGGCGAATACGTTCACCAATATCATCAGCGCCAACACAGGCAATAAAGGTAATATCAGCCCCACTACGCCCAGCAGCGACCGCCTGATTAGCTCCTTTGCCACCAAAAGCAACTTTATACTGCTTGCCTATCACCGTTTCGCCCGGCAAAGGAAATTGTTTTACATTGAGGATATGGTCGGCGTTGATACTGCCTAACACCACCAACTTGCCAGTTTGCATCGCATTGATTCCAGAAAATTACGCGCCATCGTGATAACCACATTGATGGCGCAGAGATGACTTATTTAGTGATCAGTTTCAAGTCAACCGGAATAGTGGCTGGAACCTTCTCGCCTTTCAGTACTTTGTTGGCAGTTTCAACACCCATAGCACCAATCTGCTCTGGACGTTGCGCCACGGTTGCAGCCATTTTACCGCCCTCTACCGCTTTCACCCCATCATCAGTACCATCAAAACCCACTACCACAACATCCGTTTTACCGGCAGTTTGCAATGCACGTAATGCACCCAGCGCCATCTCATCGTTTTGAGCAAATACAGCCTGCACATCTGGATGAGCTGTTAGCAGGTTTTGCATAACGTTCAGGCCTTTAGTGCGATCAAAGTCTGCAGGTTGGCTAGCCAGTAACTTAAATTTGTGTTGCTCCAGTGCTTGTTTGAAACCTTCGCCACGCTCACGTGCTGCAGAAGTCCCTGCGATACCTTCCAATTGGATAACTTTGGCATCAGCACCCACTTTCTTAGCAATAAAATCACCTGCCATTTTACCGCCAGCACGGTTATCAGAGGCGATATGACTAACAACATCACCTTTAGATGCCATACGGTCCAATGTAATAACCGGGATCTTGTTCATATTAGCCATCTTGATGGCATTACCTACCGCATCAGAATCTGTCGGGTTAATCAGTAATAGTTTTGGGCTCTGTACCACCAGATCTTGTACGTTTCCCAGTTCTTTAGCAGGGTTGTTCTGAGAATCCAACACCACCAGGTTGTAGCCCAGTTTGTCAGCTTCTTTTTGTGCACCCTCTTTCATGGCAACAAAGAAGGGGTTATTAAGGGTAGACACTACCAGAGCAATAGTATCTTTTGCCAAAGCATTAACACTCAAGGTTGCAGTCAACGCAAAAGCTGAAACTAAAGTTGCCAGTTTTTTCATTTTCATGGTCGATATTCCTGTAATGGAGAGGTTACTTGCTACTTTTGTCATCTACCAAAACCGCCAGCAAAATAACCACTGCCTTGACGATCATTTGGTAGTAAGAAGAAACACCCAACAAATTCAAACCATTGCTCAAGAAGCCAAGGATCAGCGCCCCGATCAGTGTACCAACGATCCGCCCTTTACCACCCGCCAGGCTGGTTCCCCCCAAAACGACCGCAGCAATGGCATCCAGTTCATAACCGGTACCTGCCGTGGGTTGTGCCGAGGATAAGCGTGCTACTTCTATCACTCCCGCCAGGGCAGCTAACAACCCGCACAGTGAGTAAACGATGATTTTCACTCTATCGATATTAATGCCGGAAAGACGAGTTGCGGCTTCATTGCCCCCCAAAGCATAGATATAACGGCCCAGGCGGGTATGGTGCAGCATATACCATGCAGCAATAAACACGATAGCCATGATCCAAATTGGCGTAGGCACCCCCAACGGGCGGCCAATACCAAACCAGCCAAAGGCATCAGCAACATCAGTAAAACCGGTGTTGATCGGGCTGCCATTGGTGTACACCATGGTGACACCACGGAGTAACAGCATCATCACCAAGGTTGCAATAAATGCCTGAACTTTACCTTTGGCTACAATAAACCCGGTACCGGCGCCTACAAGAGCACCTAATGCCAGCGCAGCAGCAACCGCAGCGACGGCATTGATTTCAAGCCCTACCATAGAGGCAGCTATCGCACCAGTCAGCGCCAGTAATGAGCCTACTGAGAGATCAATACCAGAAGTGAGGATCACCAACGTCATCCCGACCGCCATAATGGCGTTCACTGATGTCTGCTGTAGGATATTGAACAGGTTATTGACAGTGAAAAAATTCGGGCTCATTGAAGAAACCACGGCAATCAGCACCAGCAGCGCTATCAGTGATTTTTGCTCCAACAGCCACTCTTTACTAAACCAGCGCTTAGCCGCGACAGTCTGTGAACTCATATCTGATTACTCCTGCTTTACGCCGTATTGCTTGCCGACAGCGGCAGCCATCAGCACTTCCTGGGTAGCCTGTTCAATTGGGAACTCTCCGGTGAGATGACCTTCATGCATAACCAAAATGCGATCACTCATTCCCAGTACTTCAGGCATTTCCGAAGAGACCAGAATGATGCTCAACCCTTCCTGCTTAAACTGATTAATTAACTGATAAATCTCTTTCTTCGCCCCGACATCGACACCACGAGTAGGTTCATCAAGGATCAACACTTTTGGCCGAGTCATCAAACCGCGAGCTATCGCCACCTTTTGCTGATTTCCGCCGGAAAGTAACCCAATAGGCTGTTCCATTGAAGGGGTTTTTATATTGAACAAACGGATAAAATCACTCACGGCGACTTGTTCATCTGAATGCTTCAAGCTACCACCAGCACGGCTGAAATAACGCAGGGCAGTAAGCGACATATTTTCCTTTACTGACATCCCCAGTACCAGGCCATCACGCTTACGGTCTTCAGAAATATAGACGATGCCGTTTGCCAGACCATCTTGGGGAGAGTGGGTGATCACATCATGACCATCCAGATTCACTGTGCCACTTTTGCGTGGTGCAGCGCCATATAGGATTTTCATTAACTCGGTACGGCCAGCACCCATCAAGCCAGCAACACCCAAAATCTCACCGCTGTACAGAGTAAAGCTGACATCATTAACACCCGGGCCGGAAACATGGCTAACTTGCAGACGTTTTTCACCTCGAGGCAAGTTCAGGCGTGGATATTGCTCTTCCAATTTGCGCCCAACCATCATTTCAATCAGCGTATCTTCCTGCAATTGAACAACCGGCTGTTCAGCAATAAACTGCCCATCACGGAAAATGGTCACATCGTCGCAGATTTCAAAGATCTCTTTCAGTCGATGGGAAATATAAACAATGCCACACCCTTCGGCTTTCAGCTCATTGATCACATTGAACAGAGAGGCAGTTTCAGTGTCGGTCAGCGCATCGGTAGGTTCATCCATGATGATAACTTTAGATTCAAAGCTCAACACTTTGGCGATTTCCACCATTTGCTGATCACCAATCGACAATTCCCCGACCAGACGGTGGCTGCTATAACGCAGGTTGAGGCGTGCCAGCAGTTTGTCCGCTTCGGCATACATACGTTTCCAGTCAATGCGGCCAAACCGATTGACAAATTCACGCCCCAAAAAGATATTTTCAGCAATGGTTAGCTGTGGGATCAGGTTCAGTTCCTGATGAATGATGCCGATGCCCGCCTCCTGCGAATCCTTCGGCCCATTGAAGGTCACTTCTTTACCAAGATAGTACTGACTGCCAGCATCTTTGCTGTAAATACCAGTAAGCACTTTCATCATGGTTGACTTTCCGGCACCGTTTTCCCCCACCAACGCCATTACCCTACCTGGGTAAACGCTGAGGGCAGCGCCAGAAAGTGCTTTCACGCCGGGAAAGGCTTTATCAATCCCTTTAAGTTCCAGTAAAGGTTGCATAAATGCCTCAGAATGTTACGCCGGCGCAGAGGATCACATTCGCATAAGGCGAACATTCTCCACTGCGTATCACCGCCCGGCTATGTTCAGTTTGCACTTTAAAAGCACTATGGCTGATATAGCTTACACTGATGGTGTTTCCCTGGAGTTGGCCAATTTGTTTTAGTTGAGCCAGTAACATTTCATGGAGCGACGGATTATTTTTAACAATCTCTTCCGCCAGAATAGCGCTTTCTACCTGCATTTCCTGCGTGACCACGCCGACAACCTGTAAGAATGTCGGCACACCTTGAGTCAGAGCCAAGTCAATACGCTGCGTTGTCGCCGGAATCGGCAGTCCCGCATCGCAAATCGTGATCTGATCAGTATGTCCGAGGCGAGATACAACCGCAGAAACATCACAATTCAGTAGTACGCCTTTTTTCATTTTTTAGATTAACTCCAACAGCGAAACGTTTCGCTCACCATAGAGTTTAGAAAAATTTCTGAGAAAGACAACTCAATAATCGAAAAAATGTGATCGCCATCGAAACGTTTCGCTTACCTGGTTAATTTCATTCAAGCTACCGTTTACCTACCTCTGTAACTTGAATGATTCGATGAGAAAATTTGATTTAATTAATAAATTCAGATTGTTATATCTCCACTTGGGTACCCAGTTCTAGAACTCGATTAGGTGGGATCTCAAACTGATCGGCAGCCCTCAGCGCGTTACGGCTTAATGCAATAAACAATTTCCCCCTCAGTAGCAAATACCAGGGGCGTTTACTCAGTATCAGTGACTCATGGGACATAAAAAACGATGTTTCCATCATTCGGCAAGGTAACCCTTCCAATCCGCAACGGTGAAAAATATCCTCAACATTAGGTCTTTCACGCCAACCATAGCGAGCGACAACACGCCAGAAAGTCGGCGATAACTGTTCAATTGTCACCCGTTGGACATTAGGCACATAGGGGGCATCTTCGGTACGCAAGGTAAGCAGGACAACACGTTCATGTAATACTTTGTTGTGCTTTAAGTTATGTAGTAACGCAAATGGAATGACATTAATCGCACGCGACATAAACACCGCCGTTCCAGGAACGCGAACCGGGGGAGATTTCTCCAATGAAGCTATCATTGCTTCAAGAGAGTTACCGTGTTCGTGCATCTGACGCAACAAGCGAAAACGTTCACTTTTCCAAGTTGTCATGATAATGAACATCATCAATGCCATCACCAGTGGCAGCCAACCGCCGGAAAAGAGTTTCATCGCATTGGCTAAGAACATAGGAACATCAATAATCAGCAATATCAGTAAAATACTCAGTACAAAATAGCGGTTCCAATGCCAATTTTTAATCGCAACGCAAGTAATAAGAATACTGGTCAACACCATGGTGCCAGTAACAGCGATACCGTAAGCCGCTGCCAGATTACTGGAGTGTTCAAAACCGACAATCACCAAGATGACAGCAAGATAGAGTGTCCAGTTAATCACCGGGATATAAATCTGGCCAGACTCCATCTCCGAGGTATGAATAATACGCATCGGCGACAAATACCCCAGACGCACCGCCTGACGAGTCAATGAAAACACGCCGGAAATGACTGCCTGAGAAGCGATAACAGTAGCCAATGTGGCAAGAATCAGCAAAGGAATCAGCGCCCAGTCAGGAGCAAGCAAGAAGAACGGGTTTTTGATGGCCTCGGGTGATTTCAGCAACAACGCCCCTTGACCGAAATAATTGAGTACCAATGAAGGTAACACCACCGCAAACCAAGCCAAACGGATTGGAAATTTACCAAAGTGGCCCATATCGGCATACAAGGCTTCCACTCCGGTAATTGCAAGAACCACCGCTCCCATGGCAAAAAAGGAGACTGTCTTATATTCAACAAAGAAGTTGAATGCCCACTTAGGGTTGAGGGCCTGCAACACTTCAGGATTAGCAATAATACTGCGCACACCGAGTAACGCCAACGCGATGAACCACAGCAACATTACTGGCGCAAAAAGTTTGCCGACGCTGCCGGTACCATGCTTTTGGATAGCAAATAATAGAGTCAAAACCAGAATGGACAAAGGAACGATATAGGGTTCGAGTGAAGGTGCGGCGATTCCCAACCCTTCAATTGCCGACATAACCGATATCGCCGGGGTAATTACCACCTCGCCATAAAAGAAGCTGCCACCAACCAAACCCAGAATAACCAATAATGACGTGGTACGTGCCGATGTATTGCGCCCGGCCAACGACATCAAGGTCAGAATACCCCCTTCACCCGCATTATCTGCACGCATAACGTAAGTGAGGTACTTCAAAGAAACGATAACAATCAACATCCAAAAAATAAGAGATAAAAACCCGAATACCACATCAGGACGGACCTCAAAACCATAGTGCCCAGAAAAACACTCTCTTAAGGTATAGAGCGGGCTGGTCCCTATATCACCATAAACCACCCCAATTGCTGCCAGAGTGACTGCCGATAACGGCTGCTTGTGTTCAGTATTCATAATTTTTTTTGCTAGCTCAACCAACTATCCCTACCAAAAAATACCCCAGTTGTTTCACGTTACGTAAAAATCCGCAAACACTAGGGACACACTGTATGCATCATTTAACCTGCATACCTATGCTTATCACTGATGATAAAAATAAACAAAATATGAATAACCCTGTGGGCTCCTACCTTGATGGAGCAGTTACCACTTTGAAGGTAAATACTGGATATAATACAAAGGCATCACCATGTTGGTTTGCTCTAATGGTGAAGAACCTTGCGTACCAGTTAATTTAAATGTTTTTCTTGGTGCGCACTTTTCTATATAGGAGGCCAGCGATTTAGCGCGTGTCCTTTTGCCGCTTTTTACTTCTATTGGGACAATATTGCCCTCATTATTTGAGATAATGAATTCGATTTCTGCGCGAGCATCATTCCACGAATAGCTAGGGTCAACGCCAATGGCAGCAAGCTCTTGTTGTACAAAATTTTCAGCTATATAACCTTTGTACTCATAGTGTTGCTGTTTAATTTCTTTATAACTGCTGCCCAACATATGGTTAAGCAAGCCCACATCAAACAGAAATAATTTAACCTTATTTTCTTTTTTGTAGGCAGCAAGTGGGGCTTTGGGCGTACCTTCAATGGGGTAGTTAGCCAGCGCCAAACGGCAGCATCTTAACCAATGGATAGCGGTTTCAAAATCGCTATAGCGATATTTACGGTTATGGACGTTTTTAAACTTAAAGCGTTTAACCGATTCATCTAAAACCAGGGAAAGCTGCGCGGGTATGCTATTGAACACTGACTCAATCAATGTTGCATCAACCTTACCGGCGTATTTAGCAAAATCACGTTGGTAGCCTGCGACTAAATCAGCATGAATTTTAGCGACCTTTGCAACGCGCTCTAAAATGCCCAACTCTTTGAATTGGTACCAAGCGACAACCGCTTCCGGCATGCCACCAGTAAAAAAGTAATCCGTCAGCTTATCCATCAATTTGCTATGCGCTGCGGGAGTACTAGCTTGCGTATCGAATGCCTTGATCAACGCCGATTCTTTTGAGGCATAAATAAATTCTTGGAAGGTAAGTGGGCGTAAATTGTATTGCTCGACCTTGCCAACAGGAAAGGCGTTAAGCGGTTTGCTAAAGTGGATAACGTATATCAGGAAGCCACTGTGCGATAGCGAACTGAATGAATACGAACCATTATCATCCGTTCTCATTACAAAATAGACAGGGTTGACATCCTCTCCGCCCTAAAGGGCGAAGACCCCTACAACATTCAGACTGAAGTCTGACTCGACTCGGCGGGTTCCTGCCTCATCGAGCGGCCTAAAGCTGCCCTCTCTCCACAGACTAACGCGGCGTGCCCCGCCGCTAAAATATTACGCGCGCCGTTTATATCAGCGTTTTCTGTATATCCACATTCCATACACCTGAACTGACTTTGTGACTGGCGGTTTTCTTTCCTTGTATGACCACAGCAAGCGCATTGCTGGCTGGTGTAGGCCGGATTAATCGCCAGCACATGACCACCCCACCAGCACTGCTTGTACTCAAGCTGGCGGCGCTGATACTTATAACAACCCTTCTACAGTTTCACGCACTTCTGGCGCCCATACACCGCACTGCACCTGACCAATATGTGGCAATTGCAGTAACAGCATCACCAGACGAGATTGCCCAATACCACCACCAATGGTCTGTGGCATTTCGCCACGCAATAATGATTGGTGCCATTCCAACTTCAGACGATCCAAATCGTCAGTCAAGGTCAGTTGACGTTGCAGGGCTTCAGCATCAACCCGGATCCCCATCGACGAAAGCTCAAATGCGTCTTGCAATACTGGGTTCCACACCAAAATATCGCCATTTAACCCAGCACCATTTTCACTATCTGCCGTGGTCCAGTCATCATAATCCGGTGCTCGTACATCATGGGATTTACCATGAGAAAGCTTACCACCAATACCAATCAGGAATACCGCGCCCAATTCTTTGGCAATAGCACGCTCACGGCCTTTGGCATCCAGTTCTGGATAACGTTGCAGTAGGGTTTCGCTGTGAACAAAGTGGATCTGCTCTGGCAGGAACGGTACTAAACCATATTTCTGGCTAACCGCGAGTTCCGTATCCTTTATTGCAGCATAGATCTGCTTAACCGTCTTTTTCAGATAAGCCAGGTCACGCTCACCATCACCCATGACGCGTTCCCAGTCCCATTGATCCACATACACTGAATGAATCGGGGTCAGACGATCTTCGTCCGGACGCAGCGCTTTCATATGGGTATACAGACCCTCACCAGCACTGAAATCGTAGCTACCCAGTGTTTTACGTTTCCATTTAGCCAATGAATGCACTACTTCAAACGTAGATGCAGGCAAGCTTTTCACCTTTACTTGAACCGCTTTCTCACTACCGGAAAGGTTGTCTTGAGTGCCATCACCGAGTCGACTGAGGATTGGAGCCTGAACTTCAATCAAACCAAGCTGTTGTTCCAGTTGGTTGGAAAAGAAGGATTTCACAAAGCTGATCTGTTGCTGTTTTTGAATATACTGCTTTTTCATTACGGTATCTCTTTAATAACCTGTTTAGTTGCCAACGATTAAGCAACAGAATGATACTTGAATTCAATATCCATCAATAAATATTGCCTTTTTCTTTTTAATCGTTCATTTTTAATCCGTAATAATTCAATAATCATCAATTAAAGAGGGTTTTAATGGCAGAAATTTATCAGATCGATAATCTCGATCGCGGCATTCTGAACGCCTTAATGGAAAATGCCAGAACACCTTATGCTGAACTGGCAAAAAACTTTAGTGTTAGCCCGGGCACCATTCATGTACGGGTTGAGAAAATGAAACAGGCGGGGATCATTACCGGTACCCGAGTTGATATCGATCCTAAACAACTGGGTTATGATGTCTGCTGCTTTATCGGCATTATCTTAAAGAGTGCCAAGGATTACCCTTCAGCCCTAAAAAAACTGGAAAATCTGGAAGAGGTGGTTGAAGCCTACTATACCACTGGCCACTATAGTGTATTCATCAAGGTTATGTGTCGTTCGATAGACGCATTGCAGCAGGTCCTTATCAATAAGATCCAGACTATCGACGAGATCCAGTCAACAGAAACCCTGATCTCGCTGCAGAATCCCATTATGCGTACCATCACACCTTAGTACTGATTCTATCCACATTTATCCAAGTTGCGTCCAACCCGCCTACAGCTTGGATAAATGCTAAAACATACACATATTATCCACTGCTAGATCCCAACTAATTCACAGCGTACAATAGCTCCTCTTCAGCAAGGTTAGGATCATTCATGGCAGACATTACTCTAATCAGTGGCAGTACGCTTGGCAGTGCAGAATATGTTGCAGAACACTTAGCCGAACAGCTCGAAGCAGCGGGTTTCTCAACCGAAATATTGCATGGTCCGGAATTGGATGAACTGACGTTATCTGGCTTATGGTTGGTGATATCTTCTACTCATGGAGCCGGCGATTTACCAGAAAACCTGCAATCCCTGGTGGAACAGATTAAACAACAACAACCGGATTTATCCTTGGTGAAGTTTGGCGCCGTGGGGTTAGGTAGTTCTGAGTACGATACTTTCTGCGGGGCGATCAAACAGCTTGATGAGCTTCTGCAAGAAAATGGCGCAAAAAGGATCGGTTCACGTCTTGAGATCGACGTCACCCAACATGAGATCCCCGAAGATCCCGCCGAAAAATGGCTCAGTGATTGGATTATTTTGCTCTAATTGATTAAATAATAAGCGAACGATTGTGTATAACTAGGCTTTAAAGCAGGGGAAAACCCGTAGTTATCCCTATAATAACTTAGGTACTCGGCTAGGCCTGTGTATAACATGCCTTTTAGATCCCAGCTTATACTGACCAGGATCACCGATCATTCACAGTAAATGATCCTCTTTAATTTAATGATATAAATAGAGAATGTTGAGTTATGCACAGAAGATCGTGATCCTAATAAGAGATCTAATAAAGAGATCTTTAAATAAAAAGATCTTCTTTTTATTACCCGTCGATCCTGACCACTTGGTCGATCGTCTAAACTTGAGTAGAATCCCTCCCCCAGGACAAACAATGATTGTTCGCCAGTTCTTTTGAGGTGCTGTTCCATGTTTTATCCAGAGCAATTTGACGTCATTATTATCGGTGGTGGCCATGCTGGCACTGAAGCAGCCATGGCTGCTGCGCGTATGGGGCGTCAAACGTTATTACTGACTCACAATATCGATACGCTTGGACAAATGTCCTGTAACCCGGCGATTGGTGGTATTGGTAAAGGGCATCTGGTTAAAGAAATTGATGCACTTGGCGGCTTAATGGCGACGGCGATCGATCAGGCTGGGATCCAGTTTAGAATACTAAACGCCAGTAAAGGACCGGCTGTCAGAGCCACCCGCGCTCAGGCAGATCGTGTGCTGTATCGCCAAGCAATTCGCACAGCGTTAGAAAACCAACCTAATTTGATGGTCTTTCAACAAGCGGTTGAAGACTTGATTGTCGAAAATGATCGTGTTGTTGGTGCGGTTACCCAGATGGGATTAAAATTCCGCGCCAAAGCGGTCGTCCTGACGGTGGGAACCTTCCTTGATGGCAAGATCCATATCGGGTTGGAAAACTACAGTGGTGGCCGAGCAGGAGATCCGCCATCGATCTCTTTATCACGACGTCTGCGTGAGCTGCCGTTGCGTGTCAATCGTCTAAAAACGGGCACACCACCCCGTATTGATGCGCGAACAATTGATTTTAATCTGTTAGAACCACAGTTTGGGGATACCCCACTCCCAGTGTTCTCTTTTTTAGGGAATGCTAACCAGCATCCGCAACAGCTACCTTGCTATATCACCTATACCAATGAAAAAACGCATGAAGTGATCCGTAGCAACCTTGATCGTAGTCCAATGTATGCCGGGATCATCGAAGGGATCGGGCCACGTTATTGCCCATCGATCGAAGACAAAGTCATGCGCTTTGCTGATCGTAATGCACACCAGATCTTCCTTGAACCGGAAGGTTTAACCAGTAACGAAATTTATCCCAACGGTATTTCTACCAGTCTGCCTTTTGACGTACAGATGCAAATTGTTCGTTCAATGAAAGGAATGCAGAATGCCCGTATTGTTCGCCCTGGTTATGCTATTGAATATGACTTCTTTGATCCTCGGGACTTAAAACCAACGTTGGAAAGCAAATTTATCCAGGGGCTGTTCTTTGCTGGCCAGATAAATGGGACCACCGGTTATGAAGAAGCTGCCGCACAAGGTTTGTTGGCTGGCTTGAATGCTGCACTCCATGCTACGGAACAGGAAGGGTGGTCACCACGCCGCGATCAGGCTTATCTTGGTGTGCTGGTGGATGATCTCAGTACATTAGGCACCAAAGAACCATACCGTATGTTTACCTCGCGCGCTGAGTATCGTCTGATGCTACGTGAAGATAACGCAGATTTGCGCCTGACAGAAAAAGGCCGTGAATTGGGATTGGTTGATGATGTACGTTGGCAGCGTTACTGTGAGAAGTTGGAGCGCATTGAGCAAGAACGTCAGCGCTTGCGTAATATCCTGGTCCATCCGCATTCAGAGCATGTGGAACTGGTTAATGTTCTGTTGAAATCGCCATTATCGCGAGAAACTAACGGCGAAGAGCTTTTGCGCCGCCCAGAGGTCGATTATCGCCTATTAACCTCCGTGGCTGTTTTCGCTCCGGCACTCACTGATTTACAAGCTGCCGAACAAGTAGAAATTCAGGTTAAATACGAAGGATATATTGCCCGTCAACAAGATGAGATCGAAAAACACCAGCGTCATGAGAATACCGTATTGCCGCTGGATCTTGATTATCGCCAGGTTTCAGGTTTATCGAATGAAGTGATTGCCAAACTTAACGATCATAAACCTAACTCGATCGGTCAGGCTTCTCGTATTTCAGGCATTACCCCGGCGGCGATCTCTATTTTATTGATCTGGTTAAAAAAACAAGGGTTATTGCGGCATAGTGCCTAATACTGTTCTATGGTCGTTTCGTTTCTACTGAGAAACGGCCACTGACATCTTTGCATGTCTGAATTATTATTGATTGTCTTAAGAGGCAGTTCCTGATTGGTCTGCTGTTCTGCATCTGTCAGAGGACATTAGTGGTGCAAAAAAAACTGGATTCATTGCTTTCTGCGGCAGGAATTGCGCTTCCCGATCAGCAAAAAAGCCAATTACTGGCTTATGTCGATATGCTCGACAAGTGGAATAAAGCTTACAATCTCACTTCAGTCCGTGATCCACAACAAATGCTGGTTCGCCATATCATGGATAGCATCGTGGTTAATTCCCATCTGACCGGTTCACGCTTTATCGATGTAGGTACTGGCCCTGGTTTGCCTGGTATTCCGTTGGCTATTGTACGGCCTGATGCGCATTTCACTCTGCTTGATAGCTTGGGCAAGCGTGTCCGTTTCTTACGCCAGGTGCAGCATGAACTGGGTCTGAAAAATATCGAGCCAGTACAAAGCCGTGTGGAGGAGTTCATTGCGGATCCGACATTTGATGGTGTAATCAGCCGTGCTTTTGCGTCATTACAAGATATGCTGGTTTGGTGTCACCACTTGCCAACACCAGGCCAAGGGCGTTTCTATGCATTGAAGGGAGTCTATCCCGAAAATGAACTGGCACCATTGCCAGCGGGCGTTTCTTTGGAGTCTGTGGTCCGTCTGCAGGTGCCAGAGTTGGCGGGGGAACGCCATTTAGTTGTACTATCAACCATTGAATAAATATTGGCATCGTTTAAAAGAGATATGCTGCTTGTTTTATAAAGGGATTCATTAATGAAAATATTACTGATCAGGCGAGAAAATATCGGTGACCTGATTTTGACCACCCCGCTTATCTCGATGCTAGCAAAAGATCACCAAGTTGATGTGTTGGTTAACTCTTATAACATGTCAGTACTCGATGGTAATCCTAATGTCGCCAACATTTATTACTACACCAAGTCGCACCATGAACGATCGCTCAAGGCTAAAATGGGTGCCTTTATGCATCGTTTGCAGACCACCTATCGTATCCGTCGAGCTGGTTATGATGCCGCTATCGTTGCTGGGCAGTGGAACAAACGGGCGGTGATGTGGGCAAAACTCTCTGGTGCTAAACGAATTATTACCATTGGTGACGATGCGCCTGATATTGTCACCGACAAAATTCCGTATGTACAAGGGACAAGTCATCATATCGTAGAAGAGTTATCGCTCCTGGCAAAACCGCTCGGTTGTTATCAAACCCCGGGGAAAGCAGAACTGTATGTAACAGCAGATGAGATAAAAAAAGCGGAAGAAAAAGTATCTAAAAATGACAAGATACCGCTATATGGTCTGCAGATCAGTTCTAGAAAAATCAATCAGAGATGGTCAGTTAACCATTTTATTGAACTTGCTCACCGATTAGCCGAGCGTGAACCCTGTAAAATCATGCTTTTTTGGTCCCCTGGTTCGAGTAATAATCCGACTCACCCTGGTGATGATGAAAAAGCAGATTTAGTGGTAGAGGGCTGCCGTGACATAGATTTGATCCCTTACAGAACCAACAACCTTCGTGAATTGATGGCAGGTATGGCTTTATGTGATCAAATTGTCACCAGTGATGGCGGCGCATTACATATCGCTGTGGGGGTAGGTAAACCGGTCGTTGCGTTGTTTGCAGGTCATGACTCCTCATTTTGGGGCCCTTGGCAAGTACCATCACGGGTTCTGGAGTCAATGGATAATGATGTGAAGAGCTTATCTGTCGACAGTGTCTATGATAAATTCGTGGATTTGAGAACTGATATTATTAAATTTCAATAAGTTGTAATTTTTTTGAAGGTAACTGCTGTCAGATAGTATGCGGTTTTTGATAAACCTATCTGGTCACACCTTTAACGACGTGTTTATGTTATTTGCCTGACCCCATTGTTACTCAAATGGTAATTGTTACTCAAATGGTAAACAGTGGGCAGCAACTTGAATTAACCTGGTTATAAATGTCAGTAAAATGTTTTTGCATGGTATTACGATTGTTTTTTAAAAGTTTACTTACAATACTTTGATTTGTAATCTTTTTTATAGCTCGATTAGCTAAAGACAATGGGCGTTAAATTGGATTATAAATTAGCGCTAAAATTTACTGTGATAGACAGCACATTTACTGATGCAATAGCCTAGTAACTAGGCCAGTAAGTGTGATAGAGCAAAGGGCGGTTTCTATTGAAATGTGTCTCAAAGGGGAAAATTTAAATAATTGTTCACCTTTTTGCTACTTATTGATTGAATTCGTTGGAGTGGCCCGTATAATTTGCACGGTTTTTGCTACTTGACTCATAGCATTGAAGGCTGTTTCATTACCCATGTTCATGCAAGTTGCAACTAGACGGCAATGACGCGGGTTTTACAGGAATATGCCACTCAGTTTACCCTTCGGGGTACGGAGAGAACAAACGTCATGTCTGTGTTCCTTTACAATGGAAGAGTAGCACGCAAATTGCTGTTTCTGCAGTTAATGACTTTTGTTCTGATCAGCATGGGTTTCGGGTTGAAAAGCCTGGAATGGGGTGTTTCAGCATTGGCCGGAGGCCTTGCTGCCTGGTTACCCAATGCTATGTTTATGCTGTTTGCCTTGCGCCATCAGGTGCAGACACCAGCACCTGGTCGGGTTGCTTGGTCGTTTGCTATTGGTGAGGGGTTGAAGGTCGTGATCACCATCATTTTGTTGATTGTGGCACTTGGGGTGTTCAAAGTGGCATTTATGCCGTTAGCCCTGACCTATTTAGCGGTGTTAGTGGTGCAGATAGTGGCACCTGCCGTGATTAACAGTTACCGAAATTAACTATACAAAGGGTAGAGGCATCATGTCTGCAGAAGTCTTAACTCCGCAGGAGTATATCAGTCACCACCTGACGCATCTTCAGGTCGGGACGGGTTTTTGGTCGATTAATGTCGACTCGATGTTTTTCTCTGTTGTCCTCGGGGTTGTTTTCTTGGCGATTTTCCGCAAAGTGGCTAAACATGCTACCAGTGGTGTCCCGGGTAAGTTGCAAACTGCGGTTGAGATGATCGTCGGTTTTGTCGATAACAACGTCAAGGATATGTACCACGGTAAGAGCAAGGTGATTGCACCGTTAGCGTTGACAGTATTTATCTGGGTATTTTTGATGAACCTGATGGATCTGCTTCCGGTCGATTTTCTGCCGCACATTGCGACAATGGCAGGCCTTCCTGCACTGCGTGTTGTGCCTACGGCAGATGTCAATATCACCTTATCGATGGCACTGGCCGTATTTATCCTGATTCTGTTCTATAGCATCAAAATGAAAGGTATTGGTGGATTCGCTAAAGAGTTGACCATGCAGCCATTCAACCATCCGGTGTTTATACCTATCAACCTGATCCTTGAAGGTGTCAGCCTGCTGTCCAAGCCTGTTTCTCTCGGGTTGCGACTGTTTGGCAACATGTATGCGGGTGAGTTGATCTTCATCCTTATTGCTGGTCTGTTGCCGTGGTGGTCACAGTGGGTTCTGAGCTTGCCTTGGGCAATCTTCCACATTCTGATCATTACGCTTCAAGCCTTTATTTTCATGGTTCTGACGATTGTCTATCTGTCGATGGCGTCTGAAGAGCACTGATTTTCTTAAAACACTTGCACTTTTATAAACTGAAATAAACTGGAGACTGTCATGGAAAACCTGAATATGGATCTGCTGTACATGGCTGCCGCTGTGATGATGGGTTTAGCGGCAATCGGTGCTGCGATCGGTATCGGCATCCTGGGGGGTAAATTCTTGGAAGGTGCTGCACGTCAGCCTGACTTGATCCCTTTACTGCGTACACAGTTCTTTATCGTTATGGGCTTGGTTGACGCCATCCCGATGATTGCTGTGGGTCTGGGTCTATACGTAATGTTTGCTGTTGCGTAAGCAGAGTTCACTCGCTGCGAAGAAACCACATTTTAAACTTTTATAGAGGCATTGTGCTGTGAATCTTAATGCTACAATCCTCGGCCAGGCTATCGCGTTCATCCTGTTTGTCTGGTTCTGCATGAAGTATGTATGGCCGCCAATTATGGCTGCCATCGAGAAGCGTCAGAAAGAAATTGCTGATGGCCTCGCTTCTGCAGAGCGTGGCAAAAAAGATTTGGACTTAGCGCAAGCCCATGCGACCGAGCAGTTGAAAACTGCCAAAGCGGAAGCCCAGAAAATCATTGAGCAGGCAAACAAACGCAAAGCTCAGATCGTGGACGACGCCAAAGCGGAAGCCGAGCTGGAACGCAACAAAATCGTGGCGCAGGCCCAGGCTGAGATCGATGCCGAACGTAAGCGCGCTCGTGAAGAGTTGCGTAAGCAGGTGGCGATGTTGGCCATTGCAGGCGCCGAGAAAATAATCGAACGTTCCGTGGATGAAGCTGCTAACAGCGACATCGTTGATAAACTGGTCGCTGAACTGTAAGGAGGGAGGGGCTGATGTCTGAATTTATTACTGTAGCTCGCCCCTACGCCAAAGCAGCTTTTGACTTTGCCGTTGAGAACCAAAGCATAGAACGCTGGCAGAAAATGCTGACGTTTGCTGCTGCTGTTACTGGTAATGAACAGATGGCAGAACTGCTTTCCGGTGATATCGCACCCGATACGCTATCTAAAACATTTATAGCGGTTTGTGGTGACGAGTTCGATGAGCATGGCCAGAACTTTATCCGTGTAATGGCCGAAAATAGGCGTTTACAGGTTCTTCCTGCGGTACTGCAACAGTTTATTGCATTACGTGCCACACTGGAATCAACCGTCGAAGTCGACGTGCTCTCTGCGAGCGCACTGAACGATGAACAGCAGGCCAAGATTGCCGCTGCGATGGAAAAACGTTTATCACGCAAAGTTAAGCTGAATTGCAAAATTGACAAGTCTGTACTGGCCGGTGTCATTATCCGTGCCGGTGATATGGTGATTGATGGCAGCGTTCGCGGTCGTCTTGAACGCCTGGCAGACGTCTTGCAGTCTTAAGGGGACTGGAGCATGCAACTGAATTCCACCGAAATCAGCGAACTGATCAAGCAGCGCATTGCTCAGTTTAATGTAGTGAGCGAAGCTCACAATGAAGGTACTATCGTTTCCGTCAGTGACGGGATCATCCGTGTACACGGTTTGGCCGAAGTTATGCAGGGCGAAATGATCGCACTGCCGGGTAACCGTTATGCCATTGCATTGAACCTGGAGCGCGACTCTGTGGGTGCGGTGGTCATGGGGCCATACACGGATCTGGCCGAAGGCATGAAAGTAAAATGTACCGGTCGTATCCTGGAAGTGCCAGTAGGTCGTGGTTTGCTGGGGCGTGTAGTTAACACCCTGGGCGAACCTATTGATGGTAAAGGCCCGGTTGATAATGATGGCTTCTCTCCCGTTGAAACCATTGCCCCTGGCGTTATCGAACGTCAGTCGGTTGATCAGCCGGTACAGACTGGTTATAAATCAGTCGATGCCATGATTCCAATTGGTCGCGGTCAGCGTGAGTTGGTGATCGGTGACCGTCAAACCGGTAAAACTGCACTGGCTATTGATGCCATCATCAACCAGCGCGATTCTGGTATCAAATGTGTTTACGTGGCGATTGGTCAGAAAGCATCTACCATTTCTAACGTGGTACGCAAACTGGAAGAGCACGGTGCACTGGCTAACACCATTGTGGTGGTTGCTACGGCATCTGAATCAGCCGCATTGCAATATTTGGCGCCGTATGCCGGTTGTGCAATGGGTGAGTATTTCCGTGACCGTGGTGAAGATGCACTGATTGTTTATGATGATTTGTCTAAACAAGCTGTTGCTTACCGCCAGATTTCCTTGTTGCTTCGTCGTCCACCTGGTCGTGAAGCATACCCTGGTGATGTTTTCTACCTCCACTCCCGTTTGTTGGAGCGTGCAGCTCGTGTTAATGCGGAATACGTTGAAGCTTTCACCAAAGGTGAAGTTAAAGGGAAAACCGGTTCACTGACTGCGCTGCCTATTATTGAAACTCAGGCGGGTGACGTTTCTGCATTCGTTCCGACTAACGTAATTTCGATTACCGATGGTCAGATCTTCCTGGAATCCAACCTGTTTAACTCCGGTATTCGTCCGGCAGTTAACCCGGGGATCTCAGTATCCCGTGTGGGTGGTGCAGCACAGACCAAGATCATTAAAAAACTGTCCGGTGGTATTCGTACCGCACTGGCACAGTATCGTGAACTGGCTGCGTTCTCTCAGTTTGCTTCCGATCTGGACGACGCAACACGCAAACAACTCAGCCATGGCCAGAAAGTTACTGAGTTGCTGAAGCAGAAACAGTATGCGCCAATGTCTGTTGCCCAGCAGTCTCTGGTGTTGTTTGCTGCCGAGCGTGGCTACCTGAACGATGTTGAAGTCGCGAAAGTTGTGAGCTTCGAAGAGGCTCTGGTTGCTTATGCTGATCGTGAGCATGCCGAACTACTGAACCACATCAACCAAACTGGTGCTTATAACGACGAAATCGAAGGAAAGCTGAAAGGCATCCTCGATACCTTTAAAGCAACCCAGTCCTGGTAACGCGTAGCAACCTGTCGTTGAATGATGGCAGGTTGCTGGCAATGAGGAGAATCAGAGATGGCCGGCGCAAAAGAGATACGTAGTAAGATCGGCAGCGTGCAAAACACGCAGAAGATCACCAAAGCGATGGAGATGGTCGCCGCCTCCAAAATGCGTAAATCGCAGGATCGCATGGCGGCCAGCCGTCCTTATGCAGAGACCATGCGTGCGGTGATTGGTCACCTGGCGTTAGGGAATCTGGAATATAAACACCCGTACCTGGATGAGCGTGATGTTAAGCGCGTAGGGTATCTGGTGGTGTCAACTGACCGTGGTTTGTGCGGCGGCTTGAATATTAACCTGTTCAAGAAGCTGCTGACAGAAATGAAAGGCTGGTCTGAAAAAGGCGTCGAAGCTGATTTGGCGTTAGTTGGCTCCAAAGCCACTTCTTTCTTCGGTTCTGTGGGCGGTAAGGTGGTTGCCCAGGTCACTGGCATGGGGGATAACCCGACATTGTCAGATTTGATCGGTCCAGTGAAAGTGATGCTGCAAGCCTACGACGAAGGTCGTTTAGACAAGCTGTATATTGTCAGCAACAAATTTGTTAATACGATGTCTCAGGAACCTCAAATTGTTCAACTACTCCCGTTACCGCCTTGCGAAGACGATGAGTTGAAGCGGAAATCCTGGGATTACCTGTATGAACCCGATCCTAAGGTGCTGCTTGATACGTTGCTGCGCCGCTATGTGGAATCACAGGTTTATCAGGGTGTCGTGGAAAACCTGGCCAGTGAGCAGGCCGCCCGAATGGTTGCAATGAAAGCCGCAACGGATAACGGCGGTAGCCTGATCAAAGAGCTGCAGTTGGTATACAACAAGGCGCGTCAGGCCAGCATCACTCAGGAACTCACCGAAATCGTTTCGGGAGCCTCCGCGGTTTAACCAGGTTTACGAATTACGTAGAGGATTCAAGATGGCTACTGGAAAGATTATCCAGGTAATCGGCGCCGTAGTGGACGTCGAATTCCCTCAGGATGCCGTACCAAAAGTGTACGATGCTCTTGAGGTTGAAAACGGTACCGAGAAACTGGTGCTGGAAGTTCAACAACAATTGGGTGGTGGTGTCGTCCGTTGTATCGCCATGGGAACCTCTGATGGTTTACGCCGTGGCCTTCAGGTCACTGACCTGCAACACCCGATTGAAGTCCCGGTAGGTAAAGCTACTTTGGGCCGTATCATGAACGTGTTAGGTCAGCCTATCGATATGAAGGGTGACATTGGTGAAGAAGAGCGTTGGGCTATCCATCGCCCGGCACCTAGCTACGAAGAGTTGTCCAACTCTCAGGAACTGCTGGAAACCGGTATCAAGGTTATGGACCTGATCTGCCCATTTGCTAAAGGCGGGAAAGTAGGTCTGTTCGGTGGTGCGGGTGTGGGTAAAACCGTAAACATGATGGAGCTGATTCGTAACATCGCCATCGAACACTCTGGTTATTCGGTGTTTGCGGGCGTGGGTGAACGTACTCGTGAGGGTAACGACTTCTACCACGAAATGACCGACTCCAACGTACTGGATAAAGTTTCTCTGGTTTACGGCCAGATGAACGAGCCACCAGGTAACCGTCTGCGCGTTGCGCTGACCGGGTTGACCATGGCGGAGAAGTTCCGTGATGAAGGCCGTGACGTACTGCTGTTCGTCGATAACATTTATCGTTATACCCTGGCCGGTACCGAAGTGTCTGCACTTCTGGGCCGTATGCCATCGGCGGTAGGTTATCAGCCAACACTGGCGGAAGAGATGGGTGTTCTGCAAGAACGTATCACCTCTACCAAGACCGGTTCTATCACTTCCGTACAGGCGGTTTACGTTCCTGCGGATGACTTGACTGACCCATCACCAGCCACCACGTTTGCTCACTTGGATGCGACTGTGGTACTGAGCCGTAACATTGCTTCTCTGGGTATCTACCCGGCTGTTGATCCGCTGGATTCTACCAGCCGTCAGCTTGATCCTTTGGTAGTAGGCCAAGAGCATTACGATGTTGCGCGTGGCGTGCAGTCTATATTGCAACGCTATCAGGAACTGAAAGATATTATCGCCATTCTGGGGATGGACGAGCTGTCAGAAGATGACAAGCTGGTGGTATCCCGTGCGCGTAAAATCCAACGTTTCCTTTCTCAGCCGTTCTTCGTGGCAGAAGTCTTCACCGGTTCACCGGGCAAGTTCGTATCGCTGAAAGATACCATTCGTGGTTTCAAAGGCATTATGGCTGGTGACTACGACCACCTGCCGGAGCAGGCGTTCTACATGGTTGGCACCATTGAAGAAGCAGTGGAAAAAGCCAAGAAACTGTAATGCCTTGAGAGGAGGTTGATATGGCTATGACTTACCATCTGGATGTGGTCAGTGCGGAAAGAGAGATGTTTTCCGGGCTGGTACAGAAAATCCAGGTGACTGGTAGCGAAGGTGAGCTGGGGATTTACCCTGGTCATGCGCCGCTGCTGACTGCCATCAAGCCTGGTATGGTGCGTATTGTTAAACAGTTCGGTGAAGAAGAGTTTATCTACTTATCTGGCGGTATCCTTGAGGTACAGCCAAGTATGGTCACCGTGCTGGTAGACACAGCCATCCGTGGATCGGATCTTGACGAAGCGAGAGCGCTGGAAGCTAAGCGCAGAGCTGAAGAGCACATCCGTACTTCTCATGGTGATGTCGACTATGCTCAGGCCTCCGCTGAACTGGCGAAAGCGATTGCAAAATTGCGTGTTATCGAGCTCACCAGAAAAGCGATGTAATGGTGTACACCACATCCAGAAATCAGAAAGCGGCCTTTATGGTCGCTTTTTTTTTGTATTAAAATAAGCGGCTCAATCAGGCTGATATTGCTATCTATCGCTACTTACAGAGGAATAAAAACGTCTCTGATCGCCGACAGTTTTTTCGTTGTAAAATAGGTTTGGTTTAATTAGCGTCAGGTCAGAGGCCTTCTGACAGCGTTCAGATTTTTGTAGAGAAATATGTAGTAATTCCGCCAGTAAACGGTTTTACTTTTGTCCATCGAAATGGAGTTATCAGGTTACTTATGTCTAACAGCGCAATGAGCGTGGTTATCCTTGCCGCAGGCAAAGGAACACGCATGTATTCTGACCTTCCCAAAGTATTACATCCGTTGGCGGGTAAACCTATGGTGCAGCATGTTATTGATGCTGCCATGAAGTTGGGCGCAAAAAACGTCCATCTGGTTTATGGCCACGGTGGTGAATTGCTGAAAAGCACCTTAAAAAACGATGCACTAAATTGGGTGTTACAAGCAGAACAGTTAGGAACTGGCCATGCCATGCAGCAAGCGGCACCGCATTTTGCTGATGATGAAGATGTGTTGATGTTGTATGGCGATGTACCGCTGATTGCAGTGGAAACCTTGACGCGCCTGTTGGCAGCCAAACCTCAAGGGGGGATTGGATTGCTGACCGTGAAGCTTGAGGATCCTAGCGGATATGGCCGTATCATGCGTGAAAATGGTGAAGTCGTTGGTATTGTTGAACATAAAGATGCCAGCGAACAACAACGTCAGATTAATGAAATTAACACCGGGATTCTGGTGGCTAGCGGTGGTGATCTTAAGCGCTGGTTGGGTATGTTGAATAACAACAATGCTCAGGGTGAGTTCTATATCACCGATATCATCGCTTTGGCGCATGCTGAGGGCAACAAAATTGAAGCGGTGCACCCTGCCCGCCTGAGTGAAGTAGAAGGGGTGAATAACCGTTTGCAATTGTCACAATTGGAACGTGTCTATCAAGCTGAGCAAGCGGAAAAACTGTTGCTGGCGGGTGTAATGCTGTTGGATCCCGCGCGTTTTGATCTGCGTGGTGAGTTGGAGCATGGCCGTGATATTACCATTGATACCAATGTGATTATTGAAGGTAAGGTCAAACTGGGTAATCGGGTAAAAATTGGTAGTGGTTGTGTGCTGAAAAACTGTGTTATCGATGATGATTGTGAAATCAGCCCTTACAGTGTGTTGGAAGATGCTGAGCTTAAAGCGGCTTGCACGGTTGGCCCATTTGCTCGACTGCGCCCAGGTGCACAATTGGCTGAAGGTGCTCATGTTGGCAACTTTGTGGAAATAAAAAAAGCACGCTTGGGTAAAGGTTCTAAAGCGGGTCATTTGAGCTATTTGGGCGATGCCGAAATCGGTGATGATGTGAATATTGGCGCCGGAACGATTACCTGTAATTACGACGGGGCTAACAAGCATAAAACTATCATTGGTGATGGTGTTTTTGTCGGGTCGGATACTCAACTGGTTGCGCCGGTTTGTGTGGGTAAAAGAGCCACTATTGCTGCAGGTACTACGGTTACTCGTGATATCGCCGATGATGAACTGGTCCTCAGCCGTGTCAAACAGGTGCATATTCAAGGGTGGCAACGCCCGGTGAAGAAAAAGTAATTTACCATTATTTTTCTGGCTACCTCGCGCCTGAATGCCAACCTTATATTGTTAGCATTCAGGCGAGTGTGACTGAGTGGATAAATCAGTACCGATTAACCAGTGTGTTTTGTATTGGGCTCTTCTACAGAGGTCAGTACAAAACATAATAACCCCACCATCTACAGGCTCGGGGCGCACGGTAAAAAACCGGCAAAATCAGGTCAAGGCATCGCAAGTGCCCTGAAAGGCACTTAATCAGGAATACAAAATATGTGTGGAATTGTAGGTGCAGTAGCGCAGCGCGATATAGCAGAAATTCTGTTAGAAGGTTTACGTCGTTTGGAATACCGTGGATATGACTCTGCTGGCTTGGCGGTAGTGGATAGCGAAGGTCATGTCAGCCGTTTGCGTCGTGTCGGCAAAGTACAAAAACTGGCGGAAGCAGCAAACCAACATCCTCTGCATGGGGGAACCGGTATTGCTCACACCCGTTGGGCTACCCACGGTGAACCATCAGAAGCGAATGCGCATCCTCATGTATCAGATTACATCACCGTAGTGCATAACGGCATTATTGAAAACCACGAACCGTTGCGTGAATTATTGATTGAGCGTGGTTACCATTTCAGCTCTGAAACCGATACTGAAGTGATTACTCACTTGGTTCATTGGGAGCAGAAACTGGGTGGGACACTATGTGAAGTGGTTCAGCGGGTGATCCCACAGTTGCGTGGTGCTTATGGCATGGTGGTGATGGATAGCCGTGACCCCAGCGAGTTGATTGCTGCCCGTTCTGGTAGCCCATTGGTCATTGGCCTTGGTGTTGGCGAGAACTTTATTGCTTCCGACCAACTGGCATTGCTACCGGTAACCCGCCGTTTTATCTTCCTGGAAGAGGGAGATGTAGTGGCTGTGACTCGCCGTACTGTCACTATTTTTGATAAACAAGGTGATGAAATTAAGCGCCCGGAGATTGAATCTCAGGTGCAATACGATGCCGGTGACAAAGGCATATATCGTCATTACATGCAGAAAGAGATTTTTGAGCAGCCAATGGCATTGAAAAACACCCTGGAAGGGCGTTTTAGCCATGGGCAGATCAATCTGAGTGAATTAGGGCCAAAGAGTGATGAATTGCTGGCAAAAGTACAGCATGTACAGATTATTGCCTGTGGCACTTCTTATCATTCGGGTATGGTAGCGCGTTATTGGTTCGAGTCGCTGGCCGGTGTCTCTTGCGATGTAGAGATCGCCTCCGAATTCCGCTACCGCAAATCTGCGGTGCGCCCAGGTAGCTTACTGATTACCCTGTCCCAATCCGGTGAAACCGCTGATACATTGGCGGCTCTACGCCTGTCTAAAGAACTGGGATATCTGGGTTCTTTGGCGGTGTGTAATGTGGCAGGTTCTTCTCTGGTTCGTGAATCCGATCTGGCGCTGATGACGAAAGCAGGCGTTGAAATCGGTGTGGCATCCACCAAAGCCTTTACCACCCAGCTTGCGGTGTTGTTGATGCTGGTGGCGCGTATTGGCCATCTGAAGGGGATGCCAGAGAGCGTAGAGCATGAGATTGTGCATGGTTTGCAAGCGTTGCCTGCGCGTATAGAACAGATGCTGTCGCTGGACAAAAAAATTGAGGCATTGGCAGAAGGTTTCTCTGACAAAAATCACGCCCTGTTTTTAGGCCGTGGTGATCAATACCCGATCGCCATGGAGGGTGCGCTTAAGCTGAAAGAGATCTCCTATATTCATGCGGAAGCCTATGCTGCCGGTGAACTGAAGCACGGTCCATTAGCGTTGATCGATGCGGATATGCCTGTGATTGTGGTGGCGCCAAACAATGAATTGCTGGAAAAACTCAAATCCAACATTGAAGAGGTCCGTGCGCGTGGCGGTCAGCTTTATGTGTTCGCCGATCAGGATGCCGGTTTTGTCAGTAGTGAAGGCATGACCATTATCCCATTGCCTCATGTTGAAGAAATTGTCGCGCCAATCTTCTACACGGTTCCGCTACAACTGTTGTCCTATCATGTGGCATTGATTAAAGGTACAGATGTGGATCAGCCGCGCAACCTGGCGAAATCGGTTACTGTTGAGTAATCATTTTAGTTGCAGGATGACCATAAAGTTGTGAACTGAATAAATCCGGTTATGCCCCAAAGGCAAACCGGATTTTTTTATGATTAAGCTCAAGTGATGTTTATCAGAACGCATTATTCTTCACTGATAATGCAATGAAAAAGGAGTTTTTTATGAGCTACATACTGCAAGTTGATTTTCCCTACCATGGCCCTTGGGGGCAGGAAATGGCGCAAGCGATGGAGGGGTTAGCCCACTCTATTGCCGAAGAACCGGGGTTGATTTGGAAGATCTGGACTGAAAACCAGGCCACCCAAGAAGCGGGTGGCATCTACTTGTTCGCCAATATTTCCAGTGCTGAGGCCTATCTGGCGATGCATAGCGAGCGGCTTCGCAATTTTGGTATTCCCCAGGTTAATGGAAAGATATTTGCCATTAACCAAGCTTTGACGCAGATCGATCGTGCTCCAATTTGAATAACAGTTGCGTGAACTTGAAGATTAAAACGTAGGGATCGCGCAGAATCTGGTAATCACTAACCCCAGCAGTTCGAATAACTGCTGGGGGATAAATCGCTATTGCGGTTTATTTACATCAATAACAGAAATAGTGTAGATAACCACAAACTCAGGTTTTTTAGATCCATCCGGAACTTTTATCGCTGAAGGTGGGATCGCGACCTGAATCTCTCCCCCTTTACGAATAAGTTTCACGCTATCACGCAGCAGTGGCGGTATATTATCTACTTTAAATACTTGGTACGAGTTATCAACTTTAGGGCCATCAACCACAGTGCCATCAATCAAGGTACCTTTAAAACTTAACTCAACAACATCGGTACTTTGCAGTGCTGGACCGCTCCCTTTATTGATTATCAAGTAAAGCAACCCTTGTTTGTTTTTCTTGACCCCTTCACGCTGTGCAAATTGCTCCATCCAGGTTTTATCTGCAGCAATTCTTTTATTATTTTTATCTTCTGCTAAGACGTTTATCTGCTCGTCAAGAATGAGTAACGTGTCGCGTACTTCTTTCTCACTCATTTTTTCCTGATTGTTGAAGGCATCAGCGACACCCGCTAACATTATATTTTTATCAAGCGTTATATGGAGTTCTTTTTGTTGAGCAATTTGCGCTTCAATATAGTGCCCTAATGCGATACCACTGGCATAAGCACGTTTTTGCTCTTCGCTATCTAATTTAAATTCTTTTGCTACTGTTGGCGTAGTCGTCACGGCCTCTTTTTTTTCTGCTGTCGCAATATTCTCAGACACGGATGTACTTTCTGCTGTTGCCGAACTCGCGCTAGTTGCAGCGGCTTCACCCGCTTGTATCTCTTTTTTATCCAACTCTTTTGGTTGCTCAGTTATGGATGGAAAGGCGGGTGATGGCTTTGCCGCAGGCGCTACATCGGGTGTTTTGGTGTCTTCTGTTGTTTCTGCTGTCGTTGTTTCGGTTGCTGTTGTTTCGGTTGGAACAGCCACTGTCTCTTTTTGTTGTGGCGTAGTTATATTTTCTGGTGAAGTTATATTTTTCGGCGTAGTGATATTTTCTGGCGTGGTCGTACTTTCTGGTGTCGCCGCATTCACATTAGTTGAAGTCGCCAGGTTCTCTTTTACCTCTTGTTTTGTCTCTTTTTCATCTGTCTCTTTTTCATTCGACATTTTAGGCTGTTCAGTTAGGCTTGGGCCTGTTGACGTGGGGGTGGCTGCGGGTTCTGCCTCTGCTGCTTTAGTGTTGTTTGTTGTTTGTGCAGAGGGAGCTCCGTCTGTCGATGCTGGCAGCGTTGCTGATGGTACTGAGGGAGGTGTTTGTACTGTGGTTGCCGGATCTTCTGCGTTGGCGGTGAGTACATAACCTGACATAATCAGCGAACTCGCAAACAGCACCTTTTGGGTCGTGAGACGAAAAGACATAGGAATACCTTTGGCTTGTCTAAATGAGTAATGATTAACAGAATAGCGGGTGAAAATTTTTTATAAAAGCACCGGGTAAAAATTAATCTTTGTTATCACAGAGAAACGTTAGGCAACAGCCGATTATTTAAGGCCTGTAGTTGTCTGTTGTTGCCTATGGTTAATAGATTCACCCAGCAATGCTTACAGGGTTCACTACTTAGCCAACGTTCAGTAGAGAATCAAAGCGAACAACCAGAGAACCCACAATAACGCCGTGATTAACATGGTGCGCTTGAGTTGGCATAACGCACCATGTTGACGTTGCGGGAATGTCAGTTGGGTTAACCGTTGCCGTTGCCAAATCAATGCCAGCGCTTTCCCGGCTTGTTGATTCTGCGCCTCGTTGAACTGTGTTAAATAACCGACATCCAACCATAGGCGCCAGCAGCCATAAATACATACACCACTCAGCAACGACACCCCTGCCCGCATCAATCCGGGTGATGCAGCAAAAATAACCCATAGTAATGGTGGTACCACCATCAACAGCAAAAAACGCCAGCTCAGCAGAGTTCGTTCAAGCAACACGGTGGTTAGTTGTTCGGTTGCTGTTATTTCCTGATGTTCATTCGCCATTGTTCTAACAGCTCCAGATGTTGAGCGTTTAAGACTACCTGCGGCCGCTTCTGCCGAATATAGGCGACGGCTTCCATTACCGTGAGTGACGGTTGTTTATAGAGTAGCCAGGCGGCTGCCACTAAAGCACTGCGTGACAAGCCTAATGCACAATGGATAAGCACGCTACCTTGTGTACGCTGCAACTGTTCCAGCATGAGAACCGCCTCACGGAGTTGGCTCGCTTGCGGGTTGACCAAATCCAACATCGGTACACAATAATAGGCGACTCCGGTTATGTTGCGCGCTCGGGGAAACTCACTGGTAACATCCAACACTGCCCGTTGTAATGGCTGGTTACGGGGGTAAGAGCCCAGGAACACCTCATCCGTGAGCGGGCTAACCGCAGGCAAACGGCGGGTGTAATAGCGTAGAGAAATAAACATCCCCAACCGCCAGGGCATCAGTAACCAGTAGGCGGCAGGGGTGAGTTTTCCTTGTTCATTTTTTTGCAACACGGTGACGCCAAACCCGGCATATCCCAGCGTGACAATCATCAACGCTATGGCTGGCCACCACAGCCACGGCAGATAAAAACTTGCTGCTATGGCTATGAGTGAACCGAACAAATAGCGTCTGGTTAATTTCCAGCGGCGGCTATCTGGGCGCTGCCAACGCCATTGCCCCTGTTCTGGTACCAGCCAGTCAATCACCATACCCGCGATCAACCCAGTGATAACGTCGATGAAATGGTGCTGCCAAGTCGTCACAACGGAGAGTGCGATAAGCAGAAACCATGCGGTAAAAATCCGGTGCCCGTGGCCGCCAAGGTGGCGGCTGAAGTGGCGCCAGAGTAACCAGCAAAAAATAATATGCAGAGAAGGTGATTGATTATAGGGTAAATCAAATTGCTCCAATTGTTCGAACAACCAACCGGCAGCACCAGAAATTGGCGGTCTGGTGAAGGAAAATTTCAGCGGAAAGAGTAAAAAACCGATACAGGCCACCAGAGGGGCTAATGCTAACCGGTAGACCAAGCGTCGCTGTTCACTGAGTGTTGTACAGATAAATAGCGACAACCCGTAGAATATATCAAGGCTCCAATAGGGAATTATGGTCAGCGGAATAAAGGGAATATGCTTCTCCCAGTCAAACACCAGGCTGCCCACATCACCCCTGCCAGCGGTAAACTGGTTTACCTGACCATAGGTGAGGAAAAAAAGGGGGGCCAGCAACAGCAGCCAGCCTATCCCGTGAATAATAATAGTACGGCGAGTTACAGAACTGCTCATGCTTAGCGACGCACCGCCAGTGAAACAGTAAAAATCCCCCACTGATCAATTAACTGGGCACATTTATCAAAACCGGCTTCTTGCACCAAGGCATCCATTTCCCCTTGGGTACGTACACGCATTACCCACGCCTTACCATCTTTATGGCTGGTGAGGGACCAGGCGATGGTTTTTAACTGCGGATGCCACGGTTGCCCGGTGTAGATCAATATCCCCCCGGGTTCAATGGCCTCTGCCAACCCAGCTAACGAATTACGTACCAGTGTATTTTCAGGAAATAGCTCGTAAAGCCCAGAAACGATACCCAGCGTTGGGCGTGGCGTTAATGCAGCCAGTTCATCGCGGTTAAAAGCGTCACCACGTTCAAAATGGGCCTTATCTTCCATGCCGCGTGAAGCGATCATTTCCTGTCCTTTCTCGACATTCAGTTCACTGTAATCACGCAGGAGAATATGACTGACGAGGGGTTCACTCGCCAACGCATCCAACACATAGCGACCATGCCCGGCGGCAACATCCACTACACGCACTGGCGTCCCTTGTGTGGCCAACTGCGCTACTGCTTGTTGGATAAGTTGCTGCAGATGAAGTTTACGCTGACGGATCCCTTGCCAACCAATGCTATTGAGGTAGTTCTTATCGATTTGCCGACCTAGCCAGTTACTTCCTTGTGGTTGGTTACGATAGACATAATCCAGGGTGCTACCGGAATCAAAACCAGTCTCAAACCCTAACTTCACGCCAGTTGACTGGGTACCCAGCATTTTCATGCCATAACGCATTGCGCGATAAGCCACATCATCGAGAGAATAGGGAACCGGGCCGCCACTGAGCATTCGCCAAGTATCAGCACTTGGGCTCCAGCGGTCTTCATTACTGTAATCGAAGCGTTGCGGTGGCAAGGCGTACAGGGTGTCGATAAAACTGCGCATTTTGTCGAATGCGATGTGGCGATCCCGCTCACCGAGCGTGTCATGATAAAAACCAGGGAGGATGTGCAATTCTTTTAATTGGCTGCGTAACCCCTGGTAGAAATCCAATTGCGGCTTGCGGTGGACAACATGGTCATTGCCGGAAATCAGTAACTGTACTGGTAGGGTAATTGCAGCGGCGTCGCGTACTACGCGTTCCGCAGTACGGTAGAGATCAAGCAATATATTGACGGCGATTGGCCGGGTAACTAAAGGATCATGATCAAAGCTGGCTACCCGCTCGGGGTCGTGTGTCAGGTATTTGCCTTTGACGTAAGAGTTGACGAAAAACAACCCGCGCAAACGGTGCAAAAGTGCCAGCCCGCTACGTGCAAACGGTACATACAACTTAACCTTAAACGCGGGTGATGCCAGCACCAAGCCGCGAATGGCTGGCGCATAGTCGTGTACCCAGGTCGCAGCCAGTACCGCCCCAACGCTTTGTGCTACCACGGTAATATTCTCCAGGGGCACATTATTTTCGGTAGCAACAAAGCGAACAAATTCATCCATATCCTGTACTGAGCGGGTCAGCGATGGGCTGTAACCGCGTTGACCTGGCGAACGCCCATGTCCCCGTGCATCCCAAGCATAGAATGCGCTATCCGGCATAGCTAATTCATCAACAATGTGTTGCATACGCCCAGAGTGCTCATGGCCGCGATGGAACAAAACGATGATTTTATTTATTTCGCCGTTTTCCTGCGCTGGCCAGTGGCGATAAAACAGTTCAGTCTGGTCGCTGGTCAGAAAACACTTTTCGTCTGGCGTACGGGTATTAATCATGGGATTCATTTCCTTGAGTCTCCTGCCGGAGTTGTAATAAACGCTGTAATAGCGCTTCCTTAAACTGGCTCTTATCCGGGTGAGAGTACAGTGGCTCACCTACATTGACATCAATAAACAACGGCAAAGGAATGCGGTTGCCTTTTGCCATAACCTGTTCTGTCCCTTTCAGCCAGATGGGGATAATCGGTACCTCCGGCAGACTTTGGCTAAGATGCCACAGCCCTGATTTTAGTGGTGCCAATTTTCCTGGTTCACCACGGCTACCTTCAGGAAACAAGATCAGAATCTTATTGTCGCGTAATGCTTGTTCACAAAGTGCCAGTGGATTGGTTTCCCCTCCTTGGCGCGAGACCGGGATAATATTGAGAATATTAAGCGTAAACCACGCCAACCAGCGGTTACGCAGAAAATAGTCTGCAGCGGCCACCGGGTGGACATTGTGTTGTTGATGAATTGAGAACAGTGATAACAGCGTAAACGCATCCATATGGCTGTTATGATTTGCCACGATAATCGCCGGCCCTTGTTTGGGCAGTCGTTGTGGGTGTTTTACTCGTAGCCCAAGCCATAACCAAATTACCGGCCAGACGATACAGAGTGAAAATAGTGTTTTGAGAAGTTTTTTCACCATAATGTCAGTAATAGAAGTAACGAATAAAGTGGAAGAAAACCGGGGCGGTGAAGATCAGGGAGTCCAAGCGGTCAAGAATACCGCCATGGCCAGGGAGCAGTGTTCCGCTATCTTTTACACCGATATCGCGTTTGATTGCTGACATCACAATATCACCGCAGAACCCCGTCACACCAATAATCAACCCGGCCAGCAGCGCCATATTCCAGCTTAATGGGGTGAGTAGCGGGCCAAGCAATACCGCCGCCAACGTGGTGCTGGCGATGCCACCGAGCAAGCCAGCCAGGGTTTTATTTGGGCTGACTTTCGGCGTGACTTTAATCCGCCCCAGAGATTTGCCCCACAGATACTGTGTAATGTCGTTAAATTCTGTCAGACCGACCAGAAATAGCACCAAAAGGGCCCCTGTTTGCTGGCCATTGGCAGGGAGAACCAGCAAAAAGGCCACATGACTGAAGGCAAAGACCGTAGTCATCAGGCCCCAGTGTAACTGCGACACACTGCTTAGAAAGCTATGCGTATCGCCAGAAATCACCATGCGAGCGGGAAGGAATAAAAAGACATAGACCGGAATAAACACAATGAACATGCCATACCAGTTAGCGCCAATCAGCCAATAGTTGATGGGAATGGCGATAAACATCCACAATATGGGCATCCGGTCAGAATATCGGGAGGGAATCAGGGTCAAATATTCCTTCAACGCTATAAAACTGACCAGCGCGAAAAAAGTCAATGCCAGCCAGTGGGGGCTGATCATCGCCAGGGAAAACAAGATGATAATGACCCACCAGGTACGGATGCGCAGCGTTAATTCACGCCAGTTTTTCTCTGGGCGCAACCAGACCAACAGCCCATTAATGAGGGTAGCGATCAGTAACAGGGCAAAAATAACGGCCAGGGATTTTTCCAGCAACATTATTGCGGCTCCTCTACCAAGGCGCTACGGCAGCGATTGATGACCGTCCAGACCAGTAATAACGTTGCTATGCCCCACACCAGATTGTTCCAGCTAACCAGTTGCGGCCAGATAGCCAGCACCAAACCCCAGGAACCAAACATCAACGCCCGGTCACTTTTACCCAGTGGCCCAGCATAGTTACGTGTCCCGTTAATGGTTTGTACCAGAATTCCACAAAATTCGGTTAACACCATGATGAATAACATCACCAGTACCAGCGGTGCGTTACTGTTTGCGAGAAAGATAAAAGGCAGATATAAGGCAACATCAGAAAGGACATCACCTATTTCATTCAGTATCGCCCCGAGGCGGCTTTTCTGGTTGCACTCCCGGGCTAACATGCCATCCAGTGCATTGAGCGCCATACGGATAAATAACACAATCGGAAGCAGATAAAACAGACCAGGTTGCGGAAATAGCATCAGTATTCCGCCAACCAGAAATGAGAGCACCATCGCGGCCAGTGTGACCTGGTTGGCTGTTACATGATGTTTTTCCAGACAATACATTATTGGACGTAACAAGGCCTGAAAGGCAGGCTTAATCCTATAGAGTGTCATTATCATTCCCTGGTATTGATACCCTTCATACTACTTGGGTGTTGGCTATAGTTACACGCCTCATTCAGGAGGCTTGTGCCCGTATCAGGGCAACTGAAAACAGCGTTCAAGTCTGCTTCAGGCGGACTTGAACGCACCAGTCACATAGTTATCTATCACATGGTTATCTATACTCTTTTTATCTTAAAACAGGGGAAATATGAAGTTAATTAGGGCTTGTTGATCTTTGCTGTTCATCATTCAGCCAACCCACATTGGCAGCCACATGAGGCAACAAGCCAAAGCTACTGTACTTGCGTAATTTCGGGCTAACTTATCGTATCTTGTGGCTACTGAGCGGTAATGCTTTAACCTGGCAAAGGCATTCTCTACAAGGTGGCGATATTTGTACAAACACCAGTCAATATCGCCATTCCCAATCTTTGAGTTCCGTTTGCGGGGTATGGTCGGTATTCCCCTTTTCTGCCGAACCTGCTCACGGATTTTCTCACTGTCATACCCCCGATCTGCAATAACATGCTCTGCATCTGGCAACCTATCAAGTAATTCCGGAGTAGCTTTACTGTCATGAACTTCACCGCCCGTGACAATGAAATCTATCGGTAAGCCACAACTATCAACAGCCATATGGATTTTCGTCGTGTTGCCACCACGGCTTTTTCCTATAGACTCTTTGCCCTCAGAGCAAGCGCCTGTCGCATGTTGATGGGCTTTAACAATGCTACCTTCTATAAATTCCCATTCTAAATCAGCCAATTGCCTAAGCTCGACAAAGAGTTGCATAAGAATGCCTTTCTTTGACCACAAGTTAAACCGCCGGTAGATGGCACTCCAATGTCCAAAAGCGGCTGGAACATCACGCCAAGGGCAGCCAACCCGCATTTGATACAAAATCCCTTCTAAAGTATTTCTATGTTCTGGCTTGTCATAGACGCGACCCGTTCTCAGCATTAAGCGGATTAGCTTTGACCAGTATTCATCTGTTAATATCGTTCTTGGCATGTTGGGCTGTCGTGGTTAGTTTTTGGCGAAAGTAATTATACCAGTCCTTCATGCCGCCTAATAATCCACCACGAAAGATCAACAGCCCCTAGTAGAACTCTTCTGTGATGTCGATGATTTTTGCAGGGTCTTCATCCCATTATGGGAACAGCAGTGCCTGGAGAACGGTAGTCGCAAACGGCGGCGTTCTTCCCGCATGAGTCCCAGCGAGATAATGACCATCCTTATTGCTTTTCATATGTCAAACCACAGGAATTTCAAGAGTTTTTATCTGGGGATCATTTGAATGTACCACCGTCAGGATTTTCCGGAACTCCTCAGTTACACCCGCTTTTTAGGCGTCATGTCATCGGTCATGGTGCCCTTATGTAGCTATTTTACATCGATTAAAGGACAACCGACGGGGATTGAATTTATCGACTCGACCAGCATCAAGGTTTGTCACAACATTCGTATCCCACGCAATAAGGTCTTCGATGGAGTAGCCAAACGGGGAAAAGGGACGATGGGTTGGTTTTACGGTTTCAAATTACACATTATTGTCAACTACTTAGGTGAAATGGTGGCCGCCAAGCTGACCACAGCCAACGTTGACGACCGGGTCCCTGTGAAGGAATTGGCGGAAGGCTTAACGGGCCAATTGTATGGAGACAAGGGCTATATTAGCCAGGCTTTGGCGGCAGAATTAGCTTCTGAAGGTGTAAATTTTATCACGGGTGTACGTAACAATATGAAAGCGAAAGCGCAATCCGCGTGGGATAAGGCAATGTTATCAAAGCGCTTTATCATTGAGACTATCAATGACCAACTAAAAAACATCTCACAAATAGAGCATACACGACACAGGAGTTTGCATGGTTTTATGCTGAATATGGTATGCGGACTGGTCGCGTACTGTTTCAAAGAAGATAAGCCATCAATCAAGTTGAGCCATCCCGAAATGATGGTGCTGATGACGGCTTAACCAGATCTCAGGTTAATTATACCAGTCCTTCATGCCGCCTAATAATCCACCACGAAAGATCAACAGCCCCTAGTTTTGGCACAGTTTATGTGTTTGTTTGCTCCTTGGGTTTAAAGCCCGTTCCCCGACTGATAGCTGATCAATTGAGCAACGCATTTGAACCCTGAACAGTTGTCCTGTCCGACCTCATTTCGTATAAGCAATGGGGTAATAATGAGTCTGCCAAATCCACTCTGTGTGGGAATTGATGTGTCTATATCCAAGTTCAATGAAGTTGCAGGTAGGAGGCAAACGAGAGAATCCCGATGATCTTACATGGGTAAGTGATTCGGGTGAACGAGTGTAGTCAACACCGCTGCAGCTTCATTGGCGACGGGTATAAAACCACGCTGGATGTTGCCATCGGTATGGAGATTTCCCTGTTTACTGTCGGTAACAACCTTGATGGTTTCGATGGCATTATGCTGGGGATGATATCGCTTACCGCCTACAATCAATTCGCATGATTTTGGGTATATTTATCATCAAACCAAAATTAATGCTCCAACGCCGAACACCTCACCACTGAGTAATTTGCATGACGCTACGACTCATTAATAATTTTTACCATTTGTTGTTTGTTGTCAGACAACGTAACTTAGACTGGCTTGCTTACATTAATGCAACAAACACTTAAATTTCTATGAACAGGAAGAGGAGTGACATGATGTCATACACAAATCAGGAGTTTATCAATCAGCTAAAAAATATTGTCGGTAGTTCTCAACTGCTCACCAGTGAAAACAGTACCGCTCGTTATCGCAGAGGATTCCGCACCGGCGAGGGCAAAGCTCTGGCAGTGGTATTTCCCAGCGGTTTGTTGCAACTCTGGCAGATTTTACAATTATGTGTTGCTGCCGATACAGTTGTGATTATGCAGGCAGCAAATACCGGCCTGACTGGCGGCTCAACACCGTTTGGCGATGATTATGATCGTGAAGTGGTGGTTATTAATACGCTGCGGCTCGACCATCTGCATCTATTGGATCATGGTAAGCAGGTTGTCTGCTTCCCTGGAAGTACACTTGCCGGGTTGGAAAAAAAACTCAAGCCTTACGATCGCGAACCTCATTCTGTGATCGGATCTTCATGCATCGGTGCTTCGGTGGTGGGTGGTATCTGTAACAGTTCAGGAGGTTCGTTAGTAAAACGTGGCCCAGCCTATACTGAAATGGCGTTGTACGCCAAGTTAGGCGCTGATGGTCAACTGCAGTTAGTCAATGAGTTAGGGATTAAACTAGGCAATACGCCGGAAGAAATCCTTACTCGATTAGAACAACAGAATTACCAACCAGAAGATATAGAGTATGGCACGCTAAGAGCGTCAGACAATGAATATGTTAGTCGGGTACGTGATGTTGATGCAGATACGCCTTCTCGTTTTAATGCAGACAAACGCCGTTTATATGGCGCCTCTGGTTGTGCTGGCAAACTGGCGGTATTTGCTGTGCGCTTAGATACTTTCGCCAAAGAGGGTATTGAACAGGTGTTCTATATCGGCACCAACAATACGGCGGTGTTCACCGAATTGCGGCGCCATATACTCAGTAAATTTGAAAACCTGCCAGTAGCGGGTGAGTATATGCACCGCGACATTTTTGATGTTGCTGAGCGTTATGGCAAAGATACATTTATGATGATAGATAAGTTTGGCACCGAACAGATGCCTCGTTTCTTTACCCTGAAAGGGCGTATGGATACCTATCTGAATAAAGTGCCATTTCTGCCCCGTAATCTTGTCGACCGCATGATGCAGAAAATAAGTGGTTTATCCCCCAACCATTTGCCAATAAGCCTAAAAGAGTACCGCGAACGCTTCGAACATCATCTTATGCTCAAAATGTCAGGCCCAGGGGTAGCAGAAGCACAGAATTATCTACAGCATTACTTTACCCAGGCTGACGGTGACTTCTTTGTTTGCACCGAAGAAGAAGGCAAAAAAGCATTTTTGCATCGCTTTGCTGCAGCGGGGGCTGCCGTGCGCTACCAGGCGGTGCATGCCGATCAGGTACAGGAGATTTTGGCGCTGGATATCGCGTTACGTCGCAACGATTCCGAATGGTTTGAAACCTTGCCACCAGAGATCGACAACAAGCTCCTTAAGAAACTATATTGCGGCCACTTTATGTGTCACGTTTTTCATAATGATTACCTGGTGAAAAAAGGAGTAGACAGCAAGGCATTAAAAGAAGAAATGTTGGCGCTCATTGACCAAAGAGGTGCGGAGTATCCTGCCGAGCACAATGTCGGGCATATGTATCAGGCCAAAGCCGATTTGCAAGTATTTTACCAAGAAGCCGATCCGACCAACAGTTTTAACCCTGGTATTGGTAAAACCAGTAAACAGAAATATTGGGGATAAAAACAAGATACTGTTCCATTACAGGAAAAGGGTTAAGTAGCAATGAATTGATTTTTAAGCAGTTCAAGGATGAACTGCTCTACTGGGAATATTCCTGGTGGCCAGACGACATGACTGCAGCTTGAATATCGACGTGTACAGAACTTGAGTGAGGATCGGTCAGGGCGGGAGCATACTTTGCTTGTTATTTAACCAAAGAATAACTGAGCCCGATAATTGTCATCCCAACCTGCCTTTTTTAGCTTGTTTCTCTGACTCGGCGCACCACAATTGCTCTACTTTATGATATTCAGAACAAACCGCCGGAATAGCGCCATATTCTCGACCGCATCCTCCATCGCTATTCTGGAGGCATCTTCATTGAACACCACATCAAGAATGTAATGCTGGCTGTTCTCGATCCGCCAGTGTTGACGAATATAGTGCCCGAGCAGCTTGTGTTTGGGGGATAACGAGCTGACATAGTAGGCGGTCTCTACCGTTCCTTTTCCGTTGGCGCTGCGGTGACGCTCAACGGCGATGATGCTGCGGATTGTCGGCCATTTCTCCGCCAGCTCGGGCGGTAATTTTGATTTTAATTGAAAGACATAGCGCTCTTCTTGGCGGCCATGACCATTCTCTTTGTGCTCGACGATTATCTTCTCTTTCTGTGCGTCAAAGAGTGCCTGAAATTGCGATTGAACGGCTTGATACAGCTTCGGTTGGTTCTTCTTTACCTGAACCACCACATGTGCCTTCTTCTCGCTGATTTTCTCCAGCGTCTCACGCTGACAATGCAAGGCATCAAGCGTCACAACGGCGCCTTTAAGCTCAAGAATTTCCAGCATTTCTTTGACCGTTTCGAGTTCCCCTTTCTTATTTGGGGTTGTTTTCTGGCTTAAAACCAAACCATTTTCGGTATCGTAGGCTGTGACCAGTTGCAGAGCTTCGGCGGCATTTCCGCGGTAGGAACCGCGCAACACCTTGCCGTCAAAGGCAATGATGGGTTTGCCCTGATGGGTGCGCTGTTCATTGACCCAGCAAAGCAACGCTTCAAGCAGGGTATCGATGACAATGCAGCGCAAAATGCGGGCAATGGTGTGACGGCGCGGGATGCCGTTGGCAAAAGGTCGATACTGACGGAGCCAATCGGCCTTTGAATTGCCATAGGTCTCTATGTCCCGCCAGCCTTCGGCACCACTCATGATGGCGCTGATGACAAGAAACATGACGTCAACAAGGTCATGTTTACGATTGATGTCAGAGCGGGTTTCTTCAACAAGGGTAAGGTGTTCAATCAACGTCATCGAGCGTGCCTCCTATATGGAGACGTGATTAGATCACAGACGATCTGCCCGTTCAAGCTTCATTAACAAAGTGCGATCCCGCCCTGGAGGATCGGTAGGGTTTTACTCAGCTGATATTTTGCATGATGTTTTTTAATATATTGATAATAAAACAAAAAACAAAAAATCCAATCATTGTCATATAACTGTAATATTTTATACATTTTACTGTCATGAAACTGTCCTATTTTCCTTCAATCAGCAATACTTTATTTGACTCAAACAGCCCGAAGTCGATTTTTAAATATCCCATTAGGAGGGATCATGAAACTGATGCGTACCACTGTCGCCAGCATTGTCGCAGCGACTATCTCCTTGGTCTCTGTATCTGCATTCGCTGCTGCGAGCTTGACCGGTGCAGGTGCGACATTTCCCGCTCCGGTTTATGCCAAGTGGGCAGATTCTTATCAGAAAGAGACTGGCAATAAAGTTAACTATCAGGGGATTGGTTCCTCTGGTGGTGTGAAGCAAATTATTGCTAACACCGTTGACTTTGGTGCTTCCGATGCTCCTCTGTCTGACGATAAGCTGGCTGCCGATGGCCTGTTTCAGTTCCCAACCGTGATTGGCGGTGTGGTACTGGCTGTCAACATCCCAGGCATCAAATCCGGTGAACTGACTCTCGATGGTCAAACCCTGGGTGATATCTACTTGGGTAATATCACAAAATGGAATGACCCAGCGATCACTAAACTGAACCCAGGCGTTAAGTTGCCAGATCAGAATATTGCCGTGGTACGCCGTGCAGACGGTTCTGGTACTTCTTTCGTCTTCACCAGCTATCTGTCTAAGGTTAATCCTCAGTGGAAAGAGAAAGTGGGTACCGGTTCAACGGTTAAGTGGCCAACCGGTTTAGGTGGTAAGGGCAATGACGGTATTGCTGCATTTGTCCAACGTTTACCTGGTTCTATCGGTTATGTAGAATACGCTTATGCCAAACAGAATAATCTGGCCTACACTAAATTAGTCTCTGCTGATGGTGAGCCAGTGAGCCCAACCAAAGAGAGCTTTAGCGCTGCAGCCAAAGGTGCCGACTGGAGTAAAACCTTCGCTCAGGACTTGACCAACCAAAAAGGTAATAATGCTTGGCCAATTACTTCCACTACCTTTATTCTGATGCACAAAGAGCAGAAGAAACCAGAGCAAGGTACAGAAGTACTGAAGTTCTTTGATTGGGCCTATAACCAGGGTGCTAAACAGGCTCTTGAACTGGACTACGCTATACTGCCAGATGAGGTAGTTGAGCAAGTCCGTGCAGCTTGGAAGACCAATATCAAAGACAGTTCTGGTAAAGCATTATTCTAAAAACACAAGAGGTGTGGTATACACCTTGCCTGATGTGTCGGGGCTCAGTAAGCTGAGCCCTTTAAGCTTTATAACAGAAGAGTAATCTATGGCTGGGCCTAAACCGACCATTAAAGCACCGAGTAAAAACGGTGACATTATCTTCAGCGCGCTGGTTAGACTGGCCGCGCTGATTACCTTATTGCTGCTGGGCGGCATTATTGTTTCGCTGATTATTGCCTCCTGGCCAAGTATGCAGGCGTTTGGTTTCGCTTTTCTGTGGACCAAAGAGTGGGATGCACCCGCTGAGCAGTTCGGTGCCTTAGTCCCTATTTACGGGACGTTAGTCACCTCTCTGATTGCCTTGATCATTGCGGTCCCGGTCAGTTTTGGTATTGCGCTGTTCCTGACGGAACTCGCCCCTAATTGGCTTAAGCGCCCGTTAGGTATCGCCATTGAACTGTTAGCGGCGATCCCAAGTATTGTTTACGGTATGTGGGGTCTGTTCGTGTTTGCTCCACTGTTCGCCCAATATTTCCAGACTCCGGTGGGCAATGTCCTTTCTGGTATTCCGATTGTTGGTGAATTATTTTCTGGCCCGGCTTTCGGTATCGGTATTCTGGCTGCCGGGGTGATCCTGGCTATTATGATTATTCCTTACATTGCCGCAGTTATGCGTGATGTATTCGAACAAACCCCGGTAATGATGAAAGAGTCCGCCTACGGTATTGGTTGTACTACCTGGGAAGTGATTTCGCGTATTGTCTTACCGTTTACTAAAAATGGGGTGATTGGCGGTATTATGCTGGGTCTGGGGCGAGCTTTGGGGGAAACCATGGCAGTCACCTTCATTATCGGTAACACCTACCAACTCGACAGTTTCTCACTGTTTATGCCTGGCAACAGTATTACCTCAGCATTGGCCAATGAATTCGCTGAAGCGGAGTCGGGGCTGCACACCTCAGCATTAATGCAACTGGGGCTGATCCTGTTTGTTATCACTTTTATCGTCCTTGCGCTGTCAAAACTGATGGTTATGCGCTTGGCTAAAAATGAGGGGCGTTAAAGTGACCATGTTGGATTCTGTAGAGCTGGCGGAAAGCCGCCGTAAAATGCAGGCTTGGCGCCGCCAGAAAAACCGCATTGCACTGTTCTTGTCACTGGCGACGATGGCCTTTGGTCTGTTCTGGTTGGTGTGGATTCTGTTTTCTACCATTACCAAGGGCATCGATGGTATGTCGCTGGCGTTATTCACCGAAATGACGCCACCACCCAATACGGCCGGCGGCGGTTTGGCTAACGCCATTGCCGGTAGTGGTTTGCTGATTCTGTGGGCGACCGTCTTCGGTACACCGTTGGGCATCATGGCAGGCGTTTATCTGGCGGAATATGGCCGTAAATCCTGGTTGGCTGAGGTGATCCGCTTTATTAACGATATTTTGCTGTCTGCGCCGTCAATCGTGGTGGGGTTGTTTGTTTACACCGTGGTGGTGGCTAAAATGGAGCACTTCTCTGGATGGGCGGGGATTATTGCCTTGGCTTTGCTGCAGATCCCGATTGTGATCCGCACCACCGAGAACATGCTCAGACTGGTGCCCGATACGTTGCGTGAGGCCGCTCATGCACTGGGAACACCCAAATGGCGTATTATTTCTGCCATTACCTTGAAAGCTTCTATCTCCGGTATCATTACCGGTGTATTACTGGCTATAGCACGTATTGCAGGTGAAACAGCGCCATTGCTGTTTACCTCGCTGTCAAATCAGTTCTGGAATACCGACCTGATGCAGCCGATTGCCAACCTGCCAGTGACCATCTTCAAGTTTGCCATGAGCCCGTTTGCCGAATGGCAGCAATTGGCTTGGGCAGGCGTATTGTTGATCACCCTGTGCGTACTGTTACTGAATATCCTGGCGCGTGTGATTTTTGCCAAGAAAAAGCATTCATAAAAATTTAAGCGCCGTTGGTTCGGCGCGGTGAAAAGAGAGAAGTCTTGATGAGTATGGTTACTGACGCTCCCAGCAGCAAAATTCAGGTACGCGATCTGAACTTTTACTATGGCAAATTCCATGCGCTGAAAAACATCACCCTGGATATTGCCGAGAATAAGGTAACGGCCTTTATCGGCCCATCGGGTTGCGGTAAATCAACGTTGTTACGTACTTTCAACAAGATGTATCAGCTATATCCAGAGCAACATGCCGAAGGCGATATTATATTGGATGGGCAAAATATTCTGACGGATAACCAGGATATCGCCTTACTGCGTGCCAAGGTGGGCATGGTGTTTCAAAAGCCAACACCGTTCCCGATGTCGATTTATGACAATATTGCTTTCGGTGTACGTCTGTTTGAAAAGCTGTCCCGTGCAGATATGGATGAGCGTGTTCAGTGGGCGCTGACCAAGGCGGCACTGTGGAATGAAACCAAGGATAAGTTGCACCAGAGCGGTTATAGCTTGTCTGGTGGTCAACAGCAGCGTTTGTGTATTGCGCGTGGTATTGCCATTCGGCCAGAAGTGTTATTGCTGGATGAGCCGTGTTCGGCACTTGACCCTATTTCAACTGGTAAAATTGAAGAGTTAATCAGTGAACTGAAGTCTGAGTATACCGTGGTTATTGTGACCCATAATATGCAGCAGGCGGCACGTTGTTCTGACTCCACCGCATTTATGTATCTGGGGGAGTTGATCGAGTTCAGTGATACTGACACCTTGTTTACTGCACCGCAGAAAAAGCAGACTGAAGATTACATTACTGGCCGTTATGGTTGATAAGGGTGCATCATGGACAATCTGAATTTAAACAAACATATTTCTGGCCAGTTCAACGCAGAGCTTGAGTATATCCGCACCCAGGTGTTGACGATGGGTGGGCTGGTTGAACAGCAACTGAGTGATGCTATCACGGCGATGCATAACCAGGATGGTGAGCTGGCTAAACGGGTGATCGAGGGTGATGCCAAGGTCAATATGATGGAAGTAGCCATTGATGAAGCCTGTGTGCGTATCATTGCCAAGCGCCAGCCAACCGCCAGCGATTTACGCTTGGTGATGGCGATTATCAAGACCATTTCTGAACTGGAACGTATCGGTGACGTTGCAGATAAAATCTGCCGTACGGCACTGGAGAAATTTTCTCACCAGCATCAACCGCTGTTGGTCAGCCTGGAGTCTTTGGGGCGCCATACCGTTCAGATGCTGCATGATGTGCTGGATGCCTTTGCGCGTATGGATCTGGATGAAGCGATCCGTATTTACCGTGAAGACAAGAAGGTCGATCAGGAGTATGAGGGTATCGTGCGCCAGTTGATGACCTACATGATGGAAGATTCGCGTACCATTCCCAGTGTATTGACGGCGTTATTCTGTGCCCGTTCTATCGAACGTATCGGTGATCGTTGCCAGAACATTTGTGAATTTATCTTCTATTTCGTCAAGGGCCAGGATTTCCGCCATATCGGTGGGGATGCACTGGACAAATTACTGGCAGAAAGTAAAGGCGAGAAAAAAGAGTAATTTTATTAAAAAATTACTGTTAATGGCGCTGGAAACAGCGCCTTTCTTTTGTTTATCGAATTCACAACAGTTTATCGAATTTACAGCAGTTGGCCGATATTGACGTATTTGGTTTCCTGATATTCATCCAGGCCGATATCCGCCCCTTCGCGCCCCAGGCCTGACTCTTTCACCCCACCAAAAGGGGCGACCTCAGTAGAAATAATCCCTTCATTAATACCTACCATGCCGCTTTCCAATGCTTTGGTAACACGCAAGGCGCGCGCCAAATCACGGGTATACAGATAAGCCGCTAACCCAAAGGGGGTTGCGTTAGCTCGGGTGATGACTTCATCCTCATCGGTAAAGCGGAAACAGGCAGCCAGCGGGCCAAAGGTCTCTTCCTGCGCTAACCGCATCTGCTCTGTGGCGTTAGCCAACACCGTAGGTTGGAAGAATGATCCCCCTAAGTCGGCGCGCTTACCGCCGCACATCAGCTTCGCACCTAACTTCAGGGCGTCCTGTAGGTGTGCCTCCACTTTTTCTACTGCTTTGATATGGATTAGCGGCCCTTGTTGTGCTCCTGGCGTCATACCTGAAGCAACCTTTAACGCTTTTGCGGCATCCGTCAGTTTCTGGACAAAGCGGTCATAAATACCGTCCTGAATGTAGAAACGGTTAACACATATGCAAGTCTGCCCGCTGTTGCGGAATTTGGCGGCCATTGCGCCGGCAATGGCTACATCAAGATCGGCATCATCAAACACGATAAAAGGTGCATTACCGCCCAGTTCCAGAGACAGCTTTTTCACTGTATCTGCTGCTTGGCGCATTAATAACTTACCCACCGGCGTTGAACCAGTGAAAGAAATTTTACGCACTAGCGGGCTCGCCATCAGTGTTTCACCAATGGCGACGGTATCGCCGGAAACCGCATTAATCACCCCGGCTGGAACCCCGGCTTGTTGGGCTAATACAATCAACGCGAAAGCGCTGAGCGGAGTTTCATTGGCTGGCTTAATCACCGCAGTACAACCAGCCGCCAGTGCCGGGCCCAATTTGCGTGTCAGCATGGCTAATGGAAAGTTCCATGGCGTAATGGCCGCAATAACACCCACCGGCTCTTTAAAGGTGAGGATCTGATTGCCATTTTTGGTTGCCGGGATGGTTTTGCCATAGGCACGTTTAGCCTCTTCGGAAAACCATTCAATAAAGCTGGCGGCGTAAGCCACTTCGCCGATGGCTTCGCTGAGGACTTTACCTTGTTCGGTCACCATCAACTCAGCCAGTGCTTGTTGATGCTGCATGATCAACTGGAACCAGCGTCGCAAAATTTCTGACCGTGCTTTGGCGGTTTGAGCACGCCAGGCCGGTAGCGCCGCCGCTGCTGCGGCAATGGCAGCTTCAGTTTCTGCACGGCCAGCCAGGGCAACATCAGCAATTTTTTCACCACTGGCGGGATTATCGACGGGATACGTTTGTGGGGTCGTTTGCCACTGGCCATTGCAATACCAACCGGTACGCAGTAAGGAGGCATAAGCTGTCATGCAATATTCCTTGTTTCTAGGTTATCCACTGCAAAAAAACCGCGTGCTGGGCGGCTGTCACGCAGAATACGCTTGCCCGCGGTGTAGTCATTAATGACATCGCAAGGGGTGTAATTACGCTCCAGCTCATGCTGTTCTTCGTCATTGAGCTGGGTATCTAGTGCGGCAATGGCACTGTTGATCTGTTGTATCGAGTCGGCACCAACTAACATACAATCTACACCTGGGTGGTTAAGTACCCAGGCTTGAGCGACCTGTGCTGGTGGTATACCTCGTTGCTCAGCCACCCGGCTAACCGACTGCGCTATGTTAAGCGAAGTCGCATCAGCATACATTTCTTGGGTAAAAAAATCGGTCTTGTTGCGCACAGAGTTGAAATCGCAACTTAATAGCCCGCGAGCCAATGGGCTGAAGACTGAAATACCCAACCCCTGATCACGGCAAAACGGTATCATTTCACGCTCTTCCTCACGGTAAGCACAGTTGAGTTGCAGTTGCATATTAATGGGTTTGGTATAGCCATTACGCTCGCAATACCATAGGATTTTGGCTAACTGCCAGGTATACATGGTCGATACCCCAACATAGCGAGCCTTGCCAGAATGGACGATATCATTCATCGCTGCCCAGGTTTCTTCAATGGGGGTATTCACATCGAAGTAATGCAACATATAGATATCGACGTAATCGGTGCCCAAACGCTGCAAACTGGCATCGATACTGGCCATGATATGTTTACGTGAATGTCCCTGGTTGTTGAACCCCGCGCCAATCGGGTAGCCTACTTTGGTGGTCAGCACCAGTTCATCACGATTGGCAATGCGCTTGATCACCCGGCCCACCACTTCTTCACCCGCACCACTGGAGTAAAAATCCGCTAGATCAATAAAGTTAATCCCGTTTTCCAAAGCATGGCGGATCAGCGGTTCACTTTGTGCCTCATCGAAAATCCACGGTTTCCACTGTTTACTGCCCATATTCATGGTACCCAAGCACAAACGAGAAACTTTCAAACCACATTGACCCAGATTAATGTACTGCATGCTTCCCTCCTCAGGCTTTTGGGGTGTAGAACGGATTGCCCAACTGTGGCAGGGCTTCAGTCAATTGGTGGCGGGTCGGCAGTTTTTCCATTGCCGCCTGAATAGCTTGGGTACAGGCGAGGTAGTTGTTGTGATAGACCTCGTCAATATTGTTGCAACTGGGGTTGACCCAGTTAGCGGTGACAATACACCATTCATCTTCAGCCTCTGCGGGTAGGGTTCCTGACAGTAGTGCTTCAGTCACCGCCTTAGCGATAGCGGCTTGTGAGGCTCCCCAAGTTGAATTGCCGTGTAATTCACCGCTAATTTCCGCTTTATTGACATACAGCGTCATGGGTTTAGCCGGTACGTTAGGTTTAATTACCACCATAAATGGGCAGTGACCCTGGCTGGGGGATGCCAAGCTGGAAGAGAAAGCCTGGCCGACGACACCATTACGCGGTCCGATCATGATATTGATATGCGAGGCATTTACGCCGTTACCTGCAAACCCTTCTCCGATATACATTTCCACTTAAAGATCTCCTGTTTTTAACATAATGTTATTTAGCCACTGTGGCTAACGTGTTCTCTGTTTGAGGTTGCGAGCCCTGGGCGGCATCCACCAGGGTCAGTCCCTTGGTTTCTGGTGCCCAGGCAATGGAAACAACGGCGCCAATCATCAAGATAAAGGCCAGAATGGCGGTAGTCGTCGGCATGCCGAAATGCACGATAGACAGAGGCAACAGGCCTGTGCCAATGGCGGAGCCTAATCGACTCATGGAGGTTGAAAACCCCACGCCCATGGAGCGGACTTCGGTAGGGAAGCTTTCAGCGGGGAAAACGCCTACCAGATTACTGACTGCTGACATGACTAATGTAAAGGCGGCAAAAATGGCGATCAGCCAGGTTGTTTGGCTACCAGGAAGAATACTTAGCATCACCAGGCAGGCTGCGAGGAAGATAAACGAACCAATCAGGAAACCACGGCGTGAGCAAATCACCGTCAGAACAATTCCCAGCAAGGCTCCGACGATCAACAAGCCGTTAAGCAGCAGGTCAGTGGAGAAGTTATTGTCTAGCCCCATCACCTGCAAAATAGAGGGCAAGAAGGTATAGATGGCAAAGTAAGGGATCACCAGACAAACAAAGAACAGGCTGTTGAACGCGGTACGGCGACGGTATTTAGGCCCAAATAGTGACAAAAAGCGTTGTTTTGATATCACGGGGGCTTCATCAATCAACAGGACATGGGGGCCGAAGTATTTATGTACTATCGCCATGGCTTGTTCCCGTTGTCCTTTCCCCATCAACCAGCGCGGTGACTCCGGTGTACCGATACGCATTAACAGAATTAGCAGGGCGGGTATGGCAGAAGAGGAGAGCAACCAGCGCCAGGCATCGGGCCCTAATGCCGTTAGAAAATGGCCAGCAAAGCCCGCGGCAACATAGCCAAAGGTCCAGATCACACTGAATGAACCGAGTAATACACCTCGATGCTTACGGGGGGCGAACTCGGCCAGCATGGTGTGTCCTACTGAAAAATCCCCTCCTAACCCAATGCCTACCATCACTCGTAACAGAAACAGTTGTTCCGGTGTGGTGGCGAAGAACTGCAGGGCAGAGGCCAGCGTGATAACCACAAAGCTGAAACTGAAGATTTTCTGGCGGCCAATATAATCAGAGATCCAGCCGAGGACCAAACTGCCGATAAATAGCCCAATCAGTGCAGAACTACCAAGCAACCCCTCCCAAAAAGGGGTGAGGCCCATTTGTGGTTTGATTTGTGCCAAGGCGAAGCCGATAACACCGAGTACATAGCCATCCGTAAAATGTGCACCAAAGGTTAGCCCGGCGATTTTGATATGGAACCGATTTAACGGCACATCATCCATACGGATGGATTGTTGGGTTAAAGTTTGCATTTACCTGTCCTCCTGTTGGGAACGGTACGGGTATACCGTTGGTCGGTATTGCTAATTGATTTTTCCTACTCCCATGCATTGACCTTTATGAGTGCCAAAGATGAGAGGAGCGAGTCATCAATTGGCAATGTGAAATGCCTTGATGTTATTTTTTTGTTTTTATTTGGTTGCTAATGTGAGCATAAAGGAAGCGATAGGCGAGTGCGTTTTAGTCATACCCCTCAGCAGAGAATGCATGTGACTCACCTCTGGTTTTATGGAAATAAACGCTGCAAGGGATAAAAACATGCATCAAATTAATAACATGTAATTAACAAAGCGATGTCTGTTGGCGAGGTAAATGGATTGTGAGAAAGCTCCCATCACTCAGCATGTTGCGTGTTTTTGAGGAAACTTGTCGGACATTAAGTTTCAGTAAGGCGGCTGAAGCACTATTCATTACTCAGAGTGCAGCCAGCCGACAAATGAAACAGTTTGAAGAGTTTCTCGGTAAGTTACTGTTTGTACGTAGTCATTACGGTTTGTCACTCACGCAGGATGCCATGTTGTTATTGCCCGTAGTGCGGCAAGCGCTGGATATTCTGGAAGAAGGGATATGTCATGTGCGATTACACAATCCATTGCAGCACTTAAGGTTACAAGTCGCGCCTACTTTTGCTACCCGTTGGTTGGCTCCACGGCTAGTCGAGTTGCGTCAACACAACACCCAGTTACAAATTGCGTTAATCAGTGAGGCTCGACAAAAATATTGTGATTTTGATTGTGCAGTGCGCTTTGGTCGATTGACCGACAGCATTAATGGGGAATGGTTATGCCATGAACAGTTAGTGCTGGTGGGAAGCCCATTATTGATGATCAATGGCGTGTTTCCGCCGCTCAATAGTCAGCCGCAATTACATATTCTTGATGGTGATAGCCGGATGGACACTTGGCAACGCTGGTTGGATGCAGCGGGTCGCAGTGAAGTACAAGATCGTGGGGGATTGGAGTTTAGTACACAGGATCAGGTCATCAACGCCTGTATCACCGGGGCTGGCTATGCCGTATTGGATAAAATGATGATCCATAATGAACTGCATGGTGGCTTGCTGATGTTGTTTTCACCATTGGCAGTTAAGAGTACCCATGGCTATTGGTTGGAGATCCCTCCTGGTAAGCGGGAATTACCACGGGTGGGTTATTTTCGCGATTGGCTATGGTCGGAAATTAGCCGGGCAGAACCGGCTAGAGCATTGGTCGTTAATGGGTAAGTTGCCAACCACGTTGTTGCCACAGAAGGGGTAACTGTGACAGATGGTCAAACATGGTCACCAGAGGATGGTCGATGGGTTTATTGTGTGGATCGGCACAGAAGTAGAACACCGGGATCCCTGCAGCAATACCCGCCTGTGCACCCGCGGCAGAATCGTCCACCAGAATGCAGCGCTCAACCGCCACCTGCATTTGCTGGGCAGCATGGAAAACGATGGCCGGATCGGGTTTCCAGCGTTGGATATCGTAACCGCTGAATAATCGGTCATCGAAATAGGAAAGCATCTGGGTCAGCCCCAGCGAATGTTGCATTTTGCTGACGGGCCCGTTGGATACAGTACATATAGGGGCTTTCATTTGTGCCAATAATGCTTGCGCACCGGCAATGGGTTGCAGCTCGGCATCGAACAGGCGTGCAACCTCTTGGCGATAGATCGGTTCTAATTGTGTTTGCGGCAGAGTCACGCCCTGTTCGGCACTGATTTTTTCGATGATTTCGTTGAGTTTTACCCCTTTGTATTTTTTAAATATTTCTTCTAGCGAAACCTCAATATCATAATGGGCAAACATATGCACATAAGCCTTACTGCACAACACTTCACTGTCTACTAGCGTGCCATCACAATCAAATAAAACACATTCAACCTGACTCATTGGAATATCTGCCTTCGGCTAACTGATGATGGCTGTCACTTTAACTGGATTATTTATCTCCGTCATCATGCAAGCTGAAGGGGAATGTTTTAGCGGTTGCCGCCCAGTGTCATTTACCGCTAACGGTTATGGCTGATGAATATGAATAAATACAATCTGTTGAATTTTTTAGCCGTACAGATGGCGAAAAAAAGCGATGGGTGAGATCAAAAACCCTATTTTTTGTTATAGGATAGCAACCGACACTTCATCCCCCTGTTCGGAATACTGATAATGAGCAAACAAGACATCAGCCTTGATGCTAATCAAGGCTTGCTTGAGCGCGTTTTTAAACTCAAGCAGCATGGAACCACGGTACGCACGGAAACGATTGCCGGAATCACCACTTTTTTAACCATGGTCTATATCGTGTTCGTCAACCCGCAGATCTTGGGGGCGGCGGGTATGGATACTCGAGCGGTATTTGTCACTACCTGCCTGATCGCTGCTTTTGGCAGCATTTTTATGGGTCTATTGGCTAACTTGCCGGTAGCTTTGGCACCAGCAATGGGCTTGAATGCTTTCTTCGCGTTTGTGGTGGTGGGTGCGATGGGCATTTCATGGCAGGTTGCGATGGGCGCTATTTTTTGGGGGGCTGTCGGTTTCTTTTTACTGACGGTATTCCGTATCCGTTACTGGATGGTAGCCAATATCCCACTTAGCCTGCGCGTGGGGATCACCAGTGGTATTGGCTTGTTCATTGCCATGATGGGGTTGAAAAATGCCGGTATCGTGGTCGCTAATCCTGATACGCTGGTGGCGGTAGGGAACCTGACTTCTCACAGTGTTCTGCTGGGTGCGCTGGGGTTTTTTATCATCGCCGTTCTGGCCTCGCGTAATATTCATGCCGCGGTGCTGGTTTCCATCGTGGTCACCACCTTGATCGGTTGGCTATTGGGTGATGTACAGTATGCTGGCATATTCTCTATGCCGCCAGATATCACTACCGTTGTCGGTCAGGTGAATATTACCGGGGCACTGGATCTTGGCTTGGCTGGGGTGATTTTTGCCTTTATGCTGGTTAACCTGTTTGACTCATCCGGTACCCTGATTGGGGTGACCGACAAGGCGGGGCTAACCGATGAAAACGGTAAATTCCCACGTATGAAGCAGGCGCTGTATGTTGATAGTATCAGCTCCGTAGCAGGGGCATTTATTGGTACTTCTTCAGTCACGGCTTATATTGAAAGTTCTTCTGGTGTCGCTATCGGTGGTCGCACCGGTCTGACCGCCGTGATAGTCGGGCTGTTGTTCCTGTTGGTGATTTTCCTGTCGCCATTAGCTTCGATGGTGCCGGCTTATGCTGCTGCGGGTGCTTTGATCTATGTTGGGGTTCTGATGACCTCCAGCTTGGCACGCGTAAAATGGGAAGATATGACTGAAGCGGTTCCTGCCTTTGTTACCGCCGCTATGATGCCTTTTAGCTTCTCGATTACTGAAGGGATTGCGCTGGGCTTTATCTCTTATTGTGTGATGAAGCTGGGTACTGGTCGTTGGCGTGAAATCAGCCCTTGTGTGATTGTCGTGGCGCTGTTGTTTGTGCTCAAAATCGTGTTTGTTGATGGGCATTGATCAAAAAGAATAAGCGGTGCTTGAGCACCGCTGGTTCAAGTCGTCAATCATTGCAGCAGTAAGTATCCCCGTTTTTCTATCAGGCTCCCGGTGATGCATCGGCGCTTTTGCCCATCACCCAACGCAATGGTTGCTGGAAGTGTAGCGGCCAGTTTCCTTGTGTATCTTCTCTCAGGTTAAAACTTGCCGTCTTGGTCAGATTCTGATTACTGAACAGGTTGGTAAAATGCAGAGCCAGAGCTTTGCCATTAAAGTTTTGATGGCCATAATAGGCGATCATAATGCGTTTATTCTCTGCTAATGAATATGATGCTGGCGGGATTTTCCCTTGTGGTGTAATCAGTAAAGCGCCGGCGTAAAATTGCGGGTATTTTGCCATCAGATTACCCGCGTGCAGCGCGCCTTGGCCGCGAGCGGTAAGGTAGACCTGATGAGGGTTAAGCTTCAGTTTAGGGGTGAGCTCCTGCAGGGTACGTTGAATCGCGCTATGGGTGCTCTCTTCGCTATCGATAGACCAGCGGAAGCTATTCTCGGCAAGCATTTGAGTACCGTTTAACTCAATATAGGCAACACCTGCTTCAGCAAAAAGCAATCGATCTTTAGGGGTGATATTAGCGGCTCTGCCATAAGGGTGCAGGTAGATAACGGTTGGCCAACCGGTGGCAGGAGGTGAGCCATTCGGGACAGAATACTGTGCTTTACCCTCAAACGGCGAAGCATATAGCTGATAGCGTGTTTTGGCCTCAGCGAGGATGGAACGATAAGTCTCACTTTGCTGAAGGCTATTGAATGCGTTGTTTTCCAGCAGATTATAGTAATACCACAATCCCCGTTTGGCACTGAGTTGCAAATAGTGTTCCGCCAGTTCTGTTTGGCCTTTTTGTGCAGAGGTAGCGGCCAATTGAAAAGGAACCCAGACATTGCGTTTATCTTCGTGTATCAGTGACAGATACAATGGCATCGTTTCTGCTTTTTTGTCCTCCAGGCTATGGACAGATCGCGGCAATGGCATCATCAGTGAGCTATTGGCTGGCAGGTTCAGCGGTTCTTCCCCGGGGGGATAGCGCATTTCGCTGGCAAGTAATGGACTGGTGATAAAAAATAGCAATAGAGTAAAAATAACAGCATGCATAATATTATTGCTTTGTTTATTAAGAACATTAATTCTAATAGTGATTAAAAATCGGCACATTGGGTTGATACTCCCCTTTATTCAGGCTGAGGTTGTCAGCCATCGAGCGAGATCCCCTAAAGGGTCGAGTTATGCAACCGACACTCACTTGCGGCTTGAATAATGACGGATATCGATAACTCCTACGTCAAGATTGTGCCATACCAATAGTAAATTTGTTTTGTAAAATTTGCCCAAAAAACAGTGCAAAATATCGACAGCTTGGTTAATTTATTGTTTTATAAAAACATATCATTGTAATAATAACCAAGCGAATGAGTAAAAATGTGATCGGGTGCGAACACCCATAGCGGCATAATTGGTTGGTAAGATTGAAGGTATTGGCAGGATAAATGTCAAAACCGAGAACGATGGAACCGATATTGATGTCGGTTCCATGGCTTGTTCAACCTAGGCAGTGTTATTTGTCTTTTTTAACGATTGCCTTGAGGGCCGCGATATTGGCAAGTGCGCCTTCGGCTTCTTTTAAACGGCGACGTTGTTCTGCAAAGCGGTCAAACTCCAATTTCGCCTTGTCATCAGCATCCTTTTTGGAGATTTTTCCCGCTCCGCTTAATACGTCCCGATCATTAAAATTTAAAAACTGATCCAGCTTATCGGCCCAATCTTGCAAGAACACTTGTTTGCGGCGTAGTGCTTGGTCCTCGGCAAAGTCGAGCCACATGTTGACGATGCGATTAAGCTCTTTGATTTCGTCTTCACGCAGATAGTTTTTCGCGATGGTGACATCGGTCTTACGCACTTCATCGCCTTTATAGCTGGTTAAGCCTATGTCCGGCTTATTGGCATCCACACGGCTCGCGATAAGCTCAGCGGCCGTCATATGCGTACAGGCATAATGCAACTTGTTCTGGATGATCTGGAAGAAGCGGTTGGTCTCTTGGTTGGATGGCTCGTAATCGGCAGCCATAGTAAAGATTTCTTTGACTCGCAGATAAACACGACGCTCACTCGCTCGGATATCGCGAATGCGTTCCAGCATTTCATCAAAGTAATCTGGTACCGCAGAATGACCAACGGGGGGATTTTTCAGGCGCTCGTCATCCATAGCGAATCCCTTTATTAGGTATTCTTTCAGGACTTGCGTTGCCCATTGGCGGAACTGCGTACCTCGTTGAGAACGAACCCTGTAGCCAACAGCCAAAATTGCATCGAGATTGTAGTGATCGATTTCGCGAGAAACTTGACGAGTTCCTTCCAATCGAACTATCCGGAATTTCCGGATAGTTGCGTTTTGTACAAGCTCACCCTCGTTGTAGATATTGATTAGATGTTCATTAATTGTGCGAACATCTTTATCATAAAGCTCAGCCATTGCAGCCTGAGAAAGCCACAATGTATCAGATTCAAATCGGCACTCGACGCGTGTTTGGCCGTCAGCAATTGTAAACAGGACAAATTCGCCATGCGGAGCTTGTGGGGTGTTATCTGTCATTGAATCACCTCTTAGTTGGGGTGTTCGCGGCACCTGATTGCTACTATCTCGAAGAGTATGAGCTAGTTCAAGTTATTCATTGTTTGTATCCCCATCACTGAGTGTGTCCGGGTTTTTCAGTGACTTTTTGTCCGCGGATGCTAATTGTCGTTCGACCTTTTTCACATCTTCTGAAGGTGGTAAATGTTCTGGTCGTATACCTCGGCTTAATAGTGTTTGGCGTACAGCATCGTTATTGGTTACATGCTCGATAGATATTTGCTGCTCGCGGGTCATCTGTTGTGTGCGACCAGATAGCAGGCGTAACGAGTAAGCATCACATCGTCGATTTCTCGTTGGCTGCCTGAACCTAGCTCGACCATTTTCCCGACGTCGGCAAAATGGTCTGCAATGGCATGACCGCTGATTTCACTAGCGGTTTTGGCCTTTGATATGACGCTAACTATCTGGTTAACTACCCGATTACCTGAATGTTTTATGTACATCCCAATGAATTACAGTAACTATTGAACGAGTAAAAAGTAGCAAAGGACACGTTAATCAGTAAGGGAAAGAGCACATGCAGATACCCACGTTAAAAACAGAACGTTTGCTGTTAAAGCCATTAGTTGCCGAAGATGCACCTCAGATTCAGGAGCTCTATCCACGCTGGGAAATTGTCCGCTATATGGTGTCATCGGTTCCCTGGCCCTATCCTGACGATGGTGCAGCCCATTACGTTAATAACGTCGCGCTGCCAGCTATGGCAAAAGGACTCGCCTGGGTTTGGACCATACGGCATCAGGATAATCCTGACAATTTAATCGGCGTTATCTGCCTAGACGATGCGGAAAATAATAATCGTGGTTTCTGGTTGGCACCTGAGTATCAGGGGCAGGGATTAATGCGCGAAGCCAGTATGGCGGCGACAGATTACTGGTTTAATACGTTGAACAGGCCAGTATTGCGTGCTCCGAAAGCGACTGAGAATACACGTTCTCTGCACATTTCAGCCAGTAGCGGCATGCGACTAATCAAAACGGAAAAGAGACAGTTTGTCAGCGGGCTTCTGGACTCACAGTTGTGGGAGATTACTCGTGATGAGTGGAATGCCTATCACTCAAGTTAACAGGATATGATGGCCGCTTTTCGTTCATAGTGGCCTAAAACTAAAGGTTCTCCATATAGTGGAACGCTTTCATCAGTTCTTGTTCAGTGAGTGGTGATACCAAACTTGCCCCGGAATCCTTCTCGACTTTTATCAAAAGCTGACGGCGGGTAATCCCCAACTTGTTCGCCACATGGTTAGCACAACTTCGTGCGTGGGAAGCTCGGTGTGCCAAGGGGCTTGTTGTATCCAAAACTTTTGCTCTTGATGATGAATGAGACATTGTTAATTCCTTTAGCAGATATTTTTGCTCATTCTGACACTTTCCGAAAGGCAGAATCATGGAGATTGACCTTCGGCTTCTAGCGGAAATGCGGCAGCCGTTATTATGTAATCCCTTTGAGTTTAAAGGCGAGTGACACCCAACCTTAATCCCCAATTTATTTTTCGGCAGCATTAGGAGAAAAACTGTTTTTTATCGGGATAGTGATCAGAACTCCGGTGAATCATACCTATTCATCGGGCTAGCAATCGTTAACTTTCTTTGCTGAACCTCTCTGCCTGTCGAGTCATGAGGTCCATGCGTTCATGAAAAATCGCTACGACCAATGCGGGCGCACTGCCGCGTGGCAGGCAGAAGACATAGTGATGTTCACAATGTGCCATCCGTAACTCAGGAAAGAGTTCACTCATATCTTTGAAAGCGCCGCGCCCGGCTGCTAGGTTGGCAATGCCATGTTCCAGCCTAGCGATATAGTTGCGTACCTGCGTGGTACCCCACTGCTTACGTGTGTAGCGGATGATGCCGCGTAGATCTGCTTCCGCCTCTACCGTGAGGAGGTAGGTTTTCAAGTATGATCCCCGTCAAGTTCTTCATCAAGAATTTCGCCGATGTCTTTGGTGGACACCTTCCCCGCTAGCCCGTCGTTGATGCGGTTTCCTAGCAGGTTTTTCAGTTCCTTCCATGCCTGATCAGCATCTGTATCGCCGGGGAACAAACGTTCGAGAGCGTATTGCTTGATGGTTTTACCTTGTAGGGCTGCCAGCGCCTTCAGGCTTTGGTGCTGTTGGTCTGTTATGTCTATTGTCAGGCGGCTCATAGGATCATCTCCTTTAAAATACACAAACCCACATTAGCACATATGTGGGTTTGTGGCTAATCACCTTACGTCCTTCCACAATCTGCGCATCAATAAAATCAGCTCAGTATGTTAGATCAGTCTGTTTGATCTTACCCACGAACAATGGACATAAAAATGGTGGATGTGTATGGATGTTTTAGGGGGTGGACAGTAATGCGTACTAACAGCCAGTTTTAGCCATGGCTTATTATACTGTTCCAGAAGTCATTCATGATCAGCTCAATCTCAGCCATATCGTCCACATCAGATTGTCGCGCGATAGCGTCAGTCAGACGTTCTCTATCGAGACTTATCAACTCTGCCAAAGATGAGTGCTCACTAATCGCCGCGATATCTTTGCCCAGCAGAACAGCTCCCATACGTACCGGATTCCAGTCCAAGTTTTCACCTTCAACGGCGGAGGAATAGATACGCTCATCTTCTATAGCGCTATATTCACGAATAATTTTATAGAGATCGGTTGCGTCTTTAGCACTACCATGCCCGCGATCGCGCCAGGCAAAAAGTTTTAACAGCGCTAACCCCGGCAGGGAGCAAAACGGCAGCTTTTCTCCATTCGTCAGTTGCACGGTTACAGTATGAGAAAATGCCTCACTAAATCCATCCACTGACATAATGATTTCACGTTTCAGCGGCCAATGCTCCTGCCGTGAACATGATGGAGCAGAATTTCACGCGCCGTCGCTCCCGCAATAAAAAACGGGATCTCCTGAGCTGCGCAAATTCGCTTTATCTGGGTGAACAGGGCTTCAGTAGCTGAAAAGATCGGATTCACTAAGGTGAAGATATTTGTCATTGATTATCCTTGCTGCTTCCCGGTTTCTATCATCGCCGCTTGCCAGTAGTTCGGCCACACACAACATCGCTTCTGCTTGATGGTTCAGGGTAAAGTTCCCCCAGAAACAGGAAATCAGTTGCAGTTTCCCACCAGGAACAGGTTTTAGTCCTAGTTCCTTTCGTCTTTGTAACAATGGGTGAGGCGTAAAAATCACGCCGTTTTCTGGTAGCAGGTATCCACCGCTCAGTTCTGCGGCTGCAATCTCGCCGCTCCAGTATTCATCGGCCGCAAGTGTTATCTTATCCCATGAAGCAGGCGTAGGTAGGGAAAGAAAATCCAGCTTCGGGCGCAGGGCGGTGGCATAGTCTTTTAGCCACAAAACCTGTAATTCGCCTTCATTCATTAAGCGGCGCCCCTGCTGTGATTTGCGGAAATAGCGACGCGCCTCAAGGAAATTGAAAGCTTTGCTGACCATTCCCAAAGAGATACCCGCTTTCTGCGCCAAGCTGCGGTAAGTATCGTTGAGGCTTTCCGGGCAGGATAACAGCACAAAAAGCAGCTTCATTACTCCTTCAGCAAAATGACTACTGACAGCTACAGGTTTCTTTTCATATCGACCATCAATAAACAGATATAACCCCGGAACCTGGATACGGGCATTCCCGGCGGTATCGATAAAATTAATCTGGTTATCCACGCAATATTCCACCAGTGCGGACGTCAGCCGGTTGCACACCAGTAATATAGGAAAACCCTCAGATAAGAGAGGGGACATTTTACGGATAGCGATCAGCGACTCTTTGCGATGGATATGCTTTACTTCCAGGGAAAAATTCGCCATCTCTCCTCCTAGCCCTATCAGCCTGCCCCAGCCGTCATGTATGTCATGTTTGTTGCCAATTTCATACTGCAATAGGAAGCCTTTTGGCAGGTTTTCTACAGCATCAGACAGAAGCTGTTCTTCTTTCATTTGTTCAGACCTTTATCTTGTTCATGAATCATGAACAAGATAATATTATGAACAATCGGGGAGGGAAGCAACGCAAGTTTAAAAAAAACACAAGTCAGGGATGTTACTCGATCAACCATTCGTACGGTGTTTTCTACTTCATCTGCCGCTCAACTGCTGAATCCCCTGGTATGCACTGATGGGGTGTAGTTGCAGATGTTCTAAACCCTATGTTTTCTGATAAGCATTGAGAATCTGTAATCAGCCCGTAAATTAGGCCCATTCCGGCATGCTTACTTTGCCAGCGTTTGGCGAACGCTTTTCCCGTTGTTGGGGCCATTTAGGAAGTGAGTAGGCAGTAAAAACCCGCATTAACAGGCAGTTAATGCGGGTTAGTGAACATTTATGGAGCAGTATGGATAAGTAATCACTTACCAATGCAAAAGCTGGAAAAGATACGCCCGAGCAGGTCATCAGAGGTAAATTCACCGGTGATTTCGCTTAATGCTCGTTGTGCCAGGCGCAGTTCTTCGGCAAGTAACTCCCCCGCGTAAGCACTCACTAACTGTTCTTTCCCCTGAGCGAGATGTTCGTCTGCTTGTTCCAATGCCTGCAAATGGCGGCGGCGGGCCAGGAAGCCACCTTCGGTATTGTTGGTAAAGCCCATGCTCTGCTTGAGGTGGTTACGTAACAGCTCGAGCCCTTCACCGGTACGGGCGGAAAGACGTATAAGTGAGTGACCATTCACTTCACTCATGCCCAGTTCTTCACCCGTAATATCCGCTTTGTTGCGCACCACGGTGATCGGCAAGCGGGTTGGCAGGCGTGCCATAAACTCAGGCCAAATCTCGCTAGGCTCGGTCGCGCTGGTGGTGGTGCCATCCACCATAAACAGCACGCGGTCTGCTTGCTCGATCTCATTCCACGCACGTTCGATACCAATACGCTCCACTTCGTCCATGGCATCCCGCAGGCCTGCAGTATCGATAATATGTAGTGGCATACCGTCGATATGAATATGTTCACGCAGTACATCACGGGTGGTACCGGCAATATCGGTCACAATGGCGGCTTCACGCCCTGCTAACGCATTCAACAGGCTGGATTTCCCGGCATTGGGCCGCCCGGCAATCACGACTTTCATCCCTTCACGCAATAAGCTGCCCTGGCGTGCTTCTGCCCGCACGTTATCCAGGTCGGCGATAACACGATTAAGCTGCGCTTCGATTTTGCCATCTGAAAGAAAGTCAATTTCCTCATCAGGAAAGTCGATTGCCGCTTCTACGTAGATACGCAGGTGAGTGAGTGCTTCCACCAGTTGGTGGATACGGCTAGAAAACGCCCCTTGTAACGAGTTCATCGCCGAGCGTGCCGCTTGCTCTGAGCTGGCATCGATCAAGTCGGCAATGGCCTCGGCCTGGGCCAGATCCAGTTTGTCATTGAGGAACGCGCGCTCTGAGAATTCACCCGGGCGGGCAATGCGTACACGGGGTAACGCCAGCACACGTTTTAGCAACAAATCGAGAATAACCGGCCCACCGTGCCCCTGAAGTTCCAGGACATCTTCACCGGTAAAGGAATTGGGGGCCGGGAACCACAGCGCAATACCCTGATCCAGGGTACTGCCATCGGCATCGCGGAATGGCAGATAATCGGCATGACGTGGTTTGGGCAGTTTGCCAAGCAGCGCCAGAGCCACCTCTTTGGCGTCATGGCCTGAGATGCGCAGAATGCCTACACCGCCACGCCCAGGTGGTGTGGCAATGGCCGTGATGGTATCAGAGTTGTTCATTGCCGGTTATCTCTCAATAATATGCATGTAAAAAGGCGGCCTAGATGACCGCCTTACATTGGCTTGTTATGCCCTTCGTCAATAAAGCTGCAGCGGTGTTACTGGCTACAGCTTGGATGAACTCAGGGATAAAGCTGTATTATGCCTTTTTGTTATCGCGGCTATGCAGGCCACGTTTTTCCAGCCCGCGATAAATCAACTGCTGCTGGATGATGGTCACCAAGTTACTGACGGTATAGTACAGCACCAGACCAGACGGGAACCACAGGAAGAACACTGTGAAGATCACCGGCATAAAGGTCATGATTTTCTGCTGCATTGGGTCAGTCACAGTAGTAGGCGACATCTTCTGGATGAAGAACATCGTCACACCCATCAGCAACGGCAGGATGTAGTACGGATCCTGTGCTGATAAGTCATGAATCCACAAGATAAACGGCGCATGGCGCAGTTCAACCGAGCTCATCAGCATGTAGTACAGCGCCAGGAAGATTGGCATCTGGATGAGCAGCGGCAAGCAACCCCCCAGAGGGTTTACTTTTTCCGCTTTGTACAGCGCCATCATCTCTTGGCTCATACGCTGCTTGTCATCACCAATACGCTCACGCATTGCCTGCAGTTTTGGCTGCAGCATGCGCATTTTGGCCATCGATGTGTACTGCGCTTTGGTTAGCGGGTACATGATGCCACGTACGATAAAGGTGATGATGATGATTGAGAAACCCCAGTTGCCGATAAATCCGTTGATGAACTTCAGCAATTTGAACAGTGGTTGAGACAAAAACCACAACCAGCCGTAATCCACCGTCAAATCCAGATGGGGTGCCAGCGTGGCCATTTTATCTTGCAGTTCCGGGCCTACCCATAAGGTGGCATTCAGTTGTTTCTCAGCACCTGGCGCTACCACAACCGGCGTTGCTTTGAAGCCGATGGTAGACAGATTATCGCCTGGTTTGGCGGTATAGAAGGTATTTTGACCTTCCGTCTGAGGTATCCAGGCTGTAGCAAAATATTGCTGCAACATGGCAACCCAACCACCCTGGGTGGTGATATTCAGGTTCTCTTCTTTATCAAACGCATACTTTTGGTATTTGTTGTCACTGGAAGAGTAAGCCGCGCCACGGAAGGTGTGCAGTGCAAAATTACTGCTGCCAGTATCGCGGTGTTGCGGCAACTGTGTGGTTTGCTTCAGTTGACCAAATAGCGTCAATTCAAGTGGAGACGCACTTTTGTTAACAATGGAGTAATCCACACCAATGGCATAATGGTTACGCTTGAGCACAAAGGTTTTGGTGAACAACGAGCCGTCTTTACCGGTAAAGGTCAGTGGGATCCGCAGCTCATCCTGACCATCAGCTAAGGTGAAAGTATCTTGTGCGGCTGTGAAGAGAGGACGCTCACCGTTGGCAGGATTATCTGGCCCGTCTCTGCCGGTCAGGCCACTTTGCGCCTGATAAACAAATCCTGGCGTAGTTTCCAGCAATTCGAATGGCGTCACTGACCCCAGGGACTCTGGGTAGGCCAGCAGTTTAGCCTGCTCAATGTCACCACCACGAGTATTGATGGTCAACGACAGCACATCTGTATTAACGGTAATCAATTTACCTTGGCCACTGGCTGGCACAGCCTGGCTTGCGGTATCACCGCTTGTAGGGTTCGTTGTCTGTTGCGTGGTCTGGGGTGCTGGCTGCGGACTGTTATCCTTTTGCCAAGCATCCCAAATCAGAAAAGACACGAACAGAAAAGCGATGAGAAGAAGATTGCGTTGCGAATCCATCGTTAGTGTTCTCTGTTATCGTTGGTTTTCGGTGGTACGGGATCATCGCCACCTGGGTTCAAAGGATGGCATTTTAATACGCGTTTCAATGTCAACCAACTGCCTTTTAACATCCCAAACCTGCTTAATGCCTCAATTGCGTAATGAGAACATGTCGGCTGGAAGCGACAGCGTGGCCCAAGCAGTGGGCTCAATACGAGTTGATAACCCCGTACCACCCCAATCAAGATGCGGGAGCCAAGCGACAATGGCGACGCCATAATTTTTCCAAAACTTCCGTCAGTGCACGGTTATCCAACTCAGCTATCCCCTTTTTGGCAACCACGACAAAATCCATCGCTGGTAATTGGTGCTGGCGTAAACGGAAACTTTCGCGTGTCAGGCGTTTGATCCGGTTACGTTCATGCGCACGCTTGACGTGTTTTTTGGCGACAGTAAGACCGATGCGGGGATGCCCCAGCAGGTTTTGGCGGCCGAGGATGGTGATTTGCGGCGTGCCAGCTCTTTGTGGCTGCTGGAAGACGAAAGTGAAATGAGTGGGAGTTAACAAACGTAACTCCCTGGGAAAAGCGAGCTTAACCACTCAGGGGGTTAGCTTTTATTACTTAGAAACAGTCAGACGAGTACGGCCTTTTGCACGACGGCGGGCCAGAACTTGACGACCATTTTTAGTGGCCATACGAGCACGGAAACCGTGGCTACGGTTACGCTTCAGTACGGACGGTTGGAAAGTGCGTTTCATAGCGATTTCTACCTAAACTTAAATGAATTACTAATATAGTCATCATACTTCAAGTGACCGGGGTGTTGGCTTGTGTCCACTAGCCTCAGTCGCATCATTTTCTATGCTTCTGGCGACTCTCGACCTTGCTGCCTACATCCCACTCGAATTATGTAGAGTATAAGTCAAATGCGTTTGACTACTCGGCGTGAAGATGACCGACGCCTCAATCGCAATATAAAGAGGCGGGATTGTAATAATTGTACAGCCCTGAGTCAATTCACATCGCGCCCCTTTCATCTTTCAGGCCGCAGTTTTGCTGCCTGTCATTTGAAATTGATGGGGGTAGTCTACTTGGTTGTTAGCCAAGTAAAGCACGGTCTTGGCCCATAATCACCGCAGGATCCTGTCTGGTAAATAACCCGACCAATCAGAACCAAGTATCACACGTGGGCGAAGATTATACGGACTCAAGGGTAAATCACAAGGATCTCCGTGCGATCCTCGGCATTTTTCGCCAGGATCCTGGTGGATAACCCAGTACAACGGGCTTATGGTGTGAAAAAGAAGGCGATCGACTACCGTGATTGCAGCGGTTGCTTTCTGTTGGTTAAAATATCACCACACGCTCTTGGCTGTGGATAAAATGGATCTAATCTGTGATGAAGGAGAGGATCTCTTGCTCGGATTGCGCTATGATCCGTCATTCGGATCCCGATCCTAAACAGGGATCATCAGGTTATGCTACCAAGGTGTTCCACATGCTTCTAGCGGTTTTCAGCCGATGAAGGCCTGTGGGCATCATCATGAGTGATAAAAAAGTAACCTGATCCTTTTCTTTTTATTTTTGATCTTGTTCGAGTGGAGTCCGCCGTGTCACTTTCGCTTTGGCAGCAGTGCCTTGCCCGATTGCAGGATGAGTTACCAGCCACAGAATTTAGTATGTGGATACGCCCATTACAGGCGGAACTGAGTGACAATACTCTGGCGCTGTATGCGCCCAATCGTTTTGTGCTGGATTGGGTGCGCGATAAGTACTTAAACAATATCAATGGGCTGCTTAATGATTTTTGTGGGACTGATGTGCCACTATTGCGTTTTGAGGTGGGCAGTAAACCTCTGACACGAACGATAAGTCAGGCGGCTACGGCCAGCGTCAACAATGCACCGGCAGCCCCAGTGGCCCGTACTGCGGCACCTTCTCGTCACAGTTGGGATAATGCCGCACCGCCACCCGAGCTTTCTTACCGTTCCAATGTTAACCCCAAACATACTTTCGATAACTTCGTTGAAGGTAAGTCGAACCAACTGGCGCGCGCTGCGGCTCGGCAAGTGGCAGATAACCCTGGTGGGGCTTATAACCCACTCTTCCTGTATGGTGGAACCGGCTTGGGTAAAACTCACCTGTTGCATGCGGTGGGCAATGGCATCATGGCGCGTAAAGCCAATGCCAAAGTGGTTTATATGCACTCGGAACGTTTTGTGCAGGATATGGTTAAGGCGTTGCAGAATAACGCGATTGAAGAATTCAAGCGCTACTACCGTTCGGTGGATGCGTTGCTGATCGATGACATTCAGTTTTTTGCCAATAAAGAGCGTTCGCAGGAAGAGTTTTTCCATACTTTTAACGCGTTGTTGGAAGGCAACCAACAGATCATCCTCACTTCTGACCGTTATCCTAAAGAGATTAACGGGGTGGAAGATCGTTTGAAGTCTCGCTTTGGTTGGGGCCTGACGGTGGCAATTGAACCACCAGAGCTGGAAACCCGCGTGGCGATCCTGATGAAAAAGGCAGATGAAAACAATATTCGTTTGCCGGGTGAAGTGGCGTTCTTTATCGCTAAACGTCTACGTTCCAACGTGCGTGAACTGGAAGGGGCGTTGAACCGGGTGATTGCCAATGCTAATTTTACTGGCCGCGCCATTACCATTGATTTCGTGCGTGAAGCGTTGCGCGATCTACTGGCGTTGCAGGAAAAGCTGGTCACTATCGATAATATTCAAAAGACGGTGGCAGAGTATTATAAAATAAAAGTAGCGGATCTGCTGTCGAAGCGGCGTTCCCGTTCCGTTGCTCGCCCGCGCCAGATGGCGATGGCATTGTCAAAGGAACTCACCAACCACAGCTTGCCAGAAATCGGCGATGCGTTTGGTGGCCGCGACCATACCACGGTGTTGCACGCCTGCCGGAAAATTGAGCAGCTGCGTGAAGAAAGTCACGACATCAAAGAAGATTTTTCCAATTTAATCAGAACATTGTCGTCATAGCGCATATGAAATTTATCGTTGAACGTGAGCATCTGCTAAAACCGCTGCAACAGGTGAGTAGCCCACTGGGTGGCCGCCCAACGTTGCCAATTCTGGGTAACCTGTTATTGCAGGTAACGGAAGGTTCTCTATTGTTGACGGGAACCGATCTGGAAATGGAGATGGTGGCACGCGTCTCTCTCTCCCAGCCCTATGAAGTGGGGGCGACCACCGTCCCTGCACGTAAATTTTTTGATATCTGCCGGGGTTTACCGGAAGGTGCCGAGATTACCGTCACGCTTGAAAGTGAGCGCATGTTGGTGCGTTCTGGCCGTAGTCGTTTTTCATTATCCACGCTACCGGCGGTAGACTTTCCGAATCTGGATGATTGGCAGAGTGAAGTGGAGTTCACGCTACCGCAGGCGACCTTAAAGCGCCTGATCGATGCGACCCAGTTCTCGATGGCGCATCAGGATGTGCGCTATTACCTCAACGGCATGTTGTTTGAGACCGAAGGGGAAGAGCTCCGCACTGTGGCGACTGATGGTCACCGTCTGGCGGTATGCGCCATGCCGATTGGTCAATCCTTACCGACACATTCGGTGATTGTGCCACGTAAAGGGGTGATGGAGCTGGTGCGTCTGCTGGATGCTGGTGATACGCCACTCCGTGTACAGATCGGCAGCAATAATATTCGCGCCCATGTGGGGGATTTTATCTTTACCTCCAAGTTGGTTGATGGCCGTTTCCCTGATTATCGTCGTGTATTGCCGAAGAACCCTGACAAGACCTTAGAAGCCGGGTGTGACTTGCTTAAGCAGGCCTTTGCCCGTGCGGCCATTTTGTCGAATGAGAAGTTTCGCGGTGTCCGCCTGTACGTCAGTCAAAATCAACTCAAGATCACTGCCAATAATCCGGAGCAGGAAGAGGCAGAAGAGATCCTTGATGTCAGCTATGATGGCAGCGAGATGGAAATTGGGTTTAACGTCAGCTACGTGCTGGATGTATTAAACTCGCTCAAGTGCGAGGATGTGCGTCTACTGCTGACTGATTCGGTCTCCAGCGTGCAGATTGAGGACGCGGCCAGTCAGGCGGCGGCCTATGTTGTTATGCCAATGCGTTTGTAGAAATTATCGGGCTATCTTACTTGCTCCTTTGTGATTGGGCCGTACTCGCAATCCTGACGTACTCTGTGTACGCATCGGTTGCTGGGGGTTTTACGGCACGCAAATGGCTTGCGACGATAACGCCCAGGGTTGTTCGATGATTAAGATAACTGCCGCATGGCGTTAACGCGTTTACTGATTAAAGATTTCCGCAATATTGAAGCGGCGGATCTGGCTCCCGCACCTGGGTTTAACTTCCTGGTTGGGGCCAATGGCAGTGGTAAAACCAGCGTATTAGAGGCGGTTTATACCCTTGGTCATGGGCGTGCTTTTCGCAGCTTGCAGGCTGGCCGAGTGATCCGTCATGATCAGCCGGAATTTGTACTGCATGGCCGGATTGAAGGGGCGGAACGTGAGTTATCAGTAGGACTAAGCCGAAGCCGGCAAGGTGACAGCAAAGTACGTATTGATGGCAGCGATGGTCATAAAGTGGCGGAACTCGCCCAACTATTGCCCATGCAGTTGATTACTCCCGAAGGTTTTACTCTGCTCAATGGCGGGCCAAAATATCGGCGCGCGTTTGTGGATTGGGGATGCTTCCATGATGTACCCGGTTTTTTCACCGCCTGGAGCAACCTGAAACGGTTACTGAAGCAACGTAATGCTGGCTTGCGCCAAGTCAGTCGTTATGCGCAATTGCGCGCCTGGGATCAGCAGTTGGTTCCACTGGCTGAACGCATCAGCGAGTGGCGGGCGGCATACAGTGAGGCCATTGCCGCCGATATTACTGCGACCTGTGCACAATTTTTGCCTGAATTTGCGTTAAATTTCTCTTTTCAGCGCGGTTGGGATAAAGAGAGTGACTATGGAGAGCTGTTGGAGCGGCAGTTTGAGCGCGACAGGGCATTAACCTATACCTCGGTTGGGCCACATAAAGCAGATTTCCGTATTCGTGCCGAAGGCACACCGGTAGAAGATTTATTATCACGCGGTCAGCTTAAATTGCTGATGTGTGCATTGCGCTTGGCGCAGGGTGAGTTTCTCACCCGGCAGAGCGGGCGGCGTTGCCTGTATCTGATTGATGATTTTGCCTCCGAGCTGGACACTGGCCGTCGCCGGTTGCTGGCTGAACGTCTGAAAGCCACTCAGGCTCAGGTTTTTGTCAGCGCGGTAAGTGCTGAACAAGTTACTGACATGATCGGTGAAAAGGGCAGGATGTTCCGTGTGGAACAGGGTAAAATAGAAGTTCAACCACAGGATTAAAATAAGCGAGAAACGTTGATGTCGAATTCTTATGACTCTTCAAGTATCAAGGTATTAAAAGGGCTGGATGCTGTGCGTAAGCGTCCAGGCATGTATATCGGCGATACTGATGACGGCACCGGTCTGCACCACATGGTGTTTGAGGTTGTGGATAACGCTATCGACGAAGCCCTCGCTGGCCACTGTAATGACATTCAGGTGACCATCCATGCTGACAACTCGGTGTCGGTGCAGGATGATGGCCGCGGTATTCCCACCGGTATTCACGAAGAAGAAGGGGTTTCTGCGGCACAGGTCATCATGACTGTTCTTCATGCCGGCGGTAAGTTTGACGATAACTCCTATAAAGTTTCCGGTGGCTTGCATGGCGTGGGGGTTTCCGTCGTTAACGCCTTGTCAGAGAAACTTGAGCTGGTGATCCGCCGTGAAGGCAAAGTGCACGAGCAAACCTATAAACACGGTGAGCCACAAGGGCCACTGAAAGTGGTGGGTGAGACCACCCAAACCGGCACCACAGTACGTTTTTGGCCGAGTTACCAGACTTTTACCAATAACATCGAATTTGAATACGATATTCTGGCCAAGCGCCTGCGGGAACTGTCGTTCCTTAACTCGGGTGTTTCTATTCGTCTGAAAGATAAACGTAACGACAAAGAAGACCACTTCCACTATGAGGGCGGGATCAAGGCGTTCGTTGAGTATCTGAACAAGAACAAAACGCCAATCCATCCAACGGTGTTCTACTTCTCAACGGTAAAAGATGAAATCGGTGTGGAAGTGGCACTACAGTGGAACGATGGTTTCCAGGAAAATATCTACTGTTTTACCAACAACATCCCACAGCGTGATGGGGGGACTCACCTGGTCGGTTTTCGTGCCGCGATGACGCGTACCCTTAACAGCTATATGGATAAAGAAGGCTACAGTAAAAAATCCAAGATCAGTGCCACCGGTGATGATGCCCGTGAAGGTTTGATTGCCGTCGTTTCGGTGAAAGTGCCGGATCCGAAGTTCTCTTCACAGACCAAAGATAAACTGGTCTCTTCGGAAGTGAAAACGGCAGTTGAGTCACTGATGAACGAGAAGCTGGTGGATTACCTGATGGAAAACCCATCAGACGCCAAAATCGTTGTTGGTAAAATCATTGATGCGGCCCGAGCGCGTGAAGCAGCACGTAAAGCGCGTGAAATGACACGCCGTAAAGGTGCACTGGATTTGGCTGGCTTGCCAGGCAAATTGGCGGACTGCCAAGAGCGCGATCCGGCGTTGTCTGAACTGTACCTGGTGGAAGGGGACTCTGCGGGGGGCTCGGCAAAACAGGGGCGTAACCGCAAAAACCAGGCGATTTTGCCACTGAAAGGTAAAATCCTTAACGTTGAGAAAGCGCGTTTTGACAAGATGCTCTCTTCGCAGGAAGTGGCTACCTTGATCACTGCGCTGGGCTGTGGCATTGGCCGCGACGAATACAACCCAGATAAACTTCGTTATCACAGCATCATCATCATGACCGATGCTGACGTCGATGGTTCGCATATCCGTACATTGTTACTGACTTTCTTTTATCGCCAGATGCCGGAAATCATCGAGCGTGGTCATGTGTTTATTGCACAACCGCCGCTATACAAGGTGAAGAAAGGCAAGCAGGAACAGTATATTAAAGACGACGAGGCCATGGACCAGTACCTGATTTCCATTGCGCTTGATGGGGCAACCTTGCATACCAATGAGGTCGCACCGCCATTGGCCGGGGAACCGTTGGAGAAACTGGTGGCTGAGCATTACAGCGTACAAAAGCTGATTGGCCGAATGGAGCGTCGTTATCCGCGTGCCTTACTCAACAACCTAATCTATCAACCTACCTTGAGCGAAGATGATCTGAGTGACCAAGCTAAAGTGAAAACCTGGATCGAGTCACTGGTGAAATTGCTCAACGATAACGAACAGCATGGCAGCAGCTATGATTTTGTCATGGTTGACAACCCAGAACGTCAGATGTTGGAGCCAGTGCTGCGCGTTCGTACTCACGGCGTCGATACTGATTATCCTCTGGACTTCGATTTCATCCACGGTGGTGAATATCGCAAGATCTGTACATTGGGTGAAAAACTGCGTGGTTTGCTGGAAGAGGATGCATTTATTGAACGTGGCGAACGTCGTCAGCCGGTAAATGGTTTCGAGCAAGCGTTGGAATGGCTGGTGAAAGAATCTCGCCGTGGTCTGTCGGTGCAGCGTTATAAGGGCTTGGGTGAAATGAACCCAGACCAATTGTGGGAAACCACCATGGACCCAGAACAACGCCGTATGCTGCGAGTGACGGTGAAAGATGCTATTGCCGCAGATCAACTGTTCACCACCCTGATGGGCGATGCAGTTGAACCACGCCGTGCCTTTATCGAAGAGAACGCCCTGAAAGCGGCGAACATCGATATTTAATGCGTTAATCAGCAACAGAAAATCCGCGCCGGTGCTCCCGCGCGGATTTTTTATCGCTGCGTTTTAGTCTCGCTGAATTCTAGCCAGGCTAGGTTATCGTCTACCAACACCTTGCACCAACCTGATACCTACCAAGGAAACTTACCAAGAGAAATTCGTATGGCGATTGAACTGATAGCAATTGATATGGATGGCACGTTACTCAACCCTCAACACCAGATCACGCCAGCGGTGAAGCAAGCGATTAGTGCGGCGCGCGCTCAAGGGGTGAAGGTGGTGCTGGCTACAGGGCGGCCCTATGTGGGGGTGCAGGATTATCTATGTCAGTTGGATATGCAAGGCGCTGATGATTTCTGTATTACCTATAACGGTGCATTGGTGCTTAAAGCCGCCGATGGAACCTGCATTCTGCAAGAAACCCTCAGTTTTGACGATTATCTCTATTTTGAGCAGTTAGCGCGGCAGCTTGGGGTGCATTATCACGCATTTGATTTCGATACCCTGTATACCCCGAATAAAAACATTGGCAAATATACCATTCGTGAAGCGGGAATTACCGGTATTCCGTTGAAATACCGTAGCGTAGAGGAGATGGATCGTACCCTACGTTTCCCGAAAGTGATGATGATTGATGAGCCTGAATTGTTAGAGCATGCCATCGCTCATTTGCCAGCGGAAGCCGGCGAGCGTTACACCATTATGAAAAGCGCCCCCTTTTACCTGGAAATCTTGCACCAGCGGGTTGATAAAGGCGCTGGGGTGAAAATGCTGGCGGATCATCTGGGTATCAAACAGCAAAACGTGATGGCGCTGGGGGATCAGGGTAACGATATTGCGATGATTGAATATGCTGGTGTTGGCGTAGCGATGGGCAATGCGATCGCGGAACTGAAAGAGATTGCCCAGTTTGTAACGAGTACCAACACCGAAGACGGCGTGGCACGCGCTATTGAGAAGTTCGTATTATAGTTTTGCCAGAATTCCTTTCACAATCTGAGCATCCTGAATGGCTAACCCGGTGAGGTCGGCCAAGGTGATCTGTTGTTCATTCTTTCTAACCCGCTCGCCACGAGCCAGTATTTCTCCGAACTCAACCACAGCTACTGACGCCAGTAAATTTTGCTGATAGGCACGAGCAATTTCACCATACTGACTGCATTGACTGAGTGCATCCACCAGGATGGTGTCAGCTTTGGCGACCAACGCCGTTGCTAACTCCTGTTTTCCCTCAGCGTCTGACCCTACGGCGGTGATATGTGTTCCTGGGCGGATATCCTCTGCTTGCAGCAGGGGTTCACGGCTTGGCGTGGTGGTCACAATCAGATTGCAATGTGCCGCCAGTTCAGCGGCATTTTGGGTGGTATTTACCTGAAAACCTTCCGCTTCAGCCCGTTGACAATAGTCAGCAAGGTGATGTGGGCTGCGACCCCAAAGCCACACTTGGCGACAGTCGGTGACCGTTTTAAGGTGTTGCAATTGTAGCCATGCCTGCATTCCTGTGCCCACGATACCAATGGCCTGCACGTTTTGCGGTGCGCATAATTCCGCAGCGATGCGCCCAGCCAGGGCAGTACGTAATGCTGTCAGCCAGCCTTCATCCAACAGTAGCACCTGTGGTTTGCCAGTTTGCGCAGAAAAGGCCATCATTAAGCCTTGGTTGCTAGGCAGCCCTTGTTGTGGATTGTGGTAAAACCCAGAAGACACTTTCACCACAAAGTATTCTTCCCTTTCCAGCCATGCGGATTTAATACAACAGTCACCTGCCGCAGCTTCAAACCGAAAGTGTTGCACTGGTGGCATCTGTACCTGGCGCGCAGAGTAGGCGATAAAACCGGTTTTTAGCAGTTGGGTGATGCTGTCGGCATCAAAAGCAGCAAGAATTTGTGTTTTATTAATGACTTTCATGGCTGACTGCCTGCAAATATTTTTCCAGCACAATATTTTTACCACATAACACCACGGCCACTTTTTTGCCTAGCAACTCGGGTGCCAATTTGCAGGCTGCGGCTAAGGCCACGCCGGCAGCACCTTCGATAATCCAACGGTCGCTACTGGCAACCAGGCGCATTGCCTGTTTGATTTCCTCTTCGCTGACCAATACTTTACGGTCAATGACCTGTTGGCACAGGGGGAAGGTGATAGCACCCGGTTCCACTCCCCCCGCAGTACCGTCAGAGAGAGTCTCTTGTTCTTCCACTGGGTAGATATGCCCCGCCTCCAGTGCGCTGTACATGCTGGTGGCATTTTCTGGCCAGCAGGCAATAAGTTGTGTTTTTGGCGACAATTTTTTTAGAACGGTACCCATTCCCGCAATATAGCCGCCGCCACCCACCGCAACAAATACCGCATCCAGTTCTGGCTGCTGTTCGATGATTTCCATCCCACAGGTGCCTTGGCCTGCAATTACGTCGGCATCGTTATAAGGGGAAATATAGGTTTTATGCTGTTGGCGTGCGGCCTTTTCCGCAGCCAACTCGGCATTCAATGGGTCACCCGGGACCAATTCCACCTTGCCACCTAAGGCACGGATGGTATCGAGCTTGATGGTAGCGGCACTTTCAGGTGCATAGACGGTGACATTGACGCCCATTAATTTACCCGCGAGTGCAACGGCTTGACCATGGTTACCGGTTGATGCGGTAATCACGCCTTGTTGACGTTGTTGTTCACTCAGTAACCGTAGTTTGTTGCTGGCGCCACGAAACTTAAATGAGCCGGTATGTTGTAAATGATCGCACTTGAGATAGAGCTCGCAGCCTAATTGCTGTGAAAGCAGCACGCTGTGTTCCAACGGGGTGACGCGGACTTGTGGGCGCAATTGTTGATGGGCGGAAACAATGTCATCAAATAGGCTCATACTGTTCTCTTTAGGATTTTAAATGGCATGGAACTATTTCTGGGTCTTCGGGGGGGGTGGCGTTGGCATCCCCTGCCCTAGATTACCGCTCTCAGACAGATTTTTTGCCTCGTCACGTTCGATACGTGCTTTGGGGGACAGGGTGGTTTTATCATCATCCGAACGGAGGTAATCATAAGGTAGCAAAATGGTATCCATCACTGCCGAGAAGGGTAGATCGATGGCTAACAGGGGCATCATGGCCCAACTGGTGTCCTCTTTTTTCATCGTATCTATGCTGGCACGGGTGCCAGGATAGTAACCCTGATCGCCACCGGTGTGGCTCATCACGCTGGAGCAGCCACTGATGAGTAAGCACAGGCCGCTGGTGGTTAGTCTCTTTACTGATTTCATTGACTCATCCTGAGGTGGATTTCTGCCGAAATTTGCTGATTTATGATTAAGTTAAATCAATTTTTACCAGCTCACGAATAGATTGAAAGATATAAAATTTAGCTCTGTGGCGGTTATCTCACTTTATTGTATGTGATGGGCAAATTATCGTCTTTATGTTTGACGATTTTTTTAACCCGGTGAGTTGAAATAAGTGAACCCAGCCCCATTTTCTTGGTAACGCCAATTTAAGAGTTCGCTGAAAAGGGACTCTGGCGTTGAGCTTGTCCACATTTGAGTCTGTCCATAATGGAAGACGTTATTACCCACCTCGCTGAAGTGTTTTAGGAGGCAGTTTTATGAGCAATTTTGATCTTTCCCCACTATACCGTTCTGCTATTGGTTTTGATCGCCTGTTTAATGCTCTGCAAACCGGGCAAAATCAAGGTAATGGTGGCTATCCGCCGTATAACGTTGAGCTGGTTGATGAGAATAATTATCGTATCGCCATCGCGGTGGCCGGGTTTGCCGAGCCGGAACTGGAGATTATCACCCAGGACAATCTGCTGATTGTGCGTGGTGCTCGCCATAATCAGGCCGTTGAAAAAACCTATTTATACCAAGGTATTGCCGAGCGTAATTTTGAACGTAAATTTCAGTTGGCCGAACATATTCAAATTAAAGGGGCTAAGCTGGAAAACGGTTTGCTGTATATCGATCTGCAGCGCATCGTGCCGGAAACATTAAAACCGCGTCGGATCGAAATTAAATAATTCCGTTTCACTGTGGGTGAAACACCACCTTGCCTGCTGATAGTTCGGGGGCAAATTAATACCTATCTCGCTTCTTGGAAGGAGTTAATACCATGCGTAACTACGATTTATCCCCACTTTTGCGTCAATGGATCGGTTTTGACAAGCTGGCCAGCTCAATGGGTGGGCAGGAACCCCAAGGGTTTCCCCCCTACAACATAGAGAAGAGTGACGATAACCACTACCGCATTTCTCTGGCGTTGGCCGGGTTCAAACAGAGTGAGTTGGATATTGAAGTGGAAGGTCCACGTTTATCGATACGCGGTAAACCCACGCCACCAGAAAAACAGGTGGAATATCTGCATCAAGGATGGGAGTGCAAAGAATTCACTTTGACTTTTACCTTGGCGGAACACATGCAGGTTTCCGAGGCCAAATTTGAAAATGGCCTGCTGCATATTGAGCTGGTGCGCCATGTATCGGAAGCCTTACAGCCACAACGGATCAGCATCAGTAGCACTCCAGAGCTAGAAGTCAAGTAACTGGCTGAATAAAAAGAAAATCATGGTGGGGAGGTCTGAATGGCCTCCCCTGTCACATTAATGTGGAATACCCCACATTACCCCCTCAAAGTTTATGCCAGAATCCCTCTAACCTAGTTAGGTTGCGTTTTAAATTGTGATTTTTACCACATATTGGTTATTAAACTTTTGTTAAGGATGTGACGTATGAGTGATATCGCCCTGACCGTCAGTATGCTGGCGTTAGTGGCTATTCTCGGGTTATGGATTGGCAACTGGAAAGTGTATGGCGTGGGTTTAGGGATAGGTGGCGTCTTGTTTGGCGGTATCATTGTCGGGCACTTTGCACAGACTTATCAGATAGACCTCAACGGCGATATGTTGCACTTTATTCAGGAGTTTGGGCTGATCCTGTTTGTTTACACCATCGGTATCCAGGTTGGGCCTGGTTTCTTCTCTTCCCTGCGCGTCTCTGGTCTCCGGTTAAATGGCTTTGCCATTTTGCTGGTGCTTATGGGCGGGGTGGTCGCAGCGGCAGTCCACAAACTGTTTGCGGTACCATTACCGATTATTCTTGGGGTGTTCTCGGGTGCGGTGACCAATACGCCAGCACTGGGTGCCGGGCAACAGATACTGACCGATTTAGGGTCGGATCCAGCACTGGTTGATCGTATGGGGATGGGGTATGCCATGGCCTATCCATTTGGTATCTGTGGCATTCTACTGGTGATGTGGCTTATCCGGCTGTTCTTTCGTATCAATATTGAACAAGAAGCGAAAGAGTTTGAAAACAGCATGGGCAACAATCGCGAACTGCTGCAGACCATGAATGTGGCGGTACGTAACCCTAACCTGCAAGGTCTGGCCATCAAAAATGTGCCATTACTTAACAGCGATGACATCATCTGCTCGCGCCTGAAGCGGGGCGACCTGTTGATGGTGCCATCACCGCAAGAAATGTTGGAGTTAGGGGATTTTCTTCACCTGGTGGGTAAGCGTGAAGAGTTGGAGAACGCGCGCTTGGTGATCGGTGAGGAAGTGGATGTGTCACTTTCTACCAAGGGTACTGCTCTGCAGGTGGTTCGTGCCGTGGTGACCAACGAAAAGGTCTTGGGTAAAAAAGTTCGCGATCTGAATTTTAAGCAGAAATATGACGTGGTGATTTCGCGCCTTAACCGTGCTGGTGTTGAGCTGGTGGCAGGCAGTAATGTCACGCTGCAGTTCGGGGATATTCTCAACCTGGTAGGGCGGCCAGAATCTATCGAGGTCGTGGCGGCGATTGTTGGTAACGCCAAGCAGAAGTTGCAACAGGTACAAATGTTGCCAGTGTTTATTGGCATCGGGTTAGGGGTGCTGCTGGGTTCTATTCCGTTGTTTATTCCTGGCTTCCCGGCGGCGTTGCGGTTGGGGTTGGCTGGCGGGCCACTGGTGGTGGCTTTGATCCTGGGGCGTATTGGCAGTATCGGCAAACTTTACTGGTTTATGCCCCCCAGTGCTAACCTGGCGTTGCGTGAGTTGGGTATTGTATTGTTCCTGGCGGTGGTGGGGTTGAAGTCGGGCGGTAACTTTATTAACACCCTGATCCATGGTGAAGGGTTAGCCTGGATTGGCTATGGTGCGTTGATCACTGCCATTCCCTTAATCACCGTGGGTATATTAGCCCGGGTGATGGGCAAAATGAACTACCTGACACTATCTGGCATGTTGGCAGGGTCGATGACTGATCCACCTGCCCTGGCCTTTGCCAATGGCCTGCATCCCACCAGTGGTGCAGCGGCACTCTCTTATGCCACGGTTTATCCGTTGGCAATGTTCCTGCGTATTATGTCTCCGCAATTGTTGGCCGTGCTGTTTTGGGCCATGTAATGGTGTTTTTCAAGATCATGTAGTGATGTTTTTCAAGGTGGTAGATTCAGGGGCTCTTCAGAGCCCCTTGGTTCTTTAACCCGCTTCTTGATGTGCTCGTTCAACCTCTTCTGCCAAGATCATCACACCCTGTTCAATGCTTGCTGGGTCAGGGATATAGTTCATACGCATACATTGGTGGGTATGTGGCCATTCCTGTTCCAGTCCTGGGAAGAAATAGTGGCCTGGCACCATCAGGACCCCACGTTTCTTCAGGCGTTGGTAGAGTAATTCTGTGGTGATGGGCAGATCCTTAAACCATAACCAGAGAAAAATAGCCCCTTCCGGTTTGTGGATCAGGCAACGTTCTGGTGACAGATAACGGCGAATAATGCCAATGGTCTGTTCAACACGCTGTTTGTAGAACGGGCCGATCACTTCATTAGACAGACGTAACAGATCACCACGCTCAATCATTTCTGCCGCCAGCGCTGGGCCGATGCTTCCTGGCGACAGGCTGATAATGCCATTCATATTGGTCAGGGCGGTAATTACCCGTTCATTGGCTATAACGATGCCACAACGTGAACCTGGCAGGCCGAGTTTAGACAGGCTCATGCACAGAATGATATTGGGGTTCCATAATGGCGTTGCGTCGCTGAAAATAATGCCCGGGAAAGGTACGCCATAAGCGTTATCAATCACCAAAGGTATATCGTGCTGCTGTGCCAATAGATCGAGTTTGTTCAGTTCCTCGTCGGTGATCACATTACCTGTCGGGTTGGTCGGGCGTGAAACGCAGATCATGCCAATATCGTCACCGATCGTTAAATGCTCAAAATCGATGTGATATTTAAATTGGCCGTCTGGCAGGAACTCTATATTGGGTTTGGCGGAGACAAATACCCCTTCATCCAACCCGGCATCAGCATAACCGATGTACTCGGGAGCCAGTGGGAATAACACGCGGCGGCGTTTCCCTTCTGCGTAGCGGCCTGCGAACAAATTGAATAAGTAGAAAAATGCGCTTTGACTGCCGTTTGTTAGCGCAATATTTTGTGGCCCGATGGGCCAATCAAACTCTTTCTGTAGCAGATTAGCCAGTGCTGACAGTAAGAGGTCTTTGCCTTGTGGGCCATCGTAGTTACATAGTGCTTCAGTCAATTTGCCATTTTCGAGCATATCTTGGCACAGTTGCTTGAAGTAACTTTCCATTTCTGGAATTTTTGCAGGGTTTCCACCGCCGAGCATGATGGCGCCTGGGGTGCGCAGACCATCATTCAGGTCGTCCATTAAGCGGGTGATACCGGCATAACGGGTAAATTTATCGCCGAAAAGAGAAAAAGTCATAGGTGCCGCAGAATTGTTATTGGTCAGTAGGGCTCCACCATACCGCCAGATAAAAGCAGGTGCAATTAAGCAGATATTTTATCTGGCGACGTGAAGTATCATGATATGTACTTTTTATAGCATAAAACGCTAATTAATTTTTACAGCTAAAAGAGTAACACGGGTATCTATCACCTTTGTAGTGAATAGAGGTCAAGTCGTTAATAGGGGTTAATCAGTAAATGGGGATTAACGCAATTTTTTGTTACCTGGCCTGTGAGTGCGGCAATCAGGTTATCCACAGCACATTCAGCCATGCCATAGCGGGTTTCATGAGTGGCAGAACCGATATGGGGCACAGCAACCACATTGGGCAATTGCAGTAGTGGTGAATTCACCGATAACGGTTCTTGCTCAAAAACATCCAACCCGGCAGCGTGAATAGTACCGTTCTGCAAGGCCTCGATAAGCGCTTGCTCATCAACCACCGGCCCTCGCCCTGCATTGATCAAAATGCTGCTTTTCTTCATTTTCGCCAACTGTTCATGGCCGATCATATGGAAGGTTTCGCTAGTTAACGGGAGTGTGATGCAGAGAAAATCTGACTCAGCCAGCAGAGTATCAAGATCGCAACGGCGGGCGTTGAAATTTTGTTCGGCCTGTTGATGGGTGCGGCGGGCGTTATATAACACTGGCATGTTAAAGCCTAAGTGTGCCCGTTGTGCCAATGCCAGCCCGATGCGCCCCATACCGAGGATGCCAATAGTTTTATGATGAACATCAACACCATACCACTCGGGCCCAATGTTATTTTGCCACTCACCCGCTTTCACTCGCTCGGCGACTTCAACCACGCGACGTGCCGTGGCCAACATCAAGGCCATGATGGTATCGGCCACGGTTTCTGTTAATACGCTCGGGGTATGCATCAATAATACTTGGTGGGCATTAAGCGCTTCGAGGTCAAAGTTATCGTAACCTACTGTAATCGTTGAAGCAGCACGTAGTTTAGGTGCCCGTTGCAGAAAGGCTTCATCAATTTTGCCGCCAGAACCGATAATCCCTTCAGCTTGTTGTAATGCAGTCTCAAACGCAGGGGTATTATCTGGGGGTAAATCATCGAAAGCATGTACCGTGAAGTGCTTGTCCAGCCGCTGATGCAGGTCGGCAGGAATACTCCGATACAATATGACTGAAGGCTTCATTAAAAACTCCAACGAGAGAACGATATAGCTATAATAAATCAATTAATTAGTGTGAACCAGGGTACCCGGGTACCGTTGCGACTTGAATGGCGATGAATATATAGGGGGAGCGGAGTGGCGACTGATAACATCATTCAGTTTAGCTTTTACTATCATTGCTTAGGAGCAAAAAAACTGATCCCGATTAAAGGATCAGGTGCCAAATTGGCCAACACCAGGGAAAATGATTAAACACTGTTGTAACTTACAGATTGCCTGTGAGTTTTTGAGATTAAGCTGGAAATATTGCCACTGTTATCAGTATCGCCACCATAAATGGAACCGATCCCATTAAAAAGTGACAGAAGAGAAAAATATGATATCAATCACAAAACGGGAAGAATAGCGGGTTGTTTTACGGGAGTGATCAACCTCTGCCAGCTCAGTTCATTCAAGTTCATCCTATCCTAATCGATCAATCTACGGACCGACCCATGCCAGTTTATTGAAATTAAGTAGCAGGCCAATTCATGATCAGCGTATGGGCTTGAGTTTCTTGGTTAAACAGACGCTGCATTTCGCGGAACCCTTGTTTGTAGTAGAAGGCGCAAGCTCGTTGGTTATCCTCATACACTTCCAGGCTAAGCCAACGATAATGATGTTGTACGCAGGCCATTAATGCTGCCCCCACCCCTTTGCCATGAAAGTGATGGTCAACAAACAGAGCGCCAATAAAGCGCTCATCCAATATGCTGATAAAAGCGACAATTTGCTGGTTATGCAGATACACCCAAGTTTTAGCCCGGGGCAAATAGTTATCCCGTACCAGTTGAGCACTTTGCTGCCAATAGTCAGATGGCACAAAGGGATGAGCACGGGTGGTGCTTTCTAGCCAGAGCACCATCAGCACGTCAAGGTCGGCGGACGTTGCGGTGCGTATCATCTTTGGTATTCTCCGGGTGGCAAAAACAACCAGTAACATGGTCGTTTACCAAGCCGCAGGCCTGCATAAAGGCATAGCAGATGGTTGAACCGATAAATTTGAAGCCGCGCTTTTTCAATGCCTTGGACATGGCAACAGAAATCTCTGTTTGAGCGGGCACTTCGTTTAGGGCTTGCCAGTGGTTCAGTTGCGGTTTACCTCCGACAAATTGCCAGATAAAGGTAGAAAAATTTTCCCCCGCTAGTTCCATGGCTTGATAAGCTTTGGCATTGGCAATGATGGCTTCAATCTTGCCGCGATGGCGGATAATCCCGCTGTCTTGCAGCAATAACGCCACATCTTGTTCGTTCATGGCAGCGATACGTGTTGGGTCAAAATTGTGGAAAGCACGGCGGTAGTTTTCACGTTTTTTCAGCACCGTGATCCAAGAGAGGCCAGCCTGTTGCCCTTCCAGACACAACATTTCGAACAGTTCGCGTGCATCCGTGGTTGGGGTGCCCCATTCTTTATCGTGGTACTCAAGATATAATGGGTCAGCGGTAACCCAACCGCAACGTTGATTATCCATGCCGATACTCCTTATTCTTATTTCGTTTTTTACTGACGCAGTGACCCGAGTATATAGCGTTAGTGCACCATTTCTGATGATTGGCTTAGCGGGAAGGCACCATAGATAAGGACTACCTGGTAGTTTGAAGTCGGCATAGGGTGCCACAAACGCTGGTACGGTGCCTGATGCGGGCCTGTTACCGAAAAAGTATAGTGGGTGACTGTACTTTAGTATAACTATCATTCAGTAACAAAAAACTTTATCGTTAGTGCGTAACAACAATAACAAGAATTTTAAGCAAAAAAAACTGATCCCGATTAAAGGATCAGGTGCCAAATTGGCCAACACCAGGGAAAATTCTTAAACATTATTGTAAATCATAGAGTGCCTGTCAACAGTTTCTCTCACCCAATCAAAGAAGGGGTGAGAGTATATTTTTATGCATTTTACCCTCTTCCTTTTTATTTTTTTTAGTCAAATGGTTTTTGAGCAATTTTATCTGAAAGTTTGGCTACATTAGCGAACCGACCTGATTAGCTGCAATTCAACACTGAGCCTTATGGCATGCTTGGCATTGTTAACGCCTAACTTTTTAACTGCATTTCCAATATGAAATTTTACTGTGGTGAGTTTAATTCCTAAGATAAGTGCAATTTCCTGATAGGATTTCCCCATGCTTGCCCAATAAATAATTTCATTCTCGCGAGGGGAAAAGAAATTTCTCTGGTTTATTTTCTCAAAGTAGTTAGCATTATTCAGTTCTTGAGAAGTGTTAATGAGTTTTTCATGCGTTTTCATCAACAATAGCTGTAAACTATCTTGCTTATCTCTAATCAGCGGTTCAACACTATTATCACAATGGCTATCTATGATAATAGATAAAACCGCCAGATGATGAAGATGGTCATGCAACACGAAGGTATAACCATGAGTAACATCATAACTTTTCGCCATATTAAATATTTTTGGCAGTTTAATTCCCGAGTTAATCATGATGTTTTTATCCCAAAAAAATGGGGTAACTCGATGTGATGCAGTCACTAAAACCGGGTCGATATACTGAAAGTTGTTATTGACATAAAAATCAAACCATTCAGTTCTATTTGAAATCACTGAAAAATCAGCAGGGTTCTTTTTATTCATTATGGCATAAGCGTACTTTATATTATTAAACTCTTTTAGTTTTTTTTCTAGATAGCTTTTGATAGATGAATTAATGAGTTCGTTAGGTTTACTCTCTGATAATAAATGACAATCTTTATCAAGGCCTTCTATCATACTTAGCTGTCCATAATGAATTTTAAAATGTTTGACACATTATCCTTGAAGTTACTTGTGTTGGCTACGCTATATCACTTCACTTATAGCGTGGGCTATGCTCCCAAAAACGCTGAGTTTAAAGTGCCGCATTTTGCAAACTCCCTTGATGCCTCGTCAACCTTGAACCTGTTGCTGTCGCTATTCGGGCCTCATGGGGTAAGCTGAATGAACTAGGGTATCGTGCTGAACCGGCTTTTTGCATATCACACCACGGTTTTTATCGGGGGATTGTGACTTGTTGCTGGATTCTGGCTGTATATCTTACGGTCAACAGGTATACTGAGCCCCTCTATTAAATCCACTTGTATCGCGTGCGAATTCAACATGCAAAAGTTTGATACCAAGACCTTTCAGGGTCTGATCCTGACACTGCAGGACTATTGGGCGCGCCAGGGTTGCACTATTGTTCAACCTTTGGACATGGAAGTTGGCGCAGGAACATCTCACCCGATGACCTGCTTGCGTGCTCTTGGCCCGGAGCCAATGGCTGCGGCCTATGTGCAACCTTCACGTCGCCCGACCGATGGCCGTTATGGGGAAAACCCCAACCGCCTGCAACACTATTATCAATTCCAGGTAGTGATTAAACCCTCACCGGAAAATATTCAGGAACTGTACCTGGGTTCATTGAAAGAACTGGGGTTGGATCCTGCTATTCACGATATCCGTTTTGTTGAAGATAACTGGGAAAACCCGACACTAGGGGCCTGGGGATTAGGTTGGGAAGTGTGGTTGAACGGGATGGAAGTGACCCAGTTCACCTATTTTCAACAGGTTGGTGGTTTGGAATGTAAACCGGTCACCGGCGAGATCACTTACGGTCTGGAACGCCTGGCGATGTATATCCAGGGTGTGGATAGCGTCTACGATTTGATTTGGAGCAACGGGCCATTGGGTATCACCACCTATGGCGATGTGTTCCATCAAAACGAAGTGGAGCAATCCACCTACAACTTTGAGTATGCGGATGTAGATTTCCTGTTTTCCTGTTTTGAGCAATACGAAAAGGAAGCGCAAACCCTATTGGCGTTGGAAAACCCCCTGCCATTACCTGCGTATGAACGTATTCTCAAAGCGGCCCATACCTTCAATTTGCTGGATGCGCGTAAGGCGATCTCGGTCACCGAACGTCAACGTTATATTTTGCGTATCCGCACGCTGACCAAAGCCGTTGCCGAGGCCTACTACGCTTCCCGCGAAGCGTTAGGCTTCCCGATGTGTAATAAGAAGTAAGAGGCAGCTATGACTCAACAGACTTTCCTGGTGGAAATCGGCACCGAAGAGCTGCCGCCGAAGGCTCTTCGCTCACTGGCAGAAGCTTTTGCTGCAGATTTTACGGCTGAACTTGATAATGCCGGCTTGGCACATGGCGAAGTGAGCTGGTTTGCTGCTCCGCGTCGCCTAGCATTAAAAGTGGCTAAACTCAGCGCGGCACAGGCTGACCGTGAAATTGAAAAACGTGGCCCGGCCATCGCTCAGGCATTCGATGCCAGCGGTCAGCCCAGTAAGGCCGCTGAGGGCTGGGCGCGTGGTTGCGGCATTACCGTTGATCAAGCTGAACGCCTGGTGACCGATAAAGGTGAATGGTTACTGTATCGCGCCCATGTTAAAGGCCAATCCGCACAGCAACTGTTGGCCGGTATGGTGAGCACGGCACTGTCAAAGCTGCCGATTCCCAAATTGATGCGTTGGGGTGATAAAGAAACCCAGTTCGTGCGTCCGGTACATACGGTGACCATGCTGCTAGGGGCAGAACTGATCCCAGGCACCGTGCTGGGCATCGATTCGGCTCGCACCATTCGTGGTCACCGTTTTATGGGTGAGCCAGAGTTTACTATTGAGAACGCCGATCAGTATCCGCAAATCCTGCAGGAGCGCGGTAAAGTGATCGCCGATTACGCAACCCGCAAGGCGTTGATTAAACGTGATGCTGAACTGGCAGCACAGAAGATTGGTGGAAAAGCCGATCTGAGTGAGAGCCTGCTGGAGGAAGTGACTTCATTGGTTGAGTGGCCGGTGGTGCTGACGGCAAAATTTGAAGAGAAATTCCTGGCAGTGCCTGCTGAAGCGTTGGTTTATACCATGAAGGGTGACCAGAAATATTTTCCGGTCTACGATGCCGCTGGCAAACTGTTACCGAATTTTATCTTCGTCGCCAATATTGAGTCCCGAGACCCGCAGCAAATCATCTCTGGTAATGAGAAAGTGGTGCGTCCTCGTTTGGCGGATGCTGAATTCTTCTTTAATACTGACCGCAAGAAGCGTCTGGAAGATCATTTACCGCGCCTGGAAACGGTACTGTTTCAGCAGCAGTTGGGTACCCTGCGTGATAAGACTGACCGTATTCAAGCCATGGCCGGCTGGATTGCGGGCCAGATTGGTGCTGATGTTAATCACGCAACGCGTGCCGGGCTGCTGTCGAAGTGCGACCTGATGACCAATATGGTGTTCGAATTCACCGATACTCAGGGTGTGATGGGGATGCACTACGCACGCCATGATGGTGAAGCCGAGGACGTAGCTGTTGCGCTTAACGAGCAGTATCAGCCACGCTTTGCGGGTGATGAACTGCCTCAATCGCTGGTGGCTTGCTCGTTGGCAATCGCTGACAAAATGGACACGCTGGTCGGTATTTTTGGTATTGGCCAGCATCCAAAAGGTGATAAAGACCCGTTTGCTTTACGCCGTGCTGCGTTGGGCGTGCTGCGTATCATCGTTGAGAAAAACCTGTCACTGGATTTGCAAACCCTGACCGAAGAGGCTGCGCGCCTGTATGGCAGCAAGCTGACCAATGCCAAGGTGGTGGATGATGTCATCGACTTTATGTTGGGGCGTTTCCGTACCTGGTATCAGGAAGCAGGCCATGCAGTGGATACTATCCAGGCGGTATTGGCGCGTCGCCCAACCCGGCCGGCAGACTTTGATGCACGGGTGAAGGCGGTAACACATTTCCGTACCTTGGCTGAGGCCACCGCGTTGGCTGCGGCTAACAAGCGTGTTTCCAATATCTTAGCCAAATCCAACGATGTATTGCTGGATCAGGTTCAAGCCTCGGTATTGAAAGAGCCGACAGAGCTGAAATTAGCCACTCATCTGGTGGTGTTGCGTGACAAGCTGGAACCTTTGTTTGCTGCAGGTCGTTATCAGGAAGCATTGGTTGAACTGGCGGCGTTGCGTGAGACGGTTGATGCGTTCTTCGACAGTGTGATGGTGATGGCTGAAGATGATGCGGTGCGGGTGAATCGCTTGACGTTGCTGAGTAAGTTGCGTGAGCTGTTCCTGCAAGTAGCGGATATTTCGGTGTTGCAGTAAGGGTAAAGTATTAATGAAAAGGCGCCTGAGGGCGCTTTTTCATCATCATGAGAATCCGTCGGTTATTCTGGGCTGAACGTTGAATCACGTATCCTATAGCAGGGAGTTGATCTATTCTTATCTGCAACGGAGTGCAACATAAGGCATGGAGCCAGATAAAAGAGACATTAATAACGGGAGTTATGTCACATGGCGGTAGGGATCCAAAGCAGAGGCTTTTCGCGTTGGTTGGCACCGGTATTTGCATTGTTGGTCGTGATGCAACTGACCGCCTGCGGCGATAAAGAGCCAGAACAGCGTAAAGCGTTTATTGATTATTTACATAATACGGTGATGCGTAGCGGTGTACACATTCCAACGTTGAGTGAAGACCAAAAACAGAAATTTGGCACTTATGTGAGTGATTACGCCATTCTGGTGGGTTTTTCTCAGCAATTGTCGAAATCGGTTGAGGCAAGTCTGACACCAGCACTGGAACAGATTAATCAAATTCGCACCGCACAAGACTATATCGCTAAGCGCGATACCTTGCAGCAATCGTTGGGTGCATTGAACCTGTTGGGTCAACAGATACAGTCAGCGAAGTTACAGGCGGATAGCGCCCGTGCCGCGTTGAAGCAACCTGATGATTTGAAAGCGGTGTATAGCCAGGTGTATGACAAGATTGTTACCACACCAAGCAATAGCTTGATGCCAGTGATCCCAACCACCAGCAGTTTTGTTCAGGAACTGGTGCTAGTTGGGGATTTCTTGCAGGCTCAGGGTAATCAGGTGAGTTTCAATAATGGCGGTGTACAGTTCCGTACTCAGCAGCAGGTGGCGCAGTACAACACCATGATGTCCAATCTGGTGGCTAAGCAGCAGGATTGGCTCAATGCACAGAAAACGGTGCAGGCAGTGATGCAGTAAGCAAAACTATCCAGGTACATTCGAGCGGCTTTCAGGCTGTAGTTTGAATGTACCTGAGTATGGGTTCCCCTTTTTTCAACGCCTTGTCATCCTTCCGTACCCTGATCTCTATACTACACTTCAGTTATCGGGCCGAAAACGCGTGGTCGAAGCATAACTATGGCCAAGTTCAATTAACTTGCAGGATAAAACATCTGGCTTTTTGAATACCCCGGCGACTTGTTTGACGATGGGTATATTCAACAGCGCCGTAAAATACGGGAACAGAGCCATTCGGTCAGTTGGAGGTCATTATCGTGCCCAGTACTCAACGTGAACAACAGCTTTTAAGGCGCTCAATTTATGGTGCTCTTGGGATATCTTGTTTGAGTATCACCTTCGGTTTTATTACCGGCTCAAGATCGATCATGTTTGATGGTATGTACGCCATATTGGATGCGACCCTATCCGGCTTGGCGTTATTCGTATTACGGCTAATCGGGCAAAACCCGAGCAGTCGCCGTTTTCAATACGGTTTTTGGCACGTAGAACCCTTGGTTCTGGTATTTAACGGCAGCCTACTGTTGTTACTCTGTCTGTATGCTTTTATTAACGCGATTCAAAGTCTTTTGGGAGGGGGAAATCATTTTGAGTTAGGGTGGGCGATAGCCTATGCCTTTAGTATCACCGTCATTTGTTTTGCGATATTTTTGAAACAAAAAAACGCTAACAAAGGGATATCTTCCCCACTGGTCGAGTTGGACGTGCGGGGCTGGATGATCTCCACAGCGATCAGTGCCGCGATCTTTGTCGCTTTTATCCTCGCCTGGTTTTTACAAGACACGCGCTTTGCCTATCTGGTCCCCTATGTGGATTCGATGATACTGGCAGTCCTGATCCTGTTTGTCATGCCAATGCCGGCCAAAATAATCTTTAATGCCATAAAAGAAGTTCTGATGATGACACCTGCAGCATTGGATAAAAAGGTGGAAGAGTTAATGCAACAACTTAGCCGTGAATACGGCTTCATCAAATATTCCCACTATGAAACACGTATAGGTCGCGGATTATTCTTGGAGATCTATGTCGTTCTGCCAGAAAGCATGGAACATATCGGCATCAGCCAGTTGGATTTGATTCGTGAGCGTATTGTCCAGGTTATAAAGGATCCAGAATTGGATTTGTGGATCAGTGTTTCTTTTTGCCGGCATGAAAAATGGCTTTGAGTGTCAGCCAGAGATGTGGGTCGCTGAGTTTGCCTGGTCAGCTCTCTGGCAGAGTGGGTGCCGCAGGGAAGATCCCATTCAAGAGCGCGGTTCGCTTGTGGTGCGTAAAATAAATCGTGATCAATGTATCAATTTAAGAACAAACCCTTCGGCCAATAACGTGATTTTAATCACGTTATTGGCTGGCGGTGACGCTTTATTGGTGTCTATTATTTCTAATATCGAAAGTAATTGTGATTTCAATCACTAAATCCACTGGGTTAACCCCCTCTGTTGTGTGATTTTAATCACGTTTCTTGGGTGAGGTTCGCGTAGTCAGAGGAGCGTGGTAGAGTCCATTTCGCAAACAGCAGCAACACGGCTGGATATGACAACAATGAATGCGCGCTCTTATTGTCAGCGCGTAGCAATAGGGGGGTGTTTTATGTTTTCACCAGATATCAAGGTTAAAGTGCAAAACTTTGGCCGTTTCCTAAGCAATATGGTTATGCCCAACATCGGCGCATTTATCGCCTGGGGTATTATCACCGCATTATTTATCCCTACCGGTTGGGTGCCAAATGAGACATTGGCCAAGCTGGTTGGGCCAATGATCACCTATCTGTTGCCACTGTTGATCGGTTATACCGGCGGTAAATTGGTGGGTGGCGATCGTGGTGGTGTGGTTGGTGCAATTACCACCATGGGTGTCGTGGTGGGTGCTGATATCCCGATGTTCCTCGGTGCCATGATCGCGGGTCCGCTGGGTGGTTGGGCGATTAAGCATTTTGACCGCTGGGTAGATGGCAAGATCAAAAGTGGTTTTGAGATGTTGGTGAACAACTTCTCCGCCGGTATCATCGGTATGCTGCTGGCACTTATCTCCTTTATGGGGATTGGGCCATTGGTCGAAGCGCTCTCCAAAATTCTGGCGGCGGGTGTACATGTCATGGTGGTTAATAACCTGCTGCCATTGACCTCGATCTTTGTTGAACCAGCAAAAATTCTGTTCCTGAACAACGCCATCAACCACGGTATCTTCTCGCCGCTGGGTATTCAGCAAGCCTCAGAGGCTGGCAAGTCTATCTTCTTCCTGATTGAAGCCAACCCGGGCCCAGGTATGGGAGTCTTGATGGCTTATATGTTCTTTGGCCGTGGTAGTGCCAAACAGTCTGCTGGTGGTGCCGCTATCATCCACTTCCTGGGTGGTATCCATGAAATTTACTTCCCTTATGTACTGATGAATCCACGCCTGCTGCTGGCGGTGATTCTGGGTGGTATGACAGGCGTATTCACGCTGACGGTGTTGAATGGGGGTCTGGTATCGCCGGCTTCCCCAGGGTCGATTCTGGCCGTATTGGCAATGACGCCAAAAGGGGCCTATTTCGCCAATTTGGCTGCCATCTTCGCTGCTTTCCTGGTCTCCTTCCTGGTTTCTTCTTTCCTGCTGAAAACGTCGAAAGTTAAAGAGGAAGAGGGTCTGGAACAAGCCACCCGTCGTATGCAGGAGATGAAGGCGCAATCCAAAGGAGCTAAAGCGCCTAATGGAGCGGTAGATGGTGATCTGAGTACCGTGCGTAAAATTATTGTGGCTTGTGATGCGGGTATGGGTTCCAGTGCGATGGGGGCGGGTGTTCTGCGTAAGAAAGTGACAGATGCAGGACTGAAAAATATCTCTGTTACCAATTGCGCGATCAACAGTTTGCCGGAAGATGTCGATCTGGTGATTACCCACCGTGATTTGACGGAACGTGCCATGCGTCATGCACCACAAGCACAGCATATTTCATTAACCAATTTCCTGGACAGTCAGTTATACAGTGATTTGACCGCACGCCTGCTAGCCGCTCACAAAACCAGCGAAACAGAACAGAAAGTGATTTCAACGTTGGATGACAGCTTTGAAGCTAGCGAAAAGAACCTGTTTAAATTGAGTGAAAATAATGTGTTCCTCGGTCTACAGGCTAGCGACAAACAGCAGGCAATTCGCTTTGCTGGTGAGCAATTGGTGAAGGGCGGCTATGTGGAACCTGAATACGTAGAGGCGATGCTGGAGCGTGAAAAGCTCACTTCTACCTACTTGGGAGAGTCGATTGCCGTACCACATGGCACCATCGAAGCGAAAGATCGCGTACTGCGTACTGGCGTGGTGTTCTGTCAATATCCGCAAGGCGTGCGTTTTGGTGACGGTGAGGATGAGGTTGCCCGTCTGGTGATTGGTATTGCAGCCCGTAATAATGAGCATATTCAGGTGATTACTTGTCTAACCAATGCATTGGATGATGAAACGGTTATTGAGCGGTTAGCTAATACGGCAAGCGTCCAAGAAGTTTTGGAACTACTTGGTAGTAAGAAGAGCTAATATCACAGCACTGTTTTAAAGGGTGCACCGGGTGTGCACCCTTCGATATTAACAAAGGTAGAACTATGAAAGCATTACACTTCGGCGCGGGTAATATCGGCCGTGGGTTCATCGGCAAGTTACTGGCTGATGCTCATGCCGAACTGACTTTTGCTGACGTTAACCAGACGTTGTTGGATGAACTGAACCAACGTAAAAGCTACCAGGTACACGTGGTAGGTGATGAATCACGTATTGAACAAGTGAATAATGTCAGTGCGGTTAACAGCGGCAGTGAGCAGGCGGTGGATTTGATTGCTGAGGCGGATATTGTGACAACAGCAGTTGGCCCACAGGTCTTGGCTAAAATCGCCGGGACTATTGCCAAGGGGTTGATTAAACGCCATCAACAAGGAAACACCCAGCCACTCAATATCATTGCTTGTGAAAATATGGTGCGCGGCACCAGCCAGCTCAAGCACTCTGTTTTCGACGTATTGCCGCAGGATGAGCAGGCTTGGGTTGAGCAGCATGTCGGGTTTGTGGATTCTGCCGTAGACCGTATCGTGCCACCCGCGGAAGCCAACAGCAGCGATCCGCTGGAAGTTACCGTGGAAACGTTCAGCGAATGGATTGTGGATCAGACTCAGTTCAAGGGGCCCCCGCCTGCTATTGCGGGTATGGAGTTGACTGACAACCTGATGGCGTTCGTTGAACGCAAGTTGTTCACTCTTAATACTGGCCATGCAATCACGGCTTATCTGGGGCAGCGCGCCAACTTACTGACGATTCGTGATGCTATTCTCGACCCACAAGTTCGTCAGGTGGTACGAGGGGCGATGGAAGAGAGTGGTGCGGTGTTGATCAAGCGTTATGGCTTTGATGCGGATAAACATGCCGCTTATATCAACAAAATCCTCTCTCGCTTTGAAAACCCCTATCTGCATGATGATGTTGAGCGTGTTGGGCGCCAGCCACTGCGTAAACTCAGTGCAGGCGACCGCTTGATTAAGCCATTGTTGGGAACATTGGAATACGATTTGCCACATGGCAACCTGATAAAAGGGATTGCGGCCGCCATGAGTTACCGCAGTGAACAAGACCCGCAGGCCAAAGAGTTGGTAGAATTGCTGGAAAAACTGGGGCCAAAAGCGGCACTGATACAAATTTCTGGCTTACCGGCTGACAGCAAGGTGGTGGAAGAGGCGGTGGCTGCGTATAACACCATGCAGTCGCAGTAAATTCCATGGCGCAATAAATCGGTGTCAATAAACACTCCCTTACTTCACGGATAACGGTTAGGATGCAGGGCAAATTTTTTTGCCCTGGCCTATATTGATTTCCGCTAAGAAAGGGCACCCCTAATGCTGTTCGAAAAGTGACGATGATTGACACAAAGGCATTTGAAAACAAAGTATTGGAAAAACTGAATGCTGGCAAAACGGTACGTAGCTTTCTGATCGCAGCGGTCGAGTTGTTAGCCGAAGCACTGAACGTATTAGTGGTGCAGGTATTTCGTAAAGACGATTATGCGGTGAAGTATGCCGTCGAACCCCTATTGTCTGGTGCTGGCCCGCTTGGTGAACTCTCAGTTCGCCTTAAACTGATGTATGGCCTGGGGGTTATTTCACGGCATGAATATGAAGATGCCGAGTTGCTGATGGCAATGCGCGAAGAGTTGAATCATGATGGCACTGAATATCGCTTTATTGATGATGAAATCCTGGGGCCCTTTGGTGAACTGCACTGTGTGAGTGAACTCCCCCCAGTACCCACCTTTTTACAGCCGAGTGAAGCGGATGAGTCGTTGATTGCCATGCAACACCAGCGCTATCAACAGATGGTACGTTCCACCATGGTGTTATCGCTTACCGAACTACTGGCTGGCATTGGTGCTAAACAACCGTCCAGGCTCTCGCCACTGGGTGAGCAAAAATCGTAGTAGCATACCGAGATAGATGAATATCATCTAATTCGCGTTGAGCCCCAGAACCAAGAGTGACCTTTTAGGTGGCTTCAACGAAATGATCCGATACATTCCGGTTTTGCTTCGTGGCTGCCATCAGGTAAATGCGCACTCATCCGACAATCTCATGTAAACGTTGCGTTTTATTGCTGCCTTATACTGCTCCATAACAAGCAAAAATCCCGCTGTTATGCGGGAATTCTGGATTTATGCGGCTTGTTGATGCTTCCTGAATGGTTACTCGATATTGGATTTATACATTGAGTGTCGGCTTAAAATCCTTTTGATTACTGGATTTCTTATAATGCGCTTTTCTATTGTGTACACCCTTGTGTACACGGTAAAAAGGAATGCTCACCTTTTCGGGCTGTTTTTTGTACACATGCTGGTATTCACCACTTCACAAGCTATGTAGCCCTGCCGTTTATGTCTTCTTGCATGAGGAAAGGCTAAACGAATTTTTCCCATCCTTACTAAAGGAACTAGTTGTTTCTCTCGCAAGTTTTGTGGGGTGCGGGACATCAGTTTAGAAATAATACTAAGCGGCATGTAATGGCCTGCGCAAAGCGCAAGGATAATTTCATCCATAACTTCATTTGAGAGTCTTTTTTTCTCTCTTGCTAATGCTGATGCTGCTTCTAGTTGCTGCCTTAGCGACAAAGAAAGGTGATCGAGGTTGTCGATATAAGGATAAGGAAGTTTGTCTGTAACAAAACGGCCCAGATCGTCTCGTTCTTGCTCGTTATCCGTTATTATCTCGTCGTTATCCGTGATCAAGTAGCTGCTATCCGTGATCAAAGAGGTATTATCCGTGATGATTTGGCCGTGTAGGGAATCGGGTGTGCTTGTTGATAACGGATTAACACCAAAAACATCTTCAGGAGAGGGGAGCTCTTGCCCTGGTAATGTGTATGATTTGTTTCTTTTTTCACCGTGTGGAATCAAAAAACCGCCAGTTACGAGGCGAGGAAGCGTAAGAGTAACTTCACGAGAATGCAAGCTGGTGAGTTGGCAAGCCCGTTCATGATCTATCCATTTTTCTACCGCTGCTGTAATTACGATACTGCGTTCAAGCTCGCTTAGGTGATCAACTTTGTCTCCGAATTTGGAATGCAGAAGAGCCGCTGTTTCTTCCGAGACAAGGTTACCAATAGAGAGTTCAAGCAGTGTTTGTTCCGGTTCTGTTTTTTCATACAACCGGGGGAGACGCCAGTTGGCCAACTTCCAACCACTAAATATTTTGGGAATCCCTGAGCCTGAGCGCTCCCCAGCACCGATAATCAAAAACATCTGGTGCATAAGACGATTACGGCAATCGCTCTCGTAACCTTTTATCGCTTGTTCAAGAGGTACACGCATGAGCCCAGGATTGCGAAAGCCGAATAAATCAGGTCTTTTTACGACCATGATTGAAATCCGGCCTGTATAGTCCGCATGTACCAAGGTGTTTACCAGCGCTTCACGCAGAGCGGTATGTATTTGTGTATCGTCTTGCCTGATACCTTCTTTTAGTTCAAAAGGCACTTTCAAGTCGGCTATTAGTTTTCGGTATGTACGCCTGTAGAAATCGAATACGTTACCCGACCACGTTCCATCAGGGCAGAGTCTATCAACCCACCTTCTCTCTGTTCTCGCTTCTGGTCGTTCTTGGTAATCTACGAAATAGTTTGGAGCTACGTCTTGTATGGCCTCCCATGTTCCAAACATGAGGATGCCTGCCAAAGTCATACCTTCAGTACCTGTTTGGCGATCTTTTCTATATCCGCCGATGCTGCGTAAGAATGCAAAATTGTCTAGCTCTAACGCGGGATGGACTGGATTAGAGGCTGAAAGAAGGTTTCGATAGGCCAGAAGACTCTCTAGGTTTATATCGTTCATATCGAAGTTCTGGACAATGCGGTTATCACGGCTTTCTTCAACTTGTTCAGCCATCATCCTGCGAACTTGTTCTTCAGAACAACGATGGTCACCTTCATGCATTCTGAACCATGTTTCTGTTATTGGTTGATTGTTTAAATAGACTGGTTTTTGCTCACGTCTTGCAATCGGTACCTCAATGACAAGTATCTCTTTGCCGTCTAATTTGACAGTTTGAACAAGCTGATCAGTAAGAAGATTAACGTTTACCTTTTTCTTGCTGCCTGCAAGGTCAAAGAGCTGCTTTTTGACGGTATTAACATCCGGAATACCCGCAACAGTGAACTCACCTTTCTTTTCACGAATACCTAAAACAACATATCCACCGCGACAATTTGCCATGGCGCTATAAGTTGGCCAGAAGTCATCCGGCAACTTGCCTCTACCATCTTTCCCTTGAGCCAATTTAAACTCCAGCTCTGAGGATTCAGATAGTGCACGCAGATCTGTCAGATCAGATATCCGGAACACTGTACCTCCATGTGAGTATTGTGGGTATAAATTGGTCGTATCTTACCCTAGTTTAAGTGATAAGAAAGTCCAGGAAGGATCATTAAAACGCCAAATTAAAAATATAACTGTATGTTTGAACAGTTTTTTAAGTGGGTAGCCTTGTGTGGTAAGAAGGCGAGTGATCTACAATCCGTTATGACGTTAAGCCTATCCGTGATCAATTGTTCCTTATCCGTTATGAGATTGGTGGAGTTCATTAGAGTAGGAAACTCTTGACGGAGAAGCTGTATGCACCGTTATCTGATAACCGTTAACTCCGCCGGTGGATCATCAATCCCAGCGCCAACAGACAAAGCCGATTACCTGCATCGGGTACGGGTTGGGCTTGTCCGACTCCACCAGCACTGTGGCGGCGGCCATAACTCGGCCCATTCGTGTCTTTATGCGCCTGGGTGTGTTGGCGATTGTGCCGGTAATCGTTGCCGTGTGCTGCGCAGCCTTTTCACGCCGATTCTTTCGCATCGATACCACCTCTCAGAGTTTTTTGTTATCGACTCGCCGTGGCCATGGTCATTTTACAGAATAAAACTCCGATATGGGGCAAGATCCATACCGTCACGAATTGCCTGGTAAATTGATACATCTTGCCAAGGCTGGTTCAAGTCATCAGGCCAAACTCATTTTAAGGCGATCTCGACCAATTTTTGAGGGGCAAAGCGAGGTACATGGCAATAGTGTGCTTTCTTGCTTCTTTATGCTAGCTCATGATAACAAAAAAGCCCGCTGTTATGCGGGCATTCTGGATTTATGCGGCTTGTTGATGCTTCCTGAATGATTACTCGATATTCTGGATTTGCTCACGCATTTGCTCAATCAATACCTTTAGTTCAATGGCTGAGGCTGTGACCTCCGCATTGATTGATTTTGAGGCCAAGGTATTCGCTTCACGATTGAATTCTTGCATCATAAAGTCGAGACGGCGGCCCACCGCTTCTTTTTTCTTCAGGATATTGAACGTCTCTTTGACGTGCGCTTCCAGACGGTCCAGCTCTTCTGCAACGTCAATGCGTTGTGCCATTAGCACCAGTTCTTGCTCAAGACGTGTGTTTTCTAATTGCACTTGCGCTTCTTCCAGCTTACTGACCAGCCGTTCACGTTGCCATTGCAGGATATTGGGCATCTGGGTGCGTACTTTTGCCACTTCAGTGTTTACGCCCTCCAGCCGCTGTTCGATCATGCCTTTCAGTGCACTACCTTCGCTTTCGCGTGCCGTAATAAAATCGTCGAGCGTATTTTCCAGTAACTGCATCAGCTCTTCACTGATGACATCCAGATCCTGTTCTTCTGCGGACATGACACCAGGCCAACGCAATACATCGATGGGGTCTATCTCCCCTTCATCGCTTTGCATTTTCACCCAGTTGGCGGCTTCAACCAGTTGTTTTGCCAGCTTTTCGTTCAGGATCATCGAGCTCTGTGCACTTGGGTCGAGTTCGAAACGTAGGTTACATTCCACTTTGCCACGAGTCAGGCGGCCACGGATACGATCGCGGATCACCGGCTCAAGGCTACGGAATTGTTCCGGCAAGCGGATATAGGTTTCAAGGTAGCGCTGGTTAACAGAGCGTAGCTCCCAGGCTGCACTACCCCATTCGCCCTTGATTTCACGCCGGGCATAGGCGGTCATACTGCGGATCATTGTTGCTTACCCTGTAATAGCTAAAGATGCGTTGATTATAGCGTTGCACCTGAGGGCAGGATAGGCATAACGTCACGAAGCTCGTATAATACGCCTCAAATTGTTGATAAGAAGCCGGAGAAAACAGCCCATGCGTCCTGCAGGCAGAGCACCACAACAAATTCGCCCCCTGACAATGACCCGTCACTACACCAAACACGCTGAAGGTTCAGTGCTGGTCGAGTTTGGCGATACCAAAGTTTTGTGCACCGCCACCGTCGAAGAGGGCGTTCCACGCTTCCTGAAAGGTCAGGGGCAAGGGTGGGTGACCGCTGAATACGGTATGTTACCGCGTTCTACCCATAGCCGTAATGCGCGCGAAGCAGCGAAAGGAAAACAAGGTGGGCGCACGTTGGAAATTCAGCGCCTGATTGCACGTTCACTACGGGCTGCTGTCGATCTGAAAAAACTCGGTGAATTCACCATTACTTTGGACTGCGACGTATTGCAAGCCGATGGTGGCACCCGTACCGCTTCAATTTCAGGTGCCTGTGTGGCCCTGGCCGATGCGCTGAATGCGTTGGTTGCTGCAGGGAAATTGAAAACCAACCCGATGAAAGGCTTGGTGGCGGCAGTTTCGGTGGGCATCGTTAATGGTGAAGCGTTATGCGACCTGGAATATGTTGAAGATTCTGCAGCAGAAACCGACATGAATGTGGTGATGATGGAAGATGGCCGCATGATCGAGGTGCAGGGGACCGCTGAAGGTGAGCCGTTCAACCATGATGAGTTGCTGGCCTTGCTGGCATTGGCCCGTGGGGGTATCGAAACCATCTTTCAAGCGCAGAAAGCGGCGTTGGCAGAATAATTTTTCAAAGGCGACGAAGTCGCCTTTTTTACAACTTAAATTTGCAACCACAGCATAAACATTACAGTTCAGACGAGGAAAGTGAGTCATGAAAGCCTATCAGCGCCAGTTTATTGAATTCGCGCTTAGCAAACAGGTACTGAAATTCGGTGAGTTCACCTTGAAATCGGGACGTACCAGCCCTTATTTTTTTAATGCTGGCCTGTTTAATACCGGGCGCGATCTGGCGTTATTAGGGCGTTTCTATGCTGAAGCCTTGGTGGATTCTGGTATTGATTTTGATCTGCTGTTTGGCCCAGCCTATAAGGGCATTCCCATTGCTACGACCACCGCGGTCGCACTGGCGGAACATCATGACCGAGATATGCCTTATTGCTTTAACCGTAAAGAGGCCAAGGATCATGGCGAAGGTGGCACTTTGGTGGGGAGTCCACTGCAAGGGCGGGTGATGCTGGTGGATGATGTGATCACCGCAGGGACGGCGATTCGTGAGTCAATGGAGATTATCCAGGCTCATCATGCCACTTTGGCTGGGGTGCTGATCTCCCTTGATCGCCAAGAGCGCGGCCGTGCTGATGTTTCGGCAATTCAGGAAGTAGAGCGCGATTATCACTGTAAAGTGATCTCAATTATTACGCTCAAGGAGCTGATTGCTTATCTGGAAGAGAAACCGGAGATGGCTGAACATTTGGCAGCGGTGCGGGCGTATCGCGAACAGTACGGAGTATAAAGAGTGATGCCGGGTTAACCCCGGCACCTCATTCATCACTATTTAAGTAGCGCTACTTCAAAAGATTATTGCAACTGTGCTGCCAGGAGTGGCCAGCGGGCATCGAAATCCTGTGTTGGACTGTAGCGGAATTCAGACCGGATATAGCGTGAAAATAGCCCTTCGCAAAATGCCAATAATTGGCTGGCCAGCAACGTTTCATCAACGTTAAAGCCTTTCCCTTCACGCAGTTTACGTTCCTTCAGCACCTGACGCAGCTGTGCTTCAATACGTTCAAACAACTGGTTGATCCTACCCTGCAGGCGATCTTGCTCAAACATCAGTGCATGCCCGGTGATGATACGTGTCAGGCCTGGATTGCGCTCAGCAAACCCAAGTAGGAGTAGCATAATTAGGCGCAGACGGTTGAGTGTCTCTTTTTCATCCTGCAGGATCAAATTGATGCGCGTTATCAGGGTGTCTTCAATAAACTCGATCAGGCTATCAAACATTCGTGTCTTGCTAGGGAAGTGCCGGTAAAGGGCTGCCTCAGAGACACCTACGTTCGCGGCAAGCTTGGCTGTGGTGATACGCTGGCTGCCATCGCTGGATTCCAGCATCTGGGCTAACGCCTGCAGTATGTCCTCGCGCCGATTCCTTTTGGTATTTTCTTTTTCTGCCATGTGTAATAAGACCCTTGCTAAAACAGCCGACACCCACCGTCTTTCAAACTGCTGTCGGGCAATTTGAATCAACCTGGATATAAGCCAAAAGTTTCTCCGACAATGATTCTGCGTGTGACCTGGTATTCGGTATTTTATTGTCGGGTAAACCTTGCCATAGAGATGTCTTCCTCTTTTGGGCAGCAAGGTTTTCAGTGATCATCTTAAGATAGAGCAACCCTATTGGCGTCCCGAATGGCCGAAACCACCGGCTCCACGCTCGCTACTATCAAACTCAGTCACCAGATTGAACTCCGCTTGTACAACTGGCACAAACACCATTTGTGCGATGCGTTCACCGGGTTCAATGGTGAAAGATTTCTGGCCACGGTTCCATACCGACACCATTAATTGGCCTTGGTAATCGGAATCGATCAAGCCAACCAGATTGCCGAGTACCACCCCATGCTTATGGCCCAGACCCGAGCGCGGCAGGATCACTGCGGCAAGACCGGTATCGGCAATATGAATCGCCAGACCGGTGGGGAGTAAAGTGGTTTCGCCGGGTGCCAACTCGACAGCACTGTCCAGACAGGCGCGCAGATCAAGACCAGCAGAGCCTGGGGTAGCATAGGTCGGTAATGGGAAATCTTGACCGATACGTGGGTCGAGGATCTTAACGTCGATTTTTTTCATCATAACGGCTGATTATCTCGTCTATTAAACGTTGGCCAAGGGATGCCTTGTCACTATGGGCGAGGCGTTTTTCTCCATCTTGCCAAAAAAGATGCAGTGCATTGGTATCACTATTAAAACCATGCTCTGCAAGCGATACATTGTTAGCGCAGATTAAATCCAGTTTTTTACGCGCCAGTTTTTGCCGGGCGTATTCTTCCACATTCTGGGTTTCTGCCGCAAACCCGACGACAAAAGGTCGATTTTTGTTCATCAGGGCAACACCCGCAACGATGTCGGGATTTTTTACCATTTTAAGGGTGATGGTATCACCCTGTTTTTTGATTTTTTCATTGGCAACCTGCTCTGCCCGATAGTCAGCGACGGCGGCACAGGCAATAAAAATATCTTGTTGTTCGACCTGTTGCTTTACTGCTTGTTCCATTTCCAGTGCACTGATGACATCCACACGAGTTACGCCAGGGGGCGTTGGCAGGTTTACCGGCCCGGCCACTAACGTCACTTGTGCACCACGAGCAGCAGCAGCATGGGCGATGGCAAAGCCCATTTTGCCGGAGCTGTGGTTGCTGATAAAGCGCACTGGGTCCAGCGCCTCGCGAGTAGGACCCGCGGTAATCATAATTTTTAATTGTTTCAGATCTTGTGGCGCAGAAAAATAGCTCTCTGCCAGTTCAATGATCTGCAGAGGGTCCAACATGCGCCCAGGCCCAACGTCGCCACAAGCCTGGCTGCCACAATCTGGCCCCCATAATAGCAAACCACGGGCTTGCAAGGTTTGCAGATTCGCTTGGGTGGCGGTTGCGCGATACATTTGCTGGTTCATGGCCGGGGCTGCGGCGATGGGGGCATCGGTTGCCAAGCAGACGGTGGTTAACAAATCGTTAGCCATACCGGCGGTGATACGAGCCAGCAGATCAGCGGTGGCGGGAGCCAGGATCACCAAATCAGCCCATTTACCTAATTCGATATGTCCCATGGCAGCTTCCGCCGCAGGGTCGAGGAGATCGTCGGAAACCGGGTGGCCGGAAACCGCTTGCAGTGTCAGTGGGGTAATAAATGCTTTGGCGGCGGTGGTCATTACCACCCGTACCTCTGCCCCCCTGTCGCGCAGTCGCCGTACCAACTCTGGGCATTTGTAAGCAGCGATACCGCCACTGATACCCAGCACAATATGTTTACCGGAAAGTCCCGTCATCATGATTGTCCGATTGAAAATCTAAAGATGCAGCATATTAGCATAACCACTGCCAGGGAGCGCGATTCTGCTGTGTATGCAGCCAGTTGCATGGTGGTTTTCGCTATGCATCGCAATGTTATCAAGCACCTGTCGCAGTCCAAAATCCCTCGAGGCATACTCTGTGGCTTGCAGGGAGGAGGCGATGAGTAGTCAAGATATGTCTATATGGCCAGGGGCTCTGGCGCCCAGAGAGAAACTGATGCGTGATGGTGCGGCGGCGCTGTCTGACATCGAGTTGTTGGCAATTTTTTTACGAACAGGTTCACCAGGCGTGCATGTTTCACAACGTGCTGAACAGTTATTGGCACATTTTGGCTCGCTGTATCACCTTATTTCGGCTGATTACCAACAATTTTGCAGCCAGAAAGGGTTAGGGATAGCGACGTATACACAGCTACAGGCGATTTCTGAATTGGCTTTCCGGTTATTTTCTGGCCCCCATCTGTTGGAGAATGCTCTACTCAATCCGAAAATTACCCAGCATTATTTGCATAGTTTGCTGGCTCATCACGAACGGGAGGTTTTTTTAGTGCTTTTTTTGGATAATCAACACCGGGTGATTCGCCATCAGGAGATGTTTGCTGGTACCATTAATAGTGTCGTCGTGCACCCAAGAGAAATTGTGCGTGAAGCGTTGAAGGCTAATGCAGCGGCCATCATTTTGGCGCATAATCACCCATCGGGTAAGGCGGAACCTAGCCACGCTGACCGTTCAATAACCGAGCAAGTGGTCAATGCCTGCCGATTATTGGAGATCCGAGTGCTCGATCATGTGGTGATTGGCCGGGGAGAATGCGTCTCTTTTGCTGAGCGTGGATGGCTTTAAGTCACTTTTTCGCGATCCTTGTGGGATCTTTATTTGTTCGGGACTTGAGCACTTACGCTTCAGAGCGTATACTACGCCACCTTTGAGAATCTTGGGTTTGGCGTTAAGAGCCTATCTCAGCAGGTTTCTGACCTGATGTGTGGTTTCTGACCTGATGACGAGAGTCTCCTCAGTATGAAGTTTGCTGAGATGGGCTCTAAAAGCCTGACGAGGCGGCCATACCCCTTTGAGCTCGAGCTGATTTGATTTTTGGAGAATAGACATGTCCCGAGTCTGCCAAGTTACTGGCAAGCGCCCGGTGAGCGGTAACAACCGTTCCCACGCAATGAACGCGACTAAACGCCGTTTTCTGCCTAACCTGCACTCACACCGTTTTTGGGTTGAGGCTGAGAAGCGCTTTGTCACTCTGCGTGTATCTGCTAAAGGTATGCGTGTTATTGATAAGAAGGGTATTGAGACGGTTTTGGCCGATCTACGTGCCCGTGGTGAGAAGTATTAAGGAACTGAATCATGGCTAAAGGTGTTCGCGAGAAGATCAAGCTGGTTTCTTCTGCTGGTACTGGTCACTTCTATACCACTACGAAGAACAAGCGTACTAAGCCGGAAAAATTGGAACTGAAGAAATTCGATCCAGTTGTCCGTCAACACGTGCTCTACAAAGAAGCTAAAATTAAATAATTTTAGTGGATTATAATAAAAACCCGGTCTAGGCCGGGTTTTTTTCGTTGTATCACTCAGTAAGCCAAGTTGTTGTCGCCGATATCCCTTGTAGCTTGGAGTAACAAAAGCAGAGAAGGAGCCTGGTATGCCTGAATTACCTGAAGTCGAAACCAGCCGCCGTGGCATTGAGCCTTATCTTGTTGGTCACCACATTCAGTATGCGGTGGTACGTAATTCTCGCCTGCGTTGGCCGGTTTCAGAACAGATCCTGTCATTGAGTGATCGGTTGGTACGTAGTGTGCAACGCCGTGCTAAATACTTGCTGATTGAGTTAGATGATGGCTGGATTATTGTTCACTTAGGCATGTCTGGCAGTTTGCGCATGCTGACAGAGGAGACTGAAGCCGGTAAGCATGATCATGTTGATCTGGTGATGAGCAATGGCATGATCCTGCGTTATACCGATCCGCGCCGTTTTGGTGCCTGGCTGTGGTGTGCAGATCTTGCGCAGAGCTCGGTGTTAGCTCATCTTGGCCCGGAGCCGTTGAGCGAAACTTTCAATGGTACTTATCTCTACCAGAAATCCCGCGACAAACGCACATTGATTAAGCCTTGGTTGATGGATAACAAACTGGTGGTTGGGGTGGGTAATATCTATGCCAGTGAATCACTGTTCAGTGCGGGGATCTTGCCGGGTCGTCAAGCAGGGTCATTAAGCCAAGCAGAGGCAGAGTTGTTGGCAGCAACCATCAAGGCGGTTTTACTACAATCCATTAAACAAGGCGGCACGACATTGCGTGATTTTCTGCAATCAGATGGCAAACCTGGGTATTTTGCGCAACAACTGCAGGTTTACGGCCGAGCAGGAGAGCCCTGCCGCGTCTGTGGTACCTTGATTGATAGCACAAAACACGGGCAGCGCAGCACCTTTTTCTGCCGCAACTGCCAGCATTGATTACTGTTTGGCGAGTTTTTCCATTAATGCCTTGGCAACGACATCAGGCAGAAAGGCGGTGATATCACCGCCATGGCGAGCGACTTCTTTCACCAGTGTTGAAGAGATGAATGACCACTGTTCCGATGGCATCAAAAAGACGCTTTCAAGCTGTGGCATCAGGTGGCGATTCATATTTGCCAACTGTAATTCATATTCAAAATCAGACACGGCGCGCAGGCCACGTACCAGAATATTGGCATTCTGATGGGCGGCAAAGTGTGCCATCAGCTCACTGAAACCCTGTACTTCAACATTATCCAGATGCGCGGTTACCTGTGTAGCCAAGGCTACGCGCTCTTCCAGCGTAAACAGAGGTTTTTTGCTCGAGCTGGCGGCAATAGCCAAGATGATGTGATCAAACATCTTTGAGGCGCGCGTGACTAAATCCAGATGACCATTGGTCATGGGATCGAAAGTGCCAGGATAGATTGCTTTGCTGCTCATCACTCATATTCTCTGAATAGACCTAACGACCTTCAAGAAGCAGCATGGCTGTATCTTGAGGGTTATTGGGTAACGTTACGTCCCAATGCCCACAGTGCGGCATATTTATTGAAAGTATATTGCGCGTTGACCATGGCTAACAGCAAGCCTTGTTTACCGTCAAGAAAACCAGCCCGTAGCAACCAGGTTTTGCAGAAGGCTCCCAAGGTGTGGGTAAGGATCGACAAGTAACCACAGCGTTTACCTGCCTGATGGCGCTGGGCAGCCCACTGTTCGGCGTAATGCAGTTGTTTGCGCTGAAAAGCAAAAAAGTCGCGGCAGGTCAGGTGTAGCAAATCACCTTTTAATGGCACAATTTTGGCGCCCGCCGTATTGAGTGACTCGTGAACTAAATCATCGTTGTAACGATAATGGGCGTTGGCATACAACCGATTGACCCGATCTGGGTACCAACCACTATGGCGCATAAAGCGGCCAAGGAACAGGTTGCGGCGCCCAAGGCTGTAGACCACGTTGTCTTCTGCAGTTACCAGCGCTTGTTCAATCGATTGGCGTAGTTCTGGCGTGACACGCTCATCGGCGTCGATCATCAGAATGTAATCATGGGTGGCGTAGCTTTGCGCTTTTTGGCGTTGCTTGCCAAAACCTTGCCACTCGGTATGCATAAATACTTTAGCACCGAGGCTTTCCGCCAAGGCGACAGAACCGTCTGTACTGCCGGAATCGAGAACGATGATTTCATCAGCCCAAGAGACCGATTGCAGACACTCAGGCAACAGCTCGGCTTCGTTTTTAGCGATCATCACAACCGAAAGACGTTTACGGTCGCTCATTTAGTGACTCCGTGGCGGCAGATAGGGTTGCAGCAATTGTAGCAGATGCTGCAGTGCTCCCTGATTCTGATACAACACCTCAACGGCATGACGGCCATAGTAATGGCGGTAATCTTCATCAGTCAGTAATGTCGCTACTTCTTTTACCAGAGCATCGACATCATTGACCGTGATAAGTCCCCCCGCTTCGGTGAGCTTGGCACAGATATCTTTGAAGTTGAAGGTATGCGGCCCCATCAGGACCGGAATGGCATGCGCAGCAGCCTCCAAGGGATTATGCCCCCCACGTTCCACCAGGCTGCCACCAACAAAAGCCAAATCGGCAATGCCATACAGCAGCATCAACTCCCCCATGGTATCGCCAATCACCACCTGCGTACTACCGGAGGGGATCTCACCACTGCTACGAGTGATATAGCTAAAACCCGCTTTTTGTGCCAGTGCCTTAGCGGTAGGGAAGCGTTCTGGATGGCGTGGTACCAAAATCAGTAATAAGTTCGGGTAGGTGATCAATAACCTGCGGTGAGCCTCGAGCAACAAGGTTTCTTCACCCTCATGCGTGCTGGTGGCGATCCACACCGGACGGCGTGGTGCCCATTGGCGGCGTAGCGTAATGGCCCGCGCGGCAAGTTCTGGTGTCACCGAGATATCGAACTTAAGGCTACCGGTGATAGCCAGTTGAGAGCGTTTTAAGCCAAGGGCAAGAAAGCGCTCACCATCCTCATGATTTTGAGCGGCAATCAAGGTAATATGCTGCAGGATATCTTGAATAAATCCGCCAATTTTTTTATAGCCTGCTGCGGAGCGTGCAGAAAGGCGAGCATTGGCGATGACCAACGGGATTTGGCGTTGATACAGCCCATTGATTAGGTTTGGCCAAAGTTCGGTCTCCATGATGATCACCAGCTTAGGCTCAACCTGCTTGAGAAAACGGCGTATGGAACCCGGCAAGTCATAAGGGAGATAGACGTGGTGAACATCTTTACCAAAGGCGGATTGCACACGCTCAGAGCCGGTTGGTGTCATGGTGGTGACGGTAATCGGCAGGTAGGGATAACGGTGACGCAGCGCTCGAACTAACGGGATTGCGGCCAGGGTTTCGCCAACGGAAACTGAATGCAACATAATACCGCCCGGCACCACTTTTCCGGCGCAGAAACCGTAGCGTTCAGCCCAGCGTTTACGATAGGCAGGCGCTTTGCGGCTACGCCATAGCAAACGGAGCCAGATCAGAGGTTGGATAAGGTAGAGTAGTACCTGATATACACGAAGCAGCATGCTATCAATTTCATTTATATGCGTTATTCTGAATAGTATCATATCCAGCACGGAAAGGTGCTAGTTTGGTGGTTTGAAGAGCGCTGGCGACGACTGACACAAGATTTGGCTGATAGGTTTGGAATGAAGAATATTTTAATTATACGCCGTGACAATATTGGTGATTTGGTTTGTACCACTCCATTGATTGAAGGAGTGAAAATTGCCTACCCTGATGCAAAACTGTATCTGTTGATCAATAAAGTCAGCCAAGACGTGGTGAAGCATAACCCCCACCTTGAAAAGGTATTCGTGTATAAAAAGGCGAAACATAAAGCCAAGAATGAGACAACACTGGGTGTCTATTTTCAACGGTTAATGATGCTCTGGCAGTTAAGAAAAATAAAATTTGATGCAGTGATCCTCGCTAATCCAGAGCCTTGCAAGTATAGCTTACGCATGGCAAAAATGATTGGGGCTAAAAAGATTATCGGTGCTGATTTAGGCACCAGCGACATTCATCATCCTTTTAAATCAGCTAATTTTCATGGTAAACATCAGGTAGAACGTACCTTTAGCTATTTGTCGGCAATAACGGATAAGGTTATTCCGATTCCACCTGTGCGTGTCTATCTAACCGATGAAGAGCGTCATATCGCCAGGCAACGTTTAAAGGCATTGTTACCTGCCAGCAGTGGGCATCTCTATGCTGTGCATTTCAGTAACCGCAGAGTAAAGAGTAGTTGGCCACTGGAGCGCTATGCTGAGATTATTCGTCACTTAACGACGGATCATCATGCCTCGGTACTGATTTTTTGGTCACCGCCGGGTACGTTGGCTCCAGATGATATTGGTGATGATAAACGCGCTGAACAGTTGTTGATGCAGTGTCAAAATCCGCGAGTGGCGCTGTATCCCACCGCCTCGGTACGTGAGTTGCTAGCCGCATTTGATTTGTGCGATCTGGTGTTGTGCAGTGATGGTGGTCAAATGCACTTGGCTGCGGCATTGAATAAAAAGCAGGTGGTATTTTTTGGTGAGACCAAACCGGAAGAATGGCATCCTTGGTCGGATGATTATCAGATAATACAGGCTACGAGTGGTAACTGTGCTGATATTCCGGTTGAAGAGGTTTGGCAAAAAATGCAACAGTTAAAATAGTTTTAAGCAAAGGCAGGCCAACCCTGCCTATGTTTATTTTTTTAATGCAATATATTGTTCACAAATAGGTTTTAGACCATAACTTAATAATTGTTGATGATTAATTTCGGGAGGGTTGGCATAAATGTTTGCCATCTTTTCCGCTAGAGATTTTTCATTTAATTCGGCCAGTGCATTGCTCATACCTGCTTTTTCCAGGATTTCCTGCGGCCCACCGGGACAACGCGTGCTAACCACTGGAGTCGCACACAGCAATGCCTCAACCAGTACGTTGCCGAAACCTTCATTGTCTGAACTAAGCACCAACATGCGCGCGTGTTTGATAAATGGGAAGGGGTTGGCCTGAAAACCAAGAAATTGTACTTGTTCATGGATCCCCAACTCTTGCGCTAACTGTTTTGTCTCTTCGACTATTTTTTCTTCTCCGCCACCCAGTAATACCAAAGGGGCTTTAATACCGGAGAGCGCATAGGCTTTCAGCAAGCGGTCATGGCGCTTGTGTGGATGGAAACGGCCTACATGTATCAGATAATCTTTGCCTGCTAACATGCAGGGCTCGGCGGCTTCTTGTTCTATTGCTTTGATATCGAAAGGATTGTTGATTATTTCCAATCGATTGGGCTCAATTCTTAAATTTTGATGCAGGTCATGGCCTACCGCCTGTGAGACGGCAACAATATTTTTGTGCTGATAGATACTTGCTATCTTGCGGCGCTTTAACCAGCGATCCAGCCCAGCTCGGTGGCCCAGATAGGAAGTGGAAAGAATACCGTGTATGCAGAACCAGAGACGTTGCTGATCAATCACTTTACTACGGCTGACAATACGATCCGTCTTATGCAGGTTAGAGAACACCAGGTCATAACGGCCCTTTTGCTGTTCATTGGTACTAATTGTTCGGTCCAGCATGGCAGCACGACGTGACAGCTCAGTCAATTTGCGCCAGGGTGTCCTGCAGGTGTCGGGAATCACTTGATAATTAATCCCAGCAGGGATGGGATAGTTACAGATATCACGCAGTGAAATCAGGCTGATGTCATGCCCTGCTTGCTGCATGCCTTGGCATAACGTCAGTACTACCTTTTCTGCCCCGCCACCAGGCAGACCGTCGATAATCATCAGAATACGCATAGTTAATCCAGCAGTCGGTTATAGAGTGCAATAAGTTGTTCTGAGAGTTGTGTCGGTGTTGCCGACATAATACGCTGCCTTGCCGTTTCTCCCATGGCGGACCCCAACGCTTGCCGAGGTAATGCATCAATTGCTTCGGTCAGCGCGCGAATATCCAGTGCATCGCTGACAAATCCATTTGCACCTGGGGTGATAAACTCGGCTCCACCGCAGGTGGTACTGGTGATCACCGGTAATCCACATGACATCGCTTCCAGGATTACATTGGGGAAGGGGTCGTATAAGGTTGGCAGCAGCAGAGCATCTGCAGCTTGGTAGAACGGCAGGGTTTGTTGCTGCACGCCCATAAAGCGCACTCGGTGGCCACAACCCAGTGACTGCGCCAGTGCTCGGTAACGTTGCTCGGCTTTGTCTTTACCCACGACCAATAGATAACTCTCTGTTGCGGCTACCGCACGGATGGCTGCTGCCAGACCTTTACGTTCAAAACCGGAACCGACAAAGACCAGGCAGTGTGCTTGTTGGGGAAGTTGAAATTGCGCGCGCAGTTGTTGCCGTTGCTGTTCACCCGCAGGTAAAAATTTCTGGTTATCAATAGCGTTGTAGATCACGCTGATTTTATCCGCAGGGACGCTAAAGTCGTCGATAATTTCTTGCTTGATCATTTCGGCATTACAAATCACCGCTTTTAACTCAGGTGCGGCATACATGGCGCGTTCAGCGCACATGACATAACGATGGTAACGGTTAGAGAATAACCATTTGCGCCGCCATTCCGGCAGCAGGCGTGCTCGCTGCAACAGCCAGCGGCGGTGTACACCATCACCCGCACGATAAATATCGCAGCCAGGGATGCGCTCATGACTTTGTACCAGATCGAAATGCTCTTTTTGCCACAAGGCTCTAGCGGCCTGCGCAAAACCACGCTCGCGGCTGATACGGCCAAATTTCATCGGATTGCACAGATGGATATGCCATTGCGGATTGGCATCACCTTGCCATTCTCGGGTGATAACGTTCAGATCCAGATCCTGTTGCTCGAGAGCCTCCAGTGCCCGGGAAACAAAACGTTCTGCCCCGCCATCTGGGCGGTATTTTTGGCGAACAATCGCCAAACGAAATGCTTTCATGCCAGGGTGCTCCGCGCGGCTGCAATCACCACGTCTGTAGGAATAATGTTGAGGTAACGCTCATCAGTGCGGGTATTAACCGCATCAGGGTCTGGCAGTTCGCCATAGTTCCCCGCCCAAATTACCTGGCCGATGACTTGCCAAGGGCGCCAGAATGTCAATTTTGATGGCCCGAAAAGCGCCACGCAAGGCGTCTGTAATGCTGCTGCCATATGCATAGGGACAGAGTCGACACCCATAAACAGTTTGGCGTGATCAATCAGTGCAGCCAACTGCCGCAGCGTCAGTTGCCCTGCCAGGGAAACGATACCTGGCTGTGGGCACAGCTCCAGTATTTGCTTGACCATCTGCTGCTCTTTGGTATCGGGCCCGGAGGTTATCACTAATTGGTGTCCATCAGCCTGTAGTGCGCTGATGGTAGCGGCCATTTTTTCTTCACTCCAACATTTAAAGAACCAGCGTGACGTGGGTTGTACCACAATATAGCTATCCTTGATGCCATGCTGGCGTAAAAGTTGTTGGCTGGCTTGCCAGTCTTGCGCGCTGTAACTCATGGTGACTTGCTGGCTGAGATTCGGTAAACCGAGCGGTTGCAGCAATGAAAGGTTCTGCTCAACAGTGTGCAGATGCTGATGTTCAGCCACCGAGACCAATCGACTATGGCAATGGCGCCACAGAAAACCTCGGCGTTTGGGAAAATCGAACCCCAGGCGGATGCGCGCCCCCGTTAAACGTGAAAGTAGCGCGCTGCGCCACTGATCGGCAAGATTGATCACCAGATCGTATCGTTGGGCTCGGAGCTGACGGATCAAACGCCACTCATGGCTGAGATGAGCTTTGAGGCCCTGCTTTTTCCATTGGCGATCGATAACAAATATCTGTGATAGTGCCGGGTTGCTGGCCAGCATATCTTGCGTTTCTTGATATAGTAATATGTCTATCTGGGCTTGGGGGTAGTTCTGTCGCAAAGTATTGATGACTGGGGTAGTCAGCAGCATATCGCCGTGATGGCGCAGTTTAATGATCAGAATATGCTGTATTGGCGTGGCAGAAGCCGAGGCTAACGCGTCGTTCATCATAAGTCGCTTTCAGTGAAACCAAAGTGTGATTCTAAATGACCTAATCGTATGTTGCTACTATTGCCAAGTTTTCTTACCGATAACGAAAATCTCCCCTGACGATCAAAGCCTCGGACAGTCTGATGACAAAGTTGTTTGCCCTGAAGAAATCAGCTGCGTAACATGTATGCCTTATGAGTATCAGCCCGCTGCTTGCACAACAACAGGTATCTTTATGAGCGTACCAGCGTTTCTTATTACCATTGATACTGAAGGCGATAACCTTTGGCAAAATCATGATCGTATTTTGACCGAGAACAGCCGTTTTTTGCCGCGATTTCAAGCGCTGTGTGAAAAATATGGGTTCAAGCCAGTTTATCTAACCAATTATGAGATGGCAGTGGATGCGCACTATATCGAATTTGCCCGTGATGTGATTGCCCGCGGCACCGCCGAAGTGGGTATGCATCTGCATGCCTGGAACAGCCCCCCACTTGAGCCACTGACTGACAATGACTGGCGCCATAAGCCTTATCTGATTGAATATCCCGCTAATCAGATCCGTGCCAAAGTCGATCATATGACTAAGTTGCTGGAAGATACCTTTCAAACCAAGATGCGCAGCCACCGTGCCGGGCGCTGGGCGTTTAATGAGTTTTATGCGTCACTTTTGCTGGAATATGGCTATCAGGTAGATTGTTCGGTCACTCCACGGGTTAACTGGCAGTATTCACCGGGCAATCCCCAAGGTAACGGCGGAACTGATTATCGCCATTTTCCCTCTCAGGCTTATTTTATTGACCCAGCCAATATTGCCAAACCCGGTAACTCGATGTTGCTGGAAGTTCCTATGAGTATTCAGTATAAACACTCTGCGTTGATGAATTTGCTCAAGCAAGGTTATGATCGTTTTCGCGGTAAAAAACGCTCACCATCAGTAGATTGGCTGCGGCCATCCGGTCATAATCTGGCAAAAATGAAGCGAGTGGCGGAAAATTCGCTGGCACAAGGGCATGATTATGTTGAGTTTATGCTTCACTCTTCCGAGTTTATGCCCGGTGGTAGCCCGACCTTTAAAAACGAGCAGGATATTGAAGCCTTGTATCGGGATTTAGAACAGTTATTTGATTGGCTACAGCAACGCACGGTGGGTATGACGTTGGCTGAATATTATCAGGTTAAAGTGAATTAACATGTCGAAAAAGTGGAAAATCAAGGCTGCTGATTGGTTCTTGCGACGTTATACCGCGAAGTATGGTCGTTTCCAGGATAAAGCGACCTTTGACAGCAAAATGCAGTTCGAGAATATCGTTATTTATTCCACGACAGCTTTAGGGGATTTCATGTTCAATACCCCGGTGTTGAGAGCGATGCGTGAACGTTATCCTGCCGCACATATCACACTGGTAGTACATGAAAAAAATAGCGAGTTAGTAGAAAATGGTCGCTATTATGATCGGGTGATTTACTGGAACAGTAAAATAAAGACCATCGGCCCTCTGTTGAAATCATTGCGGCAACATCAGCCGGACCTGGCTCTGATCCTGCATTCACACCTACCTTATGACGTTATCAGTGCCATTATGGCCGGTGCAAAATATGTCATCAGAGATAACTATAGTTCAGGGATATGTGGGTTGGAACCTTGGTTGACCAACTATGTATTTCATTATTATGGGCACTTTATCCGCCGAAAACTGGAGTTGATTTCCATTTTAGGGTGTCGTTGTGACGATCCGACTATGGAAATTCCTGTCCCCTATAAGCCAGGCATTAGAAACATCGAATTTTGCTCAATTGGATTTCAACTTGGGGCTTCTACAGAGTCTCGTTGTTGGCCGGTTGGTCACTTTGCCAAGTTGGCGGATATGTTGGCTGTCCAATATCAAAATGTGCGCTTTGTGTTGATTGGTGCAGGGCAAAAAGATGAAAAGAAAGCACAAGAGTTCCTGCAGCTTATTCATCCTGATACTCGGACTTGTGTTGATAATAAGATAGGTAAGACTGGGCTACAGGGAACGTTGACATTAATTGATAGCCTCGATCTACTGGTATCTGGGGACACGGGGCCTTTGCATTTGGCGATTGCATTGAAAACCAAGACGATAAGTTTATTTGTGACGGCTGATCCTCGGTCTACCGGACCAATTCAGGATGTAGAGTTGCACCGAATTATTCATCTTTCTCGAACGGGTTATACCATGCCATTGGAGGTTGATGGACCGGTGGGGGTTATTCAGCCACAGCGTGTTTATGATGAGATTGTGGCTCATATGTCTTTGAACTCTTGATAAGAAGCTAGAAACGTCTTGGTATGATGGTGCGTAGCCACCAACGCATTTTCGATAGAAAAGTATCCACTCGTGCATAACGCATTTGGCGGACTTTTTTTCCCGGGACGTCACTATCTTGGCATATCATGGCCGCCTGACGAAGAGTATTTAGGGTCTCTGGTTCATAGTGATAATAGCCGTAAACTATTTTTGACATGGACTTCACCTCGGAGAAACAGTTGGCGAGCATCAATGCAGCCAATTGTCGTAGCGGTTCATCACCTTGGTGTTGTGCCACAAATTGCAGCATTTTTTTCATCGCAAACAGCATGTCTTCAATATCTTTAGCCTTGATATTGCGGGTGATCCCTTGGTTATTATCGCGATATAGATAGAGCGCATGGTCAATATGGGCAATTTTTCGGGTTTTGAAATATTGGAAAGGTGTGAAGATAACATCTTCATAGCGCCGCCCATTTTCAAAAGTATCTCCTGCTAGCAATGTACGCCGATAAACCCGACTCCAAAGATGCCACATCGAGTTGGCAAATAGCGGTTTTAGACAATCCAGCCCTTGATGTTGAAAGTCGTACACGATGTGTTTGACCTGCTGATTTGTGGGTAAAACAGAGGGAGAAACGGTGAATTTCTGATAGTTGAAATCAATCAAATCCTCGTGGTCTTCGAGCAGTAATGGGTATAAAACTGCCAGATAATCAGTACATAGCATGTCATCTCCGTCCAGAAAAGTGACATAGCGCCCACCGGCATTTTGTAACCCGACGTTGCGGGCATTGGCAATACCACCGTTTGTCTGAGAAATAAATTTTACTAAGGGATGTTGTTTTTTTAGTAGAAACTCGTTGACCAATACAAAGGATGAATCTGTCGAGCCATCATCAATAATTACTACTTCAATATCATCACGAATTTGATCAAATAATGACCCCAAACTATCGATGATAAAATCCTCATTATTGTAGAATGGAACAATAATACTAAGCAGAGGTGATGTCAGGTTCATGCTGTTGGCTCCCGACTTTTTTTCACGGAAAGTACACTGGCAATAATCGCTAGACAGAATATAACGGTGCCTTCCTTACTGAAGAAAACGACATCGCTGAGTCCGTAAGCAAATAGACTGAAACTTATTCCTAGCAGTAATGCATTGCGGTGAGGTCTCAGCGACGAGACAAACAGACCAATATAGAGTGCCAGTAAACATAGCGCCCCCCAGAGACCTTTAAGAGAAAAGGTTTCCAGTAATTCGTTATGTAGATGGACATTGATATAGGGCATGGCTCCATATAGCTGGGGCTCTTGCGCGACAATGGTACGGATTTTTTCGCCACGTAACTCTGCGGATTGGCCCCATAGTGCATCTGATCCAGCATGTATAGCCACGACCTGCATACTTAGCCTGGAAATAATTGAATTCTCCACTTTGGGTTGGTCAATCCTTTGTATGTCGGTTTTAAAATCACTAATACGTTTTTCTATCTGTGTTTTGAAGACAACACCACTCACTAGCAGTAATAAAGGGATTGAGATTACCAACTGGATTTTGCGTTTTCTAGATATTAACTCTGTTGTTGCTAGTAGCGATAAGATGGACGCAAGAGGATAGACCAACATGGCAGCTCTTGTTCCGGTTAGGATGATACTGGAGAACGTGAGCAAGAAAGCCAAAACATATAAAATCAGGCGGTAACGAGTTTGTAACATCAGAATGGCTTGCATCATGACCAGACTGATGGCGGTCATAATATAGGCAACGACAGTGGCGCGATCAAAGTTGAGTTCAATACGTGGAATATTTAATATCAATCCCTGATAAAGTGCGTAGCCATTGACAGCCAAACCGCAACTTAAAGCCACGACAATAAATGCACGCTGCATACAAAGGCGTTCATTCAGTGCGAACAGTAAAAGAAATGCGGTAGCTATTTGTAACTTTCCGGTTGATAAGTATGAGCGGTAAATATTGATATAGTCACCTGGTTGCTTAAAATCGCTCATCCAGAGAATGGATCCTATCCCTACGCAGAAAAAAAGCATAGGTAAAATTAGGTTCATCTTGTTTCTGAAGAAGTACTTTGCGTGCAGGAAAATAACAATCAATGAGAGGTAACTGGAGATATAAAAAAAATCACGCCCAATGTTGGAACCGAAAGGAATGGTAAAAAAAGCAACAGCACACCCTAAATAAATAAGATAGCTAAATGCTGGATGGGGGGCCTTTTCTGTCAGCATGGTTCTGTTTTTCCAACTAGGTTAATTCTGGGTGGCCAAGGATAGTAGAGTCTGGTCAAAATCAGTCTTGAACATTGCATAATTGAAATGTGTCATTGGGTAATTACGGGCATTTTTGCTGAGAAATTGGTAAGTATCTGTCACCAACAGTTTCTCCACAGCATCTGCGCAATCGATATGTGACAATAATTTTGGCTTAACGAGTGAATCACTGAGTGGATCGTAAACATCATGCGGGAAATCAACTTTTATGCCGGTTAGATGTTGATGCTGTTCAATAGTGATAGACGGTGTTAGCCCAATACCACAATAACCATCCTTCACTGCCTCTGGTTGACCATCGATTAGTGGGAATATTACAGGCACACCAAAATAGAGTGATTCCATACAGGACAAACCGAACGGTTCGGTAATCGGTGTACTCATATAAATATCGATACGGTTAAAGAAGTCTGCGACATTATCTTGAAAACCGCTGAATATGACGTGATCACCGAGTTGTAGCCGTTCAGCCAGAGCTTCAAAGGCTGCTCTGTCTAGACCTTTGCCTGCAATTTCTAAAGAAACATGATGTCCACGACGCAATAACTCTTGCATCATCAGCAGGGAAACGCTGATTCCTTTAAGACTTACTAGTCGAGAAGCAGTACCGATCTTGACTGGTTGCGATAGTAACTTGGGGGTATCGTTAAGCCCTGTTGGCGTTTTGATACGGTTGATTACTACTGGGTTTGGGCAGGGTAAATTAAAACGTAATTCCATCACGCGTTTCGACGCATGGGATGCAGAAATAACACCATCCAGCATAGCGAAGAAACCCAGAGTCTTATGATTTTTGGGATAACGCCAGGAGCAGCCATGATCGTAATAAATCAATTTGCCGCGTTTAGGTTTTGCTGCTAGACCGGGAATCAGATCCCATACGATGATCACATCGGCATTGGCCCTTTCTATTTTTCTTGTTAGCAGGTATTTTCGTAAAAATTGCGGGCAGCGCAGCGAGAGTGAATTGATTAATCGATTGGCAAACGTCACGGCCTGGTTTGGCATCTGTTGGCGAATTTCTTTAGCGACCTCACTGCTGATGCAAATTACTTCGTTACTGTTATCAGTGGTATCGTTGATATACTGCAAAAACAGGCGTTCAACACCACCCATTTTCCCTAAATTAATAATATGCAGTTTCTTCATTAGATGGCCTTTTGTAGTTCTGTCCGGACAGCGTTAGCGGTGATTTCTAGCATATTTTTTCTCGGCGCAATCAATGAATTCTGATTCAACCCATACCCCCCAATCAACCCCGGGTCTGTTGGACCATACAGGGTGATATTCGGGCGGTCCAGGGCGGCAGCCAGATGACTCAGCCCGGTATCGACTGAAACCACCGCTTTAGCGCCTGCCAACACGGCGGCTACCTGCTCAAGAGTCAGCTTGGGTAACACTTCAACATGCCCAAACCCGTCTGCCAAGCGTAAAGCTCGCTGGTGTTCATGCTCGGCCCCCCAGGGGAGCTTGATCTTTAACCCGCTAGGGGCAAGTAATTCAATCAGTTGACGCCAATGCTGCTCTGGCCAATGTTTTTCATCACGCGTGGTTGCGTGCAGGAAAACCAGATATTTCCCGCCATCTGCAAGGGGATGGCTAAGAAAACGCGCGGCAATGGCGTAATCCCCGGTATTATGCGGTTTTTCATAACCCAAGCTTTTGGCAAATAGTTCGCGTATACGTTCTACTGCGTGTTGCTGTTTATCCACAGGATGACGATGCTGATAAAAGCAACTGGCTAGTGGTTCCCGTGCGCTGTGCCAATCCAGACCATGTTTGCTGCCGCGAGCAAGGCGCGTCACCAACGCAGCGCTCTTAATTAACCCCTGCGCATCAATGACAATATCATACTGGCGTTGTTGTACCTGCTGTTTGAAATCGTTGCGCTGCTGCCGGGTCTCTTTAGCAAACCAATTTTTACGCCAACGGCGAAGTGCCACCGGGATCACGCGGTCCACCGCCGGGTGCCAACTGGGGATTTGGCTGAATCCTTCCTCCACCACCCAATCGAAACCAATACCAGGGATAGCCTGCACGGCATCGGTCAGTGCAGGCAGGGTATGAAGTACATCCCCCATTGAGGAGGTTTTAACGATCAGTACCTGCATGGTTATTCCTCGCTGGCGGCAAGTAGTGGCATCAGCGTGTCTAACACCTGCTGGGGCTGTATGTCGATCAGGCTTTGGTGATAACCCTGATCAGCATCGCCTTTACGGATTTTGTGATACCCATCAATCAAACGGATCACCCTGGCCTGCTGAGATAACGGAGGAGTGAAGTCCGGGCTACTTGGGCCATACAGTGCGATGAGTGGTTTATTCAGGGCCGCGGCAATATGCATCAAACCGGAATCATTGCTGACAACTGCCTGGCAGGAAGCCAGCAGCACGACGGCTTGTTCGAGCTGTGTTTTCCCGGCCAGATTAAGGCAGAAATCACGGCTGTTTTCTTCCAGTGCGGCACGGATCTGTTCCCCCGCTTCACTGTCTTTGGCCGAACCAAACAGGACAATTTGATAACCTTGATTGATCAGCGCTTGTGCCAAGGTGGCGTAATGATAGTGCGGCCAACGCTTGGCTGGGCCAAACTCGGCACCTGGGCAAAAACCGATAATCGGCCGCTGCTCGGTGAGGTTAAATGCCGCTGTGGTTTCGGCGATTTCCCCGGCGCTGACCTGCAATTGTGGGCAGAGTAGCGGCTGGGGCAGATCTTCCGCCCGGTGTATACGTTGTTTATCGTAAGCCAAGGCGACATAGCGCTGCACCATCAAGGGGAACGCCGCTTTATCCAACACACGCAGGTCATTGAGTAAACCGTAACGCATCTCACCGCGCCAACCGATACGCAAAGGTACCTTGGCAAAGAAGGGAACCAGGGCAGATTTGAACGAGTTGGGTAGCACATAGGCACGCTGATAACCCTGCGAGCGCAGAGCATGACCAAGACGACGGCGCTCACCCAGCCCCAGGGCGCCATGGCCCAGTGGCATGGCTAATGCCTGATTCACTTCTGGCATACGAGCCAGCAGAGGACGGCACCAGGCAGGGGCCATCACGTCGATTTCTGCTGAGGGATACTCGGCCTTCAAGGTGCGATAGAGGCTTTGCGACATCATCATATCGCCAACCCACGAAGGGCCGATAACCAGAATTTTCATACCGTAAATTCGTTCCTTCAGCTTAAGCGGTACGATCCAACCAGGCCATGTACTCTTTAACGCCTTCGGCGACGGTTTTGAATGGTGCGCTATAACCGGCTGCGCGCAATTTGGTTTGATCCGCTTGCGTGTAGGCCTGATAGCGGCCTTTCAGTTTTTCCGGGAACTCAATATATTCCACGGCACCTGATTGATGATAATCCACCACGGCATCCGCCACCGCCTGGAAGGTTTCCGCCCGGCCAGTACCGCAGTTAAAAATACCGGATACGCCGTTTTGCCAGAACCACAGATTCACTGCCGCCACGTCGCCGACATAAATAAAGTCACGCTTGAAGTTTTCACTACCGGCGAACAATTTGGGGTTTTCACCGCGCTGGATCTGGTTGTTCAGGTGGAATGCCACACTGGCCATACTGCCTTTGTGCCCTTCACGGGGGCCATACACATTAAAATAACGGAAAGCGCATACCTGCGAATCCGCCTCTGGCAAGATTTCACGCACGTATTGGTCGAACAGGAATTTTGAGTAACCGTAGACATTCAGCGGCTGCTCATACTGCCGTTCTTCAATAAAGTTATCGGTGCGACCACCGTAAGTGGCAGCAGAAGAGGCATACAGGAAGGGGATTTGGCGGTCCAGACAGAAATGCAGGAGATCCTTGGAATACTGATAGTTGTTATCCATCATGTATTTGCCATCCCACTCGGTGGTGGAAGAGCAGGCACCTTGGTGGAAAACAGCCTCGATATCACCCAGATCGTCACCCGCCATAATGCTGACGAGAAACTCTTCTTTATCCATATAGTCAGCGATATCAAGGTCTACCAGGTTGACGAATTTGGTGCCATCTTTTAGGTTGTCGACGACCAGAATGTCACGATATCCTTGATCATTCAGTGCCTTAATGATGTTGCTGCCAATCATGCCAGCGCCGCCAGTGACGATAATCATTGGGTTTACCCCTATATTCTGTTTGGTGATGCACCATGCTCACTCTGATATGCCGCCTATAATAGCATTTCATTGCATCAGGAGCATCGGCGGTATGGTTAATATCCTATTCGCTTAATTGACGCTGCCATTTGCCGTGATATCTGCTGCAATTTTAATTTTCTCTGTCGTGTATTGTCGTCAGCTTAGTTATAAATCAGTAAAATATCCCAAAATATCCCTATTTTGGAGATGACTAAATGTCCGCATCCTTTTATCAGCAGTTAGAACAACAACTTGCTACCACTCGTGCCGAAGGGCTATTCAAGGAAGAACGTATCATCACTTCCGCCCAGCAGGCAGATATCGCCGTTGCCGATGGCCGCCATGTTATCAATTTTTGTGCCAATAACTATCTTGGGCTAGCTAACCACCCGGCATTGATCGCTGCTGCCAAGGCGGGCATGGATAGCCATGGTTTTGGTATGGCTTCAGTACGTTTTATCTGTGGTACGCAAGATAGCCATAAACAATTGGAGCAGAAACTGGCGGGTTTCCTGGGGATGGAAGATGCCATCCTCTACTCCTCCTGTTTTGATGCCAATGGCGGTTTGTTTGAAACCTTGCTTGGCCCGGAAGATGCCATTATTTCTGATGCCTTGAATCATGCTTCCATCATCGATGGCGTGCGTTTGTGCAAGGCTAAACGCTACCGCTATGCCAATAACGATATGAATCAATTAGCGGAGCAACTCAAGCAGGCCAAGGCGGATGGTGCGCGTCACATCATGATCGCCACCGACGGTGTGTTCTCGATGGATGGGGTGATTGCCAATCTGAAAGGGGTGTGTGACCTGGCAGATCAATACAACGCACTGGTGATGGTGGATGATTCCCACGCGGTGGGTTTTGTCGGTGCCCATGGGCGCGGGACACATGAATACTGCGAAGTGATGGGCCGGGTTGATATTATTACCGGCACCTTGGGTAAGGCGTTGGGTGGTGCTTCCGGTGGCTATACCGCAGGGAAAAAAGAGGTGGTGGAGTGGTTACGCCAGCGCTCACGCCCTTATCTGTTCTCCAATTCGCTGGCCCCGGCGATTGTGGCTGCGTCGATCAAAGTGCTGGAGCTATTGGAACAAGGGGATGCACTGCGTGAACGCTTGTGGAGTAATGCCCGGCTGTTCCGTGAAAAAATGACCGCTGCCGGTTTTACGCTTGCCGGGGCTGACCATGCGATTATTCCGGTGATGCTAGGTGAGGCCAAATTGGCGCAGGATTTTGCCAACGCTTTGCTGAAAGAAGGTATCTACGTCACCGGTTTCTTCTATCCGGTGGTACCACAAGGCCAGGCACGTATCCGTACCCAGATGTCTGCTGATCACACACCAGAGCAGATCGAACATGCGGTTGAGGCATTTATCCGTATCGGTAAGACACTGGGTGTTATTGCATAAGGTACTTCTATGAAAGCATTATCAAAACTAAAAGCGGAACCCGGTATTTGGATGACTGATGTGCCTCAGCCAGAGCTGGGTCACAATGATGTGATGATTAAAATCCGCAAAACGGCCATCTGCGGTACTGATGTTCATATCTACAAGTGGGATGAATGGTCGCAGAAAACCATCCCGGTACCCATGGTGGTTGGCCATGAGTATGTGGGGGAAGTGGTGGCTATTGGCCAAGAGGTCAAAGGATTCAATATCGGGGATCGTGTTTCTGGTGAAGGGCACATTACCTGTGGGCATTGCCGTAACTGCCGGGGTGGCCGTACTCATCTGTGTCGTAACACCACCGGAGTGGGGGTTAATCGCCCTGGTGCTTTTGCTGAATATCTGGTGATCCCAGCGTTTAATGCCTTCAAAATTCCGGATAATATTTCCGATGAGCTGGCCGCTATTTTTGACCCCTTCGGCAATGCTGTACACACCGCTCTCTCTTTCGATCTGGTGGGTGAGGATGTGCTGGTCTCCGGTGCTGGCCCAATTGGCATTATGGCTGCTGCGGTATGTAAGCATGTCGGCGCTCGTCATGTGGTGATTACCGACGTCAATGAGTATCGTCTCGACCTGGCGCGCAAAATGGGTGTCACCCGTGCGGTGAACGTGGCTAAAGAGGACCTGACGGCGGTGATGGCCGAGTTGGGCATGACGGAGGGCTTTGATGTGGGGCTCGAGATGTCCGGCGCACCACCGGCATTCCGTTCGTTACTCAATGCGATGAATCATGGTGGGCGCATTGCGCTACTGGGGATCCCACCTTCGGATATGTCTATCGATTGGAATCAAGTCATTTTCAAAGGGCTGTTTATCAAAGGGATTTATGGCCGTGAAATGTTTGAAACCTGGTACAAGATGGCGGCATTGATTCAATCAGGTCTTGATCTGACACCGATTATCACCCACCGTTTCTCGATCGACGAGTTTCAGCAGGGGTTTGATGTCATGTGTTCCGGGCAATCCGGGAAAGTCGTCTTGAGCTGGGATTAAGCGGCCAGGAGGAGCCCACGGCGTGCTCCTCCGCTAATCTTGTTGGTTTTGTAGGTTTTGCGTTGAACCGGCCCAGTTCTGCCAATGGCGTTTAATTAATACCACGATGGGTGATTGCGCCACTCCTTCCCCAATCACCTTCAAGGCGTCACCTGTGTTGACCCCCTGTTTCGGCAGCTTAACCTTGCACTGCTTGATGGTGCCGCTAAATGGTGACTTCGGCGTTAGGATGTGTGGTTGCCGTTGCGGTGTATCGCTGCCATGACTTTGCTGTGGTTCATTAAGCAGTGCGCTGGGTTTCACCAGGACGATATCACCGGGCAAGGTCGGCAACATCTGTTGCAGCACTTTTATTGTGGCGGGGCGAGGATGGCCGATGGCGATAGCCGAACCATGACGGCGTGCTACATCAACGGCCCGATTAAACTGCTGGCGGATATCATTCGGGTTGGCGCTATCATCAAGGAACACCTTGCGTTTGATCACCGTTATCCCGGTGCCCGTGGCAGCGCGTGTGGCCTGACTATTTCCAATGGTCATGCTGTCCAGAAAATAGAGCTGGTAGCCGGCCAGCGCCTGCATCACCTTTTGCATCCCCGGTAGGCTGGAGGTCATGGCGCTGCCCATATGGTTATTTATCCCTACCGCATAGGGCACATTATTGACGGCATCACGAATAATGCGCTGAACCTCTTCACTGCTCATGGAGGGTTGCAGCGTATCACGCTCTAGCGACTGTTTGCTGAGCGGAGCCATGGGTATATGGATGAGTATTTCGCGGCCCTGATTGTGCGCTTGGGTGGCGATTTGGTGGGCATGAGGGGAATTAGGCAGGATGGCCACAGAAATGGCTACCGGCATTTGCAGTATGGCATGGTCTTCACGTGGCAGATAACCCATATCATCGATTACAATCGACAACTTTCCTGCCTGCACAGTGCTAGCGAGCAGTAGCGCCCCCAGCAACATGGCGATACCTGTTTTGGTATATACACAAAATAATTCGAGTTGCTTGTAGGCATGGCAGCGATGGAATCCCCAGGAGCATAGAAAACTATGTGACTGGGGTGATTGAGCGCAGCTAACACCCAAGAAACTTGAAGTATAACGGGTATAGTACAAAGCTACCTTCCTAACCATGGCACCGGGTTGACCGCTCGGCCTTGGCGACGAATTTCAAAGTACAGCGACGGTGTACCCTGCCCACCACTGGTACCCACCAAGGCAATGGGTTGGCCAGCACGCACTTGTGCATCGACGTTAACCAACGCACTCTGATTGTAACCGTACAGACTCATATCACCCTGGCCGTGGTCAACGACGATCACCAGGCCGTAACCTTGCAGCCAGTCAGCCAGCAGAACCCGGCCATCGGCAATGGCTTTTACTTCGCTGCCTTCTCGAGCTTCGATCACAATCCCTTTCCAGCGTAACTCACCCTGCAGTTGTTCGCCAAAATTATGTTGGACGCGACCTCGCACTGGCCACATCGCTTGCCCAGATGGCTGACCCAAACCGCCGGTTCGTGCCATCAATGAACGTTCGCTTTCACTGGGTTTATAGCTGGTGCCGGTTTTTTTCGCCTGCTGTTCTTTGACCTTCACTTGTTCACGTACTTTAGTCGCTTCACGCGCTTCCCGTTCGGCGCGGGCTCTAGCTTCACGTTCTGCCCGGGCGATTTGGTCACGTAGACGGGTTTCGTTCTGGCGTAATTCCACTAGCCGCTGTTGATCTTTTTCCAACGAGGCTTCTAATGACACCAAGGTTTTTTTACGTGCACTGCGCGCCTGCTCCAACTTTTGTTGCTGGCTTTGCTGTTCGTTAAGTAGAGATTTTTGTTGACCTTGTTTAGCCACCAGCGAACGTTTCTGTTCCGCCAATTGACGGCGAGTCTGCTTGAGTTGTTCTATGGATTGCTGGCGTGCTTCATTGAGGTAACCGAAATAGGCGAGAATACGTTCGCTACGTTGGCTTTCTTCACCACTGAGAATAAGCTGCAATGCGCCATGCTGCCCTTGTCGAAACGCTGCATCAAGTTGCTTGGCGAGGATTTCTTGCTGGGTGGCTTGTTGTTTTTCCAGTTTGGCGATTGAGGTATTAAGGCCAGAAATATCTTTGCCCAGTACCGTGAGTGTTCCCTGGGTACCATGTAACGCGCGGCTAGCTTGTGCGATGCTTTTTTCTTGCTGCTTGAGCTGATCCTGCAAGGAACTGCGTTTCTGCTGCTGCCGTTTAACTGCCTGCTCTTTTTCTGCGATGCTCTGCTGGATGTCTTTGAGTTGGGAGTTGTTATCTTCTGCACTGTGGCTGGTTAATGGCCACAACAATGCGCCAGCAAAAAAAACACTGGCGCAGAGGGTAGCAAACGACCACCCAGCATATTCAGGCCGTGATAGCTTGCCTGAATATGCGTTTGGCGTTGCCTTTGATAATACAAAAGTGGCCTTCTCCTTCATGGAGAAGGATTATTCCACGATGAACAGCGGCTTACCAGTCATCTCTTGCGGGATTTCCATTCCCATCAATGACAGCATGGTGGGGGCGATATCTGACAGTTTGCCACCTTCTACTGCTTTGGCCGCTTTACCCACATAAATCAACGGTACCGGCAAGCTGGTGTGTGCGGTGTGCGCCTGACCAGTTGCGGGATCGCGCATTTGTTCTGCGTTGCCATGATCGGCGGTGATCAACAGTTGGCCATCAACGGCTTTCACGGCATCAACCACCTGCGCGATGCAGTTATCCAGAGTTTCTACCGCCTTGACAGCGGCTTCGTAAATGCCGGTATGACCTACCATGTCGCCATTCGGGTAGTTACAGATAATGGTGTCATATTTACCGCTGTTGATCGCAGCCAGCAGTTCTTTGGTGAGTTCTGCTGAACTCATTTCTGGTTGCAGATCGTAGGTGGCGACTTTGGGCGAGTTGATCAGCAGACGATCTTCACCTTTAAATGGCTCTTCGACACCGCCGTTATAGAAGAAGGTGACATGAGCGTATTTTTCGGTTTCGGAGATGCGTAGCTGGGTTTTATTGTGTTTCATCAGCCACTCACCGAAGGTATTGGTCAGTGACTCTGGCGGGTAGGCACTGGCCGTCTGAATATCGGCTGCGTACTCGGTCAACATCACGAAATCACAGAATTTGACCACTTTGCTCCGTGGGAAACCATCGAAATCGGCATTCACAAAGGCACGGGTGATTTGACGCGCACGGTCAGCACGGAAGTTCATAAAGATAAGTGCATCACCATCATTCATGGCGGCAGAGGCTTCACCTGCGGCCTGAATCACGGTGGGTTTGACGAATTCGTCGTTCTCATCACGAGCGTAAGCCGCTTGCAGTGCGCTGACTGCGTTATCTGCAGTATATTCGCCCTTTGCCTGAGTCATTAGATCATAGGCCAATTGCACCCGATCCCAACGGTTATCACGGTCCATGGCATAGTAACGGCCCACCACCGATGCGATGCGACCACAACCCAGTTGGGTAAATTGGTCATTGAAACGTTTCAGTGTATTTTCAGCACTGCGCGGTGGTGTATCACGACCATCCAGGAAGGCATGCAGGTAAACCGCTTTGGCTCCCCGTTGTGCTGCCAGTTGGACCATGGCCAGAATATGGTCTTCATGGCTATGTACGCCTCCTGGGGACATCAAACCCATAATATGGACCGCTTTACCCGCTTTTACTGCGTTATCGACAGCGTTGGTCAGTATTGAGTTGGTGAAGAAATCACCCTCTTTAATCTCTTTGTCCAGACGGGTCAGATCCTGATACACGATACGCCCGGCCCCCAAGTTAACGTGGCCCACTTCCGAGTTACCCATCTGGCCATCGGGTAAGCCGACATCCAGGCCTGAAGCGGCAATCAGGGTATGTGGCTGTTGCTGCCACAGTTGATCCATCACGGGTGTGTTGGCATTCAGGATCGCATTATCCTGTTGCTCTTCCCGGTAGCCGTAACCGTCCAGGATCACCAGTACCATGGGCTTTTTCGTGCTCGACATTGCAATAACCTCTTTTATGATCGCTATACGTGTCATCTTTCAAGTAGCTATTAACGGCTTGTCACTTGAAGGATGATAGGTATACAAGTTGTGAATAGCCATCAGCCCACAGGAGTGATGGCTATTCACTCTCCCAAACCGGGTAATTCTACAACGTAGCTGGCTAAAAAGAACCCAGAGAGATCAAATATGCACTTAACGATGGTGCATTTCTGGCTCTCATCAGGGTATTTTTCCAATTTACTCCGCAGTTTCTGCATTCCGGTCTTGCTTATTGGCTGTATTTGCCGCATTCGGCAGGTATACTCTGAAGCCTTGACTTATTTTCCCTTAACTGACGGGAGTTGTTACCCCCCATGCTGCAAGAAATTATGCTATTTGTTAGTAGGAACACCATACTGAGCCTGGCTTGGGTCGCTTTACTGATTGCTGTGATCGTCATGACCTTCAAGAGCCGTTTCTCTAAGGTGAAAGAGATCGGTCGAGGTCAGGCTACCCTAATGATTAACAAAGAAGACGCGGTTATTGTCGATATCCGCAGCCGTGATGATTTCCGTAAAGGCCATATCGCCAACGCTATCAACCTGACGGCAAGCGAAATAAAAAGTGGCAGCTTTGGCGAGTTGGAAAAGCACAAAGCTCAACCTGTGATTGTGGTTTGCGCCAATGGTACGACTTCTCGCGCGTCAGCAGAAAACCTGAGCAAAGCCGGGTTTGAAAACGTTTATACTCTGAAAGACGGCATTACGGGCTGGAGTGGTGAAAACCTGCCATTGGCTCGCGGCAAGTAAGTTTTTATTCGCTCTGGCTGACGGGGTATCCCAGTCACAGAGTGTCAATAAAGATAGTTAAACAATAAACATAGTTAAACAATAAACATCGTTAAACAAGGATATTACACACATGTCAGAACAAAATAGCGCAGAGATGGCTTTCCAGATCCAACGTATTTATACCAAAGATATCTCATTCGAAGCACCACAGGCTCCGCAGGTATTCCAGCAAGAGTGGCAACCAGAAGTGAAACTCGATCTGGACACGGCCTCGACTCTGCTGGCAGATGAGGTGTACGAAGTGGTACTGCGTGTTACCGTAACCGCTTCTCTGGGTGAAGAAACTGCTTTCCTGTGTGAAGTTCAACAGGCAGGGATTTTCTCTGTATCTGGTATCGAAGGTACACAGTTGGCACATTGCCTGGGTGCATACTGCCCGAACATTTTGTTCCCTTATGCGCGTGAGTGCATCACCAACCTGGTTTCTCGCGGTACATTCCCACAGTTGAATCTGGCCCCTGTCAATTTTGACGCACTGTTCATGAGCTATTTGCAGCAGCAAGCGGCGGAAACAGCGGGAACGGAAGGTGCTGAACCGCGTCAGGATGCCTGATGAGTAGCGTCAATGCTTCAATGACTGTCATCGGTGCCGGCTCGTACGGCACCGCATTGGCTATTACACTGGCACGTAACGGTTATCCGGTCGTGCTCTGGGGGCATAACCCCGAACAGATCCAAATTATGCAGCGTGATCGCTGCAATCAGGCGTTTCTGCCTGATGTCCCCTTCCCCGATACTTTGTTGCTTGAAACCGATTTGGCTCGTGCGCTGGCCGCCAGCCGAGATGTGCTGGTGGTCGTTCCCAGCCATGTTTTTGGCGATGTACTGCGCCAGTTGAAGCCCCATCTGCGTCAGGATGCTCGTATTGTCTGGGCCACCAAAGGGCTAGAAACCGAAACCGGCCGCCTGCTGCAAGATGTAGCACGGGATGCGCTTGGGCCGGATATCCCACTGGCGGTGCTGTCTGGGCCCACGTTTGCCAAAGAGTTGGCGGCAGGGCTGCCTACGGCTATCGCGCTAGCAGCCACGGACCAACAGTTTGCCGATGACCTGCAGCAATTGTTGCATTGTGGCAAAAGTTTCCGCGTGTACAGTAATCCGGATTTTATCGGCGTGCAGTTAGGGGGCGCGGTTAAAAACGTGATTGCAATTGGTGCCGGGATGTCAGACGGAATTGGTTTTGGTGCTAACGCCCGTACCGCATTGATTACCCGTGGCTTGGCGGAAATGAGCCGCCTGGGTTCAGCATTGGGTGCCGATCCGGCCACTTTTATGGGGATGGCTGGGCTGGGTGATCTGGTATTGACCTGTACTGATAATCAGTCTCGCAACCGGCGTTTCGGTATTATGCTGGGGCAAGGTATGGGAGTAAAGGAAGCCCAAGAGGCAATTGGTCAAGTGGTAGAGGGCTACCGCAATACCAAGGAAGTATTGGCACTGGCGCAGCGTTTTGGGGTGGAAATGCCCATTACTGAGCAGGTTTATCAAGTGCTGTATTGTGATAAAAATGCCCGTGAGGCAGCATTGAGCCTGCTTGGGCGTACCAAGAAAGACGAAAAGCGCAGTGTTTGATCCCCGAGGTATTGCTCGGGTGCTGGAGTGATGGCGAAAGGCTGTTTTTTTGAGGCGGAGAAAAAGGGATGTCGTCAGAAGAGTTAGCACAGGTGTGGAACAATATTAAATCAGAAGCGAGGGCATTGGCTGAATGTGAACCGATGTTGGCCAGCTTTTTTCATGCGACCTTGCTCAAGCATGAAAATCTGGGCAGTGCACTGAGTTATATTCTGGCCAATAAATTGGCTAACCCCATCATGCCAGCGATTGCCGTGCGTGAAGTGGTGGAAGATGCCTACCGTTCTGATGCACAGATGATTGTTTCCGCCGCCCGCGATATTCTGGCGGTACGCTTGCGTGACCCTGCTGTGGATAAATACTCAACGCCATTGCTCTATCTGAAAGGTTTCCATGCCTTGCAGGCTTACCGTATTGGTCATTGGCTATGGAAGCAAGGCCGTCAGGCTTTGGCTATTTATCTGCAAAACCAAATCTCCGTCGCTTTTTGTGTCGATATACACCCGGCCGCCAACATTGGTTGCGGCATTATGCTCGACCATGCCACCGGTATTGTGATCGGTGAAACCGCCGTGGTGGAGAATAACGTCTCTATTCTGCAGTCGGTGACGCTGGGTGGGACAGGCAAAACCGGGGGGGATCGCCATCCGAAAATCCGTGAAGGGGTGATGATTGGCGCGGGGGCTAAAATCCTCGGCAATATTGAAGTGGGCAAAGGGGCAAAAATTGGTGCAGGTTCGGTGGTATTACAGTCGGTTCCGCCACATACCACCGCTGCTGGCGTTCCCGCGCGTATTGTTGGTCGCCCGGAAAGTGATACTCCTTCCATGGATATGGATCAGTACTTCAACGGCGACAATAACGGATTTGAATATGGCGACGGGATCTAGCGCTATACACTAAATAATTCGAGTTGTTGGCAGCGCGGCGCTGCGTTGGCTACGCTCGCTCACCCGAATCACTTACCCATGTAAGCTTATCGGGGTTAATAAACCTCTTCCATGAGGTTCACCCTGCGGACCAGCGCTTGCCGTCTACCTGCAATTTCTTTGAACTTGGGTATATACCCCAGTGAAATCAAGTTGCCGGATAAAAGCACGGTGCACTTTTGAACACCACTCTCGCGTAATATCAACTGTACGCGCTACTCTTTGATTAGTGCACCTGCGTAGTCCAATTGGCGCCAGGCTTCATAAACCACCACCGAGACAGCGTTTGACAGGTTCATACTACGGCTCTGGGCCAGCATGGGGATACGAATTTTCTGTTGTGCAGGTAGCTCATCCAGAATACTGGCGGGCAGGCCGCGGGTTTCTGGGCCAAATAGCAGATAATCCCCAGCCTGGTAGCTGACCGCACTGTGTGCTGGTGTGCCTTTAGTGGTCAGAGCGAATAGCCGCTGGGGGTTTTCGCTGGCGAGGAAAGTCGCATAATCGGCATGGCGCTTGATGCTGACAAACTCATGGTAATCCAGCCCGGCTCGGCGTAGGCGTTTATCATCCCAAGGGAACCCCATCGGCTCGATCAGATGCAGTTGGAAACCGGTATTAGCACACAGACGGATAATATTGCCGGTATTAGGTGGAATTTCGGGTTCAAATAAAACGATATTCAGCATGTCAAAAGCCTCTCACGACGAGGCGAGCAGAATAACAAAATCTTGTAACGCTGGCGATTAACGCTGATGTAATGGCAGCCATAATACCAAGCGTAACCCACCCAACGGACTGTCTTCTGCTTTGATCCAGCCACGATGCTGATTGACGGCGGCTTCCACAATGGCCAAACCGAGACCAGATCCACCGGATTGACGGTCACGGGCTTCATCGGTGCGGTAAAATGGCCGGAAAATCTGTTCGCGCTCTTCCGGGCTGACACCGGGGCCATCATCATCGACCACGATAGTAATGCCCTGATTATCAACACTAAATGCCACGGCGATCTGCGTATGAGAATAACGTAAGGCATTGCGGATAATATTTTCCAATGCACTATCCAGCGCCGCAGGGTTACCATAGAGGGTCCAGGGGCCTGGGGGCGCGGTGACAGCCAGTTGTTTCCCCATCTGTTCGGCTTCAAAACCGGCGTTATCCAGCACCTCGGCCCACAATTGATTGGCTTTCACTAGTTCGCGTGCCAGTTCGCTCTTTTGCTGCCCACGAGATAACTGCAGTAAATCGTTAATCATTGAATCCAGGCGTTGGGCTTCCATTTCAATCCGTGCAAGCTCATGCCCTTCACCGTGGCGGCGACGCATTAACGCGGTTGCCAACTGTAGACGGGTTAATGGGGTGCGCAATTCGTGGGAAATATCAGAAATCAGCCGTTGCTGGGCAGTCATCATTCTTTCGAGCGCGCTCACCATCTGGTTAAAACTGGCGCCGGTGGCCAGGAACTCTTGTGGCCCGGACTCCAGTTCCGGGTGCTGCTTCAGGTTGCCGTGAGCCACATCATCGGCAGCATTTTTCAACTTGCGCGCAGGTTTAGCCAGGCTCCAAGACAACCAGAGCAATAGCGGGGCGCTGATCAGCATGGTGAAAATCAGCATCATTAATGGCCTATCAAACAGCAGATTAATAAAATCTGATTGCGGGCTGTTGGCGGGCCTGATCAAGTACAACTGGTAATTATCTTCACCATCACTAATCGAGAAAGGACCGACTAACTCTACTCGGCCATACTTTTTCTTTTTCGGTTGGTCTGAGTTATCTGATTGACCGATGAAATTGCGCACCACCTGCATCTCATTACGCTGTGCGCCAATCACTCGCCCTTCGCTGGTGACCAGCAGCAGGCGCTGGCCCGGTGGAGCCCATTTCTCGATGGCACGAAACAGCCGCCGCCACCACATCAAGTCATTGGGCGGATCGTTTTGCAGCTCAGCCTCGACGTGCTGCTCCAGCATCACCCCTTGCCGCTGTTCGCTGTCTAGCAATGAGGTCATTTGGCGTGAATCAAGTTTGGGCACCATCAACACCAGCATCAGCACCAACGCTAATGTGAACCAGAAAATAGCGAAGATGCGTGCCGTCAAACTATTAATCATGTAGCAGATACCATCAAATAACCGCGACCACGCAAGGTTTTGAACCAAGGATGACCATCTTTACGGTTCGGCAATTTACGCCGTAAGTTGGAGATGTGCATATCAATCGCGCGATCAAAGGGTGTCAAACGTTTACCCAGCACTTCCTGGCTGAGTAACTCGCGGGAAACCACCTGCCCAAGATGCTTTGCCAGCAAATAGAGTAAGGTAAATTCGGTACCCGTCAGCTCCAACTCATGCCCATCAAAACTGGCTTCTTGGCGACCTGGGTTGAGTTGCAGGCCATCTACATCCAGCGTAGGGGCACCGTTATCCATAGTCTGCTGCTGTTCGTTCCAGTTGGAACGGCGCAGAATAGCCCGGATACGAGCAAGCAGTTCGCGGTCATTAAACGGTTTCGGCAGATAGTCATCCGCCCCCAGTTCCAGGCCAAGAACCCGATCCAGTTCACTACCGCGTGCTGTCAGCATGATCACGGGCGTCTGGTGATTCTGGCGCAGCTCTTTCAAGGTATCGATACCGTTTTTCTTCGGCATCATGATATCGAGCAACAGCAGATCGATGGAGCTGTCTAGCAGCGACAACGCCTGTTCACCGTCGTAAGCGACGACAATGTTAAACCCTTCCATTTCGAGCAGTTCTTTCAGTAGCGAGGTTAACTCGCGGTCGTCGTCAACTAACAGAATTTTATTCATTGTGCTTTACCTCCAAAGGCAAAATACGCTATCAACTGCTGGCATTCCATGACTTTACGTAGTTTTACATGCACTGACGCATGTTTGCAGGTACGGCGATACACTGCTCTTCGTTGATTCGCAAAGTCAGAAAGCGCGAGGAGCTCAAATGTTTAAGGTAGGCGCAGTGGTTATGGCATCAATGCTAGTGATAGGTTCTAGCACTCCTGCTTTTGCTGCACCGAAAACTGACCTGCCTTATGTTGATGACTTTTTACTTGGAACCTCAGGTCAGAATCACATATTTGATGGCGTTGACCTTACTGAACAGCAACGCCAGCAAATGCGCGACTTAATGCGCCAGGGTCATGACGACCCGCCAGGGGTTAATGTAGTAGAAATAGACACCATGTATAAACTGGTGACGGCAAATAAATTTGATGAAGCCGCCGTGCACGACCAGGCGGAAAAAATGGTTCATCAGCAGGTAAAACACCAGGTCGAATTGGCCCGGATACGCAACCAAATGTATAACCTGCTGACACCAGAGCAAAAAAATGTTTTAGACCAGAAACATCAGCAACGTATGCAGCATATTTCTGGTTTACAAGGAACTTCTGCCCAGAAGTAGAGTACGACTGAGTAAACCCTGTTTTTCCTTGCCATAATACCATCCCTATTTTCCCCGTCGTAATGGCGGGGCTTTTTTTATCCGGCGTCAGTCAATATTCCTATTTATTTAATAAAATCATCGGTCAGGCTTTTTCGAACAACGCCTGCAATGAGTTAACCAACAGACCATCCGCGCGTTCAAATTCATACAACTGAGTAAAATGGTCATCGTGACCCACTTCTTGATAGGTGACATCACACCCAATAGCCTTAAGCCCGTCATAGAGCTCTTGAGAATGCCTTATCAGCTCAGGTAACTCCCCACCACCAACATGAACAGCGGTTGGTCCACCTTGGGTGAGTTTATTGATGGGGCTGTATTTCTCTATCTCTTCACCGGTTAATGCTAGTTTCTCATTCAACCAGCATAGGCTGATAGGTTGTAAATCAATCAACGCGCTGATTGGCATGGAATGTGAAATCAGCGGGTGGCTGCGGTGAATAGCGGTTAAATGGCCGCCAGCGGAATGGCCACCAAGACAGACTTTACCTTGGGTAATATTAAATTCAGCACGATGCTGATGGAGGTAATCTAAGAGTAGGCCAATCTCGCTAACTATTTGTGTCATTGATGCATCGGGCGCTAAAGTGTATTCGGCGAGAATAACATTAATCCCTGCATTTAAAATGCCGTTGGCAATAAAGGCAAAATCCTCTTTGTTACAGTTCTGCCAATAGCCGCCGTGGATAAAAATAAAGGTAGGGCACCCTTTTTTGTCGGCAGGGAAGTAGTCGAAGGTGGTTCTTGGGGATGAGTGATAAGGTATGTTTCTTTGTGAGCTCTTTTCTGAATATAATTTTTTGCTTCTGGCCTGAAACTCACCTAGTAGCTCGGCAAAGTTTTTAACGGCTTTAGTATTATTGTATGCAGCATCTAATTGCTCGCGAGTCATTCCTTTGTATACTTCTTTCATCTTAAATATTCCTTATCTATACCCGTCGCCAATCAAGCTGCGAAAATCTTGGCGATGCTCAAACGTTTCTACCGCTGAAGTCGGGTTATTCGGGTTTTGCTAAAAACACGTGCCAAGCCTACCACTGCCGTTTTTTATTGGTTAAGCATAATGTGTGCTTTATTGCGCGTATTACCCGATAAAGGAGGTTAGTTTAGTCTTACCGTTGATGCCTTTCCCGCCGATGCCGCGAGAGGGGAACCTCACTCTCGCGGATCTCTTATCTCTTAACTCTTATCTTTTATCTCTTAACTCTGGCGCCAGCGCTGAGTTCTTTCCAACAGTGCGCGGCTGAGGCCAAGCTGAATAAGCTTAACCGTAGCCGCTGCCAGCAAGATCAACGTTGCCATGGCGGCCGCGGTGGCGGTATCCCCGGAATCCTCCATATTCAGCACCGCAACCGAAGCCAACACCGTGTCGCTGGAGTAGAGGAAGATCACCGCCGAGGTGGTGGTCATGGCGTTAACAAACAAGTAGATGAAGATCTCCAATAAAGCAGGCAGTGAGGCTGGCAGGGTGATCCGCCAGAATGTTTTCCACTGCGAAATACGCAAAGAGATGGCAACCAGCTCCAGCTCTTTCGGTAACTGCTTCAGGCTGGTCAGCGCGGTCATATGGCCCACTGTGTAGTAGTGGATCACACAAGAGAGCACCATCAACGGCAAAGTACCGTATAGAGCACTTAGCAAACTGTCAGCACGGTTAAAAAAGAAGATATAGCCCAACCCCAGCACCAGCCCGGGTACTGCCAGCGAAAGCATGGCAAGCAGGTGGATGAGGTGGCGCAACGGGGCGAAATACTGCCCTTTCTCTTGCACCCAGGCGATGACCATGATGATAACCGTTCCACTGATGGCCGTGAGCGCCCCCAGTTTTAGCGTATTGATAAAGGGTTGCCAGCCATAAACACTATTACTGTTAAAGGCGTAGTGATCTAACGTCAAATTGAGTTTATAAGGCCAGAACTGTACCAGCGATCCATAGATGGCCATCCCCACCAGGGCGAAAAACAGCAGCGCCCACAGGCTGCACCAAAGCAGAGCCAGTAAGTCCCGCAAGCGATGTGGTGCTGGTTGATAGGGAACTGACCGGCTATTACTTTGTTCCTGCATCTTACTGCGCACCCGGTGCTCCAGGGCAAAGCTCAATAGCGCTGGCAGCAAAAGGATGACGCTGGTCACCGCACCCAGTGAAAAGTTTTGCAGCCCGACAACCTGGATATAGATATCCGTCGCCAACACACTAAACTGCCCGCCGATAACTTTCGCCACCCCGAAGTCACAGATAGTGAGCGTGAAAACGGCAATCGCCGCACTGAGCAAACCATAGCGAGCAGCGGGCAACGTCACGGTGAAAAAGGTTCGCCAGGCAGGGCTACCGAGCACCTTGGCCGCCTCGTAAAGGCGTGCATCACTATGACTGAGAGCGGTAATAAGAATCATCAAGGCATGAGGAAAGCACCAAAAACTGAGGCCCATCACGATACCAATGGGGCCATAGATGCTCGCATCACCCAGTAACCCTTTGGCAATCCCCTGGTTACCAAACCAGTAAACCAGACTGATAGCCGGTAACAATGAGGGCATCAGGAGAGGAATAAGAGCAATCAAGCGGAACAGGGATTTCCCGGGCATGCAAGTACGGGTCAGCGCATAGGCATAACCAAAGGCGACAGTGACCACCAATAGCGTAATGCTCAAGCCAAGCGAAAGGGTATTACTGATGGTACGCCCCAGCGATGGGGTGGAAAGATAATGACGGAAGTTGGCAAAGCCGACCCAGCTACCGTCACTGTCTTGCAGGCTTTTTTGCAGCATGGCGAGCACCGGGAACAGCAGCCCACCTGCGAACAAGGCAATCCCCAGTAGCAACAGAATCAACTGTAGGCCCTTATCGCGGCTCCAACTACCCCATAACCGTTGCCAGATTGAATAACGAGGAACGGTGGTAACAAGATGCTGTGTCATGCGGCTTTCCCATAAAAAGGTTGCATAGCACTGGTGGGCCAGTGCAGAGAGCACGCCATGCCACTGCGCCAGTCTTGACCTTCATCGTTAGAGAGTTGTACCAGCAGCCGCTGGGGGCCCATTAGCGTATCGGCCAGGCAGATCAACCGCTGGGCAGAACCGAGAAACTCCACTTGCTCAATCCTGGCTTGTAGCCCTTGCTGCGCTGGTGGGGCCAGGCTGATAGCTTCAGGGCGGATAGCCACCTGCAACGTACTGCCTGCAGCGGCATGATTGGTCAGCGGCAGCGGCTGCTCGTTAAGACGCACCTGCTGAGCATTGAGTACCTGCGTATCGAGAAAGTTCATACTGCCAACAAAGCTGGCAACAAAACGGCTTGCGGGATGGTGGTAGATCTCCTGCGGCGTCCCGACTTGCACAATGGTGCCATGTTCCATCACCACAATGCGGTCTGCCATAGTGAGCGCTTCTTCCTGATCGTGAGTCACCATAATTGTGGTGATCCCCAACCGTTGTTGCAGGGCACGAATTTCACTACGCAGATGAGTACGTACCAGCGCATCGAGGGCACTTAGGGGTTCATCCAGTAGCAATAACCCCGGGGATAAAGCCAAAGCCCTGGCTAAAGCCACTCGCTGTTGTTGGCCACCTGAGATTTGGCTTGGATATTTATTCGACTGCGCACCAAGGCCAATCAAGGCGAGCCAATGCTCCACCCGCTCTTTTACTACCTGACTATCGAGCCCTTGATTTCGCAACCCAAACGCAATGTTCTCCGCCACTGTTAGATTAGGGAACAGGGCATAAGACTGGAATACAATGCCAAAATCCCGTCTCTGCGGAGGGAGCTGTGAAATATCGCACCCCCCTTGCCAGATTTCACCGCTGTCTGGCAGATCAAGCCCGGCGATAGCCCGTAATAAGGTGGTTTTTCCACACCCGGAGGGGCCGAGAAAACAGACAAACTCCCCTTTCTTTACGGTCAGGGAGATATCTTTGAGTGCCTGAAAGGCCTTGAAGTGTTTGTTAAGGTGTTTGATATCCAGATAGGGCTGGGTCATGACAAGGCTCGCGGCTATTTTTGGTCTATACCAATTTAGCGTTGAAATATGACGATGCCATGAATAAACAGTGACAAGCTGATTAAGGCGCGACTAACCAAGGGGAAGACAACCAGCACAGACCGACGATGGTCAGCCTGTGCGGTAACAACCCGCTTATTTTTTAGCTTCAGTCTTGCCAGAGAAGTTAGAGTTCCAGCGGGTCAGTATATTGTCACGCTCACGGGCCGCCCAGGCAAAATCATTCTTGATCATCTGGCTGTTGATATCAGCCGGGTAACCTGGCCGAGCTTGTGCCACCTGTGGGATGGCAACCACAGCGAACGACTTGTTATACAGCCTGTTAGCCTGTTCTGTTGCCGCGAAATCCAGCAACTGCTGCGCGGCTTGCAACTTGCTGGTGCCTTTGATGATAGCGGCGGCTTCCATATCCCAACCGGAGCCTTCTTTGGGGAAGATCACTTCAATGGGGGCGCCTTTAGCCTTAAGGCTCGCAGCAGGGAAATCAAACGAGATACCGACCACCGTTTCACCGCTGGCCGCCAGTTTACAAGGTGCTGAACCTGAATGGGTATAACGGCTGATATTCTGGTGCAGGTCATTCATAAACTGCCAGCCTTGCTGTTCCCCCATGGTCTGTAACCAACCTGCGACGCTCAGGAAGCCAGTACCCGAAGAGCTGGGATTAGGCATGATCACTTTACCCTTGTAGATAGGCTTAGTGAGGTCAGCCCAACTTTCTGGGGCAGGGATCCCTTGTTTTTTAGCCTCTACCTCGTTAAAGCAAATGGCGCTGAAAAAGGCATCCAGCCCAATCCAGTGAGGTTGTGCCTTGTCGTCACGGAAACGGCTATCCAGTTTCTCCAACCCTTTAGGGGCATACCCTGCCAGCATTTGCTGTTGATCGAGTTGCATCAGGCTGGTGGCGGCCAGCCCCCATACTGCGTCGGCTTTAGGTTGCGCTTTTTCTGCCAACAAGCGCGCCGTAACCACCCCAGTAGAATCGCGCACCCACTTAATATTTATATCCGGGTGTTGCTGTTCGAAAGCGCTTTTTAATTCAGCCAGTTGCTCGGGCTCGAAGGCGGTATAGACAGTCAGATCGGTATTAGCCACTGCCGGTGCAGCGATACCGGCAATCAGCGAGGTGATGAGCAAAGAAGTTATCGGTTTCATGTTTTCTCCAGCAAAATTGGTATAAACCAGATGATATGGGAGAAAGATTAGGGGATCTTTATGACACCCCCGTGACGTCAATATGACAACTTGATGCGTTTAATCTTGGGTATCCACTTCAATTTCCAGGCTGTCGTGACGCCAATACTCCAGGTCAAAATCCAGTACCTGCCCATGCTGATCGAAGTTAAGTCTCTCCAAGCGAAGTGCCGGTAGCCCCGCCGTGGCCCCTAAATGGCTGGCAACCTCATCCGGTAGCGCCGTGGGGTAAAAGGTCACCTGCATACGGGCGTAATGTAACCCGTAATGGCTCTGGTAAAGCTCAGTCAAGCTGCCATTGAGATTGAGATCTAACAGGCCCGGTACGCGTTCAGGCAGGCAGTAGTTCTCGCAATAACAGATTGCCCGCTCATTGGCAAAACGCAGCCGCTTGAGCAGGAAGATACTGTCAAATGGCTTGAGTAACAGCCGATTAAGCAGAAACGGTGGAACAGCTTTACGGCCCTTTTCCAGCAATTCGGTGCGCGGTTCACCGCCCTGTTCACGCACTATCTGGTGAAAATTGGAGGTATGCCGTGGTTTGAGTTGAAAGCGCGGCGGCGTGACGAACCAGCCCCGGCGATCTTCCCGATAAATAAGGCCATTAGCCTCCAACTGGACTAATGCTTCGCGGATGGTCACCCGGGTGGTGCCATAGAGTTCGCACAACAACCGCTCGGAGGGGAGGCGGTCATTGGCTACCAATCCCCCGGCCTGAATCTGGGTGATAAGAGCATCTTTGATTTGCAGGTATTGCGGTTTCGTCATGATGAACCTTGGTGTTGGTCAAGACCAGTAATAACCAATAAAGCCGGAACAGAGAGCTTATCTCATCAAGGGCGTGAAACATGAATTTTTTGTTGCACGATAGGCACCCCCTTTGACCTGGTCGAATAAGTTGCTCACAATGGCTTTATTCTGGTCTATACCAAAAGAGAGCGTAATGATGACCCATATTCCCCCTACACAAGAGGCTGTCGATTATCTATTGTTGACCCCGGGCCCTCTGTCCACCACGGCTTCCGTGCGAGCGGCGATGTTACAAGACAGCTGTACCTGGGATGCTGATTATAATCTTGGCGTGGTGGAACCCATCCGCCGTGAACTGGTGCGCCTGGCAACCAGCCCGGAATTTGCCAACGATTACAGCGCGGTATTACTGCAAGGCAGTGGCAGCTATGTGGTAGAGAGCGTACTGGGGTCCGCATTGGGTGCTGATGACTGCGTGCTGATTGTCAACAACGGAGCCTACGGTGCCCGGATGGTGGAGATGGCTCAATGTCTGGGGCTGAACCATCGGGTGCTGGATTGTGGTGAAACCGCCCGCCCAGAGGTGCAGGATCTGGAAGAACTGTTGATAAGGCACCCTGAAATCAGCCATCTGGCCATGGTTCACTGCGAAACCACCACCGGTATGTTGAACCCCTTGGAACAGGTTGCCAGCCTCTGTCAACGCCATGGGATCCGCCTGATCCTCGATGCAATGAGCAGCTTTGGCGGCATTCCTTTTGATATCGGCCAGCTTGGTGTCGAGTTTCTTATCAGCTCAGCCAACAAGTGCATTCAGGGCGTACCGGGTTTTGGTTTTGTTATTGCCCGTCGCGCCGCCTTGGCCGCTTGTGCCGGTAAAGCCCGTTCAGTCTCTCTTGACCTTCATGCCCAGTGGCAAACCATGGAACAACAGGGGGGGAAATGGCGTTTTACCTCCCCGACCCATACAGTATTAGCCTTTGCCCAGGCGTTGCGCGAGTTGGATGAAGAAGGCGGCGTCAGCGCACGCTATCAACGTTATCAGGAAAACCAACACACGTTGGTAGCCGGAATGCAGGCGCTCGGTTTTGAACCGTTGTTGCCCAAGGAGTGGCAATCTCCGATTATCACCGCCTTCTATTCCCCGACTCATCCCGATTACCGTTTTGTCGATTTTTACCAGCGCCTCAAAGCACAGGGGTTTGTGATCTATCCAGGCAAAGTCTCGAAAGCGGATTGTTTTCGCATCGGCAATATCGGCAATGTCACCCCACAGCAAATTCAGCAGTTATTGGCGGCGATACAGCAAGCCAGCTACTGGCTGGAAGCCAACGCATGAAACACCCGTTGATACTACCCGCTGGTGGGGCGGACACGGAAGGGGATATCAACCAAAGTGCGGCCCGGGAGCAGTGGTGGGCCGAACAAAGCGCAGCCACTCAAGAGTCCCTGGCTGAAGATAGCCGCTACTTTCTCCATCAGGCGCTATCAACGCCCTGCCTTGATGTGCTGACGGCTGCTGAAGGCGCGCTCCTCACCAGCCAGTCAGGTAAGCAATATCTTGATTTTCATGGTAACAACGTGCACCAACTTGGGCACGGCCACCCCAAGGTGGTGAAACGGGTACAACAGCAACTGGCATCACTGCCATTTGTGCCACGGCGTTATACTCACCCTATCGCTATCGAGTGCGCCCGCACCCTCGCTGAATTGGCCCCTGGTGACCTTAACCGGGTGCTGTTTGCCCCTGGTGGCAGCGAAGTGGTGGGGATAGCCCTCAAACTGGCCCGCTTTATTACCGGCAACAGCAAAGTGGTTTCTTTGTGGGATGCGTTCCACGGTGCCTCCCTTGATGCTATTGCCGTCGGCGGAGAGGCCTGCTTCCGTGCTGGCATGGGGCCGCTGATGGCGGGAGTGGAGCGTATTCCACCGCCGACTCGCTATCGCGGGGTTTGGTATCGTGGCGAAGGGGAAGACCTGCACTACGCCGATTACCTTGAATATGTGATTGAAAAAGAGGGCGGGATCGGTGCCTTTATTGCCGAACCTATCCGCAATACCGATGTACAGGTGCCCTCCAAGGCGTATTGGCAACGCATCCGCGAGATTTGCGATCGCCATGGTGTGTTGTTGATTGTTGATGAGATCCCCAACGCCCTGGGGCGCACCGGGCACTGGTTCAGCTTCGAACACTTTGGTATTGAGCCTGATATCATCTGCCTGGGGAAGGGATTAGGCGGGGGCATCGTGCCCTTTGCTGCCTTGATCACCCGTGATCGTTTCAATCAGGCGGCGGCGATTTCCCTGGGTCACTATACCCATGAGAAAAGCCCCATCGGTTGTGCTGCGGCCTTGGCCACCATTGAGGTGATCCGCGAGGAACAGCTTCTCGCCAAGGTGGTTGCCGATGGGGACTTTATGGCGGATGAGTTAGCCAAGTTGGCTCACCGTCACCCGCTGATCGGTCAAGTACGGGGGACCGGCCTGCTGTGGGCGCTTGATCTGGTGCGTAACCACCAAAGCCGTGAACGAGCAACCAAAGAGGCAGAACAACTGCTCTATCGTTGCTTGTCACTTGGGCTCAGTTTCAAAGTCTCGCAGGGCAATGTGATCCAACTGTCACCACCGCTCACCATTAGCCGCGCCGAACTTGCGCGTGCCATTGCTATTCTTGATCTGGCATTGAGCCAGGTTGAAACCACCGTTGAACAGGAGTATTCCCATGTCTGATGTACAAGCACTGATCCTGGATTGGGCGGGCACCGTGGTCGATTTCGGTTCCTTTGCCCCAACCTCCATCTTTGTTGAAGCCTTCTCCCGTGCCTATGATTTCCCGGTGAGCCTGGATGAAGCCCGTCAGCCGATGGGGCTAGCAAAACGCGCTCATATTACCGCTTTAGGGCGTTTGCCATCGGTAGATAGCCGCTGGCAGGAACGTTTTGGTCACCCGATGAGTGACCAAGAGGTGGAGCACCTCTATCGCACCTTTATGCCGCTGCAAATTGAGGCAGTGACCAATTTTGCCACGCCTATTGCTGGGGTATTACCGGTGCTGGCGATGTTGCAACAACAGGGGATGCGCATCGGTTCTTGCTCTGGCTACCCGCGCCAAGTGATGGAGGCTCTGGTCCCTGCTGCCGCAGAACAGGGATATACGCCAGATTATTGGGTGGCAAGCGACGACCTGAAAGCAGGCGGTCGCCCTGGCCCCTGGATGGCACTTGCCAACGTGATTGAGTTGGGTATTGATGGCGTGCATCGTTGCATCAAGGTGGATGATTCGGTACCGGGTATTACCGAAGGGCTCAACGCCGGTATGTGGACCGTAGGGCTGGCGGTTTCCGGCAATGAGTTTGGTGCCACCTGGGAGGAATATCAGGCCATGAGTGAACAGGCGATCACCGCCCGGCGAGAACCAGCTAAGGCGAAGCTGCAACAAGCAGGCGCACACTATGTTATCGACACCTTGGCAGATATTTTACCAGTGATTGCCGATATCAATAGTCGCTTGCAAAAAGGTGAGCGGCCTTAAGCAAGGCTTTTATTAATATCAGGGAGTGATGATTTTGGCGTTAGAGGGAGATAAGCATATTGCCGCTTATATGGCGTCTCCCTCGGTATTGAACCTGTAAGGTCGGATTTCACCTCTTTCCATGTCAGATTACCTCACCGCCAGCGGCAGGTGCATCAATCCATTCACGCTCTTCTGCACTGAGTTCAACTGGTGGGTCACACTGCGCTAGCCGTTCAGTGAGAGCATCCTGCGGAGACCTGAGCGGTTCAACAATCAGCCAGCCATTATCAATGATCAGGCCTACTTCGCTACCTGAGCCCAACGAAAGGGCATTGAGCCGCGCTGGTGGCACCGTCAGCATGACTGAATCGGCAACCTTTTTCAGACGAGTGGTGTGTATAATTTGCCTCCTTTAATGCACATGCGTAAAACTCAATATTAAATATCATCAAGATCTACCCTTATCCGTTTGGTTGGAGTTTTCAAGCGTTCACGAACCACCGCCAGAATATCGGCATCTTCATCTTGCTCGCCCACTATCACAGACACCTCAGCAAACGGCAGCTTTTCATGCTCAGCGACATAACGCAGAAATAACCGTAATACATCGGATGGGGAAAGATTAAGTTTTTCAAGACGCATAATATGCATTCCTTTATAATTCCTCATCTACACGGATTTGTATGGTGCTCATTTGTATTCCTCTGCCATTACAGATGTAACACACCATAATGCATTACATTTGTAGTGCAATCATTGTGATTAATTAAATAAAAATGTATAACTTCATCCGAAATAATTATATTTTCTTATAGGCGGAAAACAGGTAATCCCGATGACCTATTATGTTACTAGGATTATAAAGTGAATCCAGCCCTAAATACTAATAAAAATCAAGTTAACTCATTCGTATTTGGAATGATATATGTATTGAGGTATAATTCCCTTTGATTAATAAATTGAAAACAAGGATCATTATTAAATTTTTTAATGATCCTTGTCATGAATTAATTTCCATTAACTTATATGTCGAAAGAATAGTAGCGCTAGATATAATTACAAATCAAATTTAGCTTTGACATTATTGATTACTTTAGACTCGTAATCAGAATAGCTATCAAGATATTGTGTGTCAACATGATAAGATTCCTCAACACTATATGTAATTGGCTTACCTTGGCTATCTTTTCTTTTCCTATTGTAGCCGAAAAATTTCGCATATCTCTTGGGAGCTACACCTTCAAAGTTTTCAAACAAAACTTTATCAGGTGATGGAGTCTGATCTGACTGACAAATCGTATCATCATGCAACTGCAAGGCTAGGCTTTTTTCATATGGTTCGATATATACAACACGCAGCAAGCCTGCTGCGACAATATGACGAGCACAGACATGGCAAGGATAAGTAGTACAATATAAAGTATTCCCAGTTGTTCCCATGCTTGTATTTCTAGCCAGAGAAACAATAGCATCCATTTCTGCATGAACAGCTCGTGAGTACTCTATTAAATACTTCGCTTTGGTTTCTTTCATTATTTCTTCAGCAAGTTGCTCAGCGTCTTGTTGTTTACATCTTTTTAAAATATTTGTGATTTCCATTTTTAAAAGGGCTTTATGTTTATCATTATGACAACCATTTTTATTAAAGCACCGCCTATCTTTTTTACTCTCTGATGTATAAAGCCCGCCACCGTATTCTGGAACATCATTTCTACCTGTAGCAATTATACTTCCAGACACATCCATTATAGATGCACCTACTTGACGTGATAAACATGCTGATCCCAAAGATGCCGAATATGCAGCATACATTCCTGATTCATCTTTGGTCGGGGTAAGATTATTTGCGCTATGTATTAAATCAATAAAACGTTGAACCGACTTTTTCATTACCTCAGTGTCAAGGTTTTTAATAAAAAAATCTGCTAACTGTAAAGTTTCCTCTACTTGTTGGCCAAATTTTTCTGAGGATTTCCTATCCCTTTCTATAATTTTCTGGACGTTATCTTCACTAATTCCTTCGTCTTTTAAATTCTGTACACGCTCGGCTACAGTTCGTAATAATCCAACAAGATAGAAATTATTTTTATATACTTGATTTAGAAGTTCTACTTCTGAAGGATGTTTTATTTGGTCGATTATATAAGCTGTTTTCTTTGTGTTTTTTGTTAGTTCTCGAGTATCTTTACCATATACTTCTTCACGCAATTCTTGAATCCGCAGGATTGCAAGTTCAGCACAAATGAAATTTTTATTTTCTTCTCTAAGTGTGTCACCAAGATCTTGCAATTTATTATATCGCTCGAAGTTATTTAGCCTTGATGTGCTAACCTTCGTGAACTCAGATATTAAATCACTTATCCTGATGTGCTCTACATGATAACCATTTTGTTTGAGGCAAAAAATGACTTGCTCTTTAAGAGTTTTTATTCCAGAGCCAATTGCTCCACATAGGCCAATAATAAGCTCTTGGGAGCGCCGTCCTTTGATATCATTAATGCTATCAGAATTATGTCTTTCTTTCAATTGAACAGGAATAATATTCTCAGCTGAATGTGCCATGTATTCACTCCAGATATAAATAATTGATTGAGTTTATATATAACATCTATTGATAAGGTTGCAATCAGGTGAATGATATAAATCATTTTATAAAAATAAAAATAAAAATAAAAATAAAAATTTACTAATTTTAATATATTACCAAGTGATTTTTGACGATGCTAACAACACTTTTTCTCTAGCTTTACTTTGAGAAATGGCCTTTCTGCGTTCAACTAAACTTTCAACATTATTTAAAGATGTAGTGTTATCAGTAGACTCATTTCGGTCCACTATTTTTTTTTGTTGTTCAGTCATCTTTAATAAGTAAATCATTATTTTTCCTTAACATTTCGTCACATAAAAACCGAGCGATTATACTTACATCTCATTTTTTTTCAATGAGTATACTGTTCATATACGCTAAAAATGAAACTTTATCAAGTTTGTAAGGCTTAATTCTAGGGTAATACTATATTTAGTATAGATTGTTGTATTCTCTACTATATACATGATTTTCATATAAAAATTTCGTCATGTTATGTGAGATTTTTTATAATAAAAACAATATATTACAAGCTTCCCTATGGTTGATTTTTTTGCATGAATGGCTTGAATCCATACAAGTCCTGGATGAGATAGACTAAGCAAGTGCATTATATCTATGCATACTCGCTTCCCGCGACTTTTCTTATGTCGAACCGCTAGACTTTATGCTGACTGGTACTTACTACACTAGATAGTTCACACTGGATAATAATTAGTGTAGTAGAGATGAAAAAATCACGAAGCAAAAAACACAACCCAATCAGCCTGATAGTAACGGCACTAGCAACTACCAGCGTGCGTTTTTCCATATGCCCTGAGTGAAGATAAAACCTTAATGAAAAGCCCCTTGGGGCTTTTCACCATTCACATCCGAAAAATTAATTACCACATTAAATCGTCGGGTACTTTAAAATCGGCATACGGATCGTCTTCATCTTGCTCTTCCTGACTCAGCGCACTGTTTAATACAATACTGTTGGCATCTCGTTGCGCAATTTTATCAGCGACGCTGGCGGGGATGATGGCGTATTCACTGCCACCACTGCTATCAACCACCAAACGAGCAATGGCGAGGCGGCCATTGATCAACTGAGCTTGGGTTGGCTTATCCACTGCCACTTTTTTAATCAAATTATTATCTGTGAAGTTGAAATCAATATCGCCTTTTGAAATAACGATTCTGTTCATTTCAATCAGTTGCTTCACCTGAGCTTTATATTCTTTCGACAACGCAGCTTGTTTTTGTTGTTCGCTAAGCTGTTTATCACGCTCAAGTTGTGCTTTTTTGTTTTCTTCTACCGCTTCTCTTGCCTCACGAGCTTGAACTCGTGACTTTTTAGCCGTTCTTTGAACTTTGGCCACTTTTTTGCTGGTCACTAATCCCGCTTTTAGCAACTGCTCTTGTAAGGTGAGCTTTGTCATCTTGGTTTCCAAATTCGTTGAATAATTTGTGCGATTATATACCCAAGCTCAATGAAGTTGCAGGACAAAACGCATGGCGTTTTGAACAGTGCCTACGGTTTACCCCAAGGAGCGGGGCTCTGACGAATGGAGTTAGGTGGCGAGGGAAGCGCAAGCTGGTCAGGAACGGATTTGACCACAGCTTGACCACGTCACCTACATGCAGCAACGCTTTCCGCACCAGGGCAAGCAAAGCATTTACCTTTTGCTTTACCGAACCCTGGCTTCCCTCAACTGACCGATGCCATCACTGCAATGCACAACCAGAATGGTGAACTGGCCCAGCTGGTGATCGAAAAGTGATATTCTGGACAAGTTGCTATCTGACAGCAGAGATGAGAAGAAAGCATAAGATCGCCCTCCGGTTTATTCTCTTTGTTAAGAGCCTTGATATATGACGGGTATAAAATAATAAAATCAAAAAATAGAACCATATATATTTTTATATTATTTCCTGCCGCAAGTCATACTTGCTAGGTTATTAACTGAGTAAAAAAACAAATGCTGCGCTATTGTAACAAATAGGAGTGTTATTATGGTAAGTAATGTTAAATGGTTGCCTTTAACTATCATCATCGTTCTGGCATTAATATTCTGGAATATCGCGCCACCTGAAGGGCTGAAGTTGGCCGCCTGGCATTCTCTGGTATTATTTGTTGCTACGATCATCAGCATTGTTATTAATGTGCTACCGATTGGTGCTGTTGGCATCATTGCGATCACCGTTTATGTTGTCCTCAATGCCGGTGGAGATGCCACCGCCGCCGATGCGATTAAAACCGGCTTAAGAAATATGAATAACTCAACAATCTGGTTGATTGTTGTGGCGTTTCTTATCGCGCGAGGATTCATTAAAACCGGCCTGGGGCGTAGAATTTCCCTGATACTGATTACCCTGTTAGGGAAAAGAACCTTAGGCTTAGCTTATGGTTTGGCATTAGCTGACTTGATTCTGGCTCCTGCTATGCCGAGTAATACGGCTCGTTGTGGTGGGGTTCTTTATCCCGTCGCAGACTCATTGGCACGTAGCTTTGAATCCCGGCCAGATGATGCTTCACGTAAAAAAATAGGCACTTTTCTGGTGACTTGCATGGGGAATATCAACGATGTTACTTCCGCCATGTTTATGACAGCCTTTACCGGTAACTTATTGATTGTAAAACTAGCCGCGAATGAAAATATTACTTTGACCTGGACCGGTTGGTTAGTGGCTGCGGTGGTCCCTTGCCTGGTTTCTTTTATCCTTATCCCGCTGGTTATCTACTTTTTTACTGCCAGACCCGAAATCAAACACACGCCTGATGCTCCAAAGTTGGCAAAACAACAGCTGGCAGAAATGGGGGGAATGTCAAAACCAGAGTGGATGATGGCAGGCACGGTTGTTGTGCTGCTTGTTCTGTGGATTTTTTACAAAGTGTTAAACATCGACCCAACCACTGGGGCATTTATTGGTTTATCTCTGCTGTTACTGAGTGGTGTATTAAGCTGGAAAGATGTGATTTCCGAAAAAGGGGCTTGGGATACGTTGATTTGGTTTGCTGCACTATTAATGATGGCAGATCAATTGAAAGACTTGGGCTTTATGTCATGGTTTGGCAACACGGTCGGCCAGGAAGTGAGCGGCCTGGCAGGTAACAGTAATTGGATAGTGCTATTGGTAGTATTGAATGCAGTGTATCTGTATGCGCACTATTTCTTTGCTAGCGGGAATGCGCAAATTGTCGCGCTATACTCAGTTTTCCTCACATTAGGTATCCAACTGGGGATCCCAAGTATGCCAATGGCTCTGATGTTGGCATTTTCCAGTAGCTTCTCATGCTCTTTGACACAATACACCCATGCACGCGGGCCCATTTTATTTGCCCCTGGCTATGTTCCCACCGCCACCTGGTGGAGTACCGGGTTTGTCTGTAGCGTGGTCAATCAGCTGGTGTTGTTAACTGTCGGTCTGGCATGGTGGAAGTTCTTGGGCCTTTACTAACGAGATTATTGATAATCTATGGCTTCTCCTCCTTGAATGAGGGGGAGCCTGTCTGTTGACCTTACTGACCGTACCAGCACCTGGTGGAACCCTGCGTACATTGGCAAAGATACCTGCATCATGTTTTCCTTACTCGGCAGCAGAAACCGTTAGAGTCTGTTGACTCCAGGCGGTGAGATGCCGCACCCAGCGCTCAAACAGCATATCGGTGATGATCGCCAACAGGGCTACCACCACGGCACCCTGGATCACATAGGCAGTATTAAAGCCGCTAAGGCCAATAATAATCGGCGAACCAAGCGTTTTAGTGCCAACGGTGGAGGCGATCGCCGCCGTGCCGATATTAATGATCACCGAAGTGCGGATACCGGCAACAATCACCGAAGCCGCCAGGGGGAGTTCAACACGCCACAGGATCTGCCTAGCACTCATCCCGACTCCTTGCGCAATTTCGCGGATGGCACTGGGTACCGATTCAATGCCCGCCAACGTACCCTGCAGGATTGGCAACAAACCGTACAGTACCAGCGCAATAATTGCCGGTTTTTCGCTAAACCCCATAACCGGTACCGCGACCGCTAACACCGCAATCGGCGGAAAGGTCTGGCCAACCGCCACAACGGTCTCCACCAGCGAACGGAACTCTTTACCTGCACGGCGTGTCACGCCAACCCCAGCGGCCACACCAATCACCACAGCAATCATGCTGGAGACCGCCACTAACAACAGGTGTGCCCATACCAGTGAGATAAAACTGTCTTGCTGATATACAGGCCGATCCAGATCCGGGAACCAGGCGGCAAACAGACCCTGTAGATGATTCATGCCAAACACCAATGCCAGCAGCAGGGCAAAGGTCCAGGGCAGTGGATCGCGTAGCCAGCGCAAGACCGATGACAGGTTCATGACAATGCCTTTTGGCTAATCAAATCACTGAAATACAACACGCCAAGCGCCTCGCCTTGTTCGCCAATCACCGGTAAGCATTCACAGCCCCGGGCCACAAACACCGACAGTGCTTCGCGCAGACTCATGGCGGCGGTGATGGGTTCCCCTTCCGCATGGCCAGGGCGTACCCGCTTAGCCACGGTGCTTAACGACAAGAGTTTGATACCGCGATCGCTGCGGCCAAAGAAATCACGCACAAAATCGTTGGCCGGTACGGTTAATAGCTCCAGCGGTGTGCCCTGCTGCACGATGCGGCCCTGGTCGAGCAACACGATACGGTCCGCCAGGGCCAATGCTTCGTCAATGTCATGCGTCACTAACACAATGGTGCGCCCGGAGAGATGATGAATACGTGAAATCTCAGTTTGCAACGCCGCACGTGTCACCGGATCAAGTGCACCAAAGGGTTCATCCATCAACAACACCTCTGGGTCAGCAGCCAATGCGCGTGCAACCCCAACCCGCTGCTGCTGCCCACCGGAAAGCTGGTACGGATAACGATGACGGAACAAATCCGCTTCCAGATGTAACAGCTCCAGTAATTCAGTCACCCGATCGCGAATTCGTGCGCGTGGCCATTTCAGCAGTTGTGGCACCGTGGCAATATTTTCCTCCACTGTCCAATGCGGAAACAGACCAACCGACTGGATCGCATAACCCATTCGGCGGCGCAGATCCTGCGGTTTAAATTTCTGAATCTCTTCACCGGCAAAGAAAATTTTTCCCTGATCGTGTTCGATCAGTCGGTTGATCATTTTTAACGTTGTGGACTTGCCTGAACCAGAGGTGCCGATCAGTACGGCAAATTCACCCTTGGCAATCTGCAATGTAAGATCGTCCACCGCGGGCTTACCCTGAAAAATCTTGCTGACCTGATTAAACTGAATCATCGGCGTGACACTTCCAAAATTGAAACCATAAACTTGAACAGTGAATCGACGATTACCGCCATCACGATCACCGGAATAACCCCCAGCAGCACCAAATCCAGTGCGCTACTGAGCAGGCCCTGGAACACAATAGCGCCAAAACCTCCGGCACCAATCAGCGCCGCGACCACCGCCATGCCGACGGTCTGCACCGCAAGAATACGCACGCCGGTCAGGAACAACGGCAACGCCAGCGGTAACTGTACGCAGAAGAAAACCTGCCCACGCGTCATCCCCATGCCACAGGCGGATTCGATCACGCTGGCTGGCACAGTTTGCAACCCAGCGACAACACTGCGTACCAGCGGCAACAGGGCGTACAGCACCAACGCAAAAATTGCCGGTGCCATACCAATGCCACTGACGCCATGTTCTGCCAGCCAAGGAAATGCTTTCGCCAAACCCGCCAAAGGCGCGATCAACAGGCCAAACAAGGCAATCGACGGAACTGTCTGGATAATATTCAGTGTGGAGAATATAGGCCTCTGCCAGCGTGCAGAGCGAAAACACAACACCCCGAGCGGCACACCAATCAATAATGTCGGCACCAGCGTCGCCAATAGGATAGTCAGGTGCTGTAACAGCGCGGCATCAAACACATCTTGCCGATTGTAATACTCTTTCAACAATGAGAGTTGATCCAACTGATGGCTGAACAACAGCACCAGTGCAGGCAATATCACCAACAGGTTGCTGAGCATGCGCCATAAATGCGAGGAGGTAATGCGAGTGATGGCGTCGGCAGCCATCAGCAGGCTCAGCGCTAGCATCAGCCAACAACCGCTCCCCAAGGAAGTGCGCGCCAGTTTGGAACCTTGTTGTGCCAACTGCAGGGCGGCATGGCCGCTTATCCACAGTGTGAGCGTCAGCAGCGTCGAAGCCGCCAGCACGGTTAATAACGCATTGCGCCTGAGCGGTGCCAATAGGCTGAGAGCCGCCAGTAGCAACAGGGGCGCCAACAGCCACAGCGGCGGACCGTGCAATAGGGACATCAGGGAAATACTCGTGCCCGATAACAGGCGATTGGGGGCATAACTGAGAAACGGCAGCCCAAATGCAGCCAGCAGCAACAGAATAAACAGTGTCAGTAATACGCGGTTTTTTACGGCAATAATCAAAGAAACTCTCCGGCTCCATGTCGGCCCCCATTGGGGGCCAGAGATGTTATCCCTTCACCAAACCTTTCTCTTTAAGGTAAGCCGCCGCAACCTGTTTGGCGTCCTGACCTTCCACCGCGATCTGCGCATTGAGTTTTTGCAGCGTCGGACCGTCCAGTGAAGCGAATACCGGTTTTAGTAATTCAGCGATGTTGGCATGCTGTTTAAGCGTTGCTTCACGAATAATCGGTGCTGGCGCGTAAATCGGCTGCACTCCCTTTGGATCTTCCAGCGTTTGCAGCCCCAGCGCTGCTACCGGGCCGTCGGTCCCGTAGGCCATCGCCGCGTTCACACCGGAGGTTTGCTCCGCCGCCGCCTTGATGGTCACCGCAGTATCACCACCGGCCAACGACAGCAACTGATCCTGGTTCAGCTTAAAGCCGTAGGCATCCTGGAACGCGGGTAGGGCATCCGAACGCTCGATGAATTCAGCTGACGCCGCCAGCTTGAACTTGCCGCCAGCGTTGATCCACTTGCCCAGATCGGCCATTGTTTTCAGATGATTGGCATCCGCCAGGTCCTGACGGATAGCAATGGTCCAGGTGTTATTGGCCGGCGCGGCATCCAACCAGACAATTTTGTTCTTGTCATAATCCAGCTTTTTCACTTTCTCAAAACCGGCCTGAGCATTTCTCCATGCAGGGTCTTTTTCATCAGAAAAGAAAAACGCACCGTTGCCGGTGTATTCCGGATAGATGTCAATTTCACCGGCAGTGATCGCGCCGCGCAACACTTTGGTGGTGCCAAGCTGTAACTTATTGGTGGTTTTAATGCCGTTAGATTCCAGCACCTGTACGATGATGTTACCGAGCAATGAGCCTTCGGTATCAATTTTAGAGCCAACGCGCACCGTATCGGCTGCTTGCGCCATACCAACGCTCGCGGCAAGCAAACCCAGCGCCAGAGCAAAGACACGACCACGTGAAGGGGCGATTACCATACTTTTTCCTCTTGTTGTGTATTGTCCAGCTATTTGGCCAGAACGATTGAAAAATCTTGAGAAGCGCGCGTCCATCGCACTATAAATGTTTCCGTCGACCAGTACCTTTGGACAGAATACCCGGTATGCTCACAGCAGGGCGACCTTATTGTTTTATCTCTGAACCTACATCCTCAAAGCATCAACATCTCTGGCCTTCAGTGTCAGGATATTCCTGGTTGGCGTGTAAGATGTACTATCTTGCGTATCATCCTGCGTCATTTGGCAGATAATACTTTCTGAGCGAGGAAAGCCGACACACATGCAACTGGCAAGTATGACGGATATATCAGACTAATACAGCCCATTTTATACCAAAATGATCAGCCGGGTCAGGGAGTCTCCCCATGTGCTGGATGGGTTGCTGTATCACCTCATCAGGTCATAACAGGTGTGCGGTTCCCCGCACACCTGCCATCACATCAAGACATTAAAGAAAACAGATCAAGCCCTTAGAATTTATACCTCACCCCCAGCATCGCCGCTTTGTCATCATAACTCTGTTGCCCAATCTGGTTGGTCAGGCTACCCCAGACACTCAGGTTGTTGTTGACCTTACCTTCGACACCGAGTTTCACTTCAACCAGATGACGGCTGCCAGTCTGTTGCATCTCCATGCCATCCATCGTCACACCCGCCAGACGGGTGTTGTGGATCCAGTTCAGTTCCAGATAGCTGGTCAGGATCTGTGGATGCGCTTTATCCGCTCCTAATTGCGTATCGTTAGAGAACTTGGCACCCAAACGCGTTTGCAGATTATTCTGTCCACTCTGCTGTACCAACGTGCCGTTGTCCTCGGTGAGATCACTCATCTTCGCACCGTTGAGAGTGAGCTGGGCTTGCGGCGTGATATAGCCACTGTTGTCAGCCACCTGATAGACCTGGAACGGATAGCCCCCCTCCACCGACATGCTCACACCACGCAGGTGGTATTTTTCACTGGAGAGCAGATCACCGTTCACTGAACCTTCAAACCACTCGTACTGCAGCCAAGTGTGGACATAAGGGCTGTTATGTTTGACGGCATTCTGATACCAGGTGCCGTAGACACCGATACTGTAACCCGTCAGGCTGTTATCCGCCTTATAGGTCAGTGACGTGGCGTCGGTGGTACCGGTAGAGCGTGCATAACCGGCCATCACGCCTACACCCACGTAATCCTTACCCGTCAACTGGCCATCCCACACTTCGCCACCCAACTGGGTCACAAAGCGACTGCTGGTATTGGAGAGCTGCCCGCTGGCATCCTTGAATTTGTTGCGTGAGATAGATTGACGTAACCACAGGCTGGTATCCATATCGTCCGTGCCATTGGCGGTACTGCTGGCGCTCATGTCTTCCAGGCGGCTGTTAAACAGAGTATTGGCCGCCGCAATATTGGCGATATAGCCTCCCGCTTCTGGACGATAAGTCGGTTGGACATAGTTCGAGCGCAGATACCAGTTGCCATTGGTCGGGTCAGCCGTCGTGCCTTGATAGAGGAAATATTCCAAAGCTCCAGCTACCGCACGGCCATTGAGGGTAAAGGTAGCGGCAGAGGTGCCGCCAACACTGATGATTTCAATGCCGTTCGTGTTTTGTGCCCCTTGACCGCCGATATTATTCACCGCCACGGTCCCCGTTCCCGACGTGTCGCCCGCTATCACTAGTTTATCGGTGGGTGAGTTATCGCCGGCCAGGACGCTATCAAAGGTCAGGTTACCGCCTTGACCAATATAATCACCATTAACGGTGAGGGTGCCGTAATCAACGCCATTAGCACTGCGGCCTACCAGAACATTCCCCTCATTGGTAAGGTTACCAGTTACGGTGCCATCACCACCGAAGGTGCCATAGGTCTGTACAAAGACATCGCTATTTAATACCACCGGGCCACTTGCCGCAGGTAAGACTGCGCTCATGAGAGCTGGCTCAGTGCCAATGATCAAAGACCCTGCCTGCACCACGGTGGCATTGGCAGTCACAGTGCTGCTACCGATATATACCATGCCGTTACCTTGCTTGGTCACCACGCCCGTGCCGCTAATCGGCGTAGTCAAATTCCAGTAGCTCGTATTGCTCAGTATGAGATTGCCGTTATTGTTCACCGACGCCGCACCAAAGTTTTTAGCTTCGGTTGCCGTCATCGCATTGTCTGATTCCAGCGTGAAAGTACCGCTATAATTACTGTTATCATTCATTAACAGAACATCAGAGTTATTGGTCAGTAGCGTATTGCCAGAACCGGATAGCGGGTTATATAAACCACCAACGGCATCATCGAGATTTAAAGTGCCATCGACAATAATCGCACCAATACCCAGCGCTTTGGTTTCTTTCAATAACGCTGTAGCACCTGCGTTAATATCGGTGATACCGCGATAATCAGGGCTGTTGCTCGTCAGTGTTAATATTCCACCCGTGAGTACTAAGCCACCCTTGCCAGTCAACATGCCGTTACTTAATCCGCCATTGCCAACGGTTAGAGTACCTTCGCCCATATCCAGCAGCGCGTTGGCTTCTGTGTTCAGTGTGCCGACACTTTGTGTGTAGGTACTTAAATCAACTGTTGCGCCATTGCTAATACTTAAGTTGCCGGTATTACCCAGCGCGGAATTAGACCCTAGCTGTAAAATACCTGAACGCACCAAGGTAGCGCCTGTGTAGCTGTTGGTGTCATTAGACAACACGACGATGGAACCATCGTTAGGCGAGTTCACCGCCAAATCACCCGTACCGATAATTTGTGCAGTGAGTTCATTAGCCGCCGTGCCGTTATCCGCCAAAGCTCCTGTCAGTACTAAAGCGTCGTTAGTCGTTGTCAAAAGATCCAAGACAGACAAGCCATAATTCATATACAACCCATCCAGCGCTTCTCCCGTGGTCAAACCAAAACCAAAGGTGCCTGTTGCTGCAACTGTGGTGCTATTGGGATTGAGAATTCCTTGCTTATAAGTGGAGGTAATGGGTGTATTGGTGCCATCAGTTAAGGTCAACTCTTGACCCGTTCCAGTTGCAGTACCTTGGATTAAACCCACTACGATCGCCCCGGTATCCAGGCTTAATACGCCAAGACCGGTAATATCAGGCTGCACATTTGCCGGTAATGCCACGCTCACCGTACCGCCACCTGTGGTATTAATTGAGGTTGCATTGATGGTGCCAGCTGCAGTCAATTGCCCATTGTTTTCAATGATTTGGTCATAAATCAGGGTGCCCCCATTAAAGGTTAACGCGCCGATGGATTGCGTTCCTGTTCCCACCGTGGTGGTGCTGCCTGTATCTAAGTTCAGCGTAGTGCTGGTATTGCCTGTGGTGTTATCACCAGAAAGCAGGAACTGGGTATTGAACAGGTTGACCGTACCCGTAAAGCCATTGCCGATATTCGCACCAAAACTAAATTGGTTATTGTTCGTGGTAACATTCATCACGCCTGTACCAATTAGCTGATTATCAAAAATAAAATTACCATTATTGTTGATATTCAAGGTGTCGCTGCCCGTCACGATATCGACGATGGTGGCAGTATTAAGCAAGTTAGCGCTATCGATATTGAGTGTTGAGCTGTTGTTGATACTGACCGTGCCGAGGAAAGTATTGGCATTAGTATTAATTAAATCCACGTTACTGCCTGATAACGCCCACGTCCCTGCACCACTGAGAACATTATTTAATGTGCCGGTTAATTGATTAAAGATTAAGGTGCTACCCGTTTCGATATCAACCGCACTCGCCCCCAGATTTTGGTTGTCACTGACACTCAAGGTGCTGGTACCGACAATATTGATCAGGCCATTTAACCCGCTGTTATTACCAGAGAGCGCCATATTGGCCGAGTTATTAATCAACACGGTGGAATCAGTCACTCCGGTCAACATGTTGGCAACCGTATCTGTCACTCCGCTGAAAATTAGCTGTGAAGTGTTCGTCAGCAAGTTCACTGTAGCCGCCGCATCACCCAAATTATTGGCAGCCGTTACCGTCAATGCACCGTCAGCATTAACGTTATGAGTACCTGAAAAAGTACTCGCGCCAGACAATTGCACCGCGGCGTTAGTATTGATGACGCCAGCACCTCTAAACTGATTGGCAAAGGTATTCGCACCGTTGAAATTTAAGGTACCCCCTACATCCACCAGGCTGCTGACGCCAAGATTACCCGTACTGTTGAGTGTGACTGTGGCCCCAGAAGCAATATTGGTCGCGGCGGATAACGTATTATTATCAGCAGATAAGGTCAGTGTGCCTCCGGTGACATTCAGGGTACCGGCACCCGTTAATCCACCCACGGAATCGGAAGTACCGCCATTGCTTATGTTCAGCACACCTTGTGCGAGGTCAATGGTTCCCGAATTCGCCAATACTTTAAGATTTTGACTGTGCCTATCAAGATTCCAGGTAGCCCCGGTATTCACGGTCAAGGTTGACGTGCCACCAAGCACATTATCAGCGCCAGAGATCAGGTTGCCAGCACTGATGGTTGTCGCTCCCGAATAATCATTGTCGTTATTGGAAACCGTTAAAGGGCCGTTAGTGGCATCAAAAAAGATGTCACCCGTGCCGGTAATCAAAGCTGTGAGTTCCCGATTAGACGTAGGGTCAGTGCCTGTGGCAACTTTCAAGGCATTGGCGCCATTGAATACTAAATTCAACTCGGTTAAGCCGTAATTCAGATAAAGCCCTGCGGCACCGGAAGTGTCACTGTCCGTCAAGGCGTAGTTATAGGTTGCGATGGCAACGGTATCTGCTCCCTGAGTAATGTTCGCCGTCACCGCAGTACTCGAATCAATGGCAACCCCATTGATCTGTAAGGTGAGGTTACCTGCACCTACCGAAGGACTAGTAGCATTGATTAGCTTAGAGCCCACCACACCGCGGTTTTGATCGAGAATGGAAAGGCCTGTCGGTACAGGATTGACGTTATCCCATCCGAGCCCGGTATTGAGATTAATAGCGCCACCATTAGCCGTAAATGTACTTACATTTAACACACTTTCTGCTTCGGCTAAGGGCGCGCCAGCGGTAAAGGTCAGAACAGCGTCATTGTTGATTTCCAGATTCTGTATGCTGGGATTACTGGATACACTAGGCACGCCCACTGTAGTTACACTGCCCGAGTTAAGGGTTAGTGAAGCTCCAGCTAAAGTAGCTGCGTTGGTATCAGCCAAAGAGAATTGAGTATCTTGTAAAGTCACTGTGCCAGCAAAACCCGTACCAACGGTATTAGCAAAATCAAAAGCGCCATTGGCGGTATTGACGTTAACCGTACCTGTACCGAGCAATTCATTGCCAAGTGTGAAGGCACCCGTGGTGTTAATATTGAGCACGCTGTTGCTATTAGCAAGATTGAGCGCTGTTCCAGCATCCAAGGTCGTAACCTGATTCATGGTTAACACCGCCCCGTTATTAAGAACGATGTCGCCAGTGAGGCCAGAAACGCGGGTCGTATTATCCGACAAATCGATACTACTATTGGTTAATATCCAATTCCCTGCGCCAGTTAACGTGTTATTCAGCGTTGATAAAATGCCACTATTGTAACCATCAAAAATCAGCTGCCCGCCACTGGCAATGGCTACTGAACTTCCACCTAAATGCATGCTGTCGCTGGCAGTCAGGGTGCTGGTGCCGTCAATATTAAATAATCCTGCAAAACCTGAGTTATCGGTGCTTAATACCGTATTGGCGCTATTGATAACCTCCACGGATGAGCCCGTTACGCCCACAAGTGCCGCCGTTAATGAATCATTAAAGCCATTCAAGATCAGTTGAGCGCCACTATTGAGCAAATCAACAGTACTCGTACCTAAATTGTTAGCTTGAATGGCGGTCAGGCTACCGGGTGAAGTCACATTATAGAAACCAGTAAATCCGGTGTTATCAGCGGCCAACGTAATGGCAGCGTTGGCATTAACAGCGCCCGCGCCTGACAACACATTATCGAAGTTAGCGTCAGCGGCATTGAGATTCAAGGTGCCAGCAACACTAATCCCCCCTGAGCCCAAAGCGTCCGCGGCACTTAAGGTAACAGCAGCGCCTGTATTAATGTTCGTTTGTGCCGTGTAGCCATTATTCGCCGCTGAAACGGTAAAAAGACCATTTTGAACATTTAAGTTACCTGTGCCTACTAATCCGTTAACGCTGGATGAAGTACCGCCGTTAGTAAGAGTTAACGTACCACCAACAAGATCAAGGATGCCTGCATTCGTCAAAGAGCCTACTGTTTGCGTGAAACCGCCGAGGTTAACGATCGTGCCTGCTAATGTGATTAATGATGACGTATTGCCCAATGCACCATCAGCGCCAACATTCAATGTGCCTGAATCTACGCTAGTAGTACCTTGATAATTATTCGCACCATTATTCAAGGTAATGGGGCCACCAGTGGCATCAATAGCTAAGTTACCTGTACCTGTGAGTTGCGCGCTTAGCCCTGTGTCAGTGGCTCCTGCTGACGTTAATGTGAGGGTTTGCCCGTCCAAAATTTGCGATACAGATAATTGTTCATAAATACTTAATCCCAGATTACTGACCAAAGAAAAACTGAAGGTATTTAAAGCAACATTATTACCCCCTTGGAAATAAGCGACATCTCTGCCTGGAGCAAGAGTCGCACCGCTAAGGTCCGTCAGGGTAAAATTAGCCAACTGGGCTGGAGTCAGTGAATTTTGGCTACTTACCAGATCCATTAATACCCCAGTATCGAGGTCTAACAGGTTGCCTGAGGTTAACAATTGTGGGTCAGCTTGAATGGTAGAATTACCCGTGGTACTTAATGTGTTCGTAGTAATAAGAGCGCCGGTGGTAAAACGCAGCGCCCCGCCACCAAAGTTTAAATTACCAATATTGTAATTACCGGCGGACATGGTAATCACACTGCCCGAGTTATCACTTAATGTTGCATTCTGTAATACGGCACTATTAATGGGTGTTAAATCCAAAATGGTATTCGAAATATTGGCGGTTCCAGCAAAGGCGTTACCTACGCCAGCACCCGCACTAAAACCTGTACCCGCATTATCAATATTAAGGATACCGTTACCTGTCAGTGCATTATTGAAGGTGCCAGCGTTGGTTAAATTCAAAACACCATTTAACTCAATAGCAGCACTACCTAACTGGTTGCCCGGCGAAAGAACACTGTAGTCACTCGCATTTAATGTGCTACCGAGTTCAACATTCCATGTACCCACAAAAGTATTAGCACCGGTTAAGGTTACGTTAGCACCATTTAATAACTCAGTATTACCAACCCCGCCAATCACAGCGCTGAAATCACCATTATAATCAGCGCCAAATACCAGTTGATTTGTACCAATGCCTGACAAATTAATGGTGCCGGAAGTGACATTATTAGTATCACTCAAGATTAGCTGAGAGGCAGTATCCAAGTTAATCGCAGAGAAATTTTGTAATGACGTGGTGGGAGCCAATGCAATAACAGAATTAATTAAACTCAGCGTGTTAATTCCCGTGCCTGCATTCAGTAACCCCAGTTCTATTGGACTCACGAGGCTTGAATTATAAATATTGAAAAGATCATTGTCTGTCCCGGTTTGAATATCCGCAACGGTAGCGCCTTGATAAATATTAACGGTATTAATACCATTACCTAAATCAATCACATCATTGCTTACTGAACCCGTGTTAAGCGTTAACACATCATTACCCGCGCCACTGGTGAGGGCTGCTAATGTTCCATTATTGGTAATGGTGTTACCGATTCCCCCCATTGCAACGCTACCACTGACAAGGCCATTATTGGTTAAGGTTTGCGCTAGAGCGCCATTATCGTAACTGATGGCAGTGATTCCAATAAGAGAGGTATTAGGGCCGACAATTACGCTTTCCGAACCAGCAAGCGTGCCTGTGGTGGAGATACCTTTACTGCCACCCGCGATTGAATCAATGGTGAGATAAAAATTGGTTAAATCCAGTGCTGCGGTTGTGCGAAAACCAATACTGGCAGGATCCGTAAGATTGATGATGTTGGTTCCGGCGTTAAAATTATAACCCCCCGCCCCCCCCGCGAACGTGAACACAGGGCCAGCACCGTTGTTATTAATCGTGGTATTGCTGAGATTTACTGTCGCGGCACCACTCGCTTTAACAATCGCTTGTCCTGTGCCATTGATATTAAAGGTTGTTCCGTCAATAGAATGGGTTCGAGCACCTGTAGTGGAAGAGAAATTAATGCCGTTAGCGGCATTGGTGGTCGCAATAGTACCGCCGGTTAGATTGAGGATGGTATTGGCATCACTGAGCGTAATACCGTTGCCCGCGATAGCATTAATAATACCCCCCGTGCCAATCACATTCATGGTTTTACCAGCGGCCAGTGTTGACGTGAGGGTGATGCCCGAAATATTACTGGTGATCGTGCCCGCATTGGTGATATTCACGGTGCCCGCAGAAGCATTATCCGTCACGTTGATGCCCGTGGCTTTGACAATATTGCCCGCACTGTCATTCATAACCACAACATTGCCCGCTGAGCCTGTTGCGGTTTCACTGACATTAATCCCAGTACCTGCGCTAGGGGCACCAACACCAGTACCATCCGAAGAAATCAGTCCATTAGAACGGATATAGATATTACCCGTTCCACCCGCACCCGTTTTGCTGACATAAATACCGTTGTTGCTAGCGCCTGAGGCGACAATAAGACTGGATCCCGCCCCTAGGTTATAAATCACATCACCCGGAGAGGTAGGGCCATTATCAATCTTGGAACCGACAGTGCTGGATGCATTACTGATCACATCCCCCGCCAGATTATTCATAATAAGAGTAGCACCGGTACCAAATGTCCCTGCTCCAGTATTATAAGAGCCTATCTGCACACCGTTATTAGCCACCCCTAATGGGTTTTGCGCAGAAAATGCCATATTAACAATGGCACCATCATCAATCTGGTAACTGTAGGTTTTTCCTGTTCCTCCTTTGTCAGCAGGTCCATTAGTAAAAACACGGCCTGTGGCTGTTACGTTGGAAGTCCCATAAAAATGCATCAAACTATTAGCCGCATTACCCATACCCCAAAATATGGCTGGATATCCACCACTACCCAACCCAGCAACAGTACTTGTGCCGGTGAATTCCACCGTAGTCGCTAAAGCCAACTGGATAAAAGCAGCATAAGTGATACTTCCATTAAAATTAACCAGTCGCAACACACTGTTATTATTGGCAGGCAAAGATGTCCCACTATCATCACCAAGAGAAACTATTTTGCCATTTGGTATAGTTCCAAAATTATCAAGACTCACTGTAACGGCTGTTGTGGTATTAGTGACCGAGTAAAATATAGGACCGCCATTATTGGAGCTAATATTACCAAAATTTTGAAAAGTCAGATTGCCAGAATCCGTTGCCGCACCAGTGAATGCCTCAGCTGCATTAAAGGTAAAATTATTTCCCCCACCATCAATAACCAGGTTATGTCGATTATTAGTATTATTTAACAAAACAGGAATAGATGAAGGAATGACCAAGGGAGCGGTGATAAGTACTGTCGTTGGCGCATTTGTCGCACTATTATTGATTGCATTCGTTAATGCCAAAACGGTACCTACCTCAACGCAATTCGGATCTGCCGAGCATTGAATCGCTGTGATGGCATAGGCGTTTTGATAGATGGCCAGAGAGGAAAAAAGTGATAACGCGATAGCGCTATTTCTGAATAAGTTATTAGATTGAGTCCTTTTTTTATTACTTTGATGAGAGCAACTACTGTGGTTGGCTGTTTTCTGTTGACTCTTGGTAAGCTCACTGACAACAACCCAAACCTGTAATGCTGCACTCCATATGACTCTGTAGGACTTATTCATGTTTAATCCCTCTACTGATATTCTGGCAACCCATTGTTTTTAAAAAAATCACCATGTGGCATTAAAACGAGGCATAACGCAAATAAAAGAAAATCTCTATTAAAGCGTAGACTCTTTTTTTTATATTTCAACCAAGAGGAGAGATGCTGAATATTAAATTAACGCTATGTTTTTAATGAATAACGAGCTGGTCAGATAGACTTGTTCATTAAGCGTATCCTGCAGAAAATCGTAAAGGTTCGCCATAGTCGCTTGGGGAAGCCACAGCGTTTCTTGTTCAAAACGGTACTCAACGGGCACTTTTCCATCGCCGCATGAGTCTGCTTCGTGCATTGTGTCGCCCGCGTATACTGCTACCACGCAACAGGAAAATATCAGAACGCAAAAGGATTCGCGCCATGTCAGTTACCACATTCCGCATCACAAGCCTGGCCATCTTTGCTCTGCCATGGTTGCTCAGCGGCTGCGTTTACCATGATTACCCCACCCCGCAGATTGAGGGCACGTTGACTAACGCTGGAAAGCCACTGGCCGGGGTAGCGGTTTCGTTAACTGAATTCGACCGCCAAATCGCCACGGCACAAACCGACAGCAACGGGCATTTTTCAATGGCACCAAAGGGTAATTGGCATGTGTTTATTCCCGTAGGGCCACAAGACCGCCTGAGTCACTGGTCGCTGACAACAACTGACCATCAGGGACAAGAAATTAGCATTTACACCAGTCAGCGCCTTGGCGGGGTTTTCTCGGGCTATTCAAGAAACGACCGAGTGAAACTGAACTGCGAACTATCACCAGCAGGCGAGAAGAGTCGAAGCCAGGAAAGCACTCTATTCTGCGAACCCATTCCCGTTAACGACCCGTAATTACCAGGTGATGCGGTTGCTTAGGAACAGCCGAGATGCGGGTGAAATCTAAATAACTACGCGTAATAGTGCGACAGGTGGGAGTGAGGCAAGTTAGTCGACCTTGGCGCGCATGGACGCGCGATACAAGCCCCCAGGGAGAGGTTTACTGCGTGCCGGCGTTCCTGATCACTCCCAGCTACCAAAAAGATCAAGTGTAGCGGTATTAGGAACATCTATTTAGGGGGATGGTATCCCGATCTTTCGGTGGAAATATCGTAATGATTTTTTTATTGAGATTTTTTGATTTAACGGGGGCGGTGAATATTTGGCGGAGATCACAGGAGTCGCATTTGATCGCTAGTGCTATTGAATTTACTTAATTTTATCGTGTTGGATTTTGGTTGGTGCCCCCTATAATGCCCCCAAAAAATTTTGCTTGTGGAAACTGGGGGCATTGAAGCTATTTTTTGGTATCGGTTTTCCACCGCAGTAAACCGGCGATATCCTTTTCCCCCTCAACTTCTTTTAAGCGGCGTTGCTGCTCAGCAAACTGGACGTATTCAGCCTGCGCTTTTTCATCTGCCGTTTTCTTACTTACCGTGCCTGTTCCTTGTAGAACCTCGCGGTCATTAAATTGCAGGAACTGATCCAGCTTTTCCTGCCAGTCACGCAGGAACACCTGCTGGCGACGCCTGGCCTGATCTTCGGCAAAATCCAGCCACATGTTGACCACGCGGTTAAGTTCGCTGACTTCGTCTTGATTGAGGTAGTTTTTCGCCACCGTCACATCGCTTTTACGCACCTCTTCACCTTTATAGCTACTCAAGCCCATATGGGGCTGGCTGGCATCAGCACGTTGGTGGATCAGTTCGGCAGCAGTATGACCGGTACAGGCAAAATGCAGTTTGTTCTGGATGGTTTGAAAAAACAGCGTTGTTTCTTTGAGTGAAGGTTGGTAGTCGGCGGCTAACGCAAAAATCTCCCGAACCCGCAAATAAACCCGCCGCTCGCTGGCACGAATATCGCGGATGCGTTCCAACATCTCGTCAAAATAGTCAGGCACGGCAGAGGAACCCACGGGCGGATTTTTCAGCCGCTCATCGTCCATCACAAAACCTTTGATCAGGTATTCCTGGAGCGTTTGGGTTGCCCACTGGCGGAATTGGGTACCTCTAGGTGAACGAACGCGGTAGCCAACAGCAAGAATGACGGGCAGGCTGTAGTGAAGCATATTACGATTTACCTGACGGCTCCCTTCCTGTTGAACTTGTAAGTAAGACTTACAGGTTGCGTTTTGCTCAAGTTCACCTTCGTAGATCGCTTTAATGTGTTGTGTGATGGCTTGGGGAGTGACCTGGTAAAGGTTCGCAATAGTCGCTTGAGGTAGCCATAGTGTTTCTTGTTCAAAGCGGCATTCAACGCGTACTTCACCGTCATCGCTGGCGAACATAACAAATTCACCTGCAGGGGATTGGGTTAAGTGTTTATCTGTCATGCCGCCCTCCGCTTTGATCCGACTTACAATGCTGTATCCGCGTAGTATGCCAGAGATCCACGTTGAAGCTCATTGCGTGCCTGGATAAGAGTACACATTTTTATCATCGGTTGCGCATGGCAGCAGTAGTGCAAAGCGGACGTTGGTGGGAGCTTTACACTATATTTGGGAGCGATGGGAAACATAAATACAGAATATCGATGCGGACTCGGAATAAACCAATAAGGCCTATGTTATTTAAAGATATTATTTTTCGATAATTCAAGGGGCCACCAATAGGGCACCCGGATGGTTTGGCATCAAAAAGGGAATAGGTTCGATACTGTTTTCTCCTGTCAGAGTATTAAATGTGGTTCAGGGTGGTTCCAAAACACGGCCCCATATCAAGCATCAGTTATCTTCCGGCGCGTATCCATCATCCGATTAGCGCCTTGGCTTTAGCTCTAATCTCTGCCAGTTCAGCAGGCGTCACTGTGCCTTTTTTAGTTATCTTCCTCGCTCTCCAGTCAACACAGGTCACTTGGTCAGCAAGGGCTACGCTTTCGCGGCTGCCCGATAATTCTACCTCAAAGGGGTAACCTTTAACCTTCGTGGTGCAGGGAACACAAAGCAGCAGGCCAACGGGATTATTATAGGAAAAAGGGCTAAGCACAACGGCTGGGCGGTAACCTCCCTGTTCGTGGCCTTCTACTGGATCAAAATCAATCCAGATCAGATCCCCGCAAGTGGGAACAAAGCGTGAAACCATTTAGAGTAATTCCTTTCCAACGGGTACACCGAAAGTTACCTTTTCGTGAAGGTTCTCTGGTGTGATGCCGGATAACAGCGACTCGAGGGAATATTCTTGCGTTTTTACCGGGATCAAAACGATCTGCCCCTCCTCGTTTATTTTCAAATCAAGTTTGTCTTCAACATGCAATGCTGCCGCTTGCATGATGCTGGCCGGTATCCTGATTGATGGGCTGTTACCCCATTTCTTTAACGTTACAGTAGCCATTTTCATTACCTCTCTTAAGCAAGTATATACACTGTATAGGATACACAATGTATCTACAACTGTAATAATTAATACATCAGGAGTTTCTGAACTGCCGAGAGTACGGTTGGGGATGTCAGTGGGTTTGGATATGCGGTTAATGTTTGGCGAAAATATCGTTCATCTGTAAGCGTGGCTAGTACCACACCTTCCGTTTAATGCGATGAGATATCATGCTCTTGTCTTTCAAATTCACAGAAGATGAGAGGCAATATGGCAAAGAAGAACCCTTGAACTCCCGAGGTGTAGTGTGAATTATTCAACGCACAGCAACGCTCCGGGCTCAATCAATCTAAGTTCTGCAAACGACACAACATCACACGCAGTGCTTTTTTCAATGCCAAAAAACGATTGGCACTCGACAGCACACCACAAGATAAACGGCTGGAGCGTGCCATCAAGCCATTTGTCATTGGCAGAAAAAATTGGATGCTGTCAAACACGCGCAGCGGTTCGCGGTCGTATAGTCTTGTTGAAACGGCAAAAGCCAATGGGCTTGTTCCCTTTGACTACCTGATACAGGTGTTTACCCAACTGCTGACCCTTGCCGATGAGAGTGAACTGGCATCGCTACCAGTTAGCAATGGTACACATGCACTCTTAGCAACCTGCAGAAATAAAATCACCATTGAAGCTGACTGGGATCACGGAGTTGAATAAGACCAACGCAAACAACAGTAGAATGATCCCCCCCGTCATCATGACTACTCGTGCAACCTGCGGAAGATAAGCATTCAAGACGGCACTACTGGTATTAATAATGAAACGCTCCCGCAGATGGTGCACAAGTGTTGCCAAGATCATAATCGAGAGCGCGGTGCCCAACGCCATACTCATGGCGGAAATCACTCCCCAGGTAAATATGCCAACTGCATTGGCAAAAACCAGGATCATAATTGCACCACTACAAGGGCGTATACCGATGGCGGCAATTACCCAAAGAGTATGGCGCCAGTCACCCGTCAGTTCACTGACACTAGGTAAATGCCGATGTCCGCAATCGCACTGTCCATTGTGACTGTATCCTCGTGAGGCTATAGCAGAGGGTAATACGGATGATCCCTGTAATATACGGAATGCCGATGGTCTTTTCGTAGATGATCTATGCGACTGCATTCCGCTGGCACGGCATAAAAGTATCAGACCAAAACAGGCTATGAACACAGCGCTCCCTTTCTCTACCCAATAGCGACTAAGGCTAAGATCGCCCATTGAAAAATTGAGGGTAATCGCTAATATCAGAACGAATAGGATAGCCATCAAGCCTTGCAACAGGCTACCGAGTAGAGTAATCAAAAGACTACGCGGCAACTGTTGTCGATGAGTGGCCAGATAGGTAGTGATGACAAACTTACCGTGTCCTGGCCCAATCGAGTGAAGAAATCCATAGGCAAAACTACCCAATGCCAGCATCACTCCACCGCGGTATTGATGTTCCCGTTGTTGCAAAAGGTAAGTTATCAGAGAACGGTGCATGTAAATCTGCATATTGATGCAAAACTGCACGAAATCAGCCCAGTGATGAATAACTAAACACAACGATACAACGAGTAGTATTCCTACCATTCCGATGCCAATAGTGCTTTTCAGCGTTATGTTTACCGATTGTGTTCTCATGACTTGTCAAGTTTGCGTTATGTTATCTTGTAAAGCATAACCTGAACGACAGGATCTACAAGTTGCGCATAGGGCACCTTGGTTTTCTGCCACTTTTAGTGTCAGATACAGCATCTGGTGATCCTTCGGATTTGTGTAGGATTGGAGATGGGATTTCGTATTGAACCATGATCAACTTCTTTATTTTGATAGATGAATAGAGTTTTTGTAACAATCCCCTTTCTCATTCGGTACTATAGCGCAACATTTTTTTAAAGTGCGGTTGTTCGGGTGCTATCGCTTTTTTCACTTTCTCGCCGCCAGTCCCCCATTTATCTGGCGTTGCTGGCAATACTGATGTTGTTCGTGGCTCCAGTGATTTCGAAATCGCTGGATCACCAGCGTGCCAGTCAGCCTTGTTCGGCAGCGATCGCCAGCACACACAATAATATGCCTGATATGGCGGCCATGCATCACGCCATGCCAGGTATGGAGCATGAGCTCCATGCTTCTTTGGACAGTGCCTGCGCTGTCTCCCAGAGCATGTCCCACCACCTGGCTTCAAAGCCGGGCAGTTCACCGATGGAGGACATCGCCTGCGGCTATTGTCAGCTCCTCATTCACTTACCGCTGATTCAGACTGTTTTCATTCCTTTTATCTGGCTGATACGGCTTGTTTCACAGGCACCGTTTTTGCCTGTCATTGTTGCTCCGTTACTGTCCGCTTGTTACTCCGAATACCAGCCCCGAGCACCGCCTAGCCTGTTTTCACTGCATTAAGTTTTGCCGTTCAGCAAGACAATAATTTACCGATCGCGAAACAGAGCCGGATACAGGCTCACCGTTTTGCGACGCTCTATGTTGGCCATTCCATATGGTGGTCAGCGAGTGCCTGCTTGGGAAAGGCAGGCCGATAAAAACAGGCTTTAACCATGAAAAATACTCGATTCTCTTTATCACCGCTGGCAACGATGATGGCCTTGATGTTCACCTTACCCGCGTTTGTTCAGGCTGAAGACGGCCATGAAGGACATCAGAATAGCGCGGCTACCCCAGATGATGCATCGGTAATGGTGGTTACTGCACCAGCCATTTCTCCACTGACGATCGTGACTTCACCTAAAACACCGCGCCAGCCGGTTCCGGCCAGTGACGGGTCTGATTATCTGAAAACCATTCCGGGGTTTTCTCAAATCCGTAACGGCGGAACCAATGGCGATCCGGTTTTTCGCGGTATGTTCGGTTCGCGTTTGCGCCTTTTGACCAACGGCAGTGAAATGCTCGGAGCCTGTCCCGCGCGTATGGATGCACCGAGCTCCTATATTTCACCGGAAAGTTTTGATCTGCTGACGCTGACCAAGGGGCCACAAACGGTGCTTTGGGGGCCGGGTAACTCTGCAGGAACCGTGCATTTCGAACGTGAGCGACCTTCTTTTGAGAAAGCCGGTATTCAGGGGGATGCCAGCCTGCTCGGGGCATCAAATAATCGTTGGGATCAAAATGCGGATCTCAGTCTGGGGAATGAGCAAGGTTACCTGCGCCTGATCGGCAACAAATCACGTTCTGACGACTACAAGGATGGTAACAACCAGCGAGTTCCTTCTCAGTGGGATAAGTGGAACGCGGATATGGCACTGGGGTGGACGCCGGATAAAGACACCTGGCTGGAGCTGACCGCAGGGCAAGGCGATGGCGAAGCGCGTTATGCCGGGCGCAGTATGGATGGTTCGCAATTCAAACGCGAAAGCCTAGGGATGCGCTTTGAAAAGTCCAACATCGGGGACATGTTCGACAAATTTGAAGCCAGCACTTATTACAATTATGCCGACCATATCATGGACAATTTTTCGTTGAGATCACCCGGCAGTATGTTAATGGGCGGCATGGGTTCGTCCATGGGCGCCATGCACGACAGTTCATCAATGAGCATGGGGACGTCATCGGCTATGGACATGTCATCCTCAATGAACACGGCGAGCAGTTCGAGCATGAATATGAGCATGCCCATGGCTATGCAACTTGATCGCCGGACCGTCGGTGGCCGCATGATGGGAACTTGGCTGTGGAGCGATATCAAACTTGAAAGCGGCGCAGACATGCAACAGAACACGCACCGTAATAAAGAAAGCGATAGCTGGGTGAAAGATGCTCGCTTCCGTAATTATGGCGTTTTTAGTGAGTTGACCTGGACAGCCACCGATCAGGATAAAGTCGTTAGCGGTGCGCGTCTGGATCGTGTGTTGGTAGATAACTTTACCGACACCGGCCTTGCAGGACGTAACGATGTGTTACATGCCGGGTTTGCCCGCATAGAACACTCGCTGGCAGACATGCCACTGATGCTGTATGCCGGTGTGGGTTATACCGAGCGTTTCCCTGATTATTGGGAACTGTTCTCTCCAACCTATGGGCCTGGTGGCAATACCAGCTCCTTTAATAGTGTAAAAGCGGAGAAAACCACTCAGTTGGATATAGGTGCACAGTACAGCACCAAGAAACTGAACGGGTGGGTGTCCGCCTACGTTGGGCATGTTAACGACTTTATTCTGTTCCGTTATGATCCCAACAATGCGCGCGTTAGCGAAGCCGATAACGTTAATGCCCGTATTACGGGGGGAGAGACTGGCTTCAGTTATAAACTGACGGACAGTTGGAAAACCGAGACCAGCCTTGCTTATTCGTGGGCTGAAAATACCCGTGACAGCAGACCATTGCCACAAATCCCACCGCTGGAAGCCCGCCTAGGGCTGTCATGGGAAAAAGGGGACTGGAGCAGTGCCGGTTTGTTGCGTCTGGTCAGCAGCCAGAACCGGATCGCCGAGAATGAAGGAAATGTCGTTGGCAAGGATTTTGCCGCCAGCCCGGGTTTTGCGGTCTTTTCTGCGAATGCGGCGTACAAAGTCAATCAGTACGTCAAAGTCAGCACGGGTGTCGATAACCTGTTCAACAAGGATTACAGCGAACACCTGAACCTTGCTGGAAACAGCAGTTTCGGCTATTCCGCGAATACGTCTGTTAATGAACCGGGGCGCACCTTGTGGGCAAAAGTTAACGTGAAGTTCTAACCCTTGTGATCTCGCCTTGGCGGTCGCCGCCAAGGCGATCAATTTTTTTGATAATCAATGGGTTTTTAGTTTTGGATTGCTTCGAATATCGTTGATAGTCAGTCCTTCATATTCTCATGGGGATAATGCCTTGTTATTACGTCATATTTTATTTTTTAGCGTCTCGACTGCTCACTTAAAAAATGGTTCTAGCGCGACTAGTATGTTCAGTTCAACCTTAACACTAATAACTATATCATCATGAAAAACTGGAAAAAATTCGCTTTAAAACTTCATCGCTATCTTTCTTACCTTATGTTCATTCAGCTTTTTTTATGGATACTAGGTGGGGTTGTTTTCTCCGTTATTCCTTTTAATGAAATCACTAAAAGTGGGAACGTTTTGGTCAAGCCAACGGTGATACTCCCTACAGGCTGGCAAAAGCATCTATCAACCTTAGGCAGTGAAGATATAACTAACATCACAACTTTCGTCAGCGCCATTGGTCCTGCTTATCGACTTCAGCAAGCATCAGGAAATGTTCTCACCATGACCATTGATGGCCAATCTTTCCCGCAAGTAACAGAGGAACAGGTTTCACAATTTGCAAAAACACTGCACCAGGGGGAGGGGAAAATTCAGCGGATAAAGCGCCTTGATAGCACAGAATACCGCTTAGGTATTGTTGATGAGATGTACGGAAAGAAGGGGGTCTGGCAAGTCCAGTTCGATGATGACTATGGTACTCGCCTCTATTTCGATGGCAGGACGGGGGAATATTTATCGGCACGTAATAACTTCTGGGCTCTTTACGATTTTTTCTGGCGTTTGCATATAATGGATTACCGTGACGGTGAGAGCTTTAATGGCATTTTGTTGCGCATATCGGCCATCGTAGCGCTATTTTTTACACTTTCGGGGATGCTCCTGACCTTTCTTGCTATAAAACGCAATATCAAGGGGGTATTACGACGTTAATACAATCCAACATGTCTTCTTGATGGAAGACATGTTGGAAAGAAAGCCTCAGTCGACCAGTATGATCATCGAAACGCGTCAAATGCGCCTCTTAATACGGCGGTTCTTATACGCCACACCGTATCTTTTTGTTTACAATGTCATTTGGTGAATGGTTCAGGTTTTTTAAATATTCCATTTAAAATCAGTTGGATATGCATTCTCAGAATGCGTAAGCGTAAACCCAGCGCCGTGCGTAGTCATTAAGCCAGTACTGGTAACTTAGACGTCCATCTGTACAGACGGACATCTAAGTATGGGATCCCAATCCTGGCGAAAGATCCCCGTAAGAATTATTCGAATGACTTCAAGCTCCGTATGGTTGAACTGGCTTCCCGTCCCGGAGCTTGCGTTGCTCAGATTGCCCGTGAAAACGGCGTCAATGATAACGTTATCTTCAAATGGCTACGGCTTTGGCAGGATGAAGGCCGTATATCACGCCGCCTTCCGGCAACAGTCGAATCTTCATCATCACCGACTACCCTTCGTCTTCATGCCTAACTGGCGCTGGATGGCACGATAATCGTGTGCACAGTACTGGTCATAAATCTTGGCGTTGACAACCCAAGGCCCCGGATAAATTGTCACTGTCGAACTGGTAATTACATTTATAACGTTATAACATAACAAATAAAGCAAAAATTGATGCTTCTCAAACGTCTGGGGAGATTTATCTCAACCAGCAGACGTGACAGATGGGCTGGTTAAAATCTGTCAATAATATGGTAGGAGAACCGTAAGCGATGTCAGACGTTTCAGTAGAGATGAAAAAAGATAGCCGACTACCCGTTACCGTTTTATCTGGCTTCTTGGGAGCAGGAAAGACCACGCTGCTCAATCATATCTTAAATAACCGTGAAGGCAGGCGCATTGCAGTTATCGTTAACGATATGTCTGAAGTGAACATCGATGCGGCCTTGGTCAGAAATGGTGGTGCAGAACTTTCCCGGACAGAAGAAAAGCTTGTAGAGATGACCAACGGCTGCATCTGCTGCACGCTACGCGAAGATCTGTTACTGGAAGTGAACCGGATGGCCAAAGAGGGGCGTTTCGACCAGTTGGTGATCGAATCAACCGGGATTTCGGAACCTTTACCGATTGCTGAAACCTTTACCTTTGCCGGTGATGATGGAGAAAGTCTGTCGCAGGTTGCCAAACTGGACACCATGGTAACGGTTGTAGATGCCTGGAATTTTTTAAACGATTATGAATCTGAAGACAGTATTCAATCACGCGGTGAATCTTTAGGGGAAGAGGACGAACGCTGCGTTGTAGACCTGCTTATTGAGCAAATTGAGTTCTGTGACGTGCTTATCCTCAACAAAACCGATCTGATAGATCAGGCTCAGAAAGAGCGACTCGTCGCCATTATCCGCTCTCTTAATCCCGTGGCAAAAATCATCAACGCGCAATATAGCGTGGTTCCACTGGATCAGGTACTTAACACGGGTCTGTTTGATTTCGATAAGGCGGCACAGGCCCCCGGTTGGTTGAAAGAATTACGTGGTGAACATCTGCCTGAAACTGAGGAATACGGTATATCCAGCTTTGTATTCCGGGCTCGTCGTCCCTTTCACCCCACCCGATTCTGGCAGATCATGGAAAATGAGTTGGCCGGTGTCATCAGGTCAAAAGGATATTTCTGGCTCGCCAGCCGCCCGGAATATGCCGGTACATGGTCACAGGCAGGGGGTGTAGCACATCAGGGGCTTGGGGGAATGTGGTGGGTAAGCGTTCCGCAAGAGGAGTGGCCAACGGATACAGAATCCCGCAACTTTATCGCCTCCCATTGGGTTGATAACGTAGGAGATGCTCGTCAGGAGCTGGTTTTTATCGGGATGGAAATGAATGAAAACGTATTACGCATCCGACTTGATGCCGCGCTACTCACGGACCAGGAAATGGCGGAAGGGCCCGAGAAGTGGCGCACCTATCCAGACCCTATCGAGCCTTGGTATGAAGAGTGATATTACGTATCCAACTCAACCGGATATCAAAGGTATATACTTGAAATAATTCGCGTTGTTTGTAGGCGGCAAGCGCTGACCAGCAGGGTAAGTGACAAATCTGCTTGCAGCAGCCCCGCACTTTGTGGGCCAAGTAATGCAGCCAACACCCAAGCAACTTGAAGTATGAAGGATACATTATAATTAACTAATCAGGAGTAATTGATGACACCGAATATTATCCCTACCCACCTACTCGGCTTAGCAATATTACTGACTGGCATTCCATCATTTGCCAACGCCCATAGTCATGGAATACCGCTAACCGAAGTGGAACAAAAAGCCAGTGAAGGTATTTTTGAGGATAAAGAAGTAAAAGACAGAAAGCTGAGCGATTGGGATGGCGTTTGGCAGTCGTTAAATTCTTATTTACTAAATGGGGATTTAGATCCTGTTTTAGCTCAAAAAGCGAAAAAAGGCGATAAAACGCAGGAAGAGTACAAAGCTTATTATAAAGAGGGCTATGCGACAGATGTTGATATGATAGGCATCGAGAACAATGTCATTGATTTTCATAAGGGTGATGCCGTTAATTCATGTAAGTACGCATACTCAGGATTTAAAATATTGAATTACCCTTCTGGTAAAAAGGGCGTGCGTTATCTGTTTGAATGCCAAGACAGTCAGTCCAAAGCACCTAAATATGTTCAATTTAGCGACCATATTATCGGACCACGAAAATCTCAGCACTTTCATATTTATACTGGTGATAAGTCTCAGGATATTTTACTGAAAGAGATGAATAACTGGCCTACTTATTATCCATATTCCTTAAGTAAAGAACAAATTGTCCATGAAATGCTGGCCCATTAATTTACCCCTTGATCATTGAAAATGCTTGATTTTGTTCGCTACGAGGATCATGGCTTTTTGCCATGATGATATTTATCACCGCAGAACAGAAAATCGAACTCGAACGCCTACATGATTCCAGTAAGGATAAGCTCGTTTGTGATCGCATAAAAGCTGTCCCTCTTGCTTCTGAAGGCTGGAGTTCTGTGATGTTCAAGTTAATCGGGTATAATCCCTGCAATGATCGCGTATTTCCCTTTATAAGCGTTTGCTTTTGGAACTTAACCGGCAGCCAGATTTAATAGTGCCCTACCAGAGGGCACCCTTAGATAAAGTTACAGCCAATGCAATCTCACATGTACCGTTGGCTTATACCCGTTCCGGCAGCACGCCAGGGTAATGTTTGGCAATAATATCGTTCATCTTGTCCATCAACTCAGGCTTTCTAAATGTCAGATGCGCTGACCCCTTCATGAAATATTTGATTGTAAAATACTCATCTTCATAAACCTCCGCCCTCAGTCGGTGGGCACTGATATGATCATACAGCCGAGCGGTGACATCCCTCCGATTATCCGGTATCGCTTTGCCCTCCAACAGGAACAACATTCGTTCAAGATCCGCTAATTGGTCCCGCCGGTAACTGTGGTTCAGCGTAAACCCCCATTGGTTGTAACTTACCAAACCGTTGACGATCACTTTCTTGCCAAATTTGCAGGGATGGTTGCTTTTGTAATCCCAGGAGAGCGATTTGAAGACGTTGATCACCCCTCGCTCGAATACTTCATCTTTGTTCTGATGCAGGTGCTCAAAGGTACTGAGTATGCTGGCTTCGCTGATGGCAGGAATAGTATCCCCCTCTAGGTTTCTGTACCACTGGTCACGGGCTTGAGCGTCCATCAAACTCAGCATGCCGGAGCGCTTCATCAGATCCCGCCATATAACGCGATCAAGATTGCGGGTGATCACTTTCATGGCCGTTTCTGCTTTTTCCATAAGCCAGCAACCGCAGCGGAAGTCTTGTCGCATGGCCCAATCTCTTGCCACTCCACCGCCAATACTGCTGGTGATGGCCTAGATACTCTCAAGCTGGTGAATAAGGGCTTTGATCTGTTCCAGCGCGGCATTACGACCAGTAACGATACGTTCAATGCTGGTGGAACAGATAACTTCGGTATGGCCGGTTAACACTTCTGGTTCAGTGTGGGTGAATGCTGACATGATTTAGTTTCCTTTATTTAAGCAAAACGCCACCCAGTGGGTAGCGTTGATGCTTGTTTAGGGGGAATACGTTATGGCGGTTATTACGTTGACTGATTTGCCATGGACTGAAGGTTGAGAACCATGTTCAAGGCCTGTTCCACACAAGGCAACAGTTTGCTGGAGTCGGTCATCTTTTCATCGTTATCGAAGATGAGCGTTGAGTGACAATCAATATTGTCCTGCAACCAGTCAATGAGGATTTGTAGCCCTTCTGCAAGGGGTAATGAGCAAGGCGAAGTCACACTGGCGTATTCGGATCCACTGGTTTTCTGCAGCGAATAACCGTGGTTATTGACCGCCTTCATCAATTCAGCCAGCTCGATACTATCAACATCAACGGCTATCCTCCCCATGTTCAATCCCAGTACGAGGATACTGTCGGCTTCAATATTCAGGTCGATTTTCACGGATGTGTCACCTGTCGTTGATTTTTACCATTGGTGATATGGGTGATGGCCTTGTAACCCCGGCGTTTCATCAACCCCGTTGCCTGTCTGGCCCGGAGAATATCGATAGGCGTAATAAACGGTGATTGTTCGCGGATACTCCACTGGAACGGATGCTGCAGGATCGCCAACAACTTTTAAGCGAATTGCGCAGCATACCGGAATTTGAGCATTGCGTGGGGGCATATTGGTATCTTGAATATGGCCATCAAAAAGGCTATTACCTGCATGGCACGTTTTTCTTCCCTACCGAAGATCCTGACACCGGGCCGATACTGGCGAAACACATCGGTGAATACTGGCAAAACACGGTGACAAAAGGTGATGGCTGTTACCATGCAAATACCCGTGTGCAAACCGAGTATCAGTATCCTGGCTGCCTTTTCGTGCAACAAGGCGATAACGATATGCTTAAGCAGTTGGAATGGTGGTTGATATGCATGACCTATGTGGATCAATTCTTCCCATTGGCGTTGCCTGAAGGGCAACACGCATTCGACACACAGCCCTATGTCTATTATTTACGCTCACAGAGTGATTGGACGGAAACCTCTCTCTACGAAGCAGAAATGATGAACGAATGGGTCGATAAGATGCGCAAAAAAGCGTAACGCGTTACCGGGTGAACTGCGCCACTACGGCAAGGATGCTGGTGGAGATGTGGTGCAGTTCACAATAGATGTGGCAGATTTGTTTAATCAGGTCTACGAGCATTTTCAGCAGCATAAAGTACAAAAATTTTTGTTAGCAGTGCTTTTGCTTGTGGCTATGACAACAGTCACCCATCACAAACGCTACATTCTGAATACGTGACTTCAAAGTTCCTGCAATCCCTACCCTGTACCAACGTCTGGTAAGTGAGTGTTTAGCGGGAACGCTGCTGAATTGAGTTAAAAAACATATCCCAGAGATGCTCAGCCATTCCTTCATTGGTAAGCAGTGAATCCTGCGAGCCCCTAGAACCCAAAAAACCCATCATTGGACGGAAACCAAGAATTTGCCCATTATCAGCAACTCTCAGACTTTCATTACAACTATTGTGGCTCACGCCATTCTGACTGTAGCAAATATCACCCAATCCCATATTTCGACTGCCGCGCCAAATACCACACTGACCAACTTTGCTACCATTTATATAAACAGCACAATTGAAGGAATCAGCGTCACGTTGGTAAAAATCAACTTCTAACCCCGCATGGCGCTTTTTGAGTTCGGCCAATGAATTTTCGAAAAAACGGGCAACATATTCGAAACCCTCACGGCAGGCCCGATCTTTATCGAGATCGGTAAAACTCTTTGAAAGAGAAAGGTTGCTAGATCGCGGCGTAAATATAGTATTTGTCGCCTGAAGACCTGGGTGGATTGAAGCAGGAGAATGAACATTTACACTCTGCTGAGGCTTTTTCGTCTCCATTTCTGCAATGGCACGAGATACCGCATCAACAACCTGAACATAACCTTCATCGTGGCTGGCAAATTTAGTTATGGGCTTACCGTCGATTGTCGCCGCCATAATGCTACCAAATGGCAACCGATGCCAGGCGCAATCTCTTAATATCACCGGGATGACTACTGCCTCGCCCCGCTGATGACGCTCTAGCGCGTTAGCCATCTCAACCTGATAGCAGTAATCAGACGCGATGAAATCGCTACTGATCAGCAGCAGAATAATATCAGCCTCGGAAAAATACTGGTCAATCTGGTGTTCAAACTCCTGCCCTGGAACGATGCGGCGATCATGCCACGTGGTGATCTTTCCCATCCGCTTCAAGGGCGACAGATGTTTTTCAAGCTCATTGCGTAATGCTTCATCCGCATGGGAATAGGAGAAAACGAGAGTAGTCATAGATGCAAGAAACCCCGATAGATAAAAACGTAAATACCGTCATTTTACGCCATAAACGTGAAAGAGTAATCCCCGTTTACTGTAAGTGATTACCCCTGAAATCAACCTTTCATCTGCAAAGCGTTACAACATAGCCAAGCAGAAGCGTAATCTCCCCGTTTGTAACCAAGAGTCTAACCCTACTACTTGGCACCGGGTTCCAATGAATATGGTGATTCATCGCATTGGCTTTAACTTTGGTACGCCGAACACCGATACCGTCCAAAATTACTAGCTTCAATCTTACAACTGACGCTGTTCCAAGCTGGTATAAATCGTTTTGATTTCACTTTTTAAGCTCTCGCCACGGTACACCATCGACGTATCGTACCGTTGATACTTCTCCTCTCGCGCGGCGCTGAACCAGTTAAACGACCCGACACACAATAGCCCCTCGTCCCCTATAATAATTTTACTGTGAACACGATTGACCAGCTTCGTCGCGATGCCTATCTCGTTCAGTTTTTCCAGCGCAGCGTGAAGACGCTGCTGCTTCTCTTTGCGCTTTTCGTAATCGGCGTGTTCAGTATTGTAATTCTTGTCCGTAACCACGGTGATATCAATGCCGCGCGAGCGCGCTTGGATCATCGACGTCAGAAAGCCTGTTTGTTCCAGCTTTTGCCAGGTCAACCAAGGAGAGACGATGGTAATGTTCTTCCCAATAGTGCCGAAGGTCTGGTTCAGAAACGCATCATGCTGTGCTACACCGTGCAGTGTCGAGATTTGTGTCTGTGCCCCGCTTAAATCTTTACGTTCCTGATACTCAAAGTGCAATGCGTTGTTGTCTGAAGCAAACAGGTATTTTGCCAACAATCCTCGCGGCGAAGAGCCGGGTTGGATCTCAAACAGATCCATATCGCCGAAGACCAGTGTAAGCATCCGGTGGTCTCACCTTGCGTAAATAACCTTATTGGTTATTCTGTTCGTACTAATTAGGCGAAGGTGTTTTTTGCGAAGGGTAGCAGCTCGTCCAGTTGGCTATTTTTCCATGTCGGTATATGAGTAAGAACGAAGCTCAACCAGGTAAAGGGTTCTATACCATTGAGTTTGGCGGTTTGTAGCAGACTCATGATACCGGCCATGCGCTGCCCGGCCAGCAGTGAACCTGCAAAGAGCCAATTTTTTCTACCCAATGCCACAGGACGGATGCAGTTTTCAATATGGTTGTTGTCAATGGGGATCGCGCCATCATCCAGATAACAGAGCAAGGCTGGCCAGCGTTTCAAGGCATGCAGGATAGCTTTGTGGATCCCCGAGTTACCAGGAACTTGATGTTGTTGTGCTAATAACAGGGCATGCAGCGTAGCCAGATGCGGTTTGGCATAACGGTTTCGCCATCGTTGCCGATTTTGGGTTGTTCGCGTTTTTATCAACCGCTCTAACTTGTACAACTCGCGGATGCCGTCCAGTACGCGTTTGGCCAGTGGGTGATGGTTAACTTTGTATTGCTCAAAGAACTTACGTCTGACGTGGGCAAGGCACCCGGCTTCTTTTATTGCGCCAGAAGCAAAGAGTGATTTATAGCCAGCATAGTCATCAACAACCAACGTACCGGTAAAACCGGTCAAAAAAGTCTGTGCATAGCCCCCATTGCGTCCAGGTTGGCAATCAAACATCACCATACGCTGCTCTGCCGCTGCCGGAGAAGCATACGCCCAGAGATAACCACGCTGTGTGGTGCCTTTTTTACCTGCCAGCAGGGTGAGTGGCGTTTCATCAGCGTGCAATACCTTCTGCTCACAGAGTAACGCATGCAACCGTTCGACAAGGGGTTTGAGTGCAACACCCACTTTACCCATCCAGTCAGACAATGTACTGATTGGTAGTGTTATTCCATCGCGAGCGAAGATTTGGCTTTGCCGATACAGCGGAAGATGGTCAACACATTTATTGATGGTGATATGTGCCAATAAACCGGGGGCAGCCTGACCTTTATCAATCACCTGCGCCGGTAACTCGGCACTGTGTACCGTCTGGCAGCACGGGCAACTGTATTGTGGACGCACCGTTTTTCTGACAATAAATTGTGCCGGAATATAATCCAGTGTCTCGTTGATTTCATCACGGAGAAAACGCAGTGGATCACCGCACTGTGGGCAGTTTGCGCTCTCCGGCTCTAGCCTGATTTCTTCACGTGGCAAGTGAGCGGGTAATGCCTGGCGCTTGGGTTTATTTACCGTAGCCAGTGGTGCTGCGGGCAAGGTTTTTTCCAGTTCAGCTTCCAGCGCACTAATATCAGTTTCACTGTCCTCATCCAACAGGCTGAGCTGAGCGGGTGAGAAGTTTTCTGCCTTGCGTCCAAACCGGGCTTGACGTGCCTGAGCCAGCAACTCAGCCAGACGAGTATTCTCACGCTGGAGTTTTATCACCAGCGTGCGTAATTGGTCATTAGTCAGGTCGGACGGCAATGTCATCATGGCAATCATATTACCACATTGATTAAATATCATCATTTAAATCAAATGATTATGTGGTTATTTTTATTGCCACTTCGTCAAAATTTGGCCTTCGACCTGTTGCCAGTCAATGCCTTTTATCAACCACGAAAATTGCTCGGTGGTCAGTGTCCAGGTGGTGTCACCTTCTCGAGGCCAGACAAAATGACCGCGATGTAATCGACGTACCGCCAACCAGACCCCGTGCTTATCCCAGCGCAACAACTTGATGCGAGTGCGTGCTTTATTACAGAAAATAAACGCGGCTTCACTTTGCCAGGTCTGACCGAGATGTTCGGCAACATATTGGGTTAACTTATCCACCCCACACCGCATATCTACGGGCTGGCGAGCAATCCAGACGTGTTCAGGGATCAACATGTCTGGAGTGCCTGAAGAACTTGGGGCAACTGGTGCAGTTGGCAGGAAATAGATAACCCGCCAGGTGTATTAACCGAGATGATGCCCGATGACGCTTTCACGGTTGTGGGAATAAAAGGAGTCACCGGGCTTTTAACCGCTTTATCAGCCTGCATTTTCCAATAATGAAAAGTGGCTAACTTCACGCTATTTTCACGGCAGTAAGCGGATTGGGAGAGTCCACTGTTTCTCCAGTTATCAAGATGCTGCTGTTTTTCCTCTTTACTGTATTGCATGGTCTATTCTCAGGCTTGTTATTCAATATCGAGAATAATGAAAGGAGTTATTAGCTGCAGCAAGGTGAGTTGCCCGGATGTTTACTTGAAAACGATGGCTTCACCATTTCCTTTGAAAAACATAAACCATGACATCAGTGGTGAAACTTTTTCGAAAACAACAGTACCTTCACTAAAGCGGAACTTTTTCTTTCCCTGCGAAAGCATTTCTGGCGTGACTTTAAGTTTCATCCAAAACATGACAATGCATATCCCAATGGTGGTACCAATAACACCAATAAGGGGTATACCACGACCGGTAAAGATAGCGGAGAGGAAAAAACCGCAAAAAACACCTAAAGCGGTCATCCATACGATTTTTTTACTCATTGAAAAAACACGTTCATTTGTCATTGTTTACCTTAATTCCATATAAAGTTGACGGTTGTTCACTTGGGGCTCAATAAGCCAAGCGAAGAATACTTGAAGAATAGTTTCATTATCAAGGCAGGGATACAGAAAGACACCCTGTACAAAGGATTAGGATGAGGTGTAAATTGTTTGTTATTTCAGCAGAGTATCAAAAAAACAATGATAGCTGGCCTAACCGGTCGATTTCGATAACGTTCTGAAAACACTTCAGGATGGTTACGCCTTAACGGGAAAAGATGCCATGGTTAACTTCGTTAATCAATTAGTTGAAATATTAACCATTAATCATGTGGCAACAAAATCTCAGGGTGATAGTTGATGTTGGCCTGGCAACAATTTGCGGTTCATTCTTTCAAGCGTTTGTTGGCAACAGTAACCAATAGTTTGAAGGGCACCGTTTTACGATAGGCGGGATAACCTTCCCGGTTGTTATTCAAGTCGCACCAGTCTGCAATCTGAATGGCCTAACCTATGATATTGATCATTACCGAACTTAATGATTATGACTCAATCTGACTATTAATGACCTGTCTCAATATTTTATCCAGATCGGTTCCGCATAATGAAATAAGCAATGTTGAGGGTGGAACCATGGATAAATTACTTGATCGATTTTTTAGTTATGTCTCTTTTGATACGCAGGCTAAAGCGAATGTAAAAAATGTACCCAGTACCGATGGGCAGTTGAAATTGGCGCGGGCCTTGCAACAGGAGATGATTGCGCTCGGTTTTGAGCAGGTATCCCTTAGTGAGCATGGCTGTGTGATGGGAACATTGCCTTCTAATGTGGCCTGGTCGGTTCCGACCATCGGATTTATTTCTCATCTTGATACCGCCCCGGATTTTTCTGGCCGTAATGTGGCTCCACAGATTGTGGAAAACTACCGTGGTGGCGATATTGCTCTGGGGATCGGCGATGAAGTGCTGTCGCCAGTGATGTTCCCAATCCTGCATCAAATGTTGGGGCAAACACTGATCACCACCGACGGTAAAACCTTGCTGGGTGCCGATGATAAAGCGGGCATTGCTGAGATCCTGACGGCCATGGTGCGCTTGACGCTGCGGAAAATTCCCCATGGTGATATTCGTATCGCCTTCACCCCGGATGAAGAAGTGGGTAAGGGAGCGCGTTTCTTCGATGTCGAGGCGTTTAATGCCGAATGGGCGTATACCGTTGATGGCGGTGGGGTGGGTGAGTTGGAGTGTGAAAACTTCAATGCGGCATCGGTGACGGTGAAAATTGTTGGTAATAATGTTCACCCGGGAACCGCCAAAGGGGTGATGGTCAACGCGTTATCATTGGCAAGCCGCATTCATCAAGCCTTACCTGCGGATGAAGCACCAGAAAATACCGAAGGTTACCAAGGGTTCTACCATCTCTCTGCCATTAAGGGGAATGTAGAGCGTGCCGAGATGCACTACCTGTTACGTGATTTTGAGCGTGAAGGCTTTGAGGCACGCAAGCGCAAGATGATAGAGGTGGCGCAGCAGGTGGGTAGAGGGTTACCACGGGATTGTTATATTGAAGTGGCCATTGAGGACAGTTATTACAACATGCGTGAGCAGGTGGCTGAGCATCCTCATATTATTGCGTTGGCGCAACAGGCCATGCGTGATTGCGATATCGAGCCGGTGATAAAGCCGATTCGTGGCGGCACCGATGGTGCCCAATTGTCATTTAAAGGTTTACCTTGCCCGAACCTGTTTACTGGGGGGTATAACTTCCACGGCAAACATGAGTTTATCACGCTGGAAGGGATGGAGAAGGCGGTAGCGGTGATTATGCGTATCGCGTCGCTGACCGCCGACCGCGCCAAAAAATAGCCGCTGACAGATAGGGGGCAGTGATTGCCCCACTATCGGGTGCGCGCCCATCAAGGTTCAGTCGTTAAAATACCAGTAACCACTGTTGATCAGCGCTGTCAGCAAGGAGAGGAAAGCCGGGTCGTTCAAGGCCTCTCCCAGCATGTCTGCATTAACCTCGAAGTGTTGGCAAAGTGCGTCGGCAGCTTGCAGATGCTCCGTACTGATTAGCTCACCATTAACGAAACATTGCTCACCAATCCGCAGTACCCGCAGCCCCCCCAAGCGCTGCAAACATTCCCCTTGTTGCAACAGGTCATAAATTTCCCCCGCCTGATAAGGGGGCTCTGGCGGTGCAATATCCAATTCATGGCGTGATTGAGAAATAAACTCCCCCAGCCAGCTTTGGAAATGTTCAGGTTGTTGAACCAGTTCCAATACCATTTGATGCAGTATCGCCGCTTCCTGTGGCAAAACTTCAGCCGGGTGCTCACGTAGTGCGATGTCCGGGTCGCTATAGCGTTGGTGACCTAACTCTTGGGCCAAAACATAGTCTGCATAGCCATTGAGCAGTTCACGGCCATTGGGTGCCCGCAGCCCTACCGAGTAATTCAGGGAGTTTTCCAGTGAATAACCTTCATGGGGAAAGCCGGGTGGAATATAAAGAATATCCCCTGGTTCCATTTCGCTATCAATAATGGCGTCAAAGGGGGCAACCTGTAGCAAATCAGGGTGCGGGCAAAACTGTTTCATCAATACTTTTTCGCCAACACGCCAGCGGCGGCTGCCTGTACCTTGAATAATAAACACGTCATATTGGTCAAGATGTGGCCCAACGCCGCCTCCCGGTACCGAAAAGGAGATCATCAGATCATCTATCCGCCAGTCGGGGAGTTTCCGGAATGGCCGCATCAAGGCACTGGAAGGGGCATGCCAGTGATCAACGGCCTGCACCAGCAGCGACCAGTTATTCTCATCCAGATGGTCGTAGCTGACGAAGGGGCCATGAGCTACCTGCCAACGCCCTTCTTGGTGGCTGACCAAGCGGCTGTCCACTTCACTTTCCATCGCCAACCCGGCCAATTCATCGGGGGAGATCGGGTCGATAAAATTTTTAAAGCCATGCTTGATAATAACGGGTCGTTTTTGCCAATAGCGTTGCAAAAAATCGTTCCAGTCCAAATCCAAGTGGTATTCCATAGTGTTATTCCAGGATAGAAGGGGGCCTAAAGCCGGCAGTTATTCAAGCTGCTGGGGCGTGCGACGGTATCAGAGAAGTTTACTCGAGTTACCGGCAGTCAGCCAATGGTGAGGCCACAATAGCTGAATTTAATCATAGTGGTGGCGGCCATGCTGGCGGGCAAAAGTCACCACCATGCAGGTATAGGCTAGATGACCAAGGTGGCGTATTCTGTTGGCATCGTTCAGGCTGGTTTTTATAGCGGTATCAATTTATGCGAATCAATCAATATGGTCAGCCGGTGGGTGATCCATTGCCGCAATGGCAAGCTTGTGCCAGACCAAACAACGTGGTGCTCAAGGGGCGGTTTTGCCACCTGGCATCGTTAGACTGCCAACGGGATTACTCTGCATTGTTTGCTGCCTATCAGCAGGCGCCAGATGGCTGTGACTGGACTTATTTATCAAGAGAGCGACCAGACACCCCTCAGCAGTTATTAGAACACTTGGAAAAACTGCAAGCTGACTCTTCACTGGTGAATTTAACGGTGTTTGATGTGGCAAGCCAACTGCCCGTAGGCACCGTGGCGTTTATGCGCATTGAAGAAAAAAGTGGCGTGCTGGAGATTGGCCATATCTGCTGGTCACCATTGATGCAACAGCGCGCTATTGCAACCGAAGCGATTTACCTGATGTTGCGCCATACCTTCGATGAGTTGGGGTATCGCCGCTGTGAATGGAAATGCGACAGTTTGAATGCCCCTTCAAAACGTGCAGCCCAGCGTTTTGGTTTCAACTATGAGGGGCGGTTCCTTAAGGCAATTGTTACCAAGGGACGTAACCGGGATACCGACTGGTTTGCGTTAACGGATGACCGCTGGCCTGCAGTTCGCTCGGCCTTAGAACAGTGGCTGGATAGGCGCAATTTTGATGCCTCGGGCCAGCAGTTACAGCGGCTACAGGAGTTTATGCCACAGTTATAGTGGGCCAGATTTTCCTATCGCTAGTACAAATAGCGAAAAAGAGAACAGAGCGCTCAGGCTTGGATAATCCCCACAGGGTGAACCGCCTAGGGTGGCTCGACCTGTGGGGGAACAGCATGCTCCGTTTCTGGTTGATTCACTTTAGTGGTTATCAACTCGTCACTTGAGCATGGTTTGCAGAAACAGTTATTTCAACTCATCAACCATGGTAATAGCGCGACCAATATAATTGGCTGGTGTCATGGCTTTCAGACGTGTTTTTTCCTCTTCCGGCAGGGCCAGGCTGTCGATAAAGGCCTGCATACCTGCTGCATCTACCCGTTTGCCACGGGTTAACTCTTTGAGTTTTTCATACGGCTTTTCGATGCCATAGCGGCGCATAACGGTCTGGATCGGCTCTGCTAACACTTCCCAGTTATGGTCCAGTTCATCCAGCAGGTGCGCCTGATTGACTTCGAGCTTACTGATGCCTTTCAGCGAGGACTGATAAGCAATTAAGGCATAACCGATACCCACACCCAGGTTGCGCAGCACGGTGGAGTCGGTCAGGTCACGCTGCCAACGGGATACCGGCAACTTACTGGACAAGTGGCCCATAACTGCATTGGCCAAGCCAAGATTACCCTCGGAGTTTTCGAAGTCGATAGGGTTGACCTTATGGGGCATGGTGGAAGAACCAATCTCACCAGCAACGGTTTTTTGCTTGAAGTGATTCAGAGCAATGTAACCCCAAATATCGCGGTCGAAGTCGATCAGAATCGTATTGAAACGGGCAACACAATCGAACAGCTCGGCAATATAGTCATGGGGTTCAATTTGTGTGGTATAGGGGTTCCAGTTAACGCCAAGTGAAGTGACAAACTCTTCACTGAAACGGTGCCAATCAACTTGCGGATAGGCCGCAATGTGGGCGTTGTAGTTACCCACAGCCCCATTGATTTTACCAAGGACTTCCACTTGCTCTAACTGGCGATATTGGCGTTCCATCCGGTAGACCACATTCGCCAGTTCTTTCCCTACCGTAGAGGGTGTCGCGGGCTGACCGTGGGTACGTGACAGCAGCGGAATATCGCGGTACGCCTGTGCCAACTGCTTGATGGCATCGATGATTTTACGCCAATAGGGGAGCAACACCTCCTGACGTGCGGTTTGCAGCATCAGGGCATGTGACAGGTTGTTGATGTCTTCAGAGGTACAAGCAAAGTGGATAAACTCTGATACTGCATGCAGCGCAGGTACGGTGGCGACTTTCTCTTTCAGGAAGTATTCCACGGCTTTTACATCGTGGTTAGTGGTCCGCTCGATCGTCTTGATGCGCTGAGCATCTTCTTCACTGAATTCGGCAACGATTTTATCAAGGTAAGCGTTTGCGTCAGCGGCAAATGCAGGAACTTCGGCAATTTCAGCGCAAGCGGCCAGTTTTTGCAGCCAACGTACTTCAACTTGAACGCGGAATTTTAGTAAGCCGTACTCGCTGAAAATGGTGCGCAGTACGCTGACTTTTTCACCATAGCGTCCATCAACGGGGGAAATGGCGGTCAGTGAGGATAATTCCATCGGTAGCAACTCCTGGGAAGGTTAACAATGAGCAAGGATATCTTGTGCCTGCTTGAGCAGACGACTACGGGAAAACATTAATTGCAGGCGGCTACCGCCAACCTGTTGCCATAGCACAGCGGCACGGATACCGGCGAGCAGAATGGCACGAACTTTGGCTTGAACCTGCGTGTTCTGCAGGATAGCGGGTGAACCAGCAACCTGGATACGCGGCCCGAGTGGGGCGATAACGTCAACATAAATACCTGCCAGCGAACTAACGATGGTATCCGATCCCAGTTCAAAGTGCGCTAATTGGCGCTCTAACTGACTTAACCGCTCGCCGAGGGTATTCATTGCTTCTTTGTTGGCGTTTAACTTGCGCTCCAGCACCATTAAGCTAAGCGTATAGCGTGTCAACTCGGCACCTAGCCCTTTATTATTGGCATTGAGCACAGCGATCAAGGTTTCCAGGCCCATCTTCAAGTTACGCTCCTCACCACCAAATACCGCCAGTGTGGAGGGGGGATCCATCTGCAACAGGCTGTTGAGCGAGGTATGGAACGCTTCGTTGTCCATTTGCCCGTCATGTGCCAATTGCTGTACCAAACGGGCTGATTGACTGACCCCGGCCATCGCCAGTGTAATGTCGTAATAATTCTTCGCCACAACTACTCCTGTATCCGTTGTTCGATAATGCCACCGCCCAGGCAGATATCACCCAGATAAAAGACCGCCGACTGCCCTGGGGTGACGGCGGCAACGGGTTCATCGAAATGCACTTCAATACGGTCGGCATCAAGAGGGGTCACCAGGCAAGGGACATCTTGCTGGCGGTAACGTGTTTTTACTGTGCATCGTAGCGGTTGCGTCAAGGGTAAACGATCAACCCAATGCAGTTGTTGTGCTACCAGGCCAGTGGACATCAGGCGTGGGTGCTCGTGCCCTTGGGCCACAATCAATATATTGTTGGCGACGTCTTTGTCTACCACGTACCAAGGGTCTTCTGCACCATCCTTGATACCGCCAATCCCCAGCCCTTTACGTTGCCCCAGGGTGTGGTACATCAAACCTTGGTGCTGCCCCAGGGTTTGCCCATCTACCGTGATAATGTCACCGGGTTGTGCGGGGAGATAGCGCGCCAGGAAATCACGGAATTTACGTTCACCGATAAAACAGATACCGGTTGAGTCTTTCTTCTTGGCGGTCACCAGCTCCAGTTGTTCTGCAATACGGCGCACTTGCGGTTTTTCCAGCTCACCAACCGGGAACAGGCTTTGCGCAATCTGCTCATGACTCAGGGTATACAGGAAATAACTTTGGTCTTTGTTGCCATCAACACCGCGCAGCAGACGGCTTTTACCGTCAACATCCTGCCGGCGGACATAGTGGCCGGTAGCAATATAATCTGCCCCCAGATCTTCTGCGGCAAACTCAAGGAATGCTTTAAATTTAATCTCTTTATTGCACAGGATATCGGGGTTGGGTGTGCGGCCAGCCTGATACTCGGCAAGGAACAGTTCGAATACGTTATCCCAGTATTCTGCAGCGAAATTGACCGTATGCAACTCGATGCCCAGCTTGTCGCAAACCGCTTGTGCGTCGGCCAGGTCGGTGGCGGCTGAGCAATACTCTTCGTTGTCGTCCTCTTCCCAGTTTTTCATAAACAGCCCAGCGACCTGATATCCCTGTTGCTGTAACAGATAAGCAGTAACGGATGAGTCGACGCCGCCGGACATTCCGACGATCACTTTTTTCTGGCTGTTGTCTGACATGGTGATCTCACGAACTGAGCAATAAAAATGAGCGCAGGATTTTACCACGTTGGGCGTCAGTGCGCACGGTCGTTATTTTAAGCCCCAGGAAGGAGCCTTACTGAGTGTGGCTTAAAAGGGCCAATTAAAGCTGGCAATAAGGGATAACGGATAACGCTCCGCTTGCTGATAACAGCGGATGCTTTCGCTTACCAACGGCGAGCGCAGGTTATCGGCGCTAAAAATCTGCTCGGCGGTTAGCCACAGGCAGCGATCAATATCATCGTCATGGGGGGTGGTTTCGCAGGGGGAATCTAGCTCAATCACAAAACAGAAACGCAAAAATGGCGTGCCATCTGGAGCCAGCCATTGGTGCATACGTAGAAACGTGTGTGGTGTGGCATGGATCCCGGTTTCTTCCCAGAGTTCACGCTCTGCAGCCTGAACCAGGGTTTCATCTGCTTCGAGATGACCGGCGGGCTGATTCCAGAGTGCTTTATTGTTAATGGTTTCTTCAACGATTAAAAATTTACCGGCGGCATGAACAACACAAGCGACAGTGACGTGTGGTTTAAACATAGATTATTTATCCTTGGTGGCTTGCAGCCTATTTTTATCGGTAAATTAATAGAATTACATCATGCATAAATGCCGCTATCACACGTTATTTACCACAAATTTATTGTGGCTGAATCGGTTAACGCTGTGATTTTTAACTAACAATCTTTGAACTAATTAATGATAAGTGCATTATAGCAGCGTTGTTTTGAGATTGGCGCGGATTGAATATTCAAGTAGTATTGACACGTATCTTACAAAGCATTAACAAAAATTGCGTTTGAAGAAGGAGAGGTTGATGGAAAGCAAAGTTGTTGTTCCGGCAGATGGTAAAAAGATCACGGTCGACGCCCAAGGTAAATTGGTTGTTCCTAATAACCCGATCATCCCATTCATTGAAGGTGACGGTATCGGTGTAGATGTTACCCCAGCCATGATCAACGTGGTTGATGCCGCAGTTAAAAAGGCCTACCACGGTGAGCGGAAAATTTCCTGGATGGAGATCTACACCGGTGAAAAATCCACTCATGTGTACGGCAAAGATGTCTGGTTGCCAGATGAAACCCTGGATCTGATCCGTGAGTATCGTGTTGCCATCAAAGGGCCACTGACAACTCCAGTGGGTGGCGGTATTCGCTCCCTGAACGTTGCTCTGCGCCAACAACTTGACCTTTACGTCTGTCTGCGCCCAGTACGTTACTATCAAGGCACGCCAAGCCCGGTAAAACAGCCTGAGCTGACGGATATGGTGATTTTCCGTGAAAATGCGGAAGACATTTATGCCGGTATTGAATGGAAAGCCGGCTCTGCCGAAGCCGATAAAGTGATCAAATTCCTGCGTGAAGAAATGGGCGTGAAGAAAATCCGTTTCCCTGAGCAATGTGGTATTGGTGTGAAGCCATGCTCAGAAGAAGGGACCAAGCGCTTGGTTCGCGCGGCGCTCGAATACGCCATTGACAATGATCGTGACTCGGTGACCTTGGTTCACAAAGGCAATATCATGAAGTTCACCGAAGGTGCCTTCAAAGATTGGGGTTACGAACTGGCTCGTGAAGAGTTCGGTGGCGAACTGATCGATGGTGGCCCATGGTTGAAGATCAAGAACCCGAAAACCGGTAAAGAGATTGTGGTCAAGGACGTTATCGCTGACGCCTTCCTGCAGCAAATTCTGTTGCGCCCAGCAGAATACGACGTTATCGCCTGTATGAACCTTAATGGTGACTATATTTCTGATGCACTCGCCGCACAGGTTGGCGGTATCGGTATTGCACCGGGTGCCAACATTGGTGCTGAATGTGCATTGTTTGAAGCCACCCACGGTACTGCACCTAAGTACGCTGGTCAGGATAAAGTGAACCCAGGTTCAGTAATCCTTTCTGCTGAGATGATGCTGCGCCATATGGGCTGGTTTGAAGCGGCTGACTTAATCGTTAAGGGAATGGAAGGGGCGATTGCTGCCAAGACTGTGACCTATGACTTTGAACGCCTGATGGAAGGCGCTAAGCTACTGAAATGTTCAGAGTTTGGCGACGCTATCGTTAAGCATATGTAAGATTGTTTTAACGCTAAATGATTACGGGAGCTTATGGCTCCCGTCTGTTTTTCTCCCTCAAAAAATTCTTCTGCAAAACTCCTGCAAAACCCCTGCAAAACCCCTGCAAAACTCTTCTGCAAAACGGTATGAAAAATGAGCGATTTTCATTCCCCTACAACCTTCCAATTCTTCCCCCGATCATCGTTATAACGGTCAGTTTGCCGCTGGGATTTGTGCCCTAGCAAATCCTTGGTATTTACTTTTTGCTCCCTATATAGCCGTTCAGCCAGTGAGCGAATTTCGTGAAATCCGGGTGGAGTTCCTTTATCCCAAGTTAAGCCAGATAGATCCCTAATTTTTTTGAAACTACTGCTGATTGTGTTGGCTTTCACCATGGCGCCACGACGAGCCATAGCTGCATTGTGAGTGTAATGAACAAGGTATTGTTGACGATGTTATTTCGGCATTGCGTAATGACCTGCGCAAGGGTCATGCCAATTGCATTGCAGTGGATGGGTAACCGTCCAAGTCGGTTACTACACTGAGTACGTCTATCCTGATGGCAGTAAAAACCACCGAGCCAAAGCAATCAGCTTTGTCCGTATGGATGAAGACGTGTTCCAGCAGCTGTACAAAGCAGCATTAAACGTTCTTTGGAACTGGATCTTGTTCCGCAAATTCCAGTCCATTGAAGAGGCTGAGAACATCGCTGCACAACTGCTGGAGTATGCATGATGGCAAATTTACGCAAAGAGGCCCAAGGGCGTGATTGCCAGATCCGCTTACCAGGTGTGTGCAACTTCAATCCTGAAACCACCGTTCTTGCGCATTATCGAATGGCTGGCACCTGTGGTACCGGCATCAAACCCGATGATTCGCAAGCCGCGTGGTCATGTAGCTGCTGCCATGATGTGATCGATGGTCGCGTTAAATCTGAATATACGCGTGAAGAATTGCGTTTGGCTCATGCTGAGGGGGGGCTGCGGACGCAGGTGATTTTGAGGGGAGAGGGTAAGCTATGAGAGATATGTACGATGTTTTGTCCCGTTGGGGCGTTTGGGCCCGTGAGGATAGCAACATTGATTACCCACCCATAGCAGCCGGGTTTAAAGGACTACTGCCGCCAAAATCCAGTGGCAAACAATCATGCTCTGATGATGATGGCCTGATGATTGATGGATGTATTGCAAGGCTGAAGAAGTACAAGCCGGAAGAGTACGACATAGTTGTGTTGCATCATTTCTACGGTCTATCGTTACGCTACATAGCCAAAAAGCGCAAGTGCTCTGATGGAACAGTCAGGAAGGAAATGCAGACAGCAGAAGGGTTTATAGGGGAGTGCTTGGCTATGCTTGATGTTCAACTTGATGTAGAATATTAGGTATGGGTGACTCAAAAATATTATAGTTAATAGCTACCTTATTTTATTGATAGAAAGAGACGGGACCATATTCTTATATTGACGGATTGGTGAGCCCGCCTAAAGGACTAAATAGCTGTTATATAGATGCTGAGTCCCCAGCAGTCCTACCAGCCTTATTTACCCTAATAATAATATTTTTTAAGTACCTTAAAATCAATTGGGCGTATTTTATTCAACATACCGTATTTCAGTATTGATGCCTAAGAACTCATAACAAGCTTCAACTTTTTTAATAAAATATTGGTCCCTAGAAAACAACATGTCTGAAAATGTTGCCATGCTAGCATGACTTTGATCACTGATAGCTGAATTAAAACGGCGATCTTTATGAATGTGAGAATCCGGATAATAGCCTAACATGTTTAGAATAATATAAATAGAGGCGACTTTCTGATAATTAAAATAATTTGATGACGGGTGGATTGGATTCCTGGCTATGCCGAAGAAGTCTTCTAAGGACATATGCACTCCATGAGGGAGGCTTTCTCGACAAATATTCCAAATCTGCTGAATTACATTTGGTGGTTCTATGTTGTTTAATTGAATTGGACCAATCCCTAAATGTTCTCGAAAGTCTTTTATGCCAGACCAGCCTATAGGATTTTGAATGTTTTTTGAGAAATGCTTTAATAATTCAGAAGATGCATTTTCGAATTTTTCCTTCATGTCATTTGCTTGTATTTCAAAGAGTGATGCTAACGCAGGAAATTCATGAAAAGTAATTTCAGGGACTTTTAGCAGCTCTTCAAATGCTGCTATCTTTTCATTCTTAATATCGTAGAAAGTTTTTTCTTTGGCACCTCCGAAAATTTTTTTAATATCAATCATCATTGAGTCATTAACAATATCGAATATAGGATCATTAGTATTGTACTCATGAAAGGCTTTGTGGCAGTCTATATTGGTAATAGTGGCCTTTCCTGTTGATTGATAGGTTTCATCTAGCAAAATTTTTAAATGAAATGCTTTTAGTTCATTTAGAACATCTAAAAACTGTTTCTCGTAACCAACAGATCTTTTTATCTCTTTTAGGGTTTCATCTGAATAAACGACTTGAAAATCACGGGCAAGATATTCTCCAAATTTATCCAAGCCGTTTTTTACGAATATATCTAATATGTTATGGTCAAGATAAGCTATTAATTTTCCTTGATAATCAGGTAACGACATCATTGACTCTCTCATACATAATCGGAAACTCCCTTATAGTAATAATTGTGAGTAGATACGTCAGCCATAAAAAGACAATCTAGTAGCAATGTTTAACGTTTCATGGTTTTTTTCTACACAACTTCTACGGCTTGTCGCTGCGCCACATAAGACAAGAAGCGCAAGTGTGCAGATGGAATAATCAGGAAGGAAATGCAGACGGCAGAGGGGTTTATACGCGGTTGCGTTGCTAAATGCAAGGCTAGATATAGAGTAAAATACCTTAGATAGATATCGCACAAAGTAATGACAATCATTGTATTAAAGCCCGCAATTGCGGGCTTTAATACTCATGAAGGTATCATGTGTTTTTTCAGTAAATTATGAAGAATTGTTTCTTCTTTAGGGTTTTGTTCTTTTGTTTTTTTTGCAAAAAAATCATTAACATTCTTAGGTTGTGATTGTTGATATGATTGTTTCATTGTCATTTTTGCCCTCCTAACTCCTTGTAAAGTAATGATGGTTTAATTCTTTATCAAAGTAATGCTTTCTTTTAACCCAAATGAATCCATCAGCCTTTGATATCACAGCGACGTCAATCGGTCCACCTACAGTTTCACTATCATCAGAAACTTTGCGCTTAAACGCTGTCAGGTTGACTAAAGATTCCGCCATGTAGGCAAGATCCTGTTTTGGTAGGAATTTTATCATATTAACTACTTTGCTAACATAGTTTTCATGTACAAATAGCCCGATACGTTCATCACAATCAGTGACGGTGTTTTCTACGATCTTAACAATAGCAGATCTTAGACCGTTCAAATGCTCTTCTGGTACCTGCTTAGTGATGACACAATCTATTCCTTCAAGTAGGTTAACGATCGAGTTCTGGTATTCGCTGTGAAGTTTTTGGATCAAGTTTTCACTGCAGCCTTGCATAAATGCACTAACTTCATCATCTTGAGCGAATGGAGTTACTCCTCCCTCGCCGTTGCCCGAACATTTTTCTTCATTAATATATTTGCGAATTTTCCCGTTATAAAAACCACAGACATCATAAGACAAAACTTTAGGATAGTAATCCTCGTTACCATAACCAGCTATTACAATCCCAGAAATGTTACCAACATCACTTTTTTTGCAAATCATGGCTGCGAAAACGTTCGTAAGAACGGATATTAATCTTGGAGGGATCTCTTCTAGTGGTAAGTCAGAAAATTTTTCAGTTACAATTCGTAATGTAACCTCTTTACAAAATTGGGTGGCATTATCCACGTCATCACCTGAGAAGCCATCAAGAAAATCAGTATCTGATAATCTTTCAAGTAGTGAGTCACAGTACGCCTCTAAATCTGCGAAAAAGGTTTGGTATGAGAATTGGTTCAAGTACAGGGTATCTTTTGTTGCAAAAAATTTTTCAACTAATTTACTGAAAACACTCTCTGATAGATGCTGATACAGGTGATCTGATCGCATTCCATCTGTAATAATGCTATTTGATTTTTCTAAAAACTCGAAAAAGCTCTTCGAGTATTCTTCTAATTTATCGAAATGAGCACCACCTAGCTGTTTTCTGTATGCTTTTATAACTAATTCCCAGGGAGCAGTACATAGGTCACCACTTCCATATACCATCAAACCAACGGGGTGATGTTTTGTTAGGGCAAAGAGTTTTTCGGCTCCATTATAAATTTTTTGAGTACCACCCCCTGAGATTGTAACGGCTGAGTCTGCTGCTAGAGCAACAGCAGACTTGTTATAAACAGCAATTTCTGCAGTCATTTACCTCTCCATGTGAATAATATCCATACTTACATATTTGGGGTGATGAATACAATGTAGACTATAACTAACGCGTACGCAAAAATTGCGCTAATGTGATAAGGGTAGTTACTCAGTCAGTATCTTCTTGAGTCAAACAGGCCCCACTTCGGTGGGGCTTTGTCGTCTTTGGCCCCAAGTCTTTTGGGGCTTTGTTGTATCCGCACCGCGCCGGTGCTTAAACCAAACCAAGAACCTGTTCAGAAATGAGCCTTTGAGGATGTCAGTAGTGGTAGGCGTACCTTCTTGGGCTGGTTTCCTGGGCGACAAGGGTTCATTTCTGAAAGGAAATACGTATGAAGCAAGTAACAGTGCTCCCTAAATTCGATTTTAAGCAGATGGTAATGACTATTAATGGATAGGTTATTACAAATATCCTGAAAATCGCATCTTACTTTGGTAAACGACATGACTGACAACGTATTGCGTAAAGCAACCTCGACCAATACTCGAATAGAAGCCTGCCGATGCGCGGGTTTTTTATTGGGATGAATGTTAATATATTCTTTCCAATGGTTAGATAAGGATGGGAGCATGCAATATAGATTTGAATATGGCGAGATTGAGGGTGAGACTTATCTCGTGCTCGTTAATCATGGGCAGGAGTGGTATTCCTCTGAGTCGTTATGTCGCATGGAGATAGATTCTACCATTCGCAGCATTTGTGATGCTGGTCAAGGCACAAATATTTGGTGGAAGATTTATAACGAAAATGGAAACGTAGTTCAACAGGGTAACAAACAATGTTAATTCTTTAATAAGTAATTAACATCATGACCACAGGCCGCGCCATACGTGGCCTTTTTCATTTCTACCGCCCGGCGTTCGCTGCGCGAAGCGAACAACAGGAGGTATACATGTCAGAGCCGATTAGTACCGGCGCGGCAACTACAGTAGTCACCAGTGTCACTTTTATCTGATTGTTATTAGGTACAGATGTAGGGGCTGTTATTGGGGCATTTGCCGGTTCTATTCTGTTTGTTATCTCTGCGACGGATTACTCGCTGCCAATAAAGGCGCAGCGATCTGTGGTTTCAATGATAGTGGGCGTGCTCGGTTCGGACTTTGTTGCCTCGATTATTACCTCGGTCACGCCAGAGAATGTAACTGCGGCGCTAATCATTTTCTACTTATTATCAACTCCATCGACCGTGGCTTATTGGCATTGCGCTTGATGTTCTATAGCCGCGAAGGGTCAACATATAGGCCATTGATATCGATTGCTGCATACCTGATTACAGTGGCGGCTGGCTCGGTATCGGGGAGAAAAAATAACCTAATTTTGCGTTCTAACCGGGGAAGCCTGTATTTGCGCATTTAGCAAATACTGCTATCGTCAAAACGAATCGTTTGATGACAACAGGATGGTCAATGATGAAAATAAAGGCATATTTACAAAAAAAATGTTGGGTATTAGCGCGCCGATTTCTGGTGTCTGCTGTTGTAATGGTATCGCTGCAGGGGGCTTTTGCGCAGACCCCAGCGGCGAGCAATGTTCAGGGGCAGGTGCCTAAACAGGATCAACAACCGGCGAATATGGGGCTGCGGCCAGCGATTATGGGCCCTACTGCCGCAGTTTCAACTGGGGATCCACTGGTCACAGCAGTAGCGACACGTATCCTCCTGCAAGGTGGTAATGCTTTTGATGCGGGTGTCGCTGCATTGATCGCGGGTGGTGTGCTTGAGCAGGATCTCTACAGCCTAGGGGGCGAGGCGCTGGTGCTGGTGTACCCTGTTGCAGACGCAAAAGTGACTTCCATCGTCGGGCAGGGGTGGGCACCGAAAGCGGTGGACGTTGATTGGTATATTTCTCGAGATAAAACGCTGCAAGGAGAAGGGCTTGACCCCGCCGTGGTTCCCGGTGCGTTGCATGCGGCGCTGACGGTGTTGGAACGTTGGGGAACCATGAGTTTTGAGCAGGTATCGGCGCCCGCTATCGATTATGCGGAAAAAGGTTTCCCAATGCGCATAAGTACCGCACGAGCAATTGCCGCTCAGTCCAAACTGTTTGAACGTTGGCCAGGCAATAAAACCTATTGGTACAAAGCGGATGGCACCCCGTATAAAGTAGGTGAGACTATCACTCTGCCCGCAACGGCAAAGACCTTGCGGCGTATGGTGGAAGCAGAACGCACTGCCAAAGCGCAGGGGCGTGAAGCAGGTATTGTGGCAGCACGCGATCGCTTCTATAAAGGTGATATTGCCAAAGAGATGGTCGCTTTTCTGCGCCAGAACGATGCGCCATTTGATGAGAGTGATTTTGCCGAATTTTATGCCCGTATCGAAGAGCCCACCAGCACCACTTATCGCGGTTACACCATCTATAAGCAGGGTTTTGGCAGCCAAGGTCCGGTGCTTTTGCAAACCCTCAATATCCTTGAACAGTTTGATTTAAAAGCGATGGGGTATGGTAGTGCTGACTATCTGCACACGATCGTTGAAGCGTTGAAATTGGCCTATGCTGATCGCGATACCTATTACGCGGATCCTGCCTTTGTGAACGTTCCTGCAGAAGGGTTATTGTCCAAAGCCTATGCCAAGGAGCGTGCTGCACTGATTAATCCCAAACATGCCTCGACTCAATATGTCGCAGGTAATCCGCTTAAATTTGATAGCCGCGTCAAAGAGTGGCCGTATGCGGTTATCAATGTTCAGGATGTGAACCGCAAGGGGCAATCTGCGGCACTGTTGTCTGAACCGATCATGTTGGCTTCCTTGGGCCGTGATTCGGCCGGGATTTCAAAAGATACGACCCACATGGCGATCGTCGATAAAGACGGCAACCTGTTTGATGCTACACCCAGTGGTGCTTGGATACCTGGTGCGGTGATCCTTGGCGATACCGGGATTGCCATGAGCGTGCGCGGCGAACAGTTTTGGTTGGACAAGCAACACGCTAATCAGGTTCGTCCTCATGCTCGGCCACGCTACACATTGACCCCCAGCCTTATCTTCAAAGATGGGAAACCCTTTATGGCGCTAGGTTCGCCGGGCGGTGACAACCAGGAGCAGACTATTCTCCAGGCGATGCTGAGTACCATAGATCGCTGGGAGGATTGGTACCCGAATCTGAACAAAGCCTTTGAGATGCCGCGAGTGCAAACATCGCACCTGTACGGGTCATTCTGGCCGCATGCTGCTGGGTTCAACAAGCTGGCAGTTGAGGCGACAGTGCCTGATGAGGTGTATAACGAGCTAAAAGCGCGCGGACATGATGTTAGCCGCTTGCGCACGTTTGGGATGTCAGGATGTGCAACCTCGGTGCTGATCGATCCCAATTCGGGTAACCGTTTTGCCGGGGCAGATCCACGCCGTGACTGTTATTCAATTGCTTACTAACCTGTGATACGGGTAGACGGGTGGGGTGGTCACACAGTTTGAGCCGACTCCATCAGTATTATACCCGTCACACTTCACAGGTCATTTTGAACCCAGGCAGTGCTCGAAATTCGCGCGCACTCGCTGTACGCCGCAGCTTTTGTGTGTTGTCTGGGGCCAAACTACCTCTGCCAATAGTGTCTATTGGCAGAGGTTCTTAGCCGTTAATCCTTGCCGTTGTACGGTAGAAGTACCCTGCATCGTGCTGTCGGGGGTGAATGAGCAGCAGAGAAAAGCCAATCGCTTGGCTGATAACAAATTATCGCGATCATCCTCCCTGATGTTCACCCACCTTTATTTTTACCCCGTGGCGCAGTAGAGTAAAAATCCGATAAAAAATAAATAATTGGATATGGCTGTGACGTTATCGTTGTCCGCTTCTCATAAATCGACGCTGCTTGGTTTGCTGGCCATTGTGCTATGGAGCAGCGTGGTGGGGTTGATCCGCAGTGTCAGTGAGGGTTTGGGGCCTGTTGGGGGGGCGGCAATGATTTACAGTATTGGCACGCTGTTCCTGCTGCTGTTGATGGGAATACCCAAGTTGAGTGAGTTCCCCCGTGTCTATCTGGTGGTTGGCAGTGTGTTGTTTGTGCTCTATGAAATCTGCCTATCACTCTCTTTGGGGTATGCCAGTAACCGAATGCAGGCGATTGAGTTGGGTATGATCAATTATCTGTGGCCCTGTTTTACGGTGTTAATGGCGATTGCGTTTAATGGTCAACGGGCCAAATGGTGGGTGCTGCCTGGTTTGCTGCTTTCATTAGTGGGCATTGGTTGGATCATGAGTGGTTCTGGTGGTTGGTCATTGGCGCAAATGTTGGATAACGTGCGTAGCAATCCATTAAGTTATGGTTTGTCGTTCAGCGGGGCGGTGATCTGGGCGGTTTATTGTAATGTCACCAAGAGGATTGCTCAGGGTAAAAATGGCGTGGTGTTATTTATTTCGTTGACCTCACTGGCACTCTGGGTGCTCTATCTTTTTACCGATGAAACAGCCATGCACTTTAGCTTGCCGGTGACTGTGGCGTTATTGTGTGTGGGGATCGCCATGGGGGCCGGGTATGCCGCATGGAATGTGGGGATCATGCATGGCAATATGACGCTGCTGGCGACCGCCTCTTATTTCACGCCAGTGCTGTCGGCGGTGTTTGCCGCTATTGTATTGAGCACATCCCTGACCCTGCATTTTTGGCAAGGTGTCATTATGGTCACGCTGGGGTCATTGATTTGCTGGCGAGCGACACGGGTGGATTAACACCTACTGGAATAGGCCCATTTCTGGGCCTGATTACGTTTTTGTATGGCAGCCTAGGTTATTGAAATTTTACTCTTTAGCTGTGGGCAGCTCAGCGACCAGCCTGTTGCTCACCCCATGCCAGCATCGTGCTAAGCAGTTGCCGTAACAGTTGCTGCAAAGGGGCGGCGCGAGTGGCATCAAAAGCAAAGGGGTATTGCTCAGACATATAATTCACTTGTGCCAACTCCAACTGCACCGCATGGTGATGCTTATCCGGCCGACCATAAGCCCGTGTGATATATCCCCCTTTAAAGCGCCCATTGAGTATATGGGTAAATTGTTGTTGCTGTTGGCAACAGTTGACCAATTGGTCACTGAGCGCCTGCGCACAACTTTCACCACTATTGGTGCCGAAATTAAGGTCAGGCAGTTTGCCGCTGAACAAGCGAGGTATCACCGAAGCAATTGAGTGGGCATCAAACAACAGGGCATAGCCAAATTTAGCGGTTAAGCGTGCCAGTTCATGTTGTAACTGTAGATGATAGGGGTGCCAGAGAGCTTGCAAATAGCCCGCACGCTCTTGGTCGTCAGGGGCGGCACCAGGGCGAAAACTTGGGCGGCCATCAAACAGCACATCAGGGAACAACCCGGTGGTGGCGGTGGTATAGAGCGGCTTATCATCGGCTGGGCGGTTAAGGTCGATCACCAAGCGGGAATAGTTGGCAATCAGAATGCTGGCGCCCATGGACCTGGTGAAATCGTATAACTGCGGAATATGCCAGTCAGTATCGGATAACGGCCGGGCATCATCACTTAGCCCTTGCTCTACCGCAGGGGTCAAGCGGGTTCCTGCGTGGGGGATGCTGATCAGCAGCGGCAGTTCACCTGCCTGGAACTCAAAAGGGTCACGAAGGGTCATTGGCGGACTTCTCCTCGGAAGATGATAGTGCAAGGCAGTTGCCCGCCTAACCAGTAAGCCAGCTCAGCGGGGCGTGATAGGGGCCAATGAACAAAATCAGCCTTTTTACCGGTTTCCAGTGAGCCATGGCTCTCTCGCAGGCCCAATGCCTGGGCAGCATGTAACGTAACGCCCGCTAGCGCCTCTTCTGGGGTGAGATGGAACAAAGTACAGGCCATATTGATCATTAAACGTAATGACAGGGCCGGTGACGTTCCTGGGTTTGCATCACTGGCAATAGCCATCGGTACACCGTGTTTACGGAAGAACTCAACCGGCGGGCATTGGGTTTCACGCAATAGGTAATAGGCACCGGGTAACAGCACCGCCACGGTACCGGCACGGCTCATGGCGATGGCATCCGCTTCCGTGGCATATTCAAGATGGTCGGCGGAAAGCGCCTGATAGCGCGCAGCCAAGCTACTGCCCGCAAGGGGGGAAAGCTGTTCGGCATGCAGTTTAACCGGTAGACCGGCCGCTTTTGCCGCGACAAAAACCCGCTCAACCTGCTCAGGGGAAAATGCCAGATGCTCGCAAAAGGCATCTACCGCATCGGCCAACCCTGCCTCTGCCGCTTGCGGGATAATGGTATCGCAAACCAGTTGGATGTAGTCATCGCTACGGCCACGGTATTCTGGCGGCAGGGCATGGGCGGCCAGACAAGTGGTTTTCACCTCAATAGCCAGTAATTCAGCTAACTGACGGGCGACGCGCAGCATTTTCAGTTCACTTTGTGGCGTTAACCCGTAGCCTGATTTGATTTCTACACAGGTTACGCCTTCTGCCAGTAACGGTTGCAGGCGGAATAGGGCTTGCTCCAGGAGTTGCGCTTCTGATGTATCGCGGGTGGCGTTGACTGTGGAAATGATACCACCGCCCTGAGCGGCTATCTCTGCATAGCTGACACCGTTCAACCGCTGTTCAAACTCACCGCTACGATCACCACCAAAGACCAAATGGGTATGGCAGTCAATCAACCCGGGGGTAATGATGCCGCCATCAAATGTCACGATATTTGATGCGGAGATCGCTGGCATTGAGGCTTGTTCACCTATCCAGACAATTTCGCCATTACGCACGGCGATAGCACCTTGGTGAATCGTGTGATATTTGCCATCACGCATGGTGACAATATCGGCACCTTGCCACAGGCTGTCGCAGTGGATCACTGACGTCATGGTATTTTTGCTCCTGCATACTTGTATAGACAATTAAAAAGTAACCTAGCGCATTCGGCTACTGGCGACAAGTGAAGGTGTGCGAATTTGTTACCAAGATGTGATTAAAGAGGAAAAAGCCGGGTGCAAGCAGCCACCCGTTGTAGCAATCAACTCTGGGTGCTAAAGCGCCCAAATAACTGGTAACGGCTGCCAGGATAGAGTAAACGCGCGGCGGTGACTGCCATTTTGCCTGACCAGGTGCGGCGGCGGATCAATAAGCCGGGTTCATTTTCCGCCAATTGCAGTAACTCCCGTTCGAGTTGCGTGGGGATCACCGCTTCAACAATATGCTCAACGGCGGTCAGGGGGGCAGATTGTGTTAGATAAGTATAGGGCGTGACCTGATCGAAATTTTGCTTGATATAGTCAGGGGCGGCCAGGGGATTGATACAGCGGTCTTCCAATTGCACCGGCACATTATCTTCATAATGCACAATTTGCGAATAGAACAATTGCTGTCCAGGCTGAAGGCCTAAGGCGGTGGCTTCTTCCTCACTGGCGGCGCGCGTGATTAACTGCATGATTTTGCTACTGTGCTGGTGGCCTCGGGCAACAATTTCATCGGCAATATTATGTACTTCCAACAAGGCGCTATGTGCTTTGGCCTCGGCAACAAAGGTACCAACACCTTGCATGCGGATCAGAAAACCTTCGCCGGTAAGCTCCCGCAATGCACGGTTGATGGTCATGCGGCTTACGCCCAATTCGCATACCAGTTCGCTTTCGGAGGGAATACGTTGATGTGGCTGCCAGTGACCTGTACGGATCTGACTGACTATTGCCTGCTTGACGCGTTGATAAATAGGTGCAGGAGCATCGTTCATTGCTGCAGACAGCTGTAACAGGGTTTGTTGATCGGCCACGACGTTAACCTCGTCAAATAAAAAAATAATAACATCAGATTAAAGTTGATGTTGCAGAATATATATGTATATACAAGTAAGTCTGTTTCACCAATTCAATGACATTGTTTCACATTTTTTTTACCTGCGCGCCTGTCGCGTGTACTGATTCGTAACCTCGACTTTGGAATACTGCTATGCCTGCTTATTTTGCTTCCCGTGCACTGCTTCCCTCTGGTTGGGCGCACAATGTACGGCTTGATGTTAACGCACAAGGTCAATTGACCCAAGTGATACCCAATGCTGATTCTGCTGGCGCTCATCATCTGCACGGTGCTGTGGTACCGGGTATGCCAAACTTGCATTCTCATGCTTTCCAGCGTGCGATGGCTGGGTTGGCGGAGGTTGCCGGTAAATCGCAAGACAGCTTCTGGACCTGGCGTGATTTGATGTATCGTCTGGTACAACGTGTAACCCCTGAGCAAATGGGGGTGATAGCGCGTCAACTGTATATTGAAATGCTCAAAGGTGGCTACACACAAGTGGCAGAGTTCCATTATCTTCATCACTCACCAGAAGGGAAACCTTATGCTGATGGGGGAGAAATGACCGGTCGCCTTAGCCTGGCGGCACAACAGGCCGGGATAGGGATGACGCTATTACCGGTACTTTACAGTTATGCCGGGTTTGGTGCTCAGCCGGCGCAAGCCGGGCAAAAACGCTTTATTCAGAATGTAGACAGTTATCTTCAACAGCAGCAGGTGGTTGCCCGGCAATTGGTCGACCAGCCGTTACAAAACCATGGGCTATGTTTCCATTCACTGCGAGCGGTTGAACTGCAACAGATGCAGCAGATCCTGGCTGCCAGTGTTCCATCGTTGCCCGTACATATTCATATTGCCGAGCAGCAAAAAGAAGTTAATGACTGCCTGGCATGGAGTGGGCAACGTCCCGTGGCTTGGTTATTTGAACATTTACCAGTGGATCAACGCTGGTGTCTGGTACACGCCACCCATCTGGACCGCGACGAGTTGCAACAGCTAGCGAACAGCAAAGCGGTGGCAGGTTTGTGCCTGACGACAGAGGCCAACCTGGGGGATGGTATCTTCCCTGGCGATAGCTACCTGCATCATCAGGGGCGCTGGGGTATTGGCTCCGACAGCCATGTCTCGCTCAGTGTGGTGGAGGAGTTACGTTGGTTCGAATATGGGCAGCGGTTGCGTGATCAGCGTCGTAACCGTTTGACGACGCCAGAACAACCTTCCGTGGGTGATGTCCTTTATCAACAGGCCTTACAAGGGGGCGCGCAAGCCTGTGGTAGCAAGATTGGCAAGTTGGCAGCAGGTTACCGGGCAGACTGGTTGGTATTGGATGGGGATGATCCTTATCTGGCGGCAGCACCTGATGCGTCTATTCTGAACCGTTGGCTATTTGCTGGGGGTAGCCAGCAGATCCGTGACGTATATGTTGCTGGGAATCAAGTGATTGAGCAGTGGTGTCACGCATTACAACAGCAAAGTAGTGCTGAGTTTCTGCAAGTACTGAAAACTTTGCAGGAGGTTTAATGAATCTGCATCGCTTTTGTTTTGACCAACTCCCGGTTAGCTCATGGCGCAATGGGGGCGGTGAAACCCGTGAAATCACCAGCCAACCACCGGGTGAAACCTTATTTGATTGGCGAGTCAGTATCGCTACCATTGCACAGGATGGCCCTTTTTCGGCATTCAACGGCATTGACCGCATCATTACCCTATTGGAGGGGGATGGGGTGCATTTGTACAGCCCAGGGCAGATTGATCACCGGTTACAGCGTATCGGTGAGCCGTTTGCCTTTTCCGGGGATTGCCCATTGGAAGCCAAATTACTGGGGGGCAGCAGCCATGATTTTAATATCATGACGCGACGTGGTGAGCATTCGGCACAGGTACAGCCCATGGTAACCACTACGGAGCTGGCACCACAGCATGCCGGAGTGCTCTATATATTGCGTGGTGAGTGGCAGTTGCCTGATGGGAGCCTGTTAACCCCCCGGCAGGGATGCTGGTGGTTGCCAGGAGACGGCCCACAACAGTTGACAGTACAAAAGAACGGTAGCTTGGTATTGTGTGCAAAGATAATGGCGTGCAAAGATAATGGCGTGCAAAGATAATGGTGTGCAAAGATAATGGCGAGCTGAGATCATAGCGGGCAGAGATAGCGGTGATCAGCTGCCAGTAGGGCACTACCCCCTGTAGCCTGCATGACGACGGCGCAAATACCGGGTATTATTCGACGCACAGTGATAGCACAATAAGTAGGGTACAGTCATGGTGATTCCTGAGAAGTATGAACATGTAGAACGCTGGGCATTTGGTGATACTGAGCAACAGGCCGGTGAACTGGCCAGATTGGTGCTTACCGGGGTAAAGACCGCCACCTGTGCCAACCTTGATGGTGAAGGTATCCCACGGCCCGGTGATATTTTTGTGGTGGTGGGGGGGAAGAATGAGCCGGTTTGTGCCATAGAACTGACCTCAGTCAATATCAGCAGTTTTGATCAGGTTGACGAAGCTCATGCTTTAGCCGAAGGGGAAGGGGACCGGACACTGGCTTATTGGCGTAACGAGCATCAACGCTTTTTTGCCGAGTACGATCTGTTCTCGCCAGATATGACGCTAATCTTGATGCACTTTAAAGTTACCGAAAAATTTTGAGTGCTCTCCCGTTGCCACGGATAAATAGAGCGGCAACGGGAACAAGAACCTTACTGATGAAAATCCAGAATGCCATCCCGTACCAGCTCACGGGGTAAACTGTTTTTAATCCGGTTGCCTATGCGTTTCGCCAATCCCAGCGGTTGATGCTGATAGGTGAGAATACAATCGTTATTTTGTGGTGGCTGTGGCGGGTAGATATCGCGCCCTTGAAACCATTGCTGGGCTAATTCTGCATCAAGCTCAAATGCCTGCGGGTTATTGCTACCGGCTAAAGCAATGACGGCCTCATGCTGCCAACGCATTCCTTTAGAGAAGCGCTCGGCTAATTTTAGGCCGATGCGTGAAAAACGCACTTTGCCGATAAAGCTTTCCACTTCAGTAGGAAATAGCCAGACCTCGTTATCTCTCCCCCATAATCGGCTGGTTTCATCCCACACCAATCCACAAGCTTTGGCTGCTTGTATCACCGGAGCGGCATCTTTAGCTGCCAAGGGGGTGAAAGGGAATTTGCCAACTTTATAGTCGGGTTGGCTTAATGGCGCGATACTGTGGTTTTTACGTAGGCGAGCAACAAAAAATCCCTCACTGTCGTAAATCTGTGGAAAAACATGCAAAAAGCCTTCGGCGGTTAAGGCTTTTTCTGCCCCGGGGAATAAGCCCCCTAAAGGTTCAATACTGACCGCATCCCCATAGGTAGCCAATAGATGGTTGATGACTTGCTGGTTTTCTTGGGCATTCAAGGTGCAAGTGGAATAAACCATTACCCCGCCCGGGGCTAAGGCATGAAAGGCACTTTCTATCAATTCACGCTGAGTTTGGGCGATGCTGGCAACGCTTTCCGTTGACCAGTTGCTCATGGCATCGGGATCTTTGCGCACCACGCCTTCACCTGAGCAGGGGGCATCCAGCAAAATGGCATCAAAGCTTTCTGGCAATGCACGACCAAACACTCGGCCATCAAAATGCGTCAGCGCCACATTTTTGACACCACAACGGCTAACATTGGCATGTAGTACTTTAACCCGGCTGGCAGAATATTCATTCGCGACGATAATGCCTTGGTTCACCATCAATGCAGCAATTTGGGTGGTCTTGGAGCCGGGGGCCGCGGCCATATCCAGTACCCGATGTGGCGGAGAACCATAAGCAAAAAGGGCACTTACCGGTAACATGGAACTGGCTTCCTGAATATAGAACAGGCCGGTTAAATGTTCAGCCGCGCTACCCAGACGCAAGGTTTCATCGATACGTTCGATCCAGAAACCTTCATGGCACCAAGGGATGGGTTGTAATTGCCAGCCATAGTCCTTTACCAATGCCTGAAAATCTGCGACGCTGATTTTCAGGGTATTGACCCGCAGGCTACGCCGCAAAGGTTGTTGGCAAATATTGATAAAGTCATCCATTGATAAATGGTCTGGCATAATGGCGCGAGTTGCGTCAAGAAAAGCAGCAGGCAAAAATGGCGTGGCAGGTTTGGCCAAGGGGAACTCTCAGGGCTAAAAAAAACCGAAGGGGCTAGTCTAGCATAGAGTGGGCTGCTGGGAATACAGTACCTATCGGATGGTCAGTGAAGGTGGTACTTCGCTAATTGTACCAGTGACAAGAATAGAAATGGTTACTACATGACTCAAGAACATTTTTATACAGAATTAAAACGCGATTTGTGTGCATTATTGGCGGGCGAAACTCATTTCATTGCTGCCTTATCCAATGCCAGCGCATTGCTCAATGAACGTTTGGATAATATCAATTGGGTAGGCTTCTATCTGATGGAGGATAATCAACTGACGTTAGGCCCATTCCAGGGCAAGGTTGCCTGTGTGCGTATTCCGTTGGGTAAGGGCGTTTGTGGTACCGCCGTTACAGAAAAGCAGGTACAGCGTGTTGGGGATGTGCATGCGTTTCCAGGGCATATTGCCTGTGATGCTGCTAGCAATGCAGAGATCGTGCTGCCGTTAGAGATAAACGGTCATATCATTGGCGTTTTGGATATTGACAGTACAGTTTATCATCGTTTCGATCATCAAGATGAAATTGGCCTTAAGGCCGTGGTGGCGGGGCTTTGCGAGCGATTGGAACAGTGTGATTATGCAAAATATACCACCATAACGTTAAGTTGAGCTAAGGTTAACGTGGCATTTAGCGATGACGTCATTATAATATCGCCTGTTCATGCCCGCGGCTTGTTGGCAACCGCTCGTTGGCGACCCGTTGTAATCAGGAAATTTCATGGAAAATCAACCCAAGTTGAACACAGTCAAAGAAGTCATTGCTTTTCTTGCCGAGCGTTTCCCGCTCTGCTTTAGTGCCGAAGGTGAAGCTCGTCCACTGAAAATCGGTATTTTTCAGGATCTGGCAGAGCGTATGCAAGGGGAAGAAAACCTCAGCAAAACGCAATTACGTTCCGCTTTACGCCTGTATACCTCAAGCTGGCGTTACTTATATGGTATTAAAGTTGGTGCGCAGCGTGTTGACCTGGATGGTAACCCTTGCGGTGAACTGGAGCAGCAACATGTCGACCATGCTCGCCAACAGCTTGTTGAAGCCAAGGCGCGTGTTCAGGCACAGCGAGCTGAGAAAAATGCCAAAAAGCGTGAAACTGAGGGTGAAGCGGCAGCTACTGAACCTCGTCGTCCACGTCCTGCAGGCAAAAAACCACAGGTTCGCCGTGAAAATGGCACCGCCTCAGAGAATCGTAGACCACGTCCACAAACTGCTGGTCCTCAAAGCTCTGGTTCACCAACCTCTGGTCCACAAAGAACACGCCCACAGAAAGAGCGTGAGCCTCAAGCAGTAAAAGAGGCAACCCAACCGCGTGCTGTGCCAGTTACCGATATTTCCAAGCTGCAAATCGGCCAGGGAATCAAAGTCAGGGCAGGTCAGAGTGCGATGGATGCGACAGTACTGGAGATTGCTAAAGATGGTGTGCGTGTGCAGCTATCATCTGGCTTAGCAATGATTGTACGCGCAGAACACCTGCAGTTCTGATACGGAGGCCAACCAAGGCATGAACAAATTTTTCAGATTCACCGCCGCAGTGATGTTGTTGTGGGCGGGTGTCAGTTATGGTGCGGATACTGCCAACATTCGCATCGATCAGTTACCGCAGCTCGAGCAGGAAGTGCAGCATACTACCGTCAGTGAGCGTGTCACTTCGCGGTTTTTACGTTCTCATTATCGCCAGTTTGCTTTGGATGCGGACTTTTCAGGCAAGGTCTTTGATCGTTATCTGAATTTGTTGGATTATAGCCACAATGTGTTACTGGCTTCCGACGTGGCACAATTCGCCGATAAGCGCAGTACCTTGGGGAATGAATTAAAATCCGGCAACTTAGTGACCCCCTATGCGCTATTCAATCTAGCGCAGAAACGTCGTTTTGAGCGCTTCCAGTATGCATTATCGCTACTGGATAAGCCGATGAACTTTACGGGTAATGATACGATTGAGCTTGATCGTAGCAAGGCTGCTTGGGCGAAAGATAAAGCTGAACTGGATCGCTTGTGGGATGCCAAGGTTAAATATGATCAGTTGAGCCTCAAGCTGGCGGGTAAAACCGACCAGGAGATCCGCAATACGCTGACCAAACGTTATCAGCTTGCGATTAAGCGCCTGACGCAAACCAATAGTGACGACGTATTCTCACTGATCATGACCGCTTTCGCGCGCGAGATTGATCCCCACACTAATTACCTCTCTCCACGCAATACTGAACAGTTCAATACCGAAATGAGCCTCTCTTTGGAAGGGATCGGTGCCGTATTGCAGATGGATGATGATTATACCGTCATTAACTCCATGGTACCGGGTGGCCCTGCAGCCAAGAGCAAAGCGATTACCGTGGGTGACCGTATTGTTGGTGTTGGGCAGACCGGCAAGCCGATGGTCGATGTTATTGGCTGGCGTCTGGATGATGTCGTTTCGCAGATTAAAGGGCCGAAGGGCAGCAAGGTGCGCCTGGAGATCCTGCCTGCCGGTAAGGGGACAAAAACCCGTATTGTTACATTAACCCGTGAGCGTATCCGCCTGGAAGATCGCGCGGTGAAGATGACCATCAAAACCGTTGGCAACCAGAAGGTTGCTGTGATGGATATTCCGGGCTTTTATGTCGGCCTGACTGACGATGTTAAAGTTCAATTGCAGAAAATGGCCAAACTGAATGTAGATAGCCTGATTATTGATCTGCGTTCTAATGGCGGCGGTGCACTGACCGAAGCGGTGTCGCTTTCTGGCTTGTTTATTCCAAGCGGCCCAGTGGTGCAGGTACGTGATAATAACGGCAAGATCCGTGAAGATGCGGATGGCGATGATGTTATTTACTATAAAGGCCCGCTAGTGGTGCTGGTTGACCGCTTCAGTGCCTCCGCTTCTGAAATTTTTGCTGCAGCGATGCAGGATTATGGGCGCGCATTGATTGTTGGCGAACCTACCTTCGGCAAAGGTACAGTTCAGCAATATCGCTCGTTGAATCGTATTTACGATCAGATGCTGCGCCCGGAATGGCCAGCGTTGGGTTCGGTACAGTACACCATTCAGAAGTTCTATCGTGTTGATGGGGGCAGTACTCAGCGCAAAGGGGTGACCCCTGATATTCTGATGCCTACCGGCGTTGACCCGGCAGAAACCGGCGAGAGCTTTGAAGATAATGCTATGCCATGGGATAGCATCAATGCGGCCAATTATACTAAAACTGGCAATATGAAACCGCTAGAAGGCGAGTTGCTGAAAGGCCATGCTCAGCGTATCGCCAAGGATGCTGATTTCCAATATATTGCCCAGGACATTGCTCGTTACAAGGCATTGAAGGAAAAACGCAATATCATCTCTCTTAATCTGGCCACCCGTGAGAAAGAGAACCATGACGATGATGCCATCCGCCTTCAGCGTATTAATGAGCGCTTGCAGCGTGAAGGTAAGAAGCCGTTGAAATCTTTGGAAGACCTACCGAAGGATTACAAAGATCCCGATCCCTATCTGGATGAAGCGGTGAGGATTGCTCTTGATCTTGCCAATCTGGAAAAACAGAAACCCTCACAACAGATGACTGGCACCAAGTAAGTCAGCGGGTATAAAACAGAAAGCGTCCTTTTAGGGCGCTTTTTTTGTCTAAATAGTCAATGAGTTGAGCGGTATCAGGGTAGCAATAGGGCGTTAGCTATAATAAGTGATGAGTATAAAATTTAACCATTTTAACGGGTGTGGGGACTAAGTTTCTCCAACGATTTAACGTCTACGAAAAGATGTGTTGTGAGGTTATCTGGTTTATCACAGAGTTGGGGTGAACCGAATTTCTTAACTTTTACAACTCCCCCGCTATAATAAAAAGTGTTTATCTTTTGTAAGATTGTTGTGTGTACTCTGTATTGTAAAGTTTCGTATTTTTAGTAGGTTAATGATTCGCAACGCTTGAAACTACAACTTATGCCCATACGATTTGGCTATCTGAGATCGTTTTGTGTTAACACTAATGAGGAAGTAAACATTTTATGATGCGTATAGCTCTGTTTCTGCTCACCAACCTGGCGGTGATGTTAGTTTTCGGGTTAGTACTTAGCCTGACAGGGATTCAGTCTAGTAGCGTTCAAGGCTTGATGTTGATGGCGGGTCTGTTTGGTTTTGGTGGTGCGTTTGTTTCGCTGCTGATGTCGAAATGGATGGCGCTGCGTTCCGTCGGCGGGGAAGTGATCGAACAACCGCGTAATGAAACCGAGCGTTGGCTACTGGAAACCGTCAAGCGTCAGTCACAGCAAGTAGGTATTGCCATGCCACAGGTGGCTATTTACCATGCTCCAGACATTAATGCTTTTGCCACCGGGGCCCGTCGTAATGCCTCACTGGTGGCGGTGAGTACAGGCCTGCTGCAAAACATGAGCCGTGATGAAGCTGAAGCCGTTATCGCTCATGAAATCAGTCACGTTGCCAATGGTGATATGGTCACCATGACGTTGGTTCAGGGGGTAGTAAATACCTTTGTGATCTTTATATCGCGTTTGATTGCACAGGCGGCTGCTGGCTTCCTCGGAAACCGTGATGGTGAAGGGGAAGGTAATGGTAACCCGATGATTTATTTTGGGGTGTCCATGGTGTTGGAATTGGTCTTTGGCATCTTGGCCAGCATTATCACCATGTGGTTTTCGCGCCATCGTGAGTTCCATGCTGATGCAGGGTCTGCCAAATTGGTGGGCCGTGAGAAGATGATTGCTGCACTGCAACGATTGAAAACCAGCTATGAACCACAGGAAGCTGGCAGCATGATGGCGTTTTGCATCAATGGCAAATCCAAATCACTCAGCGAACTGTTTATGTCGCACCCACCGCTAGACAAGCGGATTGAAGCATTGCGTGCTGGGCAATATCTGAAGTAAAGATCAGATGATAACCCTATCATCCTGAGCTGCTGTAGTGCATTTCGTGTTCAGGTAAAGGCGTTTAGAAGTTTGTAGTATCTTTGCAACAACAAGCCCCGGTAATAATCCGGGGCTTGTTGTTTGTGAAGTGAGCTATTGGTTTTTATCAGCGGTGACTAAGCGTGGCTGCGTCATACGCAGGCAACTGACTAAGGCAGCCAGACTGGCAAATGATCCCGCCAGCACTAATGAGATATGCGTTCCGTTAGACGGGAACCAGTTAAACATCAATGCCACCAGCGCAGCCCCGGTGGTTTGCCCTAACAGACGAGCTGTGCCCAGCATACCACTGGCCCCACCACTGCGGTGCCGAGGCGCAGATGAGATAATAGTGTGGTTATTCGGGGATTGGAATAACCCAAACCCGGCGCCACAAAGCACCATACGCCAGATAATATCGAGGTCGGTCGGGTCGCTGGGGAGTAATGCCAGCAAAAATAACCCCAGCGCGAAGATAGCGAGGCCAATTCCCCCCAGTAAACCCGCATGAATACGCTCCACCAGTCGACCTGCAATGGGGGCCATCACGATGATGGCTAACGGCCAGGGGGTTAATAGCAATCCGGTGGCGACTACATCACGCCCTAAATGAGTCTGCAGAAAGAAGGGGAGTGATACCATGGCCAGCATCTGAGCGGCAAAGGAGCAGACAGAGGTGCCCATCGACAAGGCGAAAATAGGGATGCGTAACAGGTCTACCGGCAATAGTGGTGATTCTTGATGTAACTGACGGCGGACAAAGAAATAACCGATTACCAGCAGGGCGGCAACCTCTGCAGCAATCAATGGCAGGCTTTGCCCTTGAGCAAAGCCACTGATACTGATGATCAATAGACCGAAGGTTAACGCATTCATCAGAGCACTGAGTAGGTCAAAACGCTGGTTGTTACTTTTCTGACTATTGGCGGGGAGAAATTTCATTCCCAAGAGTAGCGCGACGATGCCGATAGGTAAGTTAATGGCAAAAAGCCATTGCCAAGAGGCGACTGATAGAATCGCGGCGGCAACGGTAGGGCCAGCTGCTGAAGAGAAAGCAACAATCAATGAGTTGATACCGATACCTCGCCCCAGGATCCGTTGTGGATAGATGATACGGATCAATGCCGTATTGACGCTCATAATGGCTGCAGCCCCAAACCCTTGCAGCACGCGGGCGATAGTCAGGGTTAACAGCGAATCAGCAAGTGCACAGAACAAGGAAGTAATACTGAATAGCAATAACCCAGCCTGATAAACACGGCGATAACCAATCAGGTCACCCAGTGAAGCCAGAGACAGCAATGAAATGGTGATGGCCAATTGATAGGCGTTGACGATCCAGATCGAACTGGCAGGGCTAGCCTGCAGGTCGGTGGCGATAGTGGGCAAAGCCACATTGGCGATGGCACCATCAAGCACAGAAACGGTGATGCCGAGGGCAATAGCCAGGATCGCACCATAGCGTTGTGGAATGGGTAAACCGTCGGAATCGGAGTGCGTCATAGCCAGGCTGTTAATCAACTTAGGAAGTATTAACATGCTAATCATATTCGATACTGAATGCACCCTCAGTTTCTGTGCTAATTGTAAAAATGGTGAGGAAATGGTGCTGTACCCTTCATACTTCAAGTTGCTTGGGTGTTAGCGGCATCCGTTCATACCAATCTATGCTCCTGGTGACTCTCGGACTTGCTGCCTACAAGAAAATCGGACTATTTTGGGTATAATTGCTTCATTGCTGGCTATTTTTCGGCAACTTTCATTGCATGGAATAAATTGTTCCGCTTATACTCACTACCTTCAGATAGAGTATATTGAAACTCTTATTCAAATTTCCTAAAACAAAAGCAGCTAAGTAAGGTATTTACTATGGCTAGTATCGATCTAGACAAGCAACCAGACTCGGTTTCATCAGTATTAAAGGTGTTTGGTATCCTGCAGGCACTGGGTGATGAACGTGAGATTGGTATTACCGAGCTTTCTCAGCGGGTAATGATGTCAAAAAGCACGGTTTATCGTTTTTTACAGACCATGAAATCACTGGGATACGTATCCCAGGAAGGGGAGTCTGAGAAATATTCACTCACGATAAAACTGTTTGAACTGGGGGCTAAATCACTTCAACACGTTGATTTAATCCGCAGTGCCGATGTTCAGATGCGTGAATTATCAAAGCAAACCCGTGAAACCATCCACTTGGGTGCATTGGATGAGGACAGCATTGTTTACATTCACAAGATTGACTCAATGTATAATTTACGGATGTATTCGCGTATTGGCCGCCGTAACCCGTTACACAGTACTGCTATCGGTAAGGTGCTATTGGCATGGCGTGATCGTACAGAAGTTGCTGAGATCCTCTCCCAGATTGAATTTACGCGTAGTACTCCTTACACCATCAGTTGTGCTGCAGATTTGTTGCCATTGCTGGATAAAGTGCGTGAACAGGGTTTTGGCGAGGATATTGAAGAGCAGGAAGAGGGGCTGCGCTGCATCGCGGTGCCAGTGTTTGACCGCTTTGGTGTGGTTATTGCGGGGCTGAGTATCTCGTTCCCGACGATCCGTTTCTCCGAAGACGCTAAAGATACTTATGTACAACAGTTACATACCGCAGCCCGGTTGATTTCAGTACAGATGGGCTATCACGATTATCCATTTTAAACCCATTAGCTAATCAGGAGGGGGTATCCGTTAAATCCAGAGTACCCCATGATATAGGCTAATGGTCGGGAACCTTAATCGCTGCCGAGGTAGCGATTAAGGTTGTCGATGGGTACTTTGCGATGACGTTACTAATGCTTAACAACTAAATCATTTGAAGGATGAACAACACCATAATCAAAATTCATTGTTGCACGGCCTGAACGAACCATACCTTCACTCATATCTGTTTCTTTTAATTTCACTTCAATCAAAAATAGACCTTTTATAGTACGTGCTTTTTCAATAGCAGCATCCAATTCTGCTATGGTTTCTACTACAACACCTGTTCCGCCATTATTTTTATCTAACACTTTCGTCAAGCCAGCATAATCCCAGTCATTAACGTCATTATATTCACAGGTCGCACCCATAATTGAACGTTCAATGGTATAACCATTATTATTCAGCAGGAACATGGTCATATTCACTTTATTTCGCATGATGGTACTTAACTCTTGGGCTGTTAACTGATGTGAGCCATCGCCCTGCGATAGGATAACATGCCGGTCTGGTGCACCTAAAGCACATCCCAGAGCAGCCGGTAAGGCATAGCCAATTGAACCCCAATGTAACTGAGTCACATAAGTGGTATTTTTAGGAAAGGTGATACTACTTAGATTGGCGTTTGATGTGCCTGTTTCTGCAACCAATATGTCACCTTGGCGCAACATACCTTCAATTCTTTGCCATAATGCCGCCTCAAAAATATGTGAGGCCGGATCTGCTGACAGAGTTTGCTTAACTGTTGGTAATGGTTTGGTAAATGACTTCCGACTGATAGATGCTGATGTTAAGGCTTGCATCAAGTCCACCATATGGGTTGCATTGAATACCTTACCTCCAGGATTGCCACAACGAACCCAGAAGGGTTGGATCTGAATTTGTTTTGTAACTGGTGGCAGTTGACCGCTAAAATAACCAGTCGTATCATCTGAGTTACGTAGGCCAAAACCGAGTAAACAATCTGAGCTTTCAATTATTTCCTGTACACCATTATCACCCCAACTACCACAATAAAGGCCCACCACCATCGGATGATCATTAAGAATATTTCCAGCAACTGCCGTTGTATATGCAACAGGAATATTATGTTTTTCTGCACAAGCTAAAATTGTATTAATAGCATTCCAACGTAACGCAGGCAAATCAATCAATATAGCGGGGTTCTTTGCTTTATCAATACAAGCAGCAATATGTGCAGTTGCCGCTTGAAGCATTTCGACATTCTGATAGGGTTTACTCAGTTTGATTTTTTCTTCCGGCACTTCAATTTTTAAATGCGTTATATCAGAGGGTATAAAAATATGTACGGGCTTAAGTTGTTGGTAACACTCCAATAAAACTCTATCAATTTCACGCACTGCATTCTCTGGCGTTAACTCTGCTTGAGCTACTGTAAACTCAGAGACTGCACGTTGTATGTTACGTACTCCACCATCAAGTAAAGTGTGATGTGTCATAGTCCGATTATACTGTGCATGGATAGGCAAGGCACCGGAAACATGCACAACTGGAACATATTCTGCATAACAACCCGCAATGCCATTCAGTGCACTAAGATCACCGACGGCATATGTTGTTAAGATTGCCCCCATGCCGTGCATCCGTGCATAACCATCTGCCGCATAGGCTGCATTCAACTCATTGCAATTGCCAATCCAAGTTATCTCTTTCTGCTGTGTGACTTGATTCAGGAGGGAAAGATTAAAGTCACCCGGCACACCAAACATTTTATCAATGCCACACTCTGCCAAACGCCGAATAAGGAACTCTCCAATTGCCATTTCCATGTTTTTTTCCTTTTAAACTATTTAATTGTACAAAATTTCATTTGCATATGCGTGTTATACTTCAAGTTACTTGAGTATTGGCTATGGCTACTTGCCTCATCCCTGTAGGATCGCTGCAAGCAGCGTTCAAATCCACTCTAAGCAGACTTGTCACCCCAGTCACATAGCTGTCTATGATCCAAGGGTGTCCACAGCTTGCCGCGTGACTCGGCCATTTGGACCTCGCTCCTTTGGGTTCAGCGTTGTTGGAAACGCTGTGCGTTTTATCAAGCAACTTAAATCATTAACAGCACTTACTAATATATCATTCTAGTGAGGCTCACTAATCCTCATGGTAGCCGTATAAATTGTTAAAATTCGTTACAGTGATTAAATTTTATACTAAGTATGACGGGTATATATCCGAGTACTTGAAGACACTCGAGCAAACCTGTTATGAGGGAAGCGTGCTGAAGGGGGCAGAACAGCGTGAAGCACAGGAACGATCATCTGGGCGATTGCCCCGGGTATCTTGAACTCAACAAAAGTTTCGAGCAACTCTAGTTATTTAGGGTATCCTGCTCAGGGTATTGGCTATATCTGGTTGAAATTAAGCTTAATATGTAACAAACTCTGTCGCCATTCAGACAGCAGAGTTTGTCTATCTATCACCATTAGACCGTTGTGGCCTTCTAACGATAGTCATGTCGTACAATGATCAAAATACCCTATTGTTGGGTTAATTCTTTCTCATCTTCACTATCCATAATGCCTTTGTCTGTTTGTTTCATTAATTGACTGGTCACCGTTCCCGCCGTCATGGAGCCACTGACATTCAGTGCCGTTCTTCCCATATCGATCAGCGGTTCAACCGAAATCAATAAGGCTACCAGGGTAACAGGTAAGCCCATTGCAGGCAGAACGATCAGTGCAGCAAAAGTTGCACCACCACCCACACCAGCCACACCTGCGGAACTGATGGTAACGATGCCAACTAGCGTAGCTATCCACAGAGGGTCTAGCGGATTGATTCCCACCGTTGGGGCAACCATCACGGCCAGCATTGCCGGGTAGAGGCCTGCACAGCCGTTTTGACCGATGGTGGCACCAAAGGAGGCAGAAAAACTGGCGATTGATTCTGGTACACCCAGACGGCGAGTCTGTGCTTCCACGTTGAGCGGAATAGTGGCTGCACTTGAGCGACTGGTAAAGGCAAAAGTGAGCACTGGCCATACTTTACGAAAGAATTTCAGTGGGTTCACACCGGTAAAACTTAGCAGTAGGCCATGAACCACAAACATAATAGCCAAGCCAATGTAAGAGGCGACGACAAAACTGCCTAACTTAACGATGTCATGGAAATTGGACCCAGCAACCACTTTGGTCATCAATGCCAAGACACCGTAAGGGGTGAGTTTCATCACTAAACGCACCAACTTCATTACCCAGGCTTGCAAAGTATCGATTGCTGCCAGAACACTAACCCCCTTGGAATGATCATCTTTCAGCAACTGTAACGATGCTACACCCAAGAAGGCGGCGAAAATAACCACACTGATGATGGATGTAGGGTTGGCTCCCGTCAGGTCAGCAAACGGATTTTTCGGTATAAATGACAAAATCAACTGTGGGACGCTAAGATCAGCCACTTTGCCGGCATAGTTGGTTTCGATAGCGGACAAACGTGCCGTTTCCTGGGCACCTTGCACCAAACCTGATGCCGTCAAACCAAACAGATTGGTGATGAACACACCCACCAATGCGGCAATCAAGGTGGTGAACAATAGGGTACCAATTGTCAGTAAACTGATAGTGCCTAAAGCAGCGGCATTATGCAGTTTTGCCACTGCACTGAGAATAGAAACGAAAACCAATGGCATGATGATCATTTGCAGCAATTGCACATAACCATTACCAACGATGTTAAACCAACTGATAGACTCTTTCAGCAGCGGATTATCTGAGCCGTAAACCAGTTGCAGCCCTAACCCAAATACGACCCCAAGTACCAGGCCAGCCAACACTTTTTTAGCCAGACTCCATTGCTTATGGCGGGATTGTGCCAACAGCAATAGAAGGGCGGCAAAAACCATCACGTTTATTACGAGAGGTAGGTTCATCCCCATTATTTCTCCAATTATCTTTTTTGGTTGTAAAAGTGGTTACGCACAGACAGGCACCCCCATGCCTATTCAAGTTGCATGGGGCGGTTTGGTGACTCGGCCATCGTCAGGCTTTGCGCGGTTATTACCTGTGTACAATTCAACGGAACTGGCTGACAACAAGGCAAATATCGTAACAGTTTGCTAATCAACTCACTTATACCCAAGTAGAATTTGATATAACTTTTTATACAGAATCAGTGGCTTTATTGCCAGCAAAAAGGATATCTAGCCAAGTTTACCTCTGTGGTACGCCATAACCCTGTGACGCGAACCACAACGGAGCTGTACCTGCCTAGGGCAATTTCACGTTGCTCAGACCCAATGGCTATAAGCGGAAATTTTTAATTTGTTGCCAATATGACCCTATAGGCATGCTGTCATTGCCTGGCCAGTAAAGGGAAAATGCCACTAGGCACAGGCACAGAACCCGTTCTAACTGGTTGCCCTTTTGGGAATTGAGTAATGGCAGGCAGAAACGCCAGCGGCAGGGCCACAGCAAGGGGACGCCCGCCGGGGTAAGGGCATCTGCTAGCAGGTGACTAAAATAACCAATAATCATGGCATGCAATACATCGGCAGGAATGAGCCAACGTCCATACACATCTAATTGTAATAACAACATACCGCCGACGATAGCCAGCAGGCTATGAGTAAAACCCCGGTGACCAAAAATGCGTGCGATAGGGATCGCAATCCAGCGCAGACGCTGACCCAATAATGACTTGGGATGATCAATATCAGGTAATAATGAAGTCAGCAGGGCGGCGGGAATGATGTGCCACCAGTCACCATGGGCAAGTGTGTCTGTTACCGCTGTTTTCTTGGCGAAAATGATACAAGCAACGGAGAAGATGAGGTGGCCTTCCGCGGTCATACTTTTACATCCTGTGCAATTTACTGTTAATTTATCCAGTATATTGATTTTCTGACTGTCAGGAAAGCGCTTTCAGTGTAACTATTTGTTAGTATTGCTCTTTCATACTTTAAGTGCATTCGGGTTTACAGCGAGTGTTGCCAGCAGTCCAACCGCATCAATGGTGATGGGCAGAGTAAGAATGGGCACTGGCACAAGCCAGTGCTAGCAGGTCAGCTAAGGTGTTCTGAGGTTAATTGTTTCAGACTTTGCAGTTGATAGTCAGCTAAGGCCCAACGGGGGTCTTGGCGATATTCTGCCGGGGGGATAACTATTGAGCGCATACGGGCTGCTTTGGTAGCAATCATGCCATTGATGGAATCTTCCAAGGTAATGCAGCATTGTGGATCACTGTTCAGACGCTCAGCGGCGATCAAATAAACTTCCGGGTGGGGTTTACTGTAAGGTAAGTATTCGGCGGAAACCAGTTGGTCAAAATAACTTTCCAGATTAAACATTTTCAACACTTGTTGCTGCATGTGCAGCGGGGAGGCAGAAGCCAGGCCAATGTTTAAATCAAGGGACCGGCAAAGCTCCAGTGATTGTTGTACCCCGGGTAACAGTGGGCGCTTTTCTTGTACCAGTTCGATGGCCCGTTCAATAATGCGCTGGGCAACTTCCTCTTGGGAAACACCTTGCCACGGCATGGCCTGATACCACATTCTGACTACTTGATCGATCCTTAACCCCAGTGTATCTGGCAAATTATGGCGATCTGACAGATCCAGACCCAATGCGCCAAAAATATCCAGTTCCGCCTGAAGCCACAATGGCTCGGAGTCGATCAGTAAACCATCCATGTCGAAGATAGCCGTTGTTATTGGTTGAAAATATGCCATTAAATATTCACTCCTACAGTGCTGGTAGATACCCATAGTTTGATGTTTTCATCACTCTACCATTTTTACTCATCGGCGGCTTGCACAGCATCAAGTGGCAGAGCAAGCTATGTGAACATCGCATATGGCCAATCTCGGTATCGCTGGATAACGACAGGTAAGAAAACGGTGGGCGAGTTTGATGAACTGCGGGTAAACTGGTAATCAAGTTTATTCAAATGTAGCCATATCCTAGGAGGGTCAATCCTCCATTGATGCAACAAGGTTGTCGTTTATCGGTGATGGGTATAGCGCAATGAATAGTTACGTCCTTATAAGGGGAACTCATGACGTATCAACAGGCCGGGCGCGTTGCCATACTTAAGCGTATTTTTGGATGGGTTATTTTTATCCCCGCGTTGGTTTCGACACTGATTTCTTTATTGAATTTTGTCTATCAGCACAGTGAAAAATCCGCAGGACTTAATGCCGTTATGTTGGATTTTGCGCATGTTATGTTGGATATGGCACGGCTGAACTCACCATTTTTAAATGTCTTTTGGTACAACTCGCCAGTTCCTGATGCGGCTAACAGCTTGTTTGCTGGTGCAAACTTGATGTTTATCATTATCTACTTTCTGATCTTTGTCGGTCTGGCATTGCAAGCCTCGGGTGCGAGGATGTCGCGGCAGGTGAAGTTTATCCGTGAAGGTCTTGAAGATCAGATGATTTTAGAACGCGCTAAGGGAGACGAAGGGCAGACTCGGGAACAGTTAGAGGCGAAGGTCATTTTGCCGCACCATACCATTTTTTTGCAGTATTTCCCGTTGTATATTTTACCAATAATGATTGCGGTGGTGGCTTACTTTCTATTCAAGTTATTGGGGCAAATGGCAGGGGCGTCTTAATACCTTACAGGATAGGAAATCGGGCGCGGTGGGCGCCCTGATGGTTTATGGTTTTTTTGCCTGATGGTTTATGGTGTTTTTGCCTGATGGTTTATGGTTTTTTTGATTGTAACAACGCTTCCACCGCTCGTTGCGCGGTAACCAGATGCTGACCACCAAACAGGTTGCAGCGGTTAAGCAGATAGTAAAGTTGATACAGGGGTTGGCGTTCAATAAAACCGGCTTCCAAAGGCCATACGCTTTGGTAGCCATCATAAATTTGCGGGGGTAATTCAGGGTAAAGCGGTAGCATCGACAAATCACACTCCCGATCACCCCAATAGCAGGCAGGGTCAAACATAATTGGCCCATCGACAGCTTGTGCACAGTTAGCTGGCCAGAGATCGCCATGTAACAGAGAAGGTTGTGGCTGATGATGTTGTAGCCGCTGGTAGACGAGGTCAATAATGATGTCGATATCACCGAAAGTGATGCCTTTCTCTGCCGCCAATTGTAACTGCCAGCCGATGCGTTGTTCAGCAAAGAACTCACCCCAACGGCGTCGCCAGGTATTGGGTTGTGGCGTGGTGGAGAGCTCGTTATCAAAGTCGAGACCAAACTGAGGCTGTTCGCTCCATTGGTGTAGACGGGCGAGTTGTTGACCTAGACAATAGGCCCCATGAGCATCGAGCATTTTTAGTGGTTGGTATTCGAGTAGTAAAAAACTGTTATTACGATCACTACCAACACCATAGACTTCGGGTACCCGCACAGTTTTACTGCGAGCCAGTAGCGTTAGCTGGTCAGCTTCTGCGCTGAATATGGGTAACATTTCACGGGTATCGCATTTTACAAACACGTCGTTATTACCAAAGCGTAGGTACCATGCCGGATGAATTTCTCCTCCAGGTAGTTCTTTCTTTTCGCGGATTTCTGCGTTACCAAGGTGTTCACTTAATAGACGGCTAACGGCTTGCCACATAGTAATCCCCTTTTGTGTTACCTACGATTTCATTAGCTTAACGCTTTTTCTGCTGTGAAAACACGATGTGGCGCACAGCAACTCACTCTGCTGGCGTAAATATCATCATATGTTTAACAGACTATATACCATCGGCATGCCAGCGACTACAGTAGGTTGGCAACAACATGAGTCAGGGAGAGGGATAATGTTATTTACTCAAATAATAATTAACAATATCAATGTTATTAAGGGTAATCAGAGCAAAATAGGGCAAGTAAGCATAGGCACTGGAAATAATAGTACCGACTTGTAGTGGTAAGTTTTTATGTATCAATATGTAACCGCGTTATATCGTTATAATCGTCATAGTAGTCCAAGGGTATTACCTCAGATTTTAGCTTTATCAATCACCGATTCTCTTTAGTGATACTGTCAATTATCCTGTTGATTTATATATTATATTTAATTTTTGATGTGAATTTAAGACCTCAACAAGCCCTTTGTATATTGGCGGCATTGATAAAATTATTAAGGAATAGCTATTGGTATTGATGTCCTAGCTATGGCCAATTATCCATTTGGATAGGTTGAATACCTGCACGAAATGTGAGCTTTAAGATTGACTCATCAATCACCTCTTGGTATATGGGTACCCTGATAATAGAACCAAGCATCCTTAACCAGTTGTATCTACGAAGCAACTTATTACAAGGAGTGGGGGATTCTTTCTGTGAAAACAAAAATTGCCTGCCTAACGGCGATCATATTATTGGTCGGTTGCGCAAAAACACCGCAAACAACCAGCAACATAACAAGCAGTCCCGGTGGTTGGTTGAAGCCTCCTACGCAGATGCCCAATAATCGAACAGGAACACCGGTCGCTTATAACGATTATATTCGCCAGGCTGCCAGCAATTACGGCGTGGATGAGGCGTTAATTAAGGCGATCATTAAGGTAGAATCTGGGTTTAACCCGAATGCGGTCAGTACTTCTAATGCCGTGGGGTTAATGCAACTAAAATCGTCAACTGCTGGGCGCGATGTCTATCGTTTGAAGGGGAAAGATGGGCAGCCAAGTTCACGTGAGTTGAAGGACCCGGCAGTCAATATTGATCTGGGAACAGCCTATATCAATATTATTCAAAGCCAACAACTTGCCGGGATCACCAATCCGCAAACGCTGCACTATGCCACTATTGTCTCTTATGTTAACGGTGCTGGCGCAATGTTACGGACGTTTTCGCAGGATAAACGTGTGGCAGTAAACCGCATCAATCAGATGAGTCCGGATGAATTTTACCAGCATATCCAGAAGAGACACCCGGCACCGCAAGCACAGCGTTATTTATGGAAAGTGACCACGGCTTATAAGACGATGGTAGAGTAACTACCTATTAACATAACTGGTCACGATTAAGTGGCCAGTTTTGTTTTAGCAGACTGGGGAGTGACTATTGATGGACAAGATCGACCTACATATGCACTCCAGCTACAGTGATGATGCAGATTTTCCGGTTGAAACCGTTATCGCTCGCTGCCAAGCCAATGGCATCAGTACGTTAGCGATAACCGACCACAATAGCGCTTACTCGGTGCTGAAAGCCAAAACATTTGCTTCCCCCAGTCTGAATATACTCTCCGGCATTGAGATCGATTGTACCTTTGAAGGTCGTAACTTCCATCTGTTGGGATATGGGTTTACTCCCAGTGACGACTTCGTCACGATCCATAAGCATTTTAATGGTATCCAACGGGAACAGACGCCCAAAAAGTTTGAAAAACTGCGTGAATTAAATTTTTATCTTGATGAGCAACGGCTGGAACAGGTCTGTGGCGGTGCAATCCCACAAGAGGAACAGATGGGGGAGGTGATCCTGGAGGATCAGCGCAATGCGGATCACCCTCTGTTATTACCTTACCGTGCCGGTGGCAGCAGGTCGGATATGCCGCTGATCAACTTCTACTGGGATTTTTTTGGTCCAGGAAAGGTGTGTTATCTTCCGGTGACTTATCCTGCAATGAGCACGATGGTGGAGGTGATCCGTCACAATGGCGGGATACCGATTTTGGCACATATTGGTGCTAACGTTAAATCCCACCATAGCCAGGTGATTGACGATGTGCTCAAGATCGGGGTGATGGGGGTGGAGGTATTCTCAAGTTATCATTCACCAGAGTTGGCGGAGCAACTGTATCAATTTACTGTTGGCCGCTCGGCATTTGTAACTTGTGGCAGTGATTTCCACGGGCGTAACAAACCTAAAATCGAAGTTGGACAATGTGCCTATGGCCCGCAGCATCTTGCTGAAATAAAACGTTTTGTTTCTGCTGCCAGCGCATGAATCCCTTCTGTTCGGCTCGGTACAATAAAAGCGCTTAAGAACAGTACCGTCATTATCTGATATCAATAGCTTGTTAAGCCTCCCAAAACTCTTGATGAGAACCTCATCGGAATGAACCGATGTTGCCTGTATTCGGCTAAGTTGTTCTGTGACGCGTAGACAAATTTAGTGTTATTATTCATGCTGCTTTTATTAATTATTGAAAGCCTGCCGTTAGCGGCCTACCAGGTTATGTGCCAATCTGGCAATTGTGGGCGAGATATGACATATAACTTATTAATTACTAATCAAATATCTGTACTACATGTGATCTGTCGTGAGGGTCACCACTGTAGATAAGGAATTATTAATGCCCGTTATTACTCTTCCTGACGGAAGTCAGCGTCATTATGATCATGCCGTTTCTCCAATGGATGTTGCTCGTGATATTGGTCCTGGTCTGGCTAAAGCCTGTATTGCTGGCCGCGTAAATGGTGAATTGACCGATGCCAGCGATTTGATCGAATCCGATGCTCAGTTGGCTATCATCACGATAAAAGATGATGAAGGCGTAGAAATCATGCGTCACTCTTGTGCGCATTTGCTGGGTCATGCCATCAAACAACTGTGGCCAAATACTAAAATGGCCATTGGGCCAGTGATCGATAATGGTTTTTATTATGACGTTGATCTCGACCATACTCTGACGCAGGAAGATATTGATCTGCTGGAAAAGCGGATGCATGAATTGGCTGACAAAGATTATGACGTCATCAAGAAAAAGGTGAGTTGGCAGGAAGCGCGTGACACTTTTGCTGCCCGTGGTGAAAGCTATAAAGTGGCGATTTTGGATGAGAATGTCAGCCGTGATGACCATCCGGGCCTTTATCATCATGAAGAATATATCGACATGTGCCGTGGTCCGCACGTGCCGAATATGCGCTTTTGCCACCATTTCAAACTGCAGAAGACCTCAGGGGCTTACTGGCGTGGTGACAGCAAGAACAAAATGCTGCAACGTATTTATGGTACTGCCTGGGCAGATAAAAAGCAGTTGAACGCCTATTTGCAGCGCCTGGAAGAAGCCGCTAAACGTGACCACCGCAAAATTGGTAAACAGCTCGACCTTTACCATATGCAGGAAGAAGCACCGGGTATGGTGTTTTGGCATAACGATGGCTGGACCATTTTCCGTGAGCTGGAAGCTTTTGTCCGTATGAAGCTTAAAGAGTACCAGTATCAGGAAGTGAAAGGGCCGTTTATGATGGACCGTGTCCTTTGGGAGAAAACTGGGCACTGGGAAAACTATAAAGAAGCGATGTTTACCACATCGTCAGAAAACCGTGAATATTGCATTAAACCGATGAACTGCCCGGGTCATGTGCAAATCTTTAATCAAGGGTTGAAGTCTTACCGTGATTTGCCGCTGCGTATGGGTGAGTTTGGTAGTTGCCATCGTAATGAACCATCCGGTTCGCTGCATGGCTTGATGCGTGTCCGTGGTTTCACTCAGGATGATGCTCATATCTTTTGTACCGAAGATCAGGTTCGTTCAGAGGTGAATGACTGTATCAAGATGGTCTATGATATGTACGGTACCTTCGGTTTTGAAAAAATCGCAGTGAAACTCTCTACGCGTCCAGAGAAACGTATCGGTACGGATGAGATGTGGACCCGCGCTGAGGACGATCTGGCCGCTGCGCTGACTGAAAACGGTATTCCGTTTGAGTTTCAGCCAGGTGAAGGGGCCTTTTACGGACCAAAAATTGAATTTACCTTGCATGATTGTTTGGATCGCGCATGGCAATGTGGTACCGTGCAACTCGATTTCTTCTTACCAGGCCGTTTAGGCGCATCGTATGTCGGCGAAAACAACGAACGTCTGGTTCCGGTAATGATTCACCGTGCTATCTTGGGTTCCATGGAACGTTTCATTGGTATCCTTACCGAAGAATATGCCGGTTTCTACCCAACCTGGATTGCTCCAGTGCAGGTAGTGGTGATGAATATCACCGATAGTCAGTCTGATTATGTCCAGCAATTGACAAAAAAACTGCAAGATGCAGGCATTAGAGCAAAAGCGGACTTGAGAAACGAGAAGATTGGCTTTAAAATTCGCGAACATACTTTACGTCGGGTTCCTTACATGTTGGTGTGCGGTGATAAAGAAGTCGAAACAGGCAAAGTTGCCGTTCGTACTCGCCGCGGCAAAGACCTGGGAAGCCTGGATGTGAGTGACGTTATAGACAAGCTGCAAAAAGAGATCCGCAGCCGTAGTCTTCATCAACTGGAGGAATAAAGTATTAAAGGCGGAAAACGAGTTCAACCGGCGCGTCCAAATCGGATTAACAGAGAGATTCGCGCGCAAGAAGTTCGCCTAACAGGCGTCGATGGCGAGCAGATTGGTATTGTCAGTCTGAATGAAGCTCTTGAAAAAGCTGAGGAAGCAGGTGTTGATTTAGTAGAAATCAGCCCAAATGCCGAACCGCCAGTTTGCCGAATCATGGATTACGGCAAGTTCCTTTACGAGAAGAGTAAGTCGACTAAAGAACAGAAGAAGAAACAAAAAGTTATCCAGGTGAAGGAAATCAAATTCCGTCCTGGTACCGATGATGGCGACTATCAGGTCAAACTACGCAACCTGATTCGCTTTCTGGAAGATGGCGATAAAGCCAAAATCACCCTGCGTTTCCGTGGGCGTGAAATGGCGCACCAGCAGATCGGTATGGAAGTGCTTAACCGCGTCCGTAAAGACCTGTGTGATGATATTGATCTGGCAGTGGTCGAATCCTTCCCTACGAAGATCGAAGGCCGTCAGATGATCATGGTGCTCGCACCTAAGAAGAAACAGTAAGGCTTCCAAGTAATTTAACCTGCGCTGCGCTTGCGTTGTGCAGGTTTTATTCGCCTTATTGATTCGTTGTTTAACAATGCGAAGTGGATTTAATTAACATGCCAAAGATTAAAACTGTACGTGGTGCAGCCAAGCGCTTCAAAAAAACCGGGAGCGGTGGTTTTAAGCGTAAACATGCTAACCTGCGTCATATTCTGACCAAAAAATCAACCAAGCGTAAACGTCATCTGCGTCCGAAAGGCATGGTGTCTAAGAACGATCTGGTCCTGGTAATTGCGTGCTTGCCGTACGCATAAGCCGCTTTTTTTTGAATCAAGAATAAGACTTTAGGAGAGAGCATATGGCTCGCGTAAAACGTGGTGTAATTGCACGCGCACGTCACAAGAAGATTTTAAAGCAGGCGAAAGGTTACTACGGTGCCCGTTCGCGCGTATATCGTGTTGCCTTCCAGGCAGTAATCAAAGCAGGACAGTATGCTTACCGTGACCGTCGTCAACGTAAGCGTCAATTCCGTCAGCTGTGGATTGCACGTATTAACGCAGCTGCTCGTCAGAACGGCCTGTCTTACAGCAAGTTCATTAATGGCCTGAAAAAAGCCTCTATTGAAATTGACCGTAAGATCCTGGCTGATATCGCTGTATTTGACAAAGTGGCCTTTGGCGCACTAGTTGAAAAAGCGAAAGCAGCTCTGGCGTAAGAATAAGAAGAGGGAGCTTGCTCCCTCTTTTATCCTTGTTTCAGAGAGTAAATTGACATTTGTTGGCCGTAGCATAAGACAGGCCGATTTTTATTTAACAAGGTAATGCAAGTATGCACACTGCTATGTTCCGTTTCTTTTTTTCCTTTAGCGCCTGATTACAGGGGGCTTTGCGCGTAAGAAAAGAAACGAAAAATAGCGCTCAAGCCTCCCTCATGGAGGCTTTTTTGCTTTTGGTCATAGAACATAAATTATCAGTCATGACTTAGGGCCATATCGGCCAGAGGAAGAGGAACATAATGCCACATCTCGCAGAGCTGGTTGCTAAGGCAATAGCAGCCATAGAAGATGCCCAGGATGTTGCCGCGTTGGATTTGGTACGCGTCGAATATTTAGGCAAAAAAGGTCATTTTACCTTGCAGATGCAGTCACTACGGGATGTCCCCGCAGATGAGCGCCCGGCCGCTGGTGCAGTAATTAACCAGGCTAAACAGGATGTTCAGGATGCACTGAATACACGTAAGAATGCGTTGGAATCAGCCGTATTGAATGCGCGCTTGGCCGCAGAGACCATCGATGTCTCTTTGCCTGGTCGTCGCCTGGAGAATGGTGGTTTGCATCCGGTTAGCCGCACCATTGAACGTATTGAAACCTTTTTTGGTGAGCTGGGCTTTTCAGTAGAAACTGGGCCTGAAATTGAAGATGACTATCACAACTTTGATGCCTTGAATATTCCAGGGCACCACCCGGCACGGGCCGACCATGACACCTTCTGGTTTGATGCGACACGCCTGCTGCGTACTCAGACTTCCGGTGTGCAGATCCGCACCATGAAGAACCAGCAACCGCCAATTCGTATTATTGCGCCGGGTCGTGTGTACCGCAATGACTACGATCAGACACATACGCCAATGTTCCATCAGATGGAAGGCTTGATCGTTGACAAAAATATCAGCTTTACCAATCTGAAAGGAACGCTGCACGAATTCCTTAATAACTTCTTTGAAGAACATTTGCAGATCCGCTTCCGTCCTTCTTATTTCCCGTTTACCGAACCTTCAGCGGAAGTGGATGTGATGGGGAAAAATGGCAAATGGCTGGAAGTGTTAGGTTGCGGCATGGTGCACCCGAACGTGCTACGTAATGTTGGCATCGATCCAGAGATCTATTCTGGCTTCGCCTTCGGTATGGGCATGGAGCGCTTGACTATGTTGCGTTACGGTGTCACCGATTTGCGTGCATTTTTCGAAAATGACCTGCGTTTCCTCAAACAGTTTAAGTAAGGCGGGAATATCACATGAAATTCAGTGAACTCTGGTTGCGTGAGTGGGTAAACCCAGCCATCAGCAGCGAAGCATTATCCACTCAGATCACCATGGCAGGCCTTGAGGTAGATGGCGTTGAAGCCGTTGCCGGTGTTTTTGATGGTGTGGTGGTGGGGCATGTCGTGGAGTGCGGGCAGCATCCTAATGCCGATAAACTGCGTGTCACTAAAGTGGATGTCGGGGGTGAACGCCTGCTGGATATCGTTTGTGGGGCACCTAATTGCCGTACTGGCCTTAAAGTCGCGGTGGCTACCGTGGGCGCGGTGCTGCCAGGTGATTTCAAAATCAAGGCCGCCAAGTTACGGGGCGAACCGTCTGAAGGTATGTTGTGTTCATTTTCCGAATTAGCGATCTCCGATGATCATGATGGCATCATTGAATTGCCGCAAGATGCGCCAATTGGTACGGATATTCGTGATTACTTAAAGCTGAATGACAACGCAATCGAAATCAGTGTGACGCCAAATCGTGCCGATTGCCTGGGTATTATTGGTGTCGCGCGGGATGTTGCCGTATTGAACCAACTGCCGCTGAATGAGCCAGAGATGAGCCCGGTGGTTGCGACAATTTCTGATACGCTGCCAATCCGTGTAGAAGCGCCACAGGCGTGTCCACGTTATCTCGGTCGAGTAGTGAAGGGCATCAACGTAAAGGCACCTTCACCGCTTTGGATGCGTGAAAAACTGCGCCGCAGTGGTATTCGTTCTATTGATGCAGTGGTGGATGTTACCAACTATGTACTGATGGAGTTAGGTCAGCCGATGCACGCCTTCGATTTGAATCGCATTGAAGGTGGCATTGTGGTGCGTATGGCAAGTGTTGGGGAAACCTTGCGCCTGCTGGATGGTAACGAGGCCAAATTAAGCGCAGATACCTTAGTGATTGCCGATCATCAAAAAGCCCTGGCAATGGGCGGTATCTTTGGTGGCGAACATTCTGGTGTGAATGATGAAACGCAGGATGTATTGCTGGAGTGTGCTTTTTTCAATCCACTGGCCATTACTGGCCGAGCGCGTCGTCATGGCCTGCATACCGATGCTTCCCACCGCTATGAGCGCGGCGTGGATCCTGCATTGCAATACAAAGCCATGGAACGCGCAACAAGCTTGCTTATCGAAATCTGCGGTGGTCAGGCCGGCCCGGTGATTGATGTTACCGATGAAAACAGCTTACCAAAACGCGCCTCCATCCTGTTGCGTCGTGAAAAACTTGACCGTTTGATTGGTCATGTGGTGCCGAGCAATCAGGTGAGTGATATTTTGCGCCGTTTGGGTTGCCAGGTAACTGAGCAGGGTGATAATTGGCTGGCGGTTGCACCACGCTGGCGCTTTGATATGGAAATCGAAGAAGATCTGGTGGAAGAAGTTGCCCGTATTTATGGTTATAACAACATTCCCGATGTGCCAGTGCGTGCCGATTTAGTCATGTCTCAGCATCGTGAATCTGATCTGGACTTGAAGCGCGTGAAAACCATGTTGGTGGATCATGGCTTCCAGGAAGCAATTACTTACAGTTTTGTTGATCCGAAAGTGCAGGCATTACTGCACCCCAATGAAGAGGTGCTGATCCTGCCAAGCCCTATTTCCGTTGATATGTCGGCAATGCGTCTCTCGTTGTGGACGGGGTTGCTGTCAGCGGTGGTATATAACCAGAATCGTCAACAGACACGTGTACGCCTGTTTGAAAGCGGGTTGCGCTTTGTGCCTGATACTCATGCTGATCTGGGTATCCGTCAGGATGTCATGCTGGCAGGGGTGATCGCTGGGCATACACACGAAGAACATTGGGATCTGGCAAGAAAGCCTGTGGACTTCTATGATTTAAAAGGCGATCTGGAATCTGTATTAGAATTGACAGGTAAATTATCTGACATTCAGTTCAAATCGGAGGCCAATCCCGCATTACATCCAGGGCAGAGTGCTGCAATTTATTTGCAGGGTGAGCGCATCGGTTTCATCGGTGTAATTCACCCAGAACTTGAGCGTAAACTGGATCTTAACGGCAGAACAGTGGTATTTGAACTGGAGTGGAACAAGGTCGCGACCCGCGCTGTGCCTCAGGCGCGTGAGGTTTCCCGCTTCCCTGCAAACCGCCGTGATATTGCTGTCGTAGTGGCTGAAAACGTCGCGGCAGAAGATATTTTGGCAGAGTGCAAGAAAGTTGGCGTAAATCAGATAGTTGGCGTAAACTTGTTCGATGTGTACCGTGGCAAAGGCGTAGCAGAGGGTTACAAGAGCTTGGCTATCAGTCTGATATTGCAGGATAATGCCCGTACACTGGAAGAAGAGGAGATTGCCTCTACCGTTGCGAAATGTGTAGAGGCGCTAAAACAGCGGTTCCAAGCATCCTTGAGGGATTGAACCTATGGCGCTTACTAAAGCTGAAATGTCAGAACACCTGTTTGAAAAGCTTGGGCTTAGCAAACGGGACGCCAAAGACCTGGTAGAACTGTTCTTTGAAGAAGTCCGTCGGGCTTTGGAGAATGGGGAACAAGTGAAACTATCGGGTTTTGGTAATTTTGATTTGCGAGATAAAAACCAACGTCCGGGACGCAATCCGAAAACCGGTGAAGACATTCCGATTACGGCGCGTCGTGTGGTCACCTTCCGTCCGGGTCAGAAACTGAAAAGCCGGGTTGAGAATGCGAACCCGAAAGAGTAAGTTGGATTAAACCAAAAAGGCCGCGTCTGCGGCCTTTTTCTTATGGGAAATATGAGGACTGGGAGCTTGGCGCTATGTCTGCCAATAACACGTCTGCCAATAACATGCCAACCAATCACACGCCAAATAACACACCAACCAATCACACCTTCACTTGGTTGCAACAAAATCAGCAGCGCCTTGATAAGCGTTATTTGTTGTTATTGATGCTGGCAATGTTAGTGGTTTTTATTCTCAGCTTAAGTGCGGGAGATATCTGGATCTGGCCCTCACAGTGGTTCAGTGAATCAGCCCAACTATTTGTTTGGCAGTTGCGTCTGCCACGTGCATTAGCGGTGATGGTGGTCGGCGCGAGTCTGGCAGTAGCGGGAGCGGCGATGCAGGCAGTGTTTGAAAATCCGTTGGCAGAACCCGGTTTACTCGGGGTGGCGAATGGTGCTGGTGTGGCGTTAGTACTGGCTGTTCTGTTGGGGCATGGCTTGCTCCCTGTCATATTACTGAGTTTGAGTGCCATTGGCGGTGCGCTGACCATGACTTTTCTGCTGCTGGGTTTTGCCTTGCGCCATCGCTTGAGCAATGCCCGTTTGCTGTTGGTGGGGGTTGCGTTGGGGATGGTATGCAGCGCAGTGATGATCTGGGCGGTTTATTTTAGCTCAAGCCTTGATCTGCGCCAATTGATGTATTGGATGATGGGGGGATTTGGCGGAGTGGATTGGCGGCAGAAGTGGCTATTATTGTTGCTGTTACCGGTGCTGGTCTGGTTATGCTTGCAAGGTTCGGTGTTAAACATGATGGCACTGGGTGAGGTACAAGCCAGGCAGTTGGGGCTTTCTATTCACCTTTGGCGCAATCTTATCGTGCTGGCTATTGGTTGGCTGGTCGGTACCAGCGTGGCTTTAGCGGGCGTTATTGGTTTTGTTGGGCTGGTTATTCCGCATATTTTGCGTTTGACGGGGTTGACTAACCAACGTTTCCTGTTGCCGGGTTGCGCTTTGGCCGGGGCTGGAGTGCTATTGGCTGCTGATGTGGTCGCACGTGTTGTACTTTTTTCATCAGAATTACCTATCGGTGTGGTGACCGCGACATTGGGCGCACCGGTATTTATCTGGTTGTTGATTGGGACAAAAAATGTCAGATAACTATGCCAGATAACTATGCCAGATAACTATGCCAGATAACTATGCCAGATAACTATGCCAGCCAGCCAGCCAGTGGTACGGTGCAAAAGTTAACGGGCATAACCAACAACCTCTGTTGACGTAAGGAATATCACGAATATGCTGCAATTGAGTCAGGCGGGTGTGGCAGGGCGTTTGACCCCCTTTTCTGGGCAGATTGCCGCTGGGGTACAACTCCATTTGGTCGGTCCAAATGGCGCAGGGAAAAGCACCTTGTTGGCACGGTTAGCGGGAATATTGCCGGGCGTAGGTGAAATCCGCTTATCAGGGGTGCCAATCGATGAGTATTCAGCCAATCAACTGGCCAGATACCGCGCTTACCTTTGCCAGCAACAACCTCCAATGGCACTGATGACGGTATTTCAATACCTCGCACTACATCAACCGACTGGATCAGATGAAAGTCATTTGGAAGAGGCGATTTGCTACCTGACACAAAGCCTCAAACTTGAGGATAAGTTGCCGCGTATGCTGACACAACTTTCCGGTGGGGAATGGCAACGTGTTCGTCTGGTTGCGGTACTGCTGCAGGTTTGGCCGACGGTGAATCCGCAAAGCCAACTATTGCTACTTGATGAACCCACCAACAGCCTGGATATTGCTCAGAAAATGGCGCTGGACAGGCTGCTAGGTGAACTTTGCCATAGTGGCCGTACTGCCTTGGTGTGTGCACATGACCTTAACCATACATTACAGCAGGCAGACCAGATATGGCTGCTATATCAGGGGCGTTTGGTGGCCCAGGGCCGTGCGCAGGAAGTGATGGTGCCAGCGTTATTATCCGATGTTTATGGTATTGATTTTCATCTACAGGCGTTAGGTGATCAAAATTGGCTGATAGCCAAGGCGCTGTAACTATTACTAGGCGTTGGTTATCCTTGTGCACTGAGGTCACTTAAGTGTGGGCATATATTTAAAGAGTATCTGAAAAACCCGGTTAAAAAACTATTTAATATTGAATGATTCGAGTTTCGTGCTACGATGGAAGCTCTAAGCTAGAATTAAGTAAATAATTATTATAGCATAAAAATATTTTTCAAATTTTTAGCGATATCTATCGGTAATACAGGTAGTTAGCTCCTTTCTTGAAAATAGCCTGTTCGATCTATCTGGGATCACTCTCTGATGTTTACCACTTGTTAAACATTAGAGCTTTACCGTGGCTTAACGAATTTTTGAGATGTTTGGGGTTTAATTATGGATCAATTTCTACCTTTTTCGCGCCCAGCGATTGGTGATGAAGAGATTGCGGCAGTAGAAAAGGTATTACGTTCCGGCTGGATCACTACCGGGCCGCAAAATCAGCAATTAGAAAGTGAGTTTTGCAAAACGTTTGGATGTAAACACGCAATTGCTGTCTGCTCCGCTACTGCGGGTATGCATATCACCTTGATGGCATTAGGAATAGGGCCAGGCGATGAGGTGATCACCCCTTCCCAGACCTGGGTGTCTACCATCAATATGATCGAACTGCTTGGCGCAACGCCGGTGATGATCGATGTGGATCACGATACGTTGATGGTTAGCGCTGCGGATGTTGAGTCTGCCATTACTGCACGGACTAAAGCCATTATCCCGGTTCATTATGCGGGGGCGCCACTACCGATAGCGGCGTTACGCGAAGTGGCCCAACGCCATAATATCCCTTTGATCGAAGATGCCGCCCATGCAGTGGGGACGCGTTTCAATGGGGAGTGGGTTGGCGCACGTGGCACAGCGATTTTTTCTTTCCATGCCATCAAGAATCTGACTTGTGCTGAAGGTGGCTTGATTGCCACTGATAACGATGCGCTGGCTGATCGCTTGCGTTGTTTGAAATTTCATGGCTTGGCTGTTGATGCTTTTGACCGTCAATTGCAGGGGCGTAAACCACAGGCCGAGGTGATTGAACCGGGTTATAAATATAACCTTTCTGATATCCATGCCGCCATTGCCGTGGTACAACTGGCTCGGTTGCCTGAGCTTAACGCGCGGCGCAAAGTGTTGGCTGAACGCTACCTCAGCGCACTGAAAGATTCCCCATTTCAGCCTTTAGGGTTGCCCGATTATCCCCATGATCATGCGTGGCATCTGTTTATGATCCGTGTTGATGCACAACGTTGTGGCATTGAGCGTGATCAATTGATGGAGCGCTTGAAAGAGGTGGGGGTGGGGACGGGTTTGCATTTCCGCGCTGCCCACACGCAAAAATATTATCGTGAACGCTATCCAGATCTCTCTTTGCCGAATACTGAGTGGAATTCAGCGCGCTTATGCACGTTACCGCTATTCCCGGATATGACAGAAGCAGATGTTGACCGCGTCGTAAATGCCTTATTTTCTATTCTGGAGTCTTCACGTGTCTCGCTTTGAACCGATTAAAAAAGTGTCGGTGGTGATACCGGTATTTAATGAGCAGGAAAGTTTGCCTGCATTACTGGAGCGCACCACCACCGCCTGTAAGCAATTATCACAACCCTATGAAATCATTTTGGTTGATGATGGTAGCAGTGATAACTCAGCCGAGATGCTGACCGCAGCGGCGGAGCAGCCGGATAGCTGTATTATCGCGGTATTACTCAATCGTAACTATGGTCAGCACTCTGCCATTATGGCGGGTTTTAATCAGGTCAGTGGTGACCTGGTGATCACACTGGATGCTGACCTGCAAAATCCACCAGAAGAAATTCCTCGGTTGGTTAGTGTGGCAGAAGAGGGCTATGACGTCGTCGGTACGGTGCGTGCCAACCGTCAGGATTCTTGGTTCCGCAAAACGGCCTCGCGTGTGATTAATATGATGATCCAGCGAGCCACCGGTAAATCCATGGGGGATTACGGTTGCATGTTGCGGGCTTATCGTCGCCATATCATTGATGCAATGCTGCATTGCCATGAGCGCAGCACCTTTATCCCGATTCTGGCGAATACGTTTGCGCGCTGTACAACAGAGATTGAAGTGAGCCATGCAGAGCGTGAGTTTGGTGAATCCAAATACAGCCTGATGAAGCTGATTAATCTCATGTATGACCTGGTGACCAGCCTGACCACCACACCACTGCGTTTGCTTAGTGTTGTCGGTAGTGTGATTGCGTTGTCCGGGTTTGTGTTGGCGATATTGTTGCTGGTACTGCGCTTGATTTTAGGCCCGGATTGGGCCGTTGGCGGTGTATTCACCCTGTTTGCCGTGCTGTTTACCTTTATTGGTGCACAGTTTATCGGTATGGGATTGCTGGGGGAGTATATCGGTCGTATTTATAACGATGTTCGTGCTCGCCCACGTTATTTTGTTCAGAAAGTAGTCGGTGCTAAGCAGGCCCAAAATACTCAGGAAGAAGAAAGATGAAAGCCATTGTATTTGCTTACCACGATATCGGCTGTGCCGGCTTAAAAGCAGTCACTGAAGCGGGCTATGATGTGCAGGCTGTTTTTACACATACCGATGATCCTGGTGAGAACAACTTCTTCTCCTCTGTAGCGCGTCAAGGGGCGGAGCTTGATCTGCCTGTCTATGCACCAGAAGATGTGAATCACCCGCTGTGGGTCGAACGTATACGTGAACTGCAGCCAGATATTATTTTCTCTTTTTATTACCGCAACATGCTGGGGGAGGAGATCCTCTCTCTGGCCCCGCAAGGTGGCTTGAATCTGCATGGTTCACTGTTGCCAAAATATCGTGGTCGTGTACCCATTAATTGGGCCGTATTGAACGGGGAAACGGAAACCGGGGCAACGCTACACAAGATGGTTAAGCGCCCAGATGCAGGTGATATTGTTGGTCAGCATAAAGTGACCATTACCGAAGATGACACCGCCTTGACGCTTCACAAGAAAGTGTTGGAAGCTGCTAAGGTCGTCTTGGCAGAGCAGTTGCCTAAGCTGAAGAACGGCACGGCGATCTTTACTCCGCAAAACGAAGCGCAAGCCAGTTATTTTGGTCGCCGTACTGCGGCTGACGGTGAGATCCAGTGGCATAAATCTGCCCGTGAGCTCAACAATCTGGTGCGTGCCGTAACCGAACCCTATCCCGGTGCCTTCAGCTATCTTGGGCAACGGCAGTTGATTGTCTGGCGTTCACGTGTGTTGAATATGCAACATGACAAACAACCTGGCACAGTGCTAAGCACATCACCGTTGGTTATTGCCTGTGGTGAAGGGGCACTGGAAATCGTCGCTGGGCAAAGTGAGTCCGGTTTATACGTGCAGGGTAGCCGCTTGGCGCTGGAAATGGGCATTGTCACTGATGTCCACTTGTCACCAAAGGCTAGTGTTACCAAGAAGCGTAGAACACGTGTACTGATCCTCGGGGTTAATGGCTTTATTGGTAATCACTTGACCGAGCGTTTGCTGCGTGAAGATCAGTATGATATTTACGGCCTGGATATCGGTTCTGATGCTATCAGCCGTTTCCTGGATAACCCACGTTTCCACTTTGTGGAAGGGGATATCAGTATTCACTCGGAGTGGATCGAATATCACATCAAGAAATGTGATGTGATATTGCCACTGGTAGCTATTGCTACGCCGATTGAGTATACCCGTAACCCGCTACGTGTTTTCGAACTGGATTTTGAAGAGAACCTGAAAATCGTCCGTGACTGCGTGAAATACAACAAACGCATTATCTTCCCATCCACATCCGAAGTTTACGGTATGTGTGATGACAAAGAGTTTGATGAGGACAATTCGCGTCTCATCGTTGGGCCGATCAACAAGCAGCGTTGGATTTACTCGGTTTCCAAGCAATTGCTGGATCGTGTCATCTGGGCTTATGGTGTCAAAGAAGGGTTGAAGTTCACGTTATTCCGTCCATTTAACTGGATGGGCCCACGTTTAGATAACCTGGATGCCGCACGTATCGGTTCTTCCCGTGCGATCACTCAGTTGATCCTTAATCTGGTTGAAGGTTCACCGATTAAACTGGTGGACGGTGGTGAGCAGAAACGTTGCTTTACTGATATCAATGACGGTATTGAAGCGTTGTACCGCATTATTGAAAACCGTGATGGTCAGTGTGATGGACAAATTATCAACATCGGCAACCCGGCTAACGAAGCGAGTATTCGTGAATTGGCGGAAATGTTGTTGGCTAGCTTTAACGCGCATCCACTGCGCGGCAATTTCCCACCTTTTGCCGGGTTTAAGGATATAGAGAGTAGCGCTTATTACGGTAAAGGCTATCAGGACGTTGAACACCGTACTCCAAGCATCAAAAACGCTCGCCGTTTGCTGGACTGGCAGCCAACGATTGCCATGCAGCAAACCGTTGCCGATACGCTGGACTATTTCCTGCGTACTACGGTAACGGAAGGTAATGATGCATGAAGAAGGTTGGCCTACGCGTTGATGTAGATACCTTTAGCGGTACCCGTGATGGGGTACCGCGACTACTGGAACTGTTTAATAATTATGGTATTCAGGCCAGTTTCTTCTTCAGTGTCGGGCCAGACAACATGGGGCGCCATTTGTGGCGCCTGCTTCGGCCTCAATTCCTGCTAAAAATGTTGCGTTCCAATGCGGCCTCGCTGTATGGCTGGGATATTCTATTGGCAGGCACTGCCTGGCCAGGGCGGATTATTGCCAAAACCCAAGGGCCGGTTATCAAGCGTACCGTGGTAGCTGGTCATGAAGTGGGGCTGCATGCCTGGGACCATCAAGGCTGGCAGGCGCGTGTCGCTCGTTGGTCAGAAGCCGAATTGGCTCGTCAGATTCAGTTAGGGGTTGATGCCTTGGTCGCTTGCATCGGCCAACCGGTTAGCTGTTCTGCGGTGGCCGGGTGGCGAGCTGACCAGCGGGTGGTTGAGGTGAAACAAGAATTTGCTTTTCAGTACAACAGTGATTGCCGTGGCACCCATCCGTTCCGTCCATTATTAGCCAATGGGCAGCACGGGACGGTACAAATTCCCGTTACTCTCCCTACCTTTGATGAAGTGATAGGGCGTGACGTCAGCATGGCAGATTTTAATGATTACATTTTGCGTGCCATTGAAAATGATGCGGGCGTGCCGGTGTATACCATTCATGCTGAAGTCGAGGGGATGTCGCAGTCAGCCATGTTTGAACAGTTATTACAGCGTGCCAGACAGCAAGAGATTGAATTCTGCCCGCTCAGCAACTTATTACCGCAAGATACCGCATCACTGCCGTTAGGTTATATAACCCGTGCGCCGTTTCCTGGCCGTGAAGGTTGGCTAGGTTGTCAAACGGAAATATAGGAAAGACGTTTCAATGAAAGCGCTGAAAGGAACCTGGGCTATCATCTTAGCCATTTTTTTTGTTTTAGTTTATTTGATCCCGCTTAACGGGCGCCAACTCTGGCAGCCGGATGAAACCCGTTATGCAGAAATTAGCCGTGAAATGTTGGCAAAAGGTGATTGGGTGGTGCCCAATTTGCTTGGCTTGCGCTATTTTGAAAAACCGGTAGCAGGTTACTGGTTTAACAATATCAGCCAGTGGCTATTTGGTGACAACAATTTTTCTGTCCGTTTTGCTTCAGCATTGAGTACTGCTCTGACCGCGCTATTGGTCTTTGCCTTAGCCTGGCTGATGTGGAAAAACGCCCGTAGAGCCAGTTTGGCAGCCCTGATTTTCTTGTCGATGTTCTTGGTTTTCGGTATCGGAACCTACAGTGCGCTTGATCCGATGATCGCATTGTGGCTGACTGCGGCGATGGTCAGTTATTATTTGGCACAGAACGCAACCAGCAAAAAAGGTAAGCTGGGTGGCTTTATTTTGCTGGGTCTGGCTTGTGGTATGGGCTTTATGACCAAAGGGTTTCTAGCCCTGGCGGTACCGGTGATTGCGGTTATCCCGATTGTTATTCAGCAACGGAAATTTAAAGAGCTATTCAGTTATGGTCCGATCGCTGTGGTGGTCGCGGTGCTACTTAGTTTGCCGTGGGCATTGGCAGTGGCGCAGCGTGAGCCGGATTACTGGCATTACTTTTTCTGGATAGAGCATATTCAGCGTTTTGTTGAGGAGAATGCACAGCATAAAGCGCCATTCTGGTATTACATTCCAGTTCTGATTGCCGGTGTGCTGCCTTGGGTAGCGTTATTACCGGGCTCATTATTGAAAGGTTGGCGTGAACGTGTTCGCGCTCCTGAGTTATTCTTTTTACTCAGTTGGGTAGTAATGCCGATACTGTTTTTCAGTATCGCTAAAGGCAAACTGCTGACTTATATCCTATCTTGCATGGCACCGCTGGCATTGCTGATGGCAGCTTATGCTGATGATTGTATGGCTCAATTGCGCCGTGGGGTATTCAAGGCGAATGCCATTATCAATGGGTTATTTGGTGTAGTCGGCATTCTTGCCTTGTTGGTATTGGCGTCAGGTTGGCTACCGAATGTAAATCCGTTTTCTTCTGAAGAGTGGCCAAAAATCGTCCTAGGCGTGATCGCTTTTGCCAGTTGGTTGTTGTTTGCGGTCGTTTCTACCCGTGGTAATGCCCGTTATTGGCCTTGGGCGGCAGCATGCCCGGTGGTGCTGTGTTTATTAATTGGTTATAGCATTCCGCAGCAAGTGATTAACTCGAAACAACCGCAAGAGTTTATTGCTGCCAATATGACTCCTCTACGAGAGAGCAAGTTTGTGCTTGCTGATAACGTCGGCGTGGCTGCCAGCCTGGCTTGGGAGCTGAAGCGTAGCGACATACTGATGTTTAGCGCGAAAGACGAGGTGACTTACGGGTTGAGTTATGCTGATGCACGCGACCATTACGTCAGTGAGCAGGATTTCCCCCAGTGGTTGGCACAGGCGCGTAAGCAAGGGGCGGTTGCCTTGGTACTACAGCTTTCCCGCAATGAGCAGGTATCCCCCAGCCTACCCAAGCCCGATAGTGTAACTACGACGCACCGTCTGGCTTTGTTATGGTATAAGCAGCAACCCTGATGGCTTATTTTTTAGTGATCCTGGTCTGCCTGCTGACTTGCGCTGGGCAATTATGCCAGAAGCAGGCAGCACAGTCCTGGCAACTGGTCTCTGAACGGCGGTTGGCAGTGACTTTGCGCTGGCTGGCTGCGGCTATTGTTTTTCTGGGCCTGGGGATGTTGTTTTGGCTTAATGTGTTACAGCGTTTGCCACTCAGCTTGGCTTATCCGATGATCAGCTTTAATTTTGTGCTGGTGACGTTGGCGGCACGCTGGCTGTTTAATGAGCCGACGACACCACGTCATTGGTGTGGTGTCGCATCTATCATGCTGGGGATATTACTGATGAGCCTTGATTTATGAAAGGTTACCTATGGGGGGCTGCCAGCGTCCTCTTGGTGACGTTGGCACAGTTGCTAATGAAGTGGGGGATGACCCAGATCCCATTATTATCTCTCGCTGAAATGACATTATCATTTTTGCAGCAATATTGGTTAGTCTTGCTGGCAGTAGCTGGCGGGATCTTTGCCTATGCTTTGTCGATGTTATGTTGGTTCTTTGCCTTGCGTTATCTGCCGTTAAACCGGGCTTATCCGTTATTGAGCGTCAGTTATGCCTTAGTTTATTTCGGTGCGGTGCTTCTACCTTGGTTTAATGAGCCAGTGACATTGTTTAAAACGCTGGGCACGTTACTTATTCTATTTGGCGTCTGGTTGATTAATAGCCGAAGCCCGGTAGGATCTCACCCTAAATAAACAAATTCCTTTTGTTACTATTGATATCTGCTGTTTAAATAACAGCAGATATATTTCTTGCAAAATTTGCTTTTGGTTATACTCAGAGATAAATTAGCCAGAAATAATCCGTTGTATATCGGGGCTCAGGGTAAGACTTGGGCAGTATAAATCCGGCAATGTATCAGTGAAGAGAACAATGCGATGCGCATATGGTTTTTATTGGCTTGTTTAATTCTTGCTGGTTGCAGTAGCCAGGCACCGCCACCGAGTGGCCGTTTATCAGACTCGATAGTGGTGGTGGCAAAACTCAATGAACAATTGAATCAATGGAATGGTACCCCGTATCGCTATGGGGGCTTGGATCGTAATGGTGTTGATTGCTCCGGTTTTGTTTACCGTACTTTCCGTGATCGCTTTGATATGCAATTGCCGCGTTCTACCGAGCAGCAAACGGAGTTAGGAACTAAAGTTTCTCGTGATGAGCTGCTACCGGGTGACTTGGTATTTTTCAAAACCGGCAGTGGTGAGAATGGATTGCATGTGGGTATTTATGATACCGATGATCAATTTATTCATGCGTCAACCAGCAGAGGCGTGACGCGGTCGTCATTGAATAATAGCTATTGGCGTAAAGTGTACTGGCAAGCACGTCGCATTTGATGGATAGCAACTTCTGACTTATTACTGGGTAGAAGGTACGTATCCATCATCATTCAAGTTGCGCTTAAGGTTGTGTCTTTTTCTGCCCTGGATCAGAAACGGCTATCTACCGCATCAGCTAGCATAGCCAGCAACCGCTCGCTATCAGACCAACTCAGGCAGGGGTCAGTGATGGACTGACCATAAGTCAATGCATGACCAGACACGACTTTTTGTGTTCCTTCCACCAGAAAACTTTCTGCCATGACCCCGGCGACTGCCATTGAGCCGGCGCGAATTTGTTGGCAGATATCTTCAGCGACATCCAATTGGCGACGGTGTAATTTCTGGCAATTGCCGTGACTGAAATCAATCACTAACTGCTCAGGGAGATCGAATTCGCGCAGACTATCACAAGCGGCAACAATATCTTCGGCATGATAATTCGGTTTTTTACCACCACGCATAATGATGTGGCCGTAAGGGTTACCGCTGGTTTGATAAATCGTCATTTGTCCCTGTTTATCGGGTGATAGAAATAGATGCCCGGCGCGAGCGGCGCGGATGGCGTCAATGGCGATTCGGGTATTGCCATCGGTACCATTTTTAAAACCTACCGGGCAGGAGAGTGCTGAGGCCATTTCACGGTGGATCTGGCTTTCCGTGGTTCTGGCCCCGATAGCTCCCCAACTGATCAGGTCGGCAATATACTGCCCGGTCACCATATCCAAGAACTCCGTGGCGGTCGGTAGGCCAAGCTGGTTCACTTCCAGCAGCAGCTTACGGGCCATTTCAATCCCACGGTTAACCTGATAACTGCCATCCAGGCCAGGGTCGGATATCAGCCCTTTCCAGCCGATTACGGTGCGTGGTTTCTCAAAATAGGTACGCATCACGATTTCCAGGCGATCTTGATAATGCTGGCGCTGGGAATGCAGGCGATGAGCATAATCGGTTGCGGCATCCAGGTCATGGATGGAACAAGGGCCAATCACCACCAGCAAGCGTTTATCTTCACCTGTCAGGATTTTTCCGATAGCTTCACGTGACATTGTCACGCATTGTGCGACTGAGGGTGTGATGGGTAATTTTTCAGCCAGTGATTTTGGCGTGATAAGGCTGTCGATGCGCGTAGTCCGCAGTTCATCTGTTTTTTGCATGGTTTTCTCTGAAAGCTGTTCTTCGCGACGGTAGAAGTACCGGGAAGTGATGTTGCTCACAATAACCTAAAAACCGCCGAATTCAACTGTAGAGAGCAGGCTCTGCTGATTGATGCGGATAAAAAACGCCACGGACAGTGTTCAAAAAAACTACGTATCAAATAACACAGTCGCTGTAGTAAGAGCAAAAGACGCTGTATTTTCTCTATCGGTTCTAACGATATGACCCAGTTAACGTCGGGGCAGGAGCGAGACTCCGGTGCGGTTTCTGAATTGTTTGATGAATGCAAAGGTGTGATTAACGCACTGCTTTCTATGGTGATTCGATGGACCAGGGCATCGATGGTTTATCCCTCAATCCCGATACGGTGGTGCAAACCTGGGTACGTTTAGCGCAGAGAAGCTAGTTGTTGGTGCGTTGAGATCAAAAAGCCGTCACGGGATGTGGCGGCTTACAGGCTGTTGACGAAGCCCTTCTTATCATCTTGGGTTATCCGTCCGTGCTTTTGGATGAAAAGAGTGTGAGCCCAGCCATTATCCTCGTGACGGTGGTGATGGCACACAAGGCGGCAAAGCCATAGGCCAGCCAGGAGAAGTGCTCAGGTAGCAGGCACATTAATACAAACAGCAACAGGGTTTCACTGCTCTCCGTTAAGCCCCCCAGATAATAAAACCCTTTGTTAGGATAAGCGCTGCTGGCAATAGCGCGTTTCTCGGCGATAACAGCAAACGCGAGAAAACTGCAACCGGTACCAATAAAACTGTAGATCAAGACGCTGGCGGAGAGAGCATTGTTAGTGGGGTCGGCAAAGGCAAAGCCCAGCGGAATGGAGGAATAGAATAAAAAATCCAGGGTAATATCCAAAAAGGCTCCCCGATCGGTTGGGCCGTTTAATCTTGCCAGGGCACCATCGAGTGTATCGGCCAGTCGGTTCAGTACGATAAACAATAGTGCCCAATAGTATGCATGAGAAACAATTAAAAGAGGCGCGCACAAGCCCAGTATAAACCCCAGCCAGGTGATCTGATCGGCTTTTACCCCCATCCGTTGAAACTTTCTAGCGACGGTTTCACGTACTTTTTTACTCTTTTCCAGCAGGTAACGATCAAACATGGTGACTTTCTCCTAGTAGGATGACCTTTCCATTAGGAGGGATATCCTGAGCATCATGAGTCACCAGCACCGCCGGTATACCCTTGCATGCAATGTGTTCAAAAACAAACTGACGAAATCGTGCGCGCAGATGAATATCCAATCGGCTGAACGGCTCATCGAGTAACAACGCTTCCGGTTCAGCCAGCAGGGCACGCAACAAGCTGACCCGGGCACGTTGCCCACCGGATAACGTTGCCGGATCCCGGGTATAAAATCCTGCCAATTCCGTCTCATCCAGTTGGCGTTCAATATATTGTTTGCGTTGATCTTTACCTGTCATAGTAGCGGGTAGCGCCAGAGCCAGGTTTTGCCCGACACTCAAATGCGGAAACAGTAAATCATCCTGAAAGAGGATACCGATGCGCCGCTGCTCTGTCGGGCGTAGATCCCGACGAGTCCCGTTCAACCATAACTCGCCCTCCGCGCCAAAGGCAGGCGGGAGTTCACCTATCATCCAACTGAGCAATGTTGATTTTCCTGTGCCTGAAGGCCCCATCAGGGTCACGATGTGACCGGAAGGCACATCGAAACTGATATTTTGCAACAACGGATGTGTTGAGCGGGTGAGCGTAACCGCACGAGCAGACAGCATATCAGCGTAATCCTTGTCGATAGTAACCAGCCAGCAGGCCGGACAAAACAGCAACCAGAAATACCATGGCGGGTAAGAAAAATTGCAGCAAGGCCTGAACGGCCAGCGTTCGGGGATCGCCACCACTGCTCAGGGCGACGGCCTCAGTGGTTACGGTAACAAAACGGCCCGCACCGGCATAAAGTGTGGGCAAATATTGGGCAATACTGACGGAAAAACCAATCGCCCAAGCGGAGAGGAAGGGGCGCAATAATGATGGCCACTTCACCCACAATAAAACCTGCCAGGCAGGTAGCCCCAGAGAGCGCGCTGATAGCAGGAGACGGGGTTCAACCTGACGGTAGGCCGGAGTTAGAACCAGTAACATATACGGGATCATCCAGAGCAAATGACTCCATGCCACGGCAATAAACGTGCCATCCCAGCCCCAGCGCAATAACACACCGTATTGGCCTATCACCAACGGCAATGCAGGCAGCAAGAGAGGTAGCCACAGAAAGAAACCGTAGCGCGGAGTTCCCCATTCAAGCCAGAAAACGACCATCACTAGTGCACAGAGGCTGGTCGCGATCCCCAGCATCAGGGCTGTCAAAAGTGGGGTCAAGTCGGTGAGCTGCCAGGCTACCAATGACCAGCGTTGTGGTAACAGAGCGGGGTAAAACCAGCTGCTGGCCAATGACCAGACCAACAATATCAGCAATACCATCCCCCCTATCAGGGTCATCATATCTGCCAGCCAGGAGAGTGCATGCGTGCCAGACGCCAGATAGCGCTGACCAGAATGTGGGAACAGGCAGCTACGCCACACCCGCCACAGCAGATACCCCGCCAACGAAAGTGCAGCGAGCAGGGCAATCAGTAGCAACGCAGCAATCATGCCTTTGGCCTGGATGGCTGGTGAAGCGTCATTGAGCCACTGCCAGGTCAGCACGGCTAATGTGGGCGGATTACCTGGCCCCAGGATAATCGCCACATCGACGACTGAGATATTGTAGGCCAGCACGGCCACTATCGCCCACCCCAGGGAGGGCAGCAATTGGGGAAGCAACACCAGCCAACTGCTTTGCAGGCGGCCATATCCGAGGCTGCGCATGATCAGCAATTGAGGCTGTAAGTCAGTCTGCTTCAGTTGGGCACTGACGACCCATAATAAAAACCAACTCTCTTTCAGCGCGAGAGTCAGACCAAGGCCCACGCCATAAGGATCATACAGGGCTTCCCAACCACTTGCCGCCATCAGCCGAGCCAACCATCCGGTTGAGGAGAAAAGCAGCAGACTTCCGGCCGCGAATGCCACGTGTGGTATCGCCAGTAACGCAGGCAATTTGCGCATGTAGCGCTGCCAGCCAACTCCTGGGTACAACCCCAGCACAACGGACAGGCAAAGTAGCAGGGCACCCAGCGTGCCGATGGTAGAAGAGATGAGGGTGGTCAGCATGGCCGGAAACCATTGACCATCACGCCAGAACGCCCCCCAATTCTGCCCATGGAGGGTGGGTTCCAACATGAAACCCAGCCCCGGCAAGACAGGAAAAAACACTACCCCTACGCCACTCCAGGCCAACACTTTGCCGCTCAACGCACGGCTAGGTTTCAACGTACACCGTACCGTTTCAACCATTCAGCCTCCAATGCTGCAATCCAGGCTGAATCGGGCTCAGCCAAAACAGGCACCGACGCTTGAGTGCCGGGCTGGTTTCTCTCCAGTTCGGCTTGCCAGTGCAGAGGAAGTTTATGAGGATCGAGGACAGTCGGATCGCCCCAGACCTGAGGGTCAGCTTTGCGCAGTTGTGCCTGTGGGGAAAGAAGAAAGTTGGCCACGACCTGGGCTCCCGCTTTGGCGTTGGCATTAAAAGGGATAGCCACGAAATGGACGTTACCCAGCATCCCTTGCTGAAAACCAAAGGCATAGGCACTGTCAGGAAGTTGTCCACCGGCAATCAGGTTGGCAACATGTGCTGGATTGAACGTCATAGAGAGCCTGACCACACCATCCGCCAACAGGCGATCAATCTGTGCAGCAGAGGCCGGGAAGTCTTTGCCCTGACGCCACAGTAACGGATGGAGTTGGTCAAGGTAGTGCCACAACGGGGCTGTGAGTGTGGCAAATTGTTCTGGCTGTGGAGGCGTGGTGAATGCCTTGGGTGTTGTGGTTAGTGATAGCAACAACTGCTTTAGAAAAGCCGTTCCAATAAAATCCGGTGGGCGAGGGTAGGTCAACTGGCCGGGATGCGCGCGTGCTAATGCCAGCAGACTGGCGGGATCGCTGGGTGGTGTTGCCACACGCTGACTATCGGCAATCAACATCAGTTGTGCTTTGCCCCAAGGAGACTCAGCCCCCTCAGTGGGGATGGAAAAATCCTCCCGTACCGGCAGCGTGGTATCGACATACTGCCAATTGGGCAATTGCTCAGCCCAGTCGGTAGACAATAACCCTTCCATTTTCAGAGTTTTGAAGTTTTCACCATTCAGCCAGAGCAGATCGACGGAGCCTTTTTCGCGCCGACCTGCTGCTGCCTCTGCCTGTATGCGCCGCACGGCATCCGCAGTGTCAGAGAGAGGAACCAGCTTCAGGGTAATGGCGTACTGTTGTTGCATTTCTATCGCCACCCAACGTAAATAGGCATTGGCAGCAGCATCGCCACCCCAGGCATTAAGATAGACCGTTTGTCCTTGTGCCTGTTGTTTGAGCCGTTCCCAATGAGACGTTTCCGCTGTTGCCTGAAAGGTCCAGCCGAACATCAACATCACGATTACACTTACGCTTTGTAGTTGCCTCATCAACCTCATTTTATACTCTTTCCTCATATCAATTCGTCGACGCTGTGATGCCGGATAAACCGTCGGTCGAGAAAATCCTTCCACCGCCCCGCCCAACGCCCTTCGCCAGTCAGCGGCCCCCAACTCATCAGTGCGCCTCCTTGCCCGTCAGCCAAGAGTGCCAATGCCGAGGTGGCGGGTTTAAAGCGGACAAGGGGTTGCCGAGTGAACAGACGTTTCAGATTATTTGCCAAAACCTCTCCCTGGCGTACCGCATATACGCCGTTTTTGGGGGTATTGGGGATTGCTGCGCAATCTCCAGTGACAAAAACATGGGGATGAGAGGGGCTTTGTAGCGTGGCAGAGCTCTGAATAAAGCCTTGCCGATCACACTGCAGCCCCGAACTCTGCCACCAGGCTAATGGTGCCGGCCCGGTTGCCATGATCACCCTGTTTCCCTGCCACACCGCCTGCTTTCCGCTCATCAACTTGTCTCCGGCAAGGGTATCAGCAGTACAGTGCTCATGCACCTGAATACCCCTTTGGCGCAGATGACGCAGCGCTCGTGTCCGTAGCGAGGGGGGGTGACCGCGAAGCAGAGTACCGCCACAAAACAGTGCTAAAGAGGGGGTCTGATGCACCAGTGCCAGGGCTAACTCCACGCCAGCTGCGCCGCCACCGATGATCGCCACAGGTTCGGGATTTTTCTGCCACCGCTCCACTGTCAGCAGAAAATCGGCAAAGGGTTTCACCGGACATATCTCGATGGATGAGCGTTGACACTCGGGTAACCGGGGTATTGAACCGGTATTAACTGATAACCACTGCCCTTGCAGCCAGGTTTCGTCTGTCAACCTGACTCTTTTTCTGTCAGCCTCCAGTATATCCAGCGTGCCTTGGATAAACTCCACCCCCGCAGCCCGACAAAGAGGGGGCAAATGAATACGGCACTGTTCCGGTCGATAGTGCCCGGCCAATAATCCCGGCAGCATACCGGAGTACCACGCATAGGGGGATGGAGAAAGCAAGGCGATGCGCCTTGCCTTGATAGAATGGGCTGCCCACTGACGCAACACCACCACATGTGCATGCCCTGCACCGAGCAACAGGATATCGAACGCTGCAGCCATCAGGCCTTCCCCCCCAAACGCCAACGATGAAAACGTGCCAGCCACTGCATTAACCATGGCGGTGTGTGGGCCTTTTTCCATGCACCTGCAACGTATTTATTAGCCTCACTCAGCGTAGGATAAATATGGATGGTCGCCAATATCTTGTTTAACCCATAGCCGTGCTTCATGGCGGCGACATATTCCGTGATCAGTTCGCCGGCCTGTTCACCCACCACCGTCACCCCCAGAATACGGTCATGACCTGGCTCGGTTAACACCTGTATATAGCCATGCGCCGCGTTTTCGGTGATGGCCCGATCAAGTTCACTGAGTTCAAACCGGGTAAGCTCATAAGCAATGCCTAGCCGTCTGGCTTCCTGTTCATTTAATCCAACCCGGGCGACTTCGGGATCGGTAAAGGTCGCCCAAGGCATTAGTCGATAATCCACTTTAAAGCGTTTTATCTGGCCAAACAGGCCATTGACAGCGGCATACCAGGCCTGATGCGCCGAGGCGTGCGTAAACTGATAGGGGCCAGTGACATCCCCTACGGCAAAAATGTGCGGAAACCGGGTAGCCAGATATTCATCGGTTTCCAGGGTACCATTTTCCCTGACAACCAGGGAGAGCGTCTCCAGGCCAAATCCACTCACATTAGCCACGCGACCCAATGCCAGCAGCACGCGATCAAAGGGCAGAGAGACTTCCGTGGCATCGGCCTGACTATGGCAGATGAACTGATGCTTGCCTGCGTTTGTCTCAAAGCGCACCGCATGATGCAGCAGGCGTAGATCCACGCCATCGGCTCGCAGTGCCTGCATCACGGCTTCACTGGCCTCGTGGTCCTCGCGCTTTAGCACCCGATCCCCCCGTTCAACTAGCGTGACCGCGCACCCCAGGCGCTGAAATGCCTGCGCCAACTCACACCCGATAGGGCCGCCCCCGAGGATTAATAACCGTTGGGGTTGTTCACGCAGTGACCAAATCGTGTCGGTCGTCAAGGCATCAACCTGTTCCAGGCCAGGAATATCCGGGATGACAGGTCTGGCACCGGTTGCAATCACCATCGAGCGAGTACTCAGGTGCTGTCCGTTGACCTCCACGCTCCAGGGGGAGGTCACTGTCGCTTTTCCCTGGATCACCTCTACGCCGAGTTGAGAATAACGCTCAACAGAATCATGAGGTTCGATACGTTGGATAACCTGTTGGACCTGCGCCATCACCGCAGCAAAATCGACCTGACCGGAGACATGGCGGAAACCCAGTTGCTCAGCATGTTTCAGATCGTTTGCCAAACGGGCTGCACGAATTAACGCCTTTGAAGGCACACACCCGGTATTCAGGCAGTCTCCACCCATGTCACCTTTTTCAATCAGCGTCACTTTTGCCTTGACGGCTGCCGCGATATAAGCCGAGACCAGACCGCCGGAACCTGCACCGATCACCACCAGATTCCGATCAAAGTGTGCCGGTTTACGCCAACCGGCCAACAGTTGACGGCGTTTAAACACCTTCAATGCACTACGGGAAATCAGGGGTAACAGACCGAGCAATGCAAATGCCCCGAGCAACCCCGGCGAGATAATCCCCGCCAGAGAGGTGATCTGCGCCAGCTCGCGGCCTGCATTCACATAGACCAGCGTCCCTGGCAACATGCCCAATTGGCTGACCCACCAGAAGGTTGGTGCTGGCAGGCGGGTTACCCCCATCGCCAGATTGATCAGGAAGAAGGGGAAAACCGGCACCAGCCGCAATGCGAACAGGTAGAAAGCCCCATCCTGCACGATCCCTTTATCAATGACCCCAAGCCGATGCTGAAAACGCCGCTGTACCCAATCACGAAGCAGAAAACGGCTGATCAACATGGCCAGTGTTGCCCCCAGGGTTGAGGCAAAGGAAACCAGTACGGTGCCTTGCATCAGGCCAAACAAGGCCCCGGCAAGTAACGTCATCAGTACAGCACCCGGTACAGAGAGCGCGGTAAACAGCACATACAATAGGAAAAAGACGCCACCGACCAGCCAGGGTTTCTCTGCTACCCAGCCATTCAACCTCGCCTGATGACTTTTCAATACTGCCAGATTCAGGTACTCCGCTGGCGGGAAAAGTGTGAAAAGCCCCACAGCCAGCAGGATGATCATCAGCAAAAGCGTTTTTTTGTGATTCATTATCATGTTCAACATCCTTTGACGGGGGAAGCAAAGTGAAGCGTTTGTGGCCACCCGTAGAGGCCGGCGGGGCGCAAATTACCAGAATTTTTCCAGACCAGGTTTCTTCTTGGAATCGCCTTCGGCGCATTGTGTTTTGGCCATTCGCTTTATGGTGTGCTGCCAATGAGCCAGCAGTTGTTCCAATGCTGCCATATCCGCTTCCTGAGCGGCTGAATCAGTTCAGGACGCTGTATCATGGTGTATTCCTTTTCAGTTTCATGCTGTTGAGTATAGGTAACGCTCACGGTTATAGTCATGCTGAAATATTTTTTGGGCTGACCTTCCTATAAATATTGGCCACGGCTGAGAGCCTGTCCGACGATGTGGTTAAAAATCTGCTGGAAGATGACGCTGTGGTTGAAGTGGTTGCTACAGTTCTGGCTAAGGGTAGAAGCGTAAGGAACTTTTTCGGTGTGAGTCATGTGATGGGCAGACGGTTCTTTGAGCATGGAGAACAGTCCATTTATTGCACTGATGTTATTAGATCACAGCCCTGACCAATGGTCAGGGCTTTGTCAGCGATCTGAAAGCCGTCACGGGATGTGGCGGCGTTTGACATTTATTGTTGGCGCTATTTATTGCTGTTCAGGCTCTTTTTCGGCATCCATTGGCGCAGTAATCGGCTCTGGTGCTTCATTAACCCAGGCGCTGGTCAGGCGATAAGAGACCGCCAGAACCACCGGGCCAATAAACAGACCAATCATACCAAAGGCCAGTAAACCGCCGATAACGCCGGAAAGAATCAGAATCAATGGCAGGTCGGCACCCATGCGGATCAATGCTGGGCGGAGGACGTTGTCTAGGGTGCCCACCACACAACTCCAGATCAACAACACTGTCCCCCAAGTGGTATCGCCACTCCAATACAGCCAGATAATGGCAGGGATTAAGACCAATAATGGCCCCAATTGAGCAACACAAAATATAAACATCAATACTGACAGCAAGGTCGCGGCGGGAATACCGGCAATCGCTAAACCAATGCCTCCTAGCACTGATTGTACCAATGCGGTTACAACCACCCCGAGAGCCACGGCGCGGATAGCTTGCCCGGCGAGTACTACGGCGGCATCACCTCTGGCAGCACCAAGACGCACGGCAAAGTGGCGAATCGCCATACCAACCTGTTCCCCTCGGGCATACAACAAGGCACTGAATAACACCATCAACACGCAGTGCATCAGGAAACGGCCAATATGAGCTGCCTGGGTGACAAACCAGGTGGCTGTCTGACCGAGGTAAGGTTGCACTTTAGCAATCAATGCGCTGCCACCTGTATTGATTGACAGATGATAGCTGCTATATACACGCTCCCCGATCAGCGGAATATCGCGTAACCAGGCTAATTCAGGAATATTGACTTTACTGGGGGTATTCACCCACTCCAGGAGTGGGGCGCTGTTATCCACCACACTGCTAACCAAAAGTGCAATAGGGAGAACAAACAGTAAAAGCAGTAGGATGGTCATCACCACTACGGCGAGGGAGCGGCGACCCCAGAGCATACGTTGTAGCTTAATCAACAGCGGCCAAGTGGCAATCACCACCATGCTGGCCCAGGCAAAGCCAAGAATAAACGGTTGCACTACCCAAAAACTGGCAAGAATCATAATGGCGATAAACAACACACCAAAAATAATCGTGGGTAAATCGTATCGGCGTTGCAGTTGTGTCATGAATGCATTTTCATCCTGTTTCAGTTAAAACCTTTACGCTTTCATCATGGTGCATTTGCAGCAATTTTCACAGTTGGCAGAGCGCTTAACGGCGACCGCTTCTGTTGCTCTCACTTTATGATAATGTGAATGCGTTCACGAAATGAAGTATGTTAGTTTTTACTGACCATAAAAAATAGGGGGAATTGTGAATATAGGCGTATTCCCCAATTTATTTCGTTGCCACCTGCACCCATGCAGTTGGTTATCATCATGCAATTAAAAAACAGACAGGGTCAAAAAAGCGAATGATCCCACAGATTTCCCAGTCACCCGGCATCGTTCAACCGGTAGTCGATTTTTTAGCAGCGCTAAAACAGAACGGATTCAGCGGCGATATGGCCACCAGTTATGCGGATCGCCTAACGATGGCAACGGACAACAGTATCTATCAATTATTACCTGATGCAGTGCTGTTCCCCCGTTCAACGGCAGATGTGGCATTACTGGCCCGTTTGGCGGAGGACGAGCGTTTCAAAGCGCTGACTTTCAGCCCACGCGGCGGCGGTACCGGTACTAACGGCCAATCCCTTAACAGTGGCATTGTGGTTGATATGTCGCGCTACATGAACCGCATCCTGGAAATCAACCCAGAGCAAGGTTGGGTCCGGGTTGAAGCTGGGGTGATCAAAGACCAGCTTAACCAGTATCTGCGACCCTTCGGTTATTTTTTCTCGCCAGAATTATCCACCAGTAACCGAGCCACGCTGGGGGGGATGATCAATACCGATGCTTCCGGCCAGGGATCACTGGTTTATGGTAAAACGTCGGATCACGTGCTGGGGTTGCGGGCAGTATTGTTGGGCGGGGAGATGATCGATACCCGCGCGATGCCCACCCTGTTGGCTGAAACCATTGCCCAGGAAGAGACACCCGAAGGGCGTATCTATAATACCGTGCTAAACCGTTGCCGTGAGCAGCGCGCCTTGATTTTAGAAAAATTCCCCAAACTTAATCGCTTCCTTACTGGCTACGATTTGCGCCACGTTTTGAGCGACGACCTGCAAACCTTCGATCTGACCCGTATTCTCACCGGGGCCGAAGGCACCTTGGCATTTATTACGGAAGCACGGCTGGATATTACCCCGTTGCCGAAGGTACGCCGTTTGGTCAACGTAAAATATGACTCTTTTGATTCCGCACTGCGTAATGCCCCGTTTATGGTGGAAGCCAACGCCTTATCGGTAGAAACGATTGATTCTAAAGTGCTCAATCTGGCCCGTGAAGATATTGTCTGGCATTCGGTCAGTGAGTTGATCACCAATGTGGTGGATAAAGAGATGCTGGGGTTGAACATCGTCGAGTTTGCTGGCGATGATAGCTCCATTATCGATAGCCAGGTGTCGTCGCTCTGTCAACGCTTGGATGAATTGATCGCTACGCAGCAGTCTGGGGTGATTGGTTATCAGATATGCGGTGACCTCAGTAGCATCGAGCGTATTTACAATATGCGCAAAAAGGCAGTAGGGCTGCTGGGAAATGCTAAAGGGCAAGCTAAACCCATCCCGTTTGCCGAAGATACTTGCGTACCCCCGCAGCATTTGGCGGATTATATTAGTGAGTTCCGTCAACTACTCGACAGCCATAACCTGAGCTATGGCATGTTCGGCCATGTTGATGCGGGTGTGTTACATGTGCGCCCGGCATTGGACATGTGTGACCCGCAACAAGAAGTGTTAATGAAGCAGTTATCTGACCAAATAGTCGCTCTGACCGCCAAGTATGGTGGGTTGTTATGGGGGGAACATGGTAAAGGTTTCCGGGCGGAATACAGCCCGGCATTCTTTGGTGAGACGCTTTATCAAGAGCTACGGCGCATTAAGGCGGCATTTGATCCGCTTAATCGCCTGAACCCAGGCAAGATTTGCCCACCACTGGGTGTGGATGCCCCGATGATGAAAGTGGATGCGCAGAAACGCGGCACACTGGATCGCCAGATCCCGCTGGATACCCGTCTCTCGTTCCGTGGTGCCATGGAGTGTAACGGTAATGGGTTGTGCTTTAACTTCGATGTTAACAGCCCGATGTGCCCATCAATGAAGATCACTGGCAACCGGATCCACTCACCGAAAGGGCGGGCTGCCATGGTTCGTGAATGGTTGCGTCTGCTGGCGGAGCAGGGCTGTGACCCACTTGCCCTGGAAAAGCAGTTGCCACAACAGCGACTCAGTTTCCGCTCATTGATCGAAAAAACGCGTAACACCTGGCAGGCGGCAAAAGGCGAGTATGACTTCTCCCATGAAGTGAAAGAAGCCATGTCAGGTTGCTTGGCTTGCAAAGCCTGTTCAACGCAATGCCCGATTAAAATCGACGTACCGAGTTTCCGCTCACGCTTTTTACAGCTCTATCACACTCGTTATTTACGGCCGGTGCGTGACTATATGGTTGCTGGCGTAGAAGGCTATACCCCATTGATGGCCAAAGCGCCGAAAGTGTTTAATTTTTTCTTTAAACAACCGTGGGTGGGTGAACTGAGCCGTCGTACGATCGGTATGGTGGATTTACCGCTGCTTTCCAGCCCAACGTTGCGCCAGCAACTTGCCGGCCATGGTGCCGTCAGTACCACGCTGGAGCAGTTAGAAGCGATGAGTGAAGCACAGCGCCAACAGTATGTGCTGGTGGTGCAAGATCCCTTTACCAGCTATTACGATGCACAGGTGGTGGCTGATTTTGTTCGCCTGGTTGAGAAATTGGGCTACCAACCGGTGCTGCTGCCTTTCTCGCCAAATGGAAAAGCGCAACATATCAAAGGCTTTTTGGCGCATTTTGCCAAAACAGCACGTAAAACCGCGGATTTCCTCAACCGGGTGGCCAAATTAGGCTTACCGATGGTGGGGGTCGACCCTGCGTTGGTACTGTGCTATCGCGATGAATATCAAGAAATTCTTGGCGATAGCCGGGGGAGTTTCCAGGTACAGCTGGTACATGAGTGGCTACAACCCTTGCTGGCGGCACGTGAACAGCAGCCGACAGCGGAGGGGGAGGCATGGTATCTGCTTGGGCACTGTACTGAAACCACCGAGTTACCGGCGAGCGCTGGGCAATGGAGCGCCATCTTTGCCTGTTTGGGTGCCAAACTGGAAAATGTGAATGTAGGTTGTTGTGGTATGGCGGGAACCTATGGGCACGAAGCCAAAAACCAACAAAATTCGCTCGGTATCTACCAGTTATCATGGCATCAGGCGCTACAACGCTTGCCACAGCAACGTTGCCTGGCAACGGGGTATTCTTGCCGTAGCCAGGTGAAACGTATGGAAGGTAATCGGTTACGTCATCCGTTACAGGCTTTGTTGGAGATAATAGTGTGAAGCTGTGGAAGCGCGAAATAACCTTGGAACAACTTAACCAGACCGGTGAAGGTTGCATGGTAGGCCATGTGGGGATCCAATTCACTCATATGGCAGAGGATTACCTGGAGGCAACTATGCCAGTAGATCACCGTACCACTCAGCCATTTGGTCTGTTACATGGTGGTGCTTCGGTGGTACTGGCGGAATCGATGGGTTCCATGGCCGGTTATTTATGCACCGAGGGGGATCAGAAGCTAGTGGGGTTGGAGATTAATGCCAATCATATTCGGGCGGTATTTAAAGGGCAGGTGCGCGGTGTTTGCCGTGCCTTGCATATTGGGCGCCGCAATCAGGTGTGGCAGATAGAAATTTTCGATGATCGTGATCGTCTATGCTGCACTTCACGCCTGACCACGGCGGTGCTGGAGTAAGGTGCTGGCGTAAATAGCAATAAAGGTGGCGAGGCTTAGGGACGAGCCGAGTCATTAAATATGGAATTTACGTAATTTGACAGTTCTGTTTTTTAGTTTTATTGCAAAAAAAACTAAAAAAGGATACTGTCGCTCAATCTGAAATAATAAGTAGCTAACGAATGATTGCGCGCCAGCGAATTGCGAAATGGTTTTTATACTTAACTTGCTTAGTTGTGTTAACTTGTGTAACACAGCGAATGGTCGTATTTCATCCGTTACAACTTGCCGTTGAATCATCTAATGTAAGCGTAAACCAACATTCTATTAACAGTGATGTAGATACCACTTCCTCTGTTTCATGTAAACTTGGTGCCAAACTGCTAATGGCAGCATCACCAGTGATGTTTGAAGCAGTGATATTTGGGCTAGGAATGTTGTTCTTTATTCAGTCCCTGCTCATTGTTCCGCGCTTACAGTTACGTTTCCCTCCGCCAAGAGTTATCTCTCCAACTACCCTCCGGCTACATCTTCGATTATGTGTTTTTCGAGAATAAATAAATCCTCTGTTATACGGGGTGCTTGTTACTAATAAGTGAAATTTTATTTCATTAGTATTAACTTTGCTTAAAATTATATCTTTTACCTATACATAAAGTTAAAGATATTGATTGAAGGTCATCGGCAAAATTCATCTTGAAAGATATGACTCTGTGCCAATGGTTGTAAAGTTAATAAAAGGTATAAGTATTATATTTCGGTATGAGATACCGCCCTGTGTAACTTAATAAATATAAAATTCACACAAGTGTTGTGTTAGGCATTAACCCAGGTTGATTCAAGATGCAACTAGGCGAGAGTTGAGCGAAGCACCAGACGCATAGAGCACTATGTGACTGTGCAGATAGCGTTCAGCCCATACCCAGGTGCCATGAATGACGATAGGTATCGTCTGACCAATGAACTTAAGATAAATATTTACGCACAACCTTAATTGTGTTGAGTGAAATATGTTACCGAAAATGGTTAATTATATGTTTTTTAAGAAAAATTCAAAATTAAAATTTACTCTGTTTAATATTGTTATCACTGCAATGTTACTGAATGCGCCTTCTGCCTTGGCAGAAAACAAATCTTCCCTTGCGGAAAGCAAACCTTCGATAAAAGTCACCTTGCTTGGTACAGGAACTCCAGAACCCTCTATTCAGCGCTTTGGTTCAAGTGCACTCGTAGAGGCGGGGCCGGAAAAAATGATTTTCGATGCTGGGGCTGGCACTGGCAAACGGCTATGGCAGCTAGGTATTCCTATTGGTAAAGCCGGTCCATTTTTCCTGACACATCTTCATTCCGACCATACAGTGGATATCCCTGATATTTGGTTGAATGGCTATGTTGCAACACCCTATGGTGGACGTAAGACACCATTAGAAATTTATGGACCTGAAGGTACTCAAAATATGATGTTGTATTTGAGGAAAGCATTTGATTGGGATATTCGTGGCAGGGAAAATGGTCCAGGAAATCCTGTTATTAGCTTTAATGCCACAGAAATTAAAGAAGGTGTCGTTTTTAATCGAAATGGCGTCATGGTGACTGCATTTCTTGTCGATCACGGACATTCTGACCTTACCCCGGCATTCGGTTATCGAGTAGATTATGCTGGGAAGTCAGTGGTTATCTCTGGTGATACGCGCTTTAATGAAAACTTGATCAAACATGCCAAAGGGACGGATGTTCTTATTCATGAAGTGACCGCAGGAAATAAAGAGTTATTAGCTCAATCTAAAGCGGCTAGAGGTATCGTCGCACTTCATACCCCACCGGATGATGCAGGGAGAGTATTTAGTGTTGTCAAGCCAAAGCTCGCTGTATATACTCATATTGTTCTTTTAGGTAATAGTTCCTTTCCGGCACCTAGCGCCGATGACTTGATCCCTCTTACCAGAGAGACATATAAGGGGCCGCTAGTGGTTGGAGAAGATCTAATGAGAATTAACATCGGTGATGAAGTTAGTGTTGAAAAACTGAAGCTTCCCGCCCATTAAAATGGTACGACGAGTGGCTCTCGCTTATTAGCGTAGATAAGCCAGGAAAATACTTTTTCCGGCGATAAGCCCCTTGGGGTGTAAGCCGGAATTCCAGATTTTGCCGGGCTATAAGATCCAATTTTCCAATTCCGAGTTTGAGTAGCATTTCGCCCATCAGTCCGACTCGTCATACTAAAGTCATCGTTCGAATGGCCAGCGGTTCATCTCTCACTTACTCCGCATGATAGTTGGAGACTAGGTTACGAGCTGGTAAGCTCGAACAGCCTAATGGGCAGATTATGAAGTGCTATTAATCCGGTATGCTCTAAAATATTCAATAATCGGATTGTTATTAAAGTACTAAGCGCATATTTCAATCTCCAATCGCAATACTCTGCTGCTATGATGAGGTACGTCCGAATCACAGAGTATCTTTTCACTATATTTTATTGATTTTTAAGGAATATAAATGCAGGGAAAAATGGTTATAAAAAATTTTGGCGTATCCGGGTTAGCACTGGCGTTACTGTTAACGTTGTCGCAGTCGTCACATGCAGCAACTTCCACCCTCGCAGCAGGTCAACGTTTTAAAACGCTTGCTGATGTGATGGACAACATCATGCGTACCAAAGACAGCGCATGGCTTAGGGCGAATTTGGGTGAACCTGATAAAAAAGACACGCAATACCCTGGCTATGTGGTGTGGCGCTGGAATACGGCGCATCGAAGCGAAAATACTAAGCGGGAAATCCCCTGCGTTCAAAATTTTGCGCTGGATACAAAAGGACAACTTGTGGGCTGGTCTTCTGATTGTGCTGTAAATACGCCAGATAAAATGTATGGCGAAATAGCTGCGACAGCACCTATTCCGAAACCGGTTGTACCTGCAGGCATTGCCGCAGCCACCCGGGCTAATGCAGACAAAGAGATCTCTCGATCAGCAACATTTGCTGACTATCTGGCTACCAAAGTCGGTAAAACAGAAGAGCAGATACATATTTGGTACAAAGACGTCAGCAGTATTGATAAATTGAGCAACGGCAAAGTAGTTAAAACCTACTACATTGAGTGGTCAACGGGCGATGTAGTGATAAGTTTCGATTACGACTGCAAATTCAGTTTGTCTTTCCTTAATGGTAAAGTTGTGGGTTATGATGCCGGTAACTGTAAGGATGCTTGGCCAGAAATAGTGGCAGGTACATTTGTCCACTATAGAACACCAGAAGCTCCCTGGAGTACCTTATAAGTTGTATTAGCTCAGACGAGATCTGATAGTTACCGATTATTTATACAGGTATCTGTCAGACTACATCTGGCTTAAATTTTTCTCAGCCAAGTTACGATTGCATATCGAAAAACCTCCCCACAGCGTTGACGGACTTTACTTGCTAACGCTGGCGCTCCTCGCTTTTCTATACACTGCAGTAAAAATAGTAACTTAAGTGGCTTGATCTTATTGATAGGTCGAGAACCTTATATGGGAACACAGTGTTTTTGACAGCTCTGTTAACGTAACTGCATGATTTTTGGTCAACCCGAAAATTTTGGCGTGTACCATTCAGTTACAATAGTTTCGAATGTATTCTCAGCAGATAATTTTTTGGCAAGTTGATCTGCTTTTAGTTAGGTAGATAGCATTTTGCCTTAACGGTGGGATCTTTGCTGATTATACGAGGTTTGTATTGAGTTTGGGGGAGTTCAGTAGAGGTGTAATGGTGTCCCCTGCAAACATCGAATTTAGCATGCAGGGGATTGAAAGGCGGTGTGTTTTTTTAGTGTGAAAAAATAAATGCCCGCAAAAGTGCCCACACTAATTAGGCTCCGTTTGAGGAAGGGTAATATAGGATTTTTTCCAGGCTTGGTATTCACTAAACGTCCAGCGGGATGATCTGCCAAACTTTGCTGGTGGGGCCAGCTTGCCTTGTTCTATCTGCTTATAAAAAAAGCGGCTGGTGAAGCCACTATCGCTTGTCATGAATTTCATGTCAACCAGGGAATCTGCTCTTAGTTCTCTCACGTTAATACCTCCACACAATAGACCCGCTGCAACGGGCCATATAAATTACGATAGTTCTTGATCTTGCTGGTGGGCGCTCATCAGTCGCTGATAGATTGCAGAAACGTATTGCGCCTGGTGAATAGCATCATTCAGCGCGTTATGGCGTTCCCCGCTAAATGGCATGTCTCGCTTAGGATCAAAGTCTATTTGGCGTCCCAGCATAACCATTGTTCTCACGTCGCGGTCGTTCCACCAATTCCAGAATGGATCTATTCCAACGCGCTCATAGGCAGCACGCAGGATGACGTTATCGAAAGATGCACCATTTCCCCACACGTCAAGGCGACCAGTGTCAGAGCAGTGCGAACAAGCGAAACCAAATAAGCCGGAGAGGGCTGCTGTTATATTGTTTGCGGCAATGCTGGTAATTTCCGCTCTGGCTTCGCTGCCTTGCTTTAACCACCACTTGATAGTGTCAGCGTTCGGAACAGCACCAAGAGCCATTTCACTTTCTAGATCAACGGCTGTATAAAACTGATCACCCAGCGTGCCATTGGCTATATCAAAGAAAACGGCCCCGATCGCAACAATCGGCGCGTTGGGATTATTACCCATTGTTTCAAGGTCAAGCATTATGTTATTCACGGAAACTCCTATTGAGATTTAGCTATAAACATCTATAATAAAGCATTAAAAAAACTGGTATTTTCAATTATGATTGACAAAAAAATATCTATTGTATCAATTATTATATCGATGCTGTATGCATGTAGCTTTATCTTTAACTATGGTATTTCTGATTATTATGGATATCCAATGGAGGTAATATCACTTGATTTAATTCAGATATTAAGTTCAATTTTTTGGTTTGGATTTATACTTGTATCATGTTCTTCTGTTGTTTATTCCAGGTTTGATTGTGAGAGGGATGGTTTTTTAAAAAAATACTTTAATTATGTTTTATTTTCAATAATTATCACTTCATCATGGTTTTTTGGAACAAGCAACTATTTAATTCAGCATGGTTTTAAAGAGAATTTTAGTTATATTGTGCTCATGGGTATTGTGCTAGTTTATCTTGTTAACTCCACTGGTATTTTTTTAGATAATGGATTTTCATTTATAAACAAAAAGCAACTTATATATACTGTGCTGGCTATCCTGGCAGCTTTTTATCTTTCAGGATGGCTTTCTGCGAATATAAAATCAACCCTTTACAGGGGTGATGGGAATAAGGTTTTGTTAGCATCCTATGGTGATAATTATGTATGGGGTAAATGCATTAAAGAATCTGCAAGCTATTTTGTCACAAAACAAGATGAAAACATTAAATTAAAGAAAATTAAGGGTAGGGATGTAGATGAGCTGAAAATATGTTTCAGGCGTGCAAATAAGTAATGCCTCAATATAAATACTAATTATTGTTGGTATAGCATAATTAAATTTCTTGCTACTAAACGTTTTAATTCACATAGTTATTCCCCTGCTCGTTTTTCAGGCAATACTTCACCAAGTGCCACAGTAATGTGGCACCTGAGGCTGTACTGATTAATTAGAAGTTAGGCTTTGAAACTACCGATGAAGGTTTCAACTGATTCATCAGAGAACTTGCTGATCAGTAGATCGCGAAACTCGATAGCGATGTCTTCTTCTTGCGCTTCCAATTGGACAATGCGGAGAACAAAGCTCGGTTCATCGCTTTTCAGCAGGCTGTTGCGGAGGCTGAAACGTCGCTCATTAAGCCCCTCATACGGTACGCACTTAAACTCAAATGCTACTGGCATGACCTCCTTACTTGTTGCTTCAACGCTCTGCATCAGTGAACGCTTGCCACTGAAATCCCCATCTTCATGATCCGATTCCTGCATCTGCTTGATACTGACGCGACGTACTGCGCTGGCAGCTTGGGCCATCGTCATTGTCTCACCACTCGCATCAAACGCCGTAAGGAAGTCGCTCCAATCTTCCAGCCATTCTGCGATTTGCTTCTGGTTGAGACGCTTGCCATTAATTTCCAACAACGCACGGAATGGGGCGGTTTTCTTGAGATTGATATCTGCGACATTATCAGCGTGACCAGGAGCGGTTAGGGTCCCGATATTAAACACAGATCGCGCACTCATTTTTTCAGCATCGATAAAGCAGCGTGCCGGGTCGCCAGCATTGGCGTAGCCGATAGAATAACGGGCAAAATCATCGATGCTGGTTGTTTCCATGCGCCCCCGGAAACGGAAGCGGTTTTTCTGGAAACATTCCAGACTTTCGATATTGACGTCCTTTGGTAAAACAGAAACAGGGCAATCAGTAAGCTTTACGTTATCCAGATATGCTGCGGCAAGAGCCATACCCGTTACTTGACTGATCGCGGATCCGTCTAATTGCGACATAGGAATTGACCTTATTTATTGGATTGAGGAACGCACGTTATTACTGTGCGACTGTTAATTTCCCGTCAGGCTGGCCGGCGATGGTAAATAACTGCCCTTGGTCTTCCTGCAGGATTGTGAGTTTTCCGCCTTTACCAACCCACATAGGTGTCTCGGTGGTATCTTCTTCTGAGACTTTCCCGCGAGGGGTAGGGGTGACGAATTTCAGTTGATGCTTAATGTTGACGCGCTTTTCTTCAACTGAATTACTGAGGCGGTCAAGGTCGAACGTAAGAACTACCTTACCTTTCCCGCCATTATTGAGAACACCCAGCGCCGTAGCGTTTAAGGCGGCTGAGATTTTGTTTTGAAATACACCGGCATCCAATTCACCCAGGAAGTCGGGCACATTTGTCTTACGATTATCACTCATCGAATAGCCCTCTATAGTTGACAGTTTCTCCACACATCGGGTGGCGCACCGTGCTTGGTGTTGGCGGGTAGAGGGTGTTGGCACAGTACGCCACCGGATGTGTAAAATGAGCGGCCAGCCTATGAACATTGTCGTCACCTCTATTAAGTAGAAGTTCGGCATGGCCGCTAAACCAACCAACTGAAAGAGCACTTGATTTTGTTGACGCAAAGCCACTCATGGATTGGGGAATGAGCCCGTCATGAGCTAGTGCTCTTTCGGTTTGGTGCCTGGGTACTTCTCCATCTCAGACTTGAATCCGCCAATGGGCCTCATAATTATTAGTCAACGTATTGAAAATAATCTTCTTTTTTGGTGGGTGATTTTTAGTGGATATTTGAAATCAGAACACGTTACTATGTAGTAACTTTCATATTATTACTTAAGGATACGCATGAATCGGACCCCGCCAATAGATGTATTACGCAAATTAAGAAGTGAAGTTGGCTTTGGCTGCCCCATTGATAATTGTGCAAACCCATACTTGGAATGGCATCACTTTGATCCTCCTTGGCATACTGAAAATCACCATAATCCAGAAGGGATGATTGCTCTTTGTACGCACCACCATAAAGTTGCTGATGGTGGTGCATTCACGAATGATCAGCTAACTGCTTTCAAAAATAACAAGGTACAAGCTGAGAAAGTAAAAGGACAGTTTGATTGGTTAAGAAATGATCTATTGGCTGTGGTTGGTGGAATTTTCTACTACAATATTTTAAAAGTATTACAGATAGATGGGCACGATGTAGTTTGGTTCAAGCGTGATGAAGAAGGCTATCTTAGATTAAATGTAAAAATGCTCAGTATTCTTCCCAGAGAGAGGGCTTTGATCGAAGATAATATATGGAAAAACATTGGATCCCCTAAAGACGTTAGATCCCCACCACAAGGAAAAGAACTTCAAATCGATTACGAGAATGGTGACCACCTTTTAGTTAAGTTTTTGGTAGTTGAAACAGCAACGTTAGGGTATAAAAAATATAATAACGAAGCTTTTTTTGATGATAGAATAAAGTATCCAATTACTGTTGTAGAGGTAAACTACGTAGTCGGGGGGACGGGCATTGAATTTAAATCATCAGGTACCACGATTAATCAGATTAGATTAGGAGATGGTTTTATTTTTGATGGCCCCACCGGAATGAGTATAAAATTAAATCTTGTATGTCGTCAAAACCCATCATTGCTGCCCTATTCACCAAAATCCCGTGTTAGTCCTTGCCCCTGTGGTAGCGGATTAATATTTAAACAATGTCACGGCTTACTCGTATGAAAGCTAACATCACGCAGCTGTTAAAAGTGCCCTTGCCAAATAACTTCATAAAATCGCTACACTAAAGCAATAGTTCTATGCAATTATCTTTAGTTCTAATTTTTTCATTACTGATTAGTGGTTTTATACCTACCGCCCTGTATCAGCAGCGGCAGGGTAAACCCACTTTGCATTTTATGGCTGCTGATGCGTTAAACGGGTCGCCACTCCGAACTACCCAGTGCGCAATGAGCCTCCTTTCCCCTGGTACGTCGCTTCGGGAACTGGCCATCTGTTGGTGGCCGCTATACCGTTAATCTGTTACATAATCCCGCCCTCCTGTTATCTCCTGTTCTTGTGCTGCGTTCATCTTGCAACTCTCTAATTAGGCCGGTTACCCGGCGATAAAGACTTGGTACACGGCAACCCAGAAAACCAAGGAGGTTGCTACGCTGATCAGAATCCATTTACCTCTGTAACTCATAGAACCTCCTGGCGCAGTTAAAAACACTAAAGAGGTAAGCGGTAGGTGCTGCCCTGGTGTTGGCTAACGCTGTGCACCTACCGCACCCCAAAACATTCACCACATCATCGTGGCGCTTCAACTTGCATGACTTATCAGCCTAACGTCGCGTAATCATCTGCAATGGCGCGGTGGTCAGCCTGTCATGCGGTTTGGATTGTTAAAGAGCGTCAGCGGCTTGGCTGTTTTCGAACCACCCAGGATTATTGTGTGGTTGATGTTGTTCGGTTCTCCTGCCCGCTTATAAACTAACAACTTTAAGGTGTAATCTAGTTGTCGTTAAAACACTTGTCAACAACTTTATGTAGTTTGATTGTGATTATGCTGAGTGCGAGGATGGTTAAAAATAAAGGGGGCTACATGGAAGATAAGTTGTACGCTTTTAACTACACGAAAAATCGAGACAAACTATTTGCCAACTTGGTGAGCATCATTGATGGAGTGTTGGCGGATGGAGTTGTTAGGGATGATGAGGTTTTATACCTGGATACATGGTTACTTGAGGCGAAGCATATTATTAATAACGGGGTGATAAAAAGCCTGAGTGCAAGAGTGTCCGATATCCTTACTGACCGCATCATCACGGATGATGAGAGAGAGGAGCTAAAGGGTAGTCTTTATAAAATTCAAAAGGATATATTAGATATTCCAGATGTTGATTTTTATTCCGTAGAGTCAGACCTGCATTTGTTGAATGGGTTATGCAAGGGATTAATAGCAGACAGGCAACTTTCTGATGATGAGATTCATTACCTAGATTGGTGGCTAACGCAAAACGGAATTCTAAAAAATAATTACCCTGGTAAAGAGCTGTATTCGCTTATAAAAAGCATTCTTAGCGATGGCGTCATAACTAAAGATGAAAGTTCCAAGCTCCACACGACCCTTATTGATTTTACGGGTTGTGATTTAGATAGCGGGGTGGTTGATGGCCTTGCCACTAGATTACCAATCAATGCTGACGCGACCGTGAACTTAACAAACAAAACATTTTGCCTTACAGGGGTCTTTATGGCCGGAAAGAGGGCATCAATCGAGATGGTAATAGAAAAAGCAGGTGGAAAGCTTAGTTCTGGGGTAACAAAAAATATCAATTACCTTGTGATTGGCACCCTTTCTTCGCGTGACTGGCGCTTCTCAAGTCACGGAAGAAAAATTGAGAAAGCTGTTAGCTATCGCGATAGGGGAGAAGACATCAAGATCATTTCTGAAGAAATGCTTTTTAGTGTACTACCATGAGCGAGAGGACCAAAAAACGCGACCAATGACATGAATTCTAGCTCTGCGCTCTTGGAAGGTGAGCACCTCCTCTGGGTACTCATCTTTATTAAAACTGCGTAAAATCAACCCGCCATCAGGCTTGTTTATCAGAATCTTAACCCTTAGAAGAACCCCATCCCGCACCGCATATAGGTCACCGTCATTAATTGACTGTTTTTCACTTACATCGACAGCCACCTTATCGCCGTTTGTCAGGACGGGGTACAGACTATTGCCTGATATTTTTACCATTCTGACATTTGCGGCACTAACGCCTGCTTTTCTAAGTTCATCTCTTCTAAGAGGAAACGTAGATTCCTCCGATTCGATTACTTCAGCCTCACATCCATTACCAGCTGATAGCTCAATATCAAGAATAGGAATTTCAGCAAAGATCTGTGGATCTGGTTTTGTATCCTCCCATTCCTTTACAACCAACTCTTGGTAGCTTCCATTCTCATCAGCGCCAAACTGCAGCCAATTAGCACTCACGCCTAAAGCAAGGGCAAGTTGCTTTAGTTTTCTGGGCTGCACGGTAACACCGCTCTCTATTTTTCCAATAGATTGCTGGGTCAATCCCACCTTTTCAGCCAATTGTAATTGGCTAAGACCGCACTTTTCACGGGCTACCTTTAAGCGTTCTGCGAGCGAATTCACAACTTTTCTCCTATTTGCTGAGAGATTACAACTTTATGTTTTAGCTTTCCAACACCCAAAAGTTGTGGTAAAAGTTGTTAATGTTGTATGATTATCGAGAAAAACAACTTTGATTCACATCTGGGGCAGGAGAAGCAAAATGACACCCGAACAAACCGCTCTGCAGGAGGCGATAAGAATTGCTGGTGGGCAATCCGAATTAGCCAGGAAGTTATCTTCTGATGATTCAGGTCCGGTTAAGCAGCAGCAAGTGTGGAACTGGTTACATCGTGAGAAAAAACCACCGGTCAAGCACGCTGTATTAATTGAGAAATTAACGGGCATTTCTAAAGAAAAACTACGGCCTGACATCTTTAGTAATTAAAGCGATTTTTTAGATCCGATAACACCACAGCAGATAGGGGGTAACTGTGGGCGAGAAAAAAATAATCAGTATGAGGTTGCTTGATGAGATGGAGCGTTTTGCGCCGGGAACGGTACGAGTGGATAAAAACACTGGAGCGGTAACCCTTATCGGGTGGCGATTAGAGCAGCTTGATTGCACAGAAAGCGATAAGCAGGAATCCAGCAAGGATCAGCGCCTTGCACCAGTAATCAAGGGAAGCCTTTACCAGCGGGTTATCCATTTCCTCTCCAGTTTTATCGGGCGGTAATGCTGAATATTACCCATAAATTCTAAGGAGTTCATCAAGTGAATCAGAATTGGCAAGCGGAGAAACAACCAGCCTGGCTGGTGGACGCAATCAAGAAGACGATCGCCAGTCTGCCTGGTGGGTATGCCGAGGCCGTTACCTGGTTGAGTGGTGACACAAAGGAAACCAGCGTAACAACTAATTCGCTGTTTAATCGCGTGCGTCCTGCTGGCGATCAGACGTTCCCGCTGGGCTGGGCAATCGTTTTGCAAAGCGCTAGTGGTAACTATCACATTGCCCGCGCGGTTGCCAAAGCGTCCGGAGGCATATTCACGCCCCTAGCAGATATTGATCAGGTGGATAACGCCGACATAAACCAGCGACTTATTGAGGCTTTTGAGCAGATCGGCCACTACTCGCAAGAGATTAAAAAATCAATTGAGGATGGCGTTATTGACCCTAACGAGCAAGAGGCGATTACCGATGAGTTGCACCTGACAATTGCAAAATTGCAGGAGCATTTAACCTTGGTTCTCCGTGTTTTTTGCCCGCCAGAAAAGGTGACGCCCAAGGATTGCAGCCTCGGGCGTCGGTGCAATTAATTCACTATGTGGAGAAATAACCGCATGAACAGTTTAGCAGCAACAAACCGATTACCGCAACTGCGCTGCCTGGCATTACCGGGCGGCGCTCATCCAGTCAGATTCCATTACCAACGCCGCATAGCTTCCCACTGGGTGCCATGCAACTACGGCAGAGCAGCGGCCATTCTTGAGGTCATTAAACGTAGGCGGCGGACTGATGGCAAAGCTAATTGAAGAACTCGACAGATACTACCGCGACCGGAACGGCATTGTTGTGCACGTTATTGGCTACGACCGCCTAGGCCAGCGGGTTATTTACAAGCGCACGGGTTACGAGTGGGAGTGCGCGTCACCCCTAATCATATTCCGGGCACGTTTCAAAAGGATAGATGCATGAGCACAAAATTAACTGCATACGTCTGGGACGGCTGCGCGGCGGCGGGCATGAAGTTATCAATGGTGGCAATCATGGCCCGTCTGGCTGATTTCAGCAGCGATGAGGGCTTATGCTGGCCATCCACCAAGACTATCGCCCGCCAGATTGGCGCAAGCGAAAGCACGGTAAGCGCGGCATTGGCAAAGCTTGTAGAAGAAGGCTGGATAACACGGAAACAACGCCGCCAAGGCAATCGCAATACGTCCAGCATGACTCAACTAAACGTTGAGAAGTTACGGGCCGCTGCTAATGCTCACCATCCAGAATCTGACACCTCAAAAACTGAGGTATCAAATTCTGATGTATCAAATTCTGACGCCTCAAAATCTGACCCGTCAAAATCCAGCAAAAAAAGGACTTTTGACCCTCCAGAATCTGGATACGATCCGTCAGTAAAATCAAAACAAGATCCATCAGGTAAAAGATCTTGTCAGCTTCCTGCGGAAACTGACGACCCCGCACAGCAAGTTCTTGATCATTTCAACCAAGTAACCAACTCAAGCTATCGCGATGGCAAAACCACGATGGGTTACATACGCGGGAGACTTGGCGAGGACTACAGCGCCGAAGACCTGATCTTGGTTGTGGATTACCTAACAGCCAAGTGGCTTGAAGATCCCAAGATGGGTGATTACCTGCGCCCCAGAACGCTGTTTGGCCCTGAAAACTGCGCTGAATATTTCGAGAAGGCCAAGAAATGGCGTGCCAGCGGTCGCCCAGCTTGCGTGAATGGCAAGTGGGTTCAACCTGCCCAGCAATCACCGCACTGGAACAGCCCGGAAGCATGGGAGGGAGTGCTATGAACAACCAAGTTTTTGCAGCAATCCAAAACCGTGATGCGGGGGCATTGGCTCAGTACCTGCCAAAAGACAATCAGCGCGTAGTTAACCCATTGGCTGAGAAGCTGGTTGATCAGTTGTTCCTCAATCTCGCGCAGATTTTTTCTACCGGACGCCGGACCCCAGAAGAAACGGGAGCCATGAAGCAGCAGTGGATCATGGCATTTGCCGAGAACGGCATCACAACCAAGGCCCAGATAGCGGCAGGCATGCGCATAGCCCGCCAACAATACACCGATTTCTGGCCCAGTTGCGGCAAGTTTATTGGCTGGTGCAAAGAGGCGTATTCAACAGCAGCAGGGTTACCAAGTCTTGATGATGCTCTGGCTGAGTTCGAGCGGTACTGCGCTAACCGTGATCGTTATGAATCCGCCGAGGCGTTCCCGTGGTCCTCACCTGTTTTGTACTGGATTGTGCTGGATGTACGCCGTGCCATGTATCGCTACAACCACACCGAAGCCGAAACCAAAAAAGCCCTGCAAGCACAGCTCACCCGCTGGACAAAAAAGATTGCAGCTGGCGAAACGGTACCAACTCCTGCAGCTCAGATTGAGAACAAAACACGGGCACCATCTACCGCAGAGCTGATGGATAAAGACGGTGAATATCAACGGAAGGGCGCAGAGTTGTTAGCGATGATCCGCGCCAAGCAGAAAGGGGCCACATTATGAAGCGTTTTTACCGTTGGTGGAAATTGCGCAAACTGCGTTGCTTGTGGGCAGATGATATGCAATTTCGCAGCGTTGCCCGCCGCCGTGGTTGGCTCTGGGTACTTGACCAATTTGATATTGAAAGCCGCTATCACCTGATAAGGCAGTATGCCAAAGCTGAAAAGATGAGGGGTAACCTGTGAACGCCTATTGCGAAAAACTAAACGACCTACGCTCACAGCCCACTCATGAACTGAAAGAGATTGGCGACGAGTGGCGCACCCCTGAACCACTGTTTTGGGGTATCAATGCGATGTTCGGCCCCTTGGTGCTGGACTTGTTTACAGATGGCAAAAACAGCAAATGCCCTGCGTTCTATACCGCTGAAGACAACGCGCTTACCCATGACTGGTCAGAAAAGCTGGAAGAGTTGCACGGCGCTGCATTCGGTAACCCACCATATTCCCGAGCTCAAGAAAATGGTGGTCAGTACATCACAGGAATGCGCCACATCATGGCCCACACAATAAACATGCGTGAGCGGGGTGGTCGGTATGTATTTCTGATAAAAGCCGCAACGTCTGAAGCATGGTGGCCAGAGCAAGCCGATCACATTGCTTTCATCCGTGGGCGAGTTGGATTCGACGTTCCAGAGTGGTTTGTTCCAGCCAATGAGAAACAGATACCAACCGGGGCATTTTTCGCCGGGGCTATCGCCATCTTCGATAAAGATTGGCGCGGTCCAGCCATGAGCTATGTCAAGCGTGAACAGTTAGAGGCCCAGGGTAATGCGTTTCTGGCTCAAATCCGCAGCGAAGCTGAACGCCTGGTACCACAAAAGCAACCGCAAGTTACCGCAGAAATCCCAGCATATGAAGAGAACAGAGTGTGGCCACTTGAAGTGGGCCTGATGTTTGAGCAGGTACCACAAGCCGTTGAACTACCACCGGCACAGCAAAATAAATTGAAATCGCATATCAACAGGATGTGGTTAGAGCGCATGCCAAGCCACGAAATTTTAGCAGCAGTGGCAAGCATGGCTGAGTCAATGGGGAGTGTGGCCGCATGATGTTAACCCTGCCATTTCCACCAAGCGTAAACGGTTACTGGCGGGCACCAAACAAGGGGGCGTCTAAAGGGCGTCACCTTGTTAGTGATCGTGGTCGTAAATTCCAGGCCGAAGCTATTGCTCGAGTGCTTGAGCAACTACGCCGCCGCCCCAAGCCAATCACTGGTTCTGTTCACGTATCTGTCGTGTTCTGCCCACCAAACAAAGCACGCCGGGATCTGGATAACTATTTCAAGGCTCTATTTGATGCAATGACCCAGGCGGGGATCTGGTTGGATGACAGTCAGATAAAAAAGATTGTTGCGGAGTGGGGGCCAGTAAAGGCTGGTGGATCGGTAGAGCTGCTGATCAGTGAGGTGTTGCCGTGAGAGGACTACTAACACCGATCATTGTACGCGAGCTAGGGCAAGTGATTTTAAGGCCCGGCGCTGAGCTATTGCCGATGTTCGGTAGCCGCGTCTTGGTATCGACCGAACCGAGAGAGTTTAACGAACTGCCATCGGGGCCATTGCCTGCTGCCGATCAACTGATAGCCAACGATCCACGCTTCCAGCTCTTCTATCAGCATGAAAAGGTATTGCGTGCTGCTGGTGGTACTGCAGCGCTTACTGGCTGGGTTGAACGAATGACATCATGCCAGTGGGATGGCGATTATCATGATCGCAATATGACGACCCTAAGCTATGGAACCAGTGCAATCCGGTTGTGTTGGCATCATGATCACACTTTGCGTGAACAGAGCACGCCAAAGCTGGACGCAATAGCGAGGGCCAACCGGGCCGCTTTCATCGTTGATCATGTACGCAGTCATTTTTTGCTACCGGAAGGCCACCAGCTAACGCTTCCTGAATTGTGCTGGTGGGCTGTACTCCATGACCTTTTTGATCTGCTACCAGAAACAGTGGCCGCAGCCTCACTGCGCGTTAAGCCACACACGGTACCAACCGGTACAACGAAAGAGGCAGACATTACACACACGCCAGCAGCGCGTGAAATTGTCCAGCAGAAAGCAACCAAGGCGGCGAAGGTACTAAAAATAGACCCAGAGCCGCCGCAAGCATTCATGAAGATCCCCAAACGGCACCGGTGGGAAAACGCAAAGTATTTGCAGTGGGTGAAATCGCGCCCGTGTGTTTGTTGTGGGGTAAGCGCTGACGATCCCCACCACATTATTGGGCACGGACAGGGCGGAATGGCTACCAAAGCCCACGACCTGTTAACAATCCCATTGTGCCGGCGCCACCATGACGAGCTACACCTCGACATGGTGGCGTGGGAACAGGAATACGGAAGCCAAGTTGATCTGTGGTATGCGTTTTTTGATTTGTCTGTTGCGCTTGGCGCAATTGCTTAATGCGGGGTGAGGCTATGAGAGATATTCAGGCGGTTCTTGAGCGTTGGGGGGGTTGGGCTGCTGGTGACCATAGCGGTGTTGACTATTCACCGATTGCCGCAGGTTTTAAGGGGTTACTCCCGCAATCATCAAAATCAAGACTTTCATGCTGTGATGATGACGGTTTGATCATCGAGGGGTGCATGGCAAGGCTGAAAACGCTTAGGCCAGACGAACATGAGCTGATAGTTCAGCATTACGTTTTTAATATCCCTAAGCGGGCCATTGCTCGTAAGCACAAGCGAGATGAAAAGCTGATACGCATAATGCTCCAGATGGGTGAAAACTTCATTGAAGGATGTTTGGCGATGATCGATATAGAACTGGAAATGGATCCGGAAGTAGAGCTTCGTCACATTTGTGGAAAAAAGTAGTTATTAGCAAGAAAAATATTTTTATTACAACGATGTTCATTGGAAGGATCATTATTTGCTAACTATATTTTCTCAGCAACTTTAAACGGGCCGTATTTTCATCATCCCGATGACTGATGGTATGGCACCAAACAAATGATTATAAATTATGTTAAGGAAGATGGAATGAAAAAGGTATTTATGATGTTGCTGGTTGGTCTATCTATGTTTATGAGTATTTCGACGCAGGTTTTTGCCCACTCTGGTGGTACAAATTCTGATGGTTGTCATGAAAACCGTAAAACTGGTGATTATCACTGTCACAACAATAAGTAACTCTTAGAGTAATTTTCCATCGAACATAAGGATTACTTAGGTTTGAGCAGGAATGTTATTCCGGTTTATAAAGAGGACGAATAAAACAAAAGCGGCCTTTCCGGGCCGCCAATGTCACAATACTAAAAAATCAAAGCCAGCCTATCACACCGCCTAATGATACGCAGTTGGTCATGGACAAGGATGATGACTGATGGGGGTAATAACCGATCTTCTTACGGCGATGGCAACGAAAAGGTTGACCATTCCAAGGTTAAGGTTCCTGATAACCATAAGCTGGTGCCGATGACCCCGACACAGGGAATGATAGATGCAGGGGGGCGACAGGCATTAGACGACATTTTGGAGTAACATGTTTTTCGTCTCACAAATCTATCGCGCCATGCTAGTAGCAGCACCTCCCCCTACCAAGTAATCGCGTTATAATCCTCCAAATCAATAAATAGTGATAGTCCGAGCAAGGTGATCACTTAATGGAGGTAAAATGTATATTAACATCGAACACATACCAGAACTTCTAGGTATTAACGGCGATATTGGCGAGAAGGTTCTCCAAGCATTGTTTGAGTTTACTCTTGTATTTTCTCTTGCAGAGCAAAGGCTTATGGATGGTTATGCAAAAGGCGCAAACAGTGAGAAATATGCATCAATTTTAGTTGATGATAATGACATCAATGCAGAACAACAGTTTGAATATTTCAAAGAAAGATATATAAGTGCCGGTGATGCAACGAATAGGCTTGAAAGCCTGTGCCCACATGCAAGAGAAAAGACAGAAATCTATAACGCACTTAACAAGCAAGAGCCATCACGAGTTGAAATGGCGAATGCTGTAATGAAAATTGCCATTCGTCTGAGGCATAACCTGTTCCACGGTAGGAAGTGGGAATATATGCTGCGAGAGCAAGAGGACAATCTCAATATGGTAACTAAATTACTATCTCAGTATTTACGTCTTACCCGCGAACAATAGACACACGGCTAAGCGAGGTTCTGGTTTTCAAACTGTTCAGGTTGACCGCTGAGGTTATGTTGGCATCGCTGGTGGCAGCATCCGGTGCTTTAATTTACTATCAAATCGTTGTGCGGTCCGCAAAAACTATTGTAATGTGATAAGAGTAGTTACTCAGTCGGTAGCTTATCCAGTCAAAAAGCCTCACTCCGGTGGGGTTTTGTCGTTTCTGGACCCAATAAAAAGCCCCAGCAGTTGCCAGGGCGTAATGTTGTGAAATGGGCGACGGTTAAAGTGCAGCAACACTCAAACCGCCATCTGCTCATGCGTTCGATCACAAGCAAACCAAGGCCCATGCTGTACAGCAGTGAAAGCCTATCAAATCTGGTGCTTTTGATCTATGAAAAATACTGTAAATTTAAACAGTGTTAACCTCGTTAATGCTGACTCTCTCGGATACATCAAAACCCTTCCTGATAACTGCGTTGACCTGATAGCTACGGATCCCCCGTACTACCGGGTTAAGTCGTGCGCCTGGGATAACCAATGGAGCAGCCAAGCAGAGTATCTAGCGTGGTTAGATGAATTCTTTGCCGAGTTCTGGCGAGTGTTGAAGCCGAACGGCAGCATGTACCTGTTTTGTGGTCATGCCTTGTCGGCAGATATCGAACTGACGATGCGCCAGCGTTTTGACGTTCTGAATCACATCATCTGGGCAAAACCATCAGGGCGCTGGCAGGGGTGCAGAAAAGAGAGTTTGCGGAGTTACTTCCCAGCTACGGAGCGGATCATTTTTGCCGGGCATTATGCCGGACCGTATCAGCCAAAAGACACCGGACATGCTTCAAAGTGCACAGAGCTAAAGCAAAACGTTTTTAAGCCGCTGATCGACTATTTCAAATCGGCTAGGCAAGCGCTGAATGTGTCGGCAAAAGAGATCAATGAGGTCACCGGGCGGCAGATGGCCAGTCACTGGTTTAGCGACAGCCAATGGCAGCTACCAACGGAAGAACAGTATTCGGCATTACAGGCACTGTTCCAACGTAAAGCGATTGAAGCGCATCAGGCTGCAGGGCTAGATAAGCCACACCATGAACTTGCCAAAGATTATGCACTGCTGGCTAGGGAATATCAGCAGTTGAGCAAAGAGTATGAAGTGTTGCGGCGACCATTCGCCGTTTCAGTAGATGTGCCGTACACCGATGTGTGGACATTCCCACCGGTACAGTATTACCCCGGTAAACATCCGTGCGAAAAGCCAGCGGCAATGATGGAGCACATTATCAGCGCCAGCAGCCGTCCCGGTGATGTGGTGGCCGATTTCTTCATGGGATCGGGCGCAACAATAAAGGCTGCGATAAAACTTGGCCGCGTTGGTCTGGGTGTGGAGCTGGAAAGGGAGCGATTCGATCAAACTGTTCGGGAGATCTATCCGAATGGGTAAATCAGCCTCGGCATAATCCGGGCTTTTCAGCTTTCAGCGGGGAGGGGTAGATATAAATTGCTGAGCTAAAAGTGTGTTGTGTGGTTGATTAGCATACATATAGTGTGTTTTTTGATTAAAACAACCAGATATAGTTTTGTAAGTTTATTTTTGTTCACTGGTTGGATATATAGTATTTTCCATTTAGAAGCTTTGTTATATTCGTAAAAAATTAATGGATTATACCCGTAAGGGGCAGATATCTTACGAATCGGCAAGGTAAAGAAAATGGCCAACTCAGCGACAAAACCAAAAGAAGAACTGCTGTTTCCAGATTATCCTGCGATCTTTAGTCAGATTGCTATACCCCCTAATGATGCTATTGATGCTCAAGGGGATTTTTTTCGTTTAGTCTGTTGTGTTCCTCCCGCTCAGGATTGTTTTCTTTCAACGCACGAGGAGCAACCCGAACGGTATTTGACTTGTCAAGATGATGAATCTCGTGCAAATGTCTGTGGGACGAGTTTTTTTTCAGACAGGAAAGCGGTTGAGAGAAAACGCCAAGTGTTCAAGAATGTATTAGGTGCTAGGAAAGTCGCCTATGGTACACTTCATCCGCATATGGGGAGGCTCAAAAAAACAGGTGGAAAAGCTCACTACACGGCATGGTTAAAGGTAGGCTGTGAAGTGCATAAGTTTTTCAGGGAGGCAGAGTAATGGACAATATATTTATAGAAAGCCCCTTCCTTGGAAAACTACGGATGGTTAATATATATGAAGAGTATGATGGACCTAGGTTATTTTCTGCTGAGAATGAAATAGGAACTTCCTTCTTGGTTTATTGGGTTGGTACGTCATCAAGTTCTGATGAATGGTTTGTTATTCCTTGCTCAAGAATGAGAATCGTTGCTTTTGAGAAAGGGAAAGTTGATTTGTTAGGTATGCTAACTAAGCTTGAACAACACTCATTTTATAAAGTAATCACTCATTTCGATAAAAATAAAGATATAATTATCACACCATTGCCTCTAGAGGAAATGTCCAGTATAGATCTACCTGATTCTGGCATATTTGTTGATGCAGATGAAATTATTTCTGCTTCACTAATTAACCTAAATAATGACTTGATTCCAACTCATGAAATAAAAGTGTCGAGAAGCAATAAAGCGGCGAAAAAAAATGTATTGTTGGACCATGTGACCAGGGTCTGTGAAAAGTTCAGTGAATTAGTTTCATCATTTAATTCAACCAACGAAATAAAGGGTGACATACAGCCATTGACGGCTAGATATGGTTCTTTTGTTTTATCTTTGCATGCAACAGAAATGGAAAAGTTTGAGAGGTTCATATCTGAAGTTAGTGGTTTAATGCTGCATAAGAAAGACATTAAACCATACTTAATAAGAAATGATATAGATGTTAAAGCATTTAGCTCATTGCTAGAAGCAATAGTATCTACAAGTGTTAACTTTGAGCTTAAAAGTAAATTTAATGAAGACGAACTAATTGTTATATATAAAGCGGATGCGATTCGTTATCTCAGGGATATATCTTCGTTATCCTTGCAATATGTATCAACATATCAGGTTCCTCAGGCTGATGACTTAGGTAAAGTATTCAGAATAGTCGATATGACTTGGAACGGTGATGAAATAACAAAGGACAGGTTGGGCGTTGATCCCCGACACGTTGAATACTATAGACAAGCAGCTAAAATCCTTGGTTTTCTGGAGTCTAACGGGGCGTTATCTGCATTAGGGCAGCAAGTTGCATCAGTTGATCCAGGCGGTGAACTTAGATATCGGATGGCAGCGAGAAGCTTTGAAATGAGTGCTTGTGGTTGGGCTTGGATAAACTGGAGCGGCGCAAAAAACTTAACTGAGGTTGATTCAACAAAAGCTGAGCAGTTTCTGAAGCAAAGTTGTCCATCACTTAGCAGTAGTACAGCTCATCGCCGAGCTAGAACACTCGCTAGATGGTGTCGTGAATTACAGAAATACTATGTTTCTTGGTAGTAGGGCGTATTGGAGCTCAGCCTCGCGGGCTTTTAATGCGATATTATTTTTCTAACCCCAGTATTCACTGGGGTTTTTCGTTATAGGCTCACTTCGGTGGGCCTTTTTCATTTCTAACGCCCGGCGTTCGCTGGACGGCGAACAAAGGAGCAAAAATGGCAGAGCCTGTTACCACAACAACAACCGTGGCAGGCGGAGCAGTAACAGGGGTAGCGATCATGACGTTCTTTGTCGGGTTACCGGCTGACGTTGTGTTGGGCGCTTTTGCAGGCGCAATCCTGTTTGTTGTTTCCGCCTCGGAGTACGGCATCCGTTCCCGCGTGATTCTGGCGATCGGCAGCTTTACAGCCGGGCTGACGATGTATAAGCCTGCTGCGGCATGGATTGTTGATTTCCTGCCAGCCGGTTATGACCGGGGTGCAGATGCCGCTGGCGCATTACTGGCCGCCGGTTGTGTCATTCGCCTGCTGATGATGATCAACAGCGGCGGCGGGTTTCTGAAAAAGAAAGGGGGCAGCGATGGTAACTCATGATCCCGAAACGTTAATCAATGCTGTCATTTGCGCAGTGATCGCCATTCGCCTTCTGACGTTCCGCCGCGATGGTGGGGCGCATGTTCAATGGGCGGCCTGGTTGGCCTACTGCTTAATTCTGGCCACTGGCTCTGTGGCAATCCGTATCGCCATGGGTGCATACGAAGGCACCACCGATCCGGCAGAGCTTTTCATCAATGCGGTGCTCTGCGTGATGGTTCTGCGCACCAAAGGCAACGTAGTGCAGTTGTTCAAAGTAAGGAGAGATAGCGATGCCTAATTTCAGACTTGGCCAGCGCAGTGAAAGTAATCTCGTTGGCGTAAACCCTGAGCTCGTCAAAGTGGTTCGTCGTGCTATTGAAATTACCCCTGTTGATTTTACTGTGATCGAGGGTGTCCGCACTAAAGCCAGGCAACAAGAGCTATGGGATCAGGGCAGGACAAAGCCGGGTAAAATCGTTACGTGGACGATGAGATCAAAGCACATTGAAGGGAAGGCCGTTGATCTTCTGCCAGTTACAGGCTGGGATAACCTGGAGTCTTTCAAGAGTGTTTCCAAAGCAATGTTTCAAGCCGCTAACGAGTTGGGTGTGAAAATCGTATGGGGTGCGGACTGGAACGGAAACAGTGTGCAAGAAAAGGGCGAAAATGATAGCCCCCACTTCGAGCTATCAGCATGAGCAAATATATCCTGATGGGGGCGCTGCTGGTAGCCATTTTCCTTGGTTGGTATGCGTCTTCGCTATCAGACGATTTGGATGATGCCCAGAAGGAAAACAAATCGCTGGTGGATGCAGTGAAAGACCGTGACGGGGCAATCACCGGCCTGAAAAACGCCGCCAATGACGACCGCCGCGCCACAGAGGAGCAGCTCAAAATTGAACAGCAGAAGAGGGCAAAGGCCGATGCTGAAAACAAAACGTTGCGCCATGCGCTGGCGTCCAGTGATTGCGATCGTCAGCGCCTGCCTGATGACGTCATTAACATCCTGCGCAAATAAAACCACACCGGCACCGAAACTTATTTACCTGTACCCGCCAGCGGCACTGCTCCAGCAATGTGAGCAAACGCCATTCACGGGTGAAACGTTCGGTGATGCGGTGATGGCGTTGCAGGTGGCGCAGAGCGAACTGGATGTGTGCGCCTCTCGTATTGAGGGGCTAATTAAGTGGTTGTCAACGACCGAGGGTAAATAAATGCAAAAAAGCCTACAAAATCGTAGGCTTTGGAAATCGCATTACGCTGTTTCACCATTAAAAATTTTTGTAGCTTTAATGGCTTTCCGAGCAACTGCCTTGGGGAGTGCTTTACTGCTCAAGACAGGAAACCGAGCTAGGACAAAGCGGACATCATCGGCATTAATCAGGATGTCGTTATCCTGAAAGGTGCCAGCAATCGCATTTGCTCCCATACCTCCCGCATCCATTTCAACAATGCGATTGATATTTCCGTGTAACGCGAGGTACTCCTTAACTTTCATGATAATTACCTCGTTTGTTTTTGGATGTTGCACCATCTAATTGAGGTGCAACAGAAATAACATGGTGGCGAGCTTCCAAATTTCAAGTCCTTTAATGAAGGGCTATGAAATAGACTTTTCGAGCTAAAGAAGGTGCACTCATGCCACCCAGAATACCCAGAGCATGTCGTAAGCACGGCTGTCGCCATACCACCACCGACCGTTCAGGCTACTGCACCGAACACCAGAACACCGGTTGGGAGATGCATCAGCAGGGTAAGAGCAGGCACCAGCGTGGCTACGGTAACGATTGGACTATCCGCCGCGCTCGCATCCTGAAGCGTGATAACTATCTATGCCAAGAGTGTCTACGCAATGGCATGGCAACACCAGCCACAACCGTCGATCACATCGTACCCAAGGCGCGTGGGGGTACCGATGATGATTCAAACCTCGAAAGCCTGTGCTGGCCGTGCCATAGGGCGAAGACGGGCCGCGACCATCTCAAATGAGAATCAATATCATCACGGGGAGGGGGGCAAATCCCTGCCGCCCTGGGCCCAAAGTACCGCCGCTTTGCCTTTTCTCACACACCCGCAGGTTAGAAACTTTTTTTTGGGGTACCCCACGTAATGATTAATAGGAGTTTTCGATTATGCCAGGGCCACCGAAAACCCCGACCCATCTGACTTTAGTGAGGGGTAACCCATCAAAACGAGCAATTAACAAAAACGAGCCAAAACCCCCTTCAGGGGTACCCCCAACTCCCAAGCATTTTGATAAGCAGGGGAAGTATTGGTTTAAGCGGATGGCGGAGGAACTTGACGCGCTTGGGGTCATGTCTCAACTCGACGCGCGAGCCCTGGAATTACTGGTCGAAGCCTATACCGAATATCGGCATCACTGTGACACGCTTGAACGCGAGGGTTACACCTATGCCGTGTACAGCGAAAGCGATAGCGATGAAGATAAAGACCGTGAAATCCGCATGATCAAACCCCACCCAGCAGCAATTATGAAAGCCGATGCTTGGAAACGCATCCGTGCAATGCTTGCCGAGTTTGGTATGACTCCCTCCAGCCGTTCAAAAGTTAATGCCACTGGTCCCGACAAAGTTGACCCGATGGCTGAATTCCTGAAAGCGAGAGATTAATGGCTAAAGTTGCCGATGGTATTCGCTACGCCGAGCGAGTCATGGCTGGGGAGATTGTTGCTTGTGATCTGGTCAAGCTGGCGTGCAAGCGTTTTTTTAACGATCTGAAACGTGGGCCTGAGCGCGGGATAACGTTTAGTGAAGCCAGGGCTCAGCACATACTAAATTTCTATAAATTTGTTCCGCACGTTAAAGGTGCGCTAGCTGGTCAACCGATTGAGTTGATGGACTGGCACATTTTTATCCTGATCAATATCTTCGGCTTTATCATCCCGCTGGTGGATGAGAACACCGGAGAAGTGGTGCTGCGAAATGATGGCAGTGGCCGCCCGGTGATGGTTCGCCGGTACCGCACCGCTTACAACGAAGTAGCGCGAAAAAACGCTAAATCAACATTGTCTTCCGGTGTTGGGCTATACATGACCGGGGCGGATAGTGAAGGCGGTGCCGAGGTGTATTCGGCGGCCACTACTCGCGACCAGGCGCGGATTGTGTTTGAAGATGCAAAGAGCATGGTTAAGCAGGCCAAGCCAACATTGGGCAGGCTGTTCGAGTTCAACAAGCTGGCGATCTATCAAGAGCAAACTTCGTCACGCTTTGGGCCACTGTCCAGTGATGCCAATAACCTCGACGGCCTGAACATTCACTGCGCTATCGTTGATGAGCTCCATGCCCACAAAACCCGCGATGTGTGGGATGTGCTAGAAACGGCGACCGGTGCGCGCCTTCAGTCTCTGTTGTTTGGCATCACAACAGCGGGCTTCAACAAAGAGGGCATCTGCTACGAGCTGCGCGACTATGCAATCAAGGTTCTGCAGGGGGCGGAAACCGGCCAGTTTGAGGACGATACCTTTTTCGCCATCATCTTCACCCTGGACAAAGAGGACGATCCCTTCGATGAAACGGTGTGGCAGAAGGCTAATCCGGGCCTGGGTATTTGTAAGCGCTGGGATGATTTGCGCCGCCTGGCGAAGAAGGCCCGCGAGCAGGTTTCAGCCCGGCATAATTTCTTCACCAAACACATGAACCTGTGGGTTACCGCAGAGTCGGCGTGGATGGATATGTTGAAGTGGGGCAAGTGTGAATACATTGCGCCGCAACATGAACTGAAGACCTATCCGTGTTGGGCGGGTGTTGACCTGTCCAACAAGATTGATATTTGCGCCGCCATCAAGATTTGGCAAGCCAATAATGGGCATGTGCATGCCGACTTTAAATTCTGGTTACCGGAAGGGCGACTAGAGCGCTGCTCCCGCCAGCAGGCTGAGCTTTACCGCAAGTGGGCAGAGCAAGACAAACTAATCCTGACTGATGGGGATGTTATCGATCACGCCCAGATCAAGGAGGAATTGCAGCAGTGGGTGTCCGGTGAAAGTCTGCGTGAAATCGGGTTTGACCCCTGGAGTGCCACCCAGTTTAGTCTGGCGCTGGCGGAAGAAGGATTGCCGCTGGTGGAGGTACCGCAAACGGTGCGTAACTTCTCCGAGGCCATGAAGGAGGTTGAGGCGCTGGTTTACGGCGGGCGATTCCATCATAGCAATCACCCGGTAATGAACTGGATGATGAGTAACGTTACCGTGAAGCCGGATAAAAACGACAACATTTTCCCGAACAAATCCACACCCGAAGCCAAGATTGACGGCCCGACAGCCTTGTTCACAGGGATGAGCCGCTTGCTTGTCAACGGTGGCGGCGCAGTTGAAAGTCTATCTGAGCACATTCAAACCCATGGTTTGCGCACTCTTTAATGAAGGTCACCCAATGAGAGTTTTATATCTAATTACAGCCCTATCCGTGCTGGTGGGCGTGGCTGGTGTACTGCTATTGACCTATGGTGTTTGGCTGATTTATCAACCTGCCGGGTTTGTTGTTGCCGGGCTGCTCTGCCTGCTCTGGTCATGGCTGGTATCAAAAATGTTTAATCCAGCAAAGCCGGATAAGGGGGACTGATGTTCTTTCCTGGCATGTTTCGAAAGTCGGCCGACAAGCCGATGACGTCAAAAGAACTGGCTGAAATCATTGGCCTTTCTTATGAGACTTACGTTGGCAGGCGGATCAGTCCTCAGCTCTCGATGCAGTTAACTTCTGTTTTCAGTTGCGTTCGGGTGCTGGCTGAGTCTGTGGGTATGTTGCCGTGTGGGTTATACGAGCAGCTCGAGCGAGGGAATAAGCGGGCAGTTAAAGAGCGGTTGAATAAGCTGTTGTCAGTCAAACCCAACGACTATATGACCCCTCAGGAGTTTTGGGAACTGCTAGTTGCCTGCCTTTGTCTGCGCGGCAACTTTTATGCCTATAAGGTCATGGCGCTGGGGGAGGTGGTCGAACTGCTGCCTCTCGACCCAGGCAGCGTTGTACCGAAGCTGAACAGCCAATGGGAGCCAGAATACCAGGTGACATTCCCAGATGGCACCACAGCCTCTCTATCTCAACAGGAAATCTGGCATGTCCGCATTTTTACGCTGGATGGATTGGTGGGGTTAAGTCCTATTGCCTATGCCCGGCAGGCGATCGGCCTTGGATTGGCTACCGAGGAGCATGGTGCCCGCTTGTTTGGGAACGGGGCTGTTACCAGCGGTGTTTTACAAACCGATCAAGTGCTAACCGATGAGGCTTTCAATCGGCTGAAAAATGATTTTGAAGGTAACCATCAGGGGCTATCAAATGCACATAAGCCGATGATCCTTGAGATGGGTTTGAAGTGGCAACAGATCAGCTTGAGTTCAGAGGATGCGCAATTTCTGGAAACCCGCAAATTTCAGCTTGAAGAGATTTGCCGCATTTTCCGCGTTCCGCTCCACATGGTGCAGAACACCGACAGGGCCACCTTCAACAATATCGAGAACCTGGGGATCGGCTTCATCAACTACTCCCTGGTGCCTTACCTCACCCGCATCGAGCAGCGGATCAATGTCGGGCTGGTCAAACCCTCCGCGCAAGGCCGCTTTTACGCCAAGTTCAACGCTGGCGCACTGCTGCGCGGTGACATGAAGTCACGGTTCGAAGCCTATGCCACCGGGATCAATTGGGGGATTTATTCCCCTAATGAGTGCCGGGAACTGGAAGAGCTTAACCCGCGCAGCGGTGGTGATATTTATCTCACTCCAATGAACATGACGACCAAGCCGACAGAGAGCAGCAAGAACAAACCAATAGAGGAAAACACTGATGGCAATGACTAAGCAGCGGCTGGACGTCCCATTAAAACTAAAGTCGGTCAGTGACACCGGTGAGTTTGAGGGTTATGGCTCAGTCTTTGGCGTGAAGGACAGTTACGGCGACATCGTTATTCCGGGAGCATTTGTTAAATCGCTGGATAACTGGAAGGCCAAGGGAAGCCAGCCCGCTATGCTCTGGCAGCATAAATCGGATGAACCGATCGGTGTCTACACCGAGATGCGTGAGGACGATGTCGGCCTGTTCGTTAAGGGGCGATTACTCATCGATGATGATCCCCTGGCAAAGCGTGCCCACGCCCACATGAAGGCCGGTTCAATAACCGGCCTTTCTATTGGTTACATGCTGAATGATTGGGAGTACGACAGGGCGAAAGATGCCTTCATTTTGAAGGAGATCGACCTGTGGGAGGTTAGCCCGGTCACCTTCCCGTCAAATGATGAAGCGCGGGTGAGTGACGTTAAATCGGCATTTTCCCGTGGCGAAACCCCGTCACCAAAAAGTATTGAGCGAGTCCTGCGCGACGCTGGGCTATCCCGCTCTCAAGCCAAGGCTTTCATGGCTGAAGGCTACGGCGCCCTATCTCAGCGTGATGCTGACGATACAGGTACCGCACTTAACATACTGAAATCTATTAATTTCTAAATTCGGAGAATTACACCATGCCAGTTGAAATCAAAGATGTAGAGCAGGTCGCGCAGGATCTTCAGAAGAAGTTTGATGAGTTCAAGGAAAAGAACGATAAGCGTGTGACAGCTATCGAGCAGGAAAAAGGCAAGCTGGCGGGGGAAGTTGAAACTCTCAACGGTAAGCTTTCAGAACTGGATGCGCTGAAGTCCTCTCTGGAAGAGGAACTGAAGCAGGTCAAGCGCCCTGGCGGCGGTACCCAGACCAAAGAAGCCAGCGAGCATAAAGCTGCCTTCATGAACTTCGTTCGCAAAGGGAAGGAAGATGGCTTGCGCGAACTGGAGCAAAAGGCTCTACAGGTTGGCGTTGATTCTGATGGCGGCTATGCAGTGCCGGAAGAACTTGATCGCACCATTCTCGACCTGCTGGCTGATGAGGTTGTGATGCGACAGGAAGCCAACGTTATGAGCATTGGTGGATCAGACTATAAGAAGTTGGTTAACTTGGGCGGCACAGCATCCGGATGGGTTGGCGAAACCGCTGCACGTCCCGCAACCGACGCCTCAAAGCTGGGGCAGATCACTCCGTTCATGGGGGAAATCTACGGTAACCCACAAGCCACCCAGATGATGCTTGATGATGTCTTCTTTAACGCCGAAAGCTGGATCAACAGCGAACTGGCTTCCGAGTTCTCCGAACAGGAAGAAATCGCCTTTACCAGCGGGAGTGGCGTCCTGAAACCAAAGGGTTTCCTGGCCTATGCCTCAGCGCCAACCGATGATAAAACCCGTGCATTCGGCGTGCTACAGCATATCGCTTCCGGCGCTGCTGCCGGTGTAACGGCGGATGCGATCATTAAACTGGTGTACACCCTGCGCAAAGTGCACCGTGGTGGCGCTAAGTTTATGATGAACAATAACTCCCTGTTCCAGGTGCGCATCCTGAAAGATGCCGAGGGTAACTATCTGTGGCGTCCAGGGCTGGAGCTTGGCCAGCCTTCCATGCTAGCGGGTTACGGCATCGCTGAAAATGAGCAGATGCCAGACATCGCAGCAGATGCCAAGGCTATCGCGTTCGGTAACTTCAAGCGCGGCTATACCATCATTGACCGCATCGGTACCCGCATTCTGCGTGATCCATACACCAACAAGCCGTTTGTGGGCTTCTACACAACCAAGCGTACAGGCGGCATGCTGGTTGACTCACAGGCCATCAAGTTGCTGAAGATTGGTACCACAGCTTAATCGTCAGGGGCTTTGGCCCCTTTTTTAATTGGAGTGACGAATGCTTAAATTACTGCAAGAGTTGAAGTGGTCGCCGAATGGCTGCGTGGTTGAAACCATTCCTGCCGGTGAATACCAGGAGGATGATCTTCCAGAGCGCGCGATAGTTATCGCCGGTGAGCTCAAGATCATTGAATTCATTGACGGTGGCGGCGGCCAACAAAATGCTGGCAAGCAGCCAGAGCCAGAGCCAGAGCCAGAGCCAGAGCCAGAGCCAGAGCCAGAAAAAAAAGGTAAAAAATAACCCGCCGCGTGCGGGTTTTTCTTTGGAGTCAACGAATGATCCCTTCCTTGGAAGAACTGCGCATTCAGTGCCGTATAGATTATGAAGATGCTGCTGAGGATCAGCTTTTAACTATCTATGTTGGAGCTGCCCGAAAGAAGGCTGAGAAATTCATTAACAGAAATTTATACGATGTAGCGGTGCCGGAAGATGATGCTGACGGGGTGGTGATTAGTGACGATATCAAGCTGGCGTTAATGCTTCTTGTTGGTCACTGGTACGAAAACCGTGAGCCTGTAAACATCGGCAACATCACATCAACACTGCCCTATACCTTTGAAGCACTGATGGGGCCTTATCGATTTATTCCAATGAGGTGATTTATGCAAGCAGGCCGACTGCGTCACCGCGTCACCATTCAAAACTTTGTCACGGTGGAGTTACCATCCGGCACTGAAATTGAAGAGTGGCAGGATGGAAAAACCGTATGTGCTGAAGTTATGGGGATTAGCGGGCGTGAGTTAGTGGCATCCGCAGCAGAAAAAGCAGAGGCAACAATCCGCGTCTGGATGCGTTACCGCACAGACGTTACAGCATCTTCCCGTCTCTTGTGCCTTACCGGCCCGTTTCGTGGCTCTATTTTGGAAATCACCGGCCCACCTATTCCCGATACGAAGGGAACCCGGCTGGAGATCCTTTGTAAAAGTGGGGTGAAACCATGATCGATACCAGGCTGGATTTTTCCGGGCTGCTCGATATCTCCAAGGATCTGGATGTGTTGAGTAAGGCTGAAAGCCGTAACGTGTTGCGACAGGCAACGCGGGCAGCGGCCACGGTCTTTCGTGACGAGGCTCGGGAGCGTGCACCGGAGAAAACGGGTAAGCTGAAACGCAATATCGTTGTCATTAACCAACGTGCCAATGATGGCGGCGCGGTCGCAGGTGTCCATGTTCGCAGTGCTGGCAAGGCAGAAAACCGCAATAACTCTTTCTACTGGCGCTTTGTCGAACTGGGTACATCGCATATGCCAGCAGTTCCATTCATCCGCCCGGCGTTCGACGCTAGACAGGATGATGCAGCGGCGGCTGCGTTCGCGAAAGCCAACGAAGCGATCGACAAGGTGTTATCAAAATGACTGAGGCCGATCTCAACCCGCTGCTAAAACCGCTGGTTGGTGGGCAAGCGTATCCTTACGTGGTCAAGTTGACCCCAGAGGGAATGCCAGCTGTAAAGCCACCGTGGATAATCTACACGGTGCCCGATGAAAATCGTGCCGATGTATTTTGCGGTACCGCAGAAACCGCTTACCTGGCACAGATCGACGTGTACGCCAGCAGCATTGACCAAGCGAAGGAACTCCGTGCCAAAGCTGAGCAGGCGATCGCTGTTCTGTCTCCGGTAGAAATACACCTGTTCAGCGGCCACGAACCCGACACTGGACTTTTCCGCGCCTCGTTCGAGTTCAAAGTCTGGCAATAGCCAAAAAATAATCATTATCCCGACCTGCCAAGTGCGGGTTTTTTAATGTCTGGAGAAAACTCATGACAGCTAAGTTCGAAAAAACACAAGGCACGGTGGTGAGCATTTCCGCTACCGAAGCCAGCGAAGCCAACCCGGCAGGCATTACCTGGCTATCCACATCATGCTCAGCCAAAGAGCTCAGCTATACGGGTGGGCAGAAGGACGATATCGAAGTAACCACCCTCTGCTCCACTGAAAAAGAAATGACCAACGGGCTATCGGCACCGGCTGAAATGACCATCAACAAAAACTGGAGCGCCTACGATGACGCTCAAGATTCACTGATGGCAGCCTACGAAACGGACACCCGCCGCGCCGTTCGTGTGATCTTTCCGTCTGGTAATGGGTTCGCTTACCTGGCTGAGGTACGCCAGAACAGTTGGAGCGTTGCCACATCCGGCGTTGTTTCGGCCTCTTTCACGCTGCGCATTATCGGTAAACCAATACGAATCTTTGCGGTAAACATCCCGGTAACAGGTGTGATTCTAGATAAAACCACGGCCAGCGTATCTCTTGGTAATAGCCTGCAACTTACCCCGACGATAGCCCCAACAACGGCAACAAACAAGGCTGTTACCTGGACATCCTCAAACCCGGCAAACGTCATGGTTAGCACAGCGGGTGTTATCACCGCCCTTGCGGTCGGCACATCAACGATCACCGTTAAGACTACGGACGGCGGGAAAACCGCTACGTGTGTCGTGACGGTCACAGCCTAATAGGAACATCACCCCATGGCAGGAAAAAAACTGAATCTGAAGGCGCTGGCCTCGGCCCCAATGGGGGGATTTCGCACAAAAACCGTCACAGTTGAGGAATGGGAAGGGGCAACGGTGGTGTTGCGAGAGCCATCCGGCATGGCGTGGGTGGAGTGGCGACAGATTATCACCCCGAAAGAAGGTGAAGTTCCTGGGGAACTGAGCGCGGCGGTGGCTGCTCGGCGCAACGTTGATGCCGATGTTGTGCTTTTCATTGATGCGCTACTTGATGAAAGCGGGAAGCATGTGTTTACCGCAAATGACAAGGAGCTGGTTGCGGGAATTTACGGGCCAGTGCATGCACGCCTACTGAAGCAGGCGCTTGATCTTAGCACTACCCCGGCAGATGCCGAAAAAAAGTCCTAGAGCCTGAAACTCAATTCCTGATGAAGTTGGCGCTTCGCCTGGGAAAAACCCTGGGCGAGATGCGCCAGTCGGTGAGCATTAGTGAATTACGCTTGTGGATGGCTTTTGACCATATAAACCCCATCGGTGATGAGCGTAACGATTACCGTGCCGCGCAAATCACCGCCGCAGTCTACAACTCCCAGCGAACAAAAGACCCGTTGTCTATCTCCGATGTGTTATTGCGTTGGAACGCTACGGAAGATGCAAAAGAAGAAAATGCATCAGAGCTTGAAGCCTTCCTAGGAGATCTGGCTGATTAACACCCGCTCATGCAGCGGGCTTTTTATAGGTGAGATATGGCATCGCTGCGTGAATTAATCATTAAAATTTCGGCCAACGCCAGTTCGTTCAAGTCTGAGATTTCCCGTGCGTCACGCATGGGGGCTGACTATTACAAAACGATGGAGCAAGGTGGCAGGAAAGCAGCCGCCGCCACACGCCAGCAACAGCAGGCAATTCAGGCTTTGAATACTGAACTGGCCTCTGTTGCCGGGGTTGCAGCAGGTTTGACGGGGGTAGTTGCGGGCGCGTTTGCCGTGGACTCACTTATTACCACTGCGGATAACTGGGGGCAGTTGTCGTCACGCATCAAAATGGCAACAGGTTCGGCGGATGAATATAACCTGGTGCAGCAACGGCTGATGGAAATCAGCGATCGCACCTACAAGCCGATCGAGGAACAGTCCGAGTTATTCATTCGCAGCGCCAAGGCAATGCAGGAGCTGGGTTACAACACAGCAGGAACCATTGACTTCATTGATTCCATTTCTAGCTCGCTGACGATCAACGCCGCCAGTGCTGAAAAGGGGGCCAGAACAATTGATGCCATGTCTAAATCTATGGTGACCGGCAAAGTTTCTGGTGATGAGTGGAAAACCGTGATGGAGGTTATGCCGACAGTGATCGGCGACATTGGCCGATACCTGGGTATCACTGAAACCGCCGTTAAAAAACTGGCCAGTGAAGGTAAGCTCTCTATGCAAACCTTTTCTGATGCAGTTATTGCAGCGCAGAAGCGTAACGCAGAGTTGGCGGATGCTATGCCAACCACTGTCGGCGATGCGATCACCAAGCTTTCCAATCATTGGAAAAAGTATGTCGGTGAAACTAATGAGGCGCACGGTACTACGCAGGCGCTGTCTGCAGGGATAGGGCACCTTGCGGACAATATCAACACGGTGGCAACCGTCACTGGCCTACTGATTGGCGTTGGTGTGTCTCGCTATTTTGGCGGTATGGCTCAATCGATCAGCGGTGCGACAATTGGCGTGATCCATGCGCAAAAAAGTGAGGTAGCCCTCGCCGCTGCTCAGGTTGAGGGTACAAAAGTTGCTGTGGCAAGGGCAAAAGCGGCTGAATATCGTGCGCAAAAGGCACTGATTGCAGCAAGGGGAACGGACGGACAGGCAGCGGCAGAAAGGCGTCTTGCTGGTTCTCAGGCCGCAGTAACCCGCAATATTGCTGCAAGAACAGCGGCACAAACCGCGCTAAATAGCGTGACCTCGGTAGGGTCACGTCTAATGTCCGGCGCGTTGGGGCTTGTTGGCGGTATCCCCGGCTTACTCATGCTGGGAGCTGGAGCATGGTACTACATGTACCAACAGCAAGAGCAGGCGCGGGCATCAGCACAGGAATACGCCGCTCAGATAGACCAGGTAAGAGAAAAAGTTAAGACAATGTCGTTGTCCCAGACGGCAGATGAAGGCAAGAACGCCCAGAAGGCACTTGTCGAGCAAAATAGACTGATTGATGAGCAAGCTGCGAAAGTTAAAGCGTTACAGAAGGATATTGAAACGCTAAATCAGGCCAGGGCGAATCCATCATATTCGGCAAGCATCAGAGATGCCGACCTTGTTGACGGGATAGCAAAAGCAACTTCGAATCTTGCTGTAGAGCAATCAAGATTGTCTGATATGCAAAGCCAGGCAAAGACGATCCAGGAGGCGCTCTCAGGAATAGAAGAGCAGCGTAACTCTCTCATCAGTAAAAGTGTTGCAGAACAGAGTGCCGCATATAACTCATTGCTAATGATGACAGGGGAGCATACTGAATTTAACCGAGTGCTGGGAATCGGTAACCAGTTATTAGCATCCCGTCAGGGATTACTTGCTAACGGCCCACTTCGTTTGCCGCAGGCAACAGTTACAGACTCAGAGCAGCAAGCGTTATTGCAAAAGCAGCAGGCTGCAGAACTGGCTGGGTTTGATGGTGTTGCTCGAGTAACAAAACAGGCCGAGTTTGATTTGCTTAAAATGGGCAAAACTGGCCCCGAAAACGCCACGTTTGCCGCAGAGTGGACGCAGGCTGCGGTGAAGGAGCATAACGAAACCCAGCGGCTATCGCAGGCCAAGAAAGCAGGCACGGCTGCAACCAGCGCACATAATAAGGCTGAAAATGAGGCCGCTCGTACCGCCGAGCAGTACAGCCGAAAAATTGCCGACCTGAGTATTGCTGTAGACGTCCAAAGGGTTAGGGCAACTCAGGGGGAGAAAGCCGCCGAACTGTACGCGGCATCTCATGAGAACGGTGCAAAGTGGACTAACGAACAGCGGAAAGCGATCGAGTCGTCAGCTGTAGAGTTGGCGACCTGGACGCAAAAAGCCGACGAGGCTGTCAGAAAGCAGCGTGAAATGGCTGACGCATTGAAGGATCTGACTGATGCCGCCCGTAAATACAGCGATGAGGCCACGGCTAGCAAAAAAGCTCGCGGTATGGGGCAGCGTCAGCGTGATTATTTTGATGAGCGTCAGCAGGTTGAACGCATTTTCGATAAATCGGATAAAGGAACAGAAGCGTTTACTGCCAAGGCTGCAGCACTTGATGCGCTCGACTCAAAATATAAAGCAGCCAAAGCCGCCGAAGCGGATTGGATGGCTGGCGTTAGTGCTGGTATGGCTGATTGGGTTGACGAGGCATCAAATTATGCTGGGCAGGCAGCGAGCGCAACAAACAATGCCATGAGTGGCATGGTTACTAACATCACCGAAATGCTGAACGACAACAAAGCATCATGGAAAGACTGGTCTATCAGCGTGCTGAAGGAGATAGAGAAGGTCCTGGTTAACGCAGCGATGGTCGGTGTAATAAAATCAGTTGCTGGTGGCATGATGGGTTCACTTGGTGGCGCTGCTGCATCAAGTGGCAGCAGTGCATTTAGCAGCGGAGCATTCAACAGTTTATCCCTCTTCGATGGTGGTGGGTATACCGGATCAGGCGGTAAGTATGATCCTGCTGGTATTGTGCATCGCGGTGAATTTGTCATACCCAAAGAAGCGACTGAGCGTATCGGTGTAGAGAATCTCTATGCGCTGATGCATGGTAATGTTGGTGTTGGGGACCTTCGTGGCTATGCAAATGGTGGTCTGGTATCACCGGCCCTCAGCCCCTCTTTGAATGTTCGCCCTACCACTGCCAATCTGCCACCGGCAATGCGTGATGCTGCGAGTAACGCAACGATTGTGAATATCACAATCAACAACGATGGACAAAGCACAGTCTCTACCCCACCCGGCATGGAACAGTTTGGCAACGAACTCGCGCAGTTTGTTGATCAGCGGTTTAAGTCTTTACTGCAGAAGGAAACTGGGCAGGGGCGGATGTTAAGCACAGCAATAAAGGGGCGTAGGTAATGGTACTAGAAACATTCAATTACTGCGCCCGCGTTAACCCTGTTGGCGAGCACACATTTCGCGTTCGCGAGGTTCAGTTCGGCGATGGATACAAGCAACGCGTTGGTGATGGGTTGAATGGCGAGCATCAAAGCTGGCCTATGACCTTCATCGGCAATTGGCAGCGTATTAACGAAATCCGCAATTTCTTTCGACGACACGCAGGGTATAAGGCGTTTAAGTGGACAAGTCCCAACTTTGAGCTTGGGCTATACACGTGCAAAACCTACCAGGTTACCGCGATGGGGAAAAACTCCCTTGGCGAACCAATGTACCAACTTGCGGCTACATTCGAAACTGCATTCCATCCGTAGGGAAATCATGTCTATCAAAACAGATCACCAGGTGTTAGCGCCTGGGAGTAAAGTGCGCCTGTTCGAAGTGGACGGGAGCCAATATGGTGGGCCGGAACTGTATTTTCACAGCCACGCTATACCACACACCCCTGAGGAACTGGAGAATGCTGGTGATGATCCGGCGAAGCTGCCCGCAAAACCGATCTGGTGGGGAGGCCGAGAGTACAAGCCATGGCCAGTGCAAATTGAAGGGCTGGAGGTAACCAGTGACGGTACGGCCCCGAGTCCAACGCTATCGGTCGGTAACATTGATGGCACGGTCGCTGCTATGTGTCTGGCATTCCAAAATTTAGCGCTGTTCAAAGTGACGATCCGCGATACCTATGTGCACTATCTTGATGCACGTAATTTCCCAGAGGGTAACCCGAGTGCTGATCCAACACAGGAAAAACTAGACGTCTGGTATATCGACCGCAAACTGACCGGCACCAATACAGTGATCCAGTTTGCGCTCTCATCACCGGCAGACCTGCAGGGCATCATGATCCCGACCCGGCAGATTCACGCGCTGTGTACCTGGTGTATCCGTGGCCAATACCGTGGGGCGTCATGCGGCTATACCGGCACCCTGTATTTTGATATGGACGGCAACCCGGTTGATGATCCGTCAAAGGATGCCTGTTCGGGTCTGGTGTCCACCGGCTGTGAGCCCCGGTTCGGCAAAGGTAACCCACTGCCGCACGGCGGTTTTGTTGGTTCGTCATTGCTAAAGAGGTAGCCATGCGCAAACATATCACCACCGCTATGCTGGCTCATGCGGCGGAAGCTTACCCCGCAGAGTGCTGTGGGCTTGTAACTCAAAATGGACGCCGCCAGCAGTACCACCGCTGCCGCAACACCGCGCCAGCGCCGACTGAACAATTCAGCATGCACCCGGATGACTACGCGACAGCTGAGGACGCAGGCACAATCATTGCGATAGTCCATAGCCACCCCGACTGCACAACCCAGCCAAGTCAGCTCGACCTTGCTCAGTGTGACGCGTCACAATTGCCGTGGGTAATCGTGAGCTGGCCAGAGGGGGACATAAGGACGATCACCCCAGCTGAGGGCATCAAGCCTTTGCTTGGTCGCCCATTCGTTCATGGCTTCTGTGATTGCTACGCAATCATCCGCGATTGGTACCAGCTAGAGCGAGATGTAACGTTGCCAAACTTCGAGCGGGCAGACGGGTGGTGGATCCGGGGTGAAAACCTCTACATGCAGCACTATGCCGAAGCCGGTTTTTCACCAGCGGCAGGTGATCTGCAGATTGGTGACGTAATCATTATGCAGATACGAGCGGATGAGCCGAACCATGCAGGGGTTTATGTGGGTGATGGGGTGATGATCCACCACATGTACGGGCAACTAAGCACCCGCGTCCCATATGGTGGATATTGGCAGGATAGGACGGTGATCACTCTGCGCTATAATGCCAGTTAACTGATAGTGATCTCCAAGTCAACAGATGCTACGATTTGATACCGTTGCGATTTAACATGGAGATATTAAATGCTTGCCAATGTAACACCGTTAAGGGTAGTTAGAAAAATTAGCGCGGCACTTCTATTGTTAGTCATAAGCACCAATGTTAATTCAGAAATACCTTTAGCAAAAAAAGATGTTATTTGGTTAGAGAAAAAACAAGGAATAAAAGACCTCGAATGCTCTGCTTACCGCCAGTTATATGCCGAGGAGGGAAAGGCGACCATACCCCAAAATATTGGGTTTGATATAAAAGAAGATTACTTTAAGAATAAGCATGTTTTTGAAAATGGGAAATTGATTTGCTTATTCGAAGTAGATGTATTGAAAAAAGACAAAACTAAGGTTAGCGTTGTAGAAGAGGCTCTAATAGATGGAGTGAAAGTTAGTTTTTACCACTGGGGCGGTTCGGGAACCATTGGTGGTGGATATAATGATAAATCATCGTGGAGCCTTGGGTGCAAGACCGACTCCATGACAGACGATTTAACTTGTTATATTTACAAGGGGTCTTTTTATTTGCATAGAGATAAAAATGGCTACATGGTCGCTGTCGGTAGTGAGCACTTCCCTAATACGCCAGCATATATTAGGTTTGGAAAAAGCAAACCTCTTGAGTCTGGTGGGCATGGTGTTTTTTCACTGGTGGACTCAAAGTCAATAATTGATACACTATCTAGTAGTGATAAAGATAAGGTGGTTACAAGGTATACAAGGTGGCCATATGAAAATCCCATAGATGAAGAATTAAATATAAGCTATTTCAAATCGTCAATAAAAATATTGGATGCTATTTACGAAGCACATAAATGAATAGCCAAAAGTCAAAAGCCCGCCATTGTGCGGGTTTTTTATTGGAGAAAATATGCCAATCACAACGCACGAATATCGAATGGTCAGACTCTACGGCGTCCTCGGCGCAACATTTGGCCGGGTTCATAAGCTGGTGGTATCTACACCGAAGGAAGCCATCAAGGCGCTGTCTGTCACTATTCCAGGGTTTGAAAAGTTCCTACAGACCGCCAAAGATCGCGGCCTGACCTTTGCAGTATTTAACGGTAAGCGAAATATCGACCGTGACGAGCTAGAGTTCTCTGGTACCGATGATATCAGAATCGCACCTATCATCATCGGTAGCAAAAGCGGCGGGGTATTTCAGACTATCCTTGGTGCTGTGCTGGTGATCGCTGGCGCAGTTGGGATGTTCACCCCATTCGGCCAGGCGCTAGGCGGCGCAGCCTGGGGATCTTATGCAATGCAGATTGGTGGCGCAATGATGCTCGGTGGCGTTATCCAGATGCTATCCCCGATGCAGGGCGGGCTGGCAATGCGAGAGAGCCCAGATAACAAACCCTCGTATGCATTCGGCGGTCCTGTGAATACGGTCGCCCAGGGTAATCCTGTACCCATTCTATACGGCAAGCGGCGGATTGGTGGTGCAATCATTTCAGCCGGGATATTCGCTGAAGATCAGCAGTAACGTAATCACCCTCAATCATGCCCGCTCAATGCGGGTTTTTTTACGCCCGGAGAAACTTAATGTCAGCAATTATTGAAGGTCGCAAGGGTGGCGGTGGTAGCCAGCATAGCCCTGTTGAATCACCTGACTCCCTGCAGTCCACATCACACGCCAAGATTTTGCTGGCGTTGGGCGAGGGGGAGTTTGCAGGCGGGTTAGACGGCACAAACATTTTTCTCGATGGCACGCCGATCATCGGCCCGGACGGCTCCGAAAATTTCCCCGGCGTTAAATGGGAATTTCGACCGGGCACGCCAGATCAGACGTATATTCCCGGCATGCCAAACGTCGAGAACGAAATCACGGTCGGTACCGAACTGACCAGCCTTAATCCCTGGGTGCGCTCGCTGACCAACACCCAGCTTTCAGCAATCCGCCTGCGCTTTTCGTGGCAACAGCTTCAACGGCAACAGGATAACGGCGACGTCGTGGGCTATCGCATTGAGTACGGAATTGACGTGGCCACCGATGGAGGCACTTATCAGGAGTTGTTAAAGACGGCGGTGGATGGCAAGACTACGACGAAGTATGAGCGTAGCCACCGCATTGATTTACCGAAGGCCACAACCGGATGGCAGATTCGTGTGCGCCGTATTACACAAAACAGCAGCAGCAACCTGGTTGCTGACAAAATGGTTATCGAATCACTCACAGAGTTGATTGACGTCAAACTCCGGTATCCAGAAACCGCGCTGCTGTTTGTGCAGTTCGACGCGAAACAGTTTCAGAATATCCCGCAGATTTCCTGTGAGCCGAAGGGCAGCATTATCCGCATACCAACGACTTACGACCCGATTGCTCGAACTTATACTGGCGTATGGGATGGTAGCTTTAAATGGGCTTGGACGAATAACCCAGCCTGGATATTTTACGATTTGCTGATTAATGCCCGTTACAGCATCGGTACCCGCGTTCGTGCAGAGAATCTGGCGCTGACGAAATGGGACTTGTACACCATTGCGCAGTATTGCGATCAGTTGGTACCGGACGGGCGCGGTGGCGGTGGCATGGAGCCGCGCTTTATATGTGACGTTTATATCCAGTCGCAGGAAGAAGCCTGGTCAGTTCTGCGCGACTTCGCCAATATTTTCCGTGGTATGACGTTCTGGGCCAACAACAGTATGAACGTGCTGGCCGATATGCCCCGCGATGTGGACTACATCTACACCCGCGCCAACGTTAAAGACGGGCTGTTTACCGACGCCAGCGCCAGCGAGAAAACACATTACAGCACCTGCATGGTGAGCTGGAGTGACCCGGCGAACGGTTATCAGGACTCGGTTGAGCCAGTATTCGATAACAACCTGATCCGCCGTTATCAGGTCAAGCAGGCCGAAATCACAGCCATAGGGTGCACGCGGCAAACCGAAGCAATCAGGCGCGGTAAATGGTTGCTGCTGACCAATGAGAAAGACAGAGTGATCAGTTTTACCGTTGGTGCTGATGGCAATATACCACTGCCCGGCTGGATCATTGGTGTTGCAGATGAAGCCTTTGCTGGCCGTCCCCTCGGTGGTCGTATTAGCTCAGTATCCGGGCGCAGTATCACACTTGATCGAGAATCGTCGGCGGTGGCGGGTGAACGCCTGATTGTCAACCTGCCTAGCGGTAAGTCGCAGGCCCGCACTATTCAGTCAGTGAATGGCCGAGTTGTGACGGTCACGACGAACTACAGTGAAACACCAGTTGCAGAATGCGTGTGGGCTGTTGATGCTACAGACTTGGCCATTCAGTTATTCCGTGTCACCGGCATTACTGAGGCTAATGACGGCATATCGTTTGATATCACGGCCATCGAGTATGACCCGGACAAGTACGCACGTATCGATACCGGTGCGCGGATTGAAGACCGCCCGATCTCTGTTATCCCGCCTGGCGTCCAGGCACCGCCAACAAACGTCAGGATCAGCGAGAACTCAGCAACGATTCAAGGGCTGGCCGTTGCCACGCTCTACGTGACATGGGACAGGGCCGAGAACGCGATAGCTTACGAAACAGAATGGCGTCGGGATAACGGTAACTGGATACCCGGCCCAAGAGTATCAACGCTAGGCTTTGAAATTGAGGGTATCTACGCTGGTCGCTATCAGGCCCGTGTCCGGGCGATAAACCCGGTTGAGATTTCGAGCGTGTGGGCTAATGCCCTGGAACAGCAGCTCTACGGCAAAATCGGCGAGCCACCCGCGCTGGCCAGCTTTACGACCACAGGGCAGGTGTTTGGCATCGTGTTGAACTGGGCATTCCCGCCCGGTGCTGAAGACACCCAACGCACTGAAATCTGGTACAGCACGCAGCCAGACGGCTCAGGCGCTATGCATTTGGGCGATTACGCTTACCCTCAACGGAGCCACACCATGACCGGTCTAGCCGCTGGCGTGCAGTTCTTTTTTCAAGCTCGACTTGTCGATCGTCTAGGCAATACCGGGCCGTGGACTGTATGGACGCTGGGAGCGTCTAGCAATCAAGCTGACGAGATACTGGACTATCTGACGGGGGAAATAACTAAAACTCAGTTGGGTAAAGATTTGATCGGCCCTATCGAGGACGCAAGTCAGCTAAAAAACATGTGGTCTATCAAAGTTGGCCAGACGTGGGATGGAAAGCTTTACTCTGCGGGGATCGGTGTCGGCGTGGAAAACACCCCAGCAGGCATGCAGAGCCAAGTGCTTTTCATGGCTGACCGGTTCGCGTTCTTAAACGTGACAAATGGCGTGATTTCCACGCCGTTCGCTATTGATGGCGGGCAGACATTTATCAATTCTGCGTTTATCAAAGACGGTACAATCACCACTGCAAAAATCGCAGAACAAATACAATCCGTTAATTATGCAAATGGTGCTTCTGGTTGGGCTATTAATAGCGAAACAGGTAATGCTCAATTTAATCAAGTGTCCGTGCGGGGAATTATTTATGCGGACGGCGGGTATTTTGCTGGAGAACTTCGCGCTGCAACGGGTCGATTTTCTGGCACTGTATATGCAAATAGAATTGAAGGGGATTTAGTTGATATTAACAACATGCTGACGAATGTTAATGTCAGCAGATGGATAGAAAGAGGTGGTTACGTTGACATACCAATTGCATACATACAAAACGCTGAGTTTAATAGGCGCGGATTTATCACTGGAATGCTGCATAGAATAATGCTGTATCGGAGTGATGATTGGAAGAAAAAAATTTACGCTCAACCCGGCAGTGTTGTTAGCGCCGTAGGTCTGGGTGGGGCCATTAGTGATGTTCAACTGCTTTTAAACGGCTCGATAATAGCTCAAACAGACAGCTGGAATGATGAAAATATTGCCAAGGGTGGCGGGGGTTCAATACCTACAACACCGTTTAGCATTAACGCTAATATCGGCACTAGTTATTTAGTGTTGCGCATTAAAAACTCGGGTAGAGAGGGTAACTGGATTAGTTGTGCGTTACAATGTGCAATAACAACCTCTCGGGCAACGCCCAACATAGTATTTCTTGTATAACCAAATTAATAATCAATTATACCCGCCACTGAGCGGGTTTTTTAATTGGAGAATAAAACCATGACAGTAATCAGCGGTATTCTGAAGGATCCTATTGGTGGCCCACGATCCGGTGTAGTCATTGAATTACGCGCAGTCAGAACTTCGGCAACGGTTGTTAATCAGGCTCGCTCTCAGTCGATCACTGATGCAACTGGCAAGTACACGTTGACTGTAGAGCCTGGCGCATATGACGTAACCGTTACGACAGATGGTCGCCAGCCTGAGCGTGTGGGCGGCATCACAGTAGCGCTTAACTCAAAGCCCGGCACGCTCAACGATTTCCTGACAATGCCGGGCGAAGCAGATCTAAACCCTGCAATTGTGGAAGCTGTTGATCGTATGCGTGCAGAAGCAGCAGCATCAGCAGCAGCGGCAAAGATTAGTGAAGTGAATGCAAAAACCAGCTCAGATAATTCCGCCTCGGTTTTAGCAAATACGTACACTAAGGACAATATTAACAAACTAAATGCGACAGCCAGTTACCTTTCAAATACAGTAACATGGCAAAGGGTGGGGAAAATTGCAAACTTTGGCCAGAATGGCCGAACACTAATGATCCATTTAGGTGGAAATGGTGGGTATAACGGAGGCACCGGAAATAATGGTTTTGCGACAATCATTATCAGATCGGGAAATGGTACTGTAACAACAATTAATAAGCCAGGTAGAGCCTCTGTTAGTGCATACGTGACCGCAGGAACGCTAATTTTAGACATCGGACTCATCGAATCTGCAGCTAATACATATGAGCTTTATATTAAGTACGATAGTTTTGCTAGTAACATTACTGCGACGATAGACAATACCTCAATTTCAGATACGTTTAGCAATTGGACTTGGGATAGAACAGTTATAGATGAGCCTGAGATTATTTTAGGACATGAGATAGTTAAATCGTGGACCTCTACTAATCTAGTATCACCTTTAAAAAAAGGCGATTATGGGCTGGGGGGCACTGATCCAATTAATGAAATAGATGCTAATACCATCAGTGCTAACGGCTTTATCAAATATGGCCCAAATACGCCGAATGCCGAAGGACCGGGATATTGGGCTGGAATCAGTGGTGGTTTTGACTCTACGTCTCGATGGACTATGGTCTTCGGCATTGGTTCGCCGTCGAACAATAAGATAGCTGTCCGGGGACGAACAAGCGCTGGGGTGTTTTCCCCCTGGTCTATACTATGGCACAGTACTAACACCACGGTCGATGCGAACGGCTTCATCAAGAAAGCATCCCCGATAGTCAAATTGTTCGGCGATGGCCAGTGCGAACTGAATGACGAAAGCCACAGTGTGACAACTGAGCGCATCAGCGAGGGTGTCTACCGGATTTCTGGCACTCTCGGCTTTAACTCTGATGCTGAATGGGGCGGTGTTGACGGTGGAATTGAGATACCGATAGATCGCAACAAGCTACCTCTTGTGTGGGTGGATTATGAAGTCGATGAGGCGGGCGACTTGCTGATCAAGACTTTCCACCGCATCAATTCGACCGCCCCGGAGTTCGCCCAAAACGTCAAAGCCGGATACAAGGAAGGTCAGCCGATCGACATTCCTGCTGGGCGCTGGATCGATCTGCGCGTAGAGATGCCAGCAGGTGACGAACCTGAGCCGGTGATTGAATCTGAATCAATCCAGCAGCCCGAGGTAGAAACTGATCAGCCTGCCGAGCTGGAACAAGGGGATACACCCGAGGCCGAAACCAAGAAGTAAAACTTTATGCACCCCTGGCGTTTTTCGTCGGAGGTTTTACCATAGTTTTACCATTTTTTTACCATGGTAAAATTACAGACATAAAAAAACCAACCGTAACAGGTTGGTTTTTCTACAAAAAGTTGGTCGGCATGAGAGGATTCGAACCTCCGACCCCCGACACCCCATGACGGAACGGATTCTGGTTAAATTACATCCCCATCAATCCAGTCAGCCCACCACTGCATCATTTCACGCCGAGTGTCTAAATACTTGGCGTGGTTATATATCCCGCGGGTTCCCGCGCTATTAACGTGAGCAAGCTGTGCCTCTATAGCATCACTATTCCAGTGCTTTTCATTTAACACGGTACTGAATTGATGCCTAAATCCATGGCCTGATGTCCTGCCTTCATAACCGATCCGGCGAATAACACCCAGGATCGTGTTTTCACTAATGTATTTATTCTTGTCACTTCTCCCCACAAAAACATATTTATAATTTCCGGTTATTGGCTGCAGCCCTATAAGCAGATCTATAACTTGCCGTGACATAGGCACAACGTGCAATCTTCTTCCCTTCATGACTTCAGGATCGACGGTTATCAGCGCGTTTTCAAAGTCGATGTTTTCCCATGTCATTGTGCGGAGCTCTATCGTTCTAAGTGCCGTGTATTGCAAAATCTGAGTGGCCACTTTTGATATAACGCTACCGCCATAACTTGCCAGCGCTTTATTGAATTCGTGGATCTGATCCATGGGGAGGAATGGATAGTTCTGCTTTCTGTACCCCTTCATAGCATCAACCAGATCAGGCGCAGGGTTGTACTTTGCGCGGCCCGTCACAATGGCATAGCGGAAAACCTCACCGCATCGCCGCCTGGCTTTATCCGCTCTTTCCATGGCACCACGTTCTTCATACAATCGAATCACTTTCAGCAATACCATTGGCTCGACTTCTGCCATTGTTAAATGGCCAATGGTGGGCAGAATGTCATCCTCAAACATGGTTTTAATATCTGCAGCGTATTTGATAGACCATACCGCTGATTTGTGCGCATGCCATTCATTGAAAATACTTCCAAATGAATCTTCAACCGCACCTGGTTGTAGTGGTTTCTGTCTTTTTTCCACCTGCTTGAGTTCTGCAGGATCAATACCAACAAGCAATTTCATTTTTGCGTCTGATTGCTTAGATCTTGCCTCGGTTAATCCGATCTCAGGGTAGGGGCCAATGACTAACGTTTTCTCTTTACCGTCGAAACGGTAACGCATGCGCCAGACCTTCTTTCCGCTTGTTGGCACAAAAAGAAACAGACCGCCAGAATCAGCCAGGCGGTATGCCTTCTCTTTTGGTTTTGCTGCATCTATCTGCTTGACTGTGAGCATGTGGGCATAATTCCGCATGGTTTTTTCATTGTGCCCACAATATGCCCGCAAAAGGTCGTTGTAGTCAATTCGCTTTGATTCTTTTATGTTCGCAATGAAAGCGCTTAAAGGCTTATGTGGCGGGGGTTTGTTCGCTTTGGGTTATGTCGGTTCGCTTTGAGATGGTGTCCCCTGCAGGAATCGAACCTGCAACTAGCCCTTAGGAGGGGCTCGTTATATCCATTTAACTAAGAGGACGCTGAGCAGAGATTATACTCTTTGATCAAGTCGTTATCTTACCGTAATTCCTCATGATTTTTCAAGTCATCCTCTGCGCGCGGTTCAGTGAGCTTTTCGGTGTTTGTTCACTCAGGGTGGCAAGAGACAGGGCAGATGCAGGCTCATATTATGTCAATGAGAATTTACAATTCGGTTCACTGTTTTCCTTGCCAAGCTAAAACAGTGATCTTTCATTAAGTTAGTTGTTGACGATTCATTGACAATACTGATGATGGTTAGTGTATAACATATTGATTTCTAGGTGACTTGTTGCCTTTGAACTTATTCTTGCTACTATTGCAATGGTATTAGTCAAATTTATTCACTGGCAAACTGCCGATAACCAGCAATAAACCGTGATAATAGTAGGGATGATAATGAAACGTGTGTTGACTTTAATTGGTGTGCTGTTGGCTACGGTAGTGACCGGTGCCCAAGCCACTAATGTAAACGAATATCCATTACCACCGCCAGGCAGCCGTCTGATTGGTGAAAATAAGGTCTATAACGTCACTAAGGATGGCCGTTCCTTGGAAGCCATTGCTGCTGAGTTCAAAGTGGGCCTATTGGGAATGTTAGAAGCTAATCCGGGGACTGACCCTTACCTGCCAAAGCCGGGTTCGGCGTTGACTATCCCACTGCAGATGCTGTTGCCAGATACGCCGCGGGAAGGGATTGTGGTGAATCTTGCGGAACTGCGTCTTTACTATTACCCGCCAGGTGAAAACAAAGTGATTGTCTATCCGATCGGTATTGGTCAGACGGGTATGCATACACCGCTGAAGGTGACGTCAATCAGTCAGATGATTCGTAACCCTACCTGGACACCGACACCAAATATTCGTAAGCGCTATCTTGCAGACGGTATCACGTTACCTGCTGTGGTACCGGCAGGGCCTGAAAATCCGATGGGGTTGTTTGCTATGCGTCTGTCCATGGCAGGGGGCAATTATCTGATTCACGGTACCAATGCTAATTTCGGTATTGGCATGCGTGTTAGCTCGGGTTGTATTCGTTTGCGTCCAGATGACATTGAAGCGCTGTTCAATATGGTGTCAGCAGGAACACGAGTACAGATTATCAATGAGCCAGTAAAAGCCTCGGTTGAGCCGGATGGTAAACGTTATGTAGAAGTTCATCAGCCTTTGTCGAAAGTAGAGAGTGATGATCCACAGACTATGCCAATCCTGCTTTCTAGTAGTAAGAAAGCATTTGCTGCTGATGGGCAGACAGATAGAGCAAAATTCGACAGCGCGATGGAACGGCGTTCTGGCATACCGGTGCTGGTCAGTGTAGGGCAATAGCATTTAAACAGCTTGTAGCGCCTTATAGGAGCTAATTGCAGGCTTGAACCATCAATCAGTTGAGTGGGTTAAAAACGCTTGGCTAATGGGTTAACAAGAAGGGGGCTGGCATCTGTCGGCCCTTTTTTGTGGCTGGTAGTGAGTGGACTAAAATGCGATATAGTGGAGCTGAGAAGCAAAAAAAAACGGCGCACTAAGCGCCGTTTTGATAACATAGGCAATCTTACTTTCTGTAAGAATGAGCCATGTTGTCCAGACGCTGGTTAGCGCGCGCTGCTTCGTCTTTAGCAGTTTGAACGTCAGCACGAACTGCGTTCACGTCGTTGCTCAGTTGGTCAACTTTAGAGTTCAGAGTCTGAACGTCAGAAGACAGTTGATCCAATTTAGCAGTGCTTGAGCAACCAGCCAGCATAGTAGAAGCTAAGATTACCGCGCCCAGTACCAGTTTAGTACGATTCATTATAACACCCTCTAGATTAAGTTAATCTCCATGTAGCGTCATAAGTATTACATAAACTTTTTTCGAAAGAGAATAATTTTTTATATTTGGGCTCTTATTTTTGATCGTTCGCTCAAACTTGCACCTTTTTTTACAAAAGAGTTAAAAAAGCAAAGAAAAACAGGTGGATTTTACGGCGTAATCTTTGGTTTTGCCTGGTTAAATAATGAGCAGGTGGATGTATTCTTAAGAACTCAGGTTCAAAAGCAGGCACGGGGCTGATAAAAATCGTGCCTGCTTGGTAATGATCAGTTACGTAGTAACATATACAGACGGGATAGATAAATCAGTAATAGAGCAGAAACCAGATTGCTCAATGCAGTCAACACTACGCTGGCAACCTGAGGCGTTAACACAGATGACTGACTGATCATAAACAGCACCAGTAACTTAGCGGCTAACCACAGCATCATTGCCGGGACGATCACTCGGGCATTGGCAAAAGCCAGCTTGCAACTCTGCCTGAGAGAAGCAAAGATGCCAGGGCGGTCAGCAAAATAAATCACCGGAGCTAATGAGAACGAGATAGCCAAGATCACGCCCGGTACAATAAATAGCGTAAGACCTAATTGGATCAGAAGGGTACAGATAAACAACATCAGCAGTAAGCCGGGTAATTGTGGTACGGAGTTACCCATTGCTCGTAATGCGCTGGTGGTATGGCCCGCAGATACCATGCCTATTAACGTGAGAACCCCGCCCACCAGTAAAACATTCCCTACCAAGGCAGAGACGGTTGCGGTAGCAGAGAGTTTCAATAACAGCATTTGCTGTTCTGGTGTCATACTTTGAATGATTTCCTGGATCCCCATTCCTGCTGTGGAAGCTAAATCATTTTCCGTGACACTCAACAGTTTTAACTGCTCAACATCTGGTCTGAAAGCATGATTAAGCAACACAGAAATAAATGCCGTCAGCAGGGCTATCAGCAAGATACCGACCACCTGGTTACGGAAAAAGTTAAAACTGTCACGGTATAACATGCTGGCCGTGATAGGCATGCGGACTCCTTGGCGTCGATAGCAAAATAAATCAGTGTGTAATTGTACCCTGTTCTGTGCTGCTGTTGCACCCCGTGAAATACTCAGCGCTGATTTCTTCTACGATTATTGTATCAGCCACGAAAATGGCAGCGGTTTGAGCAACTGGAATTTCATATCGATCCGTTCACTGGCAGGTTGTGATTTTTGATTTACATCAAAATAGGTTTTTATTTCGATTCTGTTAATTGTTGTTTTTGGTGGAAATTTACAACTCTAGGCACAAGATGTGATCTCGATTGGATCATAACTCGCTGTAAATAGGTATATTTAACCCGGATATAAACCACAAAAATGGAATGGATAATGAAAAAGACAACTCTGGTGATATTGGCTACCATGCTGACGCCGATGTTAGCAAGCGCGCATCAAGCTGGTGATTTCTTGGTCCGTGCAGGTACGGCAACCGTACGTCCGAATGCCGGCTCCGATAATGTTCTGGGGCAGGGCTCTTTCGATGTTAATAACAATACACAATTAGGGCTGACCCTTGGTTATATGGTCACCGATAACATTGGTGTTGAGCTGTTGGCTGCCACCCCTTTCCGCCATTCAGTTTCGCTCAATGGTTCCGCTGTTAATGGAACCATAGCGACAGTCGAGCATTTACCGCCGACCCTGATGGCGCAGTACTATTTTGGTGATAAGCAGGACAAACTGCGTCCTTACTTGGGTATCGGTGTCAACTACACCATGTTCTTTGATGAGAAGTTTAACGACTATGGTAACAGTGCTGGTGTGAGTAATCTGGACCTGAAAAACTCCTGGGGTGTAGCGGGGCAAGCTGGCCTGGATTACAACCTGGATGAGCACTGGATGCTGAATATGTCAGTCTGGTGGATGGATATCAAAACCGATGTACGCTTTGATGTTGCCGGGCAAAGTCAGAGTATTGACACTCGTCTCGATCCCTTTGTGTTTATGTTTGGCGCAGGTTATCGCTTCTAAATCAGTCCATTCAGGAGGCGCTTTTGGCGCCTCCTTCTTGTGACCCGGTCATAATAGAAGCGGTTATACGCGCGTTGCCGTTTTCATTCTGCGAACAAAGTCCCCTAATTTAGCTAACATATCATCAGGTTGAGCCAGGTTCTGTTCGATGATTTTGACAATAGCGGAGCCAGAGATTGCCCCCGCGGCCCCCGCTTGTAAGGTCTCCTTAACTTGAGAAGGCTCAGAGATGCCAAACCCTTGTAATGGTGGCGGTGCGTTATATTCACGTAGCTTATTTACCAAATGGTGCAGTGGTAACTGCGCGCGACTTTCGGCTCCTGTCACCCCGGCGCGTGAAAGCAGATAGGTATAACCACGGCCATGGGAAGCAATGTTGCGCAGCAAATCATCATCAGCATTGGGTGGGCAAATATAGATGGGAGCGATGCCATGGCGGGTTGCAGCAGCACGAAAGGGTGCCGATTCTTCGAATGGCACATCAGCCACCAATACCGAGTCAACCCCCACCTCAGCACAACGCTGGTAAAACGCATCAATACCACGATGGAAGACCAGGTTGGCATACATCAGTAGGCCAATGGGGATCTGGGGATGTTTCTGGCGTATTGCCGCCAGTATTTCGAAACATTGTGTAGGTGTCACCCCAGCAGCAAAAGCACGTAGTGTGGCATTTTGAATGGTTGGGCCGTCAGCGAGAGGATCTGAGAAGGGGATCCCCAACTCCAGGGCATCGGCACCGTTTTCTATCAAGGTATCAATGATTTTTAGTGATAACGCCGGGTTTGGATCCCCCAGGGTAACAAATGGGACGAACGCGCCTTCTTTATTATGTTCTAAGCGCTTGAACAGTTGCTGATATCGTTCCATCAGATTTCTCCCCGTGCTTGCAAAATATCGTGAACGGTAAATATGTCTTTGTCGCCGCGGCCAGATAGGTTAACCACCAGAATTTGCTCTTTCTCCGGGGCTTCACGCACCATTTTCAGCGCATGTGCCAGAGCATGAGAGGACTCCAGTGCCGGGATAATCCCTTCGTGGCGAGAAAGCGCTTTAAAGGCATCCAGAGCCTCTTCATCAGTAATAGAAACGTATTCTGCACGGCCAATACTGTTCAGATAGGCATGCTGTGGGCCGACAGAAGGAAAATCCAGCCCGGCAGAAATTGAATAGGATTCTTCGATCTGCCCTTCAGAGGTTTGCATCATCGGCGATTTCATCCCGAAGTAGATACCGATGCGGCCATGCTTCAGCGGTGCGCCATGTTGACCGGTTTCGATACCCAGACCGGCGGGTTCAACGCCAATCAGGCCAACACTGCTTTCATCAATGAAATCCGCAAACATGCCGATGGCGTTGGAGCCACCACCGACACAAGCCAGGACGGCGTCAGGTAGGCGACCTTCACGCTCCAACACTTGGCGTTTGGTTTCTTCACCAATCATGCGTTGGAATTCACGGACGATGGTCGGGAAGGGGTGAGGACCGGCAGCAGTACCCAACATATAGTGAGCCTTTTCATAGGAGCCAGACCAGTCACGCAGGGCTTCATTACAGGCGTCTTTTAAGGTCGCAGAACCACTGTGTACGGCGATCACTTCCGCACCCATCAAACGCATACGGAACACGTTTGGCGATTGGCGTTCAATGTCTTTGGCACCCATATAGATGCGGCATTTGAGGCCGAGCAGGGCACAGGCAAGTGCAGAGGCGACACCATGTTGACCTGCGCCGGTTTCTGCGATGATCTCAGTTTTACCCATACGCTTGGCCAACAGCGCTTGGCCCAGTACCTGGTTGGTTTTGTGCGCGCCACCATGTAGCAGATCTTCACGCTTCAGGTAGAGCTTGGTCTTAGTACCTGCAGTCAGATTTTTACACAGTGTTAGCGCAGTTGGCCGCCCTGCGTAGTTGCGTAGTAAGTCGATAAATTCTGCTTGAAACTCTGGGTCACGCTGCGCGCTGACAAAGGCTTCTTCAAGTTGTTTTAACGCCGGCATCAGAATTTGTGGTACGTATTGCCCACCAAATTCGCCAAAGTAAGGGTTAAGTAAGGTCATTATTTTTCCCGTTATTATCTATGAAAAGATCAATAGTTGCGCAAAGCCTGGAAAACTGCCGCCAGGCGTGAAGCATCTTTGATGCCGGGTTGCTGCTCAACGCCCGAATTGAAATCCAGGCCAACACTACCCAGTAATGCGGCATCCTCACAGTTATCGGCGTTTAAACCACCGGCCAGCATCACGTTATCGAGCGATTGCCCAGGTAGCAGTGACCAATCAAAACGCATTCCAGTACCGCCTGCACCATTATCCAGCAGGTAACGGTCAACATATTGTAGATTGCGGTCTGGCAAATATGCCTTGACGCTCAGTGCTTTCCAGATCTGGCAGCTTGCGGGGAGTTGGGCTCGCAATGCGTTGATATAATTTTGATCTTCCATACCGTGTAATTGCACGGCATGCAGACCAAGCTGTTCGGCAGTTTGTGCCACCTTCGTTATCTGCTCATCGCAGAATACACCGACATATTTCAATGGTGCACCAGTGAGCACTTCTCTTGCACGGCCGACATCCAGATAACGCGGTGAGCGGCTGACGAAGATCAACCCACCATAGTTGGCACCGGCCTGGTAAGCAGCCGCGGCATCTTGGGGCCGGGTCAAACCGCAGACTTTATTATCACCTAAGGTAACGCGGCACACGGCACGGCGTAAGTTACTTTCTGACATTAGTGCACTGCCAATCAAAAAACCATCGGCATACTGGCTGAGTTCACGGATCTGCCGGTAACTGTTAATGCCGGATTCACTAATCACAGTCACCCCTGCTGGTACCTGTGGAGCCAGCAAACGGGTACGGTTCAAATCAATGGAGAGATCGCGCAGGTCACGGTTGTTGATGCCAATCACCCTGGCTTCAAGCTGTATGGCACGTTGCAGTTCGTCCTCGCTGATGACTTCAGTCAACACCCCCATATTCAGGCTATGAGCTACGGCGGCCAACTGACAATATTGTTCATCATTTAACACCGACAACATCAGGAGAATGGCATCAGCTTGGTAATAACGGGCCAGAAAGATCTGATAAGGGTCGATGATAAAGTCTTTGCACAGCACCGGTTGAGTGACGGCTTGGCTCACCAGGGGTAAAAAATCAAAGCTGCCCTGGAAATACTTTTCATCAGTCAGCACCGAGATCGCTGAGGCAAACTCCCGGTAGACCGAAGCGATAGCCACCGGGTCAAAATCCTCACGAATTAATCCCTTGGAAGGGGAGGCTTTTTTGCATTCAAGAATAAAGGCGGTTTTAGGCCCTTGCAATGCCTGATAAAAATTGCGGGTAGTGGGCACCACCTCATGTTGAAAGCTGGACAGTGGTTGCTGTTGGCTACGTGCCGCGACCCATTGCACTTTGTCACGCACAATCTTGTTAAGTACGGTTTCCTGCATTATTTATCCTCTCGCTGCCAAGGCAGTGACAAGCTGGTAAGCTTGCCCACTGTGGAGCATATCTAATGCCTGCTGCGCATTATGCCGCAGGTCTTCCTGTCCGAATAATTTCAGTAACAGTGCTACGTTAGCCGCTACGGCTGCCGCATGAGCGCGCTCACCCTTACCTTGTAATAACCGGCTCAGAATATCACGGTTATCCTCAGGTGTTCCGCCCAGCAGTGCTGACAATGGGTGACTCTCTAAACCAAAAGAACTCGGCGACAATTGATAACTTTCAATTTCGCCATCACGCAGCTCAGCGACATGGGTAGTGGTATGGATTGCCACTTCATCCATGCCACCGCCATGAACCACAGCAGCACGTCGGTAACCGAGCACACGCAGCGTCTGGGCAATGGGTAGCACCAGGTCTGGGCTGTAGACACCAATTAACGCCAAAGGGGGGCGTGCTGGATTGATCAGTGGACCCAGTACGTTAAACACGGTGCGGGTTTTCAATTGCTGACGAACGGGCATCGCATGGCGAAAACCGATGTGGTATTGCGGTGCAAACAGGAAGCATACGCCAAGTTCATCCAGCGCCAAGCGTGACTGTTCTGCAGGTAAATTCAGATTGATGCCAAAGGCCGCCAGTAAATCAGAAGAACCGGAACGGCTGGAAACACTGCGGTTACCATGTTTGGCGATTTTAGCTCCGCAGGCGGCAGCGACAAAGGCACTGGCCGTAGAGATATTAATACTGTTGGTGCCATCGCCTCCGGTACCAACAATGTCAGCAAAGTCATAATCTGGTCGTGGAAAGGGGAGCGCATTGGCTAACAATGCTTGCGCGGCACCGGCAATCTCCTCCGGGCGTTCACCGCGCACTTTCATGCTGATCAGCGCAGCGGCCAATTGGCAATGTTCCAGCTCACCACGCACAATGGCGTTGAACAGTTGCTGGCTTTCCAACTGATCCATCGTCTCTGAGCGATACAGTTTTTCAAGAATAGGTTGCATAGTCATTTACCTTAATTATTTCGCCAGTACCCAGGCCAGCGTCTGCTCAAGCAAACGGGCGCCCTGGATAGTCAGAATCGATTCGGGGTGAAATTGAAAACCACATACGCGGTGTTGATCATGGCGAACGGCCATCACCATGTCACCGAAATGGGCATTGACGGTGAGTTCGGCAGGGAGACGGCTGCCCACCAGTGAATGGTAGCGAGCTACCGGCAGTGGGTTGGGCATGCCGGTAAACATGCCTGCACCATCGTGTGTGATTGCCGATGCTTTGCCGTGCAGAATCTCACCGGCTTGACCCACATGGCCACCATAAGCCTCCACGATCGCCTGGTGCCCAAGGCAGATACCAATAATCGGCATTTTCCCGACCAAGCGCTGCAATAACTCTGGCATACAGCCTGCAGCGGCAGGCGTCCCCGGGCCAGGGGAAAGCAGCAACACCGGGTTTTTCATCTGTTGCAGGCGGTCAATGATGATATCGGCGGCAATCTGGTTGCGATAGATCACCACGTGGTGACCGCTAGCGCGCAATTGATCAACCAGGTTGTAAGTAAAGGAGTCGACATTATCGAGCAATAGGATATCAGCCATCAGAACACCTCCTTGGCGTGATGTGCGCTGGCAATAGCACGTAACACGGCACGCGCCTTATTTCGTGTTTCGTCTGCTTCTGCCTGAGGTACTGAATCCAACACCACGCCAGCGCCGGCTTGCACGGTGGCAATACCGTCTTCAACATAGGCCGAACGGATGACGATGCAGGTATCGAGATCGCCGTGAGAGGTAAAATAGCCGACGGCACCACCGTAACTACCACGACGGGTGCCTTCTGAGGCGGCAATCAATTGCATGGCTCTCACTTTTGGCGCACCACTCAGGGTGCCCATATTCATACAGGCCTGATAGGCATGGAGTACATCAAGGTCGCCACGCAGTTTGCCGACAACACGAGAAACCAGATGCATGACAAAGGAGTAGCGGTCAACTTGGGTCAGGTCAGCAACATAACGGCTGCCTGGTTCACAAATACGAGCCAGATCGTTACGAGCCAGATCCACCAACATCAGGTGCTCTGCCAACTCTTTGTGATCGGTGCGCATTTCCAGTTCAATACGACTATCGAGATCCCGATCCAGCGAGCCATCAGCACGGCGTCCACGCGGGCGCGTTCCGGCAATCGGGTAAATTTCGATCTGACGGCTGATGGCGTCGTATTTCAAAGCACTTTCCGGTGAGGCACCAAACAGGGTGAATTGGTTATCCTGCATAAAGAACATATAGGGACTCGGGTTATTTTCCTTCAGAGTCTGGTAGGCAACCAGCGGATTGGGGCAAGGTAACGAGAACCGGCGCGAAGGAACCACCTGAAATATTTCACCATGGCGAATCGCCTGCTGTAGTTTGCTGACGACGGCAGCATACTCTTCATCACTTTGGTTACAGTGTAACTGCATATCTGCCAGTTTTTGCTGGGGAATAGCGAGAGGCGTCTGTTGCAGTTGCCCCTGAAGTTGTTCAAGGCGCTGCTGTAAACGTAATGTCTCTACGGGGTCGCCGGTGAAGGCACTGGCTTGCAAACGGGCAACAGCATGTTGATGATCGAGCACCAGCAATGTTTCAGCCAAATAAAAGCAGAAATCGGGGCAGTGTTGCTCTTGACGAACCTCTGGCAGCTCTTCAAACCCGGCGACGAGGTCATAGGCGAACAACCCACCGAGCAGCATGGCTTCACGCTCATCAGCAGGAGTTTCAACCAATGTCAGTATCGCTCGCAGTGCATCAAACACTGACAGTGAACGCAGGCGAGCATCTTCATCTTGCAAGCTATCAATGGCTGGGAAGGTCAACTCACGCCCATTAGGCACCACCTTGATCTGCACCACGCGAGGGAGCGCTTGGTCCAATAGTGGCAGCAATGCAGCGCCATTGGCTGTCAAGGCTTGCAGATTGACATGACGACCCAAGGCAGTAATGCGTAATGCGCTGTCAACAATCAGCAGACTCTTCAGGTTTTGCTTGCTATCGATCTCAGCCGATTCCAATAACAACGTAGCCGGACGAGCCCCACACAACTGATGAAAAATGGCGGTAGGGTCACTCCGGTAACCCGCCTGGGCGGTAAATAGTTGAAGCTGAGGTTTATTGTTCATCATGGGTCCAGTTAAATCTTGTCCATAAAAAAGCCCGCTACTTTCGGCGGGCCTCGGGAATTTGCAGTGTCAGATGACAGGCATGCGTTACCACTCAACCCTTGATTGAGATTGACGCCACCAACGAAGAAGAGAAGTTTGCTTAATCATTTTATTTGCTCTCTATATCTCATCTAGACAGGGTTATCACTCCGAACTCGTGTACTAGTTAACTAGTTCGCGCATGTAAAGTCAAGTGTATTTCCATCCAATTCTTAGTCATTGAATGGTGCAAATGGGTAGCGAACTCAATAAGGTGACAAAAATGGGGGATATAGAAAAAGAAAACGGCCCGTAGAGGGCCGTTGGTGATTCAGAACTATTTCGCTAGCCGATTATTTCTTTGACTTTTTTTCCGCTTTGGCGGCAACAGGGGCAGCAACCACAGTATCTTCTAGTGCTTCGCTGAATGCGTGGCCATAGTAGGTATCCATCAAGATTTGCTTGAGTTCAGCAATCAACGGATAGCGTGGGTTAGCACCGGTACATTGGTCATCAAACGCATCTTCAGAGAGTTTGTCGACTTTTGCCAGGAAATCAACTTCTGGTACACCGGCGTCACGGATTGAAGCAGGGATGCCCAGTTCAGTTTTAATCTCATCCAACCACTTCAGCAGTTTTTCAATTTTCTGAGCGGTACGGTCACCGGCAGCACTTAACCCCAGATGATCAGCGATTTCAGCATAACGACGACGCGCTTGTGGCCGGTCATACTGGCTGAATGCAGTCTGCTTGGTTGGGTTGTCGTTTGCGTTATAACGGATAACGTTAGCGATCAACATGGCGTTAGCCAGACCGTGTGGGATATGGAACTCTGAACCCAGTTTGTGCGCCATTGAGTGACACACACCCAAGAAGGCGTTGGCAAATGCAATACCCGCGATGGTGGCAGCGTTATGCACACGTTCACGGGCAACCGGGTTCTTGGCACCGTCTCTATAGCTGGCTGGCAGATACTCTTTCAGTAATTTCAGTGCTTGCAGTGCCTGACCGTCTGAGTATTCGTTTGCCAGTACCGAAACGTAAGCTTCCAGTGCGTGAGTTACCGCATCCAGGCCACCATAGGCACACAGGGATTTAGGCATGTTCATCACCAGATTGGCATCGACAATGGCCATATCAGGGGTCAGCGCATAGTCAGCCAATGGGTATTTCTGACCGGTAGCATCATCGGTCACCACTGCAAATGGGGTGACTTCTGAACCGGTACCGGAGGTGGTGGTGACCGCGATCATCTTCGCTTTCACACCCATTTTCGGGAATTTGTAGATACGCTTACGGATGTCCATAAAGCGCAGTGCTAAATCTTCAAAATGGGTTTCCGGATGTTCATACAGCACCCACATGATTTTGGCTGCATCCATTGGTGAACCACCACCCAGCGCGATGATGACATCGGGCTTGAAGGAGTTCATCTGCTCAGCACCTTTGCGCACGATGCTCAGTGTTGGGTCAGCTTCCACCTCAAAGAACACTTCTGTTTCAATGCCATGAGATTTCAGCACTTTGGTGATCTGATCTGCATAACCATTATTGAACAGGTAGCGGTCGGTGACGATAAAGGCGCGTTTTGCCCCATCGCTAGCCACTTCTTCCAGCGCGATAGGCAATGAACCCCGGCGGAAGTAAATTGATTTAGGAAGTTTGTGCCACAACATGTTTTCTGCTCGTTTCGCTACAGTTTTCTTGTTGATCAAGTGTTTTGGACCGACGTTTTCAGAGATGGAGTTACCCCCCCATGAACCACAGCCCAGCGTTAGTGATGGCGCGAGTTTAAAGTTGTACAGGTCACCGATACCCCCTTGAGATGCTGGGGTATTCACCAGAATACGTGCGGTCTTCATTTTGTCGCCGAAGAACTCAACACGCTCGGTTTGGTTGTCTTGGTCGGTATACAGGCAAGAGGTGTGGCCGATCCCGCCCATCGCGACCAGTTTTTCGGCTTTGCTGACGGCATCGGCAAAGTCTTTGGCACGGTACATAGCCAGAGTGGGTGACAGTTTTTCATGAGCAAATGGCTCAGTTTCGTCAACCACTTTGACTTCACCAATCAGGATCTTGGTATTGGCAGGGACTTGGATACCCGCCATTTCAGCGATCTTAGGTGCAGACTGACCCACGATAGCCGCATTCAGGCCACCATTTTTCAGGATAATATCTTGTACCGCTTTCAGCTCTTTACCCTGCAGCATATAGCCGCCGTGGGAAGCAAAACGCTCACGAACAGCATCATAGGCTGAATCAACGACGATTACTGACTGTTCAGAAGCACAGATAACACCGTTATCAAAGGTTTTTGACATCAGGATAGACGCCACAGCGCGTTTGATATCGGCCGTTTCATCGATGACTACCGGGGTATTACCGGCACCAACACCGATAGCAGGTTTACCTGAGCTATAAGCGGCTTTAACCATGCCTGGGCCACCGGTGGCCAGGATAAGGTTGATGTCAGGGTGGTGCATTAATTGGTTGGACAAGTCAACGGTAGGTTGGTCAATCCAGCCAATAATATCCTTGGGGGCACCAGCAGCAATGGCGGCTTGTAGCACGATATCTGCCGCTTTGTTGGTGGCGTTCTTGGCACGTGGATGTGGCGAGAAGATGATACCGTTACGGGTTTTCAGGCTGATCAGCGCTTTAAAGATGGCCGTTGATGTCGGGTTGGTGGTGGGGACAATACCGCACAGTAGACCAATAGGCTCGGCGATGGTGATGGTACCGAAAGTATCATCTTCTGAAAGGATGCCGCAGGTCTTTTCATCTTTATAAGCGTTATAGATATATTCTGAAGCAAAATGGTTTTTGATCACCTTGTCTTCAATAATACCCATACCGGATTCTTCAACGGCCATTTTAGCCAGAGGAATACGGGCATCAGCAGCGGCGAGGGCCGCAGCGCGGAAAATATTGTCAACTTGCTCTTGTGAGTAGTTGGCATATTCACGCTGGGCTTTTTTGACACGCGCGACTAGCTCGTTTAGTTCAGCAACATTCGTTACAGCCATAATGCTCTCCTGATAAATGTTAAACTCTTTCAGTAAATAAGCCGTTTGAGTGTCAAGTCCCGATTCTGCATCGACCTGCCATCTTCAACGTTGCGGAAAGTGTGGGTTGAAAAACACCTTACCACCACGCATCCTGCTGATTTACTTAAAGAGCTTTACCAAGTGCAAGATTTGGTAGCAGGCTACTTTAAGAAGAGAGAGACAACATAGGGTGGTTTATCAGCCCGGTTACTCCCTTATTATTATGGTTAAGAGCTTAACGATTCTTGAGTGGTAATTTTGTGACATGCATCATAAAAATAGGATGCTGACACCTTTCAGCTATTGTTTATTGAGAACTATTTTCAATAACAAGTAGATTGTTGAATTATTTATGACAAGACATAAAGAATAGCATATGTTTTTAACAAGGCATTATCATATGCAACATTCTAGCTCACCGACATTTCGCTAATTAAGCGCTTGTCACTGGCATTGATTTCTAATGGCAGAGGAAAAGTCGCTCGATATAGTGAAAAATGCTACGTGAGTGGATGGATTACCTAACTCAATTCTATTACATTAGCGCTCATTAGAGCGTCTCTCTTTATAGCTAGCAATGCGGAGTTTTTTGTGGGCCAATCTCTGTTCGATTTATCCGTCTACATCAAGTTTTTTGTTGGTCTGTTTGCGCTGGTAAACCCAGTCGGTATCTTGCCGGTATTTATCAGTATGACCAGCTATCAGGCGGAGGCGGGGCGCAATAAGACTAACCTGACAGCTAACCTGTCGGTGGCGATCATCTTGTGGACTTCGCTGTTTTTAGGTGAGGCCATCTTACGTGCTTTCGGCATCTCTATTGATTCATTCCGTATTGCTGGTGGGATCCTGGTGGTGACCATTGCCATGTCGATGATCAGCGGTAAGCTAGGGGAAGACAAACAGAATAAACAGGAAAAATCAGAGAGTTCCGTCCGCGAAAATGTCGGTGTGGTGCCTTTAGCATTACCTTTGATGGCCGGGCCAGGGGCAATCAGTTCCACAATCGTCTGGAGTTCTCGTTATCACAGTTGGCAGAATCTGTTAGGTTTTTCGCTGGCGGTTGCCTTGTTTGCTTTTTGCTGTTGGCTGTTGTTTCGCGCAGCCCCGCTGTTGGTACGTTTGTTGGGGCAAACCGGGATTAACGTGGTGACACGTATCATGGGGTTATTATTGATGGCTCTGGGTATTGAATTTATCGTGACCGGCATGAGAACTCTGTTCCCTGGGTTACTATAAATCTTAGAAAGTAGATTTATTTTTATTCAGATTGCGCGGATTTCGCCGTGGAGGAGGAGAGGGGATAGAGCGGGTTATTATTCTATCCTCTTGTGAAGGCCAGTGTTTTTATTTGACTGGTTTCGCTATTTTTCCAATTTATCATTGCTATGCTGCTTGTTTGTTCAATTCTTGTCTGCCGACCTATCTGGTTATTTTCACCACCACAATGTCAACGCTGTTGCTAATTTATCCATACAATTCTGCAAGGGTTGTCTCGGTTTCATTCAGATGTTATTAGTGATTAATAATCTTAGATCAAGTGATCATTTGTTACTTGTTGATTAATTGAAAATATTTTGCAATTTATTTGTTATCTTGGCATGGCCTGACGAAAGGGGATTGATAGTTGACTGTGCTAATCACAATGTTAATTAATCTTTAAAATAAGCATAAAAATTAGGGGCTGTTGATCTTTCGTGGTGGATTATTAGGCGGCATGAAGGACTGGTATAATTACTTTCGCCAAAAACTAACCACGACAGCCCAACATGCCAAGAACGATATTAACAGATGAATACTGGTCAAAGCTAATCCGCTTGATGCTGAGAACGGGTCGTGTCTATGACAAGCCGGAACACAGAAATACTTTAGAAGGGATTTTGTATCGAATGCGGGTTGGCTGCCCTTGGCGTGATGTTCCAGACGCTTTTGGACATTGGAGTGCCATCTACCGCCGGTTTAACTTGTGGTCAAAGAAAGGCATTCTTATGCAGCTCTTTGTCGAGCTTAGGCAATTAGCTGATTTAGAATGGGAATTTATAGACGGTAGCATTGTTAAAGCCCATCAACATGCGACAGGCGCTTGCTCTGAAGGCAAAGAGTCTATAGGAAAAAGCCGTGGTGGCAACACGACGAAAATCCATATGGCTGTTGATAGTTGTGGCTTACCGATAGATTTCATTGTTACGGGCGGTGAGGTTCATGACAGTAAAGCTGCCCCGGAATTGCTTGATAGGTTGCCAGATGCAGAGCATGTTATTGCTGATCGGGGTTATGACAGTGAGAAAATCCGTGAGCAGGTTCGGCAGAAAAGGGGAATCCCGACCATACCCCGCAAACGGAACTCAAAGATTGGGAATGGCGAGATTGACTGGTGTTTGTACAAGTATCGCCACCTTGTAGAGAATGCATTTGCCAGGTTAAAGCATTACCGCTCAGTAGCAACAAGGTACGATAAGTTAGCCCGGAATTACGCAAGTACGCTGGCTTTGGCTTGTTGCCTCATGTGGCTGCCAATGTGGATTGGCTGAATGATGAACAGCAAAGATCAACAAGCCCTAGAACGCTTCAAAACGTTACTGTAAACAATCTCACCTTATCGCGTTAAAGCAGTACGGTAATATAAATGGCGCTTTATACTTCAAGTCTCAAAAGATTGATCAGCATACCGTGCAATTACACTGGTCGGCAGATAGCAGACCGAGCTTAACAAGGTACGGGGTTTTACTGGCCGCCGTACCAATCCCCTTTTTGCTGGCAAGCCATCTGGGGGCCCTATTGATGGCCCCCAGAATTACGCAACACAATATTTTTTAAATCACAAAGGTTTACTGATTTATTGCTATTCCGAGCCCGCACCACGCCCTCTTAACGGATGCAACTCTGAGTGGTTTGGCATCACCGCCTACAGCTTGGGATATAATGGCCTTTAACCAAACTTTGGCAGTATATTAAACGTACTACCAAACCAGCAAAATATAACCACTACGCCGAAAGTAATAACTAAAAATGGAATGACTTTGCCTCCCCAAACCGTGAACGTCTTGTTTGGGAATCTTTCTCTTGATTTCAAGGCAAGAACTGCAGGTATTATTACGGCCCATATTGTGGCACATAGCCCTGCACCACCTATCCCATAAATAAAACCATTGGGGAAAAATAAATACAAAATACTCGGGGGTAGGAAAGTTAATAATATGGTTTTAAAACGCCCGGAAGATGAGTTATCTAGCTTGAATAAGTCAGCAAGGTAATCAAACAACCCCAGTGTAACGCCAAAAAATGAGCTAGCAACCGCTAAGTTAGAAAAAACAAGCAAGAAAAATTCTATCGAACTACTTTGATTTGTCCCTAAAAATGATTTAACGAGAGAATCTACGTTTCCTCCTGATGAAATAATCTCTTTAAAATCATTACGGGGAACGTTACCCATGGTGCAGTATAACCAAAATAAATAAACAGCAAGCGCTAACAGGGAACCTAAAACAATGCTTTTTATTAATTTATCTTTTCTCTTTCCATAACAAATAATCAGGCTAGGAATATTACCATGAAAGCCAAAGGAGGCCAGGCACACAGGTATAGCCATAAATATATAAGGGAAGTAGGAATTGTTACCACCACCATCGCCCCCACTAACATCCCTTAATATTGAGTAATCAACCTGGAAGAAAAGTGTCCCAAACACAACAACAAATGCTATTATTTTTATCCCTAGAAAAAGGGATGTAATTCTACTCGCAGCTAACGAACTAAACCACAATACACTGGCAACAAAAACCGCAGTACATATGCCAACCACCCGAGAATTTACCTGATACCCTAAATTCATTGATAGGGTTTCGCTTATTATTGCACCATTGGCAGAGATATAAGCATAAGTCAGTATATACAGTACAAAAGCCACCGTTATACCACTTACAATGTTCCACTTATTCCCAATCAAATCTTTAGTTATTGTATTGAAACTGGAGCCCACTGGGTAATTTAAGTTTGCCTCTAACAATAACAACCCTGAGTGTAACATTGAAAACCAGGCGATTATTAATATGAAGGCTCCCCAAAAAAACCAAGCCCCTGCAAGGTTAACGGGTAAAGCAAACATTCCCCCGCCGATGACTGTACCCGCTATAACCATCACGCCCCAAAAGGAGGAGTGTTTAGTATTTGATGTTTCGTTCATGATGCCCTCTATTTATAGAGAATCTATGTTTATTGTTGTTTTAAATAAGTTATCAGATAGCGACGCTCAAGTTACATAAAAATAAGAACAATTATTGCCTCACGCAATGAGCAACCCAGTTGATAAAAAATAGTATGTCACTTAAAGCATCATATACCCGCGCCCTTCAAACCGCCCTGGCTTTGGCCACCTTTTTCACCCCAGCCACATAGTTATCTATATGACTGGGGATTAATGAACCTCATTCATGAGGTTCACCCTAAGGGTCAGCACAAGTGCTGTTCAAATCGGTTATTAACCGATTTGTCAATCAATGACCGTTCACAAGCAATTCAAATTATTTTGCGTATAAACATTGCGACACAAAATCATTTCTTACTCTATTTCTTACTAGACCTCTTTTAGCCTGGCCGTAAAGTGGCGTAATACTTTAGGTTCGTAGGTAAAGGTTAACCCTTTAATATTATGAGCATTTTCTTTTACATATTTAAACGCTTCAATAATAAAGTCCATGTGCGTTTGTGTGTAGGTGGCTCTTGAAATAGTCAAACGAAGCAACTCAGCAGGGCAAGGTAATTGCTTCCCAGTCTTAGGGTCTCTGCCCAGTAAAAACGAACCAATTTCCACCGCTCTGATGCCTGCTACTTTATATAGCTCACAAGCGAGAGCTTGAGCTGGGAATTGCTCAGCAGGTATATGAGGTAGCAACTTGCCCGCATCAACAAAAGCAGCGTGGCCACCAGCTTGCTGGCAAATCACGCCAATAGCCTCAAGACCATCAACCAAATATTGAACTTGTGCAATACGATAGGCTAGCCAATCTTGATTCATACCATCACTAAGCCCTACAGCAAGACGTTCCATCGCCCCACCCTCTAAACCGCCATAAGTAGGGAAACCTTCCTGAACAACACAAATCGTTCTGCACTCTGTATAAACATCTAAATAGCTATCATCTTTGATGCATAATAACCCCCCCATCGGAACCATCGCATCTTTTTTAGCAGACATAGCTAACATATCGGCATACTTATAGGTTTCCATCGTTATTTGTTCGATGCTCCAATCTTTATATCCCGCTTCTCTTTGCTGGATAAAGTAAGCATTTTCAGCAAAACGAGCCGAATCCATAACCACTGGAATGTCATATTTTTTAGCAATAGCATATACGGCTTTTAAATTTTCTATGGAAACCGGTTGTCCACCAGCAGAGTTAGACGTTATGGTCGCCACAATATAAGGCACGTTATTAGGGCCAACGTCTATGATACCTCTCTCTAGCCCCTCAAGATCAAAGTTACCTTTAAAGTCTTGACGGGCTGCGGTATCAAACGCTTCTTTAATATAAACGTTGCGTACCGTACAACCATTTATTTGGCTATGCCCTTGGGTGGTATCAAAAAAATAGTTAGAGAAGACAACCATTTTTGCTCTATCCAAACCCTTTTCTTGCTCACGCTTTTTAATTAATACCGGAATATAAATTTGTTCCGCACCACGCCCTTGGTGAGTCGGAATAGTGTGTTGGTATCCAAAAATATTTTTGACTGCGTTAGCTAAAGCATAATAGCTCCGGCTTCCACTATAGGCTTCATCTCCGCGTAACATTGCGGCTTGCATGTTTTGCGTGACAGCCCCGGTACCACTGTCCGTCAGTAAATCAATAAATACATCTTCACTATCAAGTAGGAAAGGGTTCATTCCTGATTTTATGATCGCACTATCACGATGATCTCTTGTCGTGCGCTTGATAGGTTCAATAACTCTAATACGGAATGGCTCAGGGAGATGTTTGAAGTTATTCATCGTATAATCCTTAAATTTAAATATAGCTAGCCTGATAGCTGTTCATTAAAAATGAATAGCCATGATAATTTTCATTAATATGCCTAAAATATATCAAGTTTCATGAATGCTAGCGGAATTAGCTCACACAGTGAATTGCATAAGCCAACCCAATTAAGAGTTTACTTTTCTGCTGCCTTCGTGAAATTTAAATTATTAATAGCATGACAAGCAAAACAGATTACGGCGAATCCAGTTTTACTTATATGTTTATGGTAGGGCGAGGAAGATCAAGGGCGATGATTGACGATCATATAGTCAATGTTAAACCATTTCGGGGTTATATATGTCTCTTTTAAGGTAATCATAATATATCAGCCCTCATTAAACGTAGCATTACATTATTATAATGGATAAATTTGTCTATGAGTATTTCGAGTAAATGTGATTGGATTCACAACTACTTTATTGGATAAATCGAATCGTTCCGGCCAGTAGGAGCAGAGCAAACATCATCCCGCCAATACTGGCAACCCCTTGGCAAAACGGAAGTTAAAAATCAACAAATTGAACACTGGCGGTAGTGAGATAGACCGGTGGTCACGAGCAGCCTTTGAGTTTATCCGTTGTCATCGACCTCTATGACAGCACCCCCCGTTTCTTTACGATCCCGTCACTTGATAACATATATGAATAATCAAATGTATTATTGACTTTGACTTTAAGAGTCTTAAGATAACCGCAGTATTCCGTCTTGGAGCTCCCATGACCACACTTACCCCATTACAGCTCTTCAAAAACCTGTCAGACGAAACCCGCCTGAATGTCATTCTACTGCTCCGAGAGTCTGGTGAGCTGTGTGTTTGCGAGCTTTGTAACACCCTCGATGAGTCTCAACCCAAGATTTCCAGGCACTTGGCCATGCTGAGAGAGTCCGGGCTGTTACTGGATCGCCGTGCTGGAAAGTGGATCCACTATCGCCTGTCTCCACATATTCCGGCCTGGGCTGCCGCCGTGATTGAGCAAGCCTACCTCAGTCAACAAGACCAAATCGTTTTGCTTGCACGAGGTAATGGCACAATGAGCGGCAAGGCCGCTTGTCTTTGATGTACTAAAAAACTGACGCTTTCATATCTGTTTTATTACATTTGATAGGGTAGTACGACAAACTGATTTAATAACGGAAGGACGGTATAGATGAAAACACTCTCAGTGTATGACCCGGCACTCTGCTGCAGTACCGGCGTATGCGGTACTGACGTTGACCAAGCCTTGGTCACCTTCTCTGCTGATGTTGACTGGCTCAAAAAACGTGGTGTCACCGTTGCTCGTTACAACCTGGCCCAGCAACCGATGGCCTTTATCAACAATGCACTAGTCAAAAACTTCCTTGAAAATTCAGGGGCTGAAGGACTGCCGTTACTTTTGCTTGATGGTGAATTTGTCATGGCAGGGCGTTACCCTACCCGTGCTGACCTGGCTCGCTGGTGCAAACTGCCGCTGGAAATCACCAGCATCGCACCCAAAAACTGCTGTGGTGGTAACACGTCCTGCTGTTAATCAACGCCTTGCTGTTAATCAACGCATAGAGGGAACGCCATGAAATTCTTACAAAACCCACCCGTTTTCCTCTTTTTTACCGGGAAAGGCGGTGTCGGTAAAACATCCATTTCCTGTGCCAGTGCGATTACCTTGGCTGATGCCGGTAAACGCGTCTTGCTGGTCAGCACCGATCCGGCATCGAATGTCGGCCAAGTGTTTAATCAGTCTATTGGTAACCAGATTACCGCGATCGCAACCGTGCCAGGATTATCTGCGCTGGAAATTGATCCTCAGGCGGCGGCTCAACTTTACCGTTCCCGTATTGTTGACCCCGTGAAAGGTCTCCTGCCAGAGGAGGTGGTTCGCAGTATCGAAGAGCAATTGTCAGGCGCCTGTACCACTGAAATTGCCGCGTTCGATGAATTTACCGGTTTATTGACTGATGCCGCCCTGCTGAATAATTTTGATCATGTCATTTTCGATACTGCGCCCACCGGGCACACCATTCGTTTGTTGCAGCTACCCGGTGCCTGGAGCAGTTTTATCGACAAGAACCCAGAAGGCTCTTCGTGTCTGGGCCCGCTGGCCGGTTTGGAAAAGCAGCGTGATCGCTATGCCCAAGCATTACAGGCCTTATCTGATGCAGCAAGAACCCGCTTGATACTGGTTGCCAGGGCGCAAAAATCAACACTTGCTGAAGTCGCCAGAACCCATCACGAACTGGCCCAAGTCGGCTTAGGTAACCAGTTTCTCGTTATCAATGGGATATTGCCCGCAACTGAAGCTCAGGCAGACAAACTAGCCAGTGCATTGTATCTACGTGAGCAGCAGGCTTTGAGTGAGTTACCCGACGTTCTCAGCGCATTGCCCAGGGATGATTTGATGTTGCAACCGGTAAATATGGTGGGAACTGATGCGCTACGCCAACTGTTGGGAAACAGCGAAGTCCTACGTTCAGCATCAACACCTCACATGACCGAAGCATTACCCGAGTTACCCACGCTGTCCACACTGATTGAGGAAATAGCTGCTGATGAACACGGTTTAGTCATGCTGATGGGGAAAGGTGGCGTAGGCAAAACCACCCTGGCCGCCTCAATTGCAGTAAAACTGGCGGAAAAAGGGCTGGATGTCCACCTGACCACGTCTGATCCCGCCGCGCATCTCGAGAACACCTTGCATGGGCAACTTCCGAACCTGATGGTTAGCCGGATAGATCCACTGGCTGAGACAGAACGTTATCGTCAGCATGTTTTATCCACCAAAGGCAAGGATCTGGATGCACAAGGTAAGGCGTTACTGGAAGAAGATCTCCGCTCCCCCTGTACTGAGGAAATTGCGGTATTTCAGGCTTTTTCCCGCGTGATACGGGAAGCAGGCAAGCGCTTTGTGGTGATGGATACGGCACCGACCGGCCATACGTTGCTACTGTTGGATGCTACCGGTGCCTACCACCGTGAGGTCGCCAAACGTATGGGGGAAAGTGGCCATTACCTGACCCCGATGATGCAATTGCAGGATGAAAAACGAACCAAAGTGTTATTGGTGACGCTGCCTGAAACCACTCCGGTGCTGGAAGCCGCCAACCTGCAGAAAGACCTGCGCCGCGCAGGTATTGAACCTTGGGCATGGGTTATCAATAACAGCCTGGTTGCTGCGACCACATCATCACCGCTGTTGCAATTACGTGCATCGCATGAAGTTGAACAGATTAAAAAAGTCAGAGACTCACTGGCTTCACGCCTGGCTCTTATTCCTCTGCAGGAAGAGGAGCCAATCGGTATTGCCCGTCTGAGCCTGTTGGCTGGCGGAGTTTAACTCAGGATCATTTTTTCAGGGCAAGGGTTCGCCCTTGCCCTTTTGGAGGCGTTATGTTGTTGGCAGGAGCTATTTTTGTCTTAACCATTGTATTGGTTATCTGGCAACCCAAGGGGTTGGGCATTGGTTGGAGCGCTACACTGGGTGCCGTACTGGCGTTACTGACTGGCGTGGTTCATCTCAATGATATTCCGGTGGTCTGGCAAATTGTCTGGAATGCCACCGCCACCTTTATTGCGGTGATCATCATCAGTCTGTTACTGGATGAGTCAGGCTTCTTTGAATGGGCGGCCTTGCATGTGGCGCGCTGGGGCAATGGCCGTGGCCGTTTGTTGTTTACCTATATCATCCTGCTGGGGGCAGCGGTAGCGGCATTGTTCGCCAACGATGGGGCAGCATTAATCCTCACGCCGATTGTCATAGCCATGCTTCTGGCGCTGGGTTTCAGCCGTGGCGCGACCTTGGCCTTTGTGATGGCGGCGGGCTTTATTGCCGATACCGCCAGCTTGCCGTTGATCGTGTCGAACCTGGTGAATATTGTCTCGGCGGATTTCTTCAACCTCGGATTCACTGAATACGCGGCGGTGATGGTGCCAGTTAACCTGGCGGCGATTGCGGCTACACTGGTGATGCTGCACCTGTTTTTCCGCAAAGAGATACCCGCCGTTTACGATTTGTCGCTGCTAAAAGCGCCGAAAGAGGCCATCCGCGACCTGAACACCTTCAAAACTGGCTGGCTGGTGCTGGTTCTGCTGTTGGTCGGCTTCTTTGCCCTGGAGCCACTGGGTGTTCCCGTCAGCCTGGTCGCTGCCGTCGGGGCGCTGATTTTGTTCGTTGTCGCCAAAAAAGGGCATGCCATCAATACCGGCAAAGTACTGCGTGGTGCGCCTTGGCAAATCGTAGTCTTCTCGCTGGGCATGTATCTGGTGGTTTACGGCCTGCGCAATGCCGGGCTGACCCATTACCTTTCTGCGTTGCTGAACCAATTCGCCGAGCAAGGGCTGTGGGTAGCCACACTGGGCACGGGGTTCCTGACCGCGTTCCTCTCTTCCATCATGAACAATATGCCCACCGTTCTGGTGGGGGCGCTGTCAATTGATGGCAGCACCGCCAGCGGTGTGATTAAAGAGGCAATGATTTATGCCAACGTGATCGGCAGCGATCTAGGGCCGAAAATTACCCCTATTGGTAGTCTTGCTACCTTACTGTGGCTGCATGTGCTATCACAAAAAAATATGACCATCACCTGGGGATATTACTTCCGGGTGGGGATTGTTATGACGATCCCGGTGCTATTGGTCACGCTGGCGGCATTGGCCCTGCGATTATCGATATCCCTTTAATGTTTTTAAACAACCTCGCCAGCAGGTATAACCGGTTGGCGTTTCAATGAGAGATCACCACGATGAGCAATGTGACTATTTATCATAATCCGGCCTGTGGAACATCGCGTAACACGCTGGAATTAATTCGTAACAGTGGTACGGAACCTACAGTTGTTCTCTACCTGGAAACACCCCCCAGCCGCGATGTGCTGGTGAAGCTGATCGCTGATATGGGGATCACCGTTCGGGCATTATTACGTAAGAACGTTGAGCCTTATGAGCAGCTAGGGCTGGCAGAAGATAACTTCAGCGATGACCAACTGATCGATTTTATGCTGCAGCATCCCATCCTGATCAACCGCCCAATTGTGGTCACATCATTGGGAACCAAACTGTGCCGCCCTTCTGAATTGGTGCTGGATATTTTGCCCGAAGCACAACGCGGTGCCTTCACCAAAGAAGATGGCGAACGCGTGGTGGATGCACAAGGGAAACGGGTAGAGAAATAAGCTAACCTCAAGGGGAGCATTGAAGGCTCCCTTTTTATTGCCTGTACCGCTCTCGCCATACAGATTGAAAATGTTTTCGTCCAGTTTCACTTCTGATTACAATAGCCGCTGCTTTGACCATAACGGATAACGACGATTATATGCGCCGACCACACCATCATCTTGAACTACTCAGCCCAGCCCGTGACACCGCCATCGCTCGCGAAGCAATTTTGCATGGTGCGGATGCCGTCTACATTGGTGGCCCTGGGTTTGGTGCCCGTCATAATGCCAGTAACAGCCTGCGCGATATCGCAGAACTGGTGCCATTTGCCCATCGCTATGGCGCCAAGGTGTTCGTCACTTTGAACACGATTCTGCATGATGATGAACTGGAACCGGCGCAAAAGTTGATTACTGACCTCTATCACCATGGGGTAGATGCGCTGATTGTGCAAGATATGGGGATTTTGGAACTGGACCTGCCGCCGATTGAGTTGCACGCCAGTACTCAGTGCGACATCCGTAGTATCGAAAAAGCAAAATTCCTCTCCGATGTGGGCTTTAGCCAGATCGTGCTAGCGAGGGAACTGACTCTTGATCAAATTCAAGAGATCCATAAATCCACTGACGCAACCATTGAGTTTTTTATTCACGGTGCCCTGTGTGTGGCTTATTCCGGCCAGTGCTATATTTCCCACGCCCAGACCGGGCGTAGCGCTAACCGCGGCGACTGCTCGCAGGCATGTCGTCTGCCGTTTACCTTGAAAGACGATCAGGGGCGCGTAGTAGCTTATGAAAAACATCTACTCTCGATGAAAGATAACGACCAAACCACCAACCTGGCAGCGCTGATTGACTCAGGGGTGCGTTCGTTCAAAATCGAAGGCCGCTATAAAGACATGAGCTACGTGAAGAACATTACGGCGCACTACCGCCAAATGCTCGACGCAATCATCGAAGACAGAAGTGACTTGGCTCGCTCTTCCGCAGGCCATACCGAACACTTCTTTATTCCTTCAACGGACAAAACCTTCCACCGTGGCAGCACTGACTACTTCGTCAATGGCCGTAAAAGCGATATCGGTGCTTTTGACTCCCCCAAATTTATCGGCCTGCCGGTGGGAGAGGTGCTGAAGGTCAGCAAAGATCATCTGGATGTGGAAGTCACTGAGCCGCTGACCAATGGGGATGGGCTTAATGTGATGATCAAGCGTGAAGTGGTGGGCTTTCGCGTCAATACAGTAGAGAAAACTGCTGAAAATCGCTATCGCATCTGGCCGAACGAAATGCCAGCAGAACTGCATAGCGTGCGCCCACACCAGATAATTAACCGCAATCTTGACCACAACTGGCAGCAAGCATTACTGAAAACCTCCAGCGAGCGCCGCATTGCCGTAGATATTGAACTTGGCGGCTGGCAAGAGCAGTTGATCCTCACCATAACCAGTGAAGATGGCGTGAGTGTCACCCATACCCTTGAAAGCCATTTTACCGAAGCCGCAAACGCGGAAAAGGCACGGAGTAACCTGCAGGACGGCATCACGAAACTGGGGCAAACGATTTATTATGCCCGCGATGTGGTGATCAATCTGTCGAACATGCTGTTTGTGCCGAACAGCCAGGTGAATCAACTGCGTCGTGAAACAGTCGAACTGCTTGATGCTGCGCGCTTGGCGGCTTACCCGCGCGGTAGCCGCAAGCCGGTATCCTCACCGCCGCCCGTTTACCCGGAAACCCACCTGACCTTCCTCGCCAACGTTTATAACCATAAGGCACGTGAATTTTATCAGCGCTACGGCGTTAAGCTTATTGATGCAGCCTATGAGGCGCACCAAGAGAAGGGCGATGTGCCGGTGATGATCACCAAACACTGCCTGCGCTTTGCCTTTAACCTCTGTCCGAAACAGGCAAAAGGGAATATCAAAAGCTGGCAGGCAACGCCGATGCAATTGGTACATGGCAATGAAGTGCTGACGCTGCGTTTTAACTGCAAGCCGTGTGAAATGCACGTAATGGGTAAAATCAAAAGCCACATTCTCAAAATGCCGCCGCCCGGGAATATCGTCGCGTCAATTAGCCCGGAAGATCTGCGGAAAACCCTACCGCCGCGTAAGAATGGATAAACTCAACGGCTGCCTTTCAAGGTGTTGATACCGCAAACTGATCGTCTCCAATGGCGATATTTGCCGAATAACCTTGGAAGGCATGCCTGTTAGTCAAACTACTGCGTCTCCGCCATGAAAACCCGAAAAAACCGCACTGTACCTCCAGCCCAACTCATTCATAAGAGATATTACCCAAGGTCCATTGCATAAATATGATTTATGTCTCCTTTTAATCATCTCAAACAAGGTAGACTTCGGGGCCGTTAAAAAGGGACTTTAAAAGGGACTAAGTACCAATATCAGCAATCACGACTTATGAGATCTATATGACATTAAAGATGAGCCCTAGTATTGACGACTATAAGTCGTTCAGTTTCTGGCTGATAGCCTTGATACCCAAAGTACCATGGGAAAGAGGATAATACAGATCTTGGTACCTATCGTCGAAACAGCACAGGCATATCGCCTAGAACACCCTCATGACAATCAGATCGCTGCTATGGGAGCAGGGGTTAGAGTTACGCAGAAACCATTTCGGAACGCTATACTAATCCAAGAATATATCCAACCGAGCCAGCCAGCCAGCCAGCCAGCCAGCCAGCCAGCCAGCAAAAAGTATCACGGTGATATCGAGGATTGCACGGGTTACCTATTCTCACCTCAAACAATCCCTTGAATATATTGTGCCTTTTTATTCTGGGCATTTTTTAAACAGGAAAAGTCAGATGAGTAATAAAGATAATTGTCGGCAAAGGATAGCTTGCTTCACGTTGATTTTAGGACTCTCTTCTTCATTCGTCCCTCTCACTCAAGCCGCAGTAAACGATGTCAATGCCGATCAATGGCACTTTGAATTTACACCTTATATTTGGGCTACTGGTCAAAGTGGCACCCTCGGTGTAGAGAGAGGCCCTGGCGACGGGCAGTCATTCGATCAGAGCTTTTCTGACATCTGGGATCGTATGGATATCGGTGGAATGGCGGCTTTTGAAGCGCGCTATAATCGCTGGGGCTTATTACTGGATGGTATTTATCTTAGAGTCTCTGACAATGCCGGTATTTCTGGCCCTAATGGCCTGATCAGCCTGTCAGCAGACGGTAACGTGACTCAGCAGCAGTACTCTGCTGCCGGTTATTACCGAGCCATCGAGGGTCAAACTACCGTAGATGCGCTGGCAGGGCTGCGCTATAACATCGTCAGTTGGGATATAGACGCACAACTCGCATCACCACTGTTTCCTGGTGCCTCTATCTCCCAGAGTTTTTCAGAGCGCAAAAGTTGGGTTGATCCCTACGCAGGGGTTCGGGTTACACATCGTTTCGATCAGCAATGGAGTGTTGTTGGCTATGCCGACATCGGGGGGGCCAGTTCAGGATCAAACTTGACATGGCAACTCCTTGGTGGGGTGAACTATGCCTTTCGTCCTGACGTGATTGGTAAGCTAGGTTATCGCTATGTCGCTATCAATTATCAGAATGACGGTTTTATTTATGATGTAGCAACATCAGGATTTTATACCGGGGTAGGTATTGCCTGGTAAAACCTGTTCACTGCATTAGTTAAAAATAACATCACAATGGTTAAATCGTTTTTAAGGATCACTCTATGAAATTAAGTAAGATTGCACAGTTTACCGCCATCATCATCGCGGCTAATACCTTCAACCTCGCTTATGCTGCCGGTGATGGCGGGCCTACCAATATCAAGACCAGCAACCCCGATGTGCATTTCCATCCCCAAGGTAAACTACCGTCCCAATTTACTGTTGACCTGTACAACCAGGCAAAAAAATCATTACCTTTTGAAGATACTCGTGATTTTGAAGAGTCACAAAAGGGTTTCATCGCTAAACCCACCTTTACCAAGATCATGGCAGATGCTGGGAATGTCGCCTGGGATATGGGCAGCTATGAATTCCTGCTGCAAGGTAAAGATTTTACCAGTATCAACCCCTCTCTACAGCGTCAAGCAATCCTCAACATGGCTTATGGCCTGTATGAAGTGGTACCCGATCGTATCTACCAAGTTCGCGGTTTTGACCTCGCCAACATGACGTTTATTAAAGGTGATACCGGTTGGATCATTTTTGATCCACTAACCACCCGTGAAACTGCGGCGGCAGGTCTGGCATTTGTTAATGAAAAACTGGGTAAGCGCCCCGTGGTGGGCGTTGTGATTTCTCACTCCCACGGAGACCACTTTGGTGGGGTTCGTGGTGTCGTGAGTGAGGCTGATGTCACCAGCGGTAAAATACCGCTGATTGCGCCAGAAGGCTTTGTAGAGGCGGCTATTTCCGAGAACGTGTTTGCCGGTAACGCCATGGCCCGCCGGTTCCAGTATCAATATGCGGTCTTGTTAGATCGCAGCCCGTTTGGTCATGTGGACCAGGCGATCGGTAAGAATGTGGCTGTCGGTAACACCGGCCTGCTGGTGCCGAACCGTTTTATCAAGAACGACTTTGAAGAGATCACCATCGACGGCGTCAAAATGGTCTTCCAGAACACGCCAGATACTGAAGCACCCGTAGAAATGAACACCTACTTCCCGCAGTTTAAAGCGTTCTGGGCAGCAGAGAATGTCACGGGGACTATCCACAACATTTATACTTTACGTGGCGCACCAGTGCGTAATGCCCTCAACTGGTCAAAACAGATTAACAAAGCCCTACACAAATTTGGTGATGATGCACAGGTGATGTTTGCCTCACACAGTTGGCCGCGTTGGGGGAATGATCGCATTAAAGAAGTGTTGCGTGCCCAGCGTGACCTGTACGCCAACATGAATAACCAAGTATTGCATTACGCTAACCAAGGCGTAACTATCAATGAAATTCATAATATTTATCAGGCGCCACCCAGTTTGCAGCGTCAATGGGCAGCACGCAGTTACCACGGTTCTGAGGAACATAACTCCCGAGCCATCATCAACCGCTTTATTGGTTATTGGGATGGTAACCCAGCCACGTTGACCCCACTATCACCACGTGAGTCGGCACCTTTGTATGTCGAAATGATGGGTGGAGCCGCGAAGATCCTGGCCAAGGGCAAGGAGCTTAATGCACAAGGCAAATATCTGGAAACCACAGAAATCCTCAACAAACTGGTTTACGCCGAACCGAAAAATCAGGATGCGCGTAATTTGCTGGCTGATGCTTACGAACAACTGGGTTACCAGAAAGAAAGTACCAGTTTGCGTAACAGCTTCTTGCAAGGTGCTTATGAGTTACGCACCGGTATTCCGCAAGCTTTACCGCCGAGAACAACTGGCCCAGATGTTATTCGCGCCATGCCAACCTCATTATGGCTGGATTTCCTTGGGATCAGTATGGACAGCAAAAAGGCCGAGGGCATGGGCTTTACCATTAATTTGGTCACACCGGATAACAAGGAGCGTTACTTGATAGAGATGAGTAATGCAACCTTAACTAATATTGCCGATTATCAGGCCAAAAATCCGACTTTAACCATTACCCTTAATCGTACCGATCTGGACAACGTCATGATGGGCGCGACCACATTTGAAGCACTGGAAAAAGAAGGAAAAGTGAAGATGGAGGGGGATCGTTCAGCCTATAGCAAGCTGAAAGGTACCTTGACCAGATTCACGCCGGACTTTGAAATTATCCCGGGCACGGTCAATGCTCGTCCAACGCCAGCGTCGAATGTAAACAGTAAAACGCCTAGGGATAACAGCAACAATCCGTTTGAGTATGTTATCTATCCATCGGAAGAAGATTAATCTCTCCGTTTAGGATCGATTGAACGATCCTAATTGCATTTAACAGGCCGTAATCTCGGAAGAGATTACGGCCTTTATACTCTAACTAATGCAAGCTAGTTACAGATAATCAGCCCCTCATTAGCAGTCTGAAGATTAGCCTTTCCGTCACACCCTTTTGTGCTCACCAGCCGCTCATGCCCCCTGCGTTAGCTAAAACCAGGTCCTCCCCAGTAACACGCCTCGTCAACGCCCCAGAAAAAGCGTTTTATTGATCTAACGCAAAAAAAGTGTAATGCGAATAGTTTTCACTATCATTCGCGATGATTTTAGATACAATTGTCAAGTCTACGCTTTTAGCGATTCACCTCTTTCATCCATGAACTCTAAAAGGACCACGATATGAAGTCGCGTTTCACCGCTCTGAAGGCTTTAACTCTCTTCGCTTGCTCGACAGTATCGGCATTCTCTGCCTATGCTGAAGCAAAAAATCCAGGGATCGTGGTGTATAACGCCCAGCACGAAAGTATGGTTAAGTCTTGGGTAGATGCCTTTACTCAAGAAACCGGTATTCCGGTCACATTGCGTAACGGCGGTGACAGCGAGTTAGGTAATCAACTCGTTCAAGAGGGTAAAGCCTCGCCAGCAGACGTGTTCTTGACTGAAAACTCCCCCGCCATGGTGTTGGTGGATAATGCCAAACTGTTTGCCCCACTTGATGCCACCACATTGGCACAGGTTGAACCACAATATCGCCCAGATCATGGTCACTGGATCGGCATTGCTGCTCGCTCTACGGTGTTTGTTTATAACCCGGCCAAGATCAACAGCAGCGAGTTACCAGCCTCATTGATGGACTTAGCCAAACCTGAATGGAAAGGCCGCTGGGCCGCCTCCCCTTCTGGTGCAGATTTCCAGGCGATCGTCAGTGCATTGCTCGACTTAAAAGGGGAAGAAACCACCCGAGAATGGCTAAAGGCGATGAAAACCAACTTCACCGCGTATAAAGGTAATAATACCGTGATGAAAGCCGTCAACGCGGGCCAAATCGACAGTGGTGTCATCTATCATTACTATCCGTTTGTCGATGGTGCCAAGACCGGTGAAAACAGCAAAAATGTCAAAGTGCATTACTTTAAACACCAGGACCCTGGCGCTTTCGTGAGCATTTCTGGTGCTGGCGTTCTTGCATCCAGTAAACAACCTGAGCAAGCACAAGCATTTGTAAAATGGATCACCGGTAAACAAGGGCAAGAGATGTTGCGCACTAATAATGCGTTTGAGTATGCCGTTGGCGTAGGAGCAGCATCCAACCCTAAATTAACACCACTCAAAGATCTGGACGCACCCGCGGTGGATCCTGCTAATCTGAACAGCAAGAAAGTGGTGGAATTAATGACCGAAGCCGGTTTGCTATAACCACCAACCAGCATTCAGGCGCATTACATTGCCTACTTAAGGTGTTAATTTCCCAATGTATCAAGTGGCCGATAGTGGAGAAAAATCATCCCTATCTGCCACTCCACAGACCCTGTGGTGCAGCGTGTTTTAACCGTAATGTCATCAAATACCTTTTCAGATATCACCCAAGCGATGCCGAATAATAACGTTCATACGCCCCACCAACACCCGCCATTATGGTTGGTGATTACCGCAGTCCTGTTTGCGCTATTAGCACTGCTGCCGCTGGGATTTGTTCTGGGGATCGCCATTGACACCGGGTGGCAAACAGTCAAAGCACTGGTTTTCCGCCCCCGGGTGGGCGAATTACTGGTTAATACCTTGTTATTGGTGGTTTTTACCCTGCCAATTTGCACCTTCTTGGGGGTCACGCTAGCTTGGCTGACAGAGCGAACCCAACTACCGGGGCGTCGGCTCTGGGCTATTCTCGCCATCTTACCGTTGGCGATCCCGGCGTTTGTACAAAGCTATGCCTGGATAAGCCTGGTACCCGGCATGCATGGGCTGGCTGCTGGGGTATTTATCTCGGTGCTCGCCTACTTTCCGTTTATCTATCTCCCCGTAGCCGCCGTATTACGGCGTCTTGACCCGGCGATTGAAGACGTGGCGACTTCGCTGGGTAACCGCCCTCGGGTGGTATTCTTTCGGGTGATCCTGCCACAGCTTAAACTGGCCATCTGGGGGGGGGCATTACTGATTGCCTTACATTTACTGGCAGAGTATGGCCTGTATGCCATGATCCGTTTTGATACTTTTACCACGGCGATTTTTGACCAGTTCCAGTCAACATTTAATGGGCCAGCAGCCAATATGCTGGCGGGTGTTCTGGCGCTCTGTTGCTTGGGGTTGCTGTTGATTGAGGCCACCAGCCGTGGCCGAACACGGTACGCCCGAGTGGGTTCTGGTAGTGCTCGCCGTCAATACCTGTACGCACTTCGCCCATCAATGGGTTGGCTGTGCCTACTATTACCCATCACGCTCACAGTATTGGCGCTGGGTGTCCCTTTTATCACGCTATCTCGCTGGCTGCTGTTAGGGGGTACTGCCGTCTGGAATAACCCTCAGCTCTGGCCAGCCATCTGGCAGACACTGACGCTGGCCACCAGTGGTGCGGTGATCATTACCCTGTGTGCCATTCCAACAGCGTGGCTCTCGATACGTTATCCGTCCAAACTCTATCGGGTACTGGAGGCGTGTAACTATATCACCAGTTCCTTACCCGGCATTGTGGTCGCCCTGGCGCTGGTAACGATCACTATTCATGCTATTCGCCCCATTTACCAAACAGAAATCACCTTACTGTTGGCCTATCTACTGATGTTTATGCCAAGAGCGCTGATCAATCTACGAGCAGGTATCGCACAAGCCCCGGTTGAACTGGAAAATGTGGCTCGCAGCCTCGGGCGAACACCGTTGCAGGCGCTATTCAGTACCACGTTGCGCTTGGCCGCCCCCGGTGCAGCGGCAGGGGCGGCACTGGTATTTATAGCTATCACCAATGAGCTGACCGCGACATTACTGTTGGCCCCCAATGGCACTCGCACGTTGGCCACCGGGTTCTGGGCATTAACCAGCGAAATAGACTATGTTGCCGCAGCCCCCTACGCCACTCTCATGGTGCTGTTGTCCTTGCCCTTGACCTGGTTTCTTTACTCTCAATCTAAACGTACAGCAGGATTATGAACACACTGTCGCTACATCACATTGGTAAATCTTATCATGGGGTTAAAATTCTGGATGATATCTGCCTGCAAGTGGCTGAAGGGAGTAGAACGGCTATCGTTGGCCCTTCCGGCTCGGGTAAAACGACACTGCTGAGAATTATCGCCGGTTTTGAAGCCCCTGATGCTGGTGAGCTTCAGTTACAAGGCAACACCTTGGCGGCGGAAAAAGTCTGGATCCCCGCTCATCAACGGCGGATCGGTTTTGTGCCACAAGATGGCGCCTTGTTCCCGCACTTTACCGTGGCAGGTAATATCGGCTTTGCCCTGAAAGGCAGCAAACGAGAAAAACAGCATCACATTGATAAGCTTATGGATATGGTCGCCCTGGACCGCAGGCTTGCCAAGCTCTGGCCCCACGAACTTTCCGGTGGGCAACAACAGCGAGTCGCTCTGGCCCGGGCTTTGTCACAACAGCCCACGCTGATGCTGCTTGACGAACCTTTTTCGGCACTGGATACCGGATTGCGCGCAGCCACCCGTAAAGCCGTGACTGAACTGCTGTCTGAAGCAGGTATCGCCACTATTCTGGTTACCCATGACCAGGTTGAAGCGCTCTCATTTGCAGACCAGTTGGCGGTTATGCGCAATGGTCGTTTAACCCAAGTGGGCCCCCCCAAAGATCTTTATCTCCACCCGGTAGATGAACCCACCGCCACATTTCTTGGTGATACCCTGATACTGCCTGCACAACTGGCAGCGGGCGTTGCCGAGTGTGTTCTCGGCCGAGTGGCGGTGGACAATATTCAACAGCGTGGGCCAGGTCGTATTATGTTACGGCCTGAACAAGTGCTGCTCGAGCCAACCCCGCAACTGGCAGATTCTCAGGCAACGATCACCCATATCGACTTCGCCGGGTTTATTACTACCGTAACGTTACAGATGAACGACAGTAACGAAATCCTGGAAGTTAAAACTATCAGCCGCGCAGGACTTGATGTTGGTGCTCACATTAACCTGAGTATTCTTGGTTTGGCGCATGTTTTTACAGAGTAAGCAGTGGGTCAGGCTCAGTAACTGAGGCGGGTAAGGTTGATACCCGCCATCAATCAAACTATACCCGTCGCCAATGAAACTGCAGCGGTGTTGGCTGCCTTTACTCACCCCAGTCACTTACTCGTGTAAGCTCCTGGGGCTTCCCTCAGTTGCCGCCTACCTGCAACTTCATTGAACTTGGGTATATACCCGTCATCCTTCAAGTTGCTTGGGTGTTGGCTGCATCCGCTCGCACCAGTCACATAGTTATCTATGCTCCTGGCGACTCCCAGACTTGCCGCCTGCAAGAAAATCGAATTATTTTGTGTATACAGGGGTGTTGACGCTCAATTGGGCCAATTTCCGGTGAGCATCAGAATGCCGGGCAACCAACAGGTGAATATCCCCACCAGCAACGTCATATGGGGCAACGCTCGTCCCAGGTCGCGCTTCAACCCCTGGGCAATAAAGAACATCAACCACAGGCAGCCCCAAGCTAACCATAGCACCGTAAACAACCAGGCTTTTTGGTTGACACTCAGCAAGGCAAAAACCAGTGTATTTATCGCCACAAACAGGCAGTACCATCCAAACCCACTACCATCCAGTGACCACCATTGCACCACAGAGAGATAAAGATAGGTAAACGCAAACAGTAAACCACCCGCTGCCGCCAGTAATGCCGGGTTATCCGTGGCCCGCACAATCCCCAATGCATTAACCCCTAGCGCCAATAACCCCACTAACAGATTGAAGGGGGCACATTCCCGTGCTGCGACTCGGCCATAAAGTGACTGGGCATTCACTAACAACACTGCACCAATAAATAATAAACTCAGCCCTAACATACTCTTCTCCTTGGCTTGGCAGACATGCCCGTCCATGATGGGTCAGCGAGATTCTACTGACTAAGAAACTTCGCAACAGTATCAGTATAATTCGCCGAGCAAATAAATAACTTATTGATTTTCAATATTAAAATTCGATCTTCATCTCTGATTACGGAGTTTTCTTGATAAACACTCACAATGACGCTGTTTAAATCAGAGGAAGCTCGGGCCTGGCGCTGGTCCCCAGGCGGGATCCCCTGAAAAACCGCTGGCAAGGCGAGTCAGTAATTTCGATCGAGTTTCGGCGATAGCTTCACTATCTTCACCATGAAAGCAAAGTTCCAACTGCGCTACAGCCCCATCAATATGGGTCAAAATACAGCACCCAACGGCCTGCTGCCCAAGCACTTCTGCAGCAAGGGCTTGAGCCCGCGAGCAGGCGGCAGCAATATCAACACTGCGATCAATCGAAATTTTGATCCTCATCGGGAAGTGGGTACTGTTAACGTTAAGGTTGACTGCCACCTGACTGGCCGCAGCACTGTTTGGGATCACCACCAACCGCCCATCCCCGGTACGTAATGTGGTGTAGCCCAGGGAAATAGTCTGCACTACCCCAATCTCGGTGCCACTGGGTACCGCCACCTGTAAGGTATCCCCCAAGCGGAATGGCCGGTAGATAGTAATAGCAAGGCCGGCGATTAAGTTGCCCAGCGTACTTTGCGCAGCCAGACCCAGTACCACCGATACCACGCTGGCACCGGCCAACATTGCCGTTCCCATAGTTCGAAGTGCTGGAATCAGGTGAGCATACAGAATCAGTGAAACCACCCAGATCAACGCTGACAGCAATTGTTGCAAGAAGTTGATGGTGGTGCGGTCAAGATGCTCGTGACGCGATATCGCCTTACTCACCGTGAGCGACAAACCGCGGGACAGTATCAATGCGCCGAGTATAAACAAAAAGAGGTAAATCAGCGCCCCGAACAAACTATCCGGGCTTAGAAAGGAAAGCAAATTAACTTCCCCAAGCTTTAATGTGTGCATTTTTTGTTCTCTCTGGCTATCACTTAATATTCCTCAACCAAGCTGTTTACGCCCAGCGCTTAATAATCAGCGAAGTGTTAATGCCACCAAAAGCGAAGTTATTACTTTGCAGGTATTCGCAATCAATATTACGTGCTTCCCCCATAATGTAATCCAATGCTCCGCACTGCTTATCTGGCGTATGCAGGTTGAGTGTCGGGGCAAACCAACCTTCACGCATCATTTGCAGACTCATCCAAGCCTCCAATGCACCACAAGCCCCTAATGTGTGACCAAAATAGCTTTTTAATGATGAGATTGGCACATTATCACCATAAATCGCGGCGGTAGCCTGACTTTCAGCAATATCCCCCCTATCAGTCGCCGTACCGTGGGCAGAGATATAACCAATATCACCTGGGCTTAAACCAGCCATCTGTAGTGATTGCTCCATGCAAATCTGCATGGTTTCACGCTGTGGCTGGGTGATATGTGCGGCATCACAATTAGTGGCAAAGCTGACGACCTCACCATAAATGGTTGTCCCTCGCGCTTTGGCATGTTCCAGCTCTTCCAGGATCAACGTTCCTGCACCTTCACCAATCACCAGTCCATCACGCTGATGATCGAACGGTGCCGGCGTCGTCTGGGGCGCGTCGTTACGCTGGCTGGTCGCGAACAGGGTATCAAACACCGCCGCTTCTGAGGGACATAGCTCTTCTGCACCGCCAGCAACCATCACCGTCTGATAACCATGGCGAATCGCTTCCCAGGCATAACCAATGGCTTGGCTACCCGAGGTGCAGGCACTGGAAGTCGGGATCACCCGCCCACGCAGGCCAAAGAACAACCCGGTGTTAACCGCCGTGGTGTGTGGCATCATCTGTACATAGGTGGTGCCGGTAATATTATTGGTGTGTTTCTCAGTTAACATGGTGGCGAATTCGCTCACTGGCCCCGTGCTGCCCGTTGATGAGCCATAGGCAATACCGGTCCGCCCCTGGGTCAGAACCGGATCATCAATCAGCCCGGCCTGAATCAACGCCAACTCTGTCGCCCGGGTTGACATCAGTGACACTCGCCCCATGGAGCGAATACGCTTCCGGGTATAGTGCTCAGGCAACACAAAGTCATCGATTGGGGCTGCCAATAACGTATGCAAGCCAGAGTAGATTTGCCATTCTGGCATGCTGCGCACTGCATTTTTATAGCCCAACAGCCGACGGGACACTGCTTGCCAATCCTCACCAAAGGCGGTGACGCCCCCCATTCCGGTAATCACTACACGGCGTGTCATAACATCCCTCCATTGATAGAGATAACCTGGCGGGTAACATAACCGGCAATATCAGACATCAAATAACTCGCCAACCCAGCGACTTCTTGCGCTTGCCCGATACGCTTCATGGGAATCATCGCCATCGCCTCTTGTAATGCAGCCTCTTCCATCTCAATCATGCCGGTATCAATCAAGCCCGGCGCAATACAGTTCACCGTAATTTTGCGTTTTGCCAATTCAACGGCCAGTGCTTTGGTCGCACCAATAATCCCTGCTTTAGCGGCACTATAGTTAACCTGCCCACGGTTGCCCATCAGGCCAGAAACGGAAGAGAGGGTAATAATACGACCACCTTGACGTGTAGCGATCATTGGCATCACACAGGGGTGAATCACGTTATAAAAGCTGTCGAGATTAGTGTGGATTACCGCTCCCCAGTCATCGCCACTCAACGCGGGGAAAGCCCCATCGCGGGTAATCCCCGCATTGCTGACCACGCCATACCACGGGCCATGTTCTGCCATATCCTGTTCGAGGACCTCCTGACATTGCTGGCGGTTGGCTACATCAAAGCATAGCAAGCGCCCTTGCCCCCCGGCGGCGATCAGGGTCTCGCGTGTCGCCTCTGCGCCTGCGCGGTCCTGATGATAATGTATACCGACGATAAATCCATCTGCCGCCAACTGGCAGGCAATGGCACGCCCGATACCTTTACTGGCCCCCGTGACCAAAACTGAACGACTCATGTAGTAGATCCCTGATTAAAAAGTAATGTTAGCTCTTCCGGCGCGGGTTGAAAGGTATTTACACGGCCTGTCGCCAGCGTGTGATTTTCCACGCAGATGGTACAGTCAAAACTACCAAACCGTTGATCTTGCATCAGTAGCTTAACCTCAATATCCAGCACCGCACCGGCTGGCAAACTACCGGCAGTGCAGACCAACTCCCTGGCTCCCAGCACCATGCCAAGCGTGATACTTTGTTGGCCTTGTTGCTGACGATGCCAACCAGACCAAACGCCAATGGTTTGCGCCATCAACTCCAACGCATACCAACCTGGCAAGTTACCCTGACCATCAAGAAAGGGGGCCAATACGCTGTCAGCTGTCACGGCGACCCGGCAATGCGCACTCTCCTCGCTGACACTCACCACTTCAGCCAGCAGTAACATGGGTGCATCATGTGGCAGGTAGTTCACCGGCAGTAAGTAATCACTCATGCCACTCTCCCCAGCAGAATACTGGCGTTATTGCCACCAAAGGCGAAAGAGTTAGACAAAATAACCGGACGCGCCAGGGGTGCTGCGGTATGTAATAGACCGCAAGGCGGTAAATCGGGGTCCAGCGGTGAACGACTGAAATCCTGGGGTGGCAATGGCAGATTCTGCAACAAAATCAGTGCGCTGATAGCCGCTTCGGTGATGCCGGCGGCTCCCAAGGTATGCCCGGTTAAATGCTTGGTCGAACTGCAAGGCACTCCGGTACCGAACAGATCATGTACCACTTTGGATTCAATCTGATCATTAAGTAATGTGGCCGTGCCGTGCAGATTAATATAACCCACGTCCGCAGGTTGTAGACCCGCCTGCTGCAACGCCTGTTGAATAGCGCGTATTGCCCCCTCTCCTTGTGGGTGTGGTGCTGAAATATGGTGGGCATCGCTCGACTCACCTACCCCCAGCACGGCAATTGGCTGTGGTTCACGCGTCAGTACCATCAGTGCTGCACCTTCACCAATGGTAATGCCGCTACGGTCACGGCTAAACGGCTGACAAAGAGTAGTAGAAAGCGACGCCAGACTATCGAACCCGTTAATCGGCATCCGGCTTAAGGTATCAGCCCCACCGACAATCGCCATATCCGCCAAACCTGCTTCGATCAACCTGCACCCACTGATGATCGCCCGGGCGCTGGAAGAACAGGCGGTGGAAAGCGTAAATGCCGGGCCACTCAATCCTAGCCAACGGCTGAGAAAGCGCGACGGGTCACCCAGTTCTTGTTGCGCGTAATGCCAACTTGAACTCTCTTCACCATTGAGCCGCAGATTAACGTACTGATCACCTTCATCCAACCCAGACGTGCTGGTACCCAACACCACTGCGATGCGCTCAGGACCAATAGTCCGTATCGCCTCATCCACCACCGGTTGAATTTGTGCCAGCGCTGCCAATAGCAGTTGATTATTGCGGCTACGATGGGGGGCAAAACTGTCGGGAATCGGCGGTAATTCACCATCAACACCCCCTAACACCACTGGCAGATCATTCTGTAACCAACCCGGGCGCGGACGCATACCTGGCGCAACACCGCGCGTCAGGTTGGCCGCAATCTCCGCGTTCGATTGTCCTAAGGCGTTAATCATGCCGATAGCAGAAATGTAAATCATATCAGTCGCCCAAATATTGAATGCCGATGTGATATTTAAAGACATGCTGCCTGATGCTAATAGGCTCACGTTTGCCTTTACGCTGTAAATAGGTGATTTCAGTGACCAGTTTGCCGCTGGCATTGCGCAACTCACGCTTATCCCCTTGATCAACCAGGGTCCAGCCTTTGGGTAATTGCTTCTGCCAGGCACTAATCGGCCAATGGCTGAGCATCACATCAGCTAAAACCTGACTGGCTGGCGGCAATTGTGGCACCACTAACGCCTGCTCGGTATGGATGCCATTATGGTCATAGGTGAGCAGAAACAGACGGATCCCCACAGACGAGAGACCTGCCAACGTAATTTGGTTGGCGTCAGCGTTCAACATCACCAACAAAGACTGGGTTTGCCCGTTAAAACTGCCCGTCAGCAACTGTTGAGAATTCACTTCTGGCGTAATGCCCGGAGCCGGTAGCGTCACCCGCACGCCAGGCTCAAGCCACGCCTGTGGGGCGGAGCTATCTGCGGGGCCGAGGGAATGGCGACAACCACTCATTAACAGTACCCCAAGCAGCATAACCGTATGCCAAAGGTGGTTCTTTCTCATTTTTTTCTCTCTTTTCGGTCAGGCATGGCTAATGGGGAAAGCAGAAAAGCAGTAAAGATCCCACTCACCAACACCATCCCAAAGTTACTAATTGCTTGTGTGGTACTAAAAACCAACATGCCTAGCGTAAGTAATGTGGTCATCATCGCCAGCGTGATCGCCAGCAATGAAGTCACCGGCGTACCCCGTGGATTACTGAAAAACAGGGTGTAGTTAATACCGATCCCCAAAACCAGCACCAGTGCCAATAACGAAAACAGGTTCACCGCATGACCACTCAAGGATAAAACAGCCAGCCCACAACTGAGGGACAGCAACGAAGGTACCAGGCTGACTAATCCTTTACGCCACCCCAGACGTATCATTGCGCCGCAGGCAATCACCGCCAGAGCCACCAGCAACAAACCAGCGAGCAGCGTGCGATAGAGCGCAAAAAGTTCGTTGAAGGTGCTTTTACGATCAACCCACGCCACGCCCTCCTGCTTTGCTGCCAATGCCTTCAATGCGGTACTGTCTGTCACACCATCAACCGGAACCAACACACCACTTTCACCGTTTGACAGCGTTAACCACATCAAACGCCACCCCTCACTGGCAGGGCTAGCAAGCCATTCATCAACTGTGACCGGCATCGCCTGCAATGCCGGGGTGATTGCCGTCAACCCCGCACTTTGCAGTGCGCGGAGGCTGGCTGGTGCCGCCTCACGTAACAGGATGAGATCCTGTTGCTGACGAACCAGCGAATTCAGTGGGAGCAAGCGAAACCCAGTCAGCGTTCCCCCCTGACGAGCCTGCTCCAAAACCGGAGTCAATGCTTCAAGGCGTTCCAAAACTTGTTGCGAGGTTGCCCCATAAACCACAAACCATTTCTGATCGACGCTTTGCCCTGTCAGGTAGGTAATCTGCTTTTCCTGCGCCAGAATCCCCTGCGGCAGCGCTTGCAACTGAGCAATATCATCATCAAACCGCAATGTCGCGATACCTGCCAATGAAACCACCGCCAGGACCGCAGGCAAGGCCCACGATAATTTTTGCTTACGCCGCCAAAACGCCAGCCAGCGCAGTAGTAGTGTCATAGCCGGAATGGGCCTGACCGGCAATCGCTGACATAACCAAGGGTGCCAGAAAAGTACCGTCAAACAGGAGGCGCTCAGCCCTGCCACGGCAAACACCGCCATCTGGCGAATCCCCGGAAAGGGCGCCAACATGACAATCAGATAGGCGATGACGGTCGTCAGCAATGCCAACAACAGCGCTTGACGAACTTTATGCAAACTTTGCCAAGGTGACACTTCGCCGCCATGGACCATCCGCTCAGTGAGATAGTAGAGCGTGTAGTCAGCGGAGATGCCAATAATGCTCATACTCATCACCAGCGTCATCAGGTGCAGTTCGCCAAAGAGCAACAATGTAGCGACGACCCCGGCCAACGCCCCAATACCTACCGAAAGCAGGCACAACAGCAGAGGGCGCAGTGAACGAAAAACCACAACAATCAGCAAGATGACGCCGAGGATCGTCGCTACCCCCAAGGTAGAGAGGTCGCTCTTCGCTTGTTGGCTGGCATAATCACTGTAAAACACCGTGCCACGCGAAAGCAGTTGTGCCTGTGGATACTCTGCCTTTAACTGGTTTTCCAACCTATTAAGCGTGGACACCACCTGGTGAGTCTGCTGCATATCAAACGACGAGTTCGCTAACTCACCATGCAGCAAATACCAGTAATTCCCCTCATCATCCTGGGTGACCAACCAGCCATCCATCAGTCGCAAACGCTGGCTATTTTGGGCCAATGCCAATTGCGAGCCGCGCATGAGCATCAAGGGATCATTTTGTAACTCTTTACCGCTCACCCCTGAAAATGCAGAGTAGAGTTGCGAGAGGATCCACTGAGCCTGGGCTTCCCCCCCATCCTGTAAGCGTTGACGTGTCGCACTGTCGAGCAAGCCATTACGATGACGCCAATAAAAGTCCCCCCAAGCCTGCTGGCTAGTCGCATCCATCGGGCCTTTGAGTTCCTTCACCCCCTTGGATTGCTGCAACAGTGTGAGCCAGTATTGCGCGACCTGCGGGTTAGCCTGTTTACCCGGGCTGACTAACCAAACCAGTTGTTTATCCAGCCGCTGCATAAAGCCGTCATTCAGTGCTGGGGGGATAGTCCCCAGGGTCTGCTTGGGCAACATGGCCAGCACACTGCTGTTGATACGCGTTTGTGGCAACATGACCAGCAAGGTACCCAGTAAAACCAGACAAAGGGCTCCCCATAACCACGCCAAGCGTTTAGCGCTAGTGTGCAGCAAAACGTTGGTTCTCATCATGGGTCAAGCTATTGGGGGTCAGCCGATGTTGGGAGAAGATAATCGTTGTGCGATCACCCTGTTTATCGTTCAGTTGGATGGTTTCCAGATAGTGCTGCCCGGACAGTTCAAGGGTGGCAAAAATTTTATCCAACGGGGTGGTGACAGGCGTTAGCTTTAACATCCAGCGGCCTTCACCTTTATCCTGGAAATCAATTTGGAAGTTTTGCTCCAATACTTTTCGATCAGCCTGAAATAGCGCGCGCAACAGATGGTTGAACTGGAACATCTGAGGGTTATTTTGTGCCGTAATCACCTGTGGTGCCTGGCCGTTAATCACTTGCACCATACGCGCATCATCCAGTATCAGCGTCATGACAAAAGGCGTTTTCTGATCCCATAACAACCCTTGTTCACGGGCAATGACCATTTCACCTTGCGAGCGCAACGGCTGTGGCAGGCCTTTGATACTGCGAGTCTGATCAAAATGAGCGCGAACCACCGGTTGTTCGGTAAAACGCTGCTGCAATTCATCCAGCGTGACGGCACTAACCCACGGAGTGAACAGCAGAATAAATAGAGGCCAGTACTTCATGGTGTCACTCCCATTCGTTCAAACAGAATTGCCGGGCAGACAAAACACATCTCCCCACTCTTTTCTTCTACCGCCACCTGAATGGTGTAACCGGTAGTGGTACATTTGCCGCTAGCTGCATCAAAAATCTGATAGTCAATGCGCAAACGGTTTTCATATTCTGTTAACCGGGCACAGACGCGGATCCGTTGTTCAAAAGTCAGGATGTTGCGGTACTTCACCCGAGTGTCCACCACTGGCCAAAGATAACCCGATGCTTTCATCTGCCGATAACCATAATCAAACTGGTTCAGTAATGCCTCGCGGGCAATTTCAAAGTAGCGAAAGTAGTTACCGTGCCAGACCACCGCCATCATATCGACATCATGGAAGGGCACTGAAAGCTCTACTTCAGCAGTAAAACGGGGATCGTTGAGCACCCTTTACTCCTTATCAACAGGTTGGCCAGGAAGTTGCCAGAAATCGAAAAAATTAAACCAATCGAGCGGCGACGCCAGCGCATAATGTTCCAGGCGCTCCGCATAGCGATCAACCGCTTGTTGCAGTGCTCCCTGGCGGTCCGCACGTGGTAACAGTAACGGGTTGGCGAAGGGTTCACAGTGTAAATACAGTTTCCCTTGCTGACGCAGGGCAAAAACCAGTAATACTGGGCAGCGCAAGACCGACGCCAGAATAAAAGGCCCCTGAGGAAAAGGTGCCGGACGCCCCATAAAACGGCTCCAAACCACACGCCAGTCACCACCGCGTTGCCGGTTAACTGCGACACGATCGCCAACAATGGCAACCCATTCACCACAGTCCAGCTTCTCTTTCAGCAATATGGCACTCTCAGGGCCGAGATGATTAACCGGGATCAGATTCAACCCTGCCTGTGGAGCCATCTCTGCCATAATCTGTTTGAAACGTTGCGCGTTATCAGTAAACACCAACGCGTTGATGGTCTTACTGCCTTGTTGTTGAGCCAGAGCACGACAGGCTTCAACATCCCCTAAATGTGACACCAACAGCAATTTTCCCGTTGGTGAAGGAACATCCAGAGTGGCCTCAGCCCCCGGTGCAAAAATAACATCCCGCCCCAATTGCAGCTCGCCTCGCCAACTGGCAATTTTGTCCAGCATGGCGTCACCAAAGCGCAAAAAATGTTGGTAGCTATTGCAACCGGCTGGGATCGGGCGCTCACGCTGGGTTAATTCATACCTCACCCGCTTGAGCCAGTTTTGCGAAGCACGGCGTGCCTGATGTGCACCAAGCCAATAAGCGGCCACGACCGGGTAGAGTAACAGTGAAAATGCTTTACGCCCCAGCAGTCGCCAGACAGTAAGCATGAGTCGCATCCCCCATAGCCCCTTGACCTCCTTTTGCTGTGCCCAGTGTGAGCTGGAACGGCGCAATAGCAGCGCTGGGATTCGTGGCAGCATGCCGAAGAACAGACGAGTATGCATCAGTGAAATACGGCAGTTATCTTTCAATGCATCAAAGTGCGACAGACCATCCTGCGGATAGGTGACGCGAGTGGGGACGAAATAACTACGGTTACCTTGCCAGTAGAGCCGCACCATCACTTCAGTATCAAAATCCATCCGTTTACCCAGGGCTACCTGCTGCGCTAATTGCAACGTAGGCGCCAGCGGATAAACGCGAAAACCGCACATGCTATCTTTTAACTGCAAAGAGAGGGTTTCAATCCACACCCAGACATGGGTTATCCAGCGGCCATAACGACGCGAACGTGGGATTGAATCGTCATAAATCGGTTGCCCGGAAATTAACGCACTGGGATGCTGCTGTGCCAACGCCATCAGTTTAGGAATATCTTCAATGGTGTGTTGCCCATCCGCATCCACCTGAATCGCGTGGGTAAACCCCTGTTGAAAAGCCTCTTCCAACCCGCGAATTACCGCAGTCCCTTTACCGGAATTGTGAGCAAGACGTACCAGCGTCACATGAGGATAACGCCCCACCAAATGTTCAAGCTCTTGGCGTGTCGCTTCATCACTGCCATCGTCCACCACAAAGCAGGGCAAACCAAAGGGCTGCAAACGTGTCAACACGCTAGCCATCATGGCTCCGTGATTATAACAAGGGATCACCACACAGAAATGGCAGGCTACGGGGGTTAGCGACATAGCAGTTAATGACATGGCAGTTAACGACATAGACGGATCTTCCCACTGCTGGCAGTCTGTCGCGCGTCACCATCATGACGTTGATAACTGAAGGTTAATACCTGCCGCTCTTCCTGCCAGTTAAGCAGCAATGTCACTCTATTTTCCGGCAGCAAAGGGGCTTGAAACTTAACGTTCGATATACTGTGAAAACGAAAACCCGGTGCCAGCAGCGTAGTGGCGTAATGCATCACCCAATTTAATTGAGCAACACCAGGCAACAGTGGCTGGGCAGCAAAATGACCCTTAAACCAGAATGAAGCCGGGTCAAGCCACAGGACGATTTCCGCTTGTGATGCCTGCAACAAATGACTTTCAATTTCATGTGGTTGCATGAAAAAGCTCCTGTAATTGCGCATAGACACGCTTATTCATACTGTTGACCGGTATCTCATCGATAATACGCCAGTAACGGGGAACGGTAACTGGCTCTAACCGAGGCAACAACGCACGACGCCACTCAAGTTCCTGTGCCGCCTTACTATACTGTTGCCATTGTTGCCGCATAGGTTCATCCAGCACCAGCAGAGCACCAATCCCCTGACGACCACCGCAACTCACTGACAGAGCTACCGCCTCCTTCACCCCTTCCAATTCCAGCAAGCGTTGTTCAATCTCGTCCAACGAAATTCGCTTCTCTTCAATCTTCACGACACGGCCACAGCGCCCCTGCAAACGGAACAAGCCGTTATCATCAAACTGCAAAATATCATCAAGCAACTGGCCCTGACTGTCGGGTATTAGGGGGGAAATAGCACGAAACACCTCACCATCGGCGTGGATCTTTACCCCCGGGAAGCATTGCCAAAGGATATCCTCCTGCTGGCGATGGCACCACGCCATAATCCCGGTTTCAGTACTGCCGTAGATTTCCTCAGGCCATACTCCCAACCAATGAGCAGTTTGAACCACATCTTCCCATGGCAGGACGCCACCAGCGGAAAGCACCATCGCTACCGATGGCGGTGTCAGTTGATGATCCAAACGTTTTAAAAAGGCCGGGCTGCTGATAAACGCATAGCGATAGGCAGGATTCAACGCGGCCAACTGCTCGGTGTAATAGAGCATCGCCGCATGTAGCGGCAACCCTAACGCCATGGGCAGAAAGATACGGAAAGTAAGCCCATAAAGATGCTGTGGCACCACAGAGGCGACAACACGGCAGCCAGCAAGGCGTTCAGCAAAGCGGTCCGCCAATAATAGCGCTTCACGATCCAGGCAGGTGATAGGCTTAATGACTCGTCGCGGCTGCCCGGTGGAACCAGAGGTAAATAACTCGACATAAGCTGACGGGTCAATTGCAGGTAATGGCTCACACTGTTCAGCCTGTTGATTAGCAGAATGAATGACAACGGTTGGACCACCCCAGGTCAGCATGCGGTCTGCCAATACGCCATTAAACAGGGCTTGTTGTTCCTCTAGCAGCGAAACCCGGCTATGCCCTGGAATAATCGGTGTTTTCCCTGCATGCAGCATCGCTAATAATGCGACGATAAATAAATAGCTGTTTTCAAAACAGAGCGCCCAGCGTTGACCCTCGTGCTGTTGCAGGGTTTTCACCAACAGCGTGACATCATAACGCAGCTGCCCCAGGGTCCAGGTCTGTTCGCCCAGCCAGGCAACCGGTGTGTCATCCGGACGAGGTGCACTCAACCACTGTGCCAGAGGAAGCGGCTTGATCATGGGGCGGCTCGTTTTATCACCTGGCGGCGTACCAGCCATTCGCCCATCATCAATATTCCCATCAGCACATAGGCTATCATGCCGTTCCAAGTCGTCCATAACCACATCTCACCATATAAAACGGTAAATAGTGCCATTGCACCATTTAAAATAAAAAACACGCACCATATTTGCGTTACCTTGCGGGTATAACGTACTCCCTCTGGGGGGAGTTCCGGTGCCTGCAAACGTGCCAAGCGCTCAACCAGCGGCATTGAACTCCATAGTGAACTGCCGAATAACACCAGCATCACCAGATTCACCATCACGGGATAAAACAACAACAACTGGTGCGCTTGCAGCAGATAGCTCAAGATGCATAAGGCAACCCCCGCCGAAACAACGCTTTGTATCACCAGGCGCATCGGGCCAATAGTCTGGCGGACCTGACGAACTCGCAAGATCAGCAAAAAAACCATCAGCGGCACTAACCAACGCAGACCGTTATAGGTCAAACCAAACCAGATAAGAAATGGCCAAGCCAGCAGCATCAGCGCTGTAATCAGTTGTATACCCCGCTGCAAACGGTAACCACCCATAGGGATTATTATTCTCGCAGCAGGTTTTCTACCGCATCCACCACATCCTGCACGGTACGGACGGCTTTAAAGGTTTCAGGCTTGATCTTTTTGCCGGTTTTCTTTTGCAGATGCACGATCATGTCAACCGCATCAATACTATCCAGCTCAAGGTCCTCATACAGACGGGCCTCTGGCTTAATATCATCAGGGGAAATTTCAAATAGTTTACCCAGAAGATCAGATACTTCCTGATAAATGGCATGTTGTTCTGTCATAGCGGATGGGCTCTTAAGCGCGTTGATTTTGGATGAAAGAAGCCAGCGTCGCCACAGAATAGAAATGCTGACGCATCTCTTCACTCTCTGCGGACAACACGATGCCGTATTGGTTTTTCACCATCAGCCCCAACTCCAGAGCATCGATGGAGTCCAACCCCAGACCTTCACCAAACAGTGCCGCGTCAGTATCGATATCATCAGGCGACAGCTCATCCAGATTCAATGTATTGATAATCAGGTTTTTTATTTCAAGATAGAGAGCTTGCATTATTATTTTTCCTTGCAACGAAATTATTCCCATCACCAATCACACCGCAGAGATTGGGGTTACCCGCGTTTACCCGTATCACTGACTGGTGCCAGCTCATCGGAGTTCCCTCGGATACCCTCTACCTGCAGCTTGATTGAGCTTGGGTATAGTCCTGGTGATAGTAGATGCAAAATATGCTGGTTGAGCCGCCTGGCAGCCAGTGCCGGCTGTGGTGATTTTGCATCAGTAAATTGTTTAATCGGTACCCGCTCACCCACTGCCACCTGAAACAGGGGTTTTCTGGGGGGGATGTCATACCATCTGCTTTGCTTATCAAGCAGATGCTCACTGCAGCGGATCACCACCACACGTAAATCACAACCGCAGCGCACAGCGATATTGGCGGCACCTCGCTGCAACACCATCTGCTCCCCCTGACGTGTGCGTGTCCCCTCGGGGAAAATCAGGATAGTATCCCCCTGGGCAAGGCGCTGCTGGCTGGCTGGGAGTAACTCATCCGCCTGACTATTAATCAGATAACCTGCCGCACGGATCACCCCACCAATAAACGGATTGCGCAATAATGAACTTTTTACCAGGCAGTCTGTTTCCGGCATCACCGACGCCAACAGCACATAGTCTATCAAGGTCGGGTGGTTGGCGACTATCAGACAACCACGTTCCTTGCGCAGCAGCTCAAGACCATCAATGCGATAGTCAAGTACCCCCAGCACTTTGGCCGTCGACAGAAAAAAGCGAAAGCTGGTAGCAATACTGTAGCGAGCCAGGCTACGCCGCTTGGCCTCATTGCGATACAACACCAACAGCAGATTAAACCAAACCAGCGACAGCAATAGCCCGCCAATACCAAACAGCACAAAGCACCACCCGGTCATAACCAGCCGCCAAAGCCGGTTTATGCGCGCGTACAGGGGATTCATGCCCGGCTCCAGTGCCACATCAATCTCTCCCCTGGGATCGAAAACAGCGGCACAGCACTTAAGTAATGTTGCAAAAACTGCAAGCTTTGTGGCAATGCAGGTTCTTCCCCGTACTCCACCGCCTGACTGGTACATTGCAACGTTTCTCCACGCTCAAATACCATGGCCACTGCATAAGCCCAGGTCGGCATCTGTTCAGGCAGGCTGTCATGGTAAAACTCGGGTAACATACCGTCAAAATCCACCATTAATACCCGTTGATAGCCTGCCTGTAATAGACAAGTCACTTCACACAACCCTTGCTGAAAAGTATCGATACCGGCAGCCAATGAGGATGAAACCAATGGTTGTTGAGCCGCAATAGTCAAATGCCCTACCGCCGAATTATGCACCGAGGTGGTGAAGTCACTGGGAGAAACCGGCAACTGCTCCGCCAGGGCTGACAAGATGCGATAATTGCGTTCCAGTTCACCATGACGGCTGGTGTACAGCACAGCATCAATTTGATGGCGGCGTAACATCGCCAAGCCACACTCCACCGCCAACCGACTGCCTGACGCCAAGCGACGCGCCGTCATCATTGAAAGCTCGCTTAGCTTCGCCTGTGGTTCTGAGGGCACAATAGCATGGGGCTGCTGCGACCACTGATACCACTGCGCTGCCTCGCTCAAACCAGGTGCCCTGGCCTGCCAGTCAATAATATTTAAAGCCAATTTCATCTAAGTAAGCGCATCCGCAATCAATGGGTGACTCTGAGAGAGTGACAGGGAGTCAGTGCAACAAAAATGCTGCCATTTTATTAAAATTTTTGACATATCAGTAAAGTATGCCCAATTCCGAGGTTATCAACGCGTTTCTCTAGCCGAAAACCCGCCATTTCCAGGTAATGACAAAACTTCTCTACACTATAAAAACGGCTATTACCGTTAGCCATACAAGTGAAATAGAGCGATGACGCATTCAAGCTGAATGCTGCGGCCTCAAATTTTTGCGCATCCCAGAAGAGTTCCATAATACACAGCCGAGCGCCGGGCTTCATCACACCCGCGACGCGGTTCAGAATGGCAATAATTTGTTCTGGTGAGAAACAGTCAAGGAACTGACTCATCCACCAGATGTCGGCTTCGCCAGGTAATGGGGCATCACCCAGCATATCTACCGCATGGAAACCGATGCGATGAGATAATCCTGCCGCTTCAATATTCTCGCGAGCCAAGGCAATTTGCTGGGGTAAATCTAATAATGTCACGGAGACATCATTATCATGCTGGCAGCAACGGAGCGCCCACTTACCTGTATTGCCCCCCACGTCGTATAAAGAGCCCGGTTGATAGGCAAATATATGTGGCAATACTGCGTCAAACGCGCCGTCTGAATAGTAATGATCAAAAGCGAACCAGCTTTCACGCGCCGCATGAGGTAATTGTGATAAGGCCGGATAAATGGTTGGCCACTCACCAAATACTTTCAAGCCTGTTGGCTTTCCTGCTTTAAGTGCTTCTTCTAAAGAGAATAACCCCTGATAGCAAACATCTTGGGTGAAATCCATATTCACACGGGTCATGGTATCGTGAAGCAGAAAATGACCAACCTTGGCAATATAGTAATGATCCTCTTTACAGGTCACTATACGCCCACTTAGCCCCATATCCAGTAACACGCTGACTGCATATTCATTAATATTACTGTTATTGGTGATATCTCGCAGAGTGGCTCCACGCTTTCCCTGTTTGTCTAGATAATCCAGTACGCCGGTATTACGTAAACAAAGTGCCGTTTGAAACAGCATAGGTGCAAAAGCAATTCGTTGTGCCTCGGTAATGGCATCGAGGGCACTGAGCTTATCATGCTCATACATTTTTCACGCAATCCCTTAAGCTGGTCTCGCTATCTTTCAAATTGCCTGTGCGTTAGCGGTACTCAGCCTGCCACCAGGTCATTTATCCCCTTGGTGACTCTTTAACTTACAGCAACTGACATGATTTGGAGTCTATCCCCATCACCATTCAAGCCACAGCGATGTTGACTGCAACTTGAATGAGTCTGGATATAAAAAATAGTTTCATTGGACCACGACCGACCCAATGTTAATCAACACTAATAATTATAATCCAGCGCCTGCTGACAGGTTCAACTGAATATCTTTATCGAGATTGAGTACCCAACGATTATAACTCTTATGAATCTTACCACCGGAGGATTGCAAATTGAGGCTACTGACATAGTTAATGGAATAGCTGGTTGCTGTATAATTAATGCGAATTTCTGCAACGTGGTCACGTGCTTGCTGGCGGCCATTAATGACACCTGGACTGACTTGCGTCATGATCCACTGACGTTGCTGCCCCGCGTTTAGAATAGCATCTCTTACCTGAGTTTCAGTATGGCCTGCAGTTACCGTACTGTGAACTTGAACTACTGGCGCGGTCCGTGCACAACCTGCCAGAGTAACTATTACAGTGAGAGCGACACACCATTTTAAGAATTTTCCCATAATACAATCTCCATTTTTGATTATTTGAGCCCAACCTCAATGCAATCAAGATATTAATCTCAGCATCTGAAAATGATGGGTTAAGAACAATGTTAAGAATTGGTTAAGTGGAGGCTATTTCACTGAAAATAACGGTTCACAAGACCATCGAGACAGGCCGTATCCCTTGCCACACCAAAGTTCCCGCGCGAACTTTACACAATCACTTTATCAGGTTCAAGCTCTGAGTCTGTTTAAGTTGAATAATAAAAGATACTTTATTTGTGTAATAGAATATGAATATCGAATTTTATTCGACACAAGAATGTCTGTTATAACCATGGCTTTATATATAACACCCTACATATTTATCATGGTTATACTGAGGCGCTTGAAAGAGGCTCGATGACGAGCTCCGTCCTTAGAGCTCGTAAGGTTACTGTTTACCGGTAATTTGAAGAAATCAGGATAGTGCTTGACTACCCTACTCGCTAAAACCGGGCTCGCTTCAATCACGCATCGCCAAGGCCTTATCTTTAGCCAGGAGAAACGGCCTGAGATAGGCAACGGTATTGGATAGCGGGATAACATCATCGCTTAAGTTAATATTCAACACTGTCTTGAGATATTCGCGCCGCTGGGTGATACGCGCCCAAAGCTGCGGGTATTCCTGCCTGATGTTGGCCTGGAGTTCAGCATCGGCCACCGCCACACACTCCTCAGCGCTGACTCCGGTATACCCCGCGACGGATGGAATAATATCAATCTGTAACATCATGCCACTGCGGATTTGCTGTTCCGATAATGGATAGACAGGGGAAGACATCCACTCCTCATCCGCCACCAAGTGCCCTGGGTTTAGATGCCAACCATAATCCTTCTTAGGCAACACCTGCTCAATCAGGGAATAAAGTTCACCGCCTTTCATACCGATATGAATATTCTCCAACCAGGTCGCCACTGCACGGTAGTAAGGCTTGGCGACCCTTGCCAGATAGTCACTTTGGTTGGCGGGCAATTCACTTTCATCAGCGATAGCAAAGCCGGTTCGACTGGATAACCCCCCTTTATACGCCGTGGTCAACGACAGCGGGTCACCTTGCTGGATCACTTTGTGAGTGGGATAAAAGTTGGCATGTTCAAAACGACGCCCGGTGGCGGCAATGGTGACTACCGTATTATATTGCCCCTCGGCAGTAAGTTGTTGCCCTAAATCGCTCTCTTTAACGCCCACCGCAACGCTATTCATCGCCGCCATAATGCAAGTGGAAGAGAGGTTGGCACCGTACTCGTAGTGCGCGAGTTCATTGGCATTATTGGTGGTTCGGGCTCCTGCTTGTCCACCAATAAACAGGGGGATGGCATTGATCAATATGGCCCCTGTAGCCAGGCTCTTTTTAACCGATTCAACGATAAAATAAGGGAGATCAAACAGTGTTTCCTGGTTGCCTATTTTGCCGGTAAACATTTTCCAACCTACTAAACCGACTTTCTGTTTATTTCCCAAACCGGCGGCCACAAAGAGCTCATCGAGCGGCTTTTCGTGATCCATCGGCTGGTTCGGCAAAGAGAAATAAGGACAAAGCAGCTGTTGCACCGGTAAACGCGCATGTTGTGCCATTTTCAGGTTTTCATTCCCTAAAATAATGGTCGCTTTACCGTCAGCTTCCAATAGCAACAGGGCCTCTTCAAAGCGCGGTACAAAACCGGTCAAATATTCGAAGTTACCGCCATGCTCTTTATCAGCGTAAATCAGCAGCGCATCAAAATTTTCAGCTCTCATCCTCGCCAGCACTTTATCACGGCGTGCAGCCATCGTTTCCGCCGTCAGCATGACGGGGGCCACCTGCGGAAAAGTGGCAGGGGGGACAACCGAAACCAACTCAACACGTTTTGTCTTCATTTATCCTAACCTCATGGTTAACTATTTTTATCGCGGCTTTTACTGCGGCTGCCAACTGGCCCTAGCACCTGCAACGCCCGACCTGCCCACAAAATATGATGATCATTATACCCTACCAATCGCGATGCTGGTTTGCAGATAATCAACAGTGAGCATCACTGAATCGCTGAAAATCCCCTAGCCATAACCTCTTTCACCCGCTCACGCCAGGCTAACGGAGGTTGTTTGTTAACTGGGGTCGCCGGGCAATGGGATCAGCATCACCAGCTTCAACCCATGATGTTCAGCGGGATAAAAAGTCACTTGCTGATAATGCAGGATGCCTTGCTGCGGATGAGTAAACGTCCGCTCTCCCCCTTCACGGGCCAGCACATCCTGCTGCCGCCACCAACGGTCAAAAAATTCACTGTGTTGTGTCATATGGCGTACAAAGGCGCGTATTTCTTCAGTTCCCTGATGGTGACTGGTTTCAGCACGAAATTCAGCGACCACACGCTGGGCGCGCTCCTCCCAATGGGTGACCAAGTTCTTTGCCTGGGGGTGGAAGAACATAAAATGTAGCAGATTGGGTGTATTGGCTTGTTGCAGCCAATCGCCAAATAAGGCTTCAGCCTGCTGATTCCAGGCCACCATATGCCAGGTGAAATCGAGCAGATAACAAGGCACCGTCATTTGATGCACACTTTGCAGCACGATGGGGTTAATGGTGTCCTGATGCAGTTCCAACTCGGGATCAGCGATACGCGCCAGCGTAAATAAATAATGCCGTTCGGCATGGTCAAGTTGCAACGCTTTGGCAATGCGAGCCAAGGTTCCAGGGGCAATAGCCACCTCGCGCCCTTGCTCAATCCAGGTGTACCAAGTGGTACTGATGCCACTGATTTGTGCCAGTTCTTCACGACGTAAACCGCTGGTACGGCGGCGTGGAGCGGTGGGTAAGCCTAACATTTCTGGCGTTACCCGTTCCCGGCAGGCGCGCAGAAAAGCCCCTAGGGCTTTAGGGCCGGATAAATCATCTGATTCCATAAACGGGTACCTCTTATACTAGGATAAATTCTCATATTGTACCCGTATAGTGAATTAATTATAGTCATAATCACCATCAGGTACTTGGCCCCCATCATCGTATGACCAAGACCATGCAAGATAAAACCTCGTGAATAACGGCAAACTAATAACGGGAATCAATATGAACAACAAGAATAGCCATCAGAACGCTGTGGAACGTCAATTCGGCGAACAGGCGCAAGCCTACTTAAACAGTGCCGTACATGCTCAAGGGAAAGATCTGCAACGTTTGTCGAACCTGCTGGAAAACTGTAACACCGCTCAATTGCTGGACTTGGGCTGTGGCGCAGGGCATGCCAGTTTCACTGCGGCAGCAAAAGTAGCGCAGGTGGTGGCCTATGATTTGTCGGCACAGATGCTAACGGTAGTGAGTACCGCTGCCGCAGAAAAAGGGTTGGCAAACGTTCGCGTGCAACAAGGGGTGGCAGAATCACTGCCGTTTGACGATGCCAGCTTCGATATTGTGATTAGCCGTTATTCGGCACATCACTGGCATGATGTCGGCCAGGCACTGCGTGAAGTGAAGCGCGTGTTGAAACCCGGTGGTCGTGCCATCCTGATGGATGTGGTTTCCCCGGGGCACCCGCTGTTAGATGTTTATCTGCAAACAGTAGAAGTGTTGCGTGATACCTCACATGTCCGCGACTATACACCAGGCGAATGGCTAAGCATGTTCACTGACGCCGGGCTGGTGGTGCAGCAGGTCACTTCAGACCGCCTGCCATTGGAGTTCACCAGTTGGGTGGCGCGAATGCGTACCCCGGAGCATTTCGTTACGGCGATTCGGGCGCTACAGCAAGGGGTAACCGCAGAGGTACAACAGCATTTTGCCATCCAGGACGATGGCTCGTTTACCAGCGATATTATGATGTTTGAGGTGAACAAAAACCGCTAGCCTTATGGGTAAGGCGAGCCACTGCAGCCCCGGCAACTTGCTTGATGACGGATATACATTTGCCTATCGTGGTGTCGGGTCTGGGATCTGATTATGAAACGGGCTACACTCTTGCAGAAAGACACCCTATATACCCAAAATACTTCGAGTTGCTTGTAGGCGGCAAACGATGGAAGCCCCAGGAGCATAGATAACTATGTGACTGAGGTGACAGAGTACGGCTAACACCCAAGCAATTTTGAAGTAGGAAGGGTAGAAAAACTGATAGAGAGGCTAGAGCAAAGTGGCTCAATACGTCTATACCATGCACCGCGTCGGCAAAGTCGTGCCGCCGAAGCGTCATATTTTGAAAAATATTTCCTTGAGTTTCTTCCCTGGGGCCAAAATTGGTGTGCTGGGCCTGAACGGCTCCGGTAAATCAACCCTGCTGCGCATTATGGCGGGCATCGATACCGATATCGAAGGGGAAGCGCGCCCACAACCGGGCATCAAGATCGGCTATCTGCCGCAAGAGCCGCAACTCAATATGGCGCACACCGTTCGTGAGTCGGTAGAAGAAGCGCTGGCAGAAGTGGTGGGGGCGCTAAAACGCCTTGATGAGGTGTACGCACTTTATGCTGAGGAAGGGGCTGATTTCGATAAACTGGCCGCCGAACAAGGTCGCCTGGAAGAGATCATTCAAGCCCATGATGGCCATAACCTCAATGCCCAGCTTGAGCGCGCTGCCGATGCACTACGCCTGCCGGAGTGGGATGCCAAAATCGCCAACCTTTCCGGTGGTGAACGCCGTCGTGTCGCCTTGTGCCGTCTGTTGCTGGAAAAGCCAGACATGCTGTTGCTGGACGAACCCACCAACCACCTTGATGCCGAGTCCGTTGCTTGGCTAGAGCGTTTCCTACACGACTTTGAAGGGACCGTGGTCGCTATTACCCACGACCGCTACTTCCTGGATAACGTGGCAGGTTGGATACTGGAGCTGGATCGTGGCGAAGGTATTCCATGGGAAGGCAACTACTCTTCCTGGCTGGAGCAGAAAGATGCGCGTCTGGCGCAGGAAGCCTCTACCGAAGCCGCACGCCGCAAGTCCATCGAGAAAGAGCTGGAGTGGGTGCGTCAAGGTGCTAAAGGCCGCCAGTCTAAAGGTAAAGCGCGTCTGGCTCGCTTTGAAGAACTGAACAATACCGAATACCAGAAACGTAACGAAACTAACGAACTGTTTATTCCACCAGGCGCACGTCTGGGGGATAAAGTGGTTGAAGTTAGTCAGTTGCGTAAATCCTACGGTGACCGCGTATTGATCGACGATCTCTCCTTCTCGGTACCCAAAGGGGCCATCGTCGGGATTATCGGCCCGAACGGCGCCGGTAAGTCTACGCTGTTCCGCATGATGTCCGGTCAAGAACAACCGGATTCTGGCACCATTGTGCTGGGGGATACCGTTAAGTTGGCTTCCGTCGATCAGTTCCGTGACAGCATGGATAACGCCAAAACCGTTTGGGAAGAAGTTTCTGGCGGGCAGGACATTATGCGCATTGGCACGACTGAAATGCCAAGCCGCGCCTATGTTGGCCGTTTCAACTTCAAAGGGGTTGACCAAGGCAAGCGTGTGGGTGAGCTGTCCGGTGGTGAGCGTGGCCGTCTGCATCTGGCCAAACTGTTGCAAGTTGGCGGTAACGTATTGCTACTTGACGAACCTACCAACGATCTGGATATCGAAACCCTGCGCGCACTGGAAAACGCCTTATTGGAATTCCCGGGTTGCGCCATGGTGATCTCCCACGACCGCTGGTTCCTTGACCGTATTGCTACTCATATTCTGGATTATCAGGATGAGGGTAAGGTGGAGTTTTTCGAAGGTAACTTTACCGAATACGAAGAGTATAAAAAGCGTACGTTGGGTGCCGATGCGTTGGAGCCTCACCGCATCAAGTATAAAAAAATCACCAAATAACCCCTGCTGGGGCGATTATCTTGCCCCACTGCCTATGACCAGCCCGTGTACTCCACGGGCTTTTTGTTTCTTCCCCCTGTATCTCTGCCTATGTGCCCAGTGTATGACGTAAATCCTGGGTATATACTGTCGGCATTTATTGAAGGAGCGCACTATGTTAATCAAAGCTATCGCCGTCGACCCAAACAACCCAGCCCACTTTATTGAGATCACTACCGATCAACCTACCCCTGGGCAGTATGACCTGCTGGTAGAGGTAAAAGCGGTTTCTGTTAACCCGGTGGATACCAAGGTCCATGCCGGTCTGCAAAAAAATAGTTTGCAACAACCACGCATTCTCGGCTGGGATGCCAGTGGTGTGGTGGTGGCCGTTGGCAGTGGTGTCACGGAGTTCAAACCGGGTGATGAGGTCTGGTATGCCGGGGATATTACCCGCCCAGGTAGTAACAGCACCTATCAATTGATTGATGCGCGCATTGCTGCCCACAAGCCGAGTAAATTGAGCTGGGCAGAAGCAGCGGCTATCCCCCTCACCGCGCTAACCGCCTGGGAAGCGCTGTTTGAACACCTGAATATTCAGCATGCTGAGGCAGGCAAAACGCTGTTAATTATCGGCGGTGCCGGTGGTGTTGGTTCTTTGGCTATCTCCCTGGCGGCATTGCGTAGCCAAGTGAAGGTGATTGCTACTGCCTCACGCCCGGAATCAATCGCCTGGTGCCAAGCGCGTGGTGCCGATCTGGTGGTGGATTATCGTGACCTGCAAAACAATCTGGCACAAGCTGGCATTGAACGGGTGGATTATATTCTGTGCTTGAACGATACCGATGCCCATTGGCAAACCATCAGCAATTTGATCGCTCCGCTTGGCCATATCTGTACCATTGTGGAAAACCGCCAGCCTCTGGACCAGAGTGCATTAAAAACAAAAAGCGCGGCGTTACATTGGGAGTTTATGTTTACCCGCAGCATGTTCACCACGCCGGATATCGCCCAACAAGGGGAGATCCTCAAACAGATGGCGCAGCTACTTGATGAGGGCAAATTGACCACCACCCTCAGGGAAACACTGACTGGGTTGACGGTGGAAACACTCACTGCCGCGCACCATAAACTGCTGGCGGGGCATATGTTGGGCAAGTTGGTGATTACTTACTAATATCCCGTCGTCAATCAAACCGCAGGGTTGTTGGCTGCGGTCTCTCACCCTAGTCACATAGTGGCCTATGCTCCTAGGGATTCGCTCAATTGCCGCCTACCTGCAAATTGATTGAACTTAGGGATATACCCGTCGTCAATCAAACCGCAGGGAGACGAGCATACTATTCAGGCGCAGCATGCTGCGCCGATGGTTTATGCTTAGCGTGCGATTGCAGGGGAGCCACTCAAACGGCTGGCATCCGCCGCTAACAGTTGCTGCACCAGTTCAACACAGCGCAAAAAACGCTCTTCATAGTCGCTGGATTCAACATGAACATATTCAATATTGTTTGCTCGCAACATCTCTTCCAGCAGATGTTGAAACTCTTTGCGGTCAACCGGGTTACCTAAGCTACGCAAGCCATCCGCCACCCAAGGGGTGTTGTTTTCCAGCAGGATCACCAGATCAAAACGGTATTCGTCGATCAACGCCTGCACAAAGGGATGGTCGCGCCCCTCATATTTCCGGCAAAACGCCTGAGTCGTGACAAAGTCGGTATCGATAAACGCCACTTTATTGGCATATTTCACCGCAAAATCCACATACTGAGCTTGCCCAAGAGCTATTTTGTCGTAATCGGAGTACTGCAGGGCCATTTCGTCACCCCCCAGGTGCGAAAACACATAATCGCGGCCATATTCCCAGGCACTGGTGGTGTTGAAGATATTCGCCAACTTGTTAACCAGCGTTGACTTACCGCTCGATTCTCCTCCGAGTACCGCCACGGTACGCACAAAGAACGGTTTGACCTCTGTGGGGATATAATCCCAATAACGGAACGGATCCTGACGGATCTGTCTGCCACTGATATTCATAAAGGAACGTTCAGGGTCCACCAGGATGGTTTCAATACCCAGGTATTCACGGTAACGGGGAGCATCCAACTCTTCACTGGAGTAGACAAAACCGGGCACAATCCCCTTCTGCTCCATAAAACGCTTTACGCCGTTGCTCCAGACATCCCAGCCATGGGGATAAGGCTCAATCCCCTGCTCATCAAAAGAGTGAATACGGATATTTTTCTGATACTTAAAGGTTTGCAATAACCAACGTAAGCGGTCACTGACGGTCGGCTGCTGTGACATGGAACTGTTTTCAAACAACGTTCGGTCACGGGGTTCATCATGGCACAGGATCACATGCAGCTCATCAACCTGGCTGCAAGCACGTTGGATCAGGTAGATATGCCCGGTATGCAGTGGGTAAAATTTACCAAACACCACCCCCACTTTCTTTTCGCTATGGGGGAATTCCAACCCCAGAAAACGGTGCAACGCTTCCAGTTTCTGCGCACTCGGGCTTTTGATTTTATCGTTCAACAGTTGGCTGAGATAACCTTTGGTCATATTACTGACTTCAGCCACCTGTTGTAAGGTACAGCCCTTTTGCTTAATCGCTGCTTTCAGGTAATCGAACTGCCGCATCATTCCCTCTCCATGTATCCCCGTCACCCTGCAAGCTGCCGGAGTGATGGCAATAACTTGAAACCTGACGAGTATAATATACTAAACAGAGTATGATTACGGCCTATTAAAACTCATCCAGAATACTCAAGGCATCCGCCAGTTTCTTGACCCCAAATACTTGCATATTAGCCAGTGGCTTTTTCGGTACATTGGCGTGCGGGACTATTGCTCGTTTGAAACCATGCTTGGCTGCTTCAGAAATACGTTCCTGACCACTTGGCACCGGCCGGATCTCCCCTGCCAACCCCACTTCCCCGAAGACCACTAAATCATTTGGCAATGGGCGATCACGAAAGCTGGAAACCAACGCCAATAACAACGCCAAGTCAGCACTGGTTTCACTCACTTTGACACCGCCGACCACGTTGACGAACACATCCTGATCGGACATTTGCAAACCACCGTGGCGGTGCAATACCGCCAGCAAAATCGCCAGGCGATTCTGTTCCAGCCCCACCGCAACACGGCGCGGGTTAGACATCATTGAATGGTCCACCAGCGCTTGTATCTCCACCAGCAATGGTCGGGTTCCTTCCCATACCACCATCACCGAACTCCCCGAGGTTACTTCATCCCCCCGGCTCAGGAAGATGGCAGAAGGATTGCTCACTTCACGCAGCCCCTGCTCGGTCATGGCAAACACCCCCAGCTCATTGACCGCACCAAAGCGATTTTTATGGCTGCGCAAGGTACGAAAACGGGAATCGGCGTCACCATCAAGCAGTACCGAACAATCGATGCAGTGCTCTAACACCTTCGGGCCAGCCAGTGAACCATCTTTGGTCACATGGCCCACCATCACAATGGCGACACCGCGTGTTTTGGCAAAACGAGTAAGATAAGCCGCGGTTTCACGCACCTGCGCCACACTCCCCGGTGATGATTGGATATCCGCCATATGCATCACCTGAATCGAGTCGATCACCATCAGCCTGGGTTGTTCCTGCTCGGCAATCAGGCAGATCTGCTCAATGCTGGTCTCCGACAACATATTCAAACCACCGGTAGGCAGGCCAAGGCGGTGAGCACGCATCGCGACCTGCTGCAAAGACTCTTCACCGGTGACATACAGGGTTTTCATCTGTTGGGAAAGTTTGCACAGTACCTGCAACAGCAAGGTACTTTTCCCGGCCCCGGGGTTACCGCCGATAAGGATCGCACTGCCTGGTACTACGCCCCCACCCAACACGCGGTCGAACTCGACAAAACCACTGGAAAAGCGCGGCAGCTCTTCCAGACTGATGTCCGAAAGCTTCTGTACTTTGCTGATCCCGGTCTCCCCGGCATAACCACTGAAGCGCTCATTGCGAGCAGCCGAAGAAGAGACAGCAGCCAGACGCACCTCAGTAATGCTGTTCCAGGCGTGACAGGCGCTGCATTGCCCCTGCCAACGCGGATAATCTGCGCCGCATTCATTACACACAAACGCTCGTTTGGCTGCTTTTGCCACAAGTTACCTCAAATCAAATTTCAAACTGCCGCTGAGTACACAAAATACGCCCATCAGGTCAGCATGGCGAATCGACACCTGCGCTTGCTCATAAACCTTGGGTTTGGCATGGTAGGCAATGCCCAACCCAGCAACCTGCATCATCTTCAGGTCGTTGGCACCATCACCAATTGCCACCGTTTGTTGTGGCGGGATCTGCAGCTTTTCAGCCAGTGCCTGTAGGGTATTGGCTTTATATTGCGCATCCACCACCGTCCCTAACACTTCACCGGTTAATTTACCGTCACGAATTTCCAACTCATTGGCCGCGACTTCAACCAGCTTCAACTTGTCACGCAGGTACTCGGCATAGTAGGTAAACCCGCCAGAGGCAATGGCGACATGCCAACCCAGCGCCTGCAGTTTATGGACCAGACTGGTCAACCCTGGCATCAATGGCAGTTCATCCCGTACCTGCTTGAGAATATTGGCATCAGCACCTTTTAGTGTGCCCACTCGCTGGCGCAAACTGGCGGCAAAGTCGAGCTCACCGCGCATCGCACGCTCAGTCACCTCGGCTACCTGCTCACCCACCCCCGCCAGCTTGGCAATTTCATCAATGCATTCAATCTGAATGGCCGTTGAATCCATATCCATCACCAGCAAACCCGGGGTGCGCAAATGCGGAATATGGCTCAACGGCGCCACATCCAACCCACTCTCCGCCGCCAGCAATTTGGCGCGTGTCGATAATGTCCCCGCCAGACGGACAATCTGATAGTCCTCCACACACCAGGCGGTGACAATCACCATCGGGACGGCCAGTTTGCGCTGGAACTGCGTGATACACGCTTTATCCAGTTTTCTGCCATATAATAGCCAACCGGTATTACCGGCACGATAATCCAGTGGCATCACTTCGTCACCGCTTAGCGAAAGCGGTAGCCCCGGCCATTGAGAGATCTCAGCGGGAAGATCACAATAGGTCAGACTATTTGGCATCATTTACTCCTGAAAAAACGCGCATCAATACGTCACTTCAAACCACAAAAAAGCAACTTGAAAGAGAGTGGGTAAAACTATCCTATCGTTGGCGGTTCTGGCAACATAAAGCGTCCAATCGTTGAAGGAAGCCTTATGGCTAAAGCTAAACTGAAATTCCGCCTGCATCGCACTGCTATTATCTTGATTTGCCTAGTATTACTGGTGTTGTTAATGCAGGGCGCCTCCTATTTTAGCCTGAGTAATCAAATGGCGCGATCTGAACAGGTGGAAGAATTGGCACAAACGCTAACCAAGCAAGTTGCTTTCAGCCTGGTGCCATTAATGGATAACAGCAATATTGATAGTCAGAATATTGACGCTATTCTCAAGCAGTTGACCGCACATAGTCGAATTCTGGATGCCAGTGTCTATCAGTTGGATGGTTCACTTGTTGTCCGAGCAGGAGAGCTGATTAATGTTCGTGACCGCCTGTCACTGGATGGTAAACGTGCGGGCAGCTATTTCACCCATCAGTTAGTGGAACCGATTGAGAGTAAAGAGGGGCCGCTGGGTTTTATTCGCGTTACGCTGGATACCCATACGCTGGCAACAGAATCCAAGCAGGTGGATAACACCACTAACCTGCTGCGCCTGATGATCCTGATGGCGCTGGCTATCGGCATTATTCTGGCGCACACACTACTCCAAGGGCGCCGTAGCAACTGGCAGCAGTCACCCTACTTGCTGACTGCCAATACACCGCTGGCAGAAGAACAGGCCACAGTTGAGCCTGCGGTAGAAGATAATGCGGGTGAGCCCCCCAAGTAACCTCTACCCTAAATTTATGAGGCACACTCGCAGGTGTGCCCCTACTCGTGGGTATCTTATTCCTGATCCCCCAACAACACCGACTCCAACGCAATCACAATCATTTCGTTAAACGTGGTCTGGCGCTCATCGGCGGTGGTCGCTTCGTGACGCAGGATATGGTCGGATACGGTACAGATAGTCAGCGCTTTACAGCCAAACTCTTCATAGAGTTCTGCTGCGACGCCATAAATACCTGCCGCCTCCATTTCCACGCCCAAAATGCCGTACTTCTTCATCACCTGGAACATATCTGGGTCTGGGGTGTAAAACAGATCAGCGGAGAAAATATTACCTACCCGCGCCGGTATTCCCTGCGCTGCTGCGGCATCAACGGCATTGCGCACCATGTCGAAATCGGCGATAGCCGCATAGTCATGATCTTTAAAGCGCATACGGTTCACTTTAGAGTCAGTACAAGCCCCCATACCGATCACCACATCACGCAGTTTAACATCGTCACGTACCGCACCGCAGGAACCCACGCGGATGATCTTCTTCACGCCGAATTCGGCAATCAGCTCACGGGCATAAATAGAGCAGGAAGGGATGCCCATACCATGGCCCATAACAGAAATTCTGCGGCCTTTATAAGTGCCAGTAAATCCCAGCATGCCACGCACCTGGTTAACTTCTACCGCATTGTCCAAAAAGTTTTCTGCAATATATTTAGCCCGTAACGGGTCACCCGGCATCAGGACAACATCAGCAAAATCGCCCATTTCGGCATTAATATGTGGTGTAGCCATTTTCTTTTCCTTCCACGTCAAATTGTTAGATTTCCGTCGTCATTCAGAGGGTAGCCAGACGACGGATGTTGGCGTTATTACAGCATCGATTGACCATAATCCATCGGCGACAGACCAAAATAAACGGCAACGGTCTGGCCGATATCAGCAAAGGTTTTCCGGTGGCCTAATGAACCGGGTTTGACTTGCGGGCCATAAACCAGCACCGGAATATTCTCACGGGTGTGGTCTGAACCTGGCCAGGTAGGATCACAACCATGGTCGGCGGTGAAAAAAATGATGTCATCGCCGGTCACCCGCTGGAGTAATTCTGGCAGACGACGATCAAACTGTTCCAGTGCTGCAGCATACCCGGCCACATCACGGCGATGCCCATAGGAAGAGTCAAAATCCACAAAGTTGGTGAAGACAATGGTGTTATCACCGGCCTTTTCCATCTCGACCAAGGTAGCATCCAGCAACTCGTCAATGCCGGTCGCTTTTACTTTCTGGGTGATCCCCACGTTGGCATAGATATCGGCAATCTTGCCAATAGACACCACTTCTCCGCCCTTCTCTTCCACCAGTTTTTGCAGCACCGTCGGTGCCGGGGGTTCAACAGCCAGATCGTGGCGATTACCGGTACGCTGGAAGTGACCCGGTTGGTCACCGACAAATGGCCGCGCAATCACCCGACCGATGTTATAACCCCCTTGCGTCAGCTCTTCGCGGGCGATTTCACACAGTTGGTAGAGACGCTCCAGGCCAAAGGTCTGTTCATGACAGGCGATTTGAAATACCGAGTCTGCAGAAGTGTAGAAAATCGGCTTGCCGGTCTTCATATGTTCTTCACCCAGTTGATCAAGGATCACCGTACCGGAAGAGTGACAGTTGCCGAGGTAACCCGGCAGATTAGCCCGGGCAACCAGCTTATCCAGCAGGGCCTGCGGGAAGCTATTCTGGTGATCAGAAAAGTACCCCCACTCGAACAGTACCGGCACACCGGCGATCTCCCAATGCCCAGAAGGCGTATCCTTGCCCGATGAGAGCTCGCTGGCATAACCATAGGCGCCAATAATCTCGGCATGGTTATCCAGCCCCACCGGGAAGTGGCCACTAGACTCTTCTGCCGCCTTACCCAGCCCCAAACGGCTCAAATTTGGCAACGTCAACGGGCCACTACGACCCACATTGGCTTCACCACGCGCACAAGCAGCAGCAATATGGCCCAAAGTATCAGAGCCTTGATCGCCAAAACGCTCGGCATCTTCGCTGGCACCAATGCCGAATGAGTCTAATACCATTATAAATGTACGCTTCATTATCTCTCCTGCGTGCTTTCACACTTGGTTATTTCGGCTGCAACAGTATTGGCTGCAACTGATATAAATTATTGAGCGATGCGCTGGTACACCACCGGTGTCACCTCTGGGGCTTGATCACCCAAGACTATCGCATTACGTAGCGCATCTGCGGCCTGTTGCCAGCTCTGTTCATCGTTGGCGTGGATCACCGCTAACGGTTGCTGGTTATCCACACACATTCCTAAGCGAACCATATCCGTCAAGCCAACACTATAGTCAATGCTGTCAGCCGCGCGAGTGCGACCGCCCCCCAGAGCAACCACCGCCATACCTAACGCCCGGGTATCCATAGCGGTAATGATTCCTGGCTGTTCAGCATAAACCGGCTTACTGAGTGTCGCCTCCGGCAGGTAGTGTTGGTAGCGCTCAACAAAATCGACCGGCCCTTGCTGCGCGGCCACCATACGGCCAAAGCGTTCCGCTGCCTGACCATTATCCAATACCGTCTGCAATTTATCCCGGGCATCCGCCTCATCGCGCGCCAGACCACCAGAGAGCAGCATTTCCACGCACAGCGCCATGGTGACTTCCAACAAGCGTGGATTACGGTATTCCCCAGTCAGGAAACGCACCGCTTCCCGCACTTCCAAGGCATTACCGGCACTGGAGGCCAACACCTGGCTCATATCCGTCAACAATGCGCTGGTTTTGCAACCAGCACCATTGGCCACAGCAACAATCGCCTGCGCCAAATCTGCTGAAAGTTGATAGGTCGGCATAAAAGCCCCGGAACCAACCTTAACATCCATCACCAAAGCGTCGAGCCCTTCCGCCAGTTTTTTCGCCAAAATAGAGGCAGTAATCAGTGGAATTGAGTCAACGGTGGCAGTGATATCGCGTGTGGCATAGAAACGTTTGTCTGCCGGAGCCAACGAACTGGTCTGGCCGATAATCGCCACCCCCACTTGCTTGATGATTTTGCGGAATTGCGGGTCATCAGGGAAAATATTAAAACCCGGGATGGATTCCAGTTTATCCAGTGTACCGCCGGTGTGCCCCAGACCACGGCCAGAGATCATCGGTACATAACCGCCACAGGCGGCCACCATTGGGCCAAGCATCAATGAGGTCACATCCCCCACCCCACCAGTGGAGTGCTTATCTATAACCGGGCCATTGAGGGATAAATCTTGCCAGTCCAGCACGGTGCCGGAATCACGCATTGCCATGGTTAGCGCCACACGCTCTGCCATAGTCATATCGTGAAAGTAGATAGTCATTGCCAGTGCGGCAATCTGCCCTTCGGAAACCACATTGTCACGGATCCCATTAATGAAAAAGCGGATCTCCGCTTCGCTCAGTGGCTGACCATCACGTTTTTTACGGATTATTTCTTGTGCCAGGAACAAGGCATCCTCCTATTAAAAAGGCATTTATTCAGGGCTATTCAAGCTGACTGAGGGAAACACGGGGGAAATGCCGATTGCTGCAGGGTAACCTGCCTGGCTGCCCATTTGACGACAACAGGCCAACACGTTGCTGTTGGTGTCATCTTGGTTAAATGCGAGTAAATTCAGCGCAGATAGCACTGAGGTGGTTAATTCAGTCATAAAACTCTCCAACTTATCACTTTGGTGTTGGCGAGCGGACTTGGTTCCTTGAAGATAGCGCATGAGATGAGTACCTCACGGCGGCAACTGAGATCCTTCTCACCGCGTATATACCCGGCGCCCTTCAAACTGCAGGGTTGTTGGCTGCTCTCAATCACCCTAGTCACATAGTTAGCTATGCTCCTAGGGATTCATTCGATTGCCGCCTACCTGCAAACTTGAATAAGCTTGGGTATAGCCCTTCAATATTGAATAGCCTGTCGTACTATTTGAACATGATAACGCCAGGTCATTAGTGATTAACATCACAACACAGTAAAACGAATTGCAATATAACATAAATTTTTGTGACTTTTATCACGCAAAATGATGTTATCCGTTCTGGGAATTCACGTTGTAACTAGGTCGCATCAGATATCATCATTAAACAGCCAGACCTTCTGAAACATAAGGGCAGACCCGCAGGCCTGCCCTTATCGATAACCTGACGCCTTGCTGTTCGTCGTTACAAAGCCAGGAAGAACCCGGCAATAGTGGCACTCATCAGGTTAGAAAGCGTCCCCGCTGCCACGGCTTTCAAGCCGAAACGGGCAATATCTTGGCGGCGATTAGGGGCCATGCCACCCAAACCACCAATCAGAATAGCAATCGAAGAGAGATTGGCAAAGCCACACAACGCAAACGAGATAATCGCCTTGGTATGGGGTGACAGTACCTGTAACCCGGCAGCTGCCACCACATCGTCTGGACGCAGGTAAGCACTAAAGTTCATAAAGGCCACAAATTCATTAAGCACGATTTTTTGGCCAATAAATGAACCCGCCGTCATGGCTTCATGCCACGGCACACCAATCAGGTAAGCCAGTGGGGAGAAAATCCAACTCAGGATCAACTCCAACGAGAGCTGTGGATAATTAAACCAACCACCAACGCCCCCCAAGATACCGTTGAGTAACGCGATCAACCCAATAAAGGCCAACAACATTGCCCCGACATTGAGTGCCAGTTGCATACCAGATGCTGCCCCTGAAGCGGCGGCCTCAATCACGTTGGCTGGGCGATCCTCTGCGGTGAGCAAATCCAAGGCATTATCTTTATCACGGGTTTTTTCCGTTTCCGGCATCATCAGCTTGGCAAACAGTAACCCACCCGGTGCTGCCATAAATGAAGCCGCAATCAGATACTCCAGCGGCACGCCCATTTGTGAGAACCCCGCCAATACCGAACCCGCTACAGATGCCAAGCCACCGCACATCACGGCAAACAGCTCAGACTGGGTCATGGTGGCAATATAGGGGCGCACCACCAACGGGGCCTCGGTCTGACCGACGAAAATATTGGCGGTGGCTGACAGTGATTCAGTACGCGAAGTGCCCAGCAATTTCTGCAAACCACCACCGAGGACTTTAATCACCAACTGCATAATCCCCAGATAATAGAGCACCGCAATCAGCGAAGAGAAAAACACAATCACCGGCAGCACACGTAATGCAAAGATAAAACCGCCGCCACCAAAGACTTCAAACATTTTGTCGGAAACCAGGCCGCCAAAGATAAAATTGACCCCTTGATTACCGTAAGCGATGACATTGGTCACCCCTGACGACATACCGCCAAGAATTTGCCGCCCCACCGGGACATAAAGGACCAACGCCCCAATAGCGACTTGAATAATAAAAGCACCGAGCACAGTACGCAGCTTAATGGCGCGTCTGTTGCTGGAAAGCAGCACAGCAATGGCGATCAGTACCATCATACCGACCAGGCTCATGATGAGTTGCATGGAAAATACCCCTGTTGCGAAAAAGAAACCCCAAGTGCCGTTCAATGTAACGAATAGCCTAAGGGTGATAACCTGCGCAATTATACTGGGCCAACTATCGCAAGACTCGATTTATGTCACAAACATATACAACTTGAGGTAAACCAATGCCACTTAATGTGATGTATCGCACATTTCAAGCCGTAAACATGTCGCCCACAGGGGATTGACTGCCATATGAGTCAATCTCAATCGCAAAAAGCGCCGTTAATTCAATGCAAACAGGGAACAGGCGTTCTGCTGGAGATGTTCAGCAATTTCATCTGGCGGTTCTGGCCGAAGTTGGCAAAGAGCCTGAAACACCTCCAGCACCCGCTCTGGCCGGTTTGCTTGCCCTTGGTAACCGGCTAATGGCATATCTGGTGCGTCCGTTTCCAGCAGTAGACAACTCAGTGGCAACTGAGCCACCACGCTACGGGTTTTCTGCGCACGCGGGTAGCTGATGGTGCCCCCAACACCGATGTAATAACCCAAGCCAACAAACGCCTCGGCCTGCGCCAAACTACCAGCAAAACCATGCACCACCCCACCACGGGGAACATCGCATCGGCGTAGGATCGCTGCCAGTTGATCATGGCTACGGCGGGAATGCAAAATCATCGGCAGATCGTACTGTTTGGCTAACTTAAGTTGCGCCTTGAGCAACGCTTGTTGCCGCATAAACTGTGGGTTGGCCATAAACAGATCCAAACCCGCCTCCCCCACCGCCACCAGTTTGGCGGGCTTGGTGGCCAGTAAACCGGCCAGTTGCTCCAGCTGTTGATCCTGATGCTCGGCGATATACAACGGGTGTAGGCCCAATGCAGCAAATAACGGCGTATGGTCAGCGGCTAACTGCAGCACACGGGCAAAATTTTCAGCGGTGACCGCTGGCACAATAATCTGCCGCACGCCCGCTTGAGCAGCCCGGAGTAGGCTGGCGGGTTCATCACCACTAAAAGGGGGAAAGTCAAAGTGACAATGGGTATCTGTAAAAATGTAGCTCACAGCACCCCCTGTTTTCTCACTGGTATCGTCATCAGATTGTCGTTTTTCCTGTATAACAAAATGTCGTTCTAAACCGTAACGTTATACAGTTGCATCCCTTCACCCGGCAAACTCAAAATAACCGACTCGTCGCTCACCCTTTGGGTCGCAAAGAGACTCTTCCCATTTCCAATCAAACAGTCCAGAGAGGCCATATTATCAATTAAATTCATGGCATTATGAAAAACAGGGTTTAGCTAAACCAAAATCAATTTTGATAAAAAGTCGCTTTAAGTATCAAACCTTATGGGAAAGCCACTATAATCAACATAAAATATCGTAATTTAATTTAAAAAAGCACTTAACGCTAACAAAATAAGAATGAGTGACTAAATAAATAAGCGGAATTTTATGCTGATTTTATTTAATTTCATAATATTTAATTCTATTTAATTAAAATTAACGAAATTATACCCCAACAAAAAACAGAAACAAGCATGAAAACTTTTTTTACAGTTATTTGACTCCGTTGAGTTAAAGTTTAAAATAGCCCCATCTGATTCGGATGCTTTATATCTAGTTATTCTTCTCTCTGAACCATAGCCATACATACCAAAAATAATTTTCGTTGCTTGTAAACCGCGAATGATGAAATTCTGAGGAGCATAGATAACTATGCGACTGGGGGGCAGAGCGCAGTTAAAACCCAAAAAGAATTGAAGCATGAAAAGAATATATTCTGGCAAAAATTAATGCTGGTGATTTTTTATGCTTTAAATTAATTTTCATCAATCTAATACTTTAACTAAGAATGGCAAATTAACATTTGATTAATATTCACAACCAACAATGAATTTTAGTGGTAAAGAATACATCCATTTTATATTAATTTATTACTCTGTGTGTTGTATTAACAACCACAAAAGACACCTATATCTTATAGGTAATCACCCGCCATTTTAATGGATATTAGAATGGCTTAACAAAGTAAGTAGGAATATATATGAAAAAGTTAGCAATTGTTGTTTCTTTAGCTGCTGTATTGGGTTCTATTGGCCTAACTCAGGCTGCCTCAACGGGTACCATCACCTTTAACGGTGAATTAACCGCCAGTACCTGTGACGTTAACGTGAATGGAGGAGGCGCAAATGGGACGGTGATACTGCCAACCGTAGGTACCAACCAGTTAACTGCTGCAACCCAAACTGCAGGACGCACTAGCTTCGATATGGCACTAACCGACTGTGCTGGTACGCTGAAAACAGCATCGGCCTTCTTTGAAGCAGGTCCTTCCGTTGACCTAGTCACCGGCCATTTGAAAAACCTGTCAGGTACTGCGACAAATGTAAGTCTGCAACTGCGTGACGGTTTAAGTGCTACGCAAGCCGTGATCAAAGCCGGTAATACCAGTCAAGTAGGTAGCGCTAGCTATGTAGATGTATCAAGCGGTAGCGCCACCCTGCCGTACGCAGTGGAATATTACGCCGATGGTGCAACCACTGCTGGTACCGTAGTCAGTAACGTTGTCTATTCAATTCAGTACAAGTAATAAGATGTTGGGAGAGGAAAATCCTCTCCCAGTTTTCAGGAATATATTATGACATTTCTTTTTTGCAATATTCGGCAACTAAATATTCGGCAACTATGTGGACTCGCTGTCATTGCCTTATTTAGTTCCAACAGTCTGGCCAGCGTGGTCATCAGCGGAACACGGGTAATCTATCCATCAGATGCCAAGGAAGTCAGCGTTAAGCTAAGCAATGTGGGCTCTTCCCCCGTTCTTGTTCAGAGCTGGATCGACAAAGGGGACGCCAATGCTAAACCCTCCGCCATTCAGGTGCCTTTTGTACTGACGCCGCCGATGAACCGGATAGATCCAAGTAAAGGCCAGACGCTACGGATAAGCTATACCGGTGGGGCGCTTCCTATGGATAAAGAGTCGGTCTTCTGGCTCAACGTCTTGGAAGTACCCGCTAAAAATGAAGCAAAAGAAGCAGAAAATCGCCTGCAGATGGCCTTCCGCTCACGTATCAAATTGTTTTATCGCCCTACCGGGCTACAAGGCAACGCCAATGATGCCGCCAAAGCAGTCACCTGGAGTGCGCAAGGTAATCGGATTCAAGCATCAAACCCGACACCCTATTATGTGTCCATGGTCACCCTGACAGTTAACGGCAAGAAAATTGAGGGGGATATGATCGCACCTCATGCCACCATGACGTTTAATTTACCAGCACAGGTCGGCAATACTTTATCCGGTGATTTCGTTGATGATCATGGCGCAATTAGGGAGTTCAGTACCGTTATAAAATAACAACGCTCAACGCATTAATATTATTAAATAATAATACCATCACTATTTGGGAAAAATATTTTGAAGGGACATCTTATGTCAAATTCTTTGAAAAAGAATATCCACAGCTGCTTATCTCCTTTAGCCATGGCTATACTATCAACCTTTTTTATGGATAGTGCTATTGCTGAAAATGAGATTAATGCGGTGAATACACCAGCGCCCATCGCAAAGAATGTGGAATTCGATCCTTCGTTCCTAAATATTGATGATAATAAATCAGTTGATCTGAGCCGTTTTGCCAATGGATCTTCGGCATTACCCGGTGTATATAAAACTAACGTCTATGTCAATAATCAGCCAGTCAGTAATATTGATATTGAATTCAAGGTGCGGGCGGACAAATCCGTGTATCCCTGCCTAACAAAAGAGCTAATTAAAAATATCGCGTTTAATTACGAGAAATTACCCAAGGATTTTTTACACTCGTCAGATAAGTCAGAACAATGCCTGGATCTTCAGGCTAAACTGCCAGAAACCCAGGTCAATTTCGACAGTAGTGAGCAGCGTCTGGATATTCTTATTCCCCAGGTATATATGCTAAGTACAGCCCAAGGCACCGTCAGCCCGGAATTATGGGACAGCGGCGTGCCAGCCTTGTTGCTCGGTTATAACGCCAATGGCTATACCAGCGAATCGCACGGCACCACTTTCAACTCACTGTTTGCCGGAGTGAATGCGGGGCTGAACGTTGGAGCCTGGTATTTACGCCACAACGGTTCCTATAGCCAGATGAGTAACGGACCCAGCCAGTACAGCAACCTTAATACCTATCTGCAGCGCGATATTCCGCAGGTCAAGGGACAGATGTTGTTGGGTCAGTCGAATACTACCGGTCAATTGTTTGACACACTGCCGTTCACCGGTATTCAACTGGCCAGTGACGAACGGATGTTGCCGGAATCCCTGCGTGGCTATGCGCCAGATATCCGCGGGATTGCGCGCACCAACGCGCGTGTCACCGTGAGCCAGGGCGGTCAGGTGTTGTATGAAACCACCGTTACACCGGGGGAGTTTCTGATTAATGACCTGTACCCCACTGGTTACGGCGGTAACCTTGACGTAACGGTTCGTGAATCAGATGGCACGGTACAAACCTTCACCGTGCCCTATGCCTCGGTAGCACAATTGCTGCGCCCGGGCTCATCACGCTATTCTTTTACAGCGGGTAAACTGCGCAGCGATAATCTGCGTGAAAAGCCAGCCCTCTACCAGACTACCTATCAGCTTGGGTTGACCAACGCCATTACTGGTTATACTGGTTTGCAAGTTAGTAAAAACTACTACGCGTTGCAACTCGGCACCGCGGTGGGTACCCCTATTGGGGCAGTTGCCTTTGATATCACTCAGGCCCGGACACAACTGGGGAGCAGTAACGATGACAACGGCCAACATTCGTCGAGCAACAGTCTCAGCGGACAAAGTTATCAGGTGAGCTACAGTAAGCTTATCAGCGAGACTAACAGCAACCTGTCGCTGGCAGCGTACCGCTTCTCCACCGATGGCTATATGGATTTTATGACCGCGATGCAAACCCGCGATGCGGTAGCGCAAGGGTATTCGCCAGATTCAGTTTCAAGGGCTAAAAACCGCCTGACGGCCACCGCCAGCCAAGGGTTGCCGGGTGATTGGGGTCAATTGTATATCAGTGGCTCACTGCAGAACTACTGGAATAAAGACGGTAGCGATAAGCAGTACCAAATGGGGTACAACAACCATTACAAAAGCCTGTCGTATGGTTTCAGCATCAATCGCAGTTTTTCCAGCCTGGGTACCGCACAAACCAACTATCTGCTGAGCTTCAGCCTGCCACTGGGGCGCAATGACCAAACGCACACACCACAACTGCGTATGGATTTGTCACATGACAGTACTGGCCGTTACGGTCAGCAGGCCACCGTGTCCGGCACTGCCGGGGCAGAAAGCCAGTTCAGCTACGGTGTGACGGCAATGAACGCTAACCAGAGTATGGGCTCTAGTGGGTCAGTGAGCGGTAACTACCGTACTCCGGCTACGGCCTTAAGCGGAACTTATAGTACCGGTAAAGGTTACCAAAGTGCCGCCGCTGGGATAAGCGGCACGGTCGTCGCGCATTCGGGGGGAGTAACTTTTACGCCCTATACCTCCGATACTTTTGCGCTGGTCGAGGCCAAAGGGGCAGCAGGGGCTGGTGTCTCGTCGTATCCTGGGGTGAAAGTGGATTCACATGGCTATGCACTGGTGCCTTACCTGACCCCATACCAGATGAATGACATCAGTATCGATCCGAAGGGCACGGCGGCCAATGTCGAGCTGGATAATACCAGTCAGAAAGTAGCACCGTATTCCGGTGCAGTAGTGAAAGTGAAATACAACACCAAGCAGGGTACGCCAATTCTGGTGAATGCCACCTATCAAGGAGAACCCCTACCCTTTGGCGCTGATGTGTTTGATAACAAAGATAACAACGTTGGTTCTGTCGGCCAGGGGGGGCAGTTATATGCACGTGTGGTTGAAGATAAGGGGCAACTGAGCGTGAAATGGGGAGATGGCAGTGATATGCAGTGTCGTGTCAGTTATATCCTGATGCCGGTAGCCAAAGAGCAGAAACAAACGCCGATGCAGCAGTTTAATTCTGTATGCCAGCCAGACACATCGTCCTTACAAACGGGTCATCTGGCCCGGGTAGAAATCCCCGGCAATGTCCCCACAACACTGAATACCACCCGATAGTGATATCCACAGACTCCACACTATTGGTGTAACAATAACAAGAGAATAATGATATGCAATACAACATAGCAATAATAGGCACCCTGAAGTTATTACTGATAAGCCTAATCACTTGGCCGCAGTACAGTCTACTATTAATGCTGGTCAGTTTCGTTCTCAGGGCTAAAACCGTCACCTGTGTACAGACAAGATACTTCCACCTCAGTTTCTTAGAGTAATTAAAAGGTGAACTTTATGAAAAAAATTATTTTAATGTGCCTATTATTACAAATAATAGTGATAAAGTCAGTGAGTGCATCTTGCTCCATGGCATCTAGGTCCCCCCCACTGAATATGAATATTCCGCTTCAGGCCAGTAATATTACCGTAGGGCCAGACACAGCGAATGGAACAGTTATATACCGGCAAACATACAAGCCGAGCTTTAATGATAAGATGGTGGAATGCACTACGACAGCAGGGTTTATACTGGAGCGTGCAGTGACTGTTACCCCTTATCCACTTTCAAGTTGGAGTGGCTCCCCCTACCCAGGGCATGTCTATAACACAAATATTCCAGGGATAGGCATTGCCATATGGAATGCTGGGACTGCCTTCCCATTCACAGTCAATTTAGCTGGTAGTAATAGCACCATTTTGACTTATGGCCCAAGTTGGTTCACTTTTGATATTTCTTTGATAAAAATAGGCAATGTCAGCCCTGGTAGTTTAACCGGAGCCAGTTTGCCTTGCATATCCCATAAACTTGGCCAGGCAGGCTCTGTGGTTCCTGCTGTTTCAGCTTGTTTTACTGGTGCTATCAATATCGTATCTCGAACCTGTACCACCCCAGACATATCAGTGTCATTGGGGAATTATGATGTTAAAAAATTTACAGGCCTCAACTCGACAACCAGTTGGATTGATTCAAGTATCAAACTGACGAACTGCCCTGTCTTTTATGGTACTTACCCTGATACAGGGTCGAATACTTATGTTTCTTGGAGTGAGAGTGGATCTTCATCATTAGGAACTCCGGTGAATAACAAGATCAGCCTGACGTTAACACCAAATACATCAGTTATTAATGCAACCAATGGTATTATGAGTATTGATACATCCGCTCAAAATGCTGCCAGTGGGGTAGGGATTCAAGTGGCTGCAGGCACTGCAAGTTCACCCACTTTATTTAACTTTAACTCAGTAACACAACAAGCGATGCTGAGCACACAGGGAAGCAACGTCAGCATCCCCTTGGTTGCACGTTATATTCAAACATCGCCTCAAGTCACTCCGGGAACAGCTAATGGGAAGATAACATTTACTATTAATTACTATTAATTAATTCAATATAGCCATGAAATGAAATGTACAGAAATGGCCTATACCCAAAATACTTCGAATTGCTTGAAGCCAGCAAGCAATGGAATCCCTAGGAGCATAGCCAACTATGTGACTAGGGTGACTGAGCGTAGCTAACACCCAAGCGGTTTGAAGTAAGAAGGGTATATATCTGCGTACTGATAGATTCACCAATACATGCAAGATAAAATCATATCTATGTATAAAAATACCTCAGGAATAATTAACCATGAAAAAAATAACAAATGTATTTTTACAACATTCATGCAGCTACACCCGCGAGGGTATAAAATCGATTTTGGCAGAGTTAAACTCCATCTCATCTATTAATGTCGTTGCAGAACAAAAACAATTATCACACGACTTATCATGGTTAAAGCCCGAACAGGACATTGATGTTTTTATTTTGGAGTTGCAGAGTACCGGTAACAATGCGAGCGAGAGACTCTCTTTTATTATGAATATACTACCCTCACTTTCCCCTAAAGTTAAAGTGGTTATTATGACGCAACTTAACAATCAGGGAACATTAAAGGATTCTTTGTTGCAATTTAATAATGTCTATGCAGTTCTGGAGCAACCAAGAACACTGCAGCAAATGCGTCAGTGTTTAACAAAGATCCTAACGTTACCAAACAACGTTCAGCCCGATACCGTTCAATCTTCGCCTATCGTGATGTAATGAGCCGGTATTCCTAACAACGTAGTCAATACCATAGATTTACTGACCACGTTTACTCTGGATAAAACAAGCACAAATCCCACCATCACATAATGATCTATGCTGCTGAGGAGTGATGAACCTCATCCATAAAGTTCATCACGCGGGGCAACACTGACAAGACTTAGTGTTCCCGCGTTTTGCGGAACACCACTTCGGGGTAACGCTCTTGCGTTAGGTTGAGGTTCACCATGGTGGGGGCAATATAGGACAGATTTTCACCGCCATCCAACGCCAGGTTCAGCTCACTCTTGCGCTTGAACTCTTCAAATTTCTTCACGTCATCACACTCTACCCAACGGGCAGTGGAGACGTTCACTGACTCATACAGCGCTTCCACGTTGTATTCGCTTTTCAGGCGGGCAACCACCACATCAAACTGCAACACCCCAACGGCCCCCACGATCAGGTCGTTGTTGGCAATGGGGCGGAACACCTGGACTGCCCCCTCTTCCGAGAGTTGCACCAACCCTTTCAGCAGTTGTTTCTGCTTCAGCGGGTCACGCAAACGGATACGGCGGAACAGTTCAGGGGCAAAGTTCGGAATGCCGGTGAACTTCATATCTTCACCCTGGGTAAAGGTGTCGCCAATCTGAATGGTACCGTGGTTATGCAGGCCAATAATATCGCCAGGGTAGGCTTCTTCAACGTGGGAGCGGTCACCTGCCATAAACGTCAGAGCATCAGAGATCACCACGTCTTTGCCAATACGTACCTGGCGTAGTTTCATCCCCTTCTCATAACGGCCTGATACCACGCGCATAAATGCCACACGGTCACGGTGTTTAGGGTCCATATTGGCCTGGATTTTGAACACAAACCCGGTGAATTTCTCTTCTGCGGCCACCACTTCGCGGGTGTCGGTTTTACGTGGCATCGGTGCGGGCGCCCAAGACACCAGCCCATCAAGCATATGGTCAACACCAAAGTTACCCAGCGCAGTACCAAAAAATACTGGGGTCAGTTCACCTGCCAGGAAGGCTTGCTGATCAAACTCGTGGGACGCCCCTTGTACCAGTTCCAGTTCATCACGCAACTGGGCGGCCAGATCTTCACCCACCGCGGCATCCAGATCCGGGTTATTCAACCCTTTCACAATGCGCACTTCCTGAATGGTATGGCCTTTACCACTCTGATAGAGATAAGTTTCATCTTTATACAGATGATAAACCCCTTTAAACAACTTACCGCAGCCAATGGGCCAAGTAATGGGTGAGCAAGCGATTTTCAACTCGCGCTCCACTTCATCCATCACTTCCATCGGATCACGAATATCACGGTCCAGTTTGTTCATAAAGGTGAGGATCGGCGTATCACGCAGACGGGTTACTTCCATCAGTTTACGCGTCCGGTCTTCCACCCCTTTAGCCGAGTCGATCACCATCAGGCAGCAGTCCACGGCGGTCAGCGTGCGGTAAGTATCTTCGGAGAAGTCTTCGTGCCCTGGGGTATCCAGCAGGTTAACCAGGCAATCCTGGTAAGGAAACTGCATCACCGAGGTGGTAATCGAAATACCACGCTGCTTTTCCATCTCCATCCAGTCTGATTTGGCATGCTGATTGGAACCACGGCCTTTTACCGTACCGGCGGTCTGGATAGCCTGCCCGAATAACAGTACTTTTTCAGTAATGGTGGTTTTACCGGCATCAGGGTGCGAAATGATGGCGAAGGTTCTTCTTTTGTTGATTTCATTAAGAAAATCTTGGTTTGCCATATATAAATTCTTTTAGTTTGTACACGGATTTGTACACACTTTTGGAAGTACTCTCTTTTCAGTTCTTCGCTTGTCAAATCCGTCGTGTTAATCGTAATTGGCGGCTATTTTCGCTGATCATGACTTTATAAACAATCAATGGTTGTCTAATCGGTTACCATTTAGTCTCAGCGTGCACCCGTACTCAATCTATTCAAGACTTGGCTGGAGCAGAATGTTGGCTCACTGATGAAAGGTTCGCTGACACGCCAGGCGATGGAGTACACGTTGAATCACTGGACATCGCTGGTCGGCTATTGTGAGCACGGTTACCTGAATATGAGCAATGCACTGGCGGAGAATGCGATACGCCCGTTTGCGGTGGGCAGAAAAGCGTGGTTGTTTGCCGACAGTTCGCAAGGGGCCCGAGCCAGTGCCTGCTGCTATTCACTGATTGAAACAGCGAAAGCCAACAAGCTGGAACCTGCGGCCTATATCCAACATGTGCTGGAACGCATTGGTGAAGCGGATACGGTGGACAAGATAGAAGCAATGTTACCGTGGAATGTCGACTGATTGGGTAGAAAGCTTATGCATATAATAAAAACGTGCAGCTCCAACATACATTAGAACTGCACGAGGCATTTTTTAACTAACCATGATTACTTAAGGTTTACGTCTAGTAGACCAGCAGCAAGCGCAGGCGCTAGGCCCGGAGTTAGTGGCAAGCGAGGAATGACTAGACAGTGCATTAAGTGGTAAATATCTTGTTTACCATCCCATACTACGCTTGTACCTGCTTGGTTATTTACATCAAGCTCTTGCCACCATGAACAACCTTCGTAGTCGATGAGGTAAGTACGGCAGTAGTCCCACCATGTGCGGTACCAATCTTCGTATTTCTTCTCGCCTGTCACTGCGTATAGTGCGTAAGCAGTACCAATCGCTTCAACAGGAGCCCAACGAATACGCTGACGCACAACTGGCTTACCGTCCCAGTCAACTGAGTAAACAAAGCCCGGTGCGCCATCTACATGCCATGCATCACGTACAGTGGCATCAAACAGACCAATTGCATCTTCTAGCAACCATTCTGGGCAATCTGCACCGATTTCTAATAGCGTTGCACGTAGGTGACAGATTAAACGGCCCCACTCAATCCAGTGACCCGGTGTACCGCCGTAGGCGCGGAAGTGACTTGCTGGGGTTTCTTTGTTGTAGTCTGGAAGTGGATTCCAGTTAGCATCAAAGTGTTCGTTTACACGGTAGCTTAGGCTCTTCGCTGTTTTGTTGATCATGAACTCAGTGATGTTTAGAGCGCGATCTAGCCACTTCTTATCTTTGGTTACATCGTAAACGATTAGGAATGCCTCCACAGAGTGCATTGCCATGTTACCACCACGGTAATCTTCCGTTTCAGTCCACGTTTGATCCCACGACTCGTAACACATCTGCTTCTCTTCAACCCAGAAGTGTTTTTCGTACACGGTAATCGCTTCATCAAGTAGAGCGTGAGCACGTGGGTGCCCCGTTGTAACCGCACTTGCCGCACCTAATAGTACGAATGCGTGTTGATAGCCTTGTTTAGATGAGTCAACGATACCATCGCCTGAGTTATCGATTGTCGCGTACCAACCACCATGAGTGTGGTCTTTTAGTGGGCCTTCAAGAGCAGCAATGCCGTGCTCTACTAGGTCATACGCGCCTGGACGCCCCATGTGTGCAGCAAGTGCGTAACAGTGTAGCATGCGTGCAGTGATCCAAAGACGAGTGCCCATCTCTTCACGAATGTTACCGTTGTTACCCACCCAACCAAATCCGTTAGGAACAACTGAACGACGGCCGAATTCAAAGATACGATCTGTTTCAGTATCTAACCAAGAGGTGTGAGATTTGGTGTTAATCCACTTCATATTTGTTTCCTATTATTTCTTATATCCATTTAATTTGGGTATTTAACTTAAGCGGCGATTTGCTTGTTTTGAATTATCCGTTCGCGACTTGAGTTCGAATTTCTTCAGCCAGGTTGTGCACATCAAAGAACACCACTTGAATCTTGTTGTCCGGTAAACGGATAAACCCGAGTGCACCTTGGCGACGCAGTAAACCTTCGTTGATAATTTCTAAATCTTTAACCTGAATACGTAGGCGTGTTGCGCAGTTGTCGATTCTGCCAGCAACGATGTTCTCAATACCGCCCATTGCTTTAAGGATTTTTTGCGCCTTAGCCTGTAAGTTGCCTTTATCGTTAATCATCGACTTTCTCTCTTATAACGAAGAACCAAAGACTCTTTGATGCTTAGTGAAATAGTGTGTAGCTACATTTGCTGTCTAGAAGCAGCACCTTTTACGTGCCGCGTTTACTCAATTGACTACATGATGCCAGCCAGTTGAGGTAGACCGATTACCAATGATGGGAAGAATGAAATCAGGAAGATAATTGCCATTTCTACGATTAGGAATGGAATGATTTTCTTAGAGATTTCAGATACAGATACTTTCGATACACCTGATGCTACGAACAATACTAGACCCATTGGCGGTGTTGCCAAACCGATTGAAAGATTTGCACACATAACCACACCGAAGTGAACTGGGTCGATACCCGCGGCTGTCATAATTGGTGCAAAAATCGGAGCAAAGATTAGGATTGCAGGACCCGCATCTAAGAACATACCAATGATGAAAAGCAGTACGTTGATAATTGCAAACAGTAAGTAAGGGTTATCAGTAATACCATTCATAAAGTTAGCAACCATAGTCGACACACCAGATAGACTGATGAGTGACGCAAAACCACTTGCTGCTGCTACGATAATCAGAATCGATGCTGCGTTTACTGCAACTTTTGCAAATATAGCGTATGTAGCCTTAACGTTGGTTGCTTTGATGATGTATAGCGATACTACGATTGCGTATGCCACTGCTACCGCGGCTGCTTCCGTAGGAGTAAAGATACCGCCGTAGATACCACCAAGAATAATGACTGGTGTCATTAGTGGTACGATAGCAAGACGTAATGCTTGACGGCGTTCCATAGCAGGCGCACGTTCCATCGGCTGTACGTCGGGATATTTTGTAATTTGGAATCGATTTACGATCATCAAACCGATGCAGAGAATAAGGCCTGGCGCCACACCCGCTAAAAACATTGCAGCTACAGAAGTATTCATTACGAATGCGTAAATTAGCATTATTCCTGATGGAGGAATGATATTGCCCAGAACTGTAGCCGCAGCCGTTAGCGCTGCAGCGTAACCCGTATCGTATTTATACTTTTGCATCTCCGGGATAAGCATGCCGCCGATCGCTGACGTCGCCGCTACCGCAGAGCCGGTAAGTGCGCCAAATATTGTTGCAGCAAGGATAACTACATGACCTAAACCACCACGTAGATGCTGAACCATGGTTTGAGCAAACGCGACGATACGTGGTGTGATACCACCAGCGGTCATACACTCACCCGCTAGCATGAAAAATGGCAAAGCAAGTAGTAGGAAGCTATCTAAACCAGAATAAAGACGCTGGTAGAGCATGTTCGCAAACAACATTTGGTCGTTTTGGAACAGCGTAATCATTGGAGATAAACCCAATGTAAATAGTACTGGTACACCGACAATAAGCAGTACTAAGAAATAAATTATAAAAATTGGAGAAACCATTTTTAACGCCCTCTTAAGATGCTACTGCAGGTTCGATTTTTTCGTCTTTTTCTTCCGCTTCAGAACTTGTGTCTTTAATTGCTGATGGCTCGTATAGTGCAACCGTTGCTTGAGTTAGAGAGACATCAGTAAAGTCGCCTAATATGCCACGAAGACATTGAATGATTTTCTGCAGTGCATAGACCATGGTGACTGCCATCATTACTGGCGGAATGATGTAGATTACATACATTGGAATTGGCAAGCTGTCGGCCATTACCGAACCTGTGTTAAAGAAGTTCCAGCCAAATTTAATCCAAACCGAAAAAACAAGAATCGCCGAAATATGAGCAACTAAACCTAACAATGCAAACATACGAGGAGACTTCTTCTCAACAATTTCAGTGACGAAAGTCATTGCGATGTTTTTGTCGGCCAAGTACACGAACGGCAGGCATAGATAAGTCATGTAGATCATCAAGAATCGTGCAGCTTCGTCTGTCCAGCTTAAAGGCTCATTAAATACATAACGACAGAGTACTTGGAAAACAACCGCCACTGTCATTACTAGCAACAAAATACCAGCGACTGCGCGCAGTACTTTTGCCACAGGGGTCGTTACTGTATTCAATGCTTTTTCTAATGTACGTAACATAGAATCACCATTATTTTTTTATATACCCTTCCTGTTTCTTCAAACCGCTTGGGTGTTAGCTGTGCTCTATCACCCTAGTCACATAGTTGGCTATGCTTCTAGGGATTACATCGCTTGCTGCCTTCAAGCAATTCAAAGTATTTTGGGTATAGGCCTTTCGGAAAAATTGGGTGCAGAGGTAAATAGCACCCTGTTTTATTATATTTATTGTTAAATTACGCTTTGCCGTTTGAACCAAACAGGCGGATTTTGTGGCGAACCACTTCTTTCATTGATGCAATACCAGTATTCATTGCGTCTGCAAGTACGTAGTCTTTTGCGTGTGCTTGCCAGTGAGCTTGTAATCCCTCAATGAAGCCTTGGCGTAGTTCGGTATCAACGTTGATCTTCGCTACACCGCGTTTCACCGCTTCAATAACTTGCTCATCTGGCACACCTGAACCACCGTGAAGAACGACTGGTTTTCGAACTGCTTCTTTGATTTCTGATAGACGGTCAAATTTCAGTTGTGGGGTTGTTCTGTAAAGACCGTGTGCAGTACCGATTGAAACTGCAAGATAGTGAACGCCCGTGCGCTCGGAGAAATCCAGAGCTTCAGCAACTGTGGTGATCATCGCGTCTTTTTCATCAACTGTGATGTCATCTTCTGTGCCACCGATCTTACCGATTTCACCTTCAGCACCTAGACCTAGCGCGTTAGCTACGCCGACAACTGCTTTCGTAATACGTACGTTCTCTTCGAAATCTAGCGCTGAACCATCGAACATAAGAGATTGGAAGTTACATGTCGCAGCTTGCATGCATTGCTCAAACTTACGGCTGTGGTCTAAGTGAACACACACTGGAACAGTGATTTGGTGGTATTCGATTAATGAGTCAATCGCAGTACGAAGTGGCTTCATGCCCATTTCGTTAATTGCTTTTTGACCAATTTGAATTATGATTGGCGCTTGCTCTTCTTGGGCCGCTAATAGTATTGCTTTGATCGTTTCTAGGTTGTGAGCTGTGAAAGCACCGATTGCATAACCATTTTTCCACGCTTCGTTAATCATTGTGTTACCAGATACGTAAGCCATTTTATTTCCTCGTAATATTTTTTAGTCTCATCGACTTTGATTTTGTTAAGACAGAAGTTACCAATTCAAGTTGTCAATTTCTGTTAGATGGATAACACTTTCTGTCACTTTAATGACATTCATTACCATAAATGTACACGGAGTCACAAAACACTCAATAAGCATAAATTTCTGCTAGAACTCAATCCATTGTCATCTTGTCGTTTGCCATCTACATGCAACTAACTGTTTCAAATAGATATTTTTGGTTAAATCAACAACCGCAAAATAACGCCCCACTCCTTTTGAGTTAGAGGCCAAACAACAATAGACCACTTATCAACATTCATGATTTCGACAGCGTAGCCCTTCATTTTGACCGTGAAGATACCTTGCGTATTTATGGCCCTTCTTATACTCGTCATACTTCAAGTTGCTTGGGTGTTGGCTGCCCTCGTTCACCCTAGTCACATAGTTAGCTATGCTCCCAGGGATTCGCTCAGTTGCCGCCTACAGGCAACTCGAATTATTTTGTGTATCGTCAAAAGAACCGAAAAAACATACATTTAAAGCAATGAGAAATTGATAGTTAGAAGGAACAATAATCAACAAATTCCATACCAAAATGTCAGAAAATGTTGCTTAACCTTCACCTCAGATAAACCAATTAACTGTCAGTTTTTATTTCACTTTTGGCTCAAGACCTGAACTTACGCGAAGTTGTTCTAGTACAGCAGTCCAGTCTTGACGACCACGACCCGCCGCACGAGTTAGGTTGTACATTTCTCGAGCCGCTGCGCCACAAGGCATTGGAACCTTAACTTGGTTAGCAAGATCCAGTGCAATGCCTAAATCTTTATGCGCTAGGTCTACCATAAATACTGGGGATAAATCGCCCGCTAGCACCTTACCTGGCCACGTGGTTGTAAAGTGTCCTTTACCTGCAGGTGTGCCGCTCATCACTTTCATTGACGTTTCCCAATCTAGACCAATTGCCTCAGACAAGGTTGCCGCTTCTGCAGACAAAGCGTTTAGAGCAATACTCATGTAGTTGTTGATGATCTTAACGCGAATGCCTTTACCTGCTCCGCCACAGTCAACGGTTTCATTGCCCATACAATCGAACAGTGGCTTAGCGCGCTCTATCTGCTCTTTCGTACCACCAGCCATGATAAGAAGCTCACCGCGTACAGCATGCTCAGAAGTACGGCCAACCGGAGCTTCCATCATTGAGAAACCAAGCTCTGACATCTGTTTGATTAAGCTATCCGTTTCAAGCGGGTGGATGGTCGACATGTCGATAAGTAGCGAATTTTTGTCTAGTGTCGTGGTAACGCCGTTCTCACCTAAGATTACATTTTTAACCAGCGTGCCGTTTGGCAGCATAGTGATAACGAATTCTGAATCTAATGCTGCATTAGCAGGTGATGTCGCTGCTGTAGCGCCTTGTTCAACTAGCTGCTGGACTGCATCTTGGTTGATGTCAAAAACTTTTACTGAGTGGCCGCCCTTGATTAAATTGAGCGCCATGGGCGTACCCATTTGACCCAAACCAATAAATCCAATAGTAGACATTGTTCTTTCCTTCACGTTAGCGATTAACTTGAGACAAATATAAACATAAAATGACATTGCAACCACAATCAATGTCACATTTTGTTGTTTTTTGTTTACTTTGGTCGTTTTGTGATTGTAGTCCTAGTTAAAACTACAGATGTGAATATACTGCAGACATCAATTTGCAAAATCGCACTCCAAAAAGTAAACACATAGAGATTAGAGTTATGACAATTGCATGTTTAGGTATTGCGGTACTTGACCGTATTCAACGTGTCGCCACTTTGCCAACAACAGGCGGTAAATACGTCGCAAAAGACTACTTTGAAGTGGGTGGCGGACCTGCTGCGACAGCGGCTATCGCGGTTGCCAAGATGGGGCACCAAGTAGATTTCATCGGGCGTGTTGGTCAAGATGGCGTGGCAGATACCATGTTATCAGAGCTTGCCAGTTACGGTGTTAACGTCGATAAAGCAGTTCATGTGACCGGTGCTTCTTCTGCTTTCTCCACAGTTCTTGTGGATGATGAAGGTGAGCGAATGATCATAAATTACCAAGATCAATCACTCAGCCGCGATACAAAGCAAATTGAACATATCGACTTTTCACAATATGAAACTATTCTGACTGACGTACGTTGGCCAGAAGGTGCGAAGTACGCTTTAGAACAAGCGAAAAAGTTCAACATCCCTTCTGTTCTTGACGCTGACCTAGCACCAGATCCAATTTACGAGCTTGTGAAACTAGCCGATCATGTGGCGTTCTCTGAGCCTGGCCTTGAAAAATTCACTGGTTGCAGTGACCCAATTGAAGGTCTAAAAGTTGCTAAAAAACAAACAGATGGTAAAGTTTATGTTACAGTAGGTTCACTGGGCTGCTACTGGCTAGAAGGTGACGAAATTTATCATGAGCCAGTAATCAAAGTAGATGTTGTGGACACTACTGGTGCAGGCGATGTTTTTCATGGTGCTTTAGCGGTTGCGGTCGCAGAATCGAAACAAAGCCGTGAGGCGATTGCTTTCTCAAACCTAGTGGCAGCGTTAAAATGCACTAAAAGAGGTGGTCGAGAAGGGATCCCGGCTAGATCAGAAGTGGACCAAAAACTACAAAAGTAAACAAAATGAAGGACTGACGTGACTAATCCCAGACAAGATAAGTTAATTCAGCTAGTTAATGACAAAGGTTATTACAGTGTAGAAGAACTAGCAGAAATGCTAGACGTTTCTACACAAACGATTCGCCGCGATATAAAGAAGCTCAGCAATGATCGTTTTGTGATTCGTCACCATGGTGGTGCAAGCTCACCGGCAACCAAAACTAACCTTGATTATGAAGTGCGTCAGGTGTCAGACACCGAGCAAAAGCATGCAATAGCCAAAGCAATTGCCGATTTGATCCCTGATAATTCAACAGTGTTCATCACTATAGGAACAACTGTGGAAGTCATAGCCAGTCATTTAGCCAAGAAAAATAATTTGCAGGTCATTACCAATAGCCTTCGCGTAGCAAGTGTTTTGCATACGAATAAGTCTATAGATGTATTGATACCTAGTGGTAAGGTGAAAGCGTTCAACGGGGGTATTGTTGGAACTGAAGCTATGGATTTCATCTCTAACTTCCGCTTTGATTATCTCATTACCAGTGCAGCATCATTGGATGTTGATGGTACCTTACTTGAGTATGACCTGAATGAAACAATGATCACTCAGACGGTCATGAAATCGGCTCGTCACGTTTTAGTCGCGATGGATTCAAGCAAGTTCATTCCTAAAGGGTCTATTACCTTAGCGAACATTAAAGATGTGACCTACTTCTTCACTGATTCCAAACCCAGCCCTTCAATTGAAACTGTGGCGAAACAAGGTGATACCAAATTGGTGATTTGCTCGTAAGTATATTCTCAAGAGAAACTGCTCCTCGTGGAGCCGTTTTTGTTTTGGTGCTGTACTCAAACGCTCTATCTACCTTTTTTTCGATAAATAGAGCATTATTTGTACTCAGTTGATCATTTTTGCGCAAAGCGATGAATTGTTTTCTCTTGATACACTTCGCCTGGGTTTAATCGGGTCGATGGGAAATGCACGTTATTCGGGCTATCTGGATAGTGTTGGGTTTCCAAACACATACCATGGCATGACTCATAACGCTCACCATGACGCCCTACCCAACACTTGTTTGACAGCTTGAATCCATTATAAAACTGCACGGCTGGCTGAGTTGTCAGAACCGTCATCATACGTCCACTTTGCGGTTCATAAAGCTCCGCCGCATAGTTGTACTCCCCTTCTTTTTTCGAACCATCGAGAATACAGTTGTGGTCAAAACCGCCTAACGGCATCATCGCTTTATTCAAAGCAATCTGCTTGGTCTCGGTGAAATCGAGGCCGGTTCCCTTAACCGATAGAATTTCACCGGTTGGAATGCAATTATCATAAACCGGGGTGTAAAACTGGGAATAAAGCTTCAATTCATGTTGATCAACTGTGCCGGAATCATGGCCAGCTAAGTTGTAGTAACTATGGTTAACTAAATTAATTACGGTAGGCTTATTAGTAACAGCTTGGAAGTTATAGTGAACTTGATTGAATTCATCCAAACCGATGGTGTGAGTAACATTCAAAGTGCCACCGTAACCACCTTCACCATCGAGCGATACTCGCGTTAGATGAACGTATGTTGCCTCTTCTTGTTCCTCAATCTCGAAATCCCATACGTACTTATCAAAGCCTTTAGCGCCACCGTGAAGGTGTTGCCCAGTTGGTGCTTCGTTGGTTTCTAATTGAAACACTTCACCATCTAGCTCATAACGCCCCTGCGCAATACGGTTAGCATACCGACCCGCTACAGCACCAAAGAAAGGATGACCTCCTAGGTATTTTTCTAGACTTTCGTAACCAAGCACGACATCCGCTGCGACACCATTGCGATCTGGCACTTTAATTGAAGTCACAATACAGCCATAGTTGGTCAACTGTAGTGAGATACCTTGGCTATTGGTAAGCGTAATCAGCTTTACCGGTGCAGTTTGACCTTCAACTTGTCCCCAATTTTCAATCTTCAGTTCCACGTAGTTACCTCATTTACCACTTTATCTGTTAGCCAAGTGATACCATCACTATCACTTAGCATTTCTATTTGTTCTATCTAAACCGCTTCAGTTTGCTCTTTCGTTCCCACTGAGCAGCGAATACCGCGTTGATTAAAGTAGTTGGCAATGTCACTCACTCGAGCCTGAAATTCATGACGGTCGAATAGCAGCGATTTCATTTTGTAAGGCAAACCCAACGACTGATACTTTTCTTCACCCAAGCGCATAAAACTGAGCAGTTGCAAGATGTTTACTCGACCATTGAGTTCCTGCTCGATAAAATCAGCGGTGGCTGAAATATTGGCATCATCGTCATTGATACTTGGTATCACAGGAATTCTTAAAATCAGCTCTTTATCGAGTTTACTAAGCGCTTTTAAGTTATTAAAAATCTTACGATTATCAACACCGGTGTATTTCTTATGCTTGGCACTGTCCATTAACTTGAGATCAGAAATAAACAGGTCCGTATAGGGCAGAACCTTTTCAATCCGGTTCCAATTGACATGGAAGCTCGACTCAAGACAAGTATGGATGCCCTCTTGCTTACAGGCTTTGAACAACTCAACCACAAAATCACTTTGCAGCAGAGGTTCTCCGCCAGAAACCGTCACACCACCGCCTGAGCGGTCATAAAATCCGCGGTCTTTGCGTATCAGCTCCATGCACTCGTCGACAGACATCGACTCGCCCCACTGTTTTATTGCTTCCGAAGGGCACTCTTCGACACAGTGCAAACAACTGGTGCATTGGTGTCTATCGATTTGCTGCAACATCGCGTCTGAATAGATCAGCATTTTGTTATCAGGACAGACATCAAAACACGAGCCACAATGCTCAGTGGAAATACATTTGTTGTGGTATACGCCTACTTCAATATCACGTTTAAAGCTTTCAGGGTTACCACACCAATCACAGCGCAAAGGGCAACCTTTAAGAAATATTTCAGTGCGAATACCTGGCCCATCATGCAGCGTGAACCTTTGGATATTTAGCACTATCGCCTGATTTGACACAATTCACCTCAACCTTGTGTTAAAACGTGAAAACCCAAACCACTTTTTAGCCTGCATACTATTGGGCAATGGTTTGGGTATCACTATGGGTTAATTAGAATCGTAGTTCTGTACGTTGGATCAAATCGTCCTGCAGCGGTCTACCAAGCTCGACAAAGTAAGCGCTATAACCAGCTACTCGCACCAACATATCGCGGAAAAGTTCTGGATTCTTTTGCGCTGCGCGCATTTTTTCCGAACTCATGATGTTGAATTGCACGTGCATACCCTGCTTACCCATGTACTCATCAACAAAGCTCAACAGAATATCGCGTCCTTCAACGCCGGAAACCGCATCTTCAGGGAAACGCAAATTTAGCAGCGTACCGTTTGTCGCCAAGCTATGGTCGACTTTGGTTACTGAGTTGATCACTGCCGTTGGGCCGCTAATATCGTGTGAGCCACCCGCGGTGTGCACAGGTCCCATATTGTCAGAGATAGGCTCACCGTTTTTGCGTCCATCCAATGACGCGTTAGTGTATAGCCCCATCCCTACGTTAGCGTTTACAGTGTAAACACCTGGGCTGAACTTACCACCACGTGGATTTTGGCGACCTTTAATATGACGACAGTAACATTCGAACATGTAGTTAAATAGCTCATCCGCTTCGTCGATATCATTGCCATAGTGTGGGATCTTTGAGCTATTGACCAACGCATACAGTTTTTGGTGACCATCCCAGTTATCTTTTACTGCGTCTAACAGCTCTTTACCTGTGTATTTCTTATCATCAAACATTAGCTTTTTGATGCTTGCCAATGAGTCTGCACAGCTTGCAATACCCGCAGCTTGTGGTGCTGTGCCATTGTATTTAACGCCACCATAAGTCATGTCTTTACCTGACTCGATACACCCTTCAAAAAACGCTGAAATGTAAGGCGTTGGTTTTATCATGCGATGCATCTTGTCGGTAATATTGAGGCAACTACACAGTTGGTCACACCAATAAGCAAACTGCTTGTCCACACTCTCTAACACGTCCTCAAACGATTGATAAGTTTCAAGGCTGCCAGTATCAGGGCCAAGCTGCATCCCAGCATTAGGACCAGACAAAATACGACCGCCGTTGATCACCATTTCCATCATTTTTACGGTGTTAACATAGCCCGCATCAAGCCAACCGTGCTCTTTACCAGGAATCGTCGGTTCAACACAGCCAACAACCGCATAATCACGCGCTTCTTCAAGCGTAACACCTTTACCTAACATCGCTTTAATTGCTGGACCATCATTGAACAACTTCGGATGACCGTAGCCTGCGCGAATACATTCAATGGTTTTGACTTTAAGCTCATAGGGCGTTTTGTCGTGCAAACGCACACACACCCATGGGTTCATCATGCGAGTATGCACTGACGCTTCAAGCATCAGCATTGTCAGATCGTTGGTTGCATCATTGCCTTGCAGATCAACGCCGCCAATGGTCAGGCTTTCACCACCAAAGCCGCGACCATTGCGCACTTTCACCGTGCCTTTGTCTTTCAGCTTGGTTGGGTTGTTCATCTTAACGTAAAGCACTTCCAGCACTTCTAAAACGAACTCTTTTGCCACGCCATTTTCAGCGCGATCTTTGGCATAGAACGGCAGCATCCACTGGTCCATACGACCGTAAGAAATTGAGTGGCCATTACCTTCGATTTGCGTCATCGTCACGGCAAAGTTAAACAACTGAGCCGCTTGCCAAAATGTTTGCGGTACGCCACCAGCAATTTGGTAACAGTTCGCCGACATCCCTTGCAACTCTTGCTTACGAGCTTCATCAGTCGCGGCAAACGCCATATCTTCAGCTAGCAGTGCGTAACGTGTGATGTATTTAATTGCTGCTTCTAGCGCAATGATCGTTGCGGTGTAGTAATCACGCTTATCACCATAATCTGGATCTTGTTTTGACAACTCTGCAAAAGCTTGTTTTGCCTGCTGCAATACGCCGCTGTAGCCAAGCGTCATCAGCTTGTTGAAATCCATTGCGAAGTGACCAATACCAGCGAAGTGATAGTTGTTGGTTTGGAACACTTTCTCACCCATGTGAGAGCCTTTTTTCTGATCATCATCTAAGTTCGCCGTGATGAACTCATTGGCACTCTTGCCTTTCCAGTAAGCGCACAACTCAAGAATCTCAGCACGCTCTTGCTCATTACGAATATAGAACTGATCGTTTGGGCGCTCTTCAAATGGCGAGTTAAGAATTTCATCAATGATCCAGTCTACCGAGAACTCAGGGTAAATTGGTGATGCTTTAGCAGGCGCTGCAATCTCACCAAGAATCAAATCTTCTTCGTAGATGTGCAACGTACTGTTAAGCAGGATATTTTGAAACGCCAATGCACATTGAACGATACGCGGCATGGTTTCATTGTCACGATACGCTTCTGTTACTAAACGCAATCTTTCAACATCAATGTCGTATGGGCGATCTAAAAAAGTTTGGCGCAGACGATTTACGCGTGGGAACGGAGACCAATCCGCATGCCCCACTTCGTAACCCAAACCATAAACCTTATCAAATGCCTCTGTACCTATTGCATCAGTGCGGGCGGTTGTTTTTAGTTCAAATAACGTCTCTTTGTCTGCTTGGAAGTTTTCCATAGATAACCTCATAAAATAAAGAATCAAAATGCCAATGCTCAACTCTTTGAACCAACTAGGCGGTTCAAAGTCACTATTTAAACATTGGCATTTTGACTGCACGCAATACCCGAAACTACTGAGGTTTATTATACGAAAGAGGTAGACGTTGTATGGGAGGATGGTCACAAAGCGAAACGATGCAGACAAAAAACAACAAAATGTGACACAAATAATGGTAATTAATTATAATAAATCTATAGTAATCCTACATTCACTAAGCTCTAAACATGGATTTATGGACACCACGATAATTCTTATTTCGCTGATCATAGCACTAGCAGGCTTTACTCAAGGCTTGACTGGCTTTGGCTCAGCACTCGTTTCCGTACCTTTACTGTCACTCATTGTTGGTGCTCAAACGGCAGTTCCTATTGCGGGTATTTTCGGCTGGTTGGTGACGCTACCAATCGTGTGGAAAATGCGACATTCTATTCAACGCCAAACAGGTTTGATCTTGTTTGCAGGCTCAGTACCGGCTTCTTTTGTCGGCGCAAAACTGCTGGCAAGCATGCCATCTCAGTACATTCTATTGACGATGGGGGCAGTATTAATTATTTCTAGTATCCACTCGCTACGCGCGACTAAGCCTTTGTTTAAAAAGGCTTCCGTGCCATTAACTGTTGGTGTAGGCTTTACTTCAGGCGTGCTTGGGGCGAGCGTGGGTGAGTCAGGTCCACCAGTAATTGCATACACATCAATGCAGCCTTGGACAGCAGACCAAACTAAGTCGACACTAGCGTTCTTCTTTATGCTGCAAATGATCGGTGCCAACGTTAGTTTCTGGAATGAAGGGTTATTTACTGAGCAAGTTATCTCACACGTTCTGTCGGCAATACCAGCGTTCGTGCTTGGTTTAACTGGCGGTATGATTGGCTACCACTTCCTACAGAAGTACAAAATCAATTACCACAAAATCGTGCACAGTTTCTTGTTAATGATGGGCTTGATGCTGGTGTTCAAAAATGTAAGTTTTTAGACATTTTGGTGATTTGATCAGTTCTTGGTAAAACGGCACTCCTGTTGAGTGTCGTTTTTGTTTTTTGTTATGTGGTTGCTAGCTCAATAGGTTTCATCGCTAGACTCAAGCTCTCAGGTGTTGAACACTAACCTTCAACTATGCGGTAATCATCACTAAGCTCGAATATTGTCATTCTTGCGCATGCGGGAATCTCGCTTTTAGTGTTGTTTGGTGATGCTTAAAATTGTGGTATGGGCATGTCACCGAAGTGGCCCCCAATTTTCGGACATAACTTTAAGTGATTGATCTGTTTTGATAGTACCCAACAATACAGGGACAGATTATGACTAGAAAACGTAGAAACAACTCTCCTGAATTTAAAGCCAAGGTAGCACTCGATGCGGCTCATTCAAAAGCGCCAGTGGGTGTTTTGACTGTTTTTTGGTTGAGCCATTTTTCCGGTTGGCTTCAATGTCTTGAGCCAGATGTGAATCAAGTTCAGCAGCCAAAGCAGCTTCCGTCAACTGTTTGATTAACGGCGTTAAAATGCTATCTTTTCCCGTTAAGGCTTGGCCATCCTGAAGTCTTTCAGGGCTTTATCGAAATCGAAGGGTTGGGAAATGTGTCATTCCTTTTTGGATATATTACTGGAATGACACAGGATTTCTAACACTCCCCAATTAATTAGAATTGCTTGATAGCGGCTAGCAGCTCAGCATCTTGGGCTTGTTTGCGGAAGAATACTGGTGGTTGTCCAATAGGTGCATCAACCTTAATCCAGCCACCAGTGAACGTTTCACCAGTCCATATATGTACCCATTCATCCTCAGGTAGGTAAATCTCTTTCACTGTTTCGCCTTGGTTGTAAACCGGAGCCACCATCAAATCGCGACCAAACAGATATTGGTATTGAATTTGATACGCTTCAGAGTCTTGATCGTAGTGCATAAACAGTGGGCGTTGAACTGGCATACCTTTAGTTGCATTCTCTTCTACCGCTGCTTTGATGTACGGCATAAGGTGCTTGTAAATCTTAGTCATACGTGCAAAGTGGGCTAGCGTATCTGTATCCGTATCAAATTGGTGATTATCATCTGGTCGATTGCCTTCATGAGTGCGCATTATTGGCGTAAATGCTGCCATTTCCGCCCAACGTTGAAACAACTCTTTAGAACGCGTGTTACCATGCAATGTTGTGTAGCCACCGATATCACTGTGGCTAATACCATTACCCATTAGACCAGCAGAGAGCGCAGCTGGAATGACCGATGCTAAACCGTCATCTTTTTCCCAAATTACTGATTGATCACCTGCCCAGAGAGTGTGACAGTAACCTTGGATACCAGTAGCACCAGCACGCATGAAGAACAGAATGTCGTCAGTTTTGCCAGCTTCTTCAATCGCTTCATGCTGTATTTTTGCCCAACGGTACGGCCATTTGTTGTGCTCAATTTCAGCACTAACACCGTTATAGAGCGAGCAGTCTGTTGGTAGATATTCACCAAAGTCCCCCATCCAACCATCAAGACCGAAATCGATCATGTTCTGCTTGATAACACCCTTGTACCATTCACACGCTTCAGGGTTCGTAAAGTCAACCACGCCACACTCAAACTCACCAAAGTCTACAACGTATTTTGAACCGTCTTTTTTTGTTGCTAGGTAGCCTTTCTCAAACCCTTCCTTGTACAGCGGGAAATCTTCCAATACGTAAGGGTTGATGTAGCCTAGGAAGCGAATACCCTGCTCTTTTAACTGGTGAATCTTAGCATCTAGACCAGGGTAAAGAACCTTGTTCCACTGCCAATCCCACTGCAGACGCTTACCAAATGAAGTCATTTTGATGCCTTGCCAGTCTTGACACCAAACACCGGCAACTTCAATCCCAGCCGCTTTGGCTGCTTCAACTTTTGCAATTGTGATGTCGGTCCCCCCCTGAATACCAAGGATCACACCATTGTAAACCCACTCAGGCAGTGCTGGTTGACGTCCAAATACGCCAGTAATATTGGTCATCAGTGCAGGGAATGACTCTTCGGCATCAAACAGTAGATACTCCGGAATATTCCAACATTGCAACTCATGATAGTCAGCGTGAGTAAAATCGAAATCAGCGTAAGCGCACGTTTCTAGATGGCAGAAGTATTTTTTATCAGAAACAAACGTTGGTTGTGGGTAGTTTGTGGTGTAATAATCACCGCCCGCCTTATCTTTAACATCTGCTTGCCAAGTTGTGTAAGTATTTTTGTTACGACCAACCCCTGGTTCAGAACTCCATAGTGGGAAGCTTTTGCCACGAAGATTGAGGTAGCTTAGTTGTTCGCCACAGCCGTACACCGATTCTGATTCACTTGCTGCAATACGAACCCAAAAACGGTTGTACTTTTCATCAAATGCAGTGAATTCAACTTTAAGGCGTGCCTCTGCCGTTTCAAATATCCTAGCTTGCAATACAGCCTCACCATCAAGACTAAAAGTAACGACGACGTCATCTGAGTTTTCTGTGATTGCGAATTTCTTCAGCGGTAAACGCTCTGACACATAATCAGAAATATCAAAGTTACCGCGGTACATATCAAAAGTGCCTTGCCCAATACCTAGGTACAAAGAGGGGCTAACTTGTGAGTGTTCAAATACAGTTCTGTTTTTGTGGCTAATGGTAAAACCTGATGGCGTTTGGATAAGTTTCATTCGAAAATCTTCTGCAATAGAGATAAAATTTTGGCGCAACCTGGGTGTTCACCCAAGGAAAAAGCCTTCGGTGTGCTGCGCCTAGCTAGCGTATAGATGAAATTTGTTGCTCTTAACGAATTGACGCTGCAATAAGATTGCTAGTGAACACCGCTACAGCGTCAATCGAGTTAGATTAGGTACTGATTACTTAAATTGGATGTCGTATTCTGCTTTGATCTTCGCTTCACACATTTTGATTTCGTTCTCAAAACGTTCTAGCCATTTCTTACCTTCCGGGCCTGTCTCTTTCAAAAATTCTTCTCTAACAGGTGCCGCAGCCGTAACAAATGCTTGTTTTTCAGCTTCTGTTGGGCTGTAAACTTTACCGCCAGCTTTCTTGAATTCTTCATACGCTGTGTATTCGCGGTGTTTAGGGTATGAACGTAGGTATTGGTTTTGTGCCGCGATACCATCGATTACCACTTGTTTTAGCTCATCCGGGAGCGACTTAAATTTCATGTCGTTGAATACCCAAGCGCCGCCCATGTAACCGTGACCATCAAGGATTATGTAATGGATACTTTCATGGAACTTGTTCATGATGATATCTACGATACCGTTTTTAGTACCGTCAACCATACCCGTTGAAAGTGCTGTGTACACTTCTGGCCATGCGATTGGTGTTGGTGCACCGCCAAGTGCTTTAACAAGGTCTTGCTGAGTTTTTGCCGGTACCGTACGAAGTTTTAGACCTTTTACGTCACCCGGTACTTTTACTTCTTTCTTGGTTGTTGCGATGTTACGCCAACCGCCAGAGTTCGATACTGCCATTAGACGCACGTTTGGTGCACGTTGCATGAGCTCTTTACGCACGTCCGCAATGAGTTGTTCGTTGTCGTACACACACTCTGCTACGCGGTCATTTGGTAGTAGGTATGGCAGGTCGAATGCACCAACTGGTTGCCAGAAACCGCCTAGCTCAGGAATCGTTGTTTGGAAGTAATCGAACATACCCGCTTGTACCCCAGCGATACACTCTTTTGCGTTGGCACACAGCTGACCTGCGGGGTAGATATCAACTTGAATTTTACCGTTAGAACGAGACTCTACATAATTCTTCAATACAAGTAGCGATTGGTGGTTGTAGCTATCTGCTGTCGTTACGTGTGGAATAGTTAGTTTGTAATCCGCTGCGTTTGCAGCACCAGCCGCAAGAAGAGATGCAGTGGCAAGGCCCAGTAGTGTTTTCTTCATGTTGTTTCCTTACTCATTATTGGTGCGGCTCATTTATTAGGGCAAAGAGCCGTGGGACTAATTGAGAATTAATTTGTCTGTATTTGTATTTTTTGTTGTTTTTTTAACCTAAAAATGGTGATTGAGAGCATAGTCGCGTTAAACATATCGTTTAGTAAGCCACCATAAGATCCAACCAAGACCGCATTGACCATCCAAGTTAAGGTGCAAATCAGGAATGCAATTCGCATTCGCATGCCTTCGGCAATAAACAGTGCGTAGCAACTAATGATTGATGCAATCGCCGGTAACACATCACGTGGCTCTGAGTAGAAATAAACACTCATCGCTATCTGCACCGCAAGGAACAGGTAAAAGACTTTAAGTCCTTTATATTTCAATGAAACTAGCGCACGGAACGAGTTTATTAATAAATTCAACCCAGCCACGACAGCGCCAAGCAAGGTATAGTGAATTGAGAACGTCAAACAAGAGAGGCAGATAACAGCTCGCATGCGATTGTCGTTAGTTGTAAATGATGCAAATAGGTTTAAACCTAATGCCACAAATCCCAATGCTTGAACCAGTGTCTCATTCATCTAATTTTCTACGCTCAACTTTTGTTTTCAATTTCGCTCAATACAATTCTTGGCAAAAAATATATATAAAGTTCAAGAGCTTATAATTGCAAGGGTTTGTCGTTTTTCTTACGCGGATTGACTATAAATTACATATTCGATTAGTTATAATGAATAAAATTCAGCTTTCGATTCCAAACCAGAATGGATACAGATTTACTTCGCACTTTTTGCCAACTTGCCGATGACAAGAACTTCCGTGTTGCCTCGCAACACCTCTATATCACTCAATCCGCGCTAACTAAGAAGATTCAGCGCCTCGAAGAACAGCTAAAAGTTTCATTATTTGAACGCGGTCGACATGGCGCAGAATTAACCCCCATGGGTAAGGTTCTCCTGCCAGAGGCAAAGCGGGTTCTTAAAGGCTTTGAATCATTTCAACGCTTAGCAACCTTCGTTGCTGAAGGTACCTCCGGTCATCTTAATATCGGCTTTGGTATCTCTTCTTTCCACGAAGCGCCAAACTATATTGCTAAGTTCAAGCAAGATTGCCCCGATGTTCACGTCACGCTTAATGACTACCCTTCTCACCAACTGGTTGAAGAGCTGCAATTAGGTAACCTGCAACTGGGTTTTGACCGTTTATCAGTCGATCCGCCGCTTAAAGCTATCCCGCTATACTCGGACCGCCTGGCCATCGCGATTCATAATGAAGAGATGTTAAACTTTGATGATCTGTGGGCCTCGCTTAGTCACTACAACTATCTAGGCTTGAGTCGTGATAAAAACCCGACCCTTAATAAGCACATCACCAATTATTTATGGGAAGCAAAGCAGCGCCCAGCCGTGTTTGAAGAAGCCAACGACATTGTTACGGCGTTAGCACTGGTTTCAGCCCGTTTGGGTTACACCATCATTCCTGCAAGCGTAGCGCGGATCAGCCAGCCGCATATTCGCTTTATTCCGCTAACAGGCAAACACTCCGTGTGGGAAATTGGGCTACTTTGGAACAGCGAGATCACCGATCCGGTGCGTGAAGCGTTTATTAAGAAAGTGGTCAGCAAGTAAAACCGCTCTCAGCGCTGACTATAAGATAGTAAGCAAAAGCAGGATTGAATAAATAACAAGATGACCTCAATGGACACATTGTGGCTATCTGGCGTCCTTAGCAACAAACAACGTGTTGATGGCAACTACGCATGGCAACAGCGCATCATCAAACTTGCTCGACGCATTATTGATATTGAAATTCGAGCGCGAAAATCTGCACAAGCCAAGGGTAAAGAAGCAGAAGTTGAACAAGCTGTGCCTGCCACCGATGAAGATTTTACTGAAGAAGATACAGATAGTCCCTCCAACAAGCCAACCAGGCTCCCATCACTCAGCCCCTCTCGAAGGGCTTCACACAAACACCACAAAGTCCCTAAAAAGTCACTCTAGCCAATTAAAACCAATTTAATGTAACTAATAAAGGATACTAAATACAATATTTGACAACGCTTGCATAAAGTCCTAAATTAAGACCATTAAGCGAGTAAAATGGCAATAAAGTAACCAAAGTAGAACTTTAAAATGAAAGGCGTGACAGCTACAGCATTAGCAGAAGAGATCGGCGACAGGTTGAAGCAAGCTCGACTAAATCGCGACCTAACACAGTCCGAAGTTGCAGAGCTTGCTGGCATTGCACGCAAAACGGTTTTGAATGCAGAAAAAGGAAAAGTGCAGCTCGACATCATGATTGCGATATTAATGGCATTAGACCTCACAGAACATATTGACCTATTTCTCCCTAAACAAGAAATTTCTCCCTTACAGCTGGCCAAATTACAAGGAAAGAAAAGACAGAGAGCCTCTGGCCAGCGCAGTAACAAAGATGAGGAAACACCAGAATGGTAATGGAAGTCATTAAGATCACTTACCAAGACGATGTCGTTGGCGCAGTGAGTTTTGACACTGAAAAGGGACTTGGGTCATTTGAATACGATCCAGGCTTCGTAAAAAATGGTGTCGAGCTGTCCCCGATCAAAATGCCATTATCGAATCGCATTTATAGCTTTCCCGAGCTGGATTTCAATACGTTTAAAGGACTACCAGGTTTAATTGCTGACTCATTACCTGATGATTTTGGTAACTCGGTTGTCAACGCATGGGTTGCAGGTCAGGGCCGTTCACCAAGTGACATTACACCACTGCAACGCCTCCAATGTACGGGAAAGCGAGGCATGGGAGCTCTTGAATATGCGCCAGCTACACAGTTACGAAGTTTAAATGCTTCACAACAGGTAGAAATCCAATCGCTCGTTTCAATTGCACAAGAAATCTTAGATTCACGAGGTAATTTTGAAGTAGAACTCAAACAAAATGGCCAAGACGATAGAGAGGCAATGATGTCTTTATTATCTGTTGGTATGAGTGCTGGAGGAGCAAGACCGAAAGCCGTATTAGCATTTAATGAAGATTTTACTCAAGTCCGCTCCGGCCAAGCCAAAGTGCCAAGTGGTTTTACTCATTATTTAATGAAATTTGATGGTGTTAGTGAGCACAACAAGAATCATGAAACCTTCGGTGACCCATTAGGTTATGGAGCAATGGAGTTTGTTTATCATTTAATGGCTAACAAATGCGGCGTCGATATGATGCCATGCCGCTTACTCCACGAAGGCAATCGACGACACTTCATTACACAGCGGTTTGATCGAATTAAAAACAGCAAGGTACACGTTCAAACCCTAAACGGTCTTGCCCACGTTGATTATAAAAAGCCGGGGTCATTTTCTTACGCAGAATTATTCGGCATTGCCAGACAGTTGAAGCTTTCCGCTGTTGAAGCTGAGCAGCTATTCAAGCGCATGACGTTCAATATCATTGCGCGAAATCATGACGACCACTCAAAGAACTTTGCCTTTATTCTGAAAAAAGACAAATGGTCTCTCGCACCAGCTTATGATTTAGCCTATAGCTACAAACCAGGCAGTAAATGGGTGAATAACCATTGGATGAGCTTGAATGGTAAAAGAGATAACTTTACACGAAGTGATTTCTATAGCTTAGAGAAACTAAGCCCTATTTTTAACAAAAGAAAGATCGACGATATTATTGATACAACGATTGAGCACGTATCAACTTGGCGTCAGCTTGCTCAGGAATGGGAAGTACCAAAAACACTGATAGATGAAATAAAAGAAAACTTGCGCCTCGATATTTAGTGAGGTGACTATTCCTGCATGCGAAAAAGGATGGCCTCTTATTACGTTTCTGTAGTTAGTCCATCTGCCTATATACCCAAAATCATTCGAGTTGCCTGATAACCCGAGATACCCGGGACAAGCATCTTCATTGAGCTTCGGTAGAGATACGAAACAAAGCGGTAATAAAAAGAGTATTGGCGGCTATTTCCGCCGATTTACCCACCGCTGACAATCAATGGTTGCCAGGTCAAACCCCACGGCTTGTTAACCCAAAGGCAGCGCCATGACTATTGCGTCTTCACGCCCCTTCACTGCCGGGTAGTAGTTATGGCGCACCGTCACCTGGTTAAAACCAAACTCTTCGTAAAGCGCAATGGCAGCCAGATTAGAGGCGCGCACTTCCAACCACAGAGTGGCAATGCCGCGTGCAGTTAACTGTTCGATCACCGCTGTCAACAGGGTGCGCCCTCGCCCTTGGCGTTGCCAGGTGGGGTGAATGGCGATATTAAACAACGTCGCTTCATCAAGCACTATCTGGGTTATAGCGAAACCGGCCATCTGCCCATCCGCTTCCAGTTTCAGGTTAAGGTAACGCTCACCTTGATTACTGGCGAAGGTCGCTGCTGTCCAGGGAAATGCATGGCTGGCTTGTTCAATTTTAAACGCGGTGGCCAGGTCGGCCGTGGTCAGGGTAGAAATCGTGTTCATGATGACAAATCTGCTGCCACAGTGCCCGTTTGGCACCGGCATCTTGAGAAAGCTCGGCCAATGCCGGGCTAAATAACTGAGCACCGGGTACCGCAAGCGGCTCCTCAATGCCCAGCCGCCAACTGTTGCACTTAATATCTTCCGGTAACATGGCCACCTGGTCCGGTGTCAAACCATAGGTTTGTGCCGCTGTTAACCCCAGGCTGCGCAGCACATCACAAAACAGCTCATCATGCGGTTGCGGCAAAACCTGCGCCACCACCAGCAAACGCACCTCCGGTGGCACGCTGACCGCCACTTCCCCCTGTAACACACCAGGACGACGCAATACCCATTGCGTAATGCCTAATTGTTGTAACAGCCAGTCGCGTTTTGCTGCCATGCTGCTCCCCGTGAGTTAAGTGCGTTAGCTATTTTCTGCCGCGTCATGCTAACAAACCCTCAAGCTCTGCGCCATGCTTGCTTTAGTTCTACTCTGCAACTGCCCCCCTTTTAGGTATATAATCCCGGTTCAATTTTGAGGAGCTGAAAACTGATGTCTGCCATGACCCCCGCCAGTGAAGTGATACTGCGCCACAGTGATGAATTTATTAAACGCCGCGTACTGTTCGCTGGTGACCTGCAGGATAGCCTGCCCACCCAATTCGACGCTGCAGATGTGCGGGTTCATACTCAGCAATATCATCATTGGCAGCTACTCAACCGCAGCATGGGTGACAATGCACAGTTCGGCTTGACGGTGGAACCCGAGTTTATCGCCGAATGCGACACGCTTATCTATTACTGGCCGAAGAACAAACCGGAAGCGCAATTCCAACTGTGCAATATTCTGGCTCTACTGCCGGTGGGGATAGAAGTCTTTGTGGTGGGTGAAAACCGCAGTGGGGTGCGTAGCGCGGAACAACTGTTGGCAGGCCATGTTCAGTTAACCAAAATCGACAGTGCCCGCCGCTGTGGGTTATACCACGGCAGCCTAGATGTGCAGACTCAATTTGAGCTAGCGGAGTGGTGGCAAAGCTACCCGATACATGATCTGGAAGTGAAAACATTGCCGGGTGTATTTAGCCGCGATGGGTTGGATGTTGGCAGCGCGCTGCTCCTGTCAACGCTGGAAAAACACCAGAAAGGCAAAGTGCTGGAAGTCGGTTGCGGTGCTGGCGTGGTCGCCGCCGTAATGGCCCGGCTGTCACCGAAATTGAAGCTGACCCTGAGCGATGTGAACGCAGCGGCGGTTGAGTCCAGCCGCGCCACGCTGGCAGCCAACGACATAGCCGGTGAAGTTTTGGTGAGTAATGTCTATTCGGATATCACTGGTCGTTTTGACCTGATTATTTCCAACCCGCCGTTCCACGATGGTTTGGCCACCGACCTGACTGCCGCAGAAATGCTCATCCGTGGTGCGGTAAAACACCTGCCGATTGGTGGCGAATTACGCATTGTGGCCAATGCCTTTTTACCTTACCCGAAGATTCTGGATGCCACGTTTGGCAGCCATGAAGTATTAGCGCAAAATGGCCGTTTTAAAGTCTATAAAGCGACGGTGGGCCGCCCAGCGCGGGAAGCAAAAAAGAGATAATTAATCGGTTCTGCTTTATGACCGAAAGAGCAAAAAAATCGGCCTGTATTGCTCTAATATGGTCTCCGTGTCATTCAAGCTGTAGTAGACGTTTGCGTTTTTCCCCCACTAGGAAGAATGCAAACGTGATTCAATAACGCATCGCGTTTTTACGCTGCAACTTGAATGAACATAGGGATATAAGCACTTTATCTATACCTCATCATGCATAAAAATTTAGGTACCAGCGCCTTAAAATGCAAGCATTACTCTTACCCTTGAATCATAAAAAAATCACTCCCGGATTTTTCGATTAAGGTTTTATAAGAATCTAATCTTGATAACAGCTCAATAAGCATATAGCGACAACACTTGTGAGTCATCTATCTTATAACCCGCCCCATGAACATTAATAATAATGTCATTTTTAACACCCACCACAAACAGCTTTTTGCGCAAATCATTTACTGACTGCCATAAGCGCTGACTAGAAGAAGAAAGACCAAAATCATCCCAAACACTTTCCATGATATTCTCTTTATCAATAAAGTCATCACCACGATTACGCAACAAAAAAGACAGTAACCTTGACTGAGTATCATTCAGTGAGACGATCTTAATAGAAAATGCCATATCTGCACTTTCATCCTGATAACAGATAAGCTTTCTCTTCTCCACGTTGAAAATAACACAGCCATTAATAATAAACCCATAAACTTCAGTTGGCATAGTAAACCTCAAACAGTTCTCAATTTATATTGACAGCCGTGACTTTAATACCACCTGAGAATCACCCTGCCCTTTTGCTTGAGATATATATTAGCCATGCAAGATCGATTCCTTCACTGAATTATCATGACTTATTGTGAGATTTAAAGAATAACTTTAAATACAATGTATTGCGTAGAAACCCCACGCCAACGTTCTTTTTTCTCGCCAAAAGTGACTTTAGTTGATAGATTCAATATAACTGTCTGATTTTAAATTAATTATACCAATTCAGATATTTACCTAACATGCGAAAAAACTTAATAAAATGAGCTATGAAATCCGAATGAAAACCATAAGACATTGAAATTAAATAAAAATAATTCAATAAGGAAATGTCATGAACAAAAGAAAGACTTGAGAAATCTGTCAGTCATAGCGAGGGCTAATATCATAGATTTTTCGCCAATTCAGTTATCGATAACCCGCATCTCTTTAGGAAAACCACCATAAGGTGATTAAAAAAATTCCATAACACCGTGTAAAATGGTCCTTTAAGAGCTAATGTCATCAGTAGCATTGTAACTTGAGTAGCGATAGCCATCTTTTTTAGACCAACAGCTCTATTATTTATCGCCTGACTATTTTATGGGGGGAACAACCATGACTAGGTAAAAATGGGAAAACCAGAACAGTCCTCCCTTCATAAAAAAGTGACAAGCCAAAAAAACAACTCACGATGTAATATTCATATTAATTTATAAATGTGTTTAGCATCCAGTTAGAATATAAAATTTTTGTGATTGGTTGCCCCCCATCCAATGAAAACTTCATCCATAAAACACCTAAAATTTATCAAACTCAGGATATATGTAATAACAATACCTTTGACTCGTCTATCCTGTAACCACTCCCATGAACATTAATAATAATGTCCTCTTCAACCCCTACTGCAGATAATTTTTTACGTAAATCATTTATTGACTGCCACAAACGCTGACTAGAAGAAGAAAGGCTAAAATCATCCCAAACGTTTTTCATTATTGTATCTTTATCAATAATATCGTCCGAACGATTGTGTAGTAAAAATGACAACAATCTTGATTGTGTATCATTCAAGGACACGATCTTAATGGAAAATGGCAATGCACTCCCCTCCTCTTGATACAGTATGAGCTTTCTATTGGAAATATTAAATAAAACGTTACTATTAAGTATAAAACCATAAGTTCTATATGACATAATATATATTAGCTCGGATTTTCACCAGATGAAAACAGCCAGAATAAAGCAACCCTAATACCTATCAGTTTGAACATATTTATCATTATTATAAATAATTTTAATATTATCCTGGCGAAATATTTAAAAACTTCCCGCTCAGGATACAACAACCATAAAAAATTTCCTGGCCAAGTCTCTTCCTCCCTGACATCTATAATAAAGAAAATAAATATCACGACGGTACTGGAACAGTATAGACATAGCATAATCTTTAACAACACCATGGCTAGAACCCATATTCACAACCTTAAAACTAAAAAAATAAGAATAAAAAACTGAAAAATTAAATAAAATTAGATAATTGATTTGATATAATGGACTGATCGCAGTGAAATGATCTTATTTTACTAACAATTAATTTAGTAGCTTTTCTATCTTTTTTTGGGGGTAATGCAGGAAAAAAAACCTTCCACTAAAAAAAATAAAAAATCAAATAAATTCAATAAAATAAAGCATTAATCTTTCTTCCACCTCACATTCAACATAAAGAAGAAATACTATAGTTGTACCCGTAGCTGCAAAAAAAACAACATGGCAACAGCGATCTTCAGTGGTCAATGTTGGTGAAGGGAATAGGCTATCAATTCAGTTCCATCCATTGGGACAATGGGACAATCTCAAAAATTGTCACCGGGTTAGTCAGAGAACCACATAATGCGACAATCAGCGCTGCAACCTGGATAGACTTGAGACTATACTTGATGCAGTAGATCGCGGTTCTTCACATTTTTTTTCAGGCTATTAGAAATGCATACAAAATATATCATTAACGACAGGGTTTTGTTTTCGCCTGATGAGTACAAACTCAGTCCTCTGGCTGTTCGTGGCACAGAGGTTATTTTGCATGCACCAGTCAGCCGATTTTTACATCTTCTATTACTCAAAAACGGTACTATCGTGTCACAGGAAGAGATCTTCAAAGAAGTCTGGGAAAAACATGGGCAACAGGTTGCCCCCAATACGCTCTATCAAAATATCTCCTTATTGCGTAAGGCATTAAAAAAATCGGGCCTGCTTACCCAGACCATTAGAACCTACCCAAAATCTGGTTTTTCATTCCATGGGCAGGTGCAGGTATTGCCGGACGATGAACACCAAAGCATCGAACCGAGTATTGAGCATCAGACAAAAACTAACCAAGAAGTGGACGACACTACTCAAAACAATCAAGAAATCCCAATACAAGCACAACCAGAAATAGAGTTACCAACTGGAAAAAAAAGGGTTATTAATTGGTTAGTCCGCAAAAGCAGCATTCGCAACCTTCATTTTTTTTATATTACGCTAGTAATATTCACACTAATGACACCCATTCTATTGCGTTCCGATACGGAAAGGCGCTTCACACGTGAGTTCCAGATTGTTGGCAGGGTAAATGGCTGCCCTATCTACCTGAGTAATGGCAATAGACGCGTCGATCTAAGTAAGATCATTGAATATCTAAAAGGGCAAAATATCATTTGTAAATCCAATGATTTTATTTTTCTTACTAGACATACACAACATCACAATGATGACGTTATTGCCCTACGCTGTAACTCTGGCAATCAAATAGAACGCTGTTCAAGCCTGTTAACGATACCCCCTTATCTTTATCAATAACCGCGATATGTCGATAACACTGCGTGAACCAAAAACAGCGCATTACCGGCGTCGCATCGCCCAGCCCTGCACCAACAAGAAGATGGCGTTTTTTACAGCAAACGCTGCTAAACCGGGAAATAACGGTTGACGAAACCTGCAAAATCTCTAGAATTCGCCACCGTGGTTGTGTTACTCCGGTAACGTTTTGGTACTGCGAAGGTGGCGGAATTGGTAGACGCGCTAGCTTCAGGTGTTAGTGT
>NZ_AYKS02000072.1 GCF_000496755.2 Serratia sp. DD3
GTAAATGTCCAGTTGCCATTGCCATCAATGACCACGCTGCCAATGGCACTACCGTTGTCATACACGGTGATGATGTTACCAGCGACACCTTTACCACTTAAGGTAGGATGAGATTCATCTGTCTGGCCGCCGTTTTTAATTTGGCCCTGAATAGAACCCGTATGGTCAAGTGCACCGCCAATCGCCGGTTTTGCCGGAGGGGTCGGTTCAGGGTCATTATTATCATCTTTACTACGGTTATGATAGGCAACCGCGGCCCCAGCGCCGATCGCTGTCGCTGCCGCCAGCCAACCCAAAAGACCAAACAGCGCATCCTGATTATCATCAGAAGCGACAAAAATGCCTTCACCACTGCCTTGAGATGGACCACCTAATGCGACAGGCGATGACTCACCATCAGTAAAGAGATAGCCGTGCTCATAGCCTTCCCCGGACAAGGGAACATAGGCATACAGCTGGCCATCTTCAGCCATTCCCAGTAACACCGGGTTGTTGGCTTCACCATTAAAGTAGTCTTCAATAATAATACTGGCTTGTGTGTCCCCTTCCTGGATCACGTGCAACGCCTTGCCGACACGAACTAAAGTCACGTTCTCCGGAGCAAAATCATTGCCTAGATTCTTTAAGACATATTTATTACCGCGAATTAATTTAACTTTTACTGCATTGTTGGCATTCGCGGTTAATAAACGGGTTTTCCCTTCGCCATTGTTAACAGCCAAAACTATCGTTTGATCCATAACTTCGTAACTCCATTTGATATTTTAATGATGTTCTAACCTGACTCCGTGATGGTTCGGCATCCCTTGGTGGAAACAGATATCGCACGCTATGTGGAGAACTGGTCAAAATGTAGACGCAGGACTGATAAAATAGCTTCTATTGTTGCTGAATAAGGCAACACAGTAAATTAAGAATATTCTGAAAGTTCAATATTCGGAACATTCAGAACATTCTTAGTATGTGGCTAAAGTTGTAAGTAAAAACAACAGGCTTTTCAGTAAGCAATAACCCTGTGCCTTGGATGGACTGGGGCTCGCAGGTGGCTACGCGCGGCAAGTGATAATGGGTAGGTTTTCAGCAGAATCAGTAACAGTGCCTGATGGATGACAACCTGCTGGTGATAAAAAAACAAGTCTGATTTGACGTTTCACACCGACAGTAACTTGAATAACAACTGTCATCGTTGTTTTGGAGTTTATCGTTATTCTGGCAAACATTTTTCGCCCGTAGGTATCAACATGATATGGCCATGAAAACAGGATAATTTACACATCCCACACCCATTGCAACAGGCATCATCATACTGTAATTGGCGAACACCACGGTCATCCAGCTGAAAGGCCAGCGCCTGCTGCGGGCAATTAATGACACACATCTGGCAACTATCCTGACGCCCCAGACAACTTTGGCTGATCTGCGGGCGTAGTAGCGTATCGCAGGGCATAATGTTACGTAGCGCTCCAGTCTGGCAAGCTGCGGTACATTTCAGGCAGAAGTCACACTCGGTAAAATCGATGTTCAGGACCACTTGGTCTTGTTCTACGCTCAATAAGCCATACGGACAACGATTCACACACTCACCACAACCATTACAGGTGGCATTAAATAATATTTCTGGCAGCGACTGAGGGGGACGAGCCACCCTCGGTAAAGGTAAAACCGCCGCAACCGGCTCCGATAGGGCTTGGCTGCGTTGCAACCAACCGGTCAACAATCTGCGCCGGCTGGCACCTTGCCGAGAGAGTGGTTGGCTGCTGCTTTTCATCAGTAATAGAGCTCTAATGTGGCAATGGGCTCTGGACAATCCGCTGCCCACCCTGCCAATGTCACCTGAGCCAACTGCGCAACACCTTGATAGAAAGGATGCCCAGCATGTTGTTGCAACAGTTCCAGATAACGCGGGGCCCAAGGCAACAAATGTTGCGCTATCAAAGCAGCAATCCGCTTTTCTTGCTGCTCTTCTGCCAACCAGGCGGTCATCATCAGCAAAGTGCCAATATGATCTTCCGGTTCATTGTGTTGCCGTTGAGCTTCAATGCCCTGCACCCGTAACCATTGGCGCAAACGCAGCGTCGAATCACCAAATAAGACGCACTCTTTATCCAGATAAACCGAACCCCAAGGTGGAGCCGGTAACGCATAAGGGCCAACAAACAGACGTTGATAAGCCTCTTCCAGCGTTTCTGGCAGATCCCCCGCCAGCCCTTGGGCAATCAAATCTGCCGCCTGCTGGCCACCGGGATAAGGCCATTCTGCCAGCCATTGTGGATCGGCCAGGTATTCCAGTAAGGGCGAACACTCTGGGCTATCAGGTGGCGCATACAGCAAAATACCCATCACACGCCCTGTTAACGCTATTTTTTCCAGCATCATAAATCGAACTTCTCCACAGGCGCAGCACGCTGCGCCTAGATTAAATATTAACCCGCCACGGCCATACCAACCGTCATATGCAGGCCGTAAAACACACCGCGACCGATCATCTCACCGGCAAACACCAATACCAGGCCCAAGGTCAACCCCATTACCCCCGCGTTACCACGACGCAACTGCGGGCAAATCCAGCAACCCAGGCCCAGTACCAGCAGCACTAACCGCCAGACCATCAACTGACCATAGTTTGGAACCAGAGCGGAAGCCTGCTGTACCGAACTGCTGATCATTGCCAGTTCACTGCCCTGTAACAACGCTGAGCAGAGGCTGAGTAACAGCGCCAACACACTGACCAGCATCAGATGACCGCGACCCGACACTTCCAGCCCGGCGACGCGTAACAACAAGACACCCAGTAAGGGCCCACCGATAAACACCGACAGGAAGAAGTTGAGTGTGGTATAGCCGTTATGCCAGGTCGGTACCGTATCAATCTGATAGACCCGCGTCATGGCATAGACAAACAGCAGGCCCAGTACCATCGTAAGCATCAACCAGACTTTCCCCAGCCCCTGTGGCATTTTTTTCAGTATTGTCAAAAGCCAATACAGTCCGCCCACTGCAAAGAATAGCGAACCGCTGGCAATCTCGTTACTCAAGGCCGACTCACCCACACGGTTTAAAGAATTGAACGCCCTGACAGGCGAGCCCAGGTGCATCACCGAGGCGATAAAGGCCATCCCCATCAGCAACCAGAGGAAAAACATTGAACGGTGCACCGCCTTGCTCTGGCGATCGGTAAGATTACCGGCAATGATGGCAAGACCCATCACGATTACGCCCCCCACGACAAACTGCCCCAAGACGGTAAACACCATCAGCGGCCATTCATGCCATCCCGTTCCCATTTTAAACCTCCTTCGGATTAGCCAGATGGCCGGTAGTGTCGCCACTCGGGCGGCTGTTGGCATTAGGTTTCAGCACAATACAGGGCTGGGTAAAATGCGCGGCAGGTAAAGGTGCCACCTCAGCCAAGGTGCCATGTTGCTTTCGCAGTTCCTCAATCGGGCCGAAGTCCAGCGCCCGTAGCGGACAAGACTCGACACAGATAGGTTTTTTGCCCTCAGCAACGCGCTCATAGCAACCATCACATTTGGTCATATGGCCTTTGGCTTCATTGTATTGCGGCGCACTATAGGGGCACGCCATATGGCAATAGCGGCAGCCAATACAAATCTCTTTATTGACCACCACAAAGCCATCTTCCCGCTTATGCATCGCCCCACTCGGGCACACCTTGGTACAGGCAGGGTCTTCACAGTGGTTACAGGCAATCGACAGATAGTAGGCAAAGACGTTCTGGTGCCAGACCCCATTGTCCTCTTGCCAATCACCCCCCGCGTATTCATAGATACGGCGAAAACTGACTTCCGGCGTCAGGTTTTTATAGTCTTTACATGCCAACTCACAGGTTTTGCAGCCGGTGCAACGACTTGAGTCGATATAGAATCCATATTGCGTAGTCATCAGCGACTCCTTAAAGTTTGGCAACCTGCACCAGGTTGGTATGGGAAGGGTTGCCTTTGGCTAGTGGCGAGGGTCGCTGGGTCGTCAACACGTTAATGCTGCCTGCATGGTCAATTTTATTGCCATCAGGTGCGTACCAAGCGCCCTCTCCCAATGCCACCACCCCTGGGCGCATACGCGGTGTTACTTTGGCATTAATACGTACTTCACCACGGTCATTGTAAATGCGGATCAGATCACCATTGGCGATACCGCGAGACTCGGCATCAATCGGGTTAATCCACATTTCCTGGCGGCAAGACGCTTTCAGAACATCCACATTTCCGTAGGTTGAGTGGGTCCTGGCCTTATAATGGAAACCGGTCATCTGTAGTGGATATTGGCTACTCAATGGATCACTGGGGCTTTCAAATCCCGCCGTATAAATCGGTAATGGATGAATAACATCCCCTTTTTCCAATTCCCAGGTCGCTGCCACTTCGGCTAACTGAGCGGAGTAGATCTCAATTTTGCCAGAAGGTGTCGTTAGTGGATTGGCTTGCGGGTCAGCGCGGAATGCTTTGTAAGCGACATGGTGACCCTCTGGATCGCGCTGTTTAAAGATCCCTTGCTCAAGGAACTGTTCAAACTCGGGTAATGCCGGGATTGCCTGGCGGGATTGTTGATACAGATAGCGCAACCACTCTTCCTGTGTACGCCCTTCGGTAAAGAGTTGCTCAACCCCCATACGGCGGGCGATCTCGCTGGTCATCTCATAGATGTTTTTGCACTCACCAATCGGCTTGATGGCCTGATCAGCAAAAATGACATACCCCATATTCCCGCTGGAGGCATCAAGACAAAAATCCTGCTGTTCCGAGGCCGTACAATCGGGGAGGACCAGGTCGGCATATTTCGCCGATGAGGTCATGTGATTATCGATCACCACGATCATTTCGCACTTCTTCTCATCCTGCAGAATGTCATGGGTGCGGTTAATCTGTGAGTGCTGATTAATCAGGCAGTTACCAGCATAATTCCAGACAAATTTGATAGGAACATCCAATTTATCCTTACCACGCACGCCATCACGTTTGGCGGTCATTTCTGGCCCACGCAAGATGGCATCGGTCCAAAGAAACATGGAGATACTGGTTTTTACCGGGTTAGTTAGCGTTGGCATCCGCACAAAGGGTAATGAATATGACCCTTCACGAGCGCCACTGTTACCGCCATTAATGCCCACATTACCGGTCAATATGGGCAACATGGCAATGGCACGGGAAGTCAGCTCACCATTGGCCTGGCGTTGTGGCCCCCACCCCTGGCAAATATAAGCGGGCTTGATGCTGCCAATTTCACGGGCCAGTTTGATAATGCGATCAGCTGGAATGCCGGTAATCTGCGCCGCCCAAGCGGGGGTCTTCGCGATGCCGTCCTCCCCCTGCCCAAGAATATACGCCTTATAGTGGCTATTCGCTGGTGCACCGGCCGGTAAGGTTTTTTCGTCATAACCGATGCAATATTTATCCAGGAAAGGTTGGTCTACCAGATTCTCAGTAATCAGCACATGTGCCAGCCCGGCGACCAGAGCGGCATCGGTCCCTGGACGAATGGGGATCCACTCATCTTCACGGCCTGCTGCGGTATCGGTATAGCGAGGATCAATAACAATCATCCGGGCATTGGAACGCTCACGCGCCTGCTCCAGCAAGTAGGTCACCCCACCCCCGCTCATCCGTGTTTCCCCAGGGTTATTACCGAACATCACCACCAGTTTGCTGTTTTCGATATCCGTCGGGCTATTACCGTCAGCCCAACCGCCATAGGTGTAATTCAACCCCATCGCAATCTGCGCCGTACTGTAATCGCCATAGTGGTTCAAATAGCCGCCGCAGCAATTCATTAAGCGGGCAATCAGCGTTGCACCGGGGGGCCAGGAACGGGTCATGGTCCCCCCCAAGGTCCCGGTACCATAATTCAGATAAATAGCTTCATTACCATAATCTTTTATTATGCGTTTCAGGTTATCGCTAATTAGCGTAAAGGCTTCATCCCAACTGATACGTTTAAATTTGCCCTCTCCCCGCTTACCGACACGCAGCATGGGATACTGCAGCCGATCAGGGTTATAAACACGGCGGCGCATAGAACGCCCACGCAGACAGGCTCGTACCTGATGCAATCCTTGATAGGCATCATCGCCCGTATTGTCCGTTTCAACATATTTGATGGCACCATCAACAATATGCATCCGCAATGGGCAACGGCTACCACAGTTAACGGTGCAGGCACTCCATACCACTTTCTCTTCCGGCTTAGGGACCGCTGCCCCTGGGGTTACCCCATTTTCTGCCTTTACCTGGCGGCTAAATGGCAAAGTGACACCACCAACGGCCAAGGCAAGCCCGCCAATGGCGCTATTTTTAACCAACTTTCGCCTGGAACATTGTAGGCCAGACAGCGGTTTTTTTTCGGATTCATTCATCATGTTTCACTCTGGGTTGGTAAAATCATTCAGTAGAAATGGTAATAAAACGGCGATGCCTAGAGTCATTTAACTTACTGAAAAGTAACAAACTCGTTGTTTTGATGGTGTCCTTACCCCATTAAAATAGGAGTAAGTGACAAATCTACTGGGACTAATCGGTCAATAACCGGTTTGAGTAACGCCAAAAGAAAAATCACAGTATCGTGACTTCAATAGATTTGAGTACTGCCTGCTGAAACTTTAAATAAATAAAACTAATAAGTCAGTCACGGCTGCAGTCAACACACCAGTAACTTGAACAGACCTAGGCACAAAAAGACAGATGAAATATTTTCACTATGATCTGTACTTTGCAGCACTATCCACCAAAATAGGGCGCACCACTTTGCTCACAATCAATAAAACGCTGATATTTCAGCCATTATTGATAATGATTTTTATTTCAGTGATAGGTTCTGAGTTTTGCCCTACGCTGGCTAGCTGGTGGGTCAAGATAACGGGTGGGTAATGACACCCCAGGTGCTATTCGCGCCTAAATAATCGTGCCTACAGCCGCTTCACATTAGCATCTGGCTGGTGGGTATGATGCGGAACGCTGACACGCCGTAAACCCGTCCCTGGGGGCTCGTATCGCGCGTCCATGCGCTCAACGGTCAGCTAACCTGCATCATACCCATCTGTAGCACAATTAGGGGCAGCTATTTAGGGTATAGCGGTATCGGGAAGAGGATGTTTATTTCGGGGCAATCACTAAATGGGCATGGGAGTCAGCCATTCCAGGTTTAATCGTGCCGACCTGGACATAGCGGGCTAAAAATTCCACTGATAAAATACCCGAAGCATTAGAGACCAGGTTGGTATCAATCCAGCGATAATCTACACCCGTAGCAGGTGTAATGGGTAAAGGATTACCCGAGGTATCAGTCAGTTGCACACCCACCCCCTCAGCACTGTTCGCGACATTATCTAGCGCTAAAATCCCCTGAGTGCCATCAGGATTATAGTTGCTGGTCGTTCCCATGACGGCCCATCTCATTGCCGTATTCTGCGAACAACGTGCGGTCACATTGACTAATTTATCAGCGACCCCATCCGCCGGTTGACCAAGCGCCCTGAAATCACTGCTATTCACCCGCCCCAGATTCACCGTAACCGTGTTAAAAGCCTGGCAAGGTGCGGTTTGGATCTTCACATCATTAGCCAGGCCTAAACGCACCAGGTTAAACAGGCGTGTATTCCATGCTGGCGGTGTCGAGCGGTTATCCATCAAACTGAACAGGACTAAGGCACCATCGTTATTATTTGTCATCATCAGCCCCGCCGCAGGAATGGTTCCTGCCAATCGGTATAGTGAGACCTTAAGCGTGAACGACCCAAGCTGCCGCCAATTGACAATATATTGATTGTCTCGACATTGGCCAGTAAAAGGCGGGTAGCCAGAAGCACCACTTTGGGCGTCGGCACAACGAATACCTCTTACTGGGCCGGGGCTTATGGGTGGCAGATTTTTGTTCGGTGCAGTACGCAGCCAACTAAAGGGATATGAATTACCATCAGACAGCAGTTCTACGGTGTAACCGACACTGCCTGACCCAGAACCGCCATAAGGGTTGTTTCTTCCGTTATCTCTTATGACATAAATATGGCCATCTTGCGTTGGCGCAGTGACTCCATTAACCGGGTAGCCACCTGAACTTTGCGCATAATGTTGCTCAAGCCACCAATATTTCACCTCATCATTCGCATCATCACATATTGCCAACCAACCATTATTAGCGGCGAACAATTCAGCGCTGCTGACACTCTGTTGCGCAAGAATAGTTCCCACCGGAGTTGCCGGGTCAATGTAGAGCGATGCACCAAAATTGACGCGTAAGGGATAGTCCCAAAATGCCGAATCAATTTTATTACAGGCTGACCATGCTTTGTTTATACAAAGAAGTGAGAGTAAAATCAGAAAAAATGATTTTGCACCGACCGTTTTAAACTTTGTTCTTATCATACCCACCTCATTAATCAAATACAAATAACTGGCTGCTTGGAAATATTTTTAGCATTGGTTTCTTTACGTTTTTCAACACTAAAGTGACACAGTTTTTCTCTTTTATTTTCATCATTCCAAGTGACTTTAAGCTGAGATTTTATATTTTCCCTGATCATCAAAATACCGCCACCACCAACAATACCTGCCATTTTCCCGTTACTGATAGCCGTTGCCCCGAGAGGCACATTTTCACCCTGATATTTAACTTCAAAAATACGCAGCTCACCATGGATAGTATCAAACTTCAATTTAACAATTGCCCCGGCATGTGGCGCAATATGTTGTGATGTATTTTTGATCTCCAAATCACTGGCTGCCGTATTGGGATTCAATGAGATTTCGTTATCACGATAAGGTGACAAATAAGGGAAAATAGCATATCCGCGACTATCCACTTTAATATTATTATTCCCTGAAACAACAGCATCAGTAGCGCCAGTGGCTTCAATAATCGCTGCGGTATCACCGGTATATTGACCAAATGTAATTCCACCACTATGCAGCGCAACAGAACCATTCATACCCAGCGCATACTGAGTGGTATTCTTTTTATAGGAAGCACTTGCAGAACGATTACCATAAGGCGTTAACTTCGATACATTACCGCTATAAACATTTTCATGTTCACCAGCGGTGGCCATCGTCGTGCTTAACCCATAGGAAAAACTGCGGTCTTCAAGCAAGGAACCTGTTACGGAAGCCAGTGCATATCCGTCACCTGCGGATGATTGGGTATAAGCCGTGGTCATCACTGGAGAATAGGTTGATGTACCCAAAGGAATACTTAACCCTAACTGGTACTGTATTTCATCACGATTATTACTGATATTATATGACCTTGCAGCAGAAAGCGTATATCTTAGTCTTTTATATTGATTACTGTAGCCCACCAGGTAGCTATTAGCACTTTTCACCCTGCCCCAATAATTGTTAAGACCGGCAGTGATATAGATACTGCCAGCATTACCAAGGGGTTGGTTAATACTCAACTGCACTGAGTTCTTCTGGTTCATTGAGCGTAAATCATATTCATTCACTTGCTGACTATGATCATATTTATCTCGGACCCTTGCAGCATCTTGTAGTGTAGTAAACCCCGAAGAGGAGTAATGATAAGTTGCGACATTAATGCTAGTCCCTGATTTATCAATAACATTTGAATAAGATAACCCTATGTTATAACCTTGGGTTTTATCATACCCAAGACCTGCCCTTGCCAGTGCCACATTGGCAGAAACTGCCCCCATCGTGGTATTTATGGCAAGACCCGTCAGCATAGATTGATAATGTTCACTGACCTGCACACCGCCAAAACCGGTAAAATAGTTATTCAACCCCCGATGATAGGAGAGTGAAGTAACAAATGGTTTTTTACGCAAACTACTATCATTCAATTTGCCTGCAGCCACTGAATATTTAGATTGATTTGGTCGCAATAATTCGGGTAATGATGCATAAGGGACAACGTACGTTTTTTGTTCACCCGTAGTTTCTTGAATGGTAACATTAAAGTCCCCTCCATAACTGGCCTGATAAAGGTCAGAAATTAAGAAAGCACCGGGTGATACCGTCGTTTCATAGATGATATTTCCATTTTGCCTGACGGTTACTCTGGCATTAGTATCAGCTATACCACGAATATCCGGCACATAACCGCGTCTGGAGTCAGGCAACATGCGATCATCAGAGAATAATGAAATACCGAGTAAGGGTGTCGCGGGTAAAAAACTCTCTCGCGTATCAATTTCTCCTGTTTGCGCCACAGAAAAAATCCCAGGAATATCTCGCTGAATGTAGGTACGCAACATGCTTAGTTTTTGCTGATCGCCAAGCGTAAGTGTACTGTAGCTTCGAAGCTGCCATCTACCTGCATTAAGCCAGATATTCATACCGGAGAAAAAACTGTCATAGCTGTCGCTAAAATCCCCGGTATCAGTATTAGAATGATAATAATTACTGATGTAATTTATCATTGCCGCAGTTTCCCCAGAGTCCCAGGCTGAAGGGTCTACATAACCCCGTGGGGTATACTTGGATGCCACTTGCGGTGCAATGACATCAACAGATAACGTCGATATATCAAATTTCACTTTAATATCGAAATTATTACTATCCAGTGCTATTTTCCCATTAGCATTAATAGTTTTAATGTATTCCTCATTAATTTCATCTTTAAACCCCAGCTGTAATAACACTGATTTATCAAAATAAATAACAGATTTACTCTCAGAATTTATTGATACTGTTATTGCCGTAGCACCAATAAAAGCACCATTTTTATAGAGTTCGACATCATACTCCCCTTCTTTTAGCTGATTTCCGTTTGAAAAAGTAGAGATATCGATACCGGTTCCGACAAAAAAAGCAGGATTATATTCCACTTCAGTTTCTTCTTGCGCATAAAGTGGCATGCTCAATAAAGAAATAATTATTATCCCTTTGTTTATTAAGCTGTCTTTTTTCATACTTTACTCATTAGATATTAATTTATTATAACTGGACGATAAATTACAGCACCATAGTCATTAACCATGCCGTACTCAGCCTTACCCTTATTAACATCCGATAACGTAACCCCTTTTAAAACCCAATTCTCACTCTGCCCGGGTGCCACCATATCGACTTCGTTCTTGATTTGTTTTCCATTGACATTGACATTCAGTTCAGTCAGCGAGGCATAATAGCGGCTGTTATTACTTACCTTAGCCAGAACATTGCCACGCCCATCATGGGTGAAATGCCAAACGAGATCTTTGTGCATGGCATCAACCTGGTTTTTTAACGCTGCTGGCCGATAGAATATTTTTATTTTATTAACAATAGAAAATTGCAAGTAATTGTCAGTTCCCTTTTTGGGTGCTGCCGGGATATCTTTGATGTTTAGCCAGTAGATTGACTCCTGATGAGTGTTAGCAACACCTTCTATTTTTTTTATTCTCAAATGCTGCTCACCGTTACTCTCTATTTTAAATACGGCTGGGTACAGAATAAAAGGAGAGGTCGCAGTGCTTGGCAAGTTACTATTTATTTTATTATCAATCCATGCCTGAACCATTGACGAGGTATTATCTCGATTATTTATTTTCACTGTAACACTACTATCAGACTCATTGTAGATAACCCGTGTACCAGTAATAGAGATACTCGCGAAGGCGATTGTTGGAGAAAGGCACAATGATATGACTATTTTCGTTAAATTTTTCATTTTATAGGCAGTAATTTTATTTTTGATAATAAAAACCAATCGAATACTGATGCGGTTATTAGGTAATTAGCTATACTCTTCATACTTCAAGTTGCTTGGGTGTTGACTGCCTTCGTTCACCCCAGTCACATAGTTAGCTATGCTCCCGGGGATTCCCTCAGTTGTCGCCTACAGGCAACTCGAATTATTTTGTGTATATAGCCTTCTTACTCAGGCTGTTAGCTGCGCACAGATACTCGGCTTTTCCTGAGCCTCTCGCCAAACGGGCCAGCGTAAGCGCTGTTCAAAACACTCGAGATTTTGTCAAGCAACACCAAGTATTTTGGGTATATATTGGTTCACCTTGAAACGTAAGATAGATAATAAGAAAAGTTTCCCTAAAGGTTTACAGAGTAAACCTTTAGGCAAATTATTTTCTTAACTACAGATTATCTATAGACCAACTCGATGGCACCGGTGGCGGTCAAATTCCCAGCTGTAATGCTTGCCTGATATTGCTGATACCATGCAGTCAAAGGGATTGACGCGGTACCTGATGTGGTATTTATTGTTTGGAAGGCGGAGTTATTGCCCGCTGTTTTAATATGCGTGTCTGTTGAGTCATATACCGCAATGCCAACGCCTCTTGCCTCACTTGCTGCAGCGGGCAAGAAAAGACCTGTAGTAGGGTCGACTTGCGTACCGGTACCGGTAAAGCGCACCGCAACCGAGCCACTGGCTGGTGTGCAACCCGTCAAATTAATCGTAAAGGCAGTTTGACCCGCTCTTGAACCAATATCGTTAAAATTACTGGTCGAGATAGTAGGTAAAACGACGCTAACCGTTCCTGAACCGGTACTAATGGTACAAGTATTGGCAACAATCTCACCCGTAAAGTTAATGGTACCATCTGCTGCATAAGCTGAAGACATGAACAATAAAGATAATGCAACAATCGGTTTTAATTTTTTCATAGCAGCTCCTGTTATTTGCTATTATTAATAAAAAATCCATTATTAGAGAGAACAGATTATATTAAGGTGCAAAGGTAAATATTATTAATTAATCTAATTGAAATTAAATACAACCTCCGTTTTTTGGTAAATAATCACTAACTGAATAACTTAATCAGCCTATATCTATAAATAATTTAGATAATCAATTAAATATATTAATTATTGGGTGGGGTAAAGATGATAATGCAACGTTCTTTTTAATTCCCCACAAGCCATATTCACAAGATATTGAGAGTATATCGATTAAGCGGGTCATGAGTAACCCATCATAAAGCATCGCTACAGCAGCCTATTTCAGCCGTTTCATTGCTTACACTGGCAATAAATCAGAGTTAAATATCGATAAATTCTAAAATAATGGCGTATTATTTCAAAAAAGGAAGGGTTTGCGCACTGGAATTTCTATGGATTTTTTTGAAACTTTCAGATACTAATTAGTTCGCTGGCTATATTATAGAGCCTTGCAATAAAATAGTAGTATTCAGTTAGGCCACTCAATTATTTGGGCCAAATACCTCCTCAAATAATCGCTGAGAATAATGAGTCCATCGGCTTAACGTAACGCGTATTAGGGGGTTATTTGGTGGCGAGGGCAACCCCATGAAGGGTTAAAAGGCATTGCGCTGTCACAATCCTGCGTTAATTCCCTATTCTAAGAAATCTGTAGTCCCCCAGGGTTGTAGTATTGGGGCCACCACTCCCTTGCGAACAGGAGTGGCACCTCTGGTTTCAGGTTATTTCTTCACAGCCAGCCACGGATCGATAATCTTCTGGTACTCTCCGGTGGCTTTGCTCAGGTGTAGCCACTGATTAATGTAGAACTTCCAACCCAGATCATCGCGTACCACCTGTTGGCCTTCTCACCGTATTGCATCGGCTTTTCCGGGTTTACGGTACAAAGCGCCGGATAGCGCTTCTGCTAATACCGGGCTTCGGCGGTATTTGCAATCATGCCCCTTTTTGCACACGGCTATTTAAAGCCGCTGCATTGGCACCATCAAAACCCCTGTGAAGCCTGCAACCATACCTGTGGTTGACTCTCTAATTGGCTGTCACTGTCATCGGGGTGATTCACCCGCCACGCCAGTTGTAGTGAAACCTGGCGCTGGTTGCCAAACCAAGTGGCCCCGGTTCCTAACGCCCCACGCTGTTGATGATTCTTATCCTTTGTCCATGGCGATTTGTTGGTTTTAACACCGCCATAATCAAAGAAAGTTTTCAATTGCCAAGCCGGGGTTATCGCGTAACGCAACTCCAGATTGGTCATCCAGCCTTGGTCACCGCTGGCCTCTCCAGAGGCATAAGCCCGCACGCCATTAACCCCTCCCAGCGAAAATTGTTCTGATGAATCGAGGTTTTTCGACGCTAACTGACCACTGAACTGGCTATAGAAACTCCAGTTCTCACTGAGCATCTGTAGGCGCAAGGCGGTCAAGTTGAATTTGCTGAAGTTACCCGCCGTGCGCGCGGTTTGACTGTCGTTTTGCGCGTTGGCCGGATCGGCAAGCTCCAGATTGCCGTTACTGACACTGGCGGAAACAAAGTTCAACCCACCACCGCCGAAGCTATCCTGGCTGTTGGCAGTTAAACTGGCAGTCCATAACTGGCTGTTTTTTTTGTTTTGTGTGTCGAATAACTCGATATCATCCCGTAACCGTTTGTCATCAAACTGCAACTGGCTACTGACGGTTAGGGTGCGACTTCTGAATAACGGTTGGGAAACATAGACACTGGTGGTGCGAGCGTTACCGTGCGCATCAAGATCGGCAAAGTCTTTGCCCAGGGTGTAATCCATATTGGAATAGGAGGCTCCCACGCGGGTAAACCAGCGGTTCACCGGGGCATCGTAGGACAGAAAGTAATAATACTGCCGATCATCACTGGCCAGGCCGCGCAGGCGCAGTCGATCTCCCAAGCCTAATGGGCTGTTAACCGAGACATCGGCGTTTAGGCGGTTTTCCCCGGTATATTTGCCACCATAGTTATCCAGATCGAGGCTACCGCTAAACAAAGGTGCTGGCGTGGCCTCCACCAGCAGATCCGCGGCTCCGGCTTTTTTACTGGTGAGCAGTGTTGAGCGCGCCTGCACGCCGGGGGTATCGTTCAGCAACAGCAGCGTCTGCTGCAGTTGACCGACGTTAATCGCCCCATCTGGTTGCATCCGGCCAATCAGGCGGTTCAAGGTGGCATCTGAAAGGCGCGAACTGTTCTCCGTTTTGATCTCGCCATAGTGCGCTTCCAGTACGTTGATCTTGACTACGCCGTTTTCAATTTCTTGTTCCGGCAGATAGGCACGGTTGAGCACATAGCCACGCTGCTGGTAATAGAGGGTGATATGCTGCACCGCTTCATAAAGTTGCGGCAACGTGAGTTCACGCCCGGTGTACCCCTGCAGCAGCGGCTGTAATACCGTATTGGAAAACAGAGTGTTACCGCTAATAATAAAGGTGGTCACCTTGACCTTAATCTGCTCACCATCGGCAGACTCCGCCGGTGCCGATGTCTGAGGGGCAGGCAACCCCAGTTCTGGCGTTATTGAAGGCGCTAAAATGGGGCGACTGGTGTCGATCTCACGCAAATTTTGGCCCGCATTCGGTATGGTCGGTGTTGCTGCCTGCGCACTGCTGAAGCTCAGCAACAAAGAAAGCACAGAGCAGGTCTTCCGGGACGGGGAGTAGCGCAAGGGGGATTTTTTAATTTTTTCCATGGGATTACCAAATAAATTCCATATATGTGGCGAAATGCGGGTCATAAGGGTTATCGGGGGGCCAATATCCCTTCCGACTTCTCCTGTCTGAAACAGGTATTCGAGCCGCCGTTAGCACAGTGCACAGCACCCCGGTACTAACGCTGAATAAACGACTAAAAAGCCCGAGCAAGTCGGGCTTGGAGTCAGCTAAATATCACTGTTAAATTTTGCAGTAAATATCAGCGCAAGGAGCACCGTTGACTAAACCGGTAGCGTAGGAGTTGGTGATGTTGGGGGTTTCAGATCCAGAATAACCCAACAAATTACCAACATCTTGATTGCCAGTTACACTTCCTGTGGCATAGCTATTAATAACACTATAAGTTGAACCCCCTCCTACCAATCCGCCGACAGAGGATCCGCCAACAACATTTCCGGTAGCATAACTATTAGTTACTGTCCCATTTAACATGCCAACCAATCCCCCAATTGTGAAACTATTCCCCGTTACATGACCGGTGGCATAAGAATTGGAAATATCAGTAAACATAGCAGCACCCACTAAGCCCCCCAGAATGTAACTGTGTGAACCATTACTGTTTACATTACCTGAAGCATGAGCGTTATTAATGCTTACGCGCTCACTATACCCGACTAATCCACCCGATTCAGCGAAGTACATATCGTCGCCCGATCCTTCAATATTTCCTGAGGCAGAAACATCACTAATCACAGAGTCATATGCGCGGCCAATTAATCCACCCATTGAGCCACTACCTTCAGGAAGGCTAATAACATCACCCGTTGCATGGGCGTTGTTTAAGGTGGCCCCCCATAACGTCCCGATTAACCCTCCAACTATATTCTTTCCGGAGACCTGTCCACTTGCAGAGACATTATAGATGGTCACATCCTGCATATAGGGATGACCTTCAAGACCCTGAGTACGCCCTATCAGCCCACCGACGGTATAAGAACCCGAAACGTCCATACTGCTATGTGCATCAGAGATACGCCCCCCTTCCTGTAATCCCACTAAACTACCCGCATCACCAACCCCTTCATTGATGCCACCCACAAGGTTGACATTGCGCAGTGTGCCAGTGGAGTAACCGAACAACCCAGAGTAATCTCTCGCAGATTGTCTGATAGTCAGATCATTGATGTTATTACCTAAACCAGAAAATACCCCCTGAAATTTGGACATGTTATAGTTTTCATCGTAATCGCCGCCAACAGGCCTAAATCCTTGCCCATCATTCCATATGGTGGTGATGCTGGCATCAATGGCATTACCTAAAACATAGTAACCGCTTAAGTTATTTCCCATTGCCTGCAATTGGTCGACATTGTGGATCACGGTGTAATCTTGCCAGTTATTGCTAAAACGGGCATTGGCGCCAGACAACGTGACGGTTTTACCTTTGGCTAACACATAATCCCCCCCTTCAACAAAAGCCAGGCTGGCATCGCTGCCAAAGGCTCTGAGGTTGGCATTAAGGGCGATATTACTATCAGCAGCAACTATCATCAGTTGGTTGTTACTGCTCCACAGAATATCATTGCCAACGGTGAGATCACCGCTGTCGCTAACCAACTCCACATGGGTGTTGCTGAGATTGTTACTCACGGCACGGGCAGAGACTTTATTGCTGCTGGTACTGTCATTCACATTAAGCTGAGGGGCGGTGATGTTCCAGGTCCCAGTGTCACCACTGGTAGCACGGGTAGTCACTACCGCAGTGGAAGTGACATTCACTCCCTGACCGCTGACGTCGACTGAACCGCCGTTGCCGCCATTAGCCGCGCT
>NZ_AYKS02000073.1 GCF_000496755.2 Serratia sp. DD3
CCCGCCGGGCGTGTCCATATCGAGCAGAATGCCGTCCACCATCGGATCGCTGGCAGCCTGTTGCAGACGGGCGATAATGCCGTTGTAACCGGCCCGAGGTTTTCAGGAACATCGCTGACTCTCCGGATTAACTGGCGGTGACGGTAATTTCTGCAACCGCAGCAAACTCACCATTACCGGATACAACCGGAATGTTGACCTTGCCTGCAGCAACGCCGTTCACGGTGATGGTCATACCACTGACCGACACGGTGGCTTTTGTTTTATCCGCAGACACCGCACGAAAGCTCTTGTCGGTTACGCCCTCCGGCTGGAAGGCCACGGTCAGCGTGGTGCTCTGCCCTTTCACCACCGAGGTGCTGGCAGGCGTCACGGTCATGCCGGTTGCCGCTGTTACCGTGCTGCGATCTTCTGCCATCGACGGACGTCCCACATTGGTGACTTTCACCGTGCGGGTGATCACTTCCTTCGCCGTCACCGCCTTACCGATACTGCTGACCCAGCCACGGAACACATCGACCGTGCCGTTCGGGAAGCGGATTTTATAGGCACGGGTATCGCCTTCATTAAACCACGCCAGCAGCGCCTGCTGCCCCTGCTCTCCGGGCATCCACGCCAGCGTGAAGCTGGTATCTCCGGCAGATTTCTGCCCCTGCCCGGTCGCAGTCCAGTCTGCATCTTCATCATCGAGATAGCTGTCGTCATAGGACTCAGCGGTCAGTTCGCCGGGCGTCAGGTCTTTAACTTTTGCCAGACGCGACCAGTCAACGTCTGAAAGCGGATTCGCGTAAGGGTCACCGCTCCCCTTATAAACCCACAGGGTGGTCCCGGCACCTTTCACCGGCATTGTAGGATTTGGTACAGGCATAGCGTCCTCACATTTCATAGGTAATGACATAAGTCAGATCGGCTGAACTCCACAAGCCCGCATCATCGTCGCGCCGGTAGTCATAGCCGCTGGCCACCATACTGGTGATCAAATCTGACAGTGCCGGGATATCGCTCATCACCGGATAAATCCGGGACTCCATCCACGCATCCAGCTCTGAATCCGGCACCTGAGCAGGCAGGAAAACTTCGATATGCAGCTCCGCCTGCCAGGTATCGCTGTCCAGCTCTTCGCCCGTGTATTCAGCGCCGGTGAGATAAACGGCAACTGCCGGAAAATCCGCCTCATCAAAAACAGCGGGGCGACCATCAAAAAACGTCGCCCCGGTGTCATGCTTCTCCAGTGCATCCAGTACGGCTGCACGGAGTTCAGTATGTTTCATCGCTTTATTACCATCCTCAGTTGATGCTGCAGCGCATAGCCCAGCTCTTTCGGAAGACGTTCACGCCGTATCCGCTCAATATTTTGTTTAAACGCCGTGGTCAGCGGCACCGCCATCGGGATTTTCACCACATCAATGGGGTAACGGTTTTTCCCAGCCACACGCTGCATGACATGCCACCGGCCATTTTTCAGTTGCTGAATAAACGCGCCGGGAATACGACGGTTACCCACCACAAGCACGCTGCCGCCACCTTTCAGGGATGAACGCTGCCCCTTTTTACGACGCCTGCGGCGCGAAAGGACAACCCGCGCATTACCCAGCTTGATTACGGGCAAATCCCCCCGGTTAACTTTGATTCTGGCCTGCGGATTTTTGACCGTGGCCCTTTTCAGCCTGGCCCTTTCCTTTACCAGTTTCCGGCGTACCTTTGTCTCACGGGCAACCTGTGACGCCGACTGCGATATCGCGGATGAAGCAACGCGGTTAATGGCCATTGCGGCGGCACCAGGCACCGCCGTTTTGCTGATACGGCTGAGGTTTTCAACGGCCTGCTCAAGACCTTTTATGGCCATACATCCCCCTTTCAGCGGCGACGGTTAACGGCAGGCGGTACGCCCCGTCCAAGCCAGAGATGACAACTTCCGCCATCATCCGGCGAAACCCGATCTACCCAGAAATTTTCCTCACCGATGGTCAGCGTGTCTCCACGCCGCAGCTGCCGCACCTCATCAGTCCGGACAAACAGGGACGGGCTGGAGCCTTCAACGCGCACGCCCTGTCCGGCATAGCTGATATTTTCAGGGTCATCAAAAACACCACGTATCACCGCACCTGACTGCTCACCGGATGTAATGGTGGCTGACGTTCCCATGTACCCGCGTATCGTTTCATCGGCGCGGGCAATGGCAGCATCGAACAGGTTATCGAAATCAGCCACAGCGCCTCCCGTTATTGCATTCTGGCCAGGCCGCGCTCTGTCATTTCGGCTGCCACACCGGCAGAGACACGAAACGCCGTTCCCGGCAGCACAAATGCCACAGGTTCATCCCGCGTGGCGTGAAGTGCATCAGTATGCAGCTTCACCAGTGCCACGACCGTGACCAGTTCAGACGTATCCAGAATCACGGTATCCGGCTGCGCTGATCCCACCTCATTTTCATGTCCGGTCAGCACATTTTCCCGGCTGAGAGGGGTGTCCTGACCGGCAGTTTCATCCGTGTCATCAAGCTCCTCTTTCAGCTCTGCCACACGGAGCGCCAGTTCTTCTTTCGTCCCCGTCAGGCTGACATCACGGTTCAGTTGTTCACCCAGCGAGCGGAGACGGGCAATCAGTTCATCTTTCGTCATGGACTCCTCCACAGAGAAACAATGGCCCCGAAGGGCCATGATTACGCCAGTTGTACGGACACGAACTCATCAGGGTCAGCCAGCAGCATCAGCGGTGCTGACTGAATCATGGTGAACTCACGCGCCGGATCGCCGGTGGTCACCCAGTTTTTCGGGTAACGGGCAGAGGCGTTAATGCCTTCGCGCTGTGCGTCCGCATCCTGAATGCAGCCATAGGTGCGCAGACCGCGTGCCTGAGTGTTCCCCAGCACCATCGTGTTGTCCGGCAGGAAGTTCTTTTTGACGCCGTTTTCCACGTACTGTCCGGAATACACGACGATGGCCACATCGCCATACATCCCCTTATAGGACACCGCTTTGCCCAGGTCTTTCACCGCTGTCTCCAGCTCGGAATTAGAGCCACGACGGGTATCCAGCTTCTCCTTGACGGCTTTGAAGGAACGGAACAGCGCCCAGCCTTTCGGATCGAACACGATGATATTCACCACACCGCTGGCGTTCAGCGCGTAGGCTTCGATATCGTCGGTCGGGTCATACGTGGACTTGTCACGCTTGCTCCACTCCGTGCCGCCGGACTGCGTGATGTTATTCTCCTCACTGCGGCCCATATCCACCTCAACCGGATCGAAGGCTTCACCGGTCATGGTGTATTTGCCCTTAAGCACGGCAGAAACTGCCTGCATCTCTTCGACCTGAGCAATGGCCAGCTCTTCGTCACGCATGTTCTGCATGATGATGCGACGGCGGCGGTAAGCCGGGTCCGCCAGATTCTGCGGATCTTCATCCGGCAGGCGACGCAGGGTCATCTGCGGATTCACTTCATGCTTCGGCTTGACATATCCCGGCGTAAATTCAGAGGTGGAGCCGCCACGGGAACGGATAACCTCACCGGAAACAATCGGCGAAACGTACAGCGCCATGTTTACCAGTCCCGGAATTTGTGAGAGATAGACTTTCTCCGTGGTGAAGGGATAGCTCTCACGGAAAAAGAGACGCAGAAACAGCGGATCAAACTTAAATTTCTGCTCATTTGCCGCCAGCAGTTGGGCGGTTGTGTACATCGACATAAAAAAATCCCGTAAAAAAAGCCGCACAGGCGGCCTTTAGTGATGAAGGGTAAAGTTAAACGATGCTGATTGCCGTTCCGGCAAACGCGGTCCGTTTTTTCGTCTCGTCGCTGGCAGCCTCCGGCCAGAGCACATCCTCATAACGGAACGTGCCGGACTTGTAGAACGTCAGCGTGGTGCTGGTCTGGTCAGCAGCAACCGCAAGAATGCCAACGGCAGCACCGTCGGTGGTGCCATCCCACGCAACCAGCTTACGGCTGGAGGTGTCCAGCATCAGCGGGGTCATTGCAGGCGCTTTCGCACTCAATCCGCCGGGCGCGGTTGCGGTATGAGCCGGGTCACTGTTGCCCTGCGGCTGGTAATGGGTAAAGGTTTCTTTGCTCGTCATAAACATCCCTTACACTGGTGTGTTCAGCAAATCGTTAACGGCATCAGATGCCGGGTTACCTGCAGCCAGCGGTGCCGGTGCCCCCTGCATCAGACGATCCAGCGCAGTGTCACTGCGCGCCTGTGCACTCTGTGGTGCTGCGGCCAGAATGCGGCGGGCCGTTTTCACGGTCATACCGGGGGTTTCTGCCAGCACGCGTGCCTGTTCTTCGCGTCCGTGAGCCTCCTCACAGTTGAGGATCCCCATAATGCGGCTGTTTTCTGCCGCAACCGCTGCGGTGATCTGCGCGTTCACGTCCGGCTGCGCCGCGCTGGCGTTCTCGCCCTCCGTCGCTGGCACCACGTCAGTAACGTCAGCCTGCGAAGCAGTGGCTGAAACAGTTGTTGATTGAGCCTCTTTGGTCATTCGCCCTCCTGAGAGACGGGATTTACGTGCATCCAGTGCATCACGCATGACGGTGATCGCATCGGTGCTGTTAACAAGTTCATCAGCCAGTCCGGCATCAATGGCCTCCTGACCGCTGTACACTGCAGCCTCGGTATCCAGCACAACCTGCACGGACAGGCCGGTATATGCCGACACCTTCTGCGCAAACATCTGGCGGGTTGCGTCCATCCGGGACTGCAGTGTCTCCCGGACGTCATCCGGAAGATGGCTGTAGGGGTTGCCATCCACCTTATGGCTGCCGCTGTAAATCAGCGTGATTTCCACACCCTGTTTCTCCAGCGCAGCACCGTAATTACTGTGAGCCATCATGACGCCGATGGAGCCTGTCCGGGCGGTCTGCGTGACCAGACGCCGGGAGGCGGCACTGGCAAGCAACTGACCTGCACTGCAGTTCATGTCGTTGGCAAGCGCCCATACCGGTTTTATGTCACGCACACGGGCGATGATGTCAGCGCAGTCAAATGCCCCCGCCACCATCCCGCCGGGCGTGTCCATATCGAGCAGAATGCCGTCCACCATCGGATCGCTGGCAGCCTGTTGCAGACGGGCGATAATGCCGTTGTAACCGGCCCGAGGTTTTCAGGAACATCGCTGACTCTCCGGATTAACTGGCGGTGACGGTAATTTCTGCAACCGCAGCAAACTCACCATTACCGGATACAACCGGAATGTTGACCTTGCCTGCAGCAACGCCGTTCACGGTGATGGTCATACCACTGACCGACACGGTGGCTTTTGTTTTATCCGCAGACACCGCACGAAAGCTCTTGTCGGTTACGCC
>NZ_AYKS02000074.1 GCF_000496755.2 Serratia sp. DD3
AGCCATCATGGCACTCGATAATCCCATGAAAAAATAATTATTTTGTGTTGTTACATATATTGGCATAATGTTTTTCTGCTAAATTATTTTATTCCAATATACAATATGTATATTGATTGATTTTAAAGCGGGTTATAAATGGTGCGTGGAATAAGTTTTTACACAAGGTATAATATCTTTGATACTGTATCTACCTGCAGTATGTTCAGTGGGTAGTTAGCTATCTGCCACAATGGTTTCACTATAAAGTTGAGTGATACTTTCTTCTTTCAATCGATATCCTCTACTACGTATAGTCAGTATAAAATCTTCTGCTAAACCAATCTGGTTTAGTTTATCTCTTAACTCCTTCGTCACCTGGTTTAGTCGTTTGTAAGATGAAATAAGCCCACGCTTATCCCAGACTTCACTTAAAATATTTTCATAGGGAATAACCGTTTGTTTAGCATTCTCGAGTAGGTAAATAAACAACGCCATCGAGGTTTCACTTAAAAATACGGCTTCTGACATATAATAGTTCTGCTTTTGAAGTGCATATATGCGTGAAACGGTTCTTTGTTCAATGTCGACACGAATTTCACTCCCAATAAGGTAACCATAAATATTTTTATGCATAGCGACGCTCCAGTAATTCCTCATGGATTAGATGATTATTGAATCGAATTTATTGAATAATCAAATAGATGATGGTGGTAATAAAGGTAAGATTAATCTTAATTCGGGCCTATTATCGCAACATGAAGCGGGTAAAAAAACCCACAAAGACAATTGACCCCTGTGATTCTTTATCTGGTAAAGGTGATGGAAATTCTCTTATGTAAAATAATTACCTTTGTTTTACAAAAAAAATGGAGTTTATCCCTGCCTTTTGAGTGATTGGTAGGTGGGTTATATTCACCAATTTAATTAAATTTTAAGGTTATCGTCCTGTTAATTTTTGGTATCAAAAATGTTTACACCAAAAAGGAGCTATTGAACCGGAAATACACCTCGTCAGCATGGAATGAGTGAGATAAGAGTCATTAGGGTTAAACAGATGAAAATTGTAAAGGCCATTAAATACCCAGGAGAAGGGGAATCTCAAGGAGTAAAAATCTCTCAATAAAGGGGAGTGCAAATTTTTAAATCAACTTAAGAGCCTTTTAAGATCATCCAAACCACATAACTAATTGATTTTATGTTATTTTTTTCTTTCTCATTGAGCGGGTGTTTTGTGCTTAATTAATGAACTAAATATATATTATATAAAATACCTTGTGTGATAATAATCACATCAATAGGTTAGCCATATAGACTAATAAAATATTGATATGCCACCCCCAGTAATATCTAACAAGGTTATGAATTATCGGGGGGCGGGGTTTTTATAGCGTAAATAGTGGTTTTATAGCGCAAATAGTATTGATGTTCTGTTGTTGTAAATACAACAGATATAGGCATTAGTCTTTGAGGGATCACGAGTAAAATTTGTGGTTAGGTTTGATTATGAGTATTTATATTCACAGTTATATTATTGACAATGAAGTTAGAGTTGATGTTGAACAAATGGTGGTGGCGCGTATATTTTCATCACGTAAAGCCAATTATTATTCTGCCGAGGCGGTCTTTCTCGGGGAAACAGCAATGAAGCTGTTTGCATTTCTTCTTGAACGCTCCAAGCAGAGTATTGTGTTATATGATGATATTTTAGATGAAGTCTGGGATAAGCGTGGGCTTATTTCTTCTTATAAACGTTTGAGCCAGGTAATGATGGGGTTAAAGGCAAAGCTGCAGGATCTCGGCTTGGCGGATGACTTTATCCGCACTGTTCGTGGCAAGGGGTATCGCGTGAAGGATATGGATATTCTGCCTCTATATAGTATGCCGATGATCAATGAAAATGATATCGTTGGCAATGGCTGTTAGCCGTAGTTGAATTTTAAGTCGGCAGTGAGCAGCTTTACACTATCTAAAAAATCATTGAAATTGGCTGTAATAGATAAACTAACGAGTTTAACCTTACTTGTTAAGTATGGCTTCGCTATTATTGCAATAGCCAAAGGGAATGACATTACTGGAAATAAGATGGTTTCCATCATGTTCAGGGGTGATTCTAAAAGTTAAAATATCGGGGTTTATAAAATGGGTATATATCATACTTCGCATAAATGGAGATAGATTTTTGGGCAGCACATCTTCGACATTTTTATTCATTGTGTCTGTGATTTTTAAAACATACTCGTTATTCTTTGGTGATGAGTAGGAGAAGGCTAGGCGTTGAGATATGGGGAACTTTGTATCATCTGTTGTATTTACAATCGCATTTATATTCATATTTCCTTTTGGCTTGATAAAAGAGATGCTAACGACAGCATTAATTTTTTCCTCTCCAAGGTCACTTTCATAGCTAGCATTTAATATAATGTGGCACTTCATGTTCTCGATTTTTTTTTGAGTGTGAAAATCATATAAAAATCCCAACCCTACACCGGAGCCTAGTAGAAGTAAAATAATTAATGGCATTAATTTCATTGGATTACCTCAAGTCAGCCATAAAGTAAGAAATACACGCATCACTTTCTTTATAATTCGTCTCACATGCAATAAGTGATGTGCGATTTAAGAATGGAAGTGTAGAGTAATATATCTTCTGTGGCTGGCTACAGTTTACATTGTTTTTTATAATGTCTTTTTTCACATCATCCAGCGTTGTGCGTGATGTGAAAGTAAATATTTCACACTTGTCGATATCTCCAATACCGTGGTATTGCGATAAACTGGTATTTTTAGCCGAGTTAGAGTTAAGTAACCAGATGGTGATAAAAAATGTCACCAAGAAGGTTAATAGAGATAGGAAAGTAATAGTCGCTAGTCGATATTTGCTATTTCCCCTGGCAATATTTATTATTTTTTCCCATGCAGGCTTGCTTGCCGATGGTTCTGATGGCGTGACTTCTTCTTCAGGGTAAACATTAAAGGTTAAATTAATTTCATTTGATATACTGACCCCACGCCTTGGAATGGTGATGATAACTTCACGATCAAAACCAACTTCCTCGAAGGCTCGGCGCAGCATAGCGATGTGCTGGTAGAAGGTATTGGCCGTAATTTCAAGGCCATCATTTTCCCATACATTTTCAAAGAAATCATTTTGTGGTATTAAGTCGGGATGGCGTTCTATTAATAAAGCTAAACATTTATTGGTGCGAGAATAGAGCGTGACTTTTTTCTCTGGTTGACTAATGTTATACAGCAACGCGAGTTGACTGTTGTAAGCGATAACATTATCGAAAAAAACCAACATTACGATCCTCCTTTTTACTGAACAAACCAAACTGTGCTGTAAAAATAGGCAGATAAATTGTTTGGCTACATGTGTCTCAAAACTACGATGTCCAAGATTGTTACCACACATTTCGCAGGGCAGAAAATGTACAATAGTCTAAGAACTCGCTAAAAACCTCCCTAATACAGCTAAAAAATCTGTAGTCTAAGACCGCGAGAGTATATACCTGATTCGACTGCTGTACTAGCCAAGTAAATAAACCATGTTAATAACCGCATGTTATATAATGGTTTTTATAAAAAACATCTGCGATGAGGGGCATAAATCAACCCTAGTAACTGTGTGATTATTTGATGCATCGATATTTTGGCCTTTTACAGGGGCAGTAAACGATGTTAGGAAAATGAGTGTTTTACTGTGTGGTTTTAGAGGAGATTTTTTATCATCATATTGACTAAAATAAATTAATCATGATTGTCAAAACACCAGAGCCGTTAACGTCATTACTCTAATATTACCTTGATTCCGGTCTGGCATAGTTTCGTTTCGTAGAATTGAGTTATTGATAGGTTATCGCCATAGTGGCGGTTGCGTTAAAATTTCCTGTAGCTAAAGCGGTTGTCCCATTTTTATAAGGCACACTGGTAAAGGTAAAGTTGCTGTTGGCATTATTAATGTTGGTCATCCCTTGGTTAATAGGAAAGCCATTGCCCGCGCCATTTAATGGTAATGGAAAGCTACTATTTACCGAGGCTCCCATATATAAGGCGATACCAAAGTTCTGGTTGCTACCCGCACTGGCTTGTAAAACGTTACTGGGGGCGCCAGTCAGTTGAGTCGCTATAACTTGAACATAGGGGGTGCCCCGGTAGTAGCTACAACTGATTGGTACGGTGGTCGATTTTGCACCGTTAACCCCATTGACATTCGCGACAGCAATATCGCCAAAATTAACAGAAATAGCGTTACCTCCATTAATATTACAAGGAGGGATGTAGACAGTACCAGAGATATTAATCATGATATCTACAGCGTAGCTAGGCACTGAAGTTAGCAGTGATGCCCCCATCACAAACAAACTGACAGGGAGTTTAAACCAGAACTTTTTTTCCATGATATATCAATATCCAGTCAGGTTGATTTTTAAGGAATTTAAATAGTTATACTTATTAGACAATAAGTTGCACATATTCATTAGAGGATCCCCCCCCTAGTTGTCCACATGCAACTTCAATAAGTATACTGAGGCATCCGTTTACTGGTAAATAATCGCAATGGATGCCGAAGCAGTAAAAGTCCCTGCTGCCAGTCTCGTATAATCAGACGTTACTGGTGCTGCAGTCAGGGTAAATGTACGGTTACTGCCAGTCCCTGTCATACCATTGGTCGCTGCATAGCCAACACCACCACCTGCTCCCAATAGCAATCTCCTATTTGCATCAATCCCAGTACCTTGATAAAGCGCAATACCCAATGCAGTCTGGTTGGTGGCTAAAATATTACTTGGTGCAGCTTGCCCGGTCATTACTGTACCGCCAATCAGCACGTAAGGTGTACCAACGCTATAGGGGCAATTAAGTGTAATGGCTTGGGTCACTGCATTGGTACCTGGGCTGGCAATAGTGCTGACCCTTTGAATCTCCATTGATGGAAAAACAATAGAAATATCAGTATTGTTATTGACTACGCAATTAGGGATAATCAGAGTTCCGCTAAATCTCAGGTCCACAGCACTTGCCTGAAATGATATGCAGAATGCACTGGCATAAATCATTTTTTTCAAAATATTTTTCTGTTTCATGATGATATCAACTCATTGGTAAGATAGTTCAAATTGTACTGTTGCCATATAAACACCCGGGGCAACACTCCTGTTTTGTACAGCCTCAGATGTGGCCTGAACAAAAGCTTTAAAAGGTAATCTGACCTGATCACTGTTTACTAAGAGACCCTGGCCGGTGACCGTACCTATTGGTAGTAATGTTTGCCCATCGGTATCAATAATCCCGATAGCCAGTTTCCCCGCATTATTGCCTTGCACCGCGACATAACCAGGTAATGCTGATTCAGTTGTTCCGCGAAATGTGATTTTAACCAGTTTACCCAACGTACTGGCATAGCAATGAACCAGGTTAATGGCGAACGCTACACTAGGTGTCTTGGCAGGTAATACCCAAAAATCACGATATGGTCGTGTAGGAAATATTACTTCTTGCTGCAGGCTGTCGTTATCAATGGTACAAGGGCGATCAAATAATTCACCGCTGAATTGCATTTGACTATTGCTTTCGGCGTGGGCAGGTGAGAGGCTCAACATCAATATAGCCAATCCAGCCATGATAAATTTTATTACCCTTGCACTATATTGCATAAATACCTCGCGCACTTATTTTATTCAGATTTCAGAGCAGCCCTTGGTGGTCTACCTCCTGACTGATTTTTATTTTGGTTGCTAACCAATAGCAACTTGAGCAAACAGTAGTACCTGTTTTTATGTTGTAATAACGTAAAGCCCCCTCTACTTTTGATGGCTATCTACTTTGCTTTTATTACAACTATTTCAATGCTTTTAATATCAGCTGATATAATATGAATACTTCTTTTTTTGTGTCAATCCGCTAATATCCATTAGTTAACAACCTGTTAAAGGATAACATTACCCTTTAAGCACGGTACAACGTGCAGCACTACAGCTGAATTTTAAAACTGGGCGGCCACCGTAGTCATCAATGTAAGTTAGATGCGGAGTGGAGTAACCACCTGATTTTACATTCATATTAGACTTTGGAGCTAACATGACTGACTGAAACTCACCCTCATCAGCCTCTTTTTTACTGTTACCCATGCCAATGACTGTAACGTAGTAAGGTGTTGGGTTTTCAATACGGTATCCATCAGCCACTTTATTTAATACTAACTGATCCTGCCAGACAGTATTTGGCGTAGTCATAATGGACTTTGGCCGATAGAATAATTTTATCTTGGTCTGTAGTGCTATTTGTAGCACGTTCGCTTTTTCACTTTTTGGTGGAATTTCACGCAGGTTAAAATAAAATAGTGACTCCCTGTCTTGAGGTAATTGACTGATCTCTGGTGTCGAGATAACCCTGATTGCTGCTTTTTCTTGCGGTTCAAGACGTTGTACCGGCGGTGTTACCAGCAATGGACCAGTTGTTATTTTAACTTGTTTTTCATCTTCCAACCATGTTTGAGCCAGATAGGGTAACTGGCTATTATCATTAGATATGTTGACTGAAACGGATTTTTCTCCACCATCAAAAACGACCCGTGTACGATCCAATGAAATTGCCGCATGGGCTGCAGGCCCTAGCGCGATCACCCCAGCTATGATTAATAGAATGCTAGTGATACTTGATACTTTTGACATAAAAACTCCACATAAAGATTCAGTCTTGCAAAATAGAGATTAATTTTGATGCAAACAGGGACTAGTGATAAAGTCTCCTCTTTCCATTATTCTGCTGGCATAGTGATAATATCCCGGCAGGGTAGTAACAGTTGTTTTCCTTCAACGACGTCGTTAGGAATAGTTATCTGACATTTCTGTTTATTATCCCAAGATACGTTCAGTGTTTCGCCAGCGGCGATGCCACTCAACCAAGCTAGGCCATCTTCGCTGACAATGCCTAGTTCGCTGCCTGCACTATTGTTGACACTGGCACCAAATGGCGGATAACTATTATCTGAAAGCCGCAATACAGCAAATAGGCGTATCCCCTTTAACACCTCAAATTTCCTGTAGCCCACCGCACCTTCAGTTAGTACTGATTCTACTGTCGTTCGTTTGGCTTCCATATTATCGGGTAGCTTGTCCAAATCTACTGAGGTCAGGTTACGTTGGTAACTGCTGATGTTGTTGACTACGCCGATTCCCCAACGGTTAGTTTTAACTCGGCTTCCATCAATGGGTACACCCGCGATACCATCAGTATCGACCAAGAGCCGGGTACCACCATTGATACCACCACTGTGCAGTGCGGCACCTTTAGTGGTGACTGTTGCCCCACCGGTGAGATTAATACCGGCCGCGACATAGTTGTCTTCGACATAGGTCATATTACCTGCGACGCTGACTAACGGACTGCTATGAGTGTAATAGCCACTAAACTGTGACTGAGCATTTTGTTCACCACCGGAATTAACCCCGGCATTAACATTATAGCTATCCAGCCCCCCATTAACGGTTGAGCTATATCCTACCGTTTGTGTATAGCGGTCATTGTTTTTGCTGCCATTATAGCTAATATACCCACTGCCAAGTGGCATTGATAATCGAAAGAATAGGGCGTTATTATTGGCAGTCTGATATTTGGTACGTGATGCAGACATCCCCAATGAAACGTTCTTAAAGCCAAAGATATCAAAATAGCGGTTAACATTTAATGCATAATAGTTAGAAATCCCTTGATCCCAAAAGGTTTGATAGCTGTATTGCAGGTTGACCGAAGTCTGCAAGGATTCAAAATTTTTATTTAACGTGATCGTATACTGTTCTTTCTCTTGCCCGAAACTGTTATCACGGTAACGATTATCCAGATACTGTTGCATCGTCAGATAACCTTTTTCAGAAAAACGATAGCCAGCAAAGGTGATATCGGTATTCGCCTGATCAAAGAATTTGGAGTAACTAAACCGCCATGATTTCCCTTGTTTATTACCATGCTCAGGTAAGTTAGCCAGAGATTGTGTGACATCTGCAGATAATGTGCCCAATAGGTTCATGTCACGCCCAAGCCCGAGCGCGATAGCATGATATTCCCCTGCTTCTATCCCTCCCCCGTACAGGGACCAACTGTTGCTTATCCCCCAGGAAGCTTCACCACTGAGAAATGCCGGTCCCTCAAGTTCGTGATTATTCACGCGGGAGCGCCCACCAAAGAGTTTATAGCGCACCTGGCCTGGACGTGTGAGGTAAGGAACATAGGCAGTATCAACAGTAAAGGTTTTCTTCTGTCCCGTTTGTTCTAGTATCTCAACATCCAGCCGACCCCGCACAGAACTGTCCAGATCTTGAATGGTAAATGGCCCCGCAGGTACGGTACTGTCATAAAGCACTCTTCCCTGTTGTGAAATAATCACACGGGCATTGGTGTCCGCAATTCCTGATACTTGTGGAGCATAGCCACGTAGTTTAGGGGGGAGCATCCGGTCATCGCTGGTCAGGCTTGCTCCGGTATACAACCAGCTACTGAAAATATCTGAGCTAAGATAGTTTTCTCCCAGCATTAACATGGCGCGTAATTGCGGCAATGAGCGATAGGCATAATAACGACTCCAATCAAAGGAGTTTTGGTTACCCATACCTTGATTGCCTCGGTAATTACTACTGTAATTACCTTGGTAATCAGCTCGTAAACGCCATGGTCCAATATTTGCGCCAGTTGTACCGTTATAGCTTACATTTTCTCTGTTTGCTTCGGATTTATTTTTAGTGCTATCGGCATTGATATTATAATCCAACAGCAAGGCTGGGATACCCTCTTCCCAACGAGAAGGAGGTAACCAAGACTGGTCAGAATATTCCAACCATATTTGTGGCATATTCACCAATAATAGACTATCTGCCATATTGGTACTTAACTCAAAGCCTTTTAGCGCACTAAAATCGGCACATTGCCCTTGATGCCAGTAGGTCACCTTTTTTAATGCCACCTCTGTTAATCCCATTTTTTCTACAATTTCAGCAGAAAGACAGGGCTGAGGTAACACAGTCGTGGGTTCTTTTTCAGAATTCTCACTTTCTTCACCATTTTTATCTCGCTCAATAAACTCTATCGAGACGCTACCGGGGGTTATTGCTTGTTTGTTTAGTTGTATCTGCAGCGGATAGGTTCCCGGAAGAACATAGCCCTTTTGAGAAAACCTCGAAAAATCAATGTTTTCCCTATCGCTCGTATCCAGTACATCGGTATTAAACTCAATGGCATAGGCGCTATCCTGAGATGATAAAAAAAACATAAAAACCGTAATGTTTCTGATGAAAGAATTTATTTTTATCATTTTAACTAACCAATAACCGACGGGTGTTGATTGTAAAGTGAGCTATAGGAGTCTTGATCTTTGATGCGGTTTTTTATGATTTCTTAAAAGTCATGGCTTTAAATGACTATATTCATATCATTGCTTATGGCGACTCCATCGCCCACGGTATTTCTTGGCAATTCTTGCCCTTGGCTGAATGCAACTTGGAATATAAAGCAAGCGAATATAAATATTTATTGATAATTTACTTTGAATTTCAATGCAAAATTATAATGTCCGCTATGTACAATATTTTCACTGTTAGTTAAGTACACTTTATAATCCAACTCCTTTTCATTTTTACCTAATACTTGAGGCGGTAATGGGATACCAGAAGAAGCCCAACTTCCTCTACTATCCTGTATCTTGAGGTCAATGCCAGTGGCGGCATCGCTACTGTTAGTAATATCTACTCTTTCCCATTCAAAGAGAATTTCGATTAAGTGGCCTGTATAGTCATCTTTCCCTAACTCACAACCGGTCATTCTCAGCTTTAGTACTTTCTCTGGTAGTGAAGGTATACTTTGCAATTCACTTATAGGGGTGACCCCCATATCAATGGTCTGATAATTATCATCCATCGCCAGATTACAGGCAGATGCAATAACAACTCCTGAAAAAGTAGCCCGACCAATGGCAAATTTATTTTTGCTTGTTACATCAATAAACGGACTCGCTGTATTGGTGAGCGGGATATCCGTCGCTGCGATGTTTGAACCGCCATACAAGCAAAAACTGATTAATACTAATGTTGTTTTTAAATGCATGGATTAGCCAATAGTTATATAAGTAGGCCTATATCTATCCCTTTCAAGTTGAAGAAAGTATTATTCGCTCCCTCCATGGAGCGCGTAACTCGTTACACCTTGAGATAGCTAGCTATATTACCCGCTTTATTATATAAATTTCATAATAATTTTGAGGGGTTATTGATACGCCAAGCTGAAGTTAGCCGTTGCATTGAACTCACCAGCGGTTACAGTTGCAACATCAGCCGCTTTGGCCACTGCGCCAAAAGTGAATTGGTTTGAGTTATCCTGCAGAACCATCGGTGCACTGGCGGAACCATCAAAGGAGATCTCGGCACCGGATTGTTGAGAGGTCAACACAATACCCACACCCGTACCGCCAGTTGTACCCAACATAGCTGGTTTACCCTGTACTGTTCCACCGGTAAAACTGACTGTTACTGTGCCATTTTTTCCACCCTGAACGAAGCTGGTGATATCGCAGTTAATCAATTCTATCTTGAAGTTTTTGGTGGGAGAAACACCACCCGCTTTCAGGTTTGCCAAGTTCAGTTGACCAAAATCAACGACTTGATCGGCAGAATCAGAGGTAATACCGCAAGGCGCATCGATAACGGTACCTTTAAACTGTACGGTTCCTGAACCCTGATCGGCTGCCTGAGCGGTCAGTGCAGTTAATGAGAGGGTCAAGATGCCAGTAGCTAATGCAATTTTAGACAGTTTCATTTACAACATTTCCTTATAATATAGATGATATTTTATTCCTGAAGTTAGTATGGTTTTCCATACTATACATCTCCACGCCAAGTGAGTTAAAACACATCTTTTATTAACCAAAAGCCAAGCTAATAACGTGTTTTCCAATGGGGATTCCATAGAGGTATCCCCATTGAAAAATGTGCATTTAAAAATAATCAGTTTAAAAAAAGTGTTGAGATATCTTTCGGCAACACTGACCTGATTTCTGCGCTTATCCTAGTGTTTCTTTTTATTGAAAGTAACCCACGCATCACGGGGTGTTTTTTATTCACTTCCATCTATCTTTATCTTAAACATTCACTTCTATGGTGGAATGTTCTGAATTTATTATTTTAATCAGACTTAAATCTGAATGATTGGTTTTTTCATGGAGAGTGAATTATTGTGAAGAAAGACGGTTTTTGGAACAAATCACCTAAGCGGGTGGGTATATTTATCTTGGCGATTGGAATCAAGAATTCTTGTTTTATTAAGGTGGTAAAGAGCTGGCTGTTGCGTGTTTATTAATCGTTTACGGAGCTATCATCTCATCATAAATATATTGCCTGGCGTGGGGGGACTGGTTATTACCCTAAAACATTTCCTAGTTGGAAGATCGGTAAATACATGGCGATAACCAGGGCCCCGACAATCCCGCCGACTATCATCAGCAGCATGGGTTCCAGTGTTTGAGCTAGTGTATCGGCGAGTTCATGGGTTTGCTGTTCATGCCAAAGCGCCAGTTTGCCTAGCAGGGTATCTAACGTACCGGATTCTTCACCTACACGAACTAACTGCTGGCATAAAGAAGGGAATAACGGTTGTTGTGCGAGTGCACGATGAAAAGGCGTCCCCTGACTGAGTTGTTGTTCAATAGATTCCAGCGCTTGACGGTAGAATATATTGTTTACTGACAACATCGCAGCATTCAGACCAGCAATCAGGGTTAGCCCTGCTTGTTGTGTCATTGCCAGAATATGAAATATCTGGCTCAGGTAGTTCCCCTTGATCAAGGATGAAATCAATGGAACACGTAATAAAAGCGCTTGTTCCCGCCGCTGCCACTGTGTCAATGGATGTAGTCGGCGCAGATAAAACCCGATGATCCCCACCAGCATACTGAGTAGATAAGGCCCGACATCAACCAGTAAATCAGAGAGTGACAGTAACCCTTGAGTAAACCAGGGAAGGGGAGCATCAAAGGATTGGTACACTTTAGCGAATTCTGGTAGCACCATAACCAGCATCAGGATGCTGACCAGCAGGGCAATCAAGCAGATAAACAGTGGATAACGCAGCGCTTTCATGACTTTTTTGTGCAATTTTTGCTGAATTTCCTGCTGTTTTGCCAGTTGCAGGCAACAATGATCCAGGTTTCCGGTCATTTCACCGATAGCGATAAGTTGGTGATAGATTAAGGGGAAAATATTGTGCTGCTCTGCGAGGACGGTAGATAAAGGTTGTCCGGCCGCCACTTTATCGCTTATTTCTGTTAGCAGACAGCGCCAGGCTGCAGATTGATGCTCCACAGCTAACAAGCGCAGGCTATTGACCAACGGCAACCCTGCTTGTAACAAGGTTGCCAATTGGCGGGTAAACTGGATCATCGGTTCGCCATGCCATTGTTTGGCAGGAACTCGCTGACCCGCACTGACTTGGTATGGCTGCAGATTTTGTGCCAGCAGTTGCTGATACACTTGGTGCTTTCCGGTAGCCATAAATTCGCCGTGTTGTATTACCCCATGGCTGTCAATCGCTTGCCAACGATAGAGACGTCGCCCAGTCATGCTGCGCTCTCTGGGGAGGTGAGTACGCCAACTACGCGATATATTTCTTCCAGTGAGGTGATGCCTTGCTCAACCAATGCCAGGCCAGCTTGCAGTAGTGTGATTTGCCCTTGTTGCTGGGCGATCTCCGCTAGTTGTATTACCGAGGCATTGTGCATCAGGGCATTTTGCACTTCTGGCGTGATATTGAGTAATTCATAGATACCAATACGGCCGTAATATCCGCCAAAACAGTGTTCGCAACCAGTAGCACACCAAGGAATAAGAGGAGCGGATCTGATCGTTGCCGGGAAATGGATACTATCGGTTTGCGGATGGCGACAATGTGAGCATAAGCGGCGCACCAAGCGTTGGGCAATCACCAGCTTCAAGCTGGCAGCCAGTAGATAACCCGGTATCCCCATTTGGGTCAGGCGCGTCAAGGTTTCACAAGTAGAATTAGTATGGAGAGTTGAGAGAACTAAATGCCCTGTTTGCGCGGCTTTTACGGCGATTTCGGCGGTTTCTTGGTCACGGATTTCGCCGATCATGATGACATCAGGGTCCTGCCGTAACAACGCTCGCAATACACGCGCGAAATCGAGATCGGTTTTGCTGTTGACTTGTGTCTGGTTGATGCCAAATACCGGGATTTCAATGGGGTCCTCCACACTGCACAAGTTACTCTGCGTGTCATTTAATTGGCGTAGGGCGCTATAGAGTGTCACGGTTTTACCGCTGCCAGTGGGGCCAGTTACCAGGATCATCCCTTGCGGATGGGACAGGGCATGGGCAAAAAAGCCAAGGGCTTCCTGACTCATACCGAGCTGTTCGAGAGGTAATTCCTGGCGGTCTGTTTGCAAGATCCTCAACACCACTTTTTCGCCATGTAGTGTTGGCAAGGTGGAGATACGCATTGAAAAGCTACTGTTGTCCAGTTGTACATTAAGTTGGCCATCTTGTGGCAGACGGCGTTCTGCTATATCCAGTTGCCCCATCACCTTCAATCTGGCGATAACCTGTGCTGCCAATAGGATGGGCGCTGAAGCAATAACCTGTAAAACACCATCGATTCTCAACCTGACGCGAAATGCTTGCGGGTAGGGTTCAAAATGCACATCAGAGGCACGTCGCTGTATTGCGCTACGTAGAGTTTGATTAATAAATTGTATGGCTGGTGTCTCACTGGTGTCATTAAGTGAGGCGGCAGGTTCCCCACTGTGTTCCGGCAGTGGTAGCGGGGAATTGGAGGACCATGTGTGTTGTGTCTGCTCCAGTCGGGCGAGGGGCCATTGTTCAATTTCAATGTTTTTACCGGTAGCGAAGCGTAGAGCCTGCACCAGCGCGGATGGGATCTCACCATGCAGGGCGACAGTCAGTCTCTGTTCATCTTCACTGAGTGCCAAGGCCTGATAATGCTGGCATAACGCGTGGATTTCGCTATTGATTTCCATAACTCAGCCCTCATTCACGGGTATTATCAAAGCGCAGAACTTCCTGACACGCCTCCAGCAAATTGCTGTTTTCACTGTTGCATTGGCGTGTCCATTGTAGTGAGCCGGTTGAAGTGATAGCCGGTGTCAGTGTGGCCGTCAGCCCTTGCAAACTCTGAGAACCAACGAGATTAATTACCCCCTGTTGCACCTGAATACGGCTGATATAACGTGATGCAGTTCCGGTAGGGATCCCCTTCTTGCCTTCATCGCACCCGGTCAGGCCGCCACCTTCAAGAGCGCATAATTCGACGGCCATTTTATAGGGTGCCATAGTCTGCAGCATGTCTGTCATGGCCGCTTTCTGGATATAACGCTGATAGGCTGGAATGCCAATTGCACTGAGTATGGCGATAATGGCGATCACCACCATAAGTTCGATGAGTGTAAAACCCTGTTGTTTTTCCATCAGTTGTGTCCTCCGTAGTTATTGGAAGACAACGTTAAAACGGTAATTGATAGGTAGCGAGAGGGGAATGGTTATTATGCGCAGCCTATCCAGCACAATAAGGTGGTATTACCGATTGTTGAAAAAGAATGCGCGGTGTTTCACAACCCAGAAACCAGCCCAGGTGCTCTTTAGGTTATCGCTGAGCCAGTTAAGTCTGAGCTATGCCAGTTGCCGGGGGCTAGATTACGAGGCCCATTTCTGGACCTCATCTAAAGGGGCACCCTTGCTGTACAACGAGATGTCAATATTATCCTAACTTTCAATGAGCTAGAGTCATGATGAGCGTTGAAGAAGCCGGAAATTATTTAAATCTCATCGAGAGATCAAGTGCGGTAACATGTTTGGTTAATGCGCCCACGGATATGTAATCCACACCGGTTTCGGCGAACAGGCGCAATGTTTTTTCTGTGACGTTGCCAGAAATTTCCAGTTGTATACGCCCTTGTGCTAGCGCGACTGCTTCACGCATCATTTCAATGCTGAAATTGTCCAGCATAACGATATCAGCCCCGGCATCCAGCGCCTGTTGAAGTTCGTCCAACGATTCCACTTCTACTTCCACCGGAACATCTGCGTGCAGCGAGAAGGCTTGTTCTATTGCATTCTTAATTGAGCCACAGGCGATAATGTGGTTTTCCTTGATCAGAAAAGCATCCGAGAGACCCAACCGATGATTGTTGCCCCCACCACATAACACCGCATATTTCAGTGCGCTGCGCAGGCCCGGTAATGTTTTCCGCGTATCCAACAGGCGGGTTTGTGTACCTTGCAACAGTTTTACATAATGGTGCGTGGTAGTTGCGACACCAGAAAGTGTTTGTACAAAGTTCAAGGCGGTACGTTCGCCGGTCAGCAATATTCGTGCTGGACCAGTCAATTGGCATAAAGGTTGGTTGGCGATCAGTAGATCGCCATCTTCTACCAGCCAGATGATATTGACCTGCCCACCTAATTGGACAAACACCTCTTCCAGCCAGCGACGACCACAAAAGATGCCCGCTTCACGGGTGATAACGGTGGCTTCGGCCTGTTTATCGGCAGGTAACAGTTGTGCGGTGATATCGCGCTCGGCATCGATAACTCCACCCAAATCTTCACGCAATGCCTGGGCGACGGTAGCGGGAATATCGCTGTTAATACGTTGAAAAAGCAAGGAACGACGGCTGTCGGCACTGTAGCGGCGTGTCGGCATAGAAAACTCCGAAATCGGCAGAAGGATAGCAAATGCTCATGCTACTCTGTTTTTTGGCCCTGCGCCAGCGGGTCGTTATCATTAATATCAATAGGTTAGAAAGGAAAGGTGACACTAAAAAGTGCTAACTATTGCCAGGGTGTGGATAATACGTGGGTCTTCTATGGCCTAATGGTCTTGATATTGGTTACGGACGATTGATGTAACAGCTAGGGGGGGCGTGGGTTTCCGGCTGATAGGTAACAAGCGGCGAGTTTGCAATTTATTGTGTAAAGGATCTAGAAAGGATTGCTGTACCGTCAGGATTCTGACCAGACAAAATGGAACCACGGAAAGCCCATTGGGACAGATTTAGCTCTCCGGTATCTATTGCGTTAGGTCTCGGGGTTGTGATTACTGTCCACAGGTATTAAACTAGATATGTTAGTTGATTGGGATCGCGCCGCTTATAGCGCGTGGTAGCAATGAAAAGAACCCGACCTCACCAGTTGGGTTTTTTTTCGTCTTTGGTTTTGCATTCCAGTTAACAGATTGAAATGGTAAAAATCCACTTATAATCCTCCACTGTTAGTTGTGTCGCCTCCATAAGCCGCCAGGGTAACCCCCCTGAGCTGACAATGATTTTCGGTTCATTGTTTAAGTCCTGTCTGAATACAGGTGGTGCTGATTCGGAGCCCAGGCGAAGGTGTGCGATCCCAATCAATTAACACATGACGGGAACCGGTCGGACAGGCAGTGTAAGGGCTATGATCGGTATATCGTGCTCCTGCAATATGGAGCAAACGGATGAAAGCATTTATTGATATTGCAATCATCACTCTAAGAGCGTTACTCGCGTTTCTAGAGTTGATCCGCGCATTCTGCAATTAAGAGTGACGGAAACGTAGATAAGGCCACCGGGGTTGTTGACTGGTGGCCTTTAACATTCCGCATTACTGATAATCCCCCGTAGCAAATTAGCTCGCCTATCCAGCGATTACAATTTGGACTATCAGTTCATGGCCATATGTGGATTGCTTTTTTATCCCCAAAGAAAAGCCCCGACATTGAACTGACCCCATAAATTTGGATGCTTTTGAGTTAAATCCCTTTAATATCAATTTATTAAATTCATTTTTCAGAATCATGCTACTCTGTTGTTAGAGTAAGTACCACAGCAAGCATTATACTCAAGTTCACTTGGGTGGCAGGTTGGCGTTAAGTGAAGAGGGTAATATAGGTATCCTCTGCTCGAAACTTGCAGAGTAATGAGAATTTAACCGAGACAAGGTGAGGATGAGCTGATGACGCTATTTACGCTATTACTGGTTTTGGCGTGGGAACGTCTATTTAAACAGGGTGAGCACTGGCAATTGGATCACTATCTTGACGTAGTGTTTCAGCGTCAGCATCGTTTCTCCTTGTTGCGGACGCTGGTGATGACCTTGGCCTGGATGGCTTTAGTATGGGCTATCTTATGGCTGTTACGGGGCCTGCTGTTTGGCGTCGTTTCATTACTGTTGTGGATAGCGATTGGCCTGTTGTGTGTGGGGGCCGGGGCGATACGTCAACATTATCGAGCCTATCTGCAGGCTGCGCAGCAAGGAGATAGCCATGCCAGTGATCAGATGGCGGAAGAGTTGTCACTGATTCATGGTTTGCCTGTGAATGGGAGCGTAGAAGAGCGCCTGCGTGAACTACAGAATGCCTTGTTATGGATTAACTACCGTTATTATCTGGCACCGCTGTTCTGGTTTGTGGTGTGCGGGCCTTATGGGCCAATCGCCTTGGCGGGATATGCATTTCTGCGGGCTTATCAAACCTGGTTGGCCCGCCATCATTCGCCACTGGAGCGTTCTCAGGCGGGGATAGAGTCCTTACTACATTGCCTGGATTGGATCCCGGTACGTCTGGCGGGGGTGGTTTATGCCTTGTTGGGGCACGGTGAAAAGGCATTGCCTGCGTGGTTTGCTTCGTTGTGGGACCGTCACACTTCACAGTATCAAGTATTGACGCGTTTGGCGCAGTTTTCACTGGCGCGCGAACCTCATACCGATCCCGTACAGACACCGCGTGCAGCCGTGTTGTTAGCGCGCAAGGTCACACTGTTTGTGGTGGTTGTGGTGGCGTTGCTGACAATTTACGGCGCATTGCTGTGAGGATTGGCAACAAGATCTTGTCAGCATGCAGAAATGACGGGCGCTATGCGCCCGTAAGAGGATTACAGTTTGGCGAAACAACGGCGAGCAGCATCGATGGTGCGCTGGATGTCTTCATCACTATGGGCAATAGACATAAACCCGGCTTCAAAGGCTGAGGGGGCCAGATAAACCCCTTCATCCAGCATCAGGTGGAAAAAGTGTTTAAAGCGCTCGACATCGCACTTCATCACATCCTGATAGCAGGTGACGCTTGGCGCATCGGTAAAGAACAGACCAAACATGCCCCCCACGTGATTGACAACTAATGGGATATTCTGATCTTTTGCTGCGTGCAACAGGCCTTCTGCCAACTTGGTGGTTAATTCGGTCAGTGTCTGGTGAACACCCACTTGTGCTACCTCGTTCAGGCAGGCGAAACCAGCGGCCATAGCAATCGGGTTACCCGACAATGTACCGGCCTGATACACCGGCCCTGTAGGGGCTAACGCCTCCATCACCTCTCGGCGGCCACCAAAAGCACCTACTGGCATTCCCCCACCAATAATCTTGCCCAGGCAGGTCAGGTCCGGTTCCACCTCATAGTAAGCTTGCGCCCCGGCGAGTGCGACACGGAAACCAGTCATCACCTCATCAATAATCAATAGTGCACCATATTGGTCACATAACGCGCGCAAACCGGGTAGAAACTCAGGCAACGGCGGAATACAGTTCATATTGCCAGCGACTGGTTCAACGATGATACAGGCAATCTCGGCCGGATATTGTTCAAATGCGCGACGTACAGAATCGAGGTCGTTATAGGTGCAGGTTAAGGTGTGCTTGGCAAAGTCTGCAGGTACACCTGGTGAATTGGGTTGACCCAAGGTTAACGCGCCGGATCCCGCTTTTACCAGCAGGCAGTCGGCGTGCCCATGGTAACAGCCTTCAAACTTGATGATTTTGTCACGGTGGGTATAGCCACGAGCCAGTCGGATGGCGCTCATGGTCGCTTCAGTGCCAGAGTTCACCATACGAACCATATCCATCGTTGGTACCAGATTGGTGACCAATTCCGCCATTTTGACTTCCATTTCCGTGGGGGCACCGAAGCTCAAGCCACGTTGTGCTGCTTCGATGACGGCGTTACGGATAGCGGGATGGTTGTGGCCTAATACCATTGGCCCCCAGGAACCGACATAATCGATATAAGCTTTACCGTCGACATCAAACAGATAAGCGCCATCAGCATGTGCGATAAACAGCGGGGTACCACCTACACCGGTGAATGCACGCACTGGGGAGTTAACTCCACCTGGGATTAACTGTTGCGCCTGGGCGTACAGACTTTCGGACTTACTGTGTAGGCTCATAAACAACTTGCTCCTGAGTTTATATTTGGATGATTTGACCCGGTTATTGTATAGAATAGTTGGCTTAGGTATGGGTACTATTTTTCACATCGATAATGAATAACTCATTATGTCTGAATTTCCGCTGCAATCTCCAGTAACAACGAAACCACGTTTGAGACGTTGTGACAAAGTTCGCCTGTTTATGCGTCAGGATAAAATCCCTGTTCTTATCATGGTGGCAAGGGCGGAGGACGATAGTTGGGGGAAACAGCGAGATAGAATGCGACAAATTAGTGAATACTTGAATGCAACACTCAGGTATTATACTCAGGTTTATCGAGTTGTAGCCGACAACCTTGACGCTTGAATGGCGACAGGTAGCGATAATTGAAGATATTGATCAGGTATCCTTGGCATCCCTGATGCAGAACATGGTTGGGAGTAAAGAGTATGAGCGATGAAGCAGCACTGCCCCTGAAATTTACTGAGGCAGCAGCAAATAAGGTAAAAGACCTGATTGCTGATGAAGAGAATCCAAACCTTAAGTTGCGGGTTTACATTACCGGTGGTGGTTGCAGTGGATTCCAGTATGGTTTCACCTTTGACGATAAGGTCAATGAAGGGGATGCCACGATTGAAATGCAAGGGGTTGAGTTGGTGGTTGACCCGATGAGTCTGCAATATCTGGTGGGTGGGGCAGTGGATTATACCGAGGGGCTGGAAGGTTCCCGCTTTGTCGTGGTTAATCCCAATGCTAAAACCACTTGTGGTTGTGGCTCCTCATTCAGTATTTGATGTTATGTTTGCTCTACAACACAACCCGAATGCTGGGGTTACGGTGGCGCCCCAGGGGTTTGCCCCCAGGTTCATTCAAGTTGCAGGCAACGATTTCGCAGCTTGAATGAACACCGGTAGGCCATCTATGGGGGCGTTCGCAGACCAAGAGGTAACTGCAGGACTATTGTTCGATAACTACTGTTCGAGAACAAATGCCGGTAATTTCAAATGCCAACGAATTGCTGCCAGGCGGATCCCCAGAGTAATCACCATACCTAGCATCATCGCCTGTTGCAGCGAGATACCAAGGATATAGAACGTGGCGGCGTGCACTGTTCCGCCAATAATACAGGCGGTGGCATAGACTTCTGTACGCAGGATCATTGGAATTTCACGTGCCAGCACATCGCGGATGATACCGCCACCAACGCCAGTGATAACGCCCATGCAGACAGCCACTAATGGCCCACTACCCGCATCGAAGGCTTTATTGACGCCAATGCCGACAAACACGGCCAGGCCGATGGCGTCCAGTACTGGCAGGATCCACTTAGGTAATCGGCGTGGCTGACGTACCAGTAGTAGCGTCAACACACAGGTGAGCATGGCCACTATCAGATCGGTAGGATCTTTTACCCAGAACACCGGGCCATTAGCTAATGCCATATCACGGATTGTTCCGCCGCCGATGGCCGTTACCACCCCCAGCACCAACACGCCAAAAGGATCCATCCGCAGCTTACCGGCCAGTAATACTCCCGAGATAGCGAACACCGCAGTGCCAAGAATATCTAACCATAACATCAGGTTATACCCTATCATCAGTGAATCTCCGCCAATTGACTACATAACGATTGCGCCGCCAATACGATGCGTGGTCCGGCGCGGCTAAACCAATCTTCATCTAACGCGATAACCGGCACGGCCAATTGTGGGGCCCAAAAAGCTTTCACATTGGCGATTTGCTGTGGGCTACCGCTAATGACGATGGCTTGTGGTTTTCTCACCAGTACCTGCTCACGGCTGATTTGTGGCCAAGGGACTCGGCTATCTGCAAAGATATTCTCTGCACCACATAAAGAGAGCACCTGACTTTGCAGTGTAGCCGCAGAACTGGTGAACAATGGCTGGGTACCGAATTGCAACAACACCCGAGGGGAAGGATTATTGGCATAGCGGGCTTTCAGTTCTGCGACTTGCTGGCGGATTGCTTGTGCTGCTTGATGGGCCAGCTGTGGATGAGGGCTGTACTGGGCCAGGGCATCCAGCGAGTGAGCGATGTCATCAATATTTTTTGCATCTGCATAGAAAATAGGGATGCCGAAAGCGGCGAATTGATCCAGTACCCGCTGGGGAGTACTGCCACGCCATGCCAGGATCAAGTCCGGCTTTAACGCCAACACCCGTTCGACATTGACCCCTTGCCAAGAAGCTACCTGTTCCAGTTTTTGGGCTTCTGGGGGGTAATCGGAATAGGCACTGACAGCCAGCAAGGTATCACCCATGCCCGCCGCATAAGCGAGTTCAGTGGTGCTGGGTGCCAGGCTGATAACACGCTGAGCAGCATGAATGGGTAGCACTGCCCAGCAAACCAGCCAGCATAACAGGATGGAGAAACGCGCTTTCACATTAATCACGTTTGCCCAGCGTTTGCAGCATGGCATTGACGATCAGCGAAGACTGTTTGGCTGCTACCAGCAGGAATTCGTCGAAGCTGATATGTGACTGCTGGTCAGCAACATCAGAAATAGCACGAACTACGACAAACGGTGTTGAGAACAAGTGGCAGACATGGGCAATAGCCGCTGCCTCCATCTCAACAGCGGCAACAGTTGGGAAATGGGCACGGATCCGCGCCAAGGGTTCGGCTCCGTTAATGAAAGCATCACCACTGCAAATCAAACCCCGCACGGCATGCAGATCGAGTTGTTCGATGCAGCTTTCAGCCAGGGCGATCAACGCCTCGTTGGCAATAAACGCCGCAGGGCAACAGGCCATTTGACCGGGTTGATAACCAAAGGCAGTCACATCGACATCGTGATAGCGTACCTCTTCAGAGACTACGATATCGCCCACGTTCAGAGTAGGGGCCAGGCCACCGGCGGAACCGGTATTGATGACGACGTCAGGTTTGCAGTGTTCCAGCAGTAAAGTGGTCCCCAATGCTGCAGCGACTTTACCAATGCCGGACTTGAGCAACGCCACGTCAACACCATTGATTTGACCGGTATAGATTTCACAACCTGCACGTTGAATCGTCTGGCGGTTAACAATCTGCTCGCGCAGTAATGCCACTTCTTGCTCCATTGCACCGATAATGCCTACTTTCATCACTCACTCTCACTGATAGGGTATGGAAATTGTGCCATAGTTTATCATGGCTCGCAGCGAGAGATAATCGGCAATAACGTTGCATCTGCAGCGGGGAATTGTTATCACAGTAGGAATGTGCAACGGTAGGGGAAACAGATGTCGGTGATCGATTTTAAACAGAAGATCAGCTTTCAACGGCCATTCAGCAAACGAATTGAAGCCGAAGAGGAGTATGATATTGTCCGACAGTTTGAGAGCGATCGCGGGCGTATTGTTAACTCGGCAGCGATCCGTCGTTTGCAGCAGAAAACCCAAGTATTTCCATTGGAGCGTAATGCAGCAGTGCGTAGTCGTCTCACGCACTCAATGGAGGTTCAACAGGTCGGGCGGCATATTGCCAAAGAGATCCTGAACCGCTTCAAGCAGGAGCAGCGTATTGATACGTTGGGCCTGAGTAAGTTACTTGATCCTTTTGAAAGTATTGTCGAGATGGCGTGTCTGATGCATGACATCGGCAACCCTCCCTTTGGTCATTTCGGTGAATCGGCGATTAAAGACTGGTTCCACCAGCGTCTCGATCCGGCTAATTGCGGTAGTGAGCCAAGTAGCCATGACCGCTGCCAAGTTGACATCTTGCGTCTGCGTGCCGGGGAGAGCGACCTGAACCGCTTGCGCAGCCGTATTCGTCAAGACCTCAGCCATTTTGAAGGGAATGCGCAGGCAATTCGCTTGGTGCATACACTGCTGAAACTGAATTTGACCTATGCCCAAGTGGGCTGCATTTTAAAATATACTCGCCCCGCCTATTGGTCAGATGAAATTCCGGCCAGTCACCATTATCTGATGAAAAAACCGGGTTTTTATCTGGCGGAAGAGAGCTTTGTCGAACGCTTGCGGCGTGAATTGAATATGGGCGAATTTGATCGTTTCCCACTGACCTATATTATGGAGGCCGCTGATGATATTTCTTATTGTGTGGCCGACTTGGAAGATGCTGTTGAGAAAAAAATATTTACCGTTGAGCAGCTTTATCAACATTTAGTGAAAGAGTGGGGAGATATTACGCCTGGGGACCTGTTTGATAAAACCGTTGCTAGCGCGTTTGGAAAAATTGAATCTAGTGGCGCACGTCGCAGTTCGGAAGACCAGTTTTTCATGTACCTACGGGTATTTACCGTGGCCAGGTTAGTTCCCCACGCGGCACAGCGTTTTATTGATAATCTGGATGCGGTATATCATGGCCGATTTAACGGTGCGCTGTTAGAGGATGACAGTCCAGCCTGTAAATTGCTTCAGGTTTTTAAAAACGTCGCATTTAAGAAGGTGTTCAATCACCCAGAGGTGGAGCAGCTCGAGTTACAGGGGTATCGGGTAATCAATGGATTACTGGATATTTACAGTCCATTGTTGGCGATGTCCCAAGCGGATTTTAGTCAGTTGGTACGCGAAGATAGCCATCGCGCATTCCCTATTGAAACGCGGTTATATCATAAGCTATCTACCAAGCATCGATTAGCCTACGTGGAGGCAGTTAGCGGTTTACAGCATCTTTCCGCCGAGCAATTGACAGTGAGAGAATATTATTATCGAGCACGTTTATTACAGGATTATATTAGTGGTATGACTGATCTGTATGCCTATGATGAATATCGTCGTTTAATGGCTGCTGAGTAATATTTCGAGTTTTGTAAAGACGGAGAATATTTGTTTACTATTGGCTGATGACGGTATTGGAACTTCGGCTTATTTACAGGCTCTTACTAAGCATCCAGACCACCGTATTTAATTAAACGACTTTTAAGAGATATACAGATGAAAAAGACAGCATTGGTTTTAAGCGCCTTGGCTTTCAGTGTGGGTATGGCTTTAGGGCCAGTGGTGACCAGCGCGACTGCAGCAGAAAGTGCTGCTGCATCTACTGCTACTGCCCAGCAATTACCCAGTTTAGCCCCCATGTTGGAAAAAGTGATGCCTTCTGTGGTGAGCATCAATGTTGAAGGCAGCACCACGGTGAATAGACAGAGAATGCCTCAACAGTTCCAGCAATTCTTTGGTGATAATTCGCCATTCTGCCAAGAGGGCTCACCTTTCCAAGCATCACCCATGTGCCAAGGGGCGGCTGGTCAAGGGGGGCAGGGCGGAGCTGCTGATCAAGGTATCAAAGAACCCTTCAAGTCTCTCGGTTCTGGCGTCATTATTGATGCCGCTAAAGGTTATGTGGTGACCAACAACCATGTGGTAGACAATGCCACTAAAATTCAGGTGCAGTTGAGTGATGGCCGTCGCTTCGAAGCTAAAGTGATTGGTAAGGATCCTCGTTCAGATATCGCGCTGATCCAATTGAAAGAGGCCAAAAATCTGACCGCCATCAAGATGGCAGATTCTGAGCAATTGCGTGTGGGTGACTATACCGTCGCGATTGGTAATCCTTATGGCTTGGGGGAAACCGCAACCTCTGGGATAGTGTCAGCTCTGGGGCGTAGTGGTTTGAATATCGAAAATTACGAGAACTTTATCCAGACCGATGCGGCAATCAACCGGGGTAACTCCGGTGGGGCACTGGTGAATCTGAATGGCGAACTGATCGGGATCAATACCGCGATCCTGGCGCCGGATGGCGGTAATATCGGTATCGGTTTTGCTATTCCCAGCAATATGGTGAAAAACCTGACGGCGCAAATGGTGGAATACGGCCAGGTGAAACGCGGTGAGCTAGGTATTATGGGCACTGAACTGAACTCCGATCTGGCTCAGGCGATGAAAGTGGATGCTCAGCGCGGTGCATTTATCAGCCAGGTAGTGCCAAAGTCTTCTGCTGATAAAGCGGGCGTTAAAGCCGGTGACGTTATTGTCAGCATGAATGGTAAAGCCATTTCCAGCTTTGCTTCATTCCGAGCTGAGATTGGTAGCCTGCCAATTGGCACCAAGATGTCCTTAGGCCTTATCCGTGACGGTAAACCACTGAATATCGAGTTGACGCTGGAGCAGGGGAGTCATTCACAAGTTGATTCCAGTAATATTTATACCGGTATCGAAGGCGCGGAATTAAGTAACAATTCTGGCAAAGAAAAAGGGGTGAAAGTAGACAATGTAAAAGCTGGCAGTGCTGCAGCACGCATTGGCCTGAAAAAAGGTGACCTGATCCTCGGGGTAAACCAACAAGCCGTTGAAAACCTGGGTGAGCTGCGCAAAATTATCGACAGCAAACCTTCGGTATTGGCGCTGAACATCCAACGTGGTGACACGAAGCTGTATTTGTTGATGCAATAAAGTATTTGTTGATGCAGTAAGATTTTCTGTTCTATACCCCAGCCACTGGTTTTCCCCAGTGGCTGGTTTTTTGCATCATGACCCCAGTTTTTGCATCATGACCCCAGTTGGAAGCTCGCCTCAGTTTTCACCAGTTCGATCTCATCCAGCAGTTCTAACCATTCCGGCTCAAGATCGTGGCTGTCAACCCCTTGGCGTAGCTGTTGTTCAAGATAGAAACAGAGCTGTTTCAGACGTGGGACACCGCTATAACTGCAACTACCGTGCAACTTGTGGATCAGATCGAGAATGCCTTCGTCTGATTGTCCATCCAATAGGCCTTTCACCCGTTCACTGACCTGTGGTAGAAACTCAATCAACATTTGTAGCAAGTCACGAGCGAGATCGTCTTTATTGGCGGCCTGGCGCAATGCTAATGACCAATCCAAGGCCAGAGCAGCGTCAGATGGGCTACGGGATTTTAACGGTTCGGGTTCGACTTTGGCGTTGAGATAACGTGAAAGCACTCGTGTCAGCATGGCTTCATCAATGGGTTTTGCCAGATAGTCATCCATTCCGGCTTGTAACAGGTGTTGGCGTTCACCACTGACTGCGTGGGCCGTTACCGCCACGATGGGGGTCGAGTTGTGATGCGGCATTTTGTGGATCAGCTCGCTGGCTTGGATACCATCAATGTTAGGCATCTGAATATCCATCAGGATCATATCCAGAACATTATCACGTGCTAATGCGATAGCTTCCTCCCCGCTTTCGCACAGCAACGTTTTTTCCACTTGCTCTTGCAACAGGGTGCCAATCAGTTTCAGGTTGGCCGGGTTATCATCCACCGCCATGACGGTCAGTGGTAGGCGCTTACGTTCTGTCGTCAGTGTACTTGAGCGCTGAGGGGGCTCCAGACGTAGTAATGGGTACAAACGGCTGCTACTGATGGGCTTGGTTAGGCAGCCAATCGCCCCCAGTTTTTTCATCTCCTCGGCGTCGATTTGCGATTGGCTCGGTAAAGCCAGGATCACGCGGTCGGCAATCGTCAACGCCTCTTCTAACTTATCACGATGATGGGTGATATTTTCTCGGTAAGGAATGGGGATACCTACCAGCAGGAAATCATAGGAATCTCTTGGTAACTGGTCGAGTGTAGGAGAATGCGTCACCAGCAAATGGGTGGCGCTTAACATATTCAGCGTCGCCTGTGCTGCAACAGGGTTAGCTTCGATGTAGGCCAGTGTTTTACCCCGCAGATCGGGTAGGCTTGGCGGTAATGACAACATGCCTTCATTGAGATCCAGCGTAATATGGAACCAGAAGGTGGATCCACGGTTTAATTGGCTGTGAAAACAGATGTCTCCTCCCATCTCTTTCACCAGTTTCTGGGTGATCACCAGACCTAACCCGGTCCCCCCATGGCGGCGAGAAATACTGGCATCCGCTTGGCGGAAGGCTTGGAACAGTTGTGACTGCTGGCGTTCGGAAATCCCGATGCCAGTATCGTGGATCTGTATTTCCAATTCTACCTGTCGTTCCAACTGGTTACGTTGTTCCACACGGATATCGATATTGCCGGTTTCAGTAAACTTCACTGCGTTACCCAACAAATTGGTGACGATCTGCTGTAGGCGCAATGCATCACCAATCACTTGCTCAGGAACATCATTTTGTACATCCAGCGTCAGTTCCAGCCCTTTTTCATGGGCACTTGGGGCGAGCAAAACGACCACTTCGTCTAGCGTTTCGCGCAGCGAGAATGGAATATGTTCCAGTACCAGCTTACCGGCCTCCAGTTTGGAGAAGTCCAACACATCATTAATGATAGACAACAGGTTATTGGCTGAGCGCTCAATGGTTTGTAAATAATCTGTCTGGGTGGTGCTGAGTTCGGTTTTTAACATCTGGCGAGTAAAACCGATAACACCATTGAGTGGGGTCCTCAGTTCATGGGACATATTCGCCAGGAACTCAGATTTGATACGTGCTGCTTCTTGGGCGCGCTTTTTCGCCAAATCCAGTTCAATGTTCTGGATCTCCATCTGCTCAAGGGTTTCACGCAGATCGGATGTCGCCTGATCAATATTTTGCTGCATCTCTTCATGGTAAGCGGTCAGCGACATCGCCATGGAGTTGATACCGTTTTTCAGCATCTGCAGCTCACCGAGCATAGAGCCTTCCACTCGGCTATCCAATTGCCCACGACGGATGCGGTCAACGGTGTTAACCATATTGCGGATAGGCGCTGTCACGCCCTGTACTAAACGGTAAGCAAACAAAATGGCGATGCACATGCACGACAAGAGTAATAATGTTGCAACGAAAATCTCTTTGTACTGTTGCAAGCGTACCGATTGTAAATCGATCTCGATGGCCACATAGCCGAGATTGTTATCATGAGGCGTTTCGTTGTTGGTACTTTCATCTGAGTATTGATTTTCAGACAAGATAGGGGTGCGCAAAATCAACGAGTCCCCTCTTCGCGTCAGCATCAATTCAGAAGGAATGGCGACTTCTTTCGGTAACTGCAATTGCGTGTAATTAGAGTGGGAATTAGAGGTGGCAAACAGATTGTTATGGGCATCAAAGACGGCAATTGAACGTACAATATCCGAATGGCGGCGATGCAGCAGGCTAACCAGTTGTTTGACCGATTCTCGACTGGGGTAGGTCATGCCGTATTCACTGGCGACCGCCAGAGGCCCAATAATACTGCTACCCGCATCAATAAGCTGCTTCTGCAACTCGTTGTTGCGATGCACAACAAAGAAGGTGCTGAGCAGTGAACCGATCAATAATGTCGGTGCCAGGATCAGGATCATCATGCGCGCGCGTAAGCTGTATTTGGTCATGGGATTCCAATTTGGGAGAATCAGATAGCTAATCCTAACAATGAACCAGCATTCGATCGACAACTATGGCTCAATTCTACTCTTCCAAACGCCGTGTGACGACCCGAGCAACAACACAATTATTAACCGTAACGGTGACTGAGCTTGATTCATTTGGCAAAGGGGTGGCTCGTTACCAAGGTAAAACCGTCTTTGTGATCGGTGGTAGGGGTTGAAGGTGTTGCCACACTGGTTGCTAATGGGCAATATAACGCCCATAAGAATTTACTGATGAATGTGTCATTTTCCATGAGGATCTGGAGGGGGTTGTCGTACAGCAACCTTGGGCAGTTCAAGGGTTTGATAAGGTGATGCTGGATCCTGCCCGCGCTGGCGCTGCCGGTGTGATGTCACATATTGTAAAATTGGCACCAGAACGTGTGGTTTACGTTTCCTGTAATCCATCGACACTGGCTTGTGATAGCAAAGTGTTACTGGCCGCCGGTTACCATCTGGTTCGTGTGCGGATGTGATACATGTTTCCACATACGGGGCATCTTGAATCCATGGCGCTGTTTATCAAGGCGTCAGGAGCGCTAAAGTAGGGGATAGTTATGGTTGCGGTAAGAAGTGCACATCTGAATACGGCGGGGGAGTTTGCGCTTGATGATTGGATAGCTAGCTTAAAGCTTCCCAGCCTGCAGTCATGTGAGCGGTTAGCCACAACCTGGAATTATTGTGAGCAACAGACCCAAAGCCACGGAGATAGGCTGTTATTGCTGGGGCGAGGTCTGGAAATGGTGGAGATCCTCTCCACCCTCAGTATGGATAACGACAGTATGCGCGCCGCGCTCCTGTTCCCGCTGGTGGATGCCGGTATTTTGCCGGAAGCGACGCTGACTGAAGAGTTCGGTTCTGATATCACCTCGTTGGTTCACGGCGTGCGTGATATGGATGCCATCCGGCAACTGAAAGCGACACAGAACGATTCGTTGGGCTCAGAACAGCTCGACAACGTGCGCCGTATGCTGCTGGCGATGGTAGAAGATTTCCGTTGTGTGGTGATCAAGCTGGCTGAGCGGATCGCTCACTTGCGCGAAGTGAAAGATGCTCCTGAAGATGAGCGGGTGCTGGCAGCTAAAGAGTGTTTCAATATTTATGCGCCATTAGCCAATCGTCTCGGTATTGGTCAATTAAAATGGGAATTGGAAGATTTCTGCTTTCGTTACCTGCATCCTGACGAATATAAACGTATTGCTACGCTGTTACATGAACGCCGTATTGATCGTGAGCAGTATATCGATGACTTTGTCGCTGTACTGCGTACTGAGATGAATCAGGAAGGGATCAAGGCAGAGATCTATGGCCGCCCGAAACACATTTATAGCATCTGGCGCAAGATGCAGAAAAAGTCGCTGGCGTTCGATGAGTTATTCGATGTGCGTGCCGTGCGGGTGGTGGTAGAACGCTTGCAGGATTGCTATGCCGCATTGGGTATTGTGCATACGCACTTTCGTCATCTGCCAGATGAGTTTGACGATTATGTCGCCAACCCGAAACCGAACGGCTACCAGTCGATTCATACTGTGGTTTTTGGGCCGCGAGGAAGGACGCTGGAGATCCAGATCCGTACCCGTCAAATGCATGAAGATGCTGAACTGGGTGTTGCTGCGCACTGGAAATATAAAGAAGGCGCGGTGGCGACAATACGTTCGGGTTATGAAGAGCGTATTGCCTGGCTGCGTAAACTGATTGCCTGGCAAGAAGAGATGGCTGATTCTGGCGAAATGCTCGACGAAGTTCGCAGCCAGGTTTTTGATGACCGCGTCTATGTGTTTACCCCTAAAGGTGACGTGATAGATCTTCCCACCGGTTCCACGCCCCTCGATTTTGCCTACCACATCCATAGCGATGTCGGCCACCGTTGCATTGGTGCCAAAATTGGTGGTCGTATCGTGCCCTTTACCTATCAGTTGCAAATGGGCGATCAGGTCGAGGTGATCACTCAGAAGCAGCCGAATCCTAGCCGAGACTGGTTGAACCCGAACCTGGGTTATATTACCACCAGCCGTGGGCGTTCGAAGATCCACAACTGGTTCCGCAAACAGGATCGCGATAAAAATATCCTGGCCGGGCGGCAGATGCTGGACAATGAGCTGGAGCATCTAGGCATCAGCCTACGGGAAGCTGAAAAGCTGTTGATACCACGTTATAACGTTAACTCGCTGGATGAAGTGTTGGCGGGGATCGGCGGTGGTGATATTCGTCTTAATCAGATGATCAACTTCCTGCAAAATAAGCTTAACCAACCCAGTGCTGAAGAGCAGGATCGCCAGGCATTGCAGCAGTTGACCCAACATAAAGCACCTGGGGCAGGGGTTCGTAGTAAAGATAACGGGCGCGTGGTGGTTGAAGGCGTCGGTAATCTGATGCACCACATCGCCCGCTGCTGCCAACCGATCCCGGGTGATGACATCGTTGGTTTTATCACTCAGGGTCGGGGGATCTCGATCCACCGTTCCGACTGTGATCAACTGGCCGAGCTCAGGTCTCACGCGCCAGAGCGTATTGTTGATGCGGTCTGGGGGGAAAGCTATTCCAGCGGTTATTCGCTGGTAGTGCGGGTGTTGGCCAATGATCGTAGTGGCTTGCTACGGGATATCACCACCATCCTGGCTAACGAAAAAGTTAATGTATTGGGTGTTGCCAGCCGTAGCGATACGAAAAAGCAGTTGGCGACAATCGATATGGACATTGAAATCTACAATCAGCAAGTGCTGGGGCGTGTATTGGCCAAGCTCAATCAATTACCTGATGTGATAGATGCCAAGCGCCTGCATGGCAAGTAAGTGCGTTTGATTTCGTCATTCAAGCGGCTTGGGGGCGGTATTTATCTGTTCCCTTGGGTGTTTGCTTTGCCCTGCGTTTGGGGCGTGTTGTGCCTATTTTTACTGAGAGATTAACATGAGCCAAACCTCTTCACTGCAACGCTTGCTGGCCATTATGAGAACCTTGCGCGACCCACAAGCGGGTTGCCCTTGGGACCGCAAGCAGACTTTCGCCAGCATTGCGCCCTATACGCTGGAAGAAACTTACGAAGTGTTGGATGCTATTGAACGCCAGGATTACGCCGATCTGCGCGATGAACTGGGTGATCTCCTGTTCCAGGTGGTGTTCTATGCTCAGATGGGGCAGGAGCAAGGGCTGTTTGATTTCGAACAGGTGTGTAATGCCATCAGCGACAAACTGGAGCGCCGCCATCCACATATCTTTGGTGATGCTCATGCGGCGGATAGCCAGGCTGTTTCTGTGCGTTGGGAACAACTGAAGGCTGAAGAACGAGCAGAGAAAGCGTTGCATTCAGTGCTGGATGATATTCCCAATGCCTTACCCGCATTAATGAAAGCACATAAGATTCAGCAGCGTTGTGCGGCAGTGGGGTTTGACTGGCACACCTTGGAGCCAGTCGTGGGTAAAGTGCGCGAAGAGCTTGACGAAGTGATGCATGAAGTACGGCAAGCGGTGGTGGATGAACAGAAACTGCAAGAGGAGATCGGCGATCTGCTGTTTGCTACCGTTAATCTTTCCCGCCATCTTGGGCACAAAGCGGAAAATGCCTTACAGGTGGCCAACCGCAAGTTTGAGCGCCGTTTTCGTCAGGTAGAAGAGATCATACAGCAGCAGGGGTTAGCTCTGCAGGAAGCGACGCTGGAGCAGATGGAAGCCGCCTGGCAGCAGATAAAAAAACAAGAAAGCCAGCAGGAAACATGATGGACAAACCCTGTCGGTTGTTTGATCGCCGACAATACTTGCTTAAGCTGAAACGGTTAAGCTCGGTTGCATGTCGTTGCTGAATCGCCCGGTGAGGTTCCGCCAGCCCCATGCAGGTTGCAGAGTGCCAGATGATGGGGCGAGACGCTAGCTAAGGTTAACAAACTGAATTGCAGGTTTTTTATAGCGTTTTATAGAGATATAGCCACAGAAGACGGATTATTGGCTGATCTTTGCTTTATTTTTGTTTTTTAAAGCATTTTTATGATTTCTTGGGCGGCTTTACCTGGATAAACTCGCGGCGGTGACAGAGATGATGGATGGCAAAACGATCATTTGTAGGTCAAGAGAGGTTCGGGTATACTGTTTTCCCGTCTTGGTTCTTCCATCGTCTTTAAACCTAAACTCTCAGGTTCAGCATGACAACTAATTATATTTTTGTGACTGGCGGGGTCGTATCCTCTCTGGGTAAAGGCATTGCTGCAGCCTCTCTGGCAGCTATTCTTGAAGCCCGTGGCCTCAATGTTACCATCATGAAGCTGGACCCATATATCAATGTGGATCCGGGCACCATGAGCCCGATCCAGCATGGGGAAGTTTTCGTCACCGAAGACGGCGCAGAAACTGATCTGGATCTCGGTCACTACGAACGCTTTATCCGTACCAAAATGACGCGCCGTAATAATTTCACCACCGGCCGTATCTACTCTGATGTATTGCGTAAAGAGCGCCGTGGTGACTATTTGGGGGCGACGATACAGGTCATCCCTCATATCACTAACGCCATTAAAGAACGCATCATTGAAGGCGGCGAAGGCCACGATGTGGTTCTGGTTGAAATTGGCGGCACCGTTGGCGATATCGAATCCTTGCCGTTCTTGGAAGCTATCCGTCAGATGGCCGTTGGAGTAGGCCGTGAACACACGCTGTATATGCATCTGACGTTGGTGCCTTATCTGGCTGCTGCGGGTGAAGTGAAAACCAAACCGACCCAACACTCGGTGAAAGAGTTGCTTTCCATTGGTATTCAGCCAGATATCCTGATTTGTCGTTCTGATCGCACCGTTCCAGCCAATGAACGTGCAAAAATCGCGCTGTTCTGTAATGTGCCGGAAAAGGCAGTTATCTCCCTAAAAGATATTGATTCTATTTATAAAATTCCTGCGCTATTGAAGTCTCAGGGGTTAGATGACTATATTTGTAAACGATTCGGTTTGACGCCGCCTGAAGCGAATCTCTCTGAATGGGAACAGGTGATTTACCAGGAAGCCAATCCGGGTGGTGAAGTGACGATAGGTATGGTGGGCAAATATGTCGAACTGCCCGATGCCTATAAGTCAGTGATTGAGGCGCTGAAACATGGGGGCCTGAAAAATCGTGTGACCGTCAACATCAAGTTGATCGACTCACAAGATGTTGAAACCCGTGGTGTAGAAGTGCTGAAAGATCTGGATGCTATCCTGATCCCCGGTGGTTTCGGTTACCGTGGCGTAGAAGGCAAGGTAATGACTGCACGCTATGCCCGCGAAAACAAAATTCCTTATCTGGGCATCTGCTTGGGTATGCAAGTGGCATTGATGGAGTTTGCCCGCAATGTGGTGGGGATGGAAAACGCCAACTCCACTGAGTTTGTGCCAGATTGTAAGTACCCGGTAGTGGCCTTGATTACCGAATGGCGTGATGAAGAAGGTAACGTCGAGGTCCGTACTGAAGAAAGTGATCTCGGTGGCACGATGCGTGTTGGTGGTCAGCAATGTCATCTGACGGACAATAGTCTGGTGCGTAAAATGTATGGCGAACCCACCATTACTGAGCGTCATCGCCACCGTTATGAAGTGAACAATATGCTGTTGAAACCGATCGAAGCGGCGGGTTTACGTGTTGCTGGTCGTTCTGCAGATAACAAGCTGGTTGAAATTATTGAGCTGCCTGACCATCCATGGTTTGTCGCTTGCCAGTTCCACCCTGAATTTACTTCGACGCCACGTGATGGTCACCCGCTGTTTGCTGGTTTTGTCAAGGCAGCGGCCGATTATCAGAAGCGTCAGGAGAAATAAGAGTTTTAGTCGACAGCGCGCGCTAAAACCGCGCGTTGTTTGTCTGGAGTTTTAATTTAACTTGTGACTTGAGGAAAACCTGTATGTCTAAAATTGTGAAAGTCATTGGCCGTGAAATTATCGACTCACGCGGCAATCCAACTGTTGAAGCTGAAGTTCATCTGGAAGGTGGTTTTGTCGGTCTGGCTGCTGCGCCATCAGGTGCATCTACTGGTTCTCGTGAAGCACTGGAACTGCGTGATGGTGACAAGTCGCGTTTCCTGGGTAAAGGCGTACTGAAAGCCGTTGCTGCAGTAAACGGCCCAATTGCTCAGGCAGTCATGGGTAAAGATGCTAGCGATCAAGCGAACATCGACAAGATCATGATCGATCTGGATGGTACCGAGAATAAATCTCAATTCGGTGCTAACGCTATCCTGGCGGTTTCTCTGGCTAACGCCAAAGCGGCTGCGGCCTCTAAAGGTATGCCGCTGTATGAGCATATTGCTGAACTGAATGGTACTCCAGGCAAATTCTCTATGCCATTGCCAATGATGAACATCATCAACGGTGGTGAGCACGCCGACAACAACGTCGACATCCAAGAGTTTATGATTCAGCCAGTAGGCGCAAAAACCCTGAAAGAAGCGGTACGTATCGGTTCTGAAGTATTCCATCACCTGGCAAAAGTGCTGAAGGCCAAAGGCATGAACACCGCAGTGGGTGATGAAGGTGGCTATGCGCCAAACCTGGGTTCTAACGCAGAAGCATTGGCAGTAATTGCCGAAGCGGTGAAAGCGGCAGGCTATGAGCTGGGTAAAGATGTGACTCTGGCGATGGACTGTGCAGCCTCTGAATTCTATAAAGATGGTAAATACGTCCTGGCTGGCGAAGGTAACAAGGCGTTTACTTCCGAAGAGTTTACTCATTTCCTGGAAGACTTGACCAAGCAATACCCAATCGTTTCCATTGAAGATGGTCTGGATGAGTCTGATTGGGCCGGTTTTGCCTACCAGACCAAAGTGCTGGGTGACAAAATCCAGTTGGTGGGTGACGATCTGTTCGTAACCAACACCAAAATCCTGAAAGAAGGTATTGATAAAGGCATTGCTAACTCTATCCTGATCAAGTTCAACCAGATCGGTTCTCTGACCGAAACCCTGGCTGCTATCAAGATGGCTAAAGACGCCGGCTACACTGCGGTGATTTCTCACCGTTCAGGTGAAACTGAAGATGCGACTATCGCTGATCTGGCGGTGGGTACAGCAGCAGGTCAGATCAAGACTGGTTCTATGAGCCGTTCTGATCGTGTAGCTAAGTACAACCAGTTGATCCGTATCGAAGAAGCACTGGGTAACCGTGCACCGTTTAATGGCCTGAAAGAAGTTAAAGGTCAGTAATCAGTCTTTGATTGTGAGCTAAGTAGAGAGTTAAGTAGCTAGTTAAGTGAAAACCCGCCGCAGTATTTGGCGGGTTTTCTATTTTAATGGAATAGGCTGTATCTCTCTCTTGCAGCAGGATACAGCCTAAAGAGGTTACGCCTGGCTAGGCAGTAACTTGGCAGGGACCAGAGCGGTCAGTTGGCCGGTCATTAATAGTTGACTGGCCGCCTCGATATCCGGGGCGAAGAAACGGTCTTTATCGTAGAAGCTGACGTGTTCTCGTAGCAAGCGACGAGCTTGTTCCAACCCCTCACTGGTTTGCAGACCGTGACGGAAATCGAGCCCTTGGCAGGCCGCCAGCCACTCCACCGCCAGAATACCGCGCACGTTATCCGCCATTTCCCACAGGCGGCGACCGGCAGCCGGTGCCATCGAAACATGGTCTTCCTGGTTGGCAGAGGTAGGGATACTGTCGACACTGGCCGGGTGAGCCAACGCTTTGTTTTCGCTGGTCAACGCCGCTGCAGTCACTTGGGCTATCATAAAGCCAGAGTTCACGCCGCCATTCTCCACCAGGAACGGCGGTAACTGTGACATATGTTTGTCCATCATCAGAGAGATCCGACGCTCTGAGAGGGAGCCCATCTCGGCGAAGGCCAGCGCCAGATTATCGGCGGCCATCGCGACCGGTTCAGCGTGGAAATTCCCCCCAGACAACACATCCCCTTGCTCAGCAAAGACCAACGGGTTATCGGAAACCGCGTTGGACTCAATCTCCAGCACTTCTGCCGCTTGACGGATCTGAGTCAGGCAGGCACCCATCACTTGTGGCTGGCAGCGCAGCGAATAAGGGTCTTGTACTTTGTCACAGTTTTGGTGTGAGTCAGATATGGCACTGTGTGTGCCCAGCAGATGGCGGTAAGCCGCAGCCGCATCGATCTGGCCACGTTGACCACGGACTTGGTGGATCCTCGGGTCAAATGGGCTGCGTGAACCTAGTGCGGCCTCAACCGTAAGACTACCGGTGACGGTGGCTGCGGCATACAGATCTTCAGCATCAAACAAGCCACGCAGTGCAAAAGCGGTGGAAACCTGGGTACCGTTTAATAACGCCAAGCCTTCTTTGGCCGCCAGTGTTAAGGGTTTCAGCCCCGCTTTGGCAAGTGCCTGAGTCGCTGGTAACCACTCCCCTTGATAACGGGCTTTACCTTCCCCCAGTAGCACCAGACTCATATGCGCCAAGGGTGCTAAATCGCCAGAAGCACCAACAGAACCTTTTAATGGGATGTGGGGATAGACTTCGGTGTTGACCAATGCAATCAGTGCCTGGATAACCTCCAGACGGATACCTGAGAACCCACGAGACAGACTGTTGATTTTCAGCACCATAATCAGGCGAACCAGATTATCATCGGTTGCAGCACCAACGCCGGCAGCATGTGACAGCACGATGGAGCGTTGCAGATTCTCTAAATCTGCACGGGCGATACGGGTGGAAGCCAGTAACCCGAAACCGGTGTTGATACCATAGCTGGTGTGGTTTTCTGCCACAATGCGTTCAACACAAGCCACGCTCTGTTGGATAGCACCGTAGGCATGGTCATCCAGGGTCAGTGAGACCGGGTGTTGATAAACTTGGCGTAATTCGGCTAGGGTCATTTTGCCTGGGCGAATAGTCAATGATTTCATGCTTTAGCCCCTTGAGTTGCAGCTACCATAGGTAAGTTAAGGCCTTGTTCACGAGCACAGTCAATAGCGATGTCGTAACCAGCATCGGCATGGCGCATTACCCCGGTCGCCGGATCGTTATGCAACACACGAGCGATACGTTCAGCGGCTTCATCCGTGCCATCACAAACAATGACCATCCCCGAGTGTTGGGAGAAGCCCATACCGACGCCACCGCCGTGATGCAGAGAAACCCAGGTTGCACCGCTGGCGGTGTTAAGTAAAGCGTTGAGCAATGGCCAATCAGAGACCGCATCAGAACCATCTTTCATTGATTCGGTTTCGCGGTTAGGGCTGGCAACTGATCCTGAATCCAGATGGTCACGACCTATCACAATAGGCGCAGACAATTCACCACGGCGTACCATTTCATTAAACGCTAAGCCAAGTTTGGCACGCTGCCCCAGGCCAACCCAGCATATACGCGCTGGCAAACCCTGGAAACTGATACGTTCACGTGCCATATCCAACCAATGATGGAGGTGTGCATCGTCAGGGATTAACTCTTTCACCATCGCGTCTGTCTTGAAAATATCTTGCGGATCACCGGAGAGTGCCGCCCAACGGAATGGACCGATACCACGGCAGAACAACGGGCGAATATAAGCCGGGACGAAACCAGGGAAATCAAAGGCGTTATTGACCCCCATTTCTTTCGCCATTTGGCGGATATTATTGCCGTAGTCAAACGTTGGAACGCCCATTTTTTGGAACGCCAACATGGCTTCAACGTGTGTGGCCATTGACTGTTTAGCGGCTTTTACCACTACTGCGGGTTCACTTTGTGCACGGCGACGATACTCTTCCCAGCTCCAGCCGGCTGGCAGGTAACCATTAAGCGGATCATGGGCACTGGTCTGGTCGGTGACCATATCCGGGCGTACGCCACGTTTGACCAGCTCAGGCAAAATTTCTGCTGCATTCCCACACAGGGCAATAGAAATAGCTTTACCTTCTTGGGTGTATTTCTTGATACGTGCTAAGGCGTCATCCAGATCCTTGGCTTGCTCATCGACGTAGCGGGTTTTTAAACGGAAATCAATACGGCTCTGTTGGCATTCGATATTCAGTGAACAGGCACCCGCCAAGGTTGCTGCCAGTGGCTGAGCGCCGCCCATGCCACCCAGGCCGGCGGTTAATACCCAGCGCCCTTTGAGGTTATCATTATAATGTTGGCGTCCCGCTTCCACGAAGGTTTCATAGGTGCCCTGTACGATGCCCTGGCTGCCAATGTAGATCCAACTGCCCGCCGTCATCTGGCCATACATCGCCAGGCCTTTGGCATCCAGTTCGTTGAAATGCTCCCAAGTCGCCCAGTGCGGAACCAGGTTCGAGTTGGCAATCAGCACGCGTGGTGCATTGCTGTGAGTTTTAAACACGCCTACCGGTTTGCCAGACTGCACCAGTAACGTCTCGTCATCTTCCAGTGTTTTAAGCGTTGCAACAATTTTGTCGTAGCAATCCCAGTCGCGGGCAGCACGGCCAATGCCGCCGTACACCACCAGCTCATGGGGGTTTTCTGCCACTTCTGGGTCGAGATTGTTCATTAACATACGCAGTGGCGCTTCGGTCAGCCAACTTTTAGCGTTTAATTGTGTGCCACGTGGTGCACGGATATCAACGTTGCGAATTTTGTTATTTGTCGTCACAGCTATTTCCTCTAGCAGTTTATACCCGTCGCCATTCAAGCTGCAGCAGTGTTAGCTTGCCTCGTTCATGGGATTGACCCATGGTCGGGGCTTGGTTGCGTTGCTGTCGACCTGCAACTTGAATGAACTTAGGTATCGGTACAAATTCCACGACCTGGTGGTGAATAGCAGCACCAAGCCATAACAATGCGGTGGGCTTCTTAACATATACTTGTATGTACAAGCATATGCAACCATGAGAAGTGCAGGCGTAAAAATAAGCAACAAAAAATTATTTTAATTTAAAATCAATTAATTAAATTATTAAAAGGTGATGGGATAGGCGTTTTAACCGAGGAAAATAGTGAGATGAACTGCAAAAATCAGTTAAAATAGTGTCGTTTTTGAGCGTTAAGTCACAATGGATTTACATAGTTATTACAATTAAACCGAAGAATAGCGCCAACATATTGCGGATAGCCAAGCTTGATCTCATTCGAGCAAGGTTTACCGGTATCTGGTTTGGTCATCGCGGCAGGATCTGCAATAATCCCTTTTTTTGCCCTTGCCAACATTGAGAATGCCATGCTCTACCCAATTAACGAGATGTTCCAGACCTTGCAGGGAGAAGGTTATTTTACTGGTGTGCCTGCTATCTTTATTCGTTTGCAGGGTTGCCCGGTGGGGTGTAGTTGGTGTGATACCCAACATACTTGGGAAAAGGAAGCACATCAGGAGGTGGATATGCAGCAAATTCTGCTGAAACCTTCTGAAAGCCGCCAATGGGGCAGTGCCAGTGCTGAACAATTGCTGATGTTGATCCAACAGCAAGGTTATACCGCTCGCCATATCGTTATTACGGGTGGGGAACCTTGTATCTATGATTTGATACCACTGACCACCTTGCTCGAGAGCCAGGGTTACAGTTGCCAGATAGAAACCAGTGGTACTTATGAGGTTCTCTGTTCGCCTAATACCTGGGTGACGGTTTCGCCAAAAGTGAAGATGCGTGGTGGCTTGCAGGTCTTGCCACAGGCGCTGATACGCGCCGATGAGATCAAACATCCGGTTGGGCGTGAACGTGATATTGAAGCATTAGATCAACTGCTGGCGATATTGCAGGATGAAAAGCGGCGTATTATCGCTTTACAACCCATCAGCCAGCAGGAAGAAGCAACGCGTCTATGTATTGAAACCTGTATTGCTCGTAATTGGCGGCTTTCAATGCAGACGCACAAGTACCTCAATATTGCCTGATACTCTAGCCTATATGGGCTATTTCCTTACAGCCCAATGAGTTACTGATATCGGTTTACTCACCTTTGTACACACAGCCAGCGCTACAGGTTTCTTTGATCATCACCGCCGACAGAATTGGCAGTTGCGGCTTCAGTTGCTGCCAGATCCAACCGGCGAGGACTTCGCTGGTTGGGTTTTCCAACCCTGGAATATCGTTCAAATAATGGTGATCAAGGCGCTGCCAAATCGGTTTGAATATCCCTTTCAGCTCAGCAAAATCCATTACCCAGCCAGTGTGGGGGTCGACTTCCCCAGTGATTTCTAAACGCACTGTAAAAGAGTGCCCATGCAGGCGACCGCATTTGTGGCCTTCTGGTACATGAGGTAGGTGATGTGCGGCTTCAAACTGAAAATCTTTAAACAACGTAGTGACCATTGACCCAGCCTTATTGATTTAAAACTGTCAAATAGTACTGGAAAGCGGTTCCCGTTGCCATCTATACCCATTCAGCAATCAAGCTGCAGGGGTGTTGTTACAATTATTTGCCTCTTCCCTGAGGCTCACCCCGTTGGGGCCTCGCTCCTTCGGAGCCAGCGCAAGCGCTGTTCAAAACTGTCCTGCAACTTCATTGAACTTGGGTATGTGTTAAATAGCCAACCCTCAAGCGCCGATCACGCCACCATCTTCACGAGTAATCATTAACACAGACGAGCGTGGACGTGGGCTATTATGAGGGAAGTGAGAGTCTCCTTCTTCCCCTGGGTGCTGAACGTTAACAAACATCGTTTTATAGTCTGGAGTAAAGGTGAGTCCAGTCAATTCGCATGACTTTGGCCCGACCATAAAGCGGCGGATCTCACCAGTTTGCGGATCGCCCGCCAGCATCTGGTTATTGCCTTGCCCCAGATAATCACCTTTGTTGCTGTATTTACCATCGGTGAGGATCCACAAGCGGCCAGCACTGTCGAATCCCAGGCCGTCAGGGCTGTTAAAGGTATTATCTGCCGTAATGTTTGGGGTGCCGCGGTTAACGCCTTGCGGATGCGCTAGTGGGTTGCCAGCCAGTACATACATGTCCCAAGTAAAATTATCGCCTGTCGCATCACCGGCTTCACTCCAGCGAATAATCTGGCCATAAACGTTATTGGGGCGAGGATTCGCCGCATTGAGCGGCATGTTATCTTCGCCACGTTTGTTGTTATTGGTCAAGGTGCAATAGACACGGCCATCATGCGGATTGACTGTTATCCACTCAGGGCGGTCCATCTTGGTTGCGCCAACGTGTGATGCGGCTTTGCGTGTGAAAATTAATATTTCCGCTGCATCTTTGAAACCATTTTCCGGCGTTAGGCCATTTTTGCCAAACTCCAAAGCAATCCAACGTCCTGTGCCCTTGAGCGGCGTACCATTGCTGTCCCCGTCAAACTGAGCCACGTACAAATTACCTTCATCCAAGAGGTTGCGGTTATTTGCCGGGTTGGCGCTATCGAACTTGTTTTTGGAGACAAACTTGTAAATATGCTCCCCGCGCTCATCGTCACCCATATAAACTACAAGACGTCCATCTTTGGCTATCGTCACGGCGGCATTTTCGTGTTTGAAGCGCCCCAGAGCAGTACGCTTTATGGGTGTAGATTCTGGGTTCATCGGATCGATCTCAACAATCCAACCGAATCGGTTGAGTTCGTTGGGGTTTTTCACTACATCGAAACGATCGTCAAACGTTGACCAATTGCGTTCAGGTTCATTGGCCTTCAAGGTATAGCGTTTTTGCTCTGGCGTATTTTTGTAATCTGTTTGCTGAGTGCCAAAATAGGTTTCGAAGTTTTCTTCACAGGTCAGGTAGGTGCCCCAAGGGGTTTTGCCATTGGCGCAGTTATTGAGTGTACCTAGGACACGGAGGCCTGAGGGGTCGGCTGCAGTTTGCAGTTGTGGATGCCCCGCAGCCGGGCCGCTGAATTGCATTTCAGTATTGGCGGTGATGCGGCGGTTATAGCGTGAAGGACGCTCAACTTCCCAGCGTTGGCTATCACCAATACGTTTTACCGCAACAATAGACACACCATGTGCGGCTTGGGATTTACGTACATCATCCAGGCTTTTGGCTTGGGTGCCACCGTGGGCGAACAAGTATTGCTCGTTGACGTATTCGTTATTGATCGCCATCACGCCATGATTTTTATCAATTGGGAAGAAACTCATACCGTCATTGTTATCACCAAACTGTTTTTCTTGGTCGGCTGCACTGTTGCCACCGTTGGCATCGAATGCGGCAGCGCCATTCACCAAAGGGTCACCCCATGAGATCAACACCTCGGCTTTGTAACCTGGGGCAATAACCACTTCATCTGCGGTGGAAGCGGCAATGCCTTTGAATCCCAATAGATTACTGGTTGGTAAGTCGGCTGCTAGCGCTTCACCAGTCATCCCTAGTACACCACCAGCGAGAAAATGGGTGATGCCAATAGCGCTGGCACCACCGATTAACAGTTTGCGGCGAGTAGGATTGCTCAGTGTAGGGTCGTTAAATTGATTCGGATTATTCTTCATGGAGTTAGCTTCCTGCGAGTAGATACCATAAACAAATTTGAGTCTTATAATAGTGAAGGAATGTTTCATAAATGTTACAGCGCAATATGAAAGCAATTCATTCTTGCTGTTTGGGGGTCAATGAGAGCTATCAAACTCACTTAAGTGATAACGATGCTAATAGATAGCAATAGATGTCAGTGGAGGGGGTATTTTTCTGTTTTATAAGGCTTTTATGACGGAGTGATGCTAAATAGGTAGTGTGTCCGTCACCGTATATTCAACGTTTAATCAAGCTATTGGGGATGGTGGTAATCCGGCGTTCCCCTGAGGCTCATCCCATAGCGCCTGCTATATAGTCATTTTGGTTATTATTTATTGCTATCACTTATTTAGTCATTGCGATGGAGCTGGGTAACCTTACAGACTTCCCTCGGTCTGTTAAGGATAGAGCCTTAAAAATGACAATGAAACAGCTGATACTGGCTAAGCATAGGATATCCATACCACGATGACGACTCAGGTTTCTGCAACATCTTTACTGCCACTGTCAGCGGAACAGTTGACGCGCCTTCAGGGGACGATTAGTGAATACTCACCAACACAGTTGGCGTGGTTGTCCGGTTATTTATGGGGCTTGGTGAATCCGCAAGTGCAGAGTGCGGCTCATGTGCCAGTGGCAGCTGAAGCCGCCAGTATCACCGTGATCTCTGCCTCGCAAACCGGTAACGCACGCCGGCTGGCGGAGCAACTGCGTGATGACCTATTGGCCGCCAAGCTGAACGTCACTTTGGTGAATGCCGGTGACTATAAGTTCAAACAGATTGCTCAGGAACGGCTGTTGGTGATCGTGGCCTCGACCCAAGGGGAGGGCGACCCTGCAGAAGAAGCGGTGGCACTACATAAATACCTGCATTCAAAAAAGGCGCCCAAGTTGCTTGAAACGGCCTTTGCGGTATTTGGTCTGGGCGACAGTTCTTATGAGAATTTCTGCCAGTCTGGTAAAGATTTTGATGGCAAACTGGCGGCGTTAGGTGCAGAACGCTTGCTAGATCGCATTGATGCTGATGTGGACTATCAGCAACAGGCCGTCGCTTGGCGTCAACAGATTGTGACCATCCTGCAGGCTCGTGCTACAGCGGGCGCTCTTGTTGCTCCCACATCGGTTAGTGGTGTGAGTGAGCAAGTCCTCACTTCTCCCTATAATAAACAACAGCCATTGACGGCAGAATTGCTGCTGAATCAAAAAATTACCGGGCGCGGTTCGAGTAAGGATGTGCGCCATATCGAAATTGATCTGGGTAGTTCCGGCTTGTGTTACCAGCCGGGGGATGCGCTGGGTGTCTGGTTTGATAACGATCCCGCGCTGGTGGAGGAACTGCTGCAACTGTTGTGGCTGAGTGGCGATGAGTTGCTGACGGTAGAAGGGAAAACTCAATCACTGCGCGATGCGTTGTTGCACCATTTTGAACTGACACAGAACACCGCACCGATTGTGGAAAAGTACGCCGCGCTGTCGCGAGATGAGCGGTTGATAGGCTTGCTGGCGGATAAACCCAGCTTGCAACACTATGCACACTCTACGCCGATCGTCGATATGGTTCGTCAGGCTCCTGTCGATCTGGCAGCGGAGCAATTGGTTGGTTTGCTGCGTCCACTGGCACCGCGTTTGTATTCTATCGCCTCCTCGCAAGCAGAAAATGAAAGCGAAGTGCATATTACCGTCGGGGTGGTGCGCTATGAGGTGGATGGTCGTGCCCGTGCGGGTGGTGCCTCAAGTTTTTTGGCGGATCGCCTGGAAGAGGAAGCAGAACTGCGGGTGTTCATTGAGCATAACGACAATTTCCGCCTGCCTACTGACCCACAAATACCGGTGATCATGATTGGCGCGGGTACCGGTATCGCGCCATTTCGCGCTTTTATGCAGCAGCGCGAAGCGGTGGGTGCCAAAGGGGATAACTGGTTGTTCTTTGGTAATCCCCATTTTACCGAAGACTTTTTATATCAAGTTGAATGGCAGCGCTATGTGAAAGAAGGGCTGTTAACCCGAATTGATCTGGCCTGGTCCCGTGATCAAGCGCATAAGGTTTATGTGCAGGACAAATTGCGTCAACAGGGGGCTGAAGTTTGGCGTTGGATCCAGCAAGGGGCACATCTTTATGTGTGTGGCGATGCCAACCATATGGCGAAAGACGTTGAAGAGAGCTTGGTAGAACTGGTGGCCGAACACGGTGGTATGGATACCGAGCAGGCAGATGAATTTTTAAGTGAGCTGCGCCAAGAGCGCCGTTATCAGCGAGATGTGTACTGATGAATGATAAACACGTTGGGCCTTTACAGGTAACAGGCAAATTGGTTGATGCCGAACGCATGAAGAAAGAGAGTAATTTCCTCCGTGGCACCATTAGTGATGATTTAACTGATGGTCTGACGGGCGGCTTCTCTGGCGATAACTTTTTATTGATCCGTTTCCACGGCATGTATCAGCAAGATGATCGAGACATCCGCGCTGAACGTGCCGAACAAAAACTGGAACCACGCCACGCCATGATGCTGCGTTGCCGCTTACCTGGGGGCATTATCACGCCACAGCAATGGTTAGGTATCGACAAGTTTGCGCAGGAAAATACACTGTATGGCAGCATTCGCCTGACCAACCGCCAGACATTCCAGTTTCACGGCATTTTAAAAGGTGACCTGAAATCTGCTCACCAGTTGCTCAATCGCTTAGGTTTAGACTCGCTGGCGACGGCTAACGATGTTAACCGCAATGTGCTCTGTACTTCCAACCCTGTGGAATCTGAGTTGCATCAGCAAGCTTATCAATGGGCGAAGAAAATTTCTGAACATCTGTTACCGCGAACTCGTGCGTATGCCGAAGTGTGGTTAGATAAAGAAAAGATCGCCACCACCGATGAAGAGCCAATCCTCGGTGACACTTATTTGCCACGCAAGTTTAAAACCACCGTGGTGATCCCACCGCAAAACGACGTCGATCTCCATGCCAATGACATGAACTTTGTGGCGATCGCCGAAAATGGCAAGCTGGTGGGCTTTAACCTGCTGGTGGGTGGGGGGTTGTCTATCGATCATGGCAATAAAAATACCTTTGCCCGGACGGCGAGTGAGTTTGGTTATATCCCGTTGGATTATACGCTGGCGGTAGCGGAAGCGGTGGTGACGACCCAGCGCGACTGGGGGAACCGCACCGATCGTAAAAATGCCAAAACCAAATACACACTGGAGCGCGTTGGTGTTGATGCGTTTCGCGCTGAAGTAGAGAAACGGGCAGGCATCACCTTTGAGCCGGTGCGCCCATACCATTTTACCGGGCGTGGTGATCGCATCGGTTGGGTAAAGGGGATCGACAATCAGTGGCATCTGACGTTATTTATCGAAAATGGCCGTTTGCTGGATTATCCCGGCCGCTCGCTAAAAACCGGCATGGCCGAGATTGCCAAAGTTCATCAAGGTGACTTCCGCTTGACCGCCAACCAGAATTTAATCGTGGCGGGTGTAAAAGAGGATCAAAAGGCACAGATCGAATCGTTGGCGCGTAAATATGGCCTGCTCGACGACAACATCAGTGAGCAACGCAAGAATTCGATGGCTTGTGTTTCTTATCCCACCTGTCCACTGGCGATGGCCGAGGCGGAACGCTTCTTGCCAGAATTTATCACCAAAGTGGAGAGCATTATGCAGCAGCATGGGGTAGGGGATGAGCATATTGTATTGCGCGTTACCGGTTGCCCAAATGGCTGTGCCCGAGCACTGTTGGCGGAGATTGGCCTGGTGGGTAAAGCTCTTGGTCGTTATAACCTCCACCTAGGGGGGAACCGTGAAGGAACCCGCATTCCGCGCATGTACCGCGAGAACATTAATGAAAATGACATCCTGCAAGAGATTGATGACTTGGTAGGTCGTTGGGCACGAGAGCGCACAGAGGGAGAAGGTTTCGGCGATTTCACAGTACGAAGCGGTATTGTGCGGCCAGTCGTCGATCCAGCGCGGGATTTCTGGGATTAACTTAGGTGATTGTACTCATTTAGGTGAGAGTACTCAGTATACCCAAGTTCAATGAAGTTGCAGGTAGGCGGCAACTGAGCGAAGCCCCAGGAGCTTACACGAGTAAGTGACTGGGGTGAGTAAAGGCAGTCAACAACCCTGCAGCTTTATTGGTGACGGGTATAAATAACCGAGCCTGATACCGCTCCATGTTAAGCGTCAGGCTGGTGGGTATGATGCGGAACGCTGACACGCCGTGAACCCCTCCCTGGGGGCTCGTATCGCGCGTCCATGCGCTCCACGGTCAGCTAACCTGCATCATAACCACCTGTAACACGATTAGGCGTAACTATTTGTACCCAAAATAATTCGAGTTGCTTGTAGGCGGCCAGCGATGGACAAATTGGTCAGGAACCGATTTGAACAGCACTTGTGCTGGCCCGCAGGGTGAACCTCATGGATGAGGTTCATTAATCCCCAGGAGCATAGCTGACTATGTGACTGGGGTGACAGACAAATCCGCCAGGAGCGGATTTGAACGCTGCTTGCAGCGGCCCCGATACGGGCGAGCCTCAGGGATGAGGCGAGTAAATGCAGCTAACACCCAAGCAGCTTGAAGGATGAAGGGTAGAGTGATGGTCTCTGGAGGTATGCAACATGGTTCAATTCAATTTGGCGGCGTTAAATGCCCAACCAAAATCTCGGCAGGCATTGTCACTGGCGGTCGTCAATGGCCAGTTGGAGCAGATGTCTGCACAGCAGCGGGTGGCGTGGGCGTTAGAGCATTTGCCCGGTGAATTTGTGCTCACCTCCAGTTTTGGTATTCAAGCGGCGGTGTGCTTGCATCTGGTCACTCGCATTAAGCCGGATATTCCGGTGATCCTAACCGATACCGGTTATCTGTTTCCGGAAACCTATCAGTTTATCGACCAACTGACGGATCAGTTGCAACTGAACTTGCAAGTATACCGAGCTGAACAGTCGCCCGCCTGGCAAGAGGCGCGTTACGGCAAACTGTGGGAACAGGGGGTGAGCGGGATTGAGCAATATAATCAGCTTAACAAAGTGGAACCCATGGACCGCGCGCTGAAAACACTGGGGGCACAGACCTGGTTTGCTGGTTTGCGCCGTGAACAATCAGATAGCCGCGCCAATCTACCCGTATTGGCGGTACAGCGCGGGGTATTTAAATTCCTGCCGATTATCGATTGGGATAACCGCCAGATTTATCATTATCTCACCGAACATGGCTTGAATTACCACCCGCTATGGGAACAGGGCTACCTTTCCGTGGGCGACACCCACACCACCCGTAAATGGGAAGCGGGCATGAGTGAAGAAGAAACCCGGTTCTTTGGCCTGAAACGCGAATGTGGGCTACATGAGGGATAAATGGAGCCAATGCCCCCCGATATAGGCACGCTTGATATAGGCAAGCGAGGTTGGGGGGATTTCTTGTTTCTATTGGCTCAGACTTGGCCTGATAGTTTTCTCGGGTGGCAGATAATCGAGTGTGGCTGGCGGCTTTGAGCGAAGCGGACTTTGGCACTTGCTCTCATCAATGATGAAAGTATTACTTAAATCGTGGTGTACTAATAAACGAGGATCAAGTTAATAGAACAGCTGTTCTTTAAAGAGTTGTCTAATTGTGGTCATATAGTCATAGACCTGAAAAACCTGTACTTGCAGAGAATCACGCCCAAAATAAAAACTCACAGACCTACAATTCCTTCACAACTTATTAAGTTCAAAGAAAGCCCTTATTCTTAGATTACAAGAATCTTACAGCAGCTTTCACTATTATAATAAATGGTTCTGCAAAACCTTATAATAGGATAGAGGGACTTACGACATGCCTATGATTTTGTGCATTTTTTCAACTATTCGCTGCCAGAAAGCACCTGAATGATAAGCTGTACACTGGTAAACTAAAGTTTTTGTATTACAGTTTTCTTTGTAATGCTTAACTACCTGACTCTTTCTTTGTCCAATCGCATCACCGTCATAATTTTGTTCTACCCAAGCTTTATCTTGCCTTTGGCCAGCCATGACAACCATTTTTAAAATCGGGAGTAGTATGCCATCTAAAAGATAATGGCCATCTGTAAATAAGTGAGCATTTCCTGTATTTATTCCACGTTGCAATAGTTGTTCAAGATGCGAGATGTAACTCTGACTGTCATTCACTTGGATACTGTATGTATGGATATATTCATCAATCTTCTGTTTAACTCCATTTATAGTCTCTTCATTTACTGTAAGGTCTTCATTGAGAAGTCTTGAGCCTTCAGGTAAACGGATGGCCATATTAAACAAATTCTCTGGATGCATCTGCCGTTTAACATTGTGCAGCCATGAAAAAAGACAAAGAGCAGGGTAAATGGTTTTTGAATATTTATCTAAAGAGGCTAGTAATTGGTTGTCGGGATACTTATGCAAATGAAAACAATCAAGGATATTACTAATGGCTTCCGGTGAGTTAATATGGCTTTCACGAGAGTAATAAAATGTATGAAGCACATATTGATTAGTGTTTAACTGTTCTGCAAATTCATTTCTATTGCAGCATAAATAATCAAAGTCACTATCAACCCCAACGATAAAATCCTGATGAAGGTTAATATACTCGCGTTCAAGGCTTCGTTTCGCCTCTGCCCCCCCCTGCGAATAGGGCATGACTCTATATCTCCCAGGACAAACAGCTTTAACAAGCTCTTCCCAGAACAGACGATCGGAGGCATCTTCAATATAAAGAAAACCTGCTGGAATAGATGTAGTAAATACATTGTATGCATTTAAAAAATTACGACTTGATCTAATAGAATCAAAATCATCCATGATTATTCTCCGTGATGATATTTTTAATATCTACATAAGAGTCCATATATCCATTCATAATCATTGCCGGGCTATGTGTTACGATGATGATTTGCATGTTATTATTTATTTTACGTAATGCATCGAGTATTTTTTCTTGCCAACTTAAGTGTAACGATATTTCTGGCTCATCCATGAGAAAAACAGCTGGCGAATTACCAATGTTTGCAGCAGTAACTAATATGTAAATTAATTGCCTTTCCCCAGATGATAATTGGCTTAATGTGATTTTTTTACTTGTATTTCCATCAAGAATCCAATACTCATTATCTGAAGTGAAAAACTTCTTATTAGTATCAATCAACATTACATTGATTTGTTCTAAAAATGCATTTTTGTATAATTGATTTTCGCTTTTTAATAGCTCCCTCATTTCTTTCTCTGTTGCAAGATCAAGTAAATTGGTTGATACACTATTCCCGACATCAATGTTGTTATCAGCATTAAAGGATATATTCACTGTGGAGATATACCTTATCTTTAGTTCATTTCTAATGTATTTTTCGGTTTTCTCTTTAAAGAAAATAGCATCCCTATGCATTTTTAATATGTCATTTATTTTATTGTTTACTTCTAAATCATTTAAAATCATATCGGTTATTGCTTTCGAGATTCCTTTTTTTCCTCTTGTTTTTTTTATCTCCTCAAGTCTCTCATTAATTGTAAATTTTAAAAGCTCACTTCTAAGCTTATCAGTAATACCACCGAAAGAGATCGATTCGTTATCGGTGAAGGATAGTTCTGCAAAATCACATATTGATACTAAGTATTCATCTTTTTTATTGATAAGCAATGAGTGAATCAATTTCAGCAAAGTGGTCTTACCCATGCCATTTTTACCGACAATTACAGTTACATCTTTAAATTCCAGAAAAATGTCTTTATAGCCGTGAAGACCCTTAACCATTAGGTTTTTTATTTTTGGAAACTTTGGGAGACTAGTCATTTTTTTCTCTTCAATTTTTGTACTAGTGTAAGGGATTTTACGGTCATGCACACCTTAGTAACTGTTTTCGCTTTCTGTCTGTTTAAGGATGTTTCGCCCGTTGGAGGCAGTTTGCCACCGAACGCGTCATATGGGAGTAAATCACGATGTTTACCCCATTATCTAGGGGGAAACGCTCCTTTTCATTCCTATTGTTATCCTGGTGTCTGATTAATTTTTCCCACTTACATGGTACATATCCAGAAAGTAGAAATCCAGCACGCCGTGCTTTGTGTTTTTTCCGTGGCAGCAGGGCAGAGGGCGGGTCTGACCTGTCACCCATAATGTAAACAGCATCCGCTCCAGCACTTAGCATCCAACCAAAGATACCGCTGATCCGCTAAGAGCGTGAAGCAAACATCCTTCTGACTCAACCGATTTACCATTAGCGCGGTTCTTGATTTATATTCAACGTAGTGCTGAACTACCTGCCAGATTAGCTATCGCTCTGTGCTATAACAGTATTAGCACAGAGCTGATATATACCCGTCGCCATTCAAGCTGCAGCGGTGTTGGCTGCGTTACGAGGTCCGTCCGTGGATCTCGCCCCTTTCGGGGCCGCCGCCAGCGGCGTTCAAATCTGCTCCTGCAGATTTGTCACTCACCCCAGTCACTTACTCATGTAAGCTCCTGGGGATTAATGAACCTCATCCATGAGGTTCACCCTGCGGGCCAGCACAAGTGCTGTTCAAATCGGTTCCTGACCGATTTGTCGCTCAGTTGCCGCGTTACTCGGCCCATTTGGGCCTCGCTCCTTCGGAGCCAGCGCTAGCGCTGTTCAAAACGCTACGCGTTTTGTCCTGCAACTTGAATGAACTTGGGTATAGCCTATTTCACCTTCTTACCTTTCACCCCCGCTGCTGGCCGCGCTTGTGCTAGCTGTTTAATCAGAGGCAGCAGGATCTGCACGCTGTCGTGGCTGCGTTTCTCAATCCGCCCTGGGAGATGGGTTTCCAGATATTGCAAATTATCATATTGCGGACGATGCCAGGTGACCCCTTGTGGGAAGCTTGGGCTGATGGCCCGCTGCTGATAGCCATCTTTCGCCCCCAGTAACCAGTTAGTCGCTTCTACGGATAGGAACGGAATTTTTGCCTGGTCAAACAGTTCTTTATTGGGATCATGCTCTTTTCGACTGTTTTTGCCGTCAGGAACCAGAGCGGCGTCAATACCGTAGCGGTGGGCAAGGTTTAGTGCCTGATCACGGGATTGCTTAATGATATCGGGTTGGGTGTTATCACCGGATTGGAAATAGAGACGATCCCCGGTAATCAACTTGTCGAGGTTAATCACCAGCAAGGTATTTTCACGCTCTGCCGGCGACATCCGTTGCAGGTAGTTTTTGGTCCCCAACAAATGGAGCTCATCCCCACTGGTAGCGATAAAACGTAGGCTATAAGTGGTGGGGATATCTTTAAGTCTGTTAGCCAACTCTAGCATCACACCGACGCCAGAGGCATTGTCGTCCACACCCTGTAACGTCAGCCCCCCCAGATTATTATCCACGTCATCATCACTGACCGGGGTATAAGTATCAAAGTGCGTCATGATAATGATCTGCTTGGGCTGATCACCGTTTTTGGCCGCAATGACCGAGGTAAAGGTAATTTTATGCCAGTTTTCACTGCGGTTTTTGTTGGTATAAAGATAACGGTCGTCAACGGTGCGGGTATCAGCTGGGTAGCCCATCTCTGTAAACTGTTGTTTTAGATAATCTGCCGCAAGCATTTCGGCGGGGCTGCCAGCCATCCGACCAGGAAAGTAGGTAGCGATATAACGTATCTGGCTGGCGGCAAACTGACCCAGCGGCACTTCTTTGTGGGCTTTATCAGGGGCCGCATACAGGTTGGCAGTACCGCTGAAAGCGGCTAACAACAGCCCGGTTCTCAGGCATAAGCGGAAAAACATACCGAAAAATCCTTCTGTAACAGAGGTGGAGCCAAATATATTTGCAAGTTCAGTATGGGACGTGATGGCGAATTACACAATTTATGTGTTTATTAATTTTGTGGCCAATGTGCAAGTTGCGCTGTTACTCATCCTACGGTTATTCAATTTACAACTCACCGTTACTCATTTAAATAAATTTGCCGGTATATTCCATTATGGAACTACTCATGCTTATTAGTCATTTCATCGAGCAAATCTCACTCCGTATAGTCACACTATCTTTTTGTTATAGGCAAAGGCCACTGTGGACTATTTACCTCTATTTGCTGATCTCAAACAACGTCCGGTGTTGGTGGTGGGGGGCGGTGCGGTCGCTGCGCGTAAAGTGGAGCAGCTGCAACGTGCCGGTGCGGTAATCCATGTGGTTGCCCAGGCGCTGTCTGCGGAACTTAAGCAGCTTTATCAGCAAGGGCTGATTTATTGGCTGGGGCAGGCTTTTACCCCCTCGCAATTGGATGGGGTGTTTCTGGTAATTGCCGCCACCGATGACAGTGCACTCAATGCCGAAGTCTTTGCCGAAGCAGACAAACGTTGTGTATTGGCCAATGTGGTTGATGACCAACCCCGTTGCTCCTTTATCTTTCCGTCAATTATTGATCGTTCTCCGCTTATAGTGGCCATCTCTTCGGGTGGCCAGGCCCCCGTTTTGGCCCGCATGCTACGGGAAAAATTAGAAGCATTACTGCCTGCCAGCTTGGGGCGCATGGCTCAATTGGCGGGGAAATTACGTGGTAAAGTAAAACAGCAAGTCGCCTCTTTTAGTCACCGACGCCGGTTTTGGGAAAAGCTGTTTAATGGCCGTTTTGTTTCGCTGGTGGCTCAGGGCCGAGTTGTGCAAGCTGAGCAGCAATTGGAGCAGGAGCTAAGCGCCTTTGTGCAGGGGAGTGAACAGGAGCAAGGGGAAATAGCCTTAGTGGGGGCTGGGCCCGGTGATGTGGGCTTGTTGACCTTACGTGGCTTGCAGGTGATGCAACTGGCAGATGTGGTGCTTTATGATCACCTGGTGAGCCAAGAGGTACTGGATTTGGTTCGTCGTGATGCGGAACGTATCTGTGTCGGTAAACGTGCTGGTGCGCACTCGGCTTCTCAGGACGAGATTAATCGTTTGCTGGTTACGCTGGCGCAACAAGGGAAACGCGTGGTGCGTTTGAAGGGGGGCGATCCTTTCCTGTTTGGCCGTGGTGGGGAAGAGCTGCAAGTTGCTGCGGCTGCTGGTATTCCTTTCCAGGTGGTGCCCGGAGTGACTGCCGCTGTGGGGGCGACGGCTTATGCCGGTATTCCACTCACTCATCGTGATTACGCACAAAGCGTGACCTTTATTACCGGTCATTGCCGTGCGGATGAAAATAGCCTGGATTGGGTAGCGTTAGCGAGGGCCCATCAAACCCTGGCGATTTATATGGGCACCCTGAAAGCCGCCGATATCAGCCGTAACTTGATCACTCATGGCCGTGGTGCTGATACCCCAGTGGCGGTGATTAGCCGCGGAACACGCCGAGATCAGCAGGTACAGACCGGTACCTTGCAGCAACTGGAACAATTGGCTCAACAGGCACCCCTACCGGCGTTATTGGTGATTGGTGAAGTGGTGGAATTACATCATCAGATCGCCTGGTTTGGGCATCAATCGGCGCAGGCGGACTTTTTCACACTGCAGCCAGAAGACCCCAACGTCAACTCAAACCACAAGTCAGATTATGTTGATGTGGTCAATTCTTCCAAAGAGCTGGCATAACGGCGGGTATTTATCGGTTTTACGCAGTAAGGCAATCTATTTAAGGAGCGGTTATGGACCAAAAACGACTCACTCATTTGCGGCAATTGGAGGCGGAAAGTATCCATATCATCCGTGAGGTTGCTGCTGAATTCGCCAATCCGGTGATGCTCTACTCCATCGGCAAAGACTCTTCGGTGATGCTGCACTTGGCACGTAAGGCATTTTATCCTGGTTCGTTACCATTTCCGTTGCTGCATGTGGATACCGGTTGGAAGTTTCGCGAGATGTATCAATTCCGTGATCGTACTGCCAAACAGTACGGTTTTGAGCTATTAGTGCATAAAAACCCCGATGGTGTAGCGATGGGAATCAGCCCCTTTGCTCATGGTAGTGCTAAACATACCGATATCATGAAAACCGAAGGCCTGAAGCAAGCGCTGAATAAATATGGTTTTGATGCTGCCTTTGGTGGGGCGCGCCGTGACGAAGAAAAATCACGAGCTAAAGAGCGGATCTACTCTTTTCGTGACCGTTTTCATCGTTGGGACCCGAAAAATCAACGCCCTGAGTTATGGCATAACTATAACGGTCAGATAAACCAGGGTGAGAGTATCCGGGTGTTCCCGTTATCAAACTGGACAGAACTTGATATCTGGCAATACATCTTCCTGGAAAAGATCGAAATCGTGCCGCTTTATCTGGCGAAACCGCGCCCGGTGATTGAGCGTGATGGCATGTTATTAATGGTGGATGACGATCGCGTCGACATACAGCCGGGTGAAGTGATCAGCCAGCGGATGGTGCGTTTCCGTACCTTGGGGTGTTGGCCATTAACCGGGGCGGTAGACTCCTCGGCACAGACCCTGCCGGAAATCATTGAGGAAATGCTGCTTTCTACTACCAGCGAACGACAGGGGCGTATGATCGATCGTGACCAGTCCGGTTCGATGGAGTTGAAAAAGCGTCAAGGCTATTTTTGAGGAACCGCCGGATGAATAATCATGTGATTGCACAACAAATTGCACAACAGGGTGGAGTAGAAGCCTATCTGTATGCTCAACAAGATAAAAGCTTGCTGCGTTTCCTGACTTGCGGCAGTGTCGACGACGGCAAAAGCACCCTGATTGGTCGTTTGCTACACGATACCCGCCAAATCTACGAAGATCAGCTCTCAGTACTGCATACTGACAGTAAACGTATTGGGACTCAGGGCGAAAAACTCGATCTAGCCTTACTGGTTGATGGCCTGCAGGCAGAACGAGAACAAGGCATCACCATCGACGTCGCTTATCGTTATTTCTCTACTGAACAACGGAAGTTTATTATTGCCGATACACCGGGGCACGAGCAGTACACCCGCAATATGGCTACCGGTGCCTCCACCTGTGATTTGGCTATCCTGCTGATTGATGCGCGCAAAGGCGTGCTTGATCAGACGCGACGCCACAGTTTTATTGCTACTTTGCTCGGCATCCGGCATTTGGTGGTGGCGGTGAACAAGATGGATCTGGTGGATTACAGTGAGGCGATCTTTGAACAGTTTAAACAGGATTATCTGACTTTCGCGCAACGCTTACCTGATGATCTGGATATTAAATTTGTGCCGCTGTCAGCGTTGGATGGTGACAATGTCGCCACACCGAGCGCGCGGATGCCTTGGTACTCAGGCCCAACCCTGTTGGCGCTCCTGGAAAGTGTTGATGTGGTGAGTGACCGTGAGAATCAACCGTTGCGTTTCCCGGTGCAATACGTCAACCGCCCGAATCTCGATTTCCGTGGTTATGCGGGCACGCTGTCAGCCGGTGTGGTGCATGTGGGGCAGCGTATTAAGGTGCTGCCTTCAGGGGTTGAGTCAACCGTGGCACGTATCGTGACATTTGATGGCGACCTGCAACAGGCGATACCCGGTGAAGCGATTACGCTGGTACTGGAAAACGAGATAGACATTAGCCGTGGCGATCTGCTGGTGGATGCGAGTGAAACATTACAGCCGGTGCAAAGTGCGTTGGTGGATGTGGTGTGGATGGTGGAGCAGGCTTTACAGCCGGGTCAACGCTTTAATGTCAAAATAGCGGGTAAGAAGACCTGTGCCCGTGTTGAGAGTATTCACCATCAGGTGGACATAAACTCCTTGGTACATCATCAGGTTGATGCATTACCGCTCAATGGTATTGGGCTGGTGGAACTCACCTTTGATGAACCGTTGCTATTGGATAGCTATCAGCAGAATCATGATACTGGCAGCTTGATCTTCATTGACCGCTTGAGCAACGTCACGGTGGGCGCCGGATTGGTGCGCCAAGCGTTACACCAGGCTAAGTCAGTCGTGACGGGGGAGTTCAGTGCCTTTGAGTTGGAATTGAACGCTTTGGTACGCAAGCATTTTCCTCACTGGGGGGCGCGTGACCTGCTTAAGGGGGGCTCACATGGTTGAAGGGCCAAGAGCAGCCACCGGGCGTGATGATGAGAATATCGTATGGCATTCACATGCCGTCACGCGTACTCAACGTGAAAGCAGTCATGGTCACCAAGGGCTGGTGATATGGTTTACCGGCCTGTCAGGTTCCGGCAAATCGACCATCGCAGGGTTACTGGAGCAAGCGCTACATCAATTGGGGGTGCGTACTTATCTGTTGGATGGCGATAATGTGCGCCATGGTTTGTGCAGTGATCTGGGGTTTTCTGACCAGGATCGGCGCGAGAATATCCGTCGGGTGGGCGAGGTTGCCAAACTGATGGTGGATGCAGGCTTGGTGGTCTTAACGGCGTTTATTTCCCCGCATCGAGCCGAAAGAGAGATGGTGCGCCATATGCTGGATGAGGGGCGTTTCATTGAGGTATTTGTCGATACCCCGTTGGCAATTTGTGAGGCACGTGACCCAAAAGGCTTGTATAAAAAAGCGCGCTCGGGGCAACTGCAAAATTTCACCGGAATCGATGCGATGTATGAGGTACCAGAACGACCTGAGGTGCATCTGGATGGCAAACAATTAGTTACAAATTTGACTGAGCAATTATTAGACGTATTACGGCGTCAGGCTATTATCAGATCTTAAGTTTAAAAAGGGCATGGTGTTTTTTGCCATGCGTCTTTAGAGGTTTATTCAAGCTGTAGCTATATATTCAGCTTGGGTAGTGATGGATATCGCAGATAAATAACTTGGGAAGCGTATGCAAAATGTCACGCCGATGTCGATATTGATAGCGGCACAACAGGAGCAAGAAGAGCCCGCTTATTTTTTTCTGGGGGGCATTAGTGGATTTGTTTTCTACTGGTTGGCTTTTGCTGTGCCTTTTATGGTCTATGGTGCTAACACACTGTTCTTGTTGCTCTATACATGGCCGTTTTTTCTTTCCTTAATGCCGCTTTCCGTCCTACTGGGTATCGCTTTCAGTATCCTGTTACGGGGCCATGTGGTCTTCACGCTATTATTGACGGGGATCGTAGTGCTAGGGCTATTTTGGTGGGTCTTTAGCTTGTTGAGTGGCTGGTAAGAGAAAGGGCGCTTAGTGCGCGCCCCTGAGATGACAGCATAGTGTTAAAGATTACAAAACCTTGCTTAAAAATGCTTGAGTCCGTGCATTGGTCGGGTTGCCAAAAATATGCTGTGGTGAACCCTCTTCCTGAATAATTCCCTGGTCGATAAACAGTACACGGTCAGCAACCTCACGGGCAAAACCCATCTCATGAGTCACCACGACCATGGTCATGCCTTCATGGGCCAAAGATTTCATTACGGCTAATACCTCGCCGACTAACTCAGGATCGAGAGCGGAGGTGGGTTCATCGAACAGCATGATTTTCGGTTCCATCGCTAAGGCGCGAGCAATGGCGACACGCTGTTGTTGTCCGCCAGAGAGGCTACTGGGGTAGGCATCAATTTTATCCAGCAGACCCACCTTACGCAGCAGCACTTCAGCCCGTTCTATTGCTTGTTCACGGGACAGCTTTTTCACCTCCATTGGCGCCATAATGATATTTTCCAACACCGTCATATGAGGGAACAGATTAAAACGTTGGAATACCATGCCGACACTTTCACGCATTTTGTTCAGGTTGGTTTTATGGCTGTGAATGGCAAAACCATTCACATCGATCTCACCACCTGAGAGCGTGTCCAGTGCATTAATGCAGCGCAGAAAGGTGCTTTTACCTGAGCCTGAAGGGCCGATAATACACACCACTTCATTGGGCGCGATCTCACAGGAGATACCGCGCAGCACATGGCTTTCGCCAAATTGTTTTTGCAGGTTATGTACGCGAATCACTTTTACCGAACCTTTTTTCCATGTGTTGCACCATTAATGACAGCAGAAAGGTGATGACCCAATAAATCAGTGAAATGGTCAGGTAGGGCTCCCAGTAGGTTGCGTAGGCACCAGAAACGGTGCGTGCCGCATAAGCCAGGTCCGCCAAACCAATGGCGGAAGCCAGAGAGGAGTCCTTCACAATGGCAATCGCGTTGTTACCCAATGGGGGGAGCATACGGCGGAATGCCTGCGGCAGGATGACTTTGCGCATGGTTTTACCATAGCTCATTCCCAGGGAGCGGGAAGCCTCCATCTGACCGCGATCAATTGACTGAATACCGGCACGGAAGATTTCAGAAACATATGCGCCAGCATTGAGCGTGATTGCCACCACGCACGAGAGGAAAGCACCATACTCGGAACGTAACATACGGGCGAAGTCGGCGCTCATCAGGCCACTGTTGATCAGTAAGCCATCACGCGGGTTAATAAATAGCGGTACCAGTGCGAAGTGAACCACCATAATCTGCACAAACAGCGGTGTACCGCGAAAAGCGCTGATATAAATACGCACCGGCCATTGAATGCAATAATGCAGGACGGGTTTCCAGATACCATGTGACGCCTGAGCTAAACGGCCCAACCCCAACAGCAGACCCCAGGTGGTACCTAGCAGCACACAGATAATGGTGCATTTGATGGTCATCCAGGCACCTTCCATAAATAATGGTGCGTATTCCTGAATGATCTCCCAACGGAAATTCAAGGTGACGTCCTTTTTAAAAAAATATTCTGATTAGGGTATGTCGTGCTTGCGGGACGATACCGACTATCAATCAAGTTGCAGTGGCTTGAATGATGGCCGGTATAATTACAGCTGATAACCTAAGGTCGCTTATTCAGCAGGTAAAGTGGGTACGTTACCGTCGAACCAGGTCTGGTAAATTTTTGCATAGGAACCATCAGCGATAATTTTCTTCAACCCGCTGTTGATCTTGTTGCGTAACTCATCATTGCCTTTAGCGACGGCGATACCAAAATACTGGCGCTCGAATTTGGCATCAGAGACCAGTTTGAACTCTTTTTCTGGGTGGGTTTTTATGTAGAACTTGGCAACGCCCACGTCGCCAACCGCAGCACCAATGCCGTCTTCATACAGCTCTTGCAACATCAGTGGTGTGTTATCGAAACGCTTGATAGCGGTGCTGTTCTTGCCCAAGGTATCGGAAACCACAATGTCTGCGGTGCTGGAGTTAACGACGCCAACGTTGAGTGTTTTCAGTGCCGCGATGGAGTCGACGGTAGAACCTTTTGGCACTACGATAGCCTGCTCTGCCGGGAAATAGGGGAGGGAAAAATCCACCATTTGTTTACGTTTATCCGTGATGGTAATACCAGAAATGATCATATCGCGATCACCGGAGTTTAATGTGGCAAAGATCCCTTCCCACGGTGTATTGACCAGCTTCACCTGAAACCCTTCCACCTTGGCGATGGCTTTGATGATATCAATATCGAAGCCTTCTAACTGCTTTTTGCTGTTTTCGAATTCGAATGGGCGGTAAGTCCCCCCTGAGCCGACCACATAGGTTGGTTCAGTCGCCGCATAGGAGGAAACAGAAAAGGTCGCCGCCAGGCAAGCGCCAATCAGAACTAAACGTTTTAACATGAGTCATCCCCGATAATGAGTAGTAAAATTATCTATCTGTTGCCATGCAAGTGATGGAAGGGGGCTTTGAACGGCCAATTTACCTGGTTGAGCACGTAATTGGCTTCCCTTTCCCTCTTACCTGCCTTGAAGCAATGCGGGTATAGATTGAATTTTTTATGCACTTTAGATGCATAAAAATATACTTACCTGAATAAAAACACAACCCCTGGTGGTGGTTAAACGGAGGACAGGTTACTTAAAATGCGGAGTAAACAGCATTATTAAAGCCAATAGGGGTGATTGCTGCGGCCTCTCTCAGTGAGGGAAAAGCCGCTCTCGATGTGGAGTCAAACCAAAAGTTGTGCGATGATTAGTCGGTTTTTTAGGGGGCAGAGATGGGAAAACTTACGCTGCTATTGCTGGCATTACTCGGCTGGTTACAGTACTCGCTGTGGCTGGGGAAGAATGGTGTGCACGATTATGTGCGGCTCAAGGAAGACGTCACTGCTCAGCAAAGCAACAATGCTAAATTAAAAGCGCGTAATGATCAGTTGTTTGCCGAGATCGCCGATTTGAATGGCGGTCAGGAAGCAATCGAGGAGCGTGCGCGTAATGAACTGGGTATGATCAAGCCTGGTGAGACTTTCTATCGTCTGATCTCTGAGCCCGCTAAGCGTAGTGCGGTATCTTCCACGCCAAATAACCCACAAAAATAACAGTAAATGAATCCTTTTTCAGACCCTTTTTCTCCGGTAATTGCCATTTTACCCGCCGCCGGGATCGGCAGCCGTATGCAAGCCGATTGCCCGAAACAGTATTTAACCATTGGTCATCAGACGATTCTTGAGCACGCCATCCAGGCTTTGTTACGCCATCGGCGAATTAGCCAGGTGATTGTGGTTATCAGCCCCGAAGACCATCAATTTCAAACATTGCCGATTGCCCAGGATCCCCGCGTACAGGTTACCTTGGGGGGCCGACTGCGTGCAGATTCGGTCATGGCTGGGTTACAATTGGCGGGTAATACGCGATGGGTGCTGGTGCATGATGCTGCTCGCCCTTGTCTGCATGCTGATGACCTGGAACGACTGTTGGCGATCACTGAACACAGCCAGGTCGGTGGCATTCTGGCTACCCCGGTGCGTGATACCATGAAACGTGCCGTGGTGGGGCAACCGGCCATCGCACATACCGTTGAACGTCAGGATTTATGGCACGCGCTGACCCCGCAGTTATTTCCACTGGAATTACTCAAACTCTGCCTGCAACGTGCACTGGATGAGGGGGTGGAGGTCACCGATGAAGCATCAGCGATGGAGCATAGTGGTTACCACCCCTTGCTGGTGGCCGGGCGTTCAGACAATATTAAAGTCACGCGACCAGAAGATTTAGCATTGGCCGCATTCTATTTGACACAGTTGAACAACTAAGGAGCGCATGATGCGTATCGGTCACGGTTTTGATGTACATAAATTTGGCGGTGAAGGGCCGTTGGTGATCGGTGGTGTTCGCATTCCTTTTACTCAGGGGCTGTTGGCTCACTCCGATGGTGATGTCGCGCTGCATGCGGTGACCGATGCCTTATTAGGTGCCGTCGCATTGGGTGATATTGGCAAGTTGTTCCCGGATACGGATCCTCAATTTAAAGGGGCCGATAGCCGCGAGTTGTTGCGGGAAGCTTGGCGGCGCGTCTGTGCCAAAGGGTATCGCCTGGGTAATCTGGATGTCACGATCATTGCTCAGGCTCCCAAGATGGCACCACATATTCCGCAGATGCGTGTCTTTCTGGCGGAAGATCTGCAATGTCATATGGATGACGTTAATGTGAAAGCGACCACCACCGAGCAACTAGGTTTTACAGGGCGTGGTGAAGGTATTGCCTGTGAGGCGGTTGTCTTGTTGGTCAAGGAGTAGGTCAAGATGGATATGGCAAATCTGACTTGGCAGCACGGTCAACCACGGGCAACCGGTCTTTTAAAGGCTAATTCGGAAGACTTTGTGGTCGTGGAAGATTTAGGTTTTACACCTGATGGTGAAGGTGAGCACCTGCTGGTGAATATTCGCAAAAATGGCTGTAATACTCAGTTTGTCGCTGACTATCTGGCAAAATTTGCCGGTATTCATGCCCGTTCAGTCAGTTATGCCGGGTTGAAAGATCGCCATGCGGTGACTGAACAGTGGTTTTGCCTGCATCTACCGGGTAAAGCCTCGCCGGATTTTAGCCAGTTTATGCTTGAAGGGTGCCAGGTACTGCAGACCGCTCGCCATTTACGTAAGTTGCGCATTGGTACGCTGAAAGGGAATGATTTTACACTAGTGCTTCGCCATATTAGTGATCGCCAAGAGGTGGAGCAGCGTCTGCAAGCTATCGCCGTCCATGGCGTCCCCAATTACTTTGGTCTCCAACGTTTTGGCCATGGTGGCAATAACCTGGTTATGGCACGCCGTTGGGCCAACGATGAAATACGGGTTAAAGAGCGTAATAAGCGTAGTTTCTATCTTTCCGCCAGCCGGAGCGCGCTATTCAACTTAGTGACCAGCCAGCGTTTGGCTAACCAACAGCAGCGCAAAGTGCTGGCCGGGGATGCATTGCAGCTTGCCGGGCGAGGGAGTTGGTTTGTCGCCAAAGAGGAAGAGCTGCCAACCTTGCAACAACGTCTGGACGCGGGTGAACTGATGGTTACCGCGCCATTACCGGGCGACGGTGAACCTGGTACTGCCAACGAAGTCTTGGCATTTGAACAGCATTGTTTAGCACAACAGCCGGAGTTGCTGACACTTTTAAGGCGTGAACGCGTTGAGCCTGCCCGTCGGGCCTTACTGTTATACCCACAGAAGTTACAGTGGAACTGGTGGGATGATGCCACCGTTGAGTTACGCTTCTGGTTACCCGCAGGGAGTTTTGCGACCAGCGTAGTCCGTGAAATGATACAGCAGGATAACAGTGATGCGGATATTGCTGAGTAATAAATATTTTCACTCGTAATTTCCCCCCTCTGGCAGGATAGTTGTCACCCTTTAAAATTTAATCAGTTGGGGGTTAAGGCTTGAATGTGCCGAATTACAGCGAAGAACGTAAGCAAGAGATATTAAGCAAGTTATTGCCACCATTAAATATGACCGTGGCAGAAGTTTCCCGCATTGAAGGGATTGGACTGCAAACCTTGTATAATTGGCGGCATAAAGCCAAACAACAAGGTCGTCCTGTGCCAGGAAATAAATCAACACCTGACCAATGGTCAGCAGAGGCTAAGTTCGCCACTGTACTTGAAACTGCCAGTTTGAATGAAGCCGAATTTCGTTTCGTTTTGCGTGGTGATAAGGTACTAAAGTAACCATTGATTGCGTATAGATCGAGTGTTGCGTGACTTCTACCAGGTTAAAAGAGGGAAGAGTATGTTTATCACTGTGATAGTTACATATTTCTTTTGAAATAGTCATTCATAAGTGATAAAGGATCCTGTATGGTCACGTAAACCTGAATCAATGTGACATCATATAGTGGCCACGGGGAACTTTTTGCCAGACTTCGTAGGGTGAATAATGAGTCCCGCAGAAGGAAATACTGCCAATCTCGATTTCTCTGACTTGCTTCATCGGCATTTCCTGTCCGTGTGGGCGTGATACAATTGTGTCGTCAGAGGGGCACGGTATTTTATGAATACAACTGACAGAGGATTTCATGGACGACTTTTCTCAATCCAGGGTCATTGCCCACCTTCCCGAGGAAGGGCAGGGTTTATTGTTTTACGCTGTCGAAGGCACCGAATCCCTTTCCTCATCCTTCCTCTACACCATCATACTGCTGAGTCAGATACCGATAGCAACCTCGAAAATACTTCTCGGCAAAACCATCACACTGGAAATCCCGCTTCAACACAGTAGGGAGCCGCGGTATATCAACGGGTTTATCACCCATATCAGCCAGACCACCACGGAGCTGAAAGGCACACAGTATCAGCAATACACTCTCACCGCTGAATCCGTTTTGTGGCCAATGAAGCTGGACCGGGCATTCCGTATCTATCAGGAAAAAACCGTTCCGGAAATTGTCAAAGACGTGTGTGGGCGCTTCGGTATCACGCCAGATATTCGTTTGTCGGGCAGTTATCGTTCATGGGGTTACTGCGTGCAGTACGGGGAATCTTCTTTTAACTTTATTTGCCGCATGCTGGAACATGAAGGGATATTCTGGTGGTTTAGCCATGAAAAGAACAGCCATACGCTGGTATTGTCGGATAGCCCATGTTCACAACCGGTTTCGGGTTATGAAACCCTTTCGTGGGTTCCTACCCCTTCAGGCAGTACCACGAAACAGGAAGGTATCCGTGACTGGACCGTCAATTGCCAGGCCACGCCGGGTATCAGCATTATTGATGATTACGATTTCCGCAAACCTTATGCACAACTGCTTCAGGCTGTACAGAATCCTGCTGCGCATCAGCCTGGCAGCATCCCTGTTTATGAATGGCCAGGACGTCTGGTGGAGAAAAATGATGCTGAACATTATGCCCATCTTCGTCAGGAACGCTGGCAGATTGAGCATGAGATGATAACGGGCACGGGAAGCGCCGGGGGGATCACCACGGGCTACACCTTTACCCTGAATGCACATCCTTCACCAGAGCAGAATAAAGCGTATTTTGTCATCTCGTCCGTATTGAGGATTCAGGAAAACGCTTATACCACGGGAGGTGAAGGTCGTTTGCAGTCCGTTACGTTTACGGTCATTCCTGCAAGTGTGCCATTTCGACCGGCGCGTATGGCCTTATGGCCTCGTACCCAGGGTCCACAAACGGCCCGGGTGGTCGGGCCGGCGGGGGAGTCTATCTGGACTGACAAATATGGTCGCATCAAGGTTCGATTCCATTGGGACACTGATGGGCCGGGGGATGATACCGGGTCGTGCTGGATACGGGTCGCGTCGCCGTGGGCCGGACAGGGCTACGGAGGTATACAGATACCTCGGGTGAATGATGAGGTGATAGTCGACTTCATTAACGGTGATCCTGACCGCCCTGTCGTGTTGGGCAGAGTCTACAATGAGGCTAATATGCCCCCGTGGGAACTGCCTGCGGCAGCCACGCAGATGGGATTCTTCAGTCGTTCCAAGGGAGGCGGAAAGGATACCGGTAACGGCCTGCGTTTTGAGGACAAGGCCGGTGGCGAACAGGTGTGGATTAACGCCCACCGCAACATGGATACTGAGGTGAAAAACGACGCTACCCATGCAGTCGGGAATAACCTCACTGCTACCGTCGGTGCCAACGAAAGTCACACTGTTGAGGCTGATCGTGACCACCGGGTGAAGGGGAATGAAACGGTCACCATTAACGGTAACCGGACGGAGACCATCAAGGGTGACGAGACGGTTTCCGTAGACGGTAACCGTGCGGAAACCATCAAAGGCAACGAAACCTTGAGCATCACAGGGACACGTACCGAAACTATTACCGGTGTTCACACCCTGACGACAAAAAGTAATCAGCTCATCACGGTCGAGGGTCAACAGACACAAACCGTGATGCAGAACCGGAAGCACACGGTCCAGGCAAACGAAACCCTGCATGTCACTGGTCAACAGAAACTCATCATTGAGAGCGACCAGACCACCAGTGTGATCGGGAAACAGTCCGTCACCGTCAACGGGAAACTTACCGAGAAATACCACGCGGGGCAGGAGACTTCAGTTATCGGTCATCAGGAAACCATCATCTCTGCAGGACGAAACCTCCATGTCACCGGAAATGATGAACGTATCACCGTGGGTAGCATGACGGATTCGGCCTCAGAAAAAATCACGTTTTCAGTGAACGGCAGCACCATTGTTATTGACGGTAGCAGTATAGAGATCCAGGCCGGAGGCTCTGTGATAAAAATTGATGCTTCTGGAGTTGCGGTTAACGGTGCAAAAATCAAACTGAATGCCTGAGTGCAAGGAGAGCAGAGTGGGCGTAACAGCAGACAATCCAGTGATGCGACAGGTTTCAGAACTTGCCGAATTGTGGCTCACTGCCACAGATAAACGTGAAAACGGCAACCTGGTCGTGTTCAGAAGCCGTGCAGATGCAACAGATCTGACTCACGCCTTATTGGTTTTTCAGGAAGAACAGCCTGGTGCTCACGGCATCAATGACCTGTTTGCCACTTTTTCGTCACCATTCCTGACCGGGTACGATTACTGCCTCAGTCTGTACACAGAGCTGATCAGTCGGGCAAGGGCCAGCGAGCTTCCGGTTCCCCCCTGGATACCCAAACAGAAAACGACCGCTCACAGCCCGGCGCTGTTTGCTGTTTTTGCCGACTTTATCCGGCATCATCAGGCACTTTTTGGTCGCTTTGTCCTAGTGCTCAGGCCAGAGTCTGTCAGTGATGACGCTGCCTGGCGACGCTGGCTACAACAGGCAATTTCATTGCTCCCCGACAGGCTGTTACTGGTACTTTGCGATACGCATGAGGATCTGGCTTGGCAACCCCTTATTGACAGTCACACCGCGCGGAGTCTGCTCATCACTTCCCCTGCCGACACATTCAGCTTGATGAAAGACACGTTGCATCAGCAGCCAGGGGGCGGTGACCCGGACAGCCAACGGTTTCGTTCACTGCTGTTGGACATGTTTATTTTGCTTGAACGGGGCACCGTAAAACAGGTGACAGAGCGTGCGCACCGCGCACTGTCTTTGGCGACCGAAAAACGGTGGCATGCGCAGTGTACAGTGGTCCACAACATGATTGCGGGTAGCCATCTCAAACATGGCGCTCCAAAACAGGCTATATGTGCTTACCGGGAAGCGATCACAGCGGCGGAGCTCATTCCGGAAAAAACGTTGCGCCTCACGCAATTGACTCAGGCCGAATTCAGTCTTGCCGGGGCGCATTATACCGACAGCGATTACCCCGAAGCCACGATCCAATATGTGACGGGAGCAAGGCATGCGGAAGAGGCTGGTAACTGTTGGCTGACTATCGAAGGTTGGCGGATGGCCGGACATTGTCAACTGATGGTAAAACACATCGACAATGCCTCTCACTATTTTGCACAGGCGATAAAACTTGCCCGGACTCTGACGGCAGATTCCCGGCAGATGACTTCGTTGCCCTTTTTGTTTCATGATCTCCTGCTCTTTCACGATAACGCTCGTGCTCAGGCATTGAGCGACAGTGCTGATACGTGGCTGAAGACAAAAAGCACCATAATTCAGGAAACAGAGAGCCTGGCAGAAAAACTGTCGTCACCTGCCAATGCCGATGAGATTGATGCTTTGGATGCGTTGCTTAATAAGAAGCTGACTGCTGCATTTGACCAGATACGCCTTGGCCGGGAGCAGCTTATCCGGCAAGGGAATGCCTCATTTCAGGAAGTGGTCATGCTGGCCCGTCAACTGCTGCATCCCTACTGGGCTGGTGTCCCTGATATTGCACATCCGCTTGATGCTGCCCCTGGAAATTGGGAGACGTTGCCCGATTATTTACCTCCAGGCGAAGAAGAGTCCGTGAACACTTTTGTTACCCGCCACCAAAACGCCGGAGCCATATGAAATCTTCATCGAAATACCTTATCGCCATTATCGCTGCGCTGGTGCTTATCCTGTGGTTTTGCTTTACCGACAGTGAAAACACCTCAGCCGCGCGGGCGTTCATGCGCGAATTGTTAAGAGCGCTGTTCTGAGCAGGCGAAGGGAGACGTGCTGATGGCACATGCCAGTTCACATTTTGATCCGCAACTGGGTATTGATCTGCATTTCTATCTGACCACCCCGGTTCCCGTGCCAACGCCGCATATCGGCCTTGTCTTCGATGTCATTGATTACCTGCCGATTATCGGTGGCAGTATTGATGTGAACGGGCGAAGACGAACTACCGCAGGTACTGGCGGAAAATGCCTGCATATCCCTGTAGCAGGAGCGTGGTTGCCTCCGCAGGGGTTCCCTATGGGGCCTATGGGGGATGATGAGCTGTTCATGGGCAGCCAGACCGTTTCTGCCGATGGTGACCCTTTTAGCCGCATCGGCGTTCCGGCCCTGAGCTGCAATGTGGTGGGGATGTTCCCGCCGTTTCGCGTACGCAAACCCTTTAAAATCAAACCCAAATCGCTGGAAATGCCCCTGACCTTTAACATCGCCATTCCCAATAATGTTATTGTTGGCGGCCCGTTGACCGTCAACTGGGTAGCGCTGGGGGTGAAAGCCTTTTTTAAAGGTTTTAAGCGTTTTAAAAAAAGCAATCTCTATAAAAAGGGAATGGACAAATTCAAGGCGGTCCGGAAAAAGCTGTTTAAAAACATGGATTCTGGGTTCTGGAAATGTCAGGTGTTCCGTGCCGAGCCGGTGGATATCCGTGACGGCAGCGTTTATGTGCAGCACCAGGATTTTTCCCTGCCGGGGCGATTCCCCCTGGCATGGACGCGCGTTTACCGTTCATCCGATGAAGAAGCATTGGGGGTGTGCGGGCTAGGTTGGCAGACTCCGGCAGACACCACCCTCAGTTGGCATGCTGACGAAGGCGTTGGTTTTTTCCGTTCTGCGGAGGGGCTGAGTGTGTTCGCCGAATTACCGGTTCTCCCCGGTGAAACGCAGGCGGTGCCCGTTTTCCCTGCGGGCCGTCTCTGGTATACGGAGCATCACGGCGGGACCGTTACCTGGACTGTTAGCGATGATGATGAGGTTCGTCACCACTTCACTACACCGTCCACCTTTGCGGCCTCGCGTCAGGAATACCCCATCAGTACTCTCGGTGATGGCGCAGGCAATGGCTGGCAATTTATCCGTGATCAAGGGGAACTCGTCTGCATCCGGGAGGTCACTCACCGTGGTCCCACTGGTCGGGAGATACATGCCGAAACCGCCCAGGGGAGGCTGCATGCCCTGGCCTTCCTTGATCCGCATGATAAACGTTATCGCCCACTGACCCAGTACGATTACGACGACACGGGTTACCTGACGAAGGAAATCGATGCGGAAGGATGCCCGCGGCATTACCGCTACCGTCAAGGGGCTATGACCGCGCATACCGACCGGCTCGGGCTGTCGTTTTATTACGATTACGATGAGCAGGGGCGTGTTGTCCATGCCTGGGGAGACCAGGGGCTGTATGACTACCGCTTTGTCTGGCATGACCTCCTCAATGAGGTTGAGGTCACGGACTCACTGGGCCATACATCCCGTGTCCGTTTCAGCAGCGATGGCCTGCCAGTCAGCGAAACCGACCCGCAAGGCCACATTACTACCTTCCAGTACAACGAGACTGGCCTGCCCGTTCAGGTGTCTCTCTCCTCCGGTGCCGCCTGGCGGTGGGAATATGATGATTGCGGCCAGATCACCGCAGAGATTGCCCCTTCCGGCCACCGTGACACCTTCGTCCGTGACCCGGCAGGCCGGTTGACCCACCGGACGGACGGAGAAGGGGCGGTCTGGCAGTATGAATATGATGGTCACGGCAATCTGCTGAAGGCAACCGACCCGACCGGTCTCGAAAAGCACTATCGTTACGATGATTACGGCCAGTTGACGGAAAGCCACACGGCGGATCTGCCAGGTTCGCAGGCCCGTTATGATGCCTTCGGGTTTGTCCGCTCCTTCGCTTCGCCGGGCGTCACACCCCAACTGTTTGAGCATGACGGGATGGGGAATCTTATCACTGCAACGGACAGTAACGGCGTTGTCACCCGTTCTTTCCACGATCGGAAAAACCGCCTGGTGGCACAGCAGCGCCAGGGGGGGATGGCCCTGCGTATCAGTTGGGACCGGGAAGACCAGCCAGTGCTATATCAGGACGACAGTGGCCGGGAAACCCGTCTGGAATACAGCGGCACCGGGATGCTGTCGCGTTGCGTTACGCCAGACGGCCATGAAGTTCGCTATCACTATGACACCGAAGAGCAGCTTGTCGGGGTAAGCAACCCTGTCGGGCAACGCTGGACGCTGGTACGTAACGCCCTCGGATTGATTGTGGAGGAACAAGATTACTGGGGGCAAAGCACCCATTACGCCTATTCCTCCGATGGTCTGCTGACCAGACGCACCGATCCACTCGGTCAGGTGTTGCGCTATCGCTACAATCAGGATGGTGCATTGACGGAAAAACTGCCCGAAACTGGCGACATCCCCTTAACCTTGTATCGTTATGATCGTCGAGGGCGACTGACACAATGTGACAATGCTCACCGCAAATTGTCATGGGAGTACGATGCCGCCGGGCGTGTACTGGCGGAGATTCAGGATGGTTTCCGGCTGGAGCACCGGTACAACGCCCTGGGCCAGTACCTCCAAAGGGCCAGCAGCGCCGGTCATCAGGTCAGTTGGGGCTACAACGCTCTGGGGCAACCGGTACAACTTCAGTTGAATCAGGATGAACCGGTCACGCTCGGGTGGGATGCCTGTGGCCGATTGGCCCGGCAGGGGTTGAGTGATTCGCTGGTCAAAGAGTTTCATTATGACGCTCACCACCGGTTGACGTCGCAAACGTTGATGCATGGTGAACATACCCTGTTCAATACCCAGTACCGCTGGGACAGGGAGGGTAATATAACCGAACGGCAGGACAGCCTGGACGGCTCCAGCCACTTCACGTATGACCCGATGGGGAAACTGCTGGCGGCAACACAACCTGATGGCCATGTTTTGCACTTTATCACCGACGCTGCAGGCAACCACATGGCGACCACCGTCAGGGCGGTCAGTGAGGCGCCCGGCGGTTGGTTCCGGGAGGGGAGACGCGGGACGACCCGTTATGTTTATGATCGGGCGGGCAACCTTCGCCAGCGCCGGAACCTGACCTTGCCAGCAAGTCGACAGGACCTGGTTTGGGATGTGGAGAATCAGCTTATCCAGGTACACCAGCAGGATACGGTGACCCACTACGGGTACGATGGCCTGGGAAGGCGTGTCACCAAACAGGGGCCGGAAGAGAGCCAGGTATTTTTCTGGCAGGGTAACCACCTGATAGCCGAAGCCCGGGCTGAAACCCCATTACCTGAATCAGCATCGGTGTATGACCTCCAGGCCCCGCAGCAGCGTAAACAGCAGATAAAGCGGCTGCTGCCTGCCGTCAGGGAGTATGTTTACCTGCCGGGCAGTTATCAGCCGTTAGCGCTGATGACCGAGGAAACGGCTGACCGAGTCAGTTACTGGTATGAATGCGACCCGAACGGTGCACCGATAAGGCTGCTCGACGTGCAGGGCCGGTTGGTCTGGCATCAGCAGCACGGTGTCTGGGGAGAGCCCGGCCCACAACGCGCGAATACCGTCGAGAACCCACTGCGATTCCAGGGGCAGTATTACGATAAAGAGAGCGGTTTACATTATAACCGTTATCGGTATTATGATCCGCAGACAGCGGCCTTTATCAGTCAGGACCCGATAGGGCTGGCGGGGGGGCTGAATCTTTATGCGTATGTACCGAATCCGTTGACGTGGATCGATCCTCTAGGGTTATCAAGTTGTGCTGTTACAAGAGCGGCGGAACATCGCAGTAATTTTGGCGGAAAACCTGGAGGAATTGGAAAAGGAAGGAATATAGCAACTTCTAATTATGATATTGATGGAGTATCAGGAGTTGCTGATGCTGTCAGTGGGAGAGGGTCTATTCCAGGGTTTGTTGATATTCCTGATCCAAGTAACCGTTTATTCACAACAACGACTGTTTCCCATCCCCGAGATTTTGATTCAGAAGCGAAAATATTAGAGCATATTGGGAGTGAAATAACGACTGACTCTAAAGGTACTATTAATATTTTTTCTGAGTTGCCAATATGTGATTCATGTCAAGGGGTCATTAGGCAGTTTGGGGATATGTTCCCAGGTGTTAAAATAAATATTCTTCAATAGGTGCGAGATGAATAAAGAATTGTATGTTGAGGAAATTGATAAAATTTCAAATATAATAACTAAGAAAGGTATGCCTGTTATAGGGTGTACTGAAAAACAAGTCATGGATTTAGAGGGGGAATACGGGGTTTTACCTTGTTTTTATAAAGTTTTCTTAAAGAAAATGGGGGTTTCCGCTGGTGATTTTAAAGAGGGTACTTGGTTTTTCTTTAATGAGTTGGATGATATAAATGAAGAAACTCGTAATTTAATGAAAGATAATAATGTGCCCCATCCTTCTAATATGTTTGCATTTTTAATGCATCAAGGCTACACATCATTATTATTTCTTGATGTGATTAATGATGATCCTGCGGTTTATTGTTACACTGAAGGAGATGATATAATTGATATTAATATGACATTTAGTCAGTTTATGAAGGCTGAAATAAATAACTATCTTTCTTGAGAAGTAGCCGGGGGTGCTCCGGCTATTTTATTGGTTGCTACGCCAGCATATTACTCTGCTGCACCCTAATCACTACCTTGCCGGTCATCATGCTGATCGCCAGCGGTTGCCCGGCAAGACTGGTCTGCGTGAGCCACTCCCCCGCCAGATATAACTCGCCGTTATCCCGTACCCAGTCCACGCCGAGATCGGGAGGAACATCCACCTCCAATAACAACCGCTCAATCTCTACCTCATCTGAAACTAACGTTATTACCAGCCCATCCTGATATTGCTCTATTTTAAATACAGCACCCGGTATAAATCCTGCACTGGTAACATCCTCGCTATTGATAATCAGCTCAGGAATAGTAAGCACCCTTAAATCAGCATCTGTTTTTTAACCACTGACTGCGTAACACTACCTCTGCATTTATTTAATACAGAGGTGCCATCATGAAGTCTCAACAGCGTGCCGACTATTGGCGTGAACAAATTATTCTCTGGCAGGCATCCGACCTTTCTGGTCAGATTTTTTGCCAGCAACATCAACTCACTTACCACCAGTTTGTTTATTGGCGGCAAAAATATCGTTGACACCTGAAGAGAAAATTTCACCTGGGTTTACCAAAGTCACCACCACGGCCCCCGTCAATTCTGCCGAGCTAACGATCTCGTTACCCAATGGCCTGGTGAGCACCGGGCTTAATGACCGCAATGTGACGTTATTAAGTGCTATTCTCAGGCAACTCTGATGCGTAACCGTGACTTACTCCCTGCGCTGGCGATGCTGCAGATTTACCTTTATCGTGCCCCGATTGATTTTCGTAAGCAGGTAAATGGTCTGGCGGCACTGCTTGAGCAGGAACTGGGACATAATCCCTTTACCGGGGCGCTGTATGCCTTCACCAACCGCCAGCGCAAGAAAATTAAATGCCTGATGTGGGAAGACAATGGCTTTGTCCTCTATTACAAAGCGCTGGCCGAGGAGAAATTCAAGTGGCTCAGCTTGGCCGATGACCTGTTACCCCTGACCGGTGAACAGATTAACTGGTTGTTGGATGCGTATGATATCAGCCTGCTCAATGGGCATAAAAAACTGCATTATGACAGGGTGAGTTGAGCCGTAAAACGTGAATTACCCGGCTGTTTTTGCTATCATTTCCCTCATGAAAAAGCCTATTCCCCCATCAAGAAAAACCCCTGAAAAACGTAGTTTATCTGCGGTTGAGTTGGTGGTGGAATTACGTCAACAGCTTCAGTCTAAAGATGAACTCATCCAATCAAAAGATGACGCTATCCAGCATCTGGAACATTATGTCGCGTTGTTGGAAGAACAACTCCGGCTCAAAAGAGCCCAACAGTTTGCTGCCAGCAGCGAGCGCCACGCCGACCAGATTTCTCTATTCGATGAAGCTGAACTGGGAGTGGCGATTGAGGCTTTATCGGCACAACTGCCCAATCGGACAAATGGATGTGGGTGGTACGCGGTGGGCCAGCGGATAAACCGTCGGTCTTGTTTGATTAGGACCCGAGTCGTGCCGGCAGCGTTCCTGTGCTTCTGTTGCAGGACTTTACAGGTATTTTGCAAACCGATGGTTATGCTGGCTATGCCGAAGTGTGCCGTGAAAACCACCTAGTGCGTATCGGCTGTTGGGGCCATGCTCGGCGTAAATATGTTGAAGCTGGCAAGGCGGTACCTAAAGGGAAAAAGACATCAAACACTGCGCCCACCAAGGCCGATGTGGCATTAGGGTACATTGGCAAACTGTATGGGATAGAACGGGCCATTCAGGGGCTTGCCGAACAGGATAAGTATCAGGCTCGCCAGCAGCACAGCGTACCCATGCTTGCCACCTTCAAAGCGTGGCAGGAGATGGCGGATCAAGAACAGGCTGGAGAAAAATGTTGGTTCAGTGATGAAGGGCTCACTGACACGCTGGGCGATGGAGTACATGCTCAACCATTGGGCATCGCTGATCGGCTACTGCGAACACGGTTATCTGAATATCAGCAATGTGTTGGCGGAGAATGCGATACGCCCGTTTGCGGTGGGCAGAAAAGCGTGGTTGTTTGCCGACAGTTCTCAAGGGGCCCGAGCCAGTGCCTGCTGTTATTCCCTGATTGAAACAGCGAAAGCCAACAATCTGGAGCCAGCAGCCTATATCCAAAATGTGCTGGAACGCATTGGTGAAGCAGATACGGTGGACAAGATAGAAGCACTGTTACCGTGGAACGTTGGCCTTGCCCCTTTTTCAAAAAAATGTGTCGCAATATGAATAGGGCAAATACGTCGATTTAACGGCGGATACTTAACTCCAACGTTTGTTCAGCAGATAAACGACTTTGTGAACCACCATTTTCAGGCTTAAGTTTCTCAGACATTGTGTAATCTGCGAGATGGCTGCGAACCGTTGATTCATGGATACGCAACGCTTGAGAAATCATCGCGGTGGTCCAGCCTTCCGATGTAAGAAGAACGGCTTTAATGCGATCACGAACGCGTCCGTCACGAGTTTGATCATGCAAGGTTTCGAGTGCTTGTTTTTGGTCGGGCGTGAGAATCAGTTTCATTGCTGCTAGCTTGATCCTCATTTTAAAGAAAATCAAGCATCTTCAATGATCACGGGTATAGACTCAATTATGTTGGCTGCATTGCTTAAATGCCATAATAGCTGCAATACTTGCCTTGCTGCTTGAACCTCATCACAATATGAAAAAACAACACAGTGGACTTACTCTTGGAAAAATCAACAATAACAGACATATGCAAAAATGCAGGTCAAAATGCAGGTTTGTTTTTTTATCCTAAAAAAGTCTTTTAAATTCAATATGAAAATACTATTGAGTAATGATGATGGTGTCAGTGCGCCGGGCATCCAGGTGCTGGCGGCAGCGCTGCGCGAGTTTGCCCAAGTACAGGTAGTGGCTCCGGATCGTAACCGTAGTGGTTCTTCTAATGCGTTAACGTTAGGGGTGCCTTTGCGCACGCACACATTACCTAATGGTGATATTGCCGTTCAGCAGGGAACGCCGACGGATTGTGTGTATCTTGGGGTTAATGCCTTGATGCATCCAGCGCCAGATATAGTGGTTTCAGGTATTAATGCTGGCCCTAATTTAGGGGATGATGTTATCTATTCAGGCACCGTTGCAGCAGCGATGGAGGGGCGTCATTTGGGCTTGCCTGCGTTAGCGGTGTCGCTGAATGGGCACCAGCATTATGACACCGCTGCGGCCATCACTTGTCGTTTGTTACGTGCATTGCTAGGCGAACCGTTGCGCACTGGCAAAATTCTCAATATTAATGTCCCTGATTTACCTCTGGCAGAAATCAAAGGAATACGCGTAACGCGTTGTGGTAGCCGACACCCTGCCGATAAAGTGTTTTGTCAGCAGGATCCCTATGGTGAAAAATTATATTGGATCGGGCCCCCAGGTGATAAATTCGATGCTGGACCCGATACCGATTTTGCCGCAGTCGATCAAGGTTATGTGGCAATTACTCCGTTGCAGGTCGATTTGACCGCTTATAGGGCACAAGAGGTGCTGACAACATGGTTAACCAGAGCAGGGTTTCGTGAGCAATGGTGAACAAGCGCATACAAACATTGCTGAAGCAATTACGCCAGCAAGGCATCAGGGATGAACGGTTGCTCAGTGCCATCGAAAACGTCCCGCGTGAGCGTTTTGTTGACGAAGCGTTTGCACATAAAGCTTATGAGAATACCGCACTGCCGATTGGTTCCGGGCAGACCATCTCTCAGCCTTACATCGTCGCACGTATGACTGAACTGCTGAATTTACGGCCGACTTCCCGTGTACTGGAAATTGGTACCGGTTCTGGTTACCAGACCGCCGTCTTGGCACATTTGGTACAGCATGTTTATTCTGTTGAGCGAATCAAAGGATTACAGTGGCAAGCCAAGCGTCGTTTGAAACAACTCGATTTACATAATGTCTCCACGCGCCATGGTGACGGCTGGCAGGGCTGGGCCGCTCGCGGGCCATTTGATGCCATTATTGTGACCGCCGCACCACCAGAAATTCCCCAAGCACTGGTGCAACAGTTAGACGACGGCGGGATTCTAGTGTTACCTGTGGGGCAGACACAACAGATGTTGCAGTGTATTCATCGGCGTGGCGATGGATTTACCATTGATACGGTTGAAGCAGTAAGATTTGTTCCTTTAGTGCAAGGTGAATTGGTGTAATTGAGCCTATCTGTTCATTTAGACTGTTAAGTGGTTGTTGTGTCGTGCACGAAATCAATCTGCTGACCACTTGAAAGAACGTGGATAGAGAGTTTCAATAATATTAATTTTCAATAAAATGGCTTTTTTATTGTATAGCAATGCTCATGTCGTTATATCCTGCATCACTCAAACGGTAAAGATAGTCGTGGAAGTGGGATTGGGTATTGCATTGTGAGTGTTAATTTTTAGTTCCCTGGTAGAGAAATTGTGGGTATTTAAGTTCGTCTGGGGAAATACTTGTTTAAAACTGAGAGAACGTTATATAACCAATTGCACTGGGACAGTGATGTAATGAAGCCGTGTTAGCTCACTTAAGTAAGCAACAGGGGGACAACGTCTGCTGGTAACATGCAGGTTGAAGAGTATAACGTTTATATTGCTGTCGTGGGGGGAGCATGAGCACGGGAAGCCCAATGATTACTTTGCGCCGAGCGGCGATCTGTATGATGTTAAGTTTGGGGTTGGCGGGTTGTTCGAGTAATAATCCAAATTCAGCGCCGATTAGTAGCGTAGATGGCAGTGGCTCTGTCACATCTGCTAGTCAGGGGAGTGGATCACAAGGGCGTATTGCTTACAATCGCAGTTATAACGCCATCCCCAAAGGGAGCTACAGCGGCAGTACTTATACTGTAAAACGGGGTGATACGCTGTTCTATATTGCCTGGATCACCGGGAGTGATTATCGTGATCTGGCCGAGCGTAATAATATCCCGCAACCCTATAATTTAGAGGTTGGCCAAACCATTCAGCTTGGTAATGGTTCTGCCAAGAGTAGTGGTGGCATGCTGGCCGCCACTGATGCAACAAGAGGCGGCGTACCGAAGCCACCTTCGAGCAGCCAGATACAAACAACAGCTGTTGATTCTCAGTCGACGAGCGCGTATTCTGACAACTCAAGTAAACAGAATGTAGGTAAAATGTTACCAGCATCAGGGGCTGTGGCGGTCGCTACCAGCACTGCTCCTGTTATCGCACCAACTGCGACAGTGCCAAGCAGTACCGCCAGTAATAGTGCACCAGTAAGTACTTGGAAATGGCCGACTAACGGTAAAATTATCGATAACTTTTCCTCAGCGGAAGGGGGAAATAAAGGTATCGATATTGGTGGTACCCGGGGGCAGCCTATCTTTGCTACCGCCGATGGCCGCGTAGTTTATGCGGGCAACGCTTTACGGGGTTATGGTAATCTGATAATCATTAAGCATAATGATGATTACTTGAGTGCTTATGCTCATAACGACACAATGCTGGTCCGGGAACAACAAGAAGTGAAAGCAGGACAAAAAATAGCAACAATGGGAAGCACCGGAACCAGTTCAGTACGCTTACATTTTGAAATTCGTTACAAGGGGAAGTCCGTAAACCCGCTGCGTTATCTTCCGCAGCGATAGATTGGGCAGAATGCACTCTGTTCTGCTCGTGTTATCACGGGTAGGAGCCGCCTTATGAGCCAAAATACGCTGAAAGTTAATGAGTTACACGATGAAGTAGATTTCGATGAGAATGCCACGGAGGCTGAGTCATTTGATGAACCTGAGCTGGAGGAAGAGACCAGTGAGGATGACTTGGCAGAAGATGAACTCTTGTCTCAAGGTGTTACCCAACGCGTATTGGATGCAACGCAGCTCTATCTGGGCGAAATCGGTTACTCTCCGCTGCTGACCGCAGAAGAGGAGGTCTATTTTGCACGGCGGGCACTGCGCGGAGATGTACCCGCGCGCCGCCGCATGATAGAAAGTAACTTGAGGCTGGTCGTGAAAATTGCTCGTCGTTATAGCAATCGTGGCCTGGCACTGTTGGATCTGATTGAAGAGGGGAACCTCGGTCTGATCCGTGCAGTGGAGAAGTTTGATCCAGAACGCGGTTTCCGTTTTTCCACCTATGCGACTTGGTGGATCCGTCAGACGATTGAACGGGCGATTATGAATCAAACCCGTACGATCCGTTTGCCGATCCACATCGTAAAAGAGTTGAATGTTTATTTGCGTACTGCACGTGAGCTCTCTCATAAACTGGACCATGAGCCCAGTGCTGAAGAGATTGCACAGCAGCTTGACAGATCGGTTGATGATGTTAACCGTATGTTGCGCTTAAATGAACGTATAACTTCGGTCGATACGCCGCTGGGTGGTGATTCTGAAAAAGCTCTGCTGGATATCTTGGCAGATGAGAAAGAGAATGGGCCAGAAGACACCACGCAAAACGATGATATTAAACAAAGTATCGTTAAGTGGTTGTTTGAATTGAACGCTAAACAGCGTGAGGTGTTGGCTCGTCGTTTCGGTTTGTTAGGTTATGAAGCGGCAACGCTGGAAGACGTGGGGCATGAAATTGGTTTAACCCGTGAGCGTGTTCGTCAAATCCAAGTTGAGGGTTTACGGCGCTTACGTGAAATCCTGCAGATGCAGGGCTTGAGTATTGAAGCTCTGTTCCGCGAATAAATACAGTGACATCAAAATAGAAACGGTGAGTATGATGCTCACCGTTTTTTTTGGGCTCTTAACACACTAAGCACTAGCAAGGTCTTTGGGGCGCTAGAAAGGTGTTCGGGGCCGTGATGCTCTATACGCCATCAGTGAAAGCACCATAGTTAAAGCGTCATAGTGAAAAGCTGGGCTCAGACCAGTTTTTTTAACTGATAGATCCATTCCAACGCCTGGCGAGGTGACAGGGTATCCGGGTCTAACTTTTCCAATGCCTCGACGGCGGGAGAGACCTCTTCATTCAGTAACGTCATTTGGGTGGCGTCTATCGTCCCAGTCGCTGTTTGGCTAGAAATCATCTCCAATTCGCGCAATTTCTGACGAGCGCGTTTGATCACATCCCGGGGAACTCCCGCCAATGCAGCCACGGCCAAGCCGTAGCTTTTACTGGCTGCCCCCTCTTGCACACTGTGCATAAAGGCGATGGTATCGCCGTGTTCCAGTGCATCCAGGTGAACATTGACCACACCTTCCATTTTCTCTGGCAGGGTGGTTAGCTCAAAATAGTGGGTAGCAAACAGTGTCATGGCTTTGATTCGGTTAGCCAGGTTTTCAGCGCAAGCCCAAGCCAGAGAAAGACCGTCGTAAGTGGAAGTGCCTCGGCCAATTTCGTCCATTAGTACCAGGCTGTTTTCGGTCGCGTTGTGCAGAATATTGGCGGTTTCAGTCATTTCCACCATAAACGTGGATCGGCCAGAGGCCAGATCATCAGCGGCCCCAACCCGGGTAAAAATGCGATCGACTGGGCCGATAATCGCTTTGGTTGCCGGTACAAAACTACCGATATGTGCCATCAGGACAATCAATGCTGTTTGGCGCATATAGGTACTTTTACCCCCCATATTCGGGCCAGTAATGATTAACATGCGGCGTTGCGGCGAGAGTGAAACCGGGTTGGCTATAAAGGGTTCACTCAAGACTTGCTCTACCACCGGGTGACGCCCCTCGGTAAGGTGAATACCCGGTTGTTCGCTAATGGTCGGGCAAGCATAGTTCATTGTTTCAGCCCGCTCTGCCAGGTTAGCCAAAACATCCAGTTCAGCTAGCGCGCCAGCGCTTTGTTGCAATGTTTCAAGATGGGGTAACAGCAGGTCAAACAGCTCTTCATAGAGCCCTTTCTCGATAGCTAGTGCTTTCCCCTTCGAAGTGAGCACTTTGTCTTCGTACTCTTTCAGCTCAGGGATGATGTAGCGCTCAGCATTTTTCAGTGTTTGGCGACGAACATAGTGGATGGGCACCAAGTGACTTTGCCCTCGACTCACCTGGATATAATAACCGTGAACGCCATTAAAGCCGACTTTCAGCGTATCCAAGCCCAGCTTCTCACGTTCACGCACCTCTAACCGATCCAAATAGTCACTGGCGCCATCTGCCAAGGCACGCCATTCATCCAACTCGGTGTTATAGCCGCTGGCGATCACACCGCCATCACGTACCAACACCGGTGGCGTTTCAACAATGGCGCGTTCCAGTAGCGCTTGTAATTCGTCAAACTGACCAATTTGTGACAACAGCTGCTGCACATAAGGTGTTGCCGAGTTTTCCAGCACTGCGCGGATACTGGGTAACTGTTGAAACGCATGGCGCATACGGGCCAAATCCCGCGGACGGGCGGTTCGCAGTGCCAGGCGAGCAAGAATACGCTCCTGATCACCCACTTGCCGTAGTGGTGGCTGCAAATCTGCATAGAGATCCTGCAGTGCGGCGATGGCTTGCTGGCGTTGGTGAAGCACGACACTATCGCGCGTTGGCATATGTAACCAACGTTTTAGCATGCGGCTACCCATTGGCGTGACGGTACGGTCAAGAATGGCCGCCAGGGTATTTTCACTGCTACCAGAAAGGCTTTGGGTGATCTCCAGATTGCGGCGGGTCGCTGCATCCATAATGATCCCATCTTGCTGGCGCTCCATGGTAATAGTACGAATATGGGGCAGTGAAGTTCGCTGGGTATCTTTAACATATTGCAGCAGACAACCAGCGGCACGCAGTGCTTGGTGCGCTTGCTCCACACCAAAACCACTTAGATCGCGGGTGCCAAATTGCAGATTTAATTGCTGGCGCGCCGTTTCTAGTTCAAATTCCCACAGTGGGCGGCGGCGCAGACCATGACGTGATTCAATTAGCGCCATCTGCTCAAAGGTTTCTGGGTAGAGCAGTTCAGCAGGATTGGTGCGCTGTAATTCGGCAGCCATCGTTTCCAGGTCTTCAGGTTCGGCAATGCGGAAACGCCCAGAACTGAGGTCCAGGGTGGCATAACCAAAACCGCGGCCATCTTGCCAGATAGCCGCCAGCAAGTTATCTTGCCGCTCCTGCAACAAGGCCTCGTCAGTGATGGTGCCCGGGGTAACGATGCGCACCACTTTGCGTTCAACCGGGCCTTTACTGGTGGCAGGGTCGCCAATCTGTTCACAGATTGCTACTGATTCCCCTTGCTGAACCAGCTTGGCAAGATAATTTTCTACCGCGTGGTAGGGGACACCGGCCATGGGAATGGGCTCACCTGCTGAAGCACCTCGCTTGGTTAGTGAGATATCCAACAACTGAGAAGCGCGTTTGGCATCGTCATAAAACAGCTCGTAGAAATCCCCCATGCGGTAAAACAGCAGGATCTCCGGATGCTGTGCTTTAAGACGCAAATACTGCTGCATCATTGGTGTATGGCCGGTGAAGTCCGTATCAAATGACTCTTTCATATTTGAGGAAACTCGCTTAATCAGTCTGTTGTGTTCTCAGCTAGGTCGGGTGAACATGGCGGCGTAGATTTGAATCAATCAGTGATATCTCATGCTAAACCGTGTTAGGGCATGTTTTATACCCAATCCGCAACCAAAGGCGAATCTTATCACTGATAATCATCGTCATTCACCCACAGGTTTACTACCGCAATCTCTGTCTTGATTGTTCACCGCTTGAGGTTATCAGAACAACACGAGGTTATGTGCCTGATTTTGAAATTATTGCCCAACCCCGCGAGGCAACCCGCAGTTTTGTCCAGAGCAGATGAGATGGCCATTTTCATTCAAGCTGGAGTTAGACCTGCATATATGATTGCCATGTTTGATGCTGAATAACAGTTCTGTAGCCATCGTGGTCAACAAATGTTCGGCCATGATTATCCCAATAAGGGTTAAAAGCGGGAATGCATAAAAACCCTGCTTCAATCATGTTATCGCAAACTGTTTGCCACTCAATGTCATCGGGGATATACAAAACCAAAAGATCTTCTACGGAAGGGATGGGGGAGGTCGGATGGTCAAGACAAGCGGTAAATTCCAGATGCCATGGAATATCGGCGCGTCCTAGCATATAGCCGCTGAACCCGCTGTGATTTTCAAACCCCCCTATTTTTTGCAGGTTCAATCCACGGCAATACATTTCACAACTTTTATCCAGATTGGTGACAGGGCGGGCAATTCGCAGATGATAAAAATTCATGTTATGGCCCCAAGGTTAATTGCTAATGAAATTTTTTTAGTTTGTGAGTTTTAACGCCATTCTTGGCAAAAATTTATCCATTTGGGGATATCAAGTGGGGTCGAGCACCGGATAATGACCCGTTTGTGAACGGGTCATTATCACTGACAGCCTTACTTCTCCGGCATGGTGCCTATGTTCTCATCAATGCGTTGGATCATATAAGGGAAGAAGGGGTTAGAGGAGAGACGCATTAGCGAATCCAGCCCGACCACCAGAACGGCACGTTCCCCTCGAGCAGCAAAAGTACCCAAGCTGATACCATATTGATTGCGCGGATCCGGGTAGCGCCCATATAGCGAATCACTTAGAGGGAAGGGGAGCGCCACGTGTGACAGTGAGAAAATATCTGGCAAATAGGTGATACCCAGCGCTTCTCTGGTTTCTGCGGTTTGCCCTGCTGCCACGGTACGGGCTTCCGTATCGGTGGTCTCTGAGGTCACGTTAGTGACAATGGTCGCCTTATAGTTGCGTGGTGGTGCAGGTAACAACCGAGGCAGTGCAGTATAGGAAGTGGTTCTGAGCAGCGGACCGAAAGCCACGGCCTGGTTCAAATCGAACAGGACCACTTCGCTACCATTGGCTGGCAGGTGGTTGTACAGTGAAGTAATTACCGCGCGGGTACTGACCGTCGAGTCCATCACGGATTGGAATGTCAGTATCGGTGGTAATTCATTCATCTTGTTATTGCGTGAATCGGTGGCGATCTGATTTTGCAATACTTGAGTCAGTTGGAAAGATTGACGTGCAGCATTCACCGGAAACGAGTTGAACTTGAATGGGTTGAACTCAGGCACAATCCCTAACCAGGCTGCCTTGGCAAAAGCGGGGAAAATGGCAGGCCAACCAGCAAATCCAGCAAAACGGGCAAAACTGGTTACACCAATCATCGGGGAGATCAGTACCACACGTTGCGGTTTTGCCAGCGTCGGATCGTCAAGGGTATCCAGGGTATATTTCATCGCCAGTGCACCACCGTTGGAAAATCCAACGATATGTAGCGGGACATCATCACCAGCAAGACGTTTAGCTTCACGGACGGCTAGGCGGGTCGCGGCCAGCCAGTCCTCCCACGCGACATCAGTCAGGGCTCCAGGCACGGTGCCATGGGCCGGTAAACGAATACCCACTGCTGCATAGCCATACTGACGGTAATTATTAGCAATATGCCGCAGGCTATAAGGGGTATCGGTCAAGCCATGCAACAACACCACCACACCCTTTGGTTTGCCTTCCGGCATCATGGTGTAGGAACGGTTCCAGTTAGTGGCAAATTTTTCGGGGTAGATTGGGCTACCAGAATAGTAGCGATTCAGTGGTGTTTGTTTACTGCTGTCCAGTTTGTCAGTCACATTCAGTTTTACTTCTTTGAATAGATTGTCTTCAACCTTAAGGTAGTCAGCCCAACTGGCTTTGTCGATTTCACTGGCGCGCATTTCATGTGGAACGAAGGTGTGCCAAAGTTGCAGCGATGGCCCACGTTGGGTGTCATAAATACGCCCGGCTAGTGCCCCGATGAGTAACAGCACCATCAGCAGGACAATTCGTTTAATCCATTTGATAAACATTTAACGCTAACTCCGTTTTTTTATTGTAATGAACGAGCCGGATCACTCGCGATTATTCCGTAAGGCAGGATCACTTTGCTATCCTGAACCATCATATACCTGTCATCATTCAAGCGGCAGGGGGATTGAGTTGCTCCATGATATTGAGCTGATGGGCCTGCGCAACGACTGCTACTGCGCGAATCGGCTGGAAATCACCTCCTTGTGATTTTTGTGGGCGATAACTTGCATCAACCAGATCAAAATTGTGGCGTATAGCTCAGACGGTTAACGCGGTGATACGGTAGTGGTACTGCCATTAGTCACCAGGGCGACACGTTGGCCAACACGAAACTGCGTTGAACCTTGCGCCTGAACCACCACGATGTTGACGCCATCATCACGACGGACTTCTAGCTCGACACCCGCACTGCGATTCATGGCACCTTGCACATTTGAACCTACCATGGCACCACCCACGGCTCCTGCTCCGGTTGCCAGATTGCGCCCAGAACCGCCACCCACGGTATTACCCAGCAGCCCACCCACCACAGCACCACCTATAGCTCCAGCAGTATTATTACCGTTGCCACCTTGGATAGTCACAGGACGCACTGTTACCAAAGTGCCATAAGTCACGATATGAGCCTGCCTGGCTTGTGATGCAGTAAACGTATCGCCAGAAGAGGTCTGGTTAGTGGCACACCCACTAAGAACAGCAACAGCAATAGCAATGCCAACGATTGTTTTAGTCATATAAACTCCAAACAGGTTGATTTTACCAAGGAACAATGATTGCTCCGTTAGTAGTTAGTATGGCAGCAACTTGATTTTATTCAGGTAGCATAAGAAAAAATTATATCAGGGTGTCAGTATAAAGACTCGGATTTTTCGTATGTTATCGGGCGTTTTTTTGTTGGACTGACCGCTTTTATTGATGGCGTGTTATTGCTTAATTAATTGATTATAAAATAAAAAATAGGAATGATGGGATGAGGTGGTTTTCGCGCCACGCTAGGATTTCGATAGGTAAAATAATTGGCGTAGCAGGCAGTAGGTTCATAGCTGCCTGCCATTAGGGTTAGCAGCCTCTGGGGGGATGATGAACCTCATCCGTAAGGTTCATTAGACCGATTGATCATTCACCCGCCAACTTAAACTCACGCTAGTTCTTGAATGATAATGGGCACTTAGCGACATCCGCGGCCACTATTCATACCCCCTCCGCCCATTCCACCCATTCCACCCATACCTCCTCGGTGACCCATGGCAGGGAGACCGGCTTTGGCCAATTCAGTATCTAAGGCAACACGTTGCTGATACAGCTGGTCATGTAGCGCAGAAATTTCTTTGCTGACCGCTAACGCTTTCTGTTCATCAAGGGGCTTACTGGTTAAAAGCGCATTGTATTCAGCTTTCTTGGCGATCAGTTGTTGGCGCAAATTAACCGTTTTAAGCTGGAAGTCATTAAATGCTTTCTGACGGATGGTCTGTTGCTCAGGCGTCAGGTTCGCCATATAGCCGGGTTGATAACCTGCACCTTGGTTCATACCTTGTTGATTGGCCATATTTTGCCCACGGTTACCATTTTGTGCCATTGCAGCCTGACTTAACCCTGCCAACATGGCGATAGAAATGATAGCGGCCAAAGAAGCTTTTTTCAGTTTCATGATTTATTCCTTCTGTTGAGTACCAATGATTATCAAGGGATGCATTTGCATGCGTGTTACAACATGTATTGCAACACGCGTGCCATGATCAGACTGGCATAGGAATTGTATGGTTATAGCGTCGTTATTGATGGCGGTTTTGCTAGGCAAGCAGCGTTATAAAGGGAAGTTCAGTGATAGTCTGACGGCAAGAATAAACATGAGCCACAGGGCAATCGCTCCTTGCCAGGCGATTACTTCAAAGAAAGTGGGTAATTTTTACTCGTAATATGGCTAGCATGGGTAATATTTACCCATTGAGCCCCTTAGGGGAAGAGGCGCTAATGGCAACAGAATTTAAAAATAAGTTGAAGTTATTGGCGACGCTGCCCGGCTGGATGGTGATGGGGTCACTGCTAATGTTAGTCGCGATCATCATCACATTGGCTTTTAAAGATCTACAGCGTGGGCGAGATATTGAGCTGCAGACATTGCGTGAAAAAAGTGCGGTATTGATTCGCTCTTTTGAATCTGGAGCGCGGGCCGGGATGGGGATGCGTTGGCACCAGGATCAGCGACAGACTCTGCTGGAAGAGATGGCCTATCAGCCAGGGGTGCTCTATATCGCGATGACAGATGGTAGCGGGCGTATCCTGGCACATAGTGATCCTCAACGCATTGGTAGTCAGTTGTATACCCCACAACAGCTCGCTGCACTTAACGTAACGGGTTCAGAACAGTGGCATATGACGACGTTGGTCAATTCGCAACATAATCCACAGAATGCTTTTGAGGCCTATCGTTTTTTCAAACCATTAAGGGGGAATAATGGGCGTGCGGGTCATATGATGAATGGGCGCCACCTGGCGCAGAGAGAGGTTAATGAACTTAAAGATGACCAGCAATCGATCATTTTTGTTGCTTTTGATACTGCGGCGCTGGATGCCGCTCAAGAAAGGGGGATGCGGAATACCGTTATCCTGCTGACGATTTTATTATTACTCAGTGTGGTCAGTCTACTTGCGCTGTTCTTGGCCCGGCGTTATCAACGTTCTAACCAGCAATTGCAGGCTTCAAAGGCTTTTGCCAGCGAGATTATCAGCAATTTACCAATTGGCCTGATTACCACCAATGAACAACACCAAATCCGAGTAGTGAACCCGGTGGCTGAGCGTATGCTAGGGTATGATGCAGTAGGTTTGGTTGGTCAGAAAAGCCAGCAGGCCCTGCCCATCGAGTGGAACCAGTGGGTGGAAAAAAATGCTCAAGGGCTAGCGGTTATTGAGCAGGAAATGGAGTACCGATTGCCTGACGGGCAGATGTTGCCGTTGAGTGTTAGTGTGACCAATATCCTCAGCCAGCAGGGGCATTTTCTAGGAAACGTTTTTATCTTTCGTGATTTGCGAGAAGTACGCCAACTGCAAGAGGAAATTCGCCGTAAAGAAAAACTGGCTGCGATTGGGGATTTAGCTGCCGGTGTGGCTCACGAGATCCGTAATCCACTCTCTTCGATTAAAGGCTTTGCCTGTTATTTTGCCGCCCGTTCATTGCCGGGAAGTGAGGAGCAAGAGCTTGCCAACGTCATGGCGAAAGAAGTAGACCGTCTTAATCGGGTGATTAGCGAATTGTTGGCATTGGTACGTCCTAGCGATTTATGCCTGAAACCGACAGACATTAATGCCGTGATTGAGCATTCATTGTTATTAATTCATCAGGATGCGCAGCAAAAAAACATCACTCTACGCTACCGTTGTCATAGCCCATTACCCAGTGTGGAGATCGATCCTGATCATTTCACTCAAGCGTTGTTGAATTTATACCTCAATGCTATTCAGGCAATGGGAACTGAAGGTGTGCTTGAAGTCGGGGTTGAAACGGTGGGTGATAGGGAACTACATATTACCGTGAGTGATTCAGGGCGTGGTATACCACCAGATGAACTGGCAAAAATCTTTAACCCCTATTTTACCACTAAAGCGACGGGAACTGGCCTAGGGTTGACGATAGTGCAAAAAGTGATTGAGGAGCACCAAGGGACGATCTCGGTGACCAGCCATCCCCAATTGGGCACCTGTTTTGAAATGATTATCCCGCTCAAACATAAAGAACAGTAGGGAAAATATATGGTAACGCCTTGCGCACAAATTCTTCTGGTAGAGGATGACCTCAGTCATTGCACGATTTTACAGGCATTGATGACGGGGTGGGGATATCGAGTCAGTGTGGCTCATCATGGTCTCGAGGCGGTCGAGAAAGTGAAAAGTCAGCCGTTTGATCTGGTATTGAGTGATGTACGCATGGCTGAAATGGATGGAATCGCACTACTCAAGGTCATCAAGGCTTACAATCCTGCGATACCCATATTGATTATGACGGCTTATTCTAATGTTGAGTCTGCGGTGGAGGCGATTAAAGCCGGTGCTTATGATTATCTCACCAAGCCGTTGGATTTCGACATGCTGCGGTTGACGCTTGAGCGAGCACTGGAACATACCTCACTGAAAACTGAGAATCTCGCGTTGAAGCAACGTTTACTGTTTGATGATCAGAATATGATCGGCCGCAGCAAACCCATGCGCCAGTTGATGGAGATGATTGCCATGATTGCCCCTTCTGAGGCGACTGTGTTAATCAGCGGTGAATCGGGTACAGGTAAAGAGTTAATCGCCAAAGTCGTGCATGCGAATAGTCTGCGTAAGGAACAGCCGTTAGTCAGTGTCAACTGTGCTGCATTGAGTGAATCTCTTTTGGAGTCAGAGCTGTTTGGTCATGAGAAAGGGGCTTTCACTGGGGCCGATAAGCGTCGCGAAGGGCGTTTTATGGTGGCTAATGGCGGCACTTTGTTTCTGGATGAGATTGGCGAGATTTCACCATTGATGCAGGTGAAATTGCTGAGAGCCATTCAGGAACGAGAGATCCAGCGGGTGGGTAGTAACCAAACATTATCGGTGGATGTGCGCTTAATTGCCGCCACTAATAGGGACCTGTTGGCTGATGTGGAAGCAGGTAAATTTCGCCAGGATCTTTACTACCGGCTGAATGTGGTGACGGTGGAACTCCCACCATTACGTCAACGTGGGGAAGATATTCCTTTGCTGGCGATGCATTTTCTGACCAAGTTTGCCGAGCGTAATCGCAAGAAGGTGAAAGGCTTTACACCGCAAGCCATGGATCTACTGGTGAAATACCCCTGGCCAGGTAATGTTCGTGAGCTTGAGAATAGCATTGAGCGGGGGGTGATCCTGCTAACAGGGGATTTTATTAGTGAAAAAGAGTTGCCGCTGAGCATTAGCCAGTGCGCGGAGCCACTGCCTATTCAGTCTGAAAAACAGCTGTTAATTCAACCACTGGAACAGTTAGAGAAAGAGGCGATTTTAGCTGCATTGGAAAAGACGGCAGGTAACAAAACTGAAGCGGCCAGGCAGTTGGGTATTACCCGCAAAACATTATTAGCCAAATTGCATAAATAGGAGAGCGGCCTGATGTGACTCAAGTTATTGGGGGGCATAAAGTCCCATCCTTGGGGCAGATATCATTCCGTGATGAATGGCGTTTGGCGGTATAATGGCACCCGCACCAATCAGGCGACGCTTAGGCGAGAAACTCTACTCTGCCGCCATTTAAGTGGTACATACTGCCAACAATCTTTATTTTCCCTTCATCTTCCAGCTTTTTCAGTACCGGGCTGTTTTTGCGAATATCTTCAATGGTCATTTGAACGTTGGTTTTGGCGACAGCATCGACAAAGTCATAATTGCTACCGGTACGCTCTCCTTTATACTCGGTTTTATCGATAGCGGGTTTGATCTTGTGGAGCAGGGATGTCAGGTTACCCAGTTCGGCATGATCAATTGCGCCTTTAACCGCACCGCAGGCAGTATGGCCCATAACCAGTACCACTTTGGCCCCTGCAACGGCACAAGCAAACTCCATACTTCCGAGAATATCAGTATTTTGAATATTACCGGCAACCCGAGCATTAAAGGTTTCGCCGATACCAACATCTAGCAGGATCTCTGCAGGAGCACGTGAGTCAATACAACTTAAAATTACTGCAGCGGGAAATTGCCCATGCTGGCTGGCTTGCTTTTGAGCAACATAATCATGTTGCTGCATTTTTCCCTCACGAAATCTGATATTACCTTTTTTAAAGCTATCAATGATTTCATCCGGTGTCATTTTATCGCGTTCTTCTTTGGTCATCGCGGCGGAAAAGGCTACAGACGGCAGGGTAATGCCGGCAATTCCGGTGATGGCTAATGCAGAAACGGCTGCAGTACGTTTTAATAGCGTGCGGCGCGATGGTTCAGGTAACAGATGCTTACTCATAATGCCTCTCGTGTTATTTAGAGTATACGGTGATCTGATAAGCAGCAGTGATCTTGGCTGCAACAGTAACGATTTTGCCGATAAAAAAAGGAGATGATTTATCCCCTAATACGAATTAATTATAGTGCGCTCACTGGGTGAGTATGGTAATTCCTCAATCATTTTAGTGGATTATGGCAATATAATATCCCGCTAAGATTATTTTTCTCACTATTTAATGTCATATTGGTGGAAAGTGAATCATTCCTTAGTTTGAATTGTGATGTAGGTTGGGTTTGTGACGTTCAATTGGCGAGCTGAGTCGCTTGGTCGAGTGCATATTCCTATTTGTCGATGTTGGACAATGTTCTAACATAGTAGGTATCCCTTTTACTTGGTTTATATGGATATCCAATGCGCTGCCTGGTCACCTTTTTACCTCTTTTTTCTTTACTGGCTGCTTGCAGCAGTCAACCTAAGCCTGTTGCAGAACCTGTTGTTCCTGCTAATAACTCGATTTCACAAAGTGGTTTTGTGCTAGCACCGCAACATGCCATACATCCATTAAGTGGTGATTTTGCTGATAATCCGGCGACGGCGCGTTTTATTGACAAAATGGTGCGCGAGCATGGTTTTGAGCGCCAGCAATTGCATGATGTTTTGGCACAGGCTCGTCAATTGGATTGGGTTGTGACTCTGATGGATAAACAAGCGCCTGTTGGTCAACCATCAACTCGTCCAAATGGTGCCTGGATCCGTTATCGCAGCAAATTTATAACGCCGGACAATATCCAAAAAGGCGTCATGTTCTGGAATCAGCATGAAGCAACACTACAGCGTGCTGAGCAAGTTTATGGTGTATCACCGGAAATTATTGTTGGCATAATAGGAGTAGAAACCGGTTGGGGCCGGGTAATGGGTAAAACTCGCATTATTGATGCCTTGGCGACATTGTCGTTTAACTATCCGCGTCGTGCTGAATACTTTAGTGGTGAGTTAGAAACTTTCTTGCTGATGGCACGTGCAGAAGGTGATGATCCGCTTTCTTTGCAAGGCTCTTACGCGGGGGCGATGGGATATGGTCAATTTATGCCGTCGTCATTTAAACGTTACGCGGTTGATTTTAATGGCGATGGTCACATAAACCTCTGGGATCCGGTGGATGCTATTGGCAGCGTAGCGAATTATTTTAAATCTCACGGTTGGACGCATGGCGCAACAGTCGCCGTTCCAGCCAGCGGCCAAGCACCGGGGCTGGACTTCGGGTTTAAGACAAAATACTCGGTTGCTACATTGGCGGCGGCTGGCTTGACGCCTCGCGGGTCATTGGAAGGAAATCAGCAAGCCAGCCTGTTGCGTCTGGATATGGGCAACCGATATGAATATTGGTACGGATTACCTAATTTTTACACCATTACTCGCTATAACCACAGTGTCCACTACGCTATGGCGGTATGGCAATTAGGCGAGGCCGTTGGCCGAGCGCGGCGTGGGCATTGAGCCCAATGAATTTTGCCTTTAATGGCCTGCTCTTTTAGCAGGCCTCACTGCTCAAGTGGGGTCTGTTTTGTCGTCGTTATTGTTTCGTGAATGATTGGCTCATTAAAGGTTGGTTGTGATGACGGAGAAAGTGGTGCGTTGGATTGGCTGCCTGGCATCGCGCAATGGGGTACTGGTGCATCCGGCACCCCTTGAGAGCCCGCTTTTGGCGTATTTTTGCCGCAGGTCATAATCAACATGCCGCATACAGCGATAAAGGCGTAGAGGATATTGCCGTCCAAAAACGGGATAAGTGCCCCCACGATTAATGGCCCAATACTGGCTCCGACGCCAAATGCCATCAGCAGGCAAGCAGCAAGCGAAACACGACGCTTTGGTTCTATTAGGTCATTGGCGAGAGCCACTGCCAATGGATAAAGCGTGAATTGCAGCATGCTGACAATAAAGCCAAGCATCAGCAGCATATGAAAATCAATTTGTGGTAGCAGTGCTAGCGGTAAGGCGGCAATAATCAATAAAAATGCGTTAATCTGCATAAGTCTGGTTCGATTATAGTGGTCTGACAACCAACTTAGCGGAAGCTGCGCCACCAATCCGGCAAAAATAGCAATGGCCATAAATAGGCCGGTTTGTTGGGTACTCAGTCCCTGTTTACTGGTATAAACCGGTGCTAGCCCATAAAAGGCCCCTACTGCCATGCCGATGAACAACATCGCTGCCAGTACTCTGGGGATGGCGCTGACAAAATAGCGTAGTTCCATAGGGGCTGGTGACAGGTGGCGTGCATTAGTGCGGGTAGTCAGCGCGATGGGGACCAGACAGAGGGAAAAACACAACGCGATCAGCAATAGCGTACTGATGCCCAGGCTCGTTTGCAGCATCAGGACGAGTTGCCCTAGTGACATGCCAAGGTAAGATGCCGCCATATAAAACCCGAATACCATACCACGTTGATTGGACTCGGATTGATCATTCAGCCAGCTCTCTAAAACCATGTACTGACACATCATGCATAGGCCAATAATCAGCCGCAATACGACCCATACTGGAATGTATTCCGTCAAACCATGGGCCAGTACGGCGGCGGTAATGATACCCGCACAGGAAACATAAGCTCGGATGTGACCCACTCGGGCAATCAGAAAGTGCCCCACCTTGCCGCCGATCACCAGGCCAAGATAGTTGGCTGCAACAATGGCACCAATCAAAGTACCACTGACATTGATAGAGGCTAGTCGCAAGGATATATAGGTTGTCAGTAACCCTGCGCCCAGTAGCATTAACAACGTGGTGGTATACAGTGGAAAGAATACCCCTAATGTTTTTTTCACTCAGCCTTCCTGTTTTTGCTCAAGCGCAACCCATTATAGAGTGGGCTGGCGGGTCTGTTTCCACATTAATTTATCCTTGGAACCTTTCAAGCTGCAGCGATATTGGCTGCGTTATATCAGCCTGACATTTAGAACGGTAGTTTGAAACGGCATTCCTGCGAAGCATTATGCATTTCTTTAACAGAGTCACCAGCAGTGCTTGATAAATGTTACAATCAGGCACATATATCCCTGTCTTTGCAAGCGCTGAACAACACTTTGCAACTTGAATAATGACCGGGTTATCCCCTGATTCTCCAAGGAGCGATGATGAGTGAGAACCAACTACATAAGCTCAGTATTACTGTTGGGCAGAGATTAAAACACCGTGGCCAGTGGATCACTTGTGCCGAGTCTTGCACGGGGGGAGGCATAGCCAAGGCGATTACTGATATTGCCGGTAGCTCAGCCTATTTTGACCGTGGTTTTGTCACCTATAGCAATACGGCCAAACACGAATTGTTAGGGGTAGAAAAAGAAACCTTAGAGGTTTATGGCGCGGTCAGTGAACAGGTGGTATGCGAGATGGCGCTGGGTGCTTTATCTGCCGCCAAGGCTGACCTTGCGCTTTCTGTCAGTGGTATTGCTGGTCCGGATGGGGGCAGTGAGCAAAAACCGGTTGGTACGGTCTGGTTTGGTTTCGCTGAACGTGGTGGTCGGGTACTGGCGTGTAGGAAACAATTTGCTGGCGATCGTGATGCGGTCCGCTTGCAAGCAACGATTTTCTCGCTGCAAAGAGTACTTGAGGAATTTTTGCAAAATTAACCTTGATACTGTATGAGCATACAGTATAATTAGATGCATTCCCTGCTTAACCTATTCCCTGGTTGTAGTAACGTTCAGCTAGCAGTCGTAGGTGGTAATAGGTAGCAGTAACTGAACTAATCCCTAGCAGCTTGAATGGCGACGGGTATACATTCTGTGGCGATGTGGGTCAACCCGACATGGCAAAAAAGGAGCAAAAATGGCTATTGATGAGAACAAACAAAAGGCGTTAGCTGCGGCACTGGGCCAGATTGAGAAACAGTTCGGCAAAGGCTCCATCATGCGTTTGGGTGAAGACCGTTCTATGGACGTAGAAACGATCTCCACTGGTTCTCTGTCACTTGATATTGCATTGGGTGCAGGTGGTCTGCCGATGGGCCGTATCGTCGAGATTTATGGCCCAGAATCATCAGGTAAGACAACCTTGACCTTGCAAGTGATTGCCTCTGCTCAGCGCGAAGGGAAAACCTGTGCGTTTATTGATGCCGAGCATGCGTTGGACCCAATTTATGCCAAGAAGCTGGGTGTGGATATCGACAATTTGCTTTGTTCCCAGCCAGATACCGGTGAACAAGCCCTGGAAATCTGTGATGCATTGACTCGCTCTGGTGCGGTTGATGTCATCATTGTCGACTCGGTGGCGGCCTTGACACCAAAAGCGGAAATTGAGGGTGAAATCGGTGACTCACATATGGGCTTGGCGGCTCGTATGATGAGCCAGGCAATGCGTAAGTTGGCCGGTAATTTAAAGAATGCCAACACTCTGCTGATCTTTATAAACCAGATCCGTATGAAGATTGGTGTGATGTTTGGTAACCCGGAAACCACTACCGGTGGTAACGCACTAAAATTCTATGCTTCTGTCCGCCTGGATATCCGCCGTATTGGTGCGATCAAAGAAGGTGACGAGGTGGTCGGCAGCGAAACCCGGGTAAAAGTAGTGAAGAACAAGGTTGCCGCACCGTTTAAACAAGCTGAATTCCAAATCCTCTATGGTGAAGGGATCAACAGTTGTGGCGAATTGGTCGATCTGGGTGTTAAACACAAAATGATCGAAAAAGCCGGTGCCTGGTACAGTTACAACGGTGAAAAGATTGGCCAGGGTAAGGCTAATGCCTGTAACTTCCTGAAAGAAAACACTGCAATTGCTACTGAGCTGGATAAGAGATTGCGTGATTTGCTGTTGCACAACAATGGCGTGCCGGTGTTAGCTCATGCTAATACGGTAGTGGTAGACGACAATGAGGCAGAAACCAGCGAAGAGTTTTAATTCTGGCTGGTCGTTATGCTCAAGTTGTATATAGCTGCTCAATAGATCTTCACTCGTCCCTGACTGCGTTACGTAGTCAGGGCGCCTGAAACTGCTAACAATATTATTATTGTTTGACTCAGTGTCGTTTGACGCGGTGTTGTTTGAGTCAATATTGTTTGACGCAATATTGCTTGAAGTCGCGGGAGAGAGTAGATGAATGAAGTTACTCCCCAACTTTTCGATAAGAAAGAAAATATATTAATAAGCAGAGTGATGCGCTGGTTATCACAGCGAGATCACAGTGAAGCTGAACTGCGTCGCAAACTTGCGGTGCCGCCAGGTGTAGAAAACCTCAGGTTTGGTGCGGCCAAACGTCCCGTTGAACCGACAGCTCCCATTGACCCCGCAATGATCGAACGGCTGATAGCCTATTGTTATCAACATAATTGGCTGGACGATCGGCGTTTTGCCGATAGCTTTATCGCCAGCCGTAGCCGTAAGGGATATGGTGCACAACGTATCGTCTCAGAACTTGTACAAAAAGGTGTTGAGAAGGAAATTGTGCAAGCTGCATTGGCTGAATGCCCAATCGACTGGTGTGAATTGGCCAGGAAGGTTGCGCTGCATAAATTTGGTGATCCACTACCAGTAGAGTGGAAAGAGAAGGCCAAAGTGTTGCGTTATTTGCTCTATCGAGGTTTCTTTCAAGAAGAAATTCAGTCAATTTACCGTGATTTTGTCTGATCTGCGCACTCGGTATTTTACTTCCAACTGAAGAAAATTTATCTTATCCCCACATTTAGTTCGTGAACCCGATGAAAGCGTCTGGGTGTTGTTCCTCTGGTTCACGCATCATTCTCTAGTCTTTCCAGGAAAATTATGAGCAAGAGTACCGCTGAGATCCGTCAAGCGTTTCTCGATTTCTTTCATAGTAAAGGTCATCAGGTTGTAGCAAGCAGCTCTCTGGTTCCTAACAATGATCCGACATTGCTGTTTACCAATGCCGGAATGAACCAATTCAAGGATGTTTTCCTGGGATTGGACAAACGAGCTTACTCCCGTGCAACCACGTCACAACGTTGTGTGCGTGCTGGTGGTAAGCATAACGATCTAGAAAATGTGGGTTACACCGCTCGCCACCACACTTTCTTTGAGATGTTGGGCAACTTCAGCTTTGGCGATTACTTCAAGCATGACGCTATCAGCTATGCATGGGAACTGTTAACGGGTGAAAACTGGTTCAACCTACCAAAAGAGAAGTTGTGGGTAACAGTCTATGAGACTGATGACGAAGCTTTCGATATCTGGCAAAAACAGATTGGGGTGCCTGCAGAGCGTATTATCCGTATTGGTGATAATAAAGGGGCACCTTTTGCCTCTGACAACTTCTGGCAGATGGGCGATACCGGGCCATGTGGTCCTTGTACTGAGATCTTTTTTGATCACGGTGATCATCTCTGGGGAGGACCTCCTGGTAGCCCAGAGGAAGATGGCGATCGTTATATTGAGATCTGGAATGTCGTGTTCATGCAGTTCAATCGCCAGTCCGATGGCACCATGCTGCCGCTGCCTAAGCCTTCTGTGGATACGGGCATGGGGCTCGAGCGTATTGCCGCGGTATTGCAGCATGTGAATTCTAACTACGATATTGATTTGTTCAGTACCCTGATTGCGGCGGTAGCCAAACTGACTGACGCCACTGATCTTGGCAACAAATCCTTGCGGGTTATCGCTGATCATATCCGTTCATGTGCATTTCTGATTGCCGATGGTGTCATTCCTTCAAATGAAAATCGGGGTTATGTGCTGCGCCGTATCATTCGTCGCGCGATCCGTCACGGTAATATGCTGGGTGCGAAAGAGACCTTCTTCTATAAACTTGTTGCTCCGTTGATTGAAGTCATGGGGCCTGCCGCTGATGAGTTGAAGCGACAGCAGGCACAAGTCGAGCAGGTTTTGAAAACCGAAGAGGAGCAATTTGCTCGTACTTTGGAACGTGGTTTGACGCTGTTGGATGATGAGTTGGCTAAGCTGCAAGGGGATACCCTGGATGGCGAAACGGTATTCCGTTTGTATGATACTTACGGCTTCCCAGCAGATCTTACTGCTGATGTTTGCCGGGAGCGTGGTCTGAAGATTGACGAAGCTGGTTTTGAACTGGCGATGGAAGCTCAGCGCCGCCGTGCTCGTGAATCGAGCGGTTTTGGTGCGGACTACAACAGTATGATCCGCATTGACGGTGCCAGTAAATTTAATGGCTATGAGCATGTAGAGCAACTGGCGAAAGTAACGGCACTATTCCGTGATGGTAAACCCGTCGATGAGCTTAAGGCCGGTGAAGAAGCGGTCGTGGTATTAGATGAAACGCCATTCTACGCAGAGTCAGGTGGTCAGGTTGGCGACAAGGGCGTGCTGAAAGCAGCGGGTCTTGAATTTGTCGTGAGTGACACACAGAAATATGGTCAAGCTATTGGGCATCTGGGCAAATTGCTCTCCGGCTCGCTGAAATTGAATCAGGGGGTTGATGCGCTGGTCGATAGCGCACGCCGCAATTGCATTCGTCTGAACCATTCGGCAACTCATCTGTTACATGCGGCCTTGCGCCAGGTCTTGGGTGAGCACGTGGCGCAGAAAGGTTCATTGGTTAATGATAAGTATCTACGTTTCGATTTTTCACATTCTGAAGCCATGAAGCCAGAAGAAATTCGTGCGGTAGAAGATCTGGTTAACCAGCAAGTTCGCGGTAATTTACTTATACAGACCGAAGTCATGGCGCTGGATGATGCCAAGCAAAAGGGTGCGATGGCGCTGTTTGGCGAGAAGTACGATGAGCATGTTCGCGTGCTAACCATGGGGGATTTCTCTACTGAGCTGTGTGGTGGCACCCATGCGAGTCGTACGGGGGACATTGGCTTATTCCGGATTCAGAGTGAGTCTGGTACTGCCGCAGGCATTCGCCGTATCGAAGCGGTGTCCGGGGAAAGGGCGATAGCTACCCTACACCAGCAAAGTGATTTGTTACAAAATATTGCAAATCTGGTGAAAGGTGATAGTAATAACCTGAGCGATAAAGTTCGTGCAGTGCTTGATCGTACCCGTGCTTTGGAAAAAGAACTGCAGCAGTTGAAAGATCAACAAGCCGCCTTAGAAAGTGCTTCTCTGTCGAGCAAAGCGAAACTGGTTAGTGGCGTCAAGTTGCTGGTTAGCCAGTTGGATAATGTTGAGCCGAAGATATTACGTACTATGGTCGACGACCTTAAAAATCAACTGGGTTCGGCGATCATCGTATTGGCAACGCATGACGAAGGTAAAGTCAGCCTAATCGCGGGCGTAACCAAAGATCTGACGGACCGGGTTAAAGCGGGTGACCTAGTGGGTCATGTTGCTCAACAAGTCGGTGGTAAAGGTGGTGGCCGCCCGGATATGGCAATGGCAGGGGGAAGCGATATCAGTGGCCTTCCTGCGGCTTTAAACAGTATAGAAGCCTGGGTGGTTTCAAAACTGTGACTATAAAAAATTAGTATCAATAAATGCCATAACGTATTGTATGATATGGCATTTATTAGCGTGCTAACGCAATGTTGTTATAATTATCGGCACAAAGTTTTTTAGGTTGGCTAAACTTATTCATTAGTCTGGTGTGATAGCAAGTCTATGCCCAAGTTCATTTAAGTTATAGGTAGAAGGCAAAGGTATATATCCCAGTAGGTTTTCGTAATCTATTGATTTATTGGATTAAATCAATCTTGAGCTGAGGCGAGTGTGACTTGCGATAGTTCTGGTTGGGACTTATGGATGAGGTTAATAACTAAGCACAGATAACTTCTCGGTACCTTACATGATAATGGGTATATTTACATTTATTGTTGTCCATTGACTTACGTTTTCACTGTATATCATGGATAATAGCCGGGAAACTGAGTGACCCGACTCTTTTAATCTTTCAAGGAGCAAAGAATGTTAATTCTGACTCGTCGAGTTGGTGAAACCCTCATGATTGGTGATGAGGTCACAGTTACTGTGCTAGGTGTTAAGGGCAACCAAGTCCGTATTGGTGTGAATGCACCCAAAGAGGTGTCCGTCCACCGGGAAGAAATCTATCAGCGTATCCAGGCCGAAAAGTCTCAACCGACGACTTATTGATTTCTCAATAGCGTCTCGTTAAATAGCGAGACGCTCTCCCTCCCCCCTCTTCAAATATTTCTCCTGATAACCTTTACGTTCTGACTCATTTTTTTGTCTGAGATCACCTGATGAGAGGGTGAATACGTGCTTTTTTTGCCGTCAAATCATCCATCTTGGCTGTGATTTGTGCAAACGCACATCAGTTAGGAAAAATTGTTTGACTTATAAGTCGGGGAAAGTAATATGTGCGCCACGCAGTGCCAATGTGCTTCTCTAAAAAGCAGATCAGGCACAATTCGAAAGAAGCGAGTGGTGAGGTGGCCGAGAGGCTGAAGGCGCTCCCCTGCTAAGGGAGTATGCGGTTAATAGCTGCATCCGGGGTTCGAATCCCCGCCTCACCGCCATTTGCATCCATAGCTCAGCTGGATAGAGTACTCGGCTACGAACCGAGCGGTCGGAGGTTCGAATCCTCCTGGATGCACCATTTTAGCCACATGGTCGTGTTATCAAGGTTGACCCTGGGGTATCAGCAGTATCAGTAATAGTTCTATGCATCCATAGCTCAGCTGGATAGAGTACTCGGCTACGAACCGAGCGGTCGGAGGTTCGAATCCTCCTGGATGCACCATTTTA
>NZ_AYKS02000075.1 GCF_000496755.2 Serratia sp. DD3
GCCACTTTTGCCATTGACCAGACCAGCGCCAATGGCGGCAATTACAGCTTTGCCAACCCGTTAACCGGGGCGGGGGTGTTGTCTGTAGTGCTGCAAAATGGCAGCAATAGCTTTGATTTTACTGGCACCACCGGGGCTGACTTTACTGGCACCCTGGCGCTGGGCACCAGCAACTTTACCCTGTCGGGTATCAATACTGCCGCGCTGAGCCAGGCTACATTGGAATTGGGCACTGGTAATAGGACCACCGTGGGGGCCGCTAACCAGACGGTGGGCAACCTGACTTTCAATGGTGGCATATTAAGTTTCGCTGATTTCCCTGCCAGTCAAATCACTACCGGGGAGTTGACCTTGGCGTCGGGTTCAGTACAGGTTGATCCCACCGAGGTGGCCGATAATACCGGTAACCTGCTGCAACAAGATGAAGGCGTACTGGAGCGATTGGTGACCGCCAGTAGTGTGACGGGATCAGCCGCTAACCTGAATCTGACGGACCTCAGTGGAAGCGCGTTGGCGACTTCAGCGGTCAATATCCTTCAGGGCGGTAATATTGTCGCCATCGGTGACTACGGCTATGCATTGGCCAGTGACACCAGCGGGCTATTTATCAATGTAGGGCTGACCCAACTGGCGCTGCAAGACAATCAAACCCTGACCTTATCGGGTGACAGCCTCACCCCCACTGGTGCCAATAATATGACGGCGTTGCTCACCGGTTCAGGCAACCTGGCGATTGAGGCCACTACGCTGATTGAACTCAACAACAGCAGTAACGATTA
>NZ_AYKS02000076.1 GCF_000496755.2 Serratia sp. DD3
GAGAGGCCATGGCAGAGACGTGGCTTTAAAGCGGGCAAGGACCTCAAAAACCGTTGATGAACTGACTTTCATCGTCAGCCCGATGCAACGGTTGGTCAGCTTCTGGTCGAACTTGAGCTGAAGGATCTTAAAACAGGTTTCCATAGAACTCCTGGCTTTTCTCTTTTTAGACATCGATGTCTCCATTGGCGTAAAAATCAGCCATGGAGACCGTGTAAGAAAGAGTTAATTCCCGGAGTGATCGGCAGGATGCCAAACCATGATCGGAGATGCGTGCCAAACCGTGATCGATTGTGATGCCAAATCGCGATCGGAGATGCATGCCAAATCATGATCGATTCGAATGCCAAACTGTGATCGATTCAGACGCCATTTTGCACTACTCAGCATTTGAATGAGCTTGGGTATCGCTGGCACTGTTTAAGGGTATTTCCAGTAGCTGAGAGATTAATGGCCGCTGATCACTGTTTTGCAGCCAGACGGCGTACAACGGACGAATAACCGGTGGGACCTTGGCAATCGCGATCAATTGTGGGTACTCTTGTTCCCACTGACTGGGAAGGAAAGCGCATCCCCCTGTGGTCTGCAGTAATTGGTAAGCCAAGTGTGCTGACGTGGTGGTAAGTACCGGCATATTATCGCCCTCCAGCATGTGACTTTGTTGCTGGTGAAAATCGGCTCCCCATTCCAGCTTGATGTAGGGCATCGGGGTTTGCTTGTTGTGTAATGCCGATGAAAATAGACGTAACGAGAAGTTCCCCATTAACTGGCTTGTCAACTCATCCATTTTTGGCGGTTCGGTGGTGATCAGTAAGTCGAGTTGCCTTTCATGGAGTTGTTTTACCAGTGAGTCGCGTAACGCTATCCTGGCTTCAAGCTGTAGGGCTTCACGCTGCTGGTAGAGTGATTGTAACCAAGGGGTCAAGCAGGCCTCCCAGAGCGCTGCTGTCGCACCTATCGACAGTTCAGTGTGCTGTAGCGATCTAACGACCTCTTTTTTTGCCAGTTGCCAGGTGTTCATCAGGTCTTCTGCGTAGGGTAACAATCGTTCCCCGGCGGGCGTCAGACGGATGTTATTACGGTGTCGGGTAAATAAATTCGTACCTAATTGATTTTCAAGCTGGCGGATACGAAAGCTTACCGCAGATTGCGTTAAGTATAGGGATTCCGCTGCTCGGCCAAAGTGACGCGTTCTACTGACCTCCAGAAAGGTTTTCAGTAATTCGGTATCCACACCCATCTCCAATTTTTTTTGTCGTTAAGATTTAAATGTTTTGTTTTACACAGTCTCAAGCCTATCTAATACTCCGCGCCATAAGTAGCAAGGCTATAAGAGAATTAGGAGCGTGTCAGATGGCGGATAGCTTCATCACGAACAATCGTTTTTTTGATAATAAACACTATCCTCGCGGGTTTTCCCGTCACGGCGATTTCACCATTAAAGAAGCGCAATTGCTAGAGCGCTTTGGGTATGCGTTCAATGAGTTGGATTCTGGTAAACGCCAGCCAGCGACCGAAGAGGAACAGCAGTTCGTTGCTGTGTGTCTTGGCGAGCGTGAACCGGTGACGGAACAAGAAAAAGTATGGTCGAAATATCTGGCGCGTATTCGTCGCCCGAAAAAATTCCATACCCTGTCTGGTGGCAAACCACAGGCTGATGCGGTAGAAGACTACACTGAAAGCGACGATTAATCATCATGGGGCCCTCGGCCCCATTTTTACGCCAGGCTACGGTGCAATTGTAGCAACAGGCGATCCATTCTGCGGTAGCTCAGCGCTTCACTGAGGTGGCGTTTATCGATATCTTTTTCCCCTGCCAAATCTGCCAGCGTGCGAGCCACTTTCAATATTCGATGCCAGGCACGAACTGATAATCCCAGTTTATTTAGCGTTTTTTCCAAAAACTCCGCATCTGCGGTGAGTAAATGACAATCGCGGTCTATTTCACGATTATTCAATAACGCGTTTACTTTCCCTGCACGCTCCAGTTGGCGCTCGCGTGCTTGTAATACTCGCTGCCGGACCTGCAGGCTGCTTTCCCCAGCATGGCGCTGCTTACCGAGCATACCTGGCGGTAATAGTGGTACTTCAATGGATAAATCAAATCGATCAAGAAAGGGGCCTGAGAGCCGCCCGAGGTAACGTAAGATCTGTTGTGGTGGTGTGCGGTTATGAACGCCTTGGTAGTGCCCGGTTGGGCTGGGGTTCATTGCGGCAATCAATTGTACCCTGGCAGGGAACCGCACTTTGGCCGCAGCACGTGAAATTATAATTTCACCGGATTCCAGGGGTTCACGCAATGCATCCAGTACCCGACGTTCGAATTCCGGTAACTCATCAAGAAACAGCACGCCATTATGGGCCAGCGATATCTCTCCGGGGCGTGGTAACGTTCCGCCACCAACCAATGCGGCCATTGATGCGCTGTGGTGTGGGGCACGAAATGGCCGTTGGTGCCAGGGTAAGGTTTCATCTGGGTTATGCAATAAACTGGCAATGGCGACGCTTTCCAGTGCCTCCTGGTCGCTTAATGGGGGTAATAGTCCATTAAGACGGCTAGCCAGCATGGTCTTGCCGGTACCTGGTGGGCCGAGCAGCAATAGGTTATGGCCACCCGCTGCCGCGATTTCCAGTGCTCGTTTAGCTTGTTCCTGGCCGATAACCTCCTGCAGGTCTGCACCTTCAGTGGAGATTGGGCTAGTAGGCTGCGCAACAGCGAATGCGAGTTCTTTTTTGCCCTGCAAGAATGCACAGACATCCAGTAAATGTTCCGCTACGCGGGTTTGGCTGTTTGGCAGGAGCCCGGTCTCTTTACCGTTAGCGGTGGCCAAAATCAGTTCGCGTTTGGCCTCAGTTGCCGCAATTGCGGCGGGAATGGCCCCGTAGACGGCGCGTAATGCACCGGTAAGCGCTAATTCGCCGAGGAACTCGTAATCGGCCAGCTTATCTTTGGGGAGCTGTTGTGACGCGGCGAGAATACCTAATGCAATAGGCAAGTCATAACGCCCCCCTTCTTTGGGGAGGTCAGCCGGGGCCAGGTTGATGGTGATGCGCTTAGCGGGGAAGGTGAACCCATTATTGATTAATGCACTGCGTACTCGATCACGGGCCTCTTTGACTGTTGTTTCCGGTAGGCCAACCAACGTGAGGCCAGGCAAGCCATTGCTGATATGAACTTCTACCATGACTGAGGGCGCCTGCACACCGATTATGGCGCGGGTATAAATGACTGCCAGTGACATATTATTCTCCTTGCTGATGGCAATATCATGCGCGATGTCTCAGGAGCTTGCTGTTGGCGTGTGATTAACTTGCGAAGTAACAGGAAATCAAAATTGATTTATTGCTGTGAGCTGCTAGGTTTTTTCTAAGCAGTTCGCATGTGAGGTCAGTCGCTAGCGGGTTTAGGGTTCGGCACTGTTGAGTTTTCACTATTGCCAGGTATTTTCGGGGGCAGGAATAGCAGGCCAGTATCCCGCTTTATTGATTGAATTTATGGCAGTTTTTATCCGGTGTTTTTAGTTTGAGTCGAATAATAGCGCAAAAAAAAGTTGCCATTTCACTCGTGACTGTGATAACTCTGTATACATTGGTTCAAGATGAATACAGTGAACAACTCGATTATGAAAGCCCTAGCCCAAGTGATTAGCCTAGTCGTGATTAGTGTGGTGGTGATTATTATCCCACCGTGCGGGGCGGCACTTGGACGAAGAAAGGCTTAGCAAACAAGCCGGAATCGCAAGATAACCCCCGTACCCAAAAGTTCGGGGGTTTTTTTATGCCGAAAGAAAAGGACATAAGGAGCAGAGGATGAGTCACAGAATAAACTGCACTTCCCACAGCAATGTGAGGAAACAGCCATGAATGGTGCCCAGTGGGTAGTTCAAGCATTGCGAGCTCAAGGTGTGGATACGGTATTCGGCTATCCGGGTGGGGCTATCATGCCGGTGTACGATGCGCTATATGATGGTGGAGTCGAACACTTGCTATGCCGTCATGAACAGGGGGCAGTGATTGCGGCGATTGGTTACGCCCGCTCCAGCGGTAAAGTGGGGGTCTGTATTGCGACTTCCGGCCCTGGGGCCACTAACCTGATCACCGGTTTGGCCGATGCGCTGCTTGATTCAGTACCGGTGGTCGCCATCACGGGACAGGTAGGTTCTGCGTTTATTGGTACCGACGCGTTTCAGGAAGTCGATGTTCTGGGTCTCTCTTTGGCTTGTACCAAGCACAGTTTTCTAGTGGAGTCGCTGGAAGCCCTGCCAGGTATTATGACGGAAGCTTTTGCCATTGCTACCAGTGGCCGTCCTGGCCCGGTGTTGATCGATATCCCCAAAGATATCCAATTAGCACAAGGTGATTTACCGCCTCATTTGAGCCCGGTGGAAGATACACTGGCGCAGCCCACCGCTGAACTGGCTGCTGCGGCACAATTGCTGACACAAGCGAAAAAGCCGATGCTGTATGTGGGGGGCGGAGTCGGCATAGCACAGGCAGTAGCGGAACTGCGCGAGTTCTCTGCTATTACACAAATCCCAACCGTGGTGACCTTGAAAGGCTTGGGGGCTGCAGATGCCAATTCTCCATACTACCTTGGCATGTTGGGTATGCACGGGACCAAAGCCGGCAACTTTGCTGTCCAGGAGTGCGATTTGTTGATTGCAGTTGGCGCTCGTTTTGATGATCGGGTGACCGGCAAGCTGAATACTTTCGCGCCCGAGGCCAAGGTGATCCATATGGATATTGACCCTGCGGAGATGAGCAAACTACGTCAGGCGCATGTTGCTCTACAAGGGGATTTGAAAAAATTGCTGCCGGTATTGCAGCAACCGTTGAATATCTCCCCTTGGCTGCAACGAATAGCGGAACTGAAAGAAACCCATCCTTGGCGCTATGATCACCCCGGCCAACCCATCTACGCCCCGCTGTTACTTAAACAATTGTCTGAACGTATGCCTGCTAACGCCGTCGTCACAACCGATGTGGGTCAGCACCAGATGTGGGCAGCACAGCACATGAGCTTCACGCGGCCAGAGAATTTCATTACTTCCAGTGGTCTGGGGACCATGGGCTTTGGTATTCCTGCGGCGGTGGGTGCCCAGATGGCGCGTCCGGAAGATACGGTGATCTGTGTCTCTGGAGATGGTTCTTTTATGATGAATGTGCAAGAGCTGGGGACGATAAAACGGAAACAGTTGCCGTTGAAGATTGTGTTACTGGATAACCAGCGTTTAGGGATGGTTCGCCAGTGGCAACAACTGTTTTTTGATGGACGTTACAGCGAAACCAACCTTTCCGATAACCCCGATTTTCTGATTCTGGCCAGCGCATTCGATATCCCTGGCCAACGCATTACCCGCAAAGATCAGGTTGCAGATGCACTTGACGCTTTATTTAACAGCCAAGGGCCTTATCTGTTGCAGGTTTCCATTGATGAACTTGAGAACGTCTGGCCATTGGTCCCGCCAGGTGCAGGTAACGAAACCATGTTGGAGAAAGTATCATGATGCAGCATCAACTCTCGATCCAGGCCCGCTTCCGCCCTGAAACATTAGAGCGGGTACTGCGCGTTGTACGTCATCGTGGTTTCCAGGTCTGCGCGATGAATATGGCAACAGAAATTAACGGCGACGAAATTAATATTGAATTGACAGTTGCCAGCCAACGTCCTGTAGATTTACTGTCATCCCAGTTAAGTAAGTTGATGGATATCTCCAGTGTTGAGATCCAGCAGCAAACCGCACAACAGATACGTGCCTGATGGCGCAAGAAGGAATAGAACATGACCAAGAAAGCCGATTACATTTGGTTCAATGGCGATATGGTTCCCTGGGCGGATGCCAAGGTACACGTAATGTCACATGCGTTGCATTATGGGACCTCGGTGTTTGAAGGTGTACGCTGCTATGATTCCTATCTGGGCCCAGTTGTCTTCCGCCATCGTGAACATATGCAACGCCTGCATGATTCGGCAAAAATTTATCGTATGCCAGTGGCGCAAACTGTCGATGAACTGATGGAAGCCTGCCGAGCAACACTGCGTAAAAACAATCTGGTGAGTGCTTATATTCGTCCGCTGGTGTTTATTGGTGATGTGGGGATGGGGGTCAATCCGCCAGATGGCTATAAAACTGACGTGATTATTGCTGCATTCCCTTGGGGGGCTTATCTGGGGGAGGATGCATTGGACCAAGGTATTAATGCGATGGTCTCTTCCTGGAACCGTGTGGCACCCAATACGCTACCTACCGCTGCTAAAGCCGGTGGCAACTATCTTTCCTCCTTGCTGGTGGGCAGTGAAGCACGCCGCCATGGTTATCAGGAAGGCATTGCACTCGATGTTCATGGCTATATCTCTGAAGGGGCGGGGGAGAACCTGTTTGAAGTAAAAGACGGTGTCCTGTTTACCCCGCCGTTTACCTCTTCCGCTCTACCGGGTATCACCCGTGATGCGATCATTAAACTGGCGCAAGATATGGGCCTTGAAGTCCGTGAACAGGTGCTTTCCCGCGAGTCGTTATATTTGGCCGACGAAGTGTTTATGTCCGGTACTGCGGCAGAAATTACCCCGGTACGTAGTGTGGATGGCATTCAGGTAGGGATCGGCAAGTGTGGCCCTATCACCAAACAGATCCAGCAGGCATTCTTTGGCCTGTTTACCGGCAAGACCGACGATAAATACGGCTGGTTGGATCCGGTGAATCAATAACAAACTGTCCGCCGCATCGTCAAGATGCCGGGGTTATACCCAAGTTGATGTCAGTGACGGCTTGTCGCCCTTTCGACGTCACTTGGGGATATAAATAATATATTTGGAGTAAAGAAAACATGCCTAAGTACCGTTCTGCCACCACCACCCACGGCCGCAACATGGCGGGAGCTCGCGCTTTGTGGCGCGCCACGGGGATGACCGACGCTGATTTCGGTAAACCGATTATTGCGGTGGTCAACTCCTTTACCCAGTTTGTTCCAGGCCATGTGCACTTGCGTGATCTGGGCAAATTGGTCGCGGAACAGATAGAAGCTTCTGGTGGGGTAGCCAAGGAATTCAATACCATCGCCGTGGATGATGGTATCGCTATGGGCCATGGTGGCATGCTTTACTCTCTGCCGTCCCGCGAGCTGATTGCTGATTCCGTGGAATATATGGTGAATGCTCATTGCGCTGATGCCATGGTGTGTATCTCTAACTGTGACAAGATCACCCCAGGAATGCTGATGGCCTCACTGCGCCTCAATATTCCGGTAGTCTTTGTTTCAGGTGGCCCAATGGAAGCCGGGAAAACCAAACTTTCAGACCAAATCATTAAGCTGGACCTGATCGATGCGATGATCCAGGGGGCTAACCCGAATGTCAGCGATGCTGACAGTGAACAAATCGAACGTTCTGCTTGCCCAACTTGTGGTTCCTGTTCGGGCATGTTTACCGCTAACTCAATGAACTGCCTGACAGAAGCGCTTGGCTTATCACTGCCGGGTAATGGGTCGCTGCTGGCGACTCACGCTGATCGTAAAGAGCTGTTCCTGAATGCGGGGCGGCGCATCGTTGATTTATGCAAACGTTACTACGAGCAAGATGATGCCAACGTACTGCCACGCAGTATCGCCAACAAGGCGGCATTCGAAAACGCCATGACGTTGGATATTGCCATGGGTGGCTCCACCAACACCGTTCTGCACTTGCTGGCAGCGGCGCAGGAAGGTGAGATTGATTTCACCATGGCGGATATAGACCGACTTTCCCGCAAGGTACCGCACTTGTGCAAAGTGGCACCCAGTACGCAAAAATACCATATGGAAGATGTGCACCGCGCTGGTGGTGTATTGGCGATTCTGGGGGAGTTGGATCGTGCCGGTTTGCTAAACCGTGATGTCAACAACGTCCTGGGGTTGAAGCTGCCTGAAGCATTGGAAAAATACGACATCGTGCTGACCAAAGATGATGCCGTGAAAAAGATGTTCCGCGCCGGGCCGGCAGGTATTCGTACTACTCAGGCATTTTCGCAGGATTGCCGTTGGGATACCTTGGATGATGATCGTGTTGAGGGTTGCATCCGCTCGCTGGAGAATGCGTTCAGCCTGGAAGGTGGACTGGCGGTGTTATTCGGCAATATGGCAGAAGATGGCAGTATCGTCAAAACCGCGGGTGTGGATAACGACAACCTGATATTCCGTGGGCCGGCAAAAGTGTATGAGAGCCAGGACTGTGCCGTTGAGGCTATCCTGGGGGGCAAAGTGGTGGCCGGTGATGTGGTGGTTATTCGCTACGAAGGGCCAAAAGGCGGGCCGGGCATGCAAGAAATGCTCTACCCGACAACCTATCTGAAGTCCATGGGGTTAGGTAAAGCCTGTGCGTTGATCACCGATGGTCGCTTCTCCGGTGGTACATCCGGTTTATCAATTGGTCACGTTTCTCCAGAAGCGGCCAATGGCGGCTTGATTGCGTTGATCGAAGAGGGCGACATGATCGACATTGATATTCCGCAACGCAGTATGGTGCTGGATGTCCCAGAGAGTGTCCTGGCGGCACGTCGTCAGGCGGAACTGGCTCGTGGTGACGCAGCCTGGACACCGAAAGCCCGTGAGCGTCAGGTGTCCTATGCGTTACGTGCTTATGCGTCGTTAGCGACCAGCGCTGATAAAGGTGCGGTCCGTGATAAAAGCAAGCTAGGAGGCTAATGACGATGGCGGTGTCTCAACCCTTACCCGAAGCTCCTTGTGGCGCGGAATATTTGCGAGCGGTTCTCCGCTCGCCCGTTTACGAGGTGGCGCAGGTTACCCCGTTAGAGCCAATGGACAAAATCTCTTTACGCCTTGGTAATACCATTCTGGTCAAGCGTGAGGACCGCCAGCCAGTGCATAGCTTCAAGTTGCGTGGGGCCTATGCGATGATTGCCAGCCTGAATGATGAGCAAAGAGCCCGTGGTGTTATCACGGCTTCTGCGGGTAATCATGCGCAAGGGGTGGCGTTTTCCGGTAACCGTCTGGGGATCCGTACCCTTATTGTGATGCCAGTCGCCACCGCTGATATCAAAGTTGATGCGGTGCGTGGTTTCGGTGGTGAAGTGCTGTTGCATGGCGCCAATTTTGATGAAGCCAAAACCAAGGCGATTGAACTTGCCGAGCAACAGGGTATGACTTTTGTCCCCCCCTTTGATCATCCGGCGGTGATTGCCGGGCAGGGTACGCTGGCCATGGAGTTGTTGCAGCAGGATGCCCATCTGGATCGGGTTTTCGTACCGGTTGGTGGCGGCGGCTTGGCCGCTGGGGTGGCAGTACTGATCAAACAGTTGATGCCACAAATCAAAGTGATTGGCGTGGAGGCAGAAGATTCTGCCTGTTTGCGTGCTGCATTGGATGCGGGTCACCCGGTTGATCTGGCGCGTGTTGGCCTGTTTGCCGAAGGGGTCGCTGTAAAACGTATAGGTGATGAACCCTTCCGTTTGTGCCGTGAGTATCTCGATGATGTGATCACCGTTGATAGTGACGCTATCTGTGCTGCGGTGAAAGATCTGTTCGAAGATGTGCGAGCGGTTGCTGAGCCCTCGGGAGCTTTGGCGTTGGCGGGGTTGAAGAAGTATGTGCAGCAGCACCATATTCAGGGTGAACGGCTGGCGCATGTTCTTTCTGGTGCCAATGTGAATTTCCACGGCCTGCGTTATGTCTCTGAACGTTGCGAATTAGGTGAACAGCGTGAAGCTCTGTTGGCCGTGACCATCCCCGAGCAGAAAGGGAGCTTTCTGAAGTTTTGTCAGTTATTGGGCGGTCGCTCAGTAACCGAGTTTAACTACCGTTACGCGGATGCTCGCAACGCCTGTATCTTTGTCGGGGTCCGATTGACCCGAGGGCGTGTTGAGCGCCAGGAGATCATTGATCTGTTAAACCATGGGGGTTATCAGGTGGTGGACCTGTCTGATGATGAGATGGCGAAACTGCATGTACGCTATATGGTGGGCGGCCGCCCGACAAAACCGTTGCATGAGCGGTTGTACAGTTTCGAATTCCCGGAATCGCCAGGGGCACTGCTTAAGTTTTTGCAAACCTTGGGGACTTACTGGAATATTTCCCTGTTCCACTATCGTAGCCACGGTACTGACTTTGGCCGCGTACTGGCAGGTTTTGAGCTTTCCCAAAACGAGCCGGAGTTTGAACAACATCTGACCGCCTTGGGTTACGATTGCCACAATGAAACCAATAACCCGGCATTCAGTTTCTTTCTGCAGGGATAACATCTAAAGCAAGGACAGCAATATGACCAGTGAATTCACCGGCTTTAGCCAGCAAGGGCTGAATTTTCTGCAACAGGTGCGAATCGAGAATGATAAAGCGTGGTTTGACGCTCATCGAGATGTCTATGACCAGGAGTTATTAATGCCGTTTCGTCAGCTGGTGGCTGCCCTTGCGCCGACGATGTTGATGATTGACCCACAGTTTGAAACGCGCCCAGCCATTGGCAAAACGCTGTCGCGCATCCACCGTGACACGCGTTTTTCCCATGATAAATCCCGTTACCGTAGCCGTCTGTGGTTAACGTTCAAGCGTGCCAGCAAGGACTGGAAGGATGCTCCCGCCTATTTCTTCGAGTTGGGTCCAGATATGCTGCGCTATGGGTTGGGTTATTATTGTGCCAACAAACCGACGATGGATCTGTTTCGCCATACGCTACAACGCCGGCCACAGCAGTTTTTAGGCGCAGCTGAGTGTTGCCGAGCGCCGTTTGAGCTGGTGGGGGAAAGCTACAAACGCCCACTGGTCAAAGATCAGGCGGCAGATATTGCCACCTGGTATAACCGTAAATCCTTTGCGGTCATGGTCACCGACGTTCAAGTAGAGAAACTGTTCAGCGCTGAATTGGTTTCCCTCTTGGCGCAAGGTTTCCAGCAATTGGAGCCGCTTTACCAGTGGTTGATGCAGGTGGAGGCGATGAAACAGATCTCGCCAGAAGACTTATAGCTCCCCATCACCCTTCACAGTAAATGCCAAAACGCCTCAATCAGTGGTTCGTTAAGGCGTTTTTTCTGCACACAGACCCCCAGTTCGAATGGTTCAACCATCGAAACATTCCCCAAGAGAGAAATACGGTTGCGCACCGGTTCTGGGCTGTTATCGACCACTACGCCAGGGATCAAGGCGATGCCGCAACCTAATGCCACCATGGAGACAATCGCTTCATGCCCCCCCACCGTAGCGTAGATCAATGGGTTGGTGATGTGCTGGCGGCGGAACCACAGTTCAATCCGTTTTCGTGAGGGGCCGTGTTCAGGCAGGATAAAGGGGATATTGGCCCAGTCTGGTTGTTCGGCAAAAGCCTGGGTACGCACAGTACAGGGGAGTGCCGGTGCAATCAGGACCAGCGGGATCTCACCGATTTGGGTGAACGCCACGCTGGTCGGTAACGTTTCTGGTCGGCCAGCGATACCGAGATCAGCTTCATTAGATTGCACTTTGTCTACCGCATCGGCGGCATCACCGGTGGTTAACTTAATTTCTACCAGTGGGTGTTTCGCGCGGAAGCGATCAAGGATCGGCGGCAGGTGGCTGTAAGCAGCAGTGACTGAACAGAATAGACGCAGTTCGCCACTTAACGACGGGCCATGTTGCCCAATAGCATGTTTTAATTGCTGATATTGTAGTAGTGTTTGTTGGGCGAAAACTTTTAGCTGTTCACCCGCATCGGTCAATTGCACGGTGCGGTTGTCTCGTAAAAACAGTGGTTGCCCAAGGAATTCCTCCAACCGCTGGATCTGGCGAGAGAGCGTGGAGGGGCTGACGTGCATGGCTTTGGCAGTTCGACCAAAGTGATGACTTTCAGCAAGATGCAGGAACAGTTTTAGGTCACGTAAGTCCATATCAGTACACTCGCAGCAGAAACCTTGCATAAATTGCAATATCACATTCGTAATATATCAATTTAAGCAATGCAATTCCTGTTATACAGTGAACTCAATCGCCCCCGCACTACGGTACGGGGATAAAAACCTAGACCCTATGGATTTCCCTTTTAGCTGATGGCGTTACCACAGCCAGGGGAAAGACAAGGGGAACAAGACAAAATTTAACCGGAGTAGCACGATGGCTAACTATTTCAACACATTGAACCTGCGTCAGCAGTTGGCGCAATTGGGTAAGTGCCGTTTTATGGGCCGTGACGAATTTGCTGATGAAGCGGGTTACCTGAAAGGGAAAAAAGTGGTGATTGTCGGGTGTGGCGCACAGGGTCTGAACCAGGGTCTGAACATGCGTGATTCAGGTTTAGACATCGCCTATGCCTTACGTAAAGAAGCTATCGATGAGAAACGTGCCTCATGGCGTAAAGCGAGCGAGAATGGCTTCAAGGTCGGTACTTATGAAGAACTGATCCCACAAGCCGATCTGGTGATCAACCTGACTCCAGACAAGCAGCACTCTGCTGTGGTGCGTGCGGTACAGCCATTGATGAAGAATGGTGCGGCACTGGGTTACTCCCATGGGTTCAACGTGGTTGAAGTGGGTGAGCAGATCCGTAAGGACATCACGGTAGTGATGGTTGCTCCTAAGTGCCCAGGTACTGAAGTCCGTGAAGAATACAAGCGTGGTTTTGGTGTGCCAACCCTGATTGCTGTTCACCCGGAAAATGATCCTAAAGGTGAAGGGATGGCCATTGCCAAGGCATGGGCTGCGGCGACTGGCGGCCACCGTGCCGGGGTGCTGGAGTCTTCCTTCGTTGCTGAGGTCAAATCTGACCTGATGGGTGAGCAGACCATTCTGTGCGGTATGCTGCAAGCCGGCTCACTGCTGTGCTTCGACAAGCTGGTGGCTGAAGGTACTGATCCTGCTTATGCAGAAAAACTGATTCAGTTTGGTTGGGAAACCATCACCGAAGCGTTGAAGCAAGGCGGGATCACATTGATGATGGATCGCCTGTCCAACCCGGCAAAACTGCGTGCTTATGCGCTGTCTGAGCAGTTGAAGGGCATTATGGCGCCATTGTTCCAAAAGCATATGGATGACATTATCTCTGGTGAATTCTCCAGCGGTATGATGGCTGACTGGGCAGCAGACGATGTCAAACTGCTGACCTGGCGTGAAGAAACCGGTAAAACAGCGTTTGAAACTGCGCCGCAGTTTGCTGGCAAAATCAGTGAACAAGAGTATTTCGATAACGGCGTGTTGATGGTTGCTATGGTGAAGGCCGGGGTTGAGCTGGCTTTCGAAACCATGGTTGATTCCGGCATTATCGAAGAGTCTGCTTACTACGAATCACTGCACGAGCTGCCACTGATTGCTAACACTATCGCACGTAAGCGTCTGTATGAAATGAACGTGGTTATCTCTGATACCGCAGAATATGGTAACTATCTATTCTCTTATGCGGCAGTGCCATTGCTGAAAGAGTTTATGACTACCCTGCAAGCGGGTGATTTGGGCAAGCCAGTGGCGGGTACTGCCGTTGATAATGCGCAGTTACGTGATGTGAACGAAGCCGTGCGTAATCACCCAATCGAGTCTATTGGCCGCAAACTGCGTGGCTATATGACCGATATGAAGCGTATTGCGGTTGCAGGCTAACCTTCAGCTATCATGATCTATGCTGTCGCATTTGAGGCAGTATAAATAACAAGGCCAGCATCATTGCTGGCCTTATCTATTTTCAGATAACAGAAAGTTACTGTGGCATGGCTTCAAGGGGAATGATGGCCCCACGGTATTGGATCACGGTGCTAGCGGTCAGGTGACCGCGTTTGGCGGCACTAACGACATCACCACCGGTCAAGCGCACTGCCAGATAACCGGCGCTGAAGGAGTCCCCTGCCGCTGTAGTATCAATGACCTTCTCTTTGGGCAATTTGACTGCTGGCACATCATCAGCCTTACCCTCTGCACTGAACACCAGGCAAGAATCCGCCCCGCGTTTAATCACGATTTCGCTGACACCAAAGCCGCGGGTACGGTTCACCACCTGCTCAACCGGTTGTTGGCCCCACAGTAAATCTTCATCATCCAACGTCAGGAAAGCGATATCGGTACAAGAGAGGACATCACGATAAACTTGTTGAGTCTCTTCCTTGCTTTGCCACAGGCGTGGTCGGTAGTTGTTATCGAAAATCACTTTGCCGCCATTGGCGCGGCATTGGCGTAACAAGGCCAACAGTTTTTCCCTGCTGGCAGGGTTAAGAATCGCGACGCTGATACCACTGAGGTAAAGGTAATCAAATTTTGCTAATTGCGCGCACAAGCTCTCTGCTTGTGGGCTATCTAGCCAGTAACGGGCGGCAGCATCATTACGCCAGTAATAGAAGGTGCGTTCACCGCTGGCGTCAGTTTCGATGAAATACAGCCCAGGCAGTTTATTGTCCAACTGCTGTACCAGCTCGGTTTTCACCTGCTCCTGTTGCCAGGCTTGTAGCATTTCCCGGCTAAAACTATCAGTACCCACTGCGGTGACATAGTGGACGTTCAGTGCTTGTTGTGGCACCTGACGAGCGATATAAACGGCGGTATTAAGCGTGTCACCACCAAATCCGCGGCTGAGGTCAGCGCCTTTTTGCGACAATTCGATCATGCATTCGCCAATAACGGCGAGGTTTTTGCTGTTCATGAGAATTCCTGGTTTCACAATGAGTCTGGTTGAGGCTATGGCTATAGTCTCAACGTAAGGCAGAATCGAGTCAATAGAAATAAAACACCGTTTTAATCGCTTTATGAGCCTGATCAGAAAACCCGTTGATGGGGTACCTATATCATCATCACCTTTCACATTGCGAGTGTTTTAACCGTAGGTCTTTTCAGATTTATTGACGGGTAGCTGGTTTGAAAGGAACACTCAGAGGCTAATAGAAAGGTGCAGCAACCAGCGCATTGAATAGGCTGTTTCAGCGCTGTTCCAAATGTAACTCGGTCATTACCGCTATGAATGAAAAGTGAGTCTTGTCTGTTTGCGAAAACCGGGTAATCAATGGCCCCTGCAGCAGGGGCCAAGATAATATTACAACGACTTATGCCGGGTTTCTTTTAGTACCAGCAGTGCGATCAGTGTCAGGCTAGCCATCGCCGCCAAATACATCCCCACATAAAACAGCCCAAAATTATTGCCCAACCAGGTGGCAATGTAAGGGGCTACCGAAGCACCGAGAATAGAGGCGACATTATAAGAGAATGATGCACCGGTGTAGCGTACCTCGGTGGGGAACAGCTCTGGTAGTAATGCACCCATAGGCCCGAAGGTCAGGCCCATCAGGCTTAATCCAAGGAGTAGGAAAGCCATGACCAGTACCTGATTACCAGAGCCTAACATGCTTGGGAATAAGAAGGAGAAACCGATCATCATCAGTGTAATGGTGATCATCGTTTTACGGCGACCAAAGGCATCAGCCAAAAGACCGGCAATCGGCACCATAACGCCAAAACCAATGACGGCGACCATCAGCATCCACAGGAAGGTATTGCGTGAATAACCCAGCCCTAAAGGTTCGGGGGTGGTACCGAAGGTCATTGAATAAACGGTCATCAAATAGAACAGGGTATAGGTAGCCAACATGATGAAGGTACCGAGAATGGTGACTTTCATATGTTTGGTCAGCAAGGTCCCGAGAGGGATTTTTACCTGTTTGCCCGCTTTGGCCGCCTTGGTAAACACCGGTGTTTCATGCAGAGACATACGTACATAAAGGCCAACGATGACCAGGGCGGCAGAAAGAATAAACGGTACTCGCCAACCCCAGGTCATAAATTGCTGGTCAGTCAATATCCAGGAAAGCAGCAGGAATGTACCGTTAGCGAAGAAAAAGCCGATAGGTGCACCCAGTTGTGGGAATGAACCATAGAGTGCGCGCTTGTGTGGTGGCGCATTCTCGGTGGCTAACAGCGCTGCCCCGCCCCATTCTCCCCCCAGACCCAATCCTTGGCCGAAGCGGGCCAGTGCCAGCAGAATCGGGGCGAAGATGCCAATGGTTTCATAAGTGGGTAACAGGCCGATGAATACGGTAGAAATCCCCATGGTCAGTAGCGAGGCAACCAAGGTGACTTTGCGCCCGACGCGATCACCGAAGTGGCCAAACAGGGCAGAACCGATGGGGCGTGCAATAAAGGCGATGGCGAAGGTTGCCAATGATTGCAAGGTGGCAGCCGCAGGGTCGCCTTGTGGGAAGAAAATATGAGGAAATACGATTACTGCCGCTGTGGCATAGATATAGAAATCGAAGAACTCAATGGCAGTACCGACCAGAGAGGCGACAAGCACTTTTCCCCGGGAGTTAACGGGTACAGCGGTTTCTTCTGTATCCAGAGTTGTGGTTGTGGAGGGTTGCATAGTTATTTCTTAAAATAATTTTTAAAGTTTGAAGGGCCATCTTAGTCATAGCAAAATCCCTTTTCAACGGCAGAAATAATAGTCGCTCAGTCAATACAGGTTAAAAAGTCCAATGTCTTAAAAGAGAGCACATCTATAGTTTTAACGTTGGATAAGCTCGCCATTGTTAGGAATAAACGCTGGTAAAAGGGGAAAGAAAAGTGAGGAAGTAGTTTGTTATGCTATTTCCCCCACTCAAGCTGATTAAAACGGCATTCAGCACACTGCGATTGGCATCAATTTGGCCAACACCGGTGTTCACTTTACCTGCGGTGGTGTTTTATTTTTTGGGTATTGCGCCGTAGCAATCCAGGCGGCACAAAACAGTGTTAAGCGTGCGAAGAAGTAAAAGAACGCCATCAACCCAATGACCGAACCAAAGGCTGCGCCAGAAGGGGACCTGGCCACTTGAGGGAGCGTCATCGTCATTACAAACTTAATGACTTCGAAACCGATAGCGGCGATCAGCGTACCGCGTAACAGCGCTTTTTTCTCAGGTTTATGGCGCGGTAGCATCCAGAAGATCCAAAGAAATAACAGGTAATTGGCAAAGATTGAGATAGACAGGGCAATGAGCGTCATCGCTGGCCGTAACCACTCAATGTCATCCAGCCCCAGTAAATGCACGATAGTCGCCTGGGCAGAACCGGCGATAGAGGTCAGTGATAGCGTCACCATTAATGCCACCACCAGACCAGTAAGGGAAACAAAGTCACGCATGTAGCGGAAATAGAATTTTTCCTGATCCTGTGAGCGGCGTTGCCAAGTGTCACATGACTGGGCGCGGATCGCTTCACGCAGGTTACCCATCCAACTGACACCTGAATAGAGCGCCAGCGCCAAACCTGTCAGGCCCACCGTAGTACGTTGCTGGATTGCTGTGTTCACGGTGTTTTTCAAGGTATTGGCAAGGCTAGGGTCACTGATGCTATTGGCGATTTTATTGATCAGTTCCGCCAGTAGGTCGGGATTGGAGGCCAATACAAAACCGACAGCAGCAAATGAGACCATCAGGATGGGGATAAGAGAGAGAAAAGAGAAATAGGTAATGGCCGCACCGAATTGGCTACCCATGCGATCGTTAAATCGATCCGTGGCACGCAACAGGTGAGCGATGCTGTGCCAGGTTTTAACACGCTCCAGCAAAGAGAAAAATCCAGCAAGACCACCATCTGCTTTTCGATGGGGAATTTGGGGGGCGCTTGGTGACTTCTCTGTGGTTTTGTGTGGTGGCTTAGGGGTTGATCCGATAGACATTGTGTAGTGATGTCCTTAGCAACAAATGATACGACATTGCTTTGATTATACTCGCGATACTTTAATTTTCAGCATGGTTGGTCAATTCTTGTGACGAATAGTGCGGCAAAAACTTAAGCAATGCAAAACTATTCCCTTCATCTAAATTCCTTCAATTTTTATCTAGTTAACCAGCAGGAAAGCGTCTACTCATCTTATGGCGCAGTGTTTTTCAAGTTGTTGCTGCGCCTACTGCAGCCATAACGGCTGAAACGATTATTACCTGTTATCAATAGATAGAAAGGAAGGTCCTATGAAATTGTTTAATCATCCAAACTGCCGCCCATTTACTGAAGCGGGCAATCTGTCACAACTCTCTGCTTATTATGAAGAGGAGCGGCATATTATGTGGATGTTATTACGAGCTGAACCGCGCCCCTGTTTTAACCAGAAACTGATTGAGGACATCATGACGTTGGCGCGGGTGGCGCAAGAGTCGACACTGCAGTTCGACTTCTGGGTGACGGGGTCGTTGGTGCCGAATATGTTTAATGTCGGCGGGGATTTGAACTTCTTTGCCGAGTCGATCAAAAACAATCAACATGAAGCCATGATGGCTTATGCACGGGCCTGTATTGATTGCGTTCATGCTGCGGCTCGTGGTTTTGATACTGGAGCCGTAACTATCGCGATGGTGGAAGGAAGTGCGCTAGGTGGAGGGTTTGAAGCGGCACTGGCACACCATTTTGTATTGGCGCAGAACAACGCACGCATGGGGTTCCCAGAGATCGCCTTCAATCTGTTTCCGGGTATGGGTGGTTATTCACTGGTTACGCGTAGGGCTGGGATGCGTCTGGCAGAAGAGTTGATCTGGAAGGGGGAATCTCACACCGCCGAATGGTTTGAAAGCCGTGGACTGGTGGACCAATTGTTTCAACCCGGGGATGCCTATATGGCAACCCGAACTTTTATTGATACCATCCGACCTAAACTCAACGGTATGCGTGCCATGCTGCGTGCTCGTCAGCGAGTGCTCCAACTGACCCGTTCCGAACTGATGGATATTGCGGAGGATTGGGTACACTCAACCTTTACCATTGAAGAGAAGGACCGGGTATATATTGAACGGCTGGTCACCCTGCAGGATCGGCATGCACTTAGCTTGCGTCGCGTTGGTTAACCTTTATAGCCAAGTTTATTCAAGTGACAGCTAAGTGGTAACAACGCCTTCTGGCGCTTGAAAGATGATGGCAATAATCCCGCCCGCATCACTGTGCTGGTGATTGCGGGCGATACGATTGCAACCACGCCTCAAACTGCTCAGGAGGCATTGGCCGTGCAAACAAAAAGCCCTGTTTTCCATCAACGCCAACACTATCGAGGAATTGGCTCTCACTTTCGGTTTCCACGCCTTCGGCAATCACTTTGAACTGCAGCGCCTCTGCTGCTGCAACAATGGCTCGTATTAATGATTGCGCCACTGGGTTCAGATCGACGCCGCGGACAAAACTTTGATCCAATTTAATGGCATCAAGAGGGATACGTGCAAGTTGCGCCAGGGAAGAATAGCCGGTACCAAAATCATCCAGGTGTACTTGTGCGCCTAACGTTCTTAATTGAGTGATGACCTCGCGTACTCGGTTTTCATCATCAATCAGGCTGCTTTCTGTCAACTCAAAGTCCAGCGTGCAGGGTGAAAGTTGGTTTTCCTTTTGTACCCGAACAAAGTCATCAACGACACTATCATCAACTAATTGCCGGGCAGAAAGATTAACCGCGACGCGTATATTCAGGCCTTGCTGTTGCCACTTGGCGGCTTGTTTAGCCGCAGTTTCCAGTACCCAGCGGCCCAAAGGGGCGATTAACCCAGACTCTTCCGCATAAGAGATAAACTGTAGCGGTGAGATTAAGCCACGTTCGGGGGAATCCCAGCGAACCAAGGCTTCTACGCTGCATACATCACCGCTGCGTGCGTTGATCTTTGGTTGGTAATATACCACCAACTGATTTTGCTCCAGCCCTTTGCGTAGATTGGTATCCAGCCACATATATTCAGCTACTCGCTGATTCATTTCGGGGGAGAAAACAGTAAAGGTCCGTTTACCACTCTCTTTAGCCACGTACATCGCGGTATCGGCACTCCGGATCAGGCTGTCCAGGTCGTGTCCGTGCTCTGGGCACAAGGCGATGCCGATAGAACAACCGGTATAAACTTCGATCAGCCCAATGTGGAAGGGTTTTTTCAGCCGTTCAATAATCCGTAGGGCCAGTTCTTCCAGCAGCAACTGATCAGCTTTAGATACCAGTACCAAAAACTCATCTCCCCCCAAGCGGGCGAGAGCTTCCCCGTGATTAAGGCAACTGAGAATAGAGTGGGAAACTTCAACCAGTAAACGATCACCAAACATGTGACCATAGGCATCATTCACTTTTTTAAAGTTGTCGAGGTCCAAATAGACCAGCCCGACGCTGCTGTCACCACGTTCGTTAACCGCCCGAGCAATGAGATCCTGAATCGCGTTACGGTTTGGCAGACCGGTGAGAGTATCGGTATTGGCCAGCACCCGTAGATGCTCCCGGGCCCGGCGCTCTTCCGTGATGTCTGTGCCGGAACAAATCAGGAAAACCTCTTTTTTCCCACTGCCACTGTGGACAAATTTATTACGAAACAGGAATAACCGTTCGCCTTTAACGGTTTTGATCAAGCGTTCTACTTCATAAGATGAGCCGTTACGAAAGAAACCTTGAATGTTACGGCGTGACACTTTGGCCTCTTCGGGGCTCATAAACAACTGGAAGACATTTTTGCCGACCACATCTTGTTCTTGCAAACCGGTATATTCTTCACTCAGGCGGTTAAAGCGCTGGATTCGCCCATGTTGGTCAACGATCACAATCACGGAGTTGGCTTCTGAAACCACTTGTTCGGCAAATGACAAACCGTGTTCCAGGTCTCGTGCCACCGCCTGCGTATCGGTATAAGCTGAAGCGGTTCCCCCCCATTCGAATTTATTGATTCGCCGCCCGACCAAGTGCAGATGAATAGGTTCGCCGGCAAGTTGAATAGTGAGATCCAGACTGGCGGTGACCCCACTCAGACGGCGGATTTTCGCTGCATCCAGGTCGCTAAGGGCTACTGCGATATGTGTTTTACCTTTAACAGCGGTTAACGCTAGCGCATTACTGTCGAACGTCAGGTGCCAATAGGGGCTGCTAGTGCCAAAATGAACGTTGAGTAGCATGGGGCCCTGGTCTGCGAACATGATCCTTCCTTAAAAAGCGGGAGTGCGGGGGCAGCGATTAACAATATAGACTCAAATTTGTACAAGTCATAGCCAGCCAACGATAAGCAGTTTGAATGATTTAAAGTATAGACCCAAGTTGATTCAAGTTGCAGAGGATTTGAACCATGACTCGGCTGGTTGATGGTGGCATCTTGCTTGGCAGCTTGGCTATCAGTGTCTAACGCGATCAGCGGTCTCAAATCGCTTACTTTTGGGCAGCGTTTTTGTTGCTTGCTCAAATTATGGGGTTTATCTGGCATGGTTCTGTTTATCTGACATGTTTCTGTTTCTTTGGCATAGTTCTGTTGCCGTTTATCGGCGAGTTGCATAAACTGGGCTCTAATTATATAAAGCCAGCCTAATAACTCACACATTATTCATAATTTATCCATAATTGACCGATAAAGTGATTTTTGATTTTAATATATTTACACTCCATTAGGTTACTCTATATTCGTCGGTATATTATTATTTCACGACAACTGCTCTATTGCTTTTCTGAATTTTGAACGTGTTTATATACCCAATGTGAATAGTATGGTTGGTGAGCGATGTTGATAAACAACGCCCCAGATAAAAGGCAAATTTTAAGGAAATAATTATGCGTAAACTGACTGCTTTATTTATCGCTTCTACTTTGGCTTTTGGCGGCACCACGATGGCCTTTGCGGCTGATGATGCCACGGCCCCTACGGCTGCTACCGCCGCACCTGCTACAGATACCGCACCAACGAAAATGATGCGCCATAAAGGGCACGGCAAAGAAGGGCATGGTAAAGGAGGTTTGTTTGCGGGGCTGAACTTGACGGAGCAGCAACGCCAACAAGTACGCGATATCATGAAGGAATCGCAGCAAAATTTCAGCCAAGAAGCGAAAGGTCAGCGCCAGGCATTGCACAGTCTGGTGGCTTCCGAGAGTTTTGATGAGGCCAAAGTAAAAGCAGAAATTGATGCCATCAGCAAAGTGCATACTGAGCGGATGCTGCAGCGTGCTAAAGCGGAAAACAAAGTCTATAACCTGCTGACTGCCGAGCAGAAAAAGCAATATAACGAGAATTATCAAAAGCGCGAACAGGAAATGATGGAGCATATGGAAAAAATGAAAGAGAAGCGGTCTGCTGATCAATAAATAGATATTTAATAACGCTACGTTATATAACTAGATAAAACAGGATCCCATGTGGATCCTGTTTTTTTATCAGTTATACACTTATTATCGTATGGTGGCTTGTGGCCTCACGGCACCCTGTTCAATTGCCGAATATGTCGATTTGAAGAGACCTCTCTGGAATAGACTGAGACGCATCTACTACAGTGTTAGGTTCACCTGTAGCGGTAAAGTTGATGAAAGCGCTTAATATTATCAGCTGTCAGCAGCCAGGGCATCGCTATAAGAAGGCGTCTAAGATACACGTGAGACCTCTAATTATCCTTAGCCATCCCCTCATATGAGCAAGGCATGGCAAGGCTTCTGAGGTATGATCTCCGTTCTTGACCAGCTAATAGCGAGCAGACAGCCTCCATGCTTAACCACGAAATAATTCTTAACCACATTGATGACATATTCGGACAGGACATGCATGCCAAGCGTGTCTTGTCGCTCGCCAATGCAACCCACGGGGTTATTGAGTCGGGGTCATTGGCCATCCATGCCATTGGCAATGGCCTCTCTTTGGCCAGCGGCCTTGAGCGAAAGCACGCCGTCAAGCAGGTGGATAGACTGCTCACCAACACAAAGCTCAATGTCTGGAGCTTGTTTGATGATTGGGTTCCCTATGTGG
>NZ_AYKS02000077.1 GCF_000496755.2 Serratia sp. DD3
CCCTGACGTTTTATGGTGACCTCCCGGGGGGACGTGCAGATGGCTTGCTCAGCACCGATAATTTTATCGCCACCGGCGGTACAGTAAATATTTTAGGCAATGCAGCGATAGATAACACCCCCGGCAGTAGTTCACTGTTGAACCAAATGACCGGCGACAATGCCATGCAACTGGTGAGTGCGCAAACCGCCAGTGGGGCGGATCAACTGACCTTGCAGATTAATGGTACTAACGTTGGGCAAAATACCTCAGACCAAATTGAACAAAATGGCGTGCATGTTGCCAACGGGATTTATGATTATGGCTTGAGCAACAGCGGGGAGAGTGGCGAGGGGTTGTATATGGATTATACCCTTACCGCCCTGGAGTTGCTGGAAAATGGCACCGATGCACTGGTGATAGCCACCGACGGTTTGCCAGGCTCCAACAACGATTTACTGGTTAACGTGTTTGGCACCGGCGGTCTTGTACTGGACGGCACTTTGGCGCCGTTAACCATCTCCAACAGCACCAACAGTTACAGCGGCAGTACCACTATTGCTGGGGGCACCGTCTTGCTGGGGGCCAGTGGGGCGCTGGGGAGTACCTATTTACTGGCCGTGAACAGCGGCAGTACCTTTAACCTCAATAGCTACAACCAACAGGTGGGAAGCACCATCAATGAGGGCACCGTGCTGTTAGGCAGCGGTGTGCTGACCAGTGGGGCGTTAACCAACAATGGCAGCATTAACCTGGGGACCGGTACCTTGGTGCTCACCGAGGGCGGTACTTCCAGCGCTACCGATGGCTTACTGGGTGATGGCCTGTTGCAGCTACAAGCAGGTACCTTTACCGTCAGTGCCGCCAACAGTGGGTTAACCGCCGATACCCAAATTGACAGCGGCGCGACGCTGGTACTGAACAATACCGGGACCCTGGGCAGCAGTGATGTGAGTGTCGAGGGGAGCCTCAATTTTGCCCGCGATGGCAGCTTTGCCAACCAGTTCAGTGGTGCAGGGACCCTCAATACCCTGGGGGATGTGCAACTCACCGGTGATAACCACTTGTTTATCGGCGCTCAGGTGATTGGTGCCGACAGCCGATTAACCGTCACTGACGCCAATAATCTGGGGGCCGCCAGCGCCACCGTGGATTTGACCACCGACAGCTCGGTGCTGAATTTCAGTGGCGTGACGGAGGATGTGGCTAATGCCCTGACTGGGGTGGTTGATTCCACCGTCAGTATCAGCAATGGGGCCGATATGTCCCTGTCTGCGGATAACAGCAATTTTTACGGTTTGTTTGATCTGGTGGGCGGCAGCACCCTGACGGTGACGCAAGCCCCACAATTGGGCAATGGCTCGGTGGCCATTGCCAGTGGCAGTAATTTGCTGTTTAGCGCCTATGCCAATGGGGTACTGAGCGCCTTGAACAACGCCCTCAGTGGGGCGGGCACCTGGACGCTGGATGCCAGCCATATCAATCTGAGCAATAGTGGTCATGCGCAGGGCTTGAGTGGTGTGGTGGACCTGACTAATGGCTCTAGCCTGACTATTGACGGCAGCACAGTGCTGAACAGTGCCGCCAGGGTGAATGTGGCGGATATCGGCAGTGATTTGAACATCACCACCACCGGGGCGTTTACCTTTAACAATGGGCTGACCGGGTTGGGGGATGTCAATGTTGATACCAACCAGGCGGTATTTAATTTTGGTACCACGGTAGGCAATGTGTTTGCGGGTACGGTGAATTTACAAGATACCCTGTTTGACCTATCCGGTGATAACACCAGCGCGTTAACGCTTGCCACCCTCAACCTGGGTAACGGCAGTAACACTACGGTCGGGGCCAGTGGGGTCATCAGCACAGAAACTGTCGGCGATGTCAGCATTGATGGCGGTAGTTTGACGTTTTATGCCGGTATTCCCGGCCAGCAGGCGGATGCGGTTATCGCTACTGACAGCTTGACTGCCAATGGTGGGGTGGTGAATGTGTTGGGCAATGTTGCCATTGATAACACCCCACCCAATGGTTCACTGCTGAATCAAATTTCGGTCTCCAATGGTATTCAACTGGTGAGTGCCCAGAGCGCTTCGGGGGCCAGTCAGTTAACCTTGCTGATTAATGGGGCGGCGGCAGGGCAAGGGACTTCGAGCCAAATTGACCAGGGGGGCGTCCATGTTGCCAACGGGATTTATGATTATGGCTTGAGCAACAGTGGCCGTCATGGGGCGGGCCTGTATATGAGTTACGCCCTCACCGCCCTTGAGTTGCTGGGTAATGGTGTAGATGCGCTGGTGATTGCTACCGATGGGCTGGCGGGCTCTAACAACAACCTGTCGGTGAATATCTTTGGTACCGGTGACCTGGTGCTGGAGGGTGCCTTTGCACCGTTAACGATTTCCAACAGCACCAACAGCTATAGCGGGACCACCACCATCAGTGCAGGCTCGGTGTTGCTGGGGGCCAGTGGGGCGCTGGGCAGCACCAGTTTGCTGGCAGTGAACAGCGGCAGTAGCTTTAACCTCAATAGCTACAACCAAATGGTGGGGAGTACCACCAATGAAGGCACGGTGCTGTTAGGCGCTGGTGTGCTGACCAGTGGGCTATTCACCAACAACGGCAGCATTAACCTGGGGACCGGCACGCTAGCCCTCACCGCAGGGGGCACCTCCAGCGCGACCGATGGGTTACTGGGTGATGGCCTGTTGCAGCTACAAGCAGGCACCTTTACCGTCAGTGCCGCCAACAGTGGGCTGACCGCTGACACCGACATTGACAGTGGGGCGACGCTGATACTGAACAATACCGGGACCCTGGGCAGCAGTGATGTGAACGTGGACGGTAACCTCAATTTCGCCCGTGATGGCAGTTTTGCCAACCCACTCAGTGGTGCCGGCACCCTCAATACGCTGGCGGATGTGCAACTTACCGGTGATAACAGCCTGTTTACCGGCGCTCAGGTGATTGGCGCAGACAGCCGATTAACCGTCACTGACGCCAATAATCTGGGGGATGCCAGCGCCACGGTGGATTTAACCACCGACAGTTCGGTACTGAATTTCAGTGGCTTGCTCGGAGATATCGCCAATGCGCTGACTGGGGTGGTTGATTCCACCGTCAGTATCAGCAATGGGGCCGAGATGTCCCTGTCCGCCGATAACAGCAATTTTTACGGCGTGTTTGATCTGGTGGATAACAGCACCCTGACGGTGACGCAGGCACCACAATTAGGCAATGGTGTAGTCGCCATCGCCAGTGGCAGTAATCTGCTGTTTAGCAATTATGCCAGCGGGGCACTGAGTACCCTGGATAACGCGCTGAGCGGGGCGGGCATCTGGACGCTGGATGCCAGCCATATCAATCTGAGCAATAGCAGTGATGCACAGGGCTTGAGTGGTGTGGTGGACCTGACTAATGGCTCTAGCCTGACTATTGACGGCAGCACCGTGCTGAACAGTGCCGCCAGGGTGAATGTGGCGGATACCGGCAGTGATTTGAACATCACCACCACCGGGGCGTTGACCTTCAATAATGCGCTGACCGGGTTGGGGGATGTCAATGTCAACACCAACAACAGCGCCTTTAACTTTGGCACGACGGTGGGCAGTGCGTTTGCCGGTACGGTGAATTTACAAAATACCCTGTTTGCACTCTCTGGCGACAATACTCGCGCGTTAACGCTTGCCACCCTCAACCTGGGTAACGGCAGTAACACCACAGTCGGGGCCAGTGGGGTCATCAGCACAGAAACTGTCGGCGATGTCAGCATTGATGGCGGTAGTGTGACGTTTTATGCCGGTATTCCCGGCCAGCAGGCGGATGGGATCATCGCGACTGACAGCTTGACTGCCCATGGCGGGGTGGTGAACGTGTTGGGCAATATTGCCATTGATAACACCCCACCCAATGGTTCACTGCTGAATCAAATTTCGGCCTCCAATGGTATTCAACTGGTGAGTGCTCAGAGCGCTTCGGGGGTCAGTCAGTTAACCTTGCTGATTAATGGGGCGGCGGCAGGGCAAGGGACCTCGAGCCAAATTGACCAGGGCGGTGTCCATGTTGCCAACGGGATTTATGATTATGGCTTGAGCAACAGTGGCCGTTATGGGGCGGGCCTGTATATGAATTACGCCCTCACCGCCCTTGAGTTGCTGGGTAATGGTGTAGATGCGCTGGTGATTGCTACCGATGGGCTGGCGGGCTCTAACAACACCCTGTCGGTGAATATCTTTGGTACCGGTGACTTGGTGCTGGCGGGTGCCCTGGCACCGTTAACGATTTCCAACAGCACCAACAGCTATAGCGGCACCACTACTATCAGCGCAGGCTCGGTATCGCTGGGGGCCAGTGGAGCACTGGGCAGCACCACTTTACTGGCAGTGAACAGTGGCAGTACGTTCAACCTCAACAACTACCAGCAAATTGTGGGAAGTACCACCAATGAGGGCTCGGTGCTGTTAGGCAGTGGCGTACTGACCAGTGGAGCATTAACCAACAATGGTTTGATTGATCTCGGTACCGGCACCTTGACCCTGACCCAGGGGGGGAGTTCCGGCGCTACCGACGGTTTAACCGGTAGTGGATTGCTCAATGTCCAAGCCGGTACCTTCACCGTCAGTGCGGCCAACAGTGGATTAACCGCTGATACCGACATTGACAGTGGGGCGACGCTGATACTGAACAATACCGGGACCCTGGGCAGCAGTGATGTGAACGTGGACGGTAGCCTGACCTTTGCCCGCGATGGCAGCTTTGCCAACCCACTCAGTGGTGCGGGGATTATCAATACGCTGGCGGATGTGCAACTCACCGGTGATAACCACTTGTTTGTCGGTGCTCAGGTGATTGGTGCCGACAGCCGCTTAACCGTGACTGCGGCCAATCACCTGGGGGATGCTGCCGCCACGGTGAATTTAACCACCAACACCTCGGAGTTGGTCTTGAGTAGCCTGTTTGGTGCGGTGGCCAATGCACTGACCGGGGTGAGCGATTCAACGGTGACGGTCACCAATGGGTCGGCGTTGTCGCTGACGGGTGATAACAGCAACTTTAATGGCGGGTATGATCTGATTGGCAACAGCACGGTGACGGTGACACAAGCGCAGAGCCTGGGCAATGGCTCGGTGGCGATTGCCAGTGGCAGTACGTTGCTGTTTAACGGTTATTTCGCGCGCGCGTTAAGCACCTTGGATAATGCCCTCAGTGGTGATGGCCGTTGGACGCTCAATGCGAGTCATATTGATTTGAGCAATAACAGCCTGGCTCAGGACTTTAGCGGTGTGGTGAATATCACCCAGGGCTCCAGCTTGAATATCGACAGCAGCACGGTACTCAACAGTGCGGCCACGGTGAATGTGGCGGATATCAGCAGTGATCTGAACATCGCCACCACGGGGGCGTTTACCTTCAATAATGCGCTGACTGGGCAGGGCGTGGTCAATGTCAATACCAACAACACGGCGTTTGATTTTGGCACCCCGGTGGGCAGTGATTTTACCGGCAAGGTCAGCTTGCAAAACACCCAGTTTGCTCTCGCCGGCACGAATACCGGTACATTAACGCAAGCCACTCTGGACCTGGGCACGGGCAGTCATACCACCGTGGGGCGTGTTGGGGTGAGTAGTACAGAAGCCGTGGGTAATGTCAGTCTCCATGGCGGCAGTCTGGTGTTTTATGCCGGCATTCCCGGTCAGCAGGCGGATGGGGTGATTGCGACCAACAATTTGACTGCCAGTAGCGGTGTGGTCAATGTTCTGGGCAATCTTTCTATTGATAACACCCCGCCGAATGGCTCATTACTGAATCAAATTTCAGCCTCCAATGGCATTCAACTGGTGAGTGCCCAGTCAGCCACCGGGGCGAATAAACTGACCTTGCAAATCAATGGTAGCGAGGTGGGGCAAGAGACCACCTCGCAAATCGACCAGGGCGGGGTGCATGTTGCCAACGGGATTTATGATTATGCGTTGAGTAACCAGGGTCGCAATGGTGCGGGGCTGTATATGAATTACGCTCTCACTGCGCTGGAGTTGCTCGGTAATGGTGCTGATGCGCTGGTGATTGCCACCGATGGGCTGGCGGGCTCTAACAACGACCTGTCGGTGACTATCTTTGGCAGCGGTGACCTGGTGCTGGATGGCAGCCTGGCACCGCTAACCATCTCCAACAGCACCAACAGTTACACCGGTAATACCACCCTCCAGGGCGGCACGGTGGTACTCGGGGGCAATGGGGCGCTGGGCAGTACCCGCTTGCTGACGGTCAACAGCGGCAGTACGTTTGATCTCAACAGTTACAACCAGAATGTGCAGAGTGCTGTCAATAATGGCACGGTACTGCTCGGGGCAAGCCTGCTGACCATCGGGACGTTAACCAACAATGGTATCCTTGATCTCGGTAGCGGTATCTTGATGCTGACCGAGGGGGGAACCTCCAGCGCGACCGGCGGTTTAACCGGTCATGGTGAGTTGCAGGTGCAAGGGGGCACCTTTACCGTCAGTGCCGCTAATAGTGGCTTAACCGGCGATACACAGATTGATAACGGGGCTACGCTGGTGCTGAACAGTGCCGGTACCTTGGGCAGCAGTGAAGTCAATGTGGAGGGTAGCCTGACCTTCGCCCGGGATGGCCGCTTTGCCAATCAGTTAAGTGGCTCCGGTATCATCAACACCCAAGGGGATGTGCAACTTACGGGCATTAACAGCTTCGGCGGTACCCAGAGGATTGCAGCGGATAGCCGCTTAACTGTCGATGCGGCTTACAATCTTGGGGATTCAACGGCGACGGTGGATTTAACCACCAATACCTCGGTGCTGGTATTCAATGGGTTGAGTGGCTTGGTGATGAATGCACTGACCGGGGTAGACGGTTCAACCGTCAGCGTCAGCAATGGCGCTGATATGGCGCTGGCTGGCGATAATAGCAACTTCTATGGGCGGTATGACTTGGTGGGTGACAGCACCCTGACGGTGATATACGCACAGAATCTGGGGCAGGGTTCGGTGGCGATTGCCAGTGGCAGCAACTTGCTGTTTAGCGATTATGCCGGTGGAGCCCCGAGTACGCTGGATAATGTGTTAACCGGGGCGGGCAATTGGGTGCTGAGTGAAAGCCACATTAATCTGGCGGGTAACAGCAATGCTCAGAATTTCAGTGGAATAGTGGATTTGACGAGTGGCTCCAGTCTGAATATTGATGGCAACACGGTGCTGAACAGTGACGCCAGGGTGAATGTGGCTGATAGCAGCAGTGCGTTAGATATCAACACCAGCGGGGCATTCACCTTCAATAATGCCCTGACCGGGATCGGTGATGTCAACGTCAACACCAACAGCGCCGCCTTTAACTTTGGTACTACCGTGGGCAGTGCTTTTGCGGGCACGGTGAATTTACAAAATACCCGGTTTGATTTGTCGGGTGCCAATACCACCACCTTGACTCAGGCGACGCTTGAGCTGGCGGCGGGCAGTAATACCTCGGTGGGGGATGGGGTACAAACCCTCGGTAGTCTGGTGTTCAAGGACGGGGTATTAACCTATGCCAACCTGAGTGAAAACAATGGGGTGGTCACTTCCGAGGGGACCATTATTGCGCAAAATATTGATACGCGCGCTGGCGGTACGGTGAGTGTCAACTTGCCAGAGACACTCTCGCCCAGTATCGAGGGGCTGAACACCCTGGATCTGGACACCGGGGTGATTATTGTCGGGTTGGCGCAAGGGGCCGCCAACGGCACGGGTGATGAGTTGATACTCACGGATGGCAACAATCTCCCCATCGAGACTATTTATCTGCAAGGCATTACCAACCCCAATAACACGACGGTCGCGGGTATGGGGACCTTTATGTATGGCCTCAGTACCGGTATCGAACGGGACGGTTTATATGTCAATTACGGTTTGAAAAAGCTGGAACTGTTAACCAGCGGCAGTGAAGCGCTGGTTTTGCAGGGCACGTTGGTCAATAACGGCACCCCACACAATAATCTTAACGCGAAAATTACCGGCAGCGGTGATTTGGCGATTGATTCCCCTAATGATGGCACCATCGTGACCTTGTCAAGTAGCGCCAATGATTACACCGGTGCGACCTTCGTGCGCTCGGGTATTTTGCAGTTAATGGCCGATTCGGCCTTGGGGAATACCGCTAACCTTGCCATTAGCAGCGGTGCCCGTGTGGATTTGAATGCCCATACCCAAACGGTGGGGGCACTGAATACAGACAGCAACAGTACCTTGGCGCTCAACAATGGCAGCTTGACGGTAAAAGAGGGGGGGCAAGTCAATGGCGTGATGACCGGTGCGGGTAACCTGATATTGGCTGGCGGCACCTTGGCGCTCACCCGTCATAGCCCGGACTATAGCGCAATAACGCATATCCTCTCTGCAGCCAACGCACAGCTGAGCGAAACCGGCGCGTTGGGGCAGAGTGACATTATTATCGATGGTCAACTGACGCTGGATAGCGCCGTGGGTAACCTGGTCAATGTGCTACAAGGGGCCGGTGACGTTGAGCTGACTAACGCAGCAGCGGTGACATTAACCGGCAATAACAGCCAGTATGGCGGTACCTTCTTCACACAAAGCGGCACCACCTTACAAGCCAGTGCGGCGGAGAGCCTGGGGAGTGCTGCGGTGGCTAACGACGGGACGTTGGTGTTAGAGACCGATGGGCTCTGGCAGTTTGTCACGCCCGTCAGTGGTCAGGGTACGGTGGTTAAACAGGGGAGTGGTACGCTACACATTGCCAACGACCAGGTGAGTGCGCAGACCACCGTCATTCAAGCGGGGCGCTTACTGCTCAGCACGACGCCGGCCGTCATCGCGGGGGGACAAGCCAGTGCGATGGCGTTCAGTGGCGCCTCGTCGGCAATTTTAAACAGCCAGGTTCTCATTGAAGCGAATGGCACCTTGGCGGGTGATGGCCAGGTGAACGGTAATGTCACCAACGCCGGTACGATGGCGGTTGGGCGCAGTGCCACCGGGGCGGATTACGCCGCGCTGACCATTAATGGCAACTATATTGGCAATAATGGCAATATCACGTTTGATAGCGTGTTGGGTGATGATGCCTCCCAAACGGACCAACTGGTGATTAGCGGTAACACCGCTGGCGAGAGTACGGTCACCGTCAACAATATTGGCGGCGAAGGGGCTGAAAACAGCAATGGTATTGAAATTATTCGCGTGGGGGGCGTTTCTGCGGGCAACTTTACCTTAAATGGCCGTGCTGTGGCCGGGGCACTTGATTACTTCCTCTATCAAGGGACACCCACGGACCCAGCCAATGGCAACTGGTATTTGCGCTCGAACTATGGTGATTTTGTCAACGATGTCTATCGCCCTGAAGCCGGCAGCTATATGGCCAGCATTGGCACGGCCAATACCTTGTTCAATACGCGCCTGGATGACATCAAACCCTCGGTTGATGATGGGGAACACAGCTTATGGCTGCGCCAGCAAGGCTCCCGCACCAAGTTTAATGATGCATCCGGCCAGCTTTCCAATAGCAGTAATAACTATGTGGTACAACTGGGGGGCGAGGTGTTTAACGGGCAAATCACCGGTGAAGATGCGCTCGCCGTGGGTGTGATGGCGGGTTATGGGCTGAGTAATGGCAGTTCAGACTCACGGATCAGCGATTACCGTTCTGACAACCGGTTAGACGGTTACTCCCTGGGGGTGTATGGCACCTGGTATCAATATGCCAATCAACGCCATAGCCCTTATGTGCATGGCTGGTTGCAGTACGCCTGGTTCAACGGGTCAACCGAAGGGCAGTCGGAGAGTCAGCAGGATTACCGCCTGCGCGGCGCCAGTGCCTCGGTGGAGGTGGGCTACCCCGTGCAGATTTATCAACGTGGTGATAACACCGGTTATATGACGCCGCAAGCGCAGTTAACCCTTAATGGCGTCAAAATGAAGGATTTTACTGATAGCAAAGGCACCCAGATACAACAAAGTGGTCATCATAATCTGCAAACTCGCGTCGGTGTGAAGTTCGCCAATGATATGCAGATGGCGGGGGATAAAACGGGCAAGACGGTATTCACCACCTATGCGGCGGTTAATTACATTGGCAATAGCCAGATGTCCGGTGTTTCCATGAATGGCACCACCCTGCAACAGGCGGGTAACCGCCATCTGGTCGAAGTGCAAGTGGGGGCTGAAGGCAAGTTAAATAAAGACCTCACCGTTTGGGGTAACTTGACCAATCAAATTGGTGAGCAGGGTTATGACAATAAAGCGGTGATGGTCGGGGTGAAATACGCCTTCTAACAGACTGTTGTTATTGAGAGAATGTGATTGGGATAATGTGATCCAGAAAATCAGGGGCGAGGTGACTCGCCCTTGTTTTATCACCAGCACTACAGAGACGGCAGGGTAGGCTCCCAAGGCGAGTTTCCGCTTTTCCATCATGGTGGTATTTGAGGTGTCGATGGTCACCAAACCTAAATGCAAAAATCCCGCTTAGTTGCCTAAGCGGGATTTTCTAAATTTGGCTCCTCTGACTGGACTCGAACCAGTGACATACGGATTAACAGTCCGCCGTTCTACCGACTGAACTACAGAGGAATCGTGTGAACGGGGCGCATCATATCCAGCGGCCATCATTGTGTCAATGCTAAATTGTTCTTGATGATCTGACTGCTCATCATCTGAACAAACTCAGCGGTCTAGGGTTCATCGTTAGCGCCCCAATGCTGCAAACGGCTCAAAGGGTCTTGCTGATAGAAGCGCTTGAAATGGCCATATAATGTAGGGAAACGGTTTACCAGCAGTTCCGGAGCACTAAAGAAGTATTCAGAAAGCACAGCAAAGCATTCTGCGGGATCACTGGCCGCATAAGGGTCCATACTGGCGGCTTCTTCACCTACCATATCGATTTCGTCTTGCAGGTTTTCCATCACAGTGTGCAGGTCATGTTCCCAGGCGGCAACATCACGTAAAGGAATGAAGGGGATACCTGTCGCGTTGCCGCCGTTACGCATGTCTAATTTATGTGCGGCTTCATGAATAACCAGGTTGAAACCGGAAAGGTCAAAAGAGTCTTGCACATCTTGCCAATTTAACACGATCGGGCCTTGTTCCCAGCTTTGGCCCGCTTGAACGATGGGCCCAGAGTGGACTAATCCAATATCATCTTGCCACTCATCCTCGACCACAAATGGGAAAGGATAAAGCAGGATTTCATTGAAACCATCCAGGTAATCTGCACCCAGTTCCATCACTGGCAAGGCAAATAGCAGAGCAATCCGAGCCTGCATTAATGGCGTCAATTCCAACCCTTGTAACGGTAGGATGCGCTTGTTTTGCAGCAGTTGGCTGGCGACAGCGACCAAACGCCGTTGCTCTTGCTCATTTAAAGGAGCAAGTAGGGGGATATCCAGGGCCTCCTGCCATTGGGCAAAGGTTTCTGCCTGTATTGAATTTGCTTTCCACGGCCATTTAATCATTATGCTGCTCATCAAGGTCACTTGAGTATCAGGCAGTGACTTAGGTGGTGAAGATACGGCAAAAATTCGCTACCCAGCTTCATTCAAGTTGTAGGACAAAGCATATGGTACCGGGGAGTAGGGGGGACTTACCGTACCGCTCTTGGCGTTGGAAGCCCCGATGCTACCTGTAAGCGCGAAGTGTTAAACCTAAATGCTAAACCTAAATGCTAAACCTAAATGTTAAATCGATAGAAGTAGACCAACAAGCCTACTTCTAACCGACGTCGACTTCGGCCTTTAGGGCCTTTTACCTCATACTGCCGGTAACGATGATGCTTACAACTTGATTTCACGTGAGTAACTACCCAAGCCGATTCAAATTTCTTAAATGTCGGTGATCATTTGAATCAACCTGGGTATCGATGGTGCCCCTTACCAAGGTGAGGATCAGCGGGTTTATTTGCTGAGGGCATCCGCCGTTTTGAGAATTTTGTGAAGTTCATCCTTGATATGCAGTTTTTCCTTTTTTAAACGCACGACTTCTTCAGAGTATCCGGAACCCGATGGCCCTTCTAATCTGGAAATTTCATGATCCAGCTGATTGTGTTTTTCAAATAATGACTGAAAGCGAGGATGGTTTGATTTGAGCTGCGATATTAAGTCACGGTATTCTGGAAACATACTCAGGCTCCTTTGAGTCAACGGTAGGTTGGAAGTTTACTCACTTCTACATTAACTCACCGTGGCTACTTTGAAAATGCCCCCTTTCAGTAACGGAATATTATGCTGTTAAAAATAAAATAACCGAGATCATATCGTGGTTTTTGCACTTATGTCTAATAAGTAGACCAAAAAAATGACCGTTATTTAGAGCAATGGTGAGGTGAACATCACTAGCCTCGGAAAATAAATAAGGCAGGTGGTAATTGTTACTCGCTACCAGTTTGTACCTTTAGAGGGTAATTGGCATAAACGGGGTAGAAATCATCGTATGTTTCATTGATGAAACGCTAAATAGTTTTACTAGTGAAACATCTCATGGCAATGATCAAAACTATATCCTCGGTCACGTATTACCCAGCTTTGTTTGTTGACAATTATTTAACCAACCGTTAATAGTTGTATTACATCTTAAATAATAAACAAAGTTTAACATATGAAACTTTTAATGGGCAGTTATGATAACGGTTCTACGGTGAGTGACGAAAAAGCGATTTTATTATCATTCCAGTCGCAAAGTCGGGCTATTTACCAACAGGAACGTCATGAGAGAAATATTGCTTATGGGGATAGCGCGCGGGAAGTTTTTGACTGGTTTTATTCACCAAATGAGTATCAAGGCACATTGATATTTATTCATGGTGGCTATTGGCAATGGTGTGATAAAGAGGATTTTGCTTTTATTGCCAAAAATCCGTTGGCATCAGGTTTCGATGTGGCATTGGTCGAGTATGGTTTAGCACCATCGACCACATTAATGGGCATTAGCCAACAAATTGGAATGGCATTGGATGCCATTGAACAACGGATAAAACAGCGTGACGAGAAACCGGTTTACCTGGTTGGACACTCTGCGGGTGGTCATTTAGCGGCATTATGGCAGCATCACTCCTGTGTTCAGGCTGTTTTTCCCATCAGTGGTATTTTTGAATTACAACCATTAATAGCCAGTGAGGTAAACCGGAACTTACAATTGACTCGTCAGCAGATAGAAGAGTTGAGCCCAGCCCGTCATATTCCGTTAACCGCTAAGCCAATATGTTTGTTTTATGGGGCAGAGGAACTGCCAGAGTTAATCGGTCAGTCACGTTATTATTATTCTATGCTGCAGAATAAGGGAGGGCCAGTGAGTCTGTGTTCAGTTCCAGGTGCCAACCATTTCAGTGTGTTGGAAATATTATTTTCTGCAGAGAGTGCGTTATACCGCCAATGGCTTGCTTATGGAGAGACCACTGATGAGAAATATCATTGAAACAGGCTTACCGGATATTGGGCAACCATTTTCCTGGGCAACATCCGGCGGCGGGATGCTATTTACCGCTCATGGTCCGGTAAAAATGGATGGCTCGATTGACACCGGGGATCCAGAAAAACAGATCCGGCTGACGTTTGATAATCTTGCCACTACGCTAAAGGCAGCTAAAAGCCATAGTGATAATGTCCTGCAGGTTATTGTTTATCTGACGGATATCAAATACGTAAAATTACTTGATTCAATATATAAAAATTATTTTGATGCTCCTTATCCCAATCGATCAACGGTTATCGTGGATAAATTAGTCGTTCCAGGGATGATAATAGAAATCACAGTGAGTGCTATTGCTTAATTGTTTTATTAAAAAAAATCTACTCTCCCGCAAATTCATTGAAAAATGAAGGAAGGAAATACCATGCTGAAAAATATTAAACCCTCAATGCCTGACCCTATTATGTCGCTGATGGAAGCCTATCAACAGGATGCTCATCCCAATAAAGTCAATCTGGGAATTGGCCTTTATTATGATCATCAAGGGAATATTCCTTTGATGCAGGCGGTACATATTGCAGAGCAGCGTTTGCTGGAACAACAGCGCCCACATGCCTATCCCCCCATTGAGGGCAGCGCGTTATTTGCCAACCAGATTCAGACCTTACTCTTTGGTGAGCCAATCCCGCGCATTGCCACGATACAAAGTATCGGGGGGTCCGGCGCGTTAAAGCTAGGGGCTGATTTTATTTATCACTATTTATCGCGTCGTGAAATATGGTTACCTGACCCCACCTGGGCCAATCATCAGGCGATATTTGAAGGCGCAGGGCTGCAGGTGAATAGCTACCCTTACTTTGATGATCTTTCCGGTCAACTGCGGTTTGAGGCGATGCTTGATACCTTGTCTTCATTGCCAGAAGGGTCGGTGGTGTTGCTACACCCCTGTTGTCATAATCCTACGGGAACTGACCTTGACCCATCGCAGTGGCGAACACTGATTCATCGGTTGCAACAGCGTCGTTTGTTACCTTTCTTTGATATTGCTTATCAAGGGTTTGGTGATGGATTGGAAGAGGACTGTTTTGCCTTGCGCGAAATACTGAAAACCGACCTGGGTTTTTTGGTCAGCAATTCTTTCTCCAAAAACATGGCGCTGTATGGCCAGCGGGTAGGGGGATTATCAGTCTGTTGTGACAGCGTGGAAAGCGCAGGGCGGGTAAAAGGCGCGTTAAAAACATTAGTGCGCCGTAGTTACTCTTGCCCGCCGACCCATGGTAGCCAGGTGGTGGAGACGCTGTTGAGTGATCCCCAATTGCACCAGTTATGGGAAAGCGAGTTGACCAGCATGCGCCAACGGATCAAACAGATGCGTATCACCCTGGCCGCTGGGTTGGAACAAGGGGGCTCAACCCTGGATTATGCACGTATCAGCCATCAAAAAGGGATGTTCAGCTATACCGGGCTGAATGAGCAACAAGTGAATCAGTTACGGCAGCAATATTCTATCTATTTAGTCTCACCTGGCCGAATGTGCCTGCCCGGTCTCAATCTGCAGAATGTTGATTATGTGGCCCAAGCCATCCTTGATGTGACCTGTCCCAAGTGAAAGGGGAGTAATCATGAAAGAGAAAGCCGGTTTTAATGAGATAGCGCAACGGCAAGGCGGCTTGCAGAAGCATTTAACCGCCGGGCAAATGACGATGTTGGCGATTGGCGGGGCGATCGGTACTGGCCTGTTTCTCGGTAGTGCTTATGCTATCCAGATGGCGGGGCCAAGCGTGCTGCTCAGTTATTTTATTGGTGGCGTCATTGCACTTCTGTTAATGGGATGTTTGGCGGAGATGACGGCTGAACATCCTACCTCCGGTTCGTTTGGTGATTATGCTGAGTATTATCTGAGCCCACTGTTTGGTTTTTTGGTGCGTTATTCATATTGGTCTTGCGTGGTGCTGGCGGTGGGCACCGAAGTGACGGCGATCGGCGTGTATATGCAATTTTGGTTTCCAGATACGCCCACTTGGCCTTGGGTGCTGTTGTTCTCGGCAGCGGTGATCCTTATCAACATTATCGGGGTTAAATCATTTGGTCAGGTGGAATATGCCCTTTCAACCATCAAGGTGGTGGCGATATCGGCATTTATTGTAATTGGGATCGGTATCTTGATGGTTTCTTCTAATCCTACTTTTGGCATTCGTAACTTTACGGATAACGGTGGGTTTTTCCCTTTCGGGGTAAAAGGAATGTGGTTTGCCGTTATTGTATCGATCTTTAGTTACTTAAGTATTGAGATGATCGCGGTGGCGGCCGGCGAGGCAAAAAACCCGGTCACCGCAGTGAAAACCGCATTTAAAGGGACCATTCTACGGCTGTTTATTTTTTACATGATGTCGATTGCCCTGATGCTGGCCATTGTGCCCTGGCGGCAATCCGGTACTGGTGAAAGCCCATTTCTGGTGGCGATGAATGTGATCCAATTGCCTGCTGCTGCGGGGATCTTTAACTTTGTGGTGTTGGTTGCCGCGCTGTCGGCGATGAATAGCCAGTTATATATCACTACACGTATGATGTTCTCACTTTCTCGCGCCGGGCAAGCACCTGCTGTTCTGGGTCGCATCAGCAAACGCGGGATCCCGGTCAATGCATTGGCAATATCCTGTATTGGCATTGTGGTTTCCATCATATTGAGTTTTGTTTATCCACAACAATCCTTTGCCGTGATGATGTCTATCTCGGTATATGGGGCTTGTTTTACTTGGTTGATGATTTTTGTTACTCATCTGTTTTTCCGCCGCCAGCATACTCAGACGCAGCTTAAGTTCCGCATGTGGGGCTACCCCTATTTTACGTTATTGGGGGGGACATTGATGTTCGCGTTAATGGTGACAACACTGTTTACCGACTTTTTTAAAATGACGCTGTTGTTTGGTATTCCATTTACGTTGTTGCTGGTGCTGATTTATTACTATCGTCGTCAGACCCTGACAGCGGGTAGTGACAATGTATCAGTACAGAATATGGAATGATGGGTGATCGAGCTTCTGCTCCCCTTTGCAGTTCTATCGGGGATAGTAGGGGGTTCTGTGTGTCGGTATGGGAAAGAGGTAGAATATTCGGTGTGAAAAGCCATCCATAGGCTCAAAGTTATGCCCTTTGAGCCCTATCGGTAATTTGGCTATCCACCTTCGAACCTGTAATCTGGCGCTTAAAGCATCACCAGGAGTACGGTTAGGCAAGTGAAAGGATATTGACCTAGCCCTGGATCATCATTGACAACAACTGGCCATACTTGGTCAGCATTGCCACAGAACCATCCCACACGGCAGCAAGGGTATAGATCAAAGCCAGAAATAGCATGAAAGAAGGGTTACTCATAGCGCTACCTCCAGTCCAAGCCCGATTGATTCCTATAGAGTATAGCTTATTAAAGCATCTAAATATGACAGCTTTATTAATATAGCATAAATTTTGCTCAGTTAAAGTGTGCTGCTTGGGGAGGATGTCAGATGCTGATTCTTTGCCTATAGTAATAGTGTCTGTTCCAGATTTGATTCAAATTACAGTTAATAAGCCTGTAGCTTGAATAATGAAGGGTTAAGGTATCGCTTATCCGAGTGTGCTCTCGGGGGAGGATAATAACTGTAACGGCTGAGCCGGAATGGTTATTTGATTGCTGTTAGGTAAAAAGTGCATGGGGAGAGTCAACATGGGCATCATTTCCTGGATTATCTTTGGCTTAATCGCCGGTTTTTTGGCTAAGTGGATTATGCCAGGCAAGGATGAAGGTGGTTTGATCATGACTATCATTCTGGGGGTTGTTGGGGCGGTAGTCGGTGGGTTTATCAGTACCCGGTTTTTCCAGATGGGTGGGGTTGACGGTTTTAATATAGGTAGTTTCGCGGTTGCTGTTGTTGGTGCTTTGATAGTGCTTTTTGTTTACAGAAAACTCAAAAGCTGATTGAAGTGACATCAAATAAGGCCGCTATAGTGGTTCTCAAGGGGGCAAGGTTGGCCCCCTTCCTTGTGGCGTGACAGCTTAAATTGTGAGAACAATCTTGCCAATATGAGCACTGGATTCCATCAGTGCATGGGCTTGTGAGGCTTGCTCCAGCGGGAAGGTTTTAAAAATCTGCGGCTTTAGCACACCACGCTCTAACAATGGCCATACTTTCATGGCTAGATCGTCTGCGATTTGTGCTTTATCTTCCACACTGCGTGCCCTTAACGTCGAACCGCTATGAGTGAGGCGCTTGAGCAATAATGGCATCAGGTTGAGTTCTTTAACCACGCCGTTTTGGGTGCCAATTTGTACAATTCGCCCGTCCATCGCCGCCGCTTTATAGTTCTTCTCAACATACTCGCCAGCAATTAGATCGACAATAACATCAGCTCCTTTACCGTTGGTGGCGAGTTTGGCCTGCTCGACAAAATCTTCAATGTGGTAGTTGATCGCCACATCAGCCCCCAGGGCCAGGCTGGCCTGCCGTTTTTCTTCTGACCCTACGGTGGTGATGACGTAAGCATGGAAAGCCTTAGCCAGCATAGTGGCCACCGTGCCAATGCCAGAAGTACCACCATGGATCAGCACGGTTTCCCCCGCCTGCAAGTGCGCACGCTGAAAAACATTGACCCAAACAGTGAAAAAGGTTTCTGGAATGGCGGCCGCTTCCACCAGGCTTAATCCGTGGGGGACCGGTAAGGCATTGCGTTCATCAACCTGGCAGTATTCAGCATAACCCCCACCGGCGACCAGCGCACAAACCTGATCCCCTGGTTGATATTTTTGTACGTTGCTCCCCACGGCGGCAACAACACCAGCCACTTCCAAGCCAGGAATATCTGAAGCCCCAGGCGGGGGAGGATAGTGACCACGTCTTTGCATCACATCTGGGCGGTTAACGCCAGCGGCAGCGACTTTTACCAGAATTTCGCCAGCTGCCAATGTGGGCAAGGGCCGTTGAGCAAGCGCCAGAACATTGGGTTCACCGGGCTGACTGATTTCGATGACTTTCATGGTGTCAGGAAGTCGTAGATGGCTGGGCATGTTCTTATCCTTAAACGGTGTGATAGGGAGGCGGTTGACTCTATCTATCCTATAGACCTGTCACCCTGCAAGCGAGGGAGGATAACAGAGACTTACTCGAATCATTAAGTCAGTGTAAGCTAGAACGCATAGGACTATTTGGCGTATGGAACTAGTTTGCGTATGGAACAGCTGCTATTCAAGTGGCAGGGTTACGCCGAGGGCGTCAGTGCACTTGCCGTTGGCGTTTTTCAGAGTTATGTGTGCAACTGAAATATTACAAAGTAATTTATATAACCTATTGAATATGCAAAATAAAGAAAAGATTACAACCTTACGCCAGCGCTGTTATCAACAGTTGTTTGATAACCAATCCCGTTCAGGGAGGCGAATGGAAGCATTTTGGATCACCATCACCTTACTGAGCGTCGTGGTGCTGTTTCTTGAACCCGGTGGTAACACGGTATATATCCCCAATGCGCAACTGGTCCATCTGCTATTTTGTGCGGAATTATTTTTCACTGCGGTGTTTACTGTGGAGTACCTACTGAGGTTGTGGGCGACACCGAGTAAAGAGCGGTATGCCTACAGTTTTTTCGGTATTGTGGACTTGTTATCCATGTTGCCGATGTACATCATCTGGCTTTTTCCGCAGCTGGGGATGGAGTCTGTCCTGTTGTTGCGTGTGTTGCGGATATTACGTGTATTACGTGTACTGAAATTGCTGCGCTACATGAATGGGATGAACATCGTCTGGCGCAGTCTGAAGTTAGCCCGGCATAGGCTGGCTGTCTTTTTTGCCTTTGTTGCGGTGGTGTTATGTATTTTTGGTGGGCTGATGTATGCGGTTGAGGGTGGTAGCGGCGAGTTTACCAGCCTGGCCGCTTCGATGTATTGGGCGGTAGTGACCTTAACCACGGTAGGCTATGGTGATATCGTGCCACACACGGCGTTTGGGAGATTGTTGGCTTCGTTGTTGATTTTGGTCGGTTATTCGATTATTGCGGTACCAACAGGTATTTTTACCTCCTATATGACACAGGAATTGCAACGCCATCGTGATCGTCAAATGCGTCATTGTGAGGGGTGTTTACGTGGTGGACATGAAAATGACGCGCTATTCTGTAGGTTTTGCGCTTCAGAGTTGCCCGAGCTATCAACAAAACCCACTGATGAATCTTAGGTTGTCCAAGCGTAGCCGGAGACAGCAACACCCGGGGGTTGCTGTCTTATGAGGGATATCTTAAGTGGCTGGATAGTGTTCAATGGGAGCTGTTTCTGAGCCCTGAGGGACGAAAACAGTTGCTATTAAATGCGGGCTATGCGTTAATAGCCCTGGCCTGTGGTACAGACCTATTTATGCACGACATTTTGAGTAAAGTAGTTCAAATTTAAAGCGTTATCCTGGATAGCTCTTCACTGACGAATTTCCTTTCTAGTGCCTCCATAAGTAACTGATAACCGGCTATTACATGCCCATGGCGGCTTAAATTTTTTTTGAAGGAAATCGACATGTCTAACATGATCAAAGGTCAAGTGAAGTGGTTCAACGAGTCTAAAGGTTTTGGTTTTATCACTCCTGCAGACGGTAGCAAAGATGTGTTTGTACACTTCTCTGCTATTCAGAACCAAGGCTTCAAGACCCTGGCAGAAGGCCAGACAGTACAGTTCTCTATTGAGAACGGTGCTAAAGGTCCATCAGCGGCTAACGTTACCGCTATCTAATCAGTTTTTGGCTGATTAAAGAACCGCTTTGGCGGTTGGCCAAAATGATTATTCTAACCCTGTGAGCATCATGCTGACAGGGTTTTGTTTTTTAAATTCACCGTTAATCCCTCTGCCGCCATATTGGCTTGCCACCATGACTTGGTTCATCCATAAACTCCTCTGATCCGAAACCTGCATAAGCAAGGTTCAAAATACATTGCACTTTGTTCTGAAAATTCAATGGGCTTAGGGATAAATAGGATATCTATAAAAATATTCCTATTGCATGGATTTATTCTTTACTTTGTAAAACCAGATAACTATAATTCAAACCAAATTTCAGTGGAGAAAATATATTGGACAGTTGCAGTAGTAGCGAAATAAGCAAGGCAAGCTAACCTATCTCTTCTGATTTGTTGCTTGCCGAAAACGGCGGGCAGCACCTCTCTCATTACTTCGAGCTGTGCAAACCCGAAAATAAATTTATGTATGCCCGACAGCTAATTACATCGGGTGAATGAATTCGGATGTTATTATGGTATTGACTAGCCACAGCCTTTTCCCTCCAGGCAATAGCACGCTAACTCGCTGATTATTACTCAGCGCGATTTCGCGTGTGCTTAAAGCTTTATTACTTGATGCAATAATTTTCAGGTATCTCGAATATAGCAGCACATGATTTGACCTCCTGTTATTAATTAAGGGGACTATCATGGCTATGACTCCTTTTGTTTTGAATTTATTACTGGCGATGAGCCTGGGTGCAGTGATTGGTGCCGAGCGCCAATGGCGTCAACGCATGGCAGGTTTGCGAACCAATGCGTTGGTGGCCACTGGGGCTGCGCTATTTATCCTGAGTTCAGCGACGGCTGAACCCTCTAGTGCTGGGCGCATCGCGGCACAGATTGTCTCTGGTATTGGCTTCCTTGGCGCTGGGGTAATTATGCGTGAAGGGTTCAATATCCGCGGCCTTAATACGGCAGCGACATTATGGTGCTCGGCCGCTATTGGGGTGCTCTGTGGCCTAGGGCAGCATTGGGAAGCGGCCTCGGCAACCATGGTGATTCTCTGTGCCAATATCCTGCTGCGTGAAGCCGCTCAACGTATCAATCTGCAACCGCAGCAACAAGCGGTAGACCTCGAGTTGCGTTACCGTATTCAGGTGACCTGTGGTGAGCAGGATGAAATTATGGTTCGCACATTGATATTGCAGGCATTGAATGGCGTCGCATTACGCTTACAGTCGCTGCGCAGTGCTGATATTGCCAGCCCGGGTCAGTTGGAAGTTTGTGCCGAGATCTTGGCTAATCCAGGAGCACAAAAAGAGATTGAAGGCATTGTTTGTCGGGTAAGTTTAGAACGTAGTGTCAGTGCCGTTCATTGGCGTATCGCTTCAGAGTTACCCAGTTAATTATCATTTATCTTCACCTAATAGGTGATAAGGATGTGTTATGGACGATCACCCCAGAGGTTTTATTATTATGCGTTGTTAATGTAATAACAATCACGCTAACAACGCCATTTAAATAAATAATAGTCTGCATATGTTCACCCGTTATTACGGGCGGGGTATCCCTGCGTGCAGAGTAAAATAAGAGAATAGCGTTATGACTTATCTAAAAGAAAACACTCGTCGCCGTGATAAAGGCCACGAACCTTATGCCATTGCTTTAGAGGCAAAGAACAGCCTTGATCAAACATTGGCAAATTTGAACTGTAACCGCATTGGGCTAACCCAGGAAGATGCTCAAGAACGTTTACAACAGTTTGGTATTAACCAGGTTGCACATGAGAAAGCCCCTCATGCATTGATTCAATTACTCAGCGCATTTAATAATCCATTTATCTTTGTACTGATGGTGTTGGCGGCGATCAGTTTCTTTACCGATTATTGGCTACCCGCCCGGCACGGTGAAGAAACCGATCTTACTGGCGTCATTATTATTTCGGTGATGGTAACACTGAGTGGTTTGCTGCGTTTCTGGCAGGAGTATCGCACCAATAAGGCTGCCGAATCACTCAAGTCGATGGTGCGTACCACCGCGACGGTATTACGTCGTCACACTTATAACAGCCAACCGCAGGCGTTGGAGATCCCGCTTCGTGAGCTGGTGCCCGGCGATATTATTCAGCTTTCTGCTGGTGACATGGTGCCCGCTGATGTTCGCTTGCTCAATTCACGTGACCTGTTTATCAGCCAGGCAATTTTGACCGGCGAAGCGATTCCCATCGAGAAATATGATGTGATGGGCAACGTCAGTCAGAAATCCCTCGAAATAGATCCCTCCAGTGAAAGTGAGTTACTTGAACTGTCGAATATTTGCCTGATGGGGACTAACGTGGCCAGTGGGACGGCCACGGCGGTGGTGGTGGCTACCGGAGGGAGAACTTATTTTGGCTCGTTGGCCAAGTCGATTGTTGGCACTCGATCGCAAACTGCTTTTGACCGCGGGGTGAACAGCGTTAGTTGGCTGTTGATCCGTTTTATGTTGGTGATGGTACCGATTGTGTTGCTGATCAATGGGTTCACCAAGGGGGACTGGAGTGAAGCGGCGCTGTTCGCGTTGGCCGTGGCCGTGGGGCTGACGCCAGAAATGTTGCCAATGATTGTTAGTTCGAACCTGGCAAAAGGGGCGATTGCCATGGCACGCCGCAAAGTGGTGGTGAAGCGCCTGAATGCTATCCAGAACTTTGGTGCCATGGATGTGCTCTGTACCGATAAAACCGGGACGTTAACCCAAGATCGCATCATTCTGGAACACCATCTGGATGTGAATGGTTGCAAAGATAATCATGTGCTGCATTTGGCTTGGCTGAACAGCTTCCACCAAAGTGGCATGAAAAATCTGATGGATCAGGCGGTGATCCGTTTTGGCCGGGGTAAACCCGGGGTCGAGGCATTGGGGCGTTACAGCAAGGTTGATGAGCTGCCGTTTGACTTTATACGTCGCCGCCTATCGATAGTGGTGCAAGATGAAGCACAGCATCATTTGTTGATTTGCAAAGGTGCCGTAGAAGAGATGCTGGAGATTGCCACTCACGTGCGTGAAGGGCAGCAGACACTGCTACTGGATGATGCGCGCCGCGCTGCTTTGCAGGCATTGGCTAGCCAGTACAATGAAGATGGTTTTCAGGTATTGGTACTGGCAACCCGCGAACTGGGGCTGCAGGGTTGCACCTTGCCACTTGGTATCGCGGATGAGCGAGACCTGGTGATTGAAGGGGTCTTGACCTTTCTTGATCCACCGAAAGAGAGTGCCCAAGAGGCCATTGCCGCACTACAGGAAAATGGCGTAGCGGTGAAAGTACTGACCGGCGATAACCCGGTGATTACCTGCAAAATTTGCCGAGATGTGGGTTTGGAGCCAGGGCAGCCACTCTCTGGCCTGGAGATTGAGCAGATGGATGATGCTCAACTGGCGTGTGAAGTGGAACAGCGCACGGTATTCACCAAGTTAACGCCGTTGCAAAAATCGCGCGTGCTAAAAATGTTGCAGGGGAATGGTCATACAGTGGGTTTTCTGGGTGATGGTATTAATGATGCCCCAGCACTACGTGATGCGGACGTGGGGATCTCGGTGGATACGGGGACCGATATTGCCAAGGAGTCCGCAGATATTATCTTGCTGGAAAAAAACCTGATGGTGTTGGAAGAAGGGGTCCTCAAAGGGCGTGAAACCTTCGGTAATATCATCAAATATCTCAATATGACCGCCAGCTCCAACTTTGGTAACGTGTTCTCAGTGCTGGTGGCCAGTGCATTTATCCCATTTTTGCCGATGTTGGCCATCCACTTATTATTACAAAACCTGATGTACGATATCTCGCAACTGTCATTGCCATGGGACAAGATGGATAAAGAGTTTCTGCGTAAACCACGTAAATGGGATGCGAAGAATATTGGCCGCTTTATGCTGTGGATCGGGCCCACTTCATCGATCTTCGATATCACCACTTATGCGCTGATGTGGTTTGTTTTTGCTGCCAATAGCGTGGAACATCAGGCTTTGTTCCAATCTGGCTGGTTTATTGAAGGGTTGTTGTCACAAACATTAGTCGTGCACATGTTGCGTACTCAAAAGATCCCCTTTATTCAGAGCACGGCAGCATTGCCTGTGTTGTTGACTACCGGAGTGATTATGGCTCTGGGTATCTATATCCCGTTCTCCCCGTTGGGGGCGTGGGTGGGCTTGCAACCGCTACCGTGGGAGTACTTCCCTTGGTTGGTTGCCACGCTAGTTAGCTACTGTGTCGTGGCACAATTGATAAAGCGTATCTACATCCGCCGTTTCGGCACATGGTTTTAAATGATTTCCGCCGGCGAAAGTCGGCGGTTTGCATGATGCGTTAACAATCAGATCACAGCGGCACAATCAGCACATCAACGCTGCTGGTATTAATAAAACGCGCGGCGGAACAGCTCACTTTATTGATTATGCTGTCGCTGTGGTTACCACAGATAACCAGATCAAAGGGATGCTTTTGGTTGGCATAGCTGAGGCTGTCACCTAATTCACCATGAATAACCTGAGTGGTAATGGCAGGGTAATTTGCGCGTAAACACAGCTCATCCATAAACAATAACGCTTCCTCTTCCATCAAAGCACGGAGGTCACCCAGCATCGGGCCAGCGTAGATTTCGGGAGTAGCAATGGTGCTAACCAGCGTGATCTGCCCATCGTTGGGGCGCACAAGTGAAACTGCTCGTTCTACCAACAAGTGGCTATCTGCTGCCACAGCGACAGCAACCAGCACGTTGCGATATGCCATCCCTTTAACTCCTATCGCGGGTTTATTTACTAAGAGTAGAGCTTTGAAACCACAATAAATGTGTTTTATGTCACGCATAGCAGGAAATATGGGGTAGGTGGCTTTGATTGACACTTAACGTGTTGCTGCGATCAGCAGAGTGGGGATATTAATATAATACAAAAAGCCTCTATACCGGCTGTATCAAGGGATATTGGCTGAGATCATTGACTCAGTTGTCCCATCAAACCGGCTCTTGCGAAGCTATGGTCAGCAGAGTTTAGAACACTTGTGCCCACATCGATTTTGGTATTTTCCCTAGATCAAACAGTTTACCAGATACCAATTCGGCACGCCGATGATCAGCAGCACGATACATATTAATGACATCGTTGGTATCAGTCAGCGAGTAATTAAGCTTGTCATAGAGTTTTTCCAGGCTGTCTAAGCTGGAGCATTTACGGAATGTCTGCAGATAGTCGATAGCTGTGGTCATGATTAAGGGGTAGCCTATTAATAATTCTAACAAGAAGAAAAGCATCACGGATTGGCGACACTAGCCATAAATCAAGATGCACCTTCAAATAAAAGGATAAAATTAAAAAATCGCGCAGAGCCAAGGTAAACCAAGTAAAACATACGGACTATTAGAATAATAATATGCAGTATTGATTTCAGCAATATTTCTTATCCAATATAGCGATGTCAGGCGCTATTGCGCCTGACATCACACCCAGACTTTAGCATTAGCCAATGGTCATCAGGCTGGCATTCCCCCCAGCAGCGGCAGTGTTAATACTTAATGAACGCTCGATTAATAGCCGTTCCAGCAACAGGTTGGTTTCACCTTGGCTAAACCCTTGTAGTGACACTATCGCACCATCACGTTGAGCAATTTGCTCACTCAAGGTGCGTAACTGGTCAGCATCACCATGGTAGATAGCGGCATCAAATGTCACTTTATCTTCTGCCCAGTTGTCGCTGAAACAGACTGTTGCCTGTACCGCTGCGGGTAAACGGCGGAATAGCGCGCGTTGTAACTCGGCTTCAGGCCAGAGCACCTGGCTACCCACAGCTAATACCGCAGCTAATTGAATTAACGCATCAGACTGGTTGTTTGCCAGGCAAAGAACCCGTTCCCGTGGTAGCAGCGCATAACTATTGCGCTCCCCTGTGGGGCCAGGCAGTTGGCGTGCGATGCCACTTTGGCCAAGTGCCGCATATTGCTGGACTAGCGCTGCCAGCTCCGATAGCTTTTGCGTATTAAACCATTGCTCTAAAGCCTGACATGGGGCGAGTAACGTCGAGCGCTGGGTGGCTTCCAGAGGATGCTGACTATCCAGATGATTAAAGGTGCGTTGTACGGCATCCATTGGGCGTTCGGCCAGCAAACGATAGAGATAGAGTGGGCCACCTGCTTTCGGCCCGGTCCCTGATAAGCCTTCACCACCAAAGGGCTGTACACCAACAACGGCACCAACCATATTGCGGTTAACATACAGATTGCCGACTTTGGCCTGCTCGGTGACGTGAGTGATGGTTTCATCGATACGGGTATGAACACCCAGCGTTAGGCCATAACCTGCCGCATTGATCTGATCCACCAACGCCCCAAGATGAGCACGCTGAAAACGAACCACATGTAACACAGGGCCGAAGACCTCTTTTTGCAATTCGTCAAAGCTCTCCAGTTCGATCAGCGTCGGTTTAATAAAGGTGCCACGGGCCCACTCTTGCTGGTTATCATCGCCAAAGCTTTTCGCCGCCTGATAAACCCGACGACCTTTGGTCCTCATGGCTTGAATATGGCGCTCAATAAGGGTTTTGGCATCGTTATCGATCAGCGGCCCCATATCCGTAGAGAGGCGCTCTGGGTTGCCCATGCGATATTCCGCCATGGCCCCCCGCAACATCTGTAACGTGTGTTCAGCAACTTCCTCTTGCAGACACAGGATCCGCAAAGCCGAGCAGCGCTGCCCAGCACTATCAAAAGCCGAGGCCATGACATCGGCAACCACTTGTTCGGTCAGGGCAGAGGAATCGACGATCATGGCGTTTAATCCGCCGGTTTCGGCAATTAAAGGTATCGGGTGACCTTGTGGATCCAAGCGCCCAGCGATACTGCGTTGCAGCAGGGTAGCAACCGCTGTAGAGCCGGTGAACATCACCCCACGTACTCGAGCATCATTAACTAACTGCGACCCTACTGTTTCCCCCTGGCCTGGTAACAGTTGCAACACACCTTGGGGAATACCGGCTTCCAGCAGAATATGGACGGCTTGTGCCGCAATCAGCGGTGTCTGTTCTGCCGGTTTAGCCAACACACTATTGCCCGCAGCCAGTGCGGCGGCAATCTGGCCGGTGAAGATGGCTAATGGGAAGTTCCACGGACTGATGCAGACCACGGGGCCGAGGGGGCGATGGCTATCATTCGCGAAATCATCGGCGACCTGGTTGGCATAGTAACGCAGGAAATCAACCGCTTCACGGACTTCGGCGATGGCATTATTGAAGGTTTTACCGGCTTCACGAACCAACAGCCCCAACAGGCTCGGCAGTTGGTTTTCCATCAATTCTGCGGCGCGTTGCAGAATAGCCGCCCGCTCAACAGGCGGTGTGGCAAACCAGATCCCGCCGGCCTGTGTTGCGGCATCGAGTGCGCGGCTGACTTCATCTGCTGTGGCTTCACGAACATAACCGACAATATCGCTCGGTTCAGCAGGGTTGATCACCGGGAGCCGATCGCCTTGGTCTAGCGGGGCATCGATCATCGGTTCAGCCTGCCAGAGTTGTGCGGCACTGGAGAGCAGGGCGCTGGAAAGTGAGGCCAAGCGCTGTTCATTGGTAAGATCCAGCCCATTGGCGTTAGCCCGTTTTTCACCATACAGGTGTCGTGGCAAGGGAATGCGCGGATGGGGCAAGCCTATTGCCCCTTCGAGGGCCGCGAGCTGTTCAACGGTAGTCACCGGGTCGGCAACCAATTCATCCAGTGGCAAAGAGTGATCGGCGATACGGTTAACGAATGAGGTATTGGCGCCGTTTTCCAACAGGCGACGTACCAGATAAGCCAACAGAGTTTCATGTGTTCCCACCGGGGCGTAAATACGGCAGGGGCGATTTAATTTGCCGTCGGCGACTTTACCCACTACCTGTTCATACAGGGGTTCCCCCATACCGTGTAAACACTGGAATTCATACTGCCCAGGATAGTAGTTATTCCCCGCCAGATGATAGATGGCACTGAGGGTGTGAGCATTATGGGTAGCAAATTGTGGGTAGATCAGGTTAGGCACCGCCAGCAATTTACGCGCACAGGCCAGATAAGAGATATCGGTATACACTTTGCGGGTATAGACCGGATAACCTTCTAAACCATCAATTTGGGCGCGTTTGATTTCGCTATCCCAATAGGCGCCTTTTACCAGGCGCACCATAAGACGACGACGGCTTCGGCTCGCCAGATCGATCACCGCATCAATAACTAACGGGCAGCGTTTCTGGTAGGCCTGAATAACAAAACCAATCCCATTCCAACCCGCCAGTTGGGGCTCAAAACAGAGTTTTTCCAGCAAATCGAGGGAGATTTCCAGGCGGTCTGCCTCTTCAGCATCAATATTAATGCCAATATCATACTGACGGGCTTGCAGCGTCAGTGAAAGCAAACGGGGATAGAGCTCTTCCATGACACGATCATACTGCGCCCGACTGTAGCGCGGATGTAATGCCGAAAGCTTGATGGAGATCCCCGGGCCTTCATAGATCCCACGGCCATTTGAGGCTTTGCCAATGGCATGAATTGCTTGCTGGTAAGAGGCCAAATAGGCGAGGGCATCGGCTTCAGTAAACGCCGCTTCACCCAGCATATCGTAAGAGTAACTAAACCCTCGGTTTTCCAGTTTACGCGCGTTAGCCAGGGCTTCGGCAATGGTTTCACCGGTGACAAACTGCTCCCCCATCAAGCGCATGGCCATATCCACACCTTTGCGGATCAGGGGTTCGCCACGTTTACCAATAATCCGGTTCAGCGAGTGCGATAGATTGGCTTCATTATGGGTAGCCACCAGTTTGCCGGTAAACAGCAGCCCCCAAGTGGCGGCGTTAACAAACAGTGAAGGACTACGGCCAAGATGCGCATGCCAATTACCGTTACTGATTTTATCGCGGATTAACGCATCCCGAGTGGGTTTGTCTGGAATGCGGAGCAAGGCTTCAGCCAAGCACATGAGAGCCACCCCTTCTTGCGAAGAGAGTGAAAACTCTTGCAGCAACCCTTGCACCATACCCGCACGGCCATGGGCACTTTTTTGATTGCGTAGCTTCTCGGCGATGTCATAGGCCAATTTATGGGTGGCAGAGGCCAGTTCAGCTGGCAAACGGGCCTGCTCAAGCAGCATCGGCACCGCTTCACGCTCTGGGCGGCGGTAGGCAGCGGTGATGGCGGCACGGAGAACGGACTGTGGCAGAATTTGTGCGGCAAATTCAAAGAATGGTTGGTGGGACTCTGCGGAAAGTTGCGGCATAATGTCGTCCGCTTCGGCTTGAGCGGCGGTCGCGAGTGCGGCGATTTCGGCAAGTTCAGCACCGCTCTCTAGCCGTTCGAGATAATTGAAAATGGCTTGTTTGATGAGCCAGTGCGGGGTGCGGTCAATTCGTTGTGCCGCACTCTTGATGCGGTCTCGTGTTGCTTCATCAAGTTTTACACCCATTGTGGTCGTGGCCATGCCAATTCAGCTCCTGACTGTGGCTAGAGAGTAGATGCTGTCAAATATCCAGCATGTTGCAACCTTGTGCAACCTTGTTAAAAAATGATTTATTGAAATGTGAGTTAAATCGTATATTCGCCGCAAGAGGCGATAGCGGCATGGCGACTACTGATATTGGTTACAGAATATTTATATTTGTTAATCATAGGGATAAATAAGTGCAACTTATTGGGTCATTAATCGGTGCAACCAGGGAAGTGAGTAAATGTGACGTAGAGTAAATTTCCTGTTTATTTTTTGTTAAATACCTTGTTGGTTATGAATTCATTCAACTAGGATAGCCAGCGTTGAGGTCATAACAAAAGAAACACGATTCATCCACTGCTTATCGCCATGCTTTACCTTCCGGGGCATGGGGCGATGAAATAGATAACATAAAAAACCCGAGTTTCTGTTGCCAGCTAAGTGAGGCAACGGCAAGTAGCGGGGAAAAAGAATGGAGAGTTGCATGATAATGAACACACCTATGTTAGTGACCTTTTTGGTTTACATTTTCGGGATGATATTGATCGGTTTGCTTGCCTATCGAGCCACCAAGAATTTCGATGATTACATCTTGGGGGGGCGCCGGTTGGGGAGTGTGGTGACCGCATTGTCCGCTGGGGCATCAGATATGAGTGGTTGGTTGCTGATGGGGTTGCCGGGCGCCATTTTTCTTTCTGGTATTTCAGAAAGTTGGATAGCTATCGGGTTGACCATTGGCGCTTACTTCAACTGGAAGTTAGTGGCGGGGCGCTTGCGTGTGCATACAGAAGCCAATAATAATGCGCTGACCTTACCGGACTATTTCACCAGTCGTTTTGAAGATAAAAGTAAGCTACTACGCGTGATTTCCGCGATCGTCATTCTGCTGTTTTTCACTATCTATTGTGCATCGGGGATTGTTGCTGGTGCTCGCTTGTTTGAAAGTACCTTTGGTATGAGTTACCAAACTGCTCTGTGGGCCGGTGCTGCCGCGACAATATTGTATACCTTTATTGGTGGGTTTCTGGCAGTAAGCTGGACAGATACGGTGCAAGCCAGTCTGATGATTTTTGCGCTGATCCTCACACCGGTGATGGTTATCTTCGCCGTCGGTGGCATCGACAGTTCCATCTTGGTCATTGGTGATAAAAACCCTGCCAATCTGGATATGATGAAGGGGCTGAATTTAGTGGCCATCTTGTCATTGTTGGGCTGGGGGCTGGGTTATTTTGGTCAGCCACATATTCTGGCGCGTTTTATGGCGGCAGATTCTCATCATACCATCCGTAATGCGCGTCGTATCAGTATGACCTGGATGGTGCTATGCCTGGCGGGGACCATTGCTGTGGGTTTCTTCGGTATTGCCTATTTTGCCAATAACCCGGCGCAGGCGGGTAATGTGTCACAAAATGGCGAACGGGTATTTATTGAGTTGGCGATGTTGCTGTTCAATCCATGGATTGCCGGTATTCTGCTGTCTGCGATCCTGGCAGCGGTAATGAGTACTTTGAGTTGCCAACTGCTGGTCTGTTCCAGCGCTATCACCGAGGATTTGTATAAAGCCTTCTTCCGTAACGGTGCCAGTCAGCGTGAGCTGGTATGGGTGGGCCGTGTGATGGTGTTGGTCGTGGCGCTGGTGGCTATCGCCCTGGCTTCTAATCCAGAGAACCGCGTGCTGGGTCTGGTGAGTTATGCCTGGGCAGGTTTTGGCGCGGCATTTGGTCCGGTGGTGTTGATTTCAGTAATGTGGCCACGTATGACCCGCAATGGGGCCTTGGCGGGGATGCTGGTTGGGGCGATTACAGTGATTGTCTGGAAACAGTATGCCTGGTTGAATCTCTATGAAATTATTCCAGGTTTTCTGTTTGGCAGTATCGCGATTGTGTTGGTGAGCTTGATGGGGCGTAAACCTTCAGCCAGCATAACCCAGCGTTTTGAACAAGCCGAAGCGCAATTTAAAACGGTGTGAGTGGTGCGCGGCCTGGCCGCGCCAGATGCCAGTGTATTCAAGTTGCTGCTAACCCGGTGGCAACTTGACTAATAATCCATCGTGGCGGAAGGGGCGTTACTTGGATTTATTTACCCGATTTTAATCTGCGCACTTTAGTGACATTGTTCATGTTGAGCAGAGGAAAATAGGTCGAAAACACAGCGTGTATAAATTATCATCAAATAATATTTTTTTTACATTTTAGTAACGCAAGGCGTTTGAATGTCATTATACTGTAATCAACGGGCGGTAGTTTTCATATGATGTACAGTGTAACGCTGCATAATCATGACGAGGATCACTATGGTCAAGTCCTTGGTTGGGCGACAAACAACAAAAAATACACCTTCCCTGATTTCTCGTTGTAACGAGGGCGCACACTTCGACCCTCAATTTTTGACCCACTCCCGGTCTCTATTACCTTCTGACTCGACTCACTTGCTGTTTTATATTTCACATCATCTACAGGGTTCGATGAAGAAATACGGTTCGCTCTGGCCCGTAACTATTCACGTTATTTTATCGGCAAATACTGGCTCTAAAGGAGAGCAAAACCTCATCCGTGTGTGAAACATAATCGCGCAGTATCTGATATTGCTGCGGTAGGTGAAACAAACTGTAAGGTGCCACTATGGGAAGACAGAAAGCAGTAATCAAAGCACGCCGTGAAGCTAAACGCGTAATTCGCCGTGATACACGTAGCCATCGCCAGCGTGAAGAAGAGAGCGTCACTTCGCTAGTACAAATGGGGGGCGTTGAATCCATCGGAATGGCCCGTGACTGTCGTGATAATTCTACCATTGAGGCGAGAACGGAAGCTCAAGCTCATTACTTATCAGCCATAGAAAATAAACAGTTAATCTTTGCCGTCGGTGAGGCGGGTTGTGGCAAAACCTACATTAGTGCCGCCAAAGCAGCTGATGCACTGATACATAAAGAGGTCGAACGAATTATTGTTACTCGGCCGGTGCTACAAGCAGATGAAGACCTTGGTTTTTTGCCTGGCGATATCTCTGAGAAGTTTGCTCCTTATTTCCGGCCAGTGTATGACATTCTGCTACGCCGTTTGGGGTCGTCGTTTATGCAATATTGCTTGCGACCGGAAATTGGTAAAGTGGAGATTGCGCCTTTTGCTTATATGCGTGGGCGTACCTTCGAAAATGCCGTGGTGATCCTGGATGAAGCTCAGAACGTCACAGCCAGCCAGATGAAGATGTTCCTGACACGTTTGGGTGAGAATGTGACAGTCATTGTTAATGGCGATATTACCCAATGCGATTTGCCGCGAGGAGTCAAATCGGGTCTGAGTGATGCGCTGGCGCGCTTTGCTGAGGATGAGTTGATCGGTATTATCCAGTTTGATAAACAGGACTGTGTACGTTCCATTTTGTGCCAACGTACACTCAATGCTTACAGTTAATCAGCTTTAACTGCATGGCCGCAACGGAAACGTTGCGGCTATTTCAATTGTTTACTTATTTTTATCAGACGTGATTTGTCAACGAGACGAAATATTTTATTGCATAAATTTTTATATTAACGCGCTTGCTTAACTTGATTAGGTGGTTAGAAAAGAATAGGGTTATCGATAGAGTAAATACGTTGAATTAATATTTTCTGGATTCAACAATAAATTGCCATTTCACAGTAGTAAGGGAGTAGAACAAAACTATTTCCAGGAGGTCGTAAGCGGTGTTAACCAGAGATTTTCTGCAGAAGGCGGATTGTAAAACAGCATTTGGTGCTATTGATGAGTCGTTGTTGCTGACAGCAGAACAGCGTTCAGCCTCATTGGCGCAAACCCTTGCCCAGCGCCCAGCCAACAGCCCGGTATGGGTTTTCGGCTATGGTTCGCTGATGTGGAATCCGATATTTGAAGCAGAAGAAGTCCGTCCTGCCATTTTAAAGGGGTGGCACCGGGAGTTTTGCCTGCGTTTAACTGCCGGGCGCGGCACTCCGCATCAACCCGGGCGTATGTTGGCGCTGCAAGAGGGCGGGCAAACCACGGGGTTAGCTTTCCGCTTGCCGGAACATAACGTACAGGAAGAGCTAGAGTTATTGTGGAAGCGTGAAATGCTCACCGATTGTTATCTGCCAATCTGGTGTGATTTGACGTTGCAGGAGCATGGCCAGGTGGCCAATGCCTTGGTCTTTGTCATGAATTCACAGCATCCTCTGTTTGAGGCTGATACCTGTCATCAAGTCATCGCTCCTTTAATCGCCTCCGCCAGCGGTCCACTGGGCAGCAACGCGCAATACCTGTTTGCCTTGGACAATGAACTGAAACAGCATGGAATGAAAGATGACTGTATTGGTGAGTTGGTGAACACGGTGCGCCAGTGGCTACAGCAAAATAGCACCGGTATGCTGGGTAGTGAAGCCACGGCGTAAGTAAGCAATTAACTCCCCTCCGGTAACCAAGCCGCTGAAAGCTCAGGATCAGCGGCTTGTGAGTATCAATAAAAAAATAATTTTCACTTGCATAGAATATCGCCATTAATGACGATTTCAGCCCTTGTTTTTGCCATTATTAATTACCAATGCATAACTATTGCATAATTATGCAATATAACTCTTTGTTTTTACAGCAAAAATTAAAAAAATTGGCTAAAAACTAAAGCTGGCTTCTTGCGCTACTCTACACTTACCTCTATAGCATGGTGATTTTAACCATTAATTAACATTTCCTTTTCGTTCTGAATGTATGCCAGCGTTGCTCTACCGGCCATGGAACTGAGTTATCGATAGCCTGAGGCCGAGGAAAATTGAAGCAAGCGCGACCTCAGAACGAGGGGGTGAAGATGAGGCACCTATTATGGAACAACCCATTGCAGTAACTCGCCAAGCTTTCGATGACTGGATGGTCCCGGTTTATGCGCCTGCTGATTTTATTCTGGTGCGGGGCGAAGGCTCTCAAGTTTGGGATCAACAAGGGCGGAATTATATCGACTTTGCCGGAGGTATTGCAGTGAATGCCCTGGGGCATGCACATCCACAAGTGAAAGCCGCCTTGTTGGAACAGGCTGACAAGTTGTGGCATCTGGGCAATGGCTACACCAACGAGCCGGTGTTGCGCCTGGCAAAACAGCTGATTGACGCGACCTTTGCTGACAAGGTCTTTTTTTGCAACTCCGGGGCAGAGGCCAATGAAGCGGCGCTGAAACTGGCGCGCAAATATGCCTTGGATAATGGCGCTAGTGGGAAAAACCAGATAGTGGCGTTTAACAATGCCTTCCATGGCCGCACATTATTTACGGTTTCTGCTGGCGGTCAGCCAAAGTATTCACAAGATTTTGCTCCGCTGCCTGCGGGCATTATTCATACGCCGTTTAACGATTTGGCGGCCGCCGCTGAAGTGATTAATCAACATACCTGTGCGGTTATTGTTGAGCCTATCCAGGGGGAAGGCGGTGTCTTACCGGCTGACCTGCAGTTCCTGCAAGGGTTACGTGAATTGTGTGACCGCCACGGGGCGTTATTGATTTTTGACGAGGTGCAAACCGGCATGGGACGCACCGGATATCTGTACGCTTATATGAAGTATGGTGTGGTGCCTGATGTGTTGACCACCGCCAAGGCGTTGGGGGGAGGTTTTCCGATTGGGGCGATGCTAACTACCGACAGATTGGCGAAAACCCTGAATGTGGGGAGCCATGGCACCACCTATGGTGGCAATCCATTGGCGACAGCGGTGGCAGGGGCGGTATTCAAACTGATCAATACCCCGCAACTACTTGATGGGGTGAAACTACGCCACCAGTGGTTTGTTGAAAGGTTGAATAACATCAACCAGCAATATCCTCTGTTTGCCGAAATTCGCGGGGCAGGATTATTAATTGGTTGTGTGTTGAATCAGAATTATGCGGGCAAAGCCAAACAACTTACGCAATTGGCTAATGAAGAGGGGGTGATAGCGTTAATCGCCGGTCCCGATGTGGTGCGCTTTACCCCGTCACTGATTATCCCGGAGCAAGATGTGCAGGAAGGGCTAGTGCGGTTTGAGCGGGCGGTGGCGCGAATTTGCTGCTAATCATGGGGCGGTGCCGAGTAGGCACCGCCGATAACCATTGAGGTGAGTATTATGATGATTATTCGCCCTATAGAGCGCCGTGACCTAGCTGATTTACTGACCCTAGCGGGTAAATCGGGGGTTGGTCTCACCTCGTTGCCACAGAACGAAGATACCTTATCGGCTCGTATTGAACGGGCATTAAAAACCTGGCAGGGCGAACTGCCGAAAGGCGAACAGTGCTATCTGTTTGTGATGGAAGATACTGAGCGCCAACAGGTGGTTGGGGTCAGCGCCATCGAAGTGGCGGTGGGACTCAGTGAGCCCTGGTACAGTTTTCGTGTCGGGACACAGGTACATGCGTCAAAACAGCTTAATGTCTATAAATCGATACCTACGCTGTTTTTGAGTAATGACCATACCGGCCATTCGGAGTTATGTACCCTGTTTCTCGACCCCGATTACCGTAATGGCGAGAATGGCAAATTGTTGTCAAAGGTACGTTTCCTGTTTATGGCCGCTTTTCGCAACCATTTTTCACATAAAGTGATCGCCGAGATGCGTGGTTTTTCCGATGAGCAGGGCCGTTCACCCTTTTGGGAAAGCGTAGGGCGTCACTTTTTTTCTATTGAGTTCGCCAAGGCAGACTATTTGAGTGGTACTGGGCAGAAAGCGTTTATTGCGGAATTGATGCCAAAGCATCCGCTCTATGTGGAGTTTTTGGCTGAGGATGCGCAAAAAGTGATTGGTGAGGTGCATCCTCATACCGCGCCAGCACGTAAACTGCTGGAAGCTGAGGGGCTGCGCTATCAGGGGTATGTCGATATTTTTGATGGTGGCCCGACGCTCGAAGCGGAGATTGACGAAATCCGCAGCGTGAAATTAAGTAAATTGGTGAAAGTGATGGTGGATGATGGCGGTTATTCTCCCTCCGGGTCAACGTACCTGGTGGCGAATGATAGCTATGACCATTATCGCGCATTGTTGGTGCATGGCGAACTGGACAATGAACACCTGCGCATCAACGCCGAGACAGCAGCGTTGTTGGGGGTTGAACAAGGGGGCGCTGTGTGGGCCATCAAGCTTATTCAGGAGAAAGTATAATGTCACATCCTGCACTACTGATTAATGGTTGCTGGCAGACAGGCCAGGGAGCACTGCTCCATAAAAGTGATCCTATGGATAACCAACCCTTGTGGCACGCCAATGGGGCGGATAGTGCGGATGTGGCAGCGGCTTGTGCCGCAGCGCGTAGCGCCTTTCCAGCTTGGGCGCGCACGCCATTTGAACAGCGTGAACAATTATTAAAACGTTTTGCGGCGCTGCTAGAACAGCACAAACAGTTAGTGGCTGAAACCATCAGCCGTGAAACCAGCAAACCGCGCTGGGAAACCTTGACCGAAGTGCAGGCGATGATCGGTAAAGTGAGCATTTCATTGCAGGCTTACCAAACACGTACCGGGGTTACCACCGCAGCCATGGCGGATGCAACTTCGGTGATCCGCCACCGCCCCCATGGCGTACTGGCGGTCTTTGGGCCCTATAATTTCCCGGGGCATTTACCCAATGGTCATATCGTTCCGGCACTATTAGCTGGGAACACGGTGGTATTCAAGCCCAGTGAGCTCACCCCGTTGACGGCGGAAGTGACTCTGAAACTGTGGTTGGAGGCAGGCTTACCCCCTGGCGTGATCAACTTGTTGCAAGGGGGGCGTGAAACCGGCGAATTACTGGCAGCCAGCCGAGATATTGACGGCTTGCTGTTTACCGGCAGCGCCAATACTGGTTATCACCTGCATCGCCAACTGGCAGGGCAACCAGAAAAAATCCTGGCGTTGGAGATGGGGGGCAACAATGCCCTGATTATCGAACAGGTAGTAGACTGTGATGCCACGGTGAATCTGGCCATTCAGTCTGCGTTTATTTCCGCTGGCCAGCGCTGTACCTGCGCGCGTCGTATTTTGGTCAAACGTGGGCCAGAAGGGGATGCCTTTATTGAACGCCTGGTCAAGGTAACGGCGGCGCTGCGTATTGGGCGTTGGGATGCTGAACCAGCGCCATTTATCGGGGGGGTAATCTCCTTGGCGGCGGCAGACAGAATGTTACAGGCTCAGCAGCAGCTTTTGGCTCTGGGGGCGCGTCCTTTATTGACCATGAAACGCTTGGCGGATAACAGTACGCTGTTAACTCCGGCGATTCTTGATGTTACCGATGTGGTGGAGGTACCGGATGAAGAGTACTTCGGTCCACTGACCACCATTATCCGTTACGACGACTTTAGCGAGGCACTGCACATTGCCAATAATACCCGTTATGGTTTGGCGATGGGGTTGGTTTCCCCGCAACGGCAGCAGTTTGAACAACTGTTACTGGAGGCGCGGGCGGGTATTGTGAACTGGAATAAACCGTTGACCGGGGCCTCCAGCGCTGCCCCATTCGGTGGTGTCGGCGCTTCCGGTAATCACCGGCCAAGCGCCTTTTATGCGGCAGATTATTGTGCATGGCCGATGGCTTCGCTGGAAAGTGCTGAACTGCTGATGCCAGCAAGTGTGTCCCCGGGCCTACTGTTTGATTGATCGCCCCAAGATGGGAGAGAAAAATGTTGGGATATGAAGTCAATTTTGATGGGCTGGTGGGTTTGACCCATCACTATGCGGGGTTGTCGTTCGGTAACGAGGCATCAACCCTGCACAGTAACAGTGTCTCCAACCCCAAGTTAGCCGCCAAACAAGGGCTGCTGAAAATGAAAGCCTTGGCAGACTTGGGCTTTCAACAAGGCGTTTTGCCGCCACAAGAGCGGCCCCATCTCCCTACACTGCGTAAACTGGGCTTTAGTGGCAGCGATGAACAGATCTTGGTGCAGGCGATGCGTACCGCTCCGCGCTTGCTTTCTGCCCTCAGTTCCGCCTCTTCAATGTGGACAGCTAACGCCGCTACCGTTTCGCCCTCGGCAGATAGTCGGGATGGCAAGGTGCATTTTACCGCAGCGAATTTGAACAATAAATTTCACCGGGCCATCGAGGCTGAAACCACCTCAGCGGTGTTACGTGCCATTTTTAACGATGACCGCTATTTTGCCCACCATGACGCTTTGCCCTCGGTAGCGCTCTTTGGCGATGAGGGAGCCGCCAATCATAACCGCCTGGGGAAGGACTATGCCAAGCCTGGGGTGCAACTCTTTGTTTATGGTAAGCAGGAGTTTGGTGGGGAAAGTGGCCCAGTGCGCTATCCGGCCCGTCAGACCCGGGAGGCCAGCGAGGCGATTGCTCGCTTGCATCAGTTGAATGAACCACAAACGCTGTTTTTGCAACAAAACCCAGCCGTGATCGACCAAGGGGTATTCCATAACGACGTCATTGCGGTGAGCAACCAGCAGGTGCTTTTTTACCATCAACAAGCATTCCTCCATGCGCAGCAGGGGCTAGAACAACTACGCCGCAAAATGGCCTCGGTCGAGGCGGAATTAGTGGCGATTGAAGTCCCCACCTCCCGTGTCAGTGTGGCCGATGCCGTGGGCACTTACTTGTTTAACAGCCAGATCCTCACCAAACAGAATGGCAAAATGATGATTATCGTGCCGGAAGAGTCGCGTCAGCACGCTGCGGTGTGGCACTACCTGAATGAGATAGTCACCAGCGGCGGCCCAATTGATGAAATCAAGGTGTTCACTCTGCGAGAGAGTATGCGCAATGGTGGCGGGCCGGCTTGTCTGCGCTTACGGGTGGCGATGAATGAGGCTGAACTCCAGGCCGTGAACCCCGGTGTGATGATGGATGATTGCTTGTTTAGCAGGCTGAATGAGTGGGTCGATCACTACTATCGCGACCGTCTGACCGCGAGCGATCTGGCTGATCCTCTGTTATTGCTTGAGGGACGAGAGGCACTGGACACATTGACATCGATTCTTGGGCTCGGTTCGATTTACGCCTTTCAGCAATAACGGAGGAAAGCCGATGGACCTATTAGCCCTGACTTTGGCAGCTAAGCCCCCCGGTCATACCAGGGGGGAAACCACCACATTACGTTGGCAGTGGCTCGGGGAAGGGCTGCTGGAGCTCTGCCCAGTACAGGGTTATCAGCAAGCAGTGGTGATCTCAGCCGGCATCCATGGTAATGAAACCGCCCCCATCGAGTTGCTCAATCAATTGGTGGAGGAGCTAATCCAGGGCATCAGGCCATTGGCGGTGCGTCTGCTGGTGGTACTGGGCAACCCAATGGCGATGCGTGCCAATAAACGCTACCTGACACAGGATATTAATCGGCTGTTTGGTGGCCGTTATCGCCAATGTTCTCTCACTGAGGAGAGTGCGCGGGTGCAACAGTTGGAACAGGTGGTCAGCGCTTTTTTTAACGGCGAAGGGGCGGGACGGGTTCATTACGATCTTCATACTGCCATCCGCGCGTCACTGTACCCGCGCTTTGCTCTGCTGCCTTATCAGCAAACCGCTTATAACCCGGCCATGCTCGCCTGGCTGGAGGCCGCAGAATTGGATGCGTTGGTGATCCATCAAGCAGCGGGGGGGACATTTAGCCATTTTACCTGTGAACATCTGCAAGTGGCCAGTTGTACCCTTGAGTTAGGCAAAGCCCGGCCATTTGGTGATAACGACCTGCGGCAGTTTAGTGCTATCAATGGGGCACTACAGGCGTTAATCAGTGGGCAGCCTTTACCAATAGGCCGCCAGGCACCGATAAGTGTTTTTCGTGTTGAACAATCCATTATCAAGCGCAGTGAAGCCTTTAGCCTCTATTTAAGCGATGATACCGCCAACTTTACCCCGCTCGCGCAAGGTAGCTTACTGTATGAACAGCCGGGAGAGAGCTACCAGGTTCCCTATGCCAATGCACGGATATTATTCCCCAACCCCAATGTCGCGCTGGGCTTACGGGCGGGCATGATAGTGACGGAAGTGCCACGTGACAGGCTCTTTCCTTCTCTTAATGACGGCCATTACTGTGAGTAGCTAGATGCTGAGCGACGCAATAGGATGAAGGCTTCTTGGTTAGTTGAATAATGCGCATCAGGGCATTTTTTGATAAATCACATGGAGCGGTGGCGCGATAGGGAGATCAAGGCTTGGATCCTGGCGGAAATCATAGGGCGTGATATTGAAGCGTTTTCTGAACATATAGGTAAAGTGCGACTGTGAGCCGAAGCCAAAGTCCAACGCAATATCGAAAATTGGCGCATCACTGCTACGCAGTTGATACACCGCCCCAGCGAGACGACGTTCGCGGATATATTTGCCCAGTGAAATCCCGGTCGCCTCTTTGAACAGTTTCTGCATATGCCAGAGCGAGTAGCCGGAGTAAGCGGCCAACTCTTCAAGATGGATCACACGCCCGAGATGGGTTTCAACCCATTTACTGAGCGCGCAGACTAATGAGAGATGATGTGCCTGTATCAATAGATTTACCCAGTTGCCGATGTCGTGATTAAAACCAGTCGTTATGCAACCTGCTGTTATAGGTTGTTACTTAGCCTACCTGACCGAGCTCGGGTTGTCACCTTGGGGCAGCAAAACGGCACATTGACCAGTTGTTTGAACCACACAAGATCACCCAACACTATTTGGGTAAAAGTGAAAAAACAGCTAATCTGAAAGAGTGAAAGTGATCGTGGCCTACCTACAGTCTTGGCCTGAAAGATCAATCAGCACCACAGAGTGCCCCGTAACAACGTTATGTTGAAGAGGTAATCACATGCTAATAACTATGATTGTTACTCTTTTTGTCATCGTCGGAGTCGTTGCTTTTATGGCAATGCCAGTGATGGAGGTTAATCATAAGGTAGGCATCGGAGGTAAAGAGCGGTGAAACCAGAGAACAACCTACCCAGTAAATTAATTGAATAATGGCGTGCTCGGGTAGGGTACGTCATTATCACTTCAACAGACCGCTGATATAATCGCGGTGTCCTTGATGTCAGTCCGCAACGCGCATCCACTTGGGTATATACTCGTTGTATTCCGAGTTGCGAAGGTGTTGACTAGGCTCAGCATTTTAATCATCGGATGCGTTATGCTGTAGGTTGTTGGATAACCGGGTATACCAACCTTGGCTTTACTTTTCTTCGCTTTGGCTAACGAGATAATAATATTATGGAAATGAAGGATTATTATGCCATTTTAGGGGTTAAACCCTCAGATGATATCAAAGCCATCAAAACGGCTTATCGACGGTTGGCGCGTAAGTATCACCCAGATGTCAGTACTGAAGCGGATGCCGAAGCACGGTTTAAAGAGGTCGCGGAAGCCTATGAAGTACTGAAAGATAGTGAGCGCCGAGCAGAATATGATGAGTTGCTAAAACACCGCAATGATCCTGACTTTGGTCGCAGGGCGTATCGTGAGGCTCATCATGGAGACAGTGGTAACGCTGAAGACTTCTCCGATATTTTTGCCTCTATGTTTGGTCAGCGTTCGCGGACCAACCAGCAACACCACCATCAACGTGCCGCTCGTGGTCAGGACGTTGAAATTGCTGCGGCTATGTTCCTGGAAGAAACACTCAAAGAACAGACCAGAACGTTGAGTTATAACGTCCCGGTATACAACGCCTTTGGCTTGGTCGAGGAAGAGAAAGCCAAGACGCTCAATGTCAAGATCCCGGCAGGGGTCATGGATGGCGAACGTATCCGGGTGAAAGGTCAGGGCGTTCCTGGGGTTAATGGTGGGGCCAACGGTGATCTGTATCTGATTATCAAACTCGCGCCACACCCGTTGTTTGAGGTGATGGGGCATGATCTGGAGATTATCCTGCCGCTGGCACCTTGGGAAGCCGCTTTAGGAACCAAAGTATCCTTGCCCACCCTGTCGGACAATATCTTGCTGACAATTCCCGCAGGCAGTCAGGCCGGGCAACGTTTGCGCGTTAAAGGGAAGGGCCTGGTCAGCAAAAAAGAGACCGGCAATTTATATGCGGTAATCAAGATTGTTATGCCAGCAAAACCAGACGACAAGAGTGCTGCGCTCTGGCAGCAACTGGCTGAGGCAAATCCGGTTTTTGATCCGCGCACCGTATGGAGTAAAGCATAATGGCTAGCATACAGATAACACTTACCATTACTGAGTTTTGCCTGCATACGGGCGTGACGGAGCCTGAACTGCAGGAGGTCGTTGGGTTAGGGGTGATTGAGCCCTGTGACCTGAATAGTGATAACTGGTTATTTGATGACCGAGCTTTGGTGGCATTCAATCGAGCTCAGCGGTTACAACGAGAACTTGACCTGGATTGGCCAGGCATTGCGGTAGCGCTGGAACTCTTGGGTGAAATTGATAGATTGCGCAAACATAACAATCAGTTACGTAATCGTCTTGAACGTTTTATTGCTCAGTAATCAGCGAAGTACACCCGGGTATTTAATCACCCGGGTTGCTGTTGCCGTGGGTAAATATGATAGGTAGTGATGCAAATGACGTTGGGAACGGCACCGGTGTTGGCAACAGCGTAGTTTGAATAAATTAGGTTAGCGATAAGGTTGTTTATGTTTGATTTAGTTTTTAGCCCATCCGGCCTGATGTCCATCGTGATGGGGGGAGTAGCCGCATTATTGGGTTTGTGGGTCTGGTTTTTGGTTAACCGTGCGAGCGTGCGTGCCAATGAGCAGATTGTTTTGTTGCAACAGATTGTTGAACAACAGCGTCAACAAACTACGCTATTGAAAATGCAGTTGCAGGGTAATCAGGGCGAAGATAGGCACCATGATGATGATGAGCTCAACCCCGCATTAAGCTATAAAGACGTTATCCCGGAGCGTTAACCAGTTCGACTTATTTCACGTATTTATTGCCTCTTACCGAGTTAAATGCTAAAAAATTGCCATAGATAAAATTATTAATTGGTAATAGCCATAAATGGCTTGATGTTCAATGTGATGGCTATACCAAGTGGTTAGGTCGAGTAACGTAGCCGATGGTCGGAAGAGGTATGAATGAAGAAGAATAATAAATATTACGATGCCAGCAAGGCGCATCATACCCCTTGGGGGTTTACCAATCCTGAACCATCACTGCGTAAAGCTGGGGATCTCAAACGTTGGCAGGATCAACGTAAAAAGCAGGGGCTGCCCAAACCGCCACAAGCGGGGTATGAACAATTTATCCAACAGTGGTGGCAAGCCGCCGATCTCAGTGGTGATCATGATAGCATTTGGTGGCTGGGGCATGCCTCTATACTGCTGCGCTTGGGGGGCCGTTATGTGTTAATTGATCCGGTGCTGTCATCACGGGCATCACCGGTGAATTTTTATGGCCCAAAGCGTAAAACACCCCCGCCGTTAACAGTGCAACAATTACCAACGATAGATGTGGTGCTTATTTCACATAACCATTATGACCACCTGGATCGATTGACCATCAGTGAACTGACCAAACGTTTTCGCGGTATTACCTTTGTTGTTCCTTTGGGGCTTAAGCAGTGGTTTAGTCATTATCCCGCTAAGCGGGTGGTTGAATTGGACTGGTGGGATAGTTTCACGCTGGATACAACCACGTTTTATGCGACACCAGCACGCCATTGGAGTATGCGTACCCCTTGGGATCATAACCATTCGCTATGGTGTGGTTGGGTGATACACCACCCTGAATTACGTTTTTATTTCACCGGAGATACTGGCTACAGTGAGCGATTGGTAGAAATAGGCACCCGTCTTGGGCCGTTCGATATTGCTGCCTTGCCCATTGGAGCCTATGCACCGAGGTGGTTTATGCAAGAGAAGCATATGGATCCCCAACACTCGGTGCGGTTATATCAACAATTAAATCAGCCCCGGGTTATTCCAATGCATTGGGGCGTTTTTGAATTAGCGGATGAGTCGTTGGATGAACCTCCGCAGCAATTAATGCAGGCGTTAAGTGATGCAGGGCTGGAACAGCATAATTTTGATCTAATGAAGATTGGTCAGCGGCTCGACGTTAAGTGTGTTCCTAACGAATAGGCTAAAGTTCGAATACCTTAGGTATTGCCAAGCCATTAACCACGGGGTGCATAATCGTGCTACGGATGGGTATGATGCAGGCTGCCGATGATAAACATCTGCCTAACAGAAATCAAAATCTCATTTTTCCTGAAAACGCAGAATACTCAAAGAGTAACCGTATAGCTTAATGGGCAATATATTCGGCTTTTAAGACTTTTTCCTCATAGGGAGTGTGGGAATGATTGAAGATATACGCTATTTGATCGTATTCGCGAAGATCGCCGAAGTTGGTTCTATTTCTGGTGGTGCGGAAGCCTTGGGTATATCGACGGCAACGGCTAGCCTGCATCTCTCCAAGCTGGAAAAGAGTTTATGCAGTGCACTGCTTTATCGAAATACGCGCAAGCTGGTATTGACCCATGATGGCACTAGCCTTCTCGAAACGGCCAAGTCGATGCTGGAGTTGTACGAGAAAGGTGTCATCGAGTTTAAACGACGTTCCGTATCGACCAAGAAAAATCTGCGGATCTCTATTCCCGCTGTGTTTATCAACAGTGAATTTACTCGACACATCGCGACATTCATCAAAAAGCACCCGGAAATCATTTTGAGTATTTCCTGCGATGATAACCGCAATGACATCATTTCAGAGGGTATTGACGTCGCTTTCAGAATTGGCGAGCTGCCGGATAGCTCATTGAAGGCGCGACACCTGTTTTTGTTGCCTCGCCGTGTCATTGCAGCTAAGGAATACCTGGCAGAATTCAAGTCAGCCACGCACCCTAGAGACTTGGCACATATGAAGTGGATCGGTCTTACCATGCGGCCAAGCACACGACTATTCCGGCACAAGGAAAGCGGCGAAGAAGTAGAGATCAAATATACCCCACATATCCATGTGGACAATGTCGAGCTGTCCTATCAGCTTGCCAAGCTAAAGGTTGGATTAGCGGCACCACCGACTTACCTGAGTGATCAAGGGATCAGTAACGGAGAGGTTATCGCCGTCCTACCAGAATGGACGCTGGAGCCACTGAGGGTATATGCAGTTTGGCCACTGAATATGTCTACCAGTAGTGCTGCCTATACCCTCATTAATGCCATCTATGACTCATTTAATTCAGGCTTGCAGAACTAGTGAGCGGTGTAAAACTGCAAATAAAGCATGTAGAGGGCGGTTAAGATGAGCATACCGCCCATGACGAGGTTGAAGATACGGATACGCAGTACGCTGTTGAGAATAATTGAGACTCGGTCTCCCAGTACAGCCCAAGCAGCGAGCGATAAGTAGCAGATGACGAAGTAAATAACGATGAAAGTGAACAGCGTAGTATGTGTCTGCGGGGTGGAAAATAGCACCGCGCCAGAAGCACAGGCAATCCAAGCTTTTGCGTTTAACCACTGGAGTAGGAAACCCTGTATGAAGTTGGGAACATCGCCTTTCTCCACGATCAGCTCAGGATGCGACGAGGCAATTTTGTAGCCGACATAGATAATAAAAGCCGATCCAGCCATGGTGAGGTATTGGAAAAATACCTGATAGTTCTCAATCATCCCAATGAACCAAAAACCGACGAAAACCAGTAAAAGAGTGAAACCGATAGTCGCCCCAGAGACAAACGGCAAGGTCTGCCAGAAACCGTGGTTAGCACCAGAGGCAATGATCACCATATTTACCGGACCCGGTGAGATAGACATGCTCAGTGCAAACATGCCCATTGCAAAAATCATCCCAAACTCCATTTTTTCTCCATGGTTTTATTAAAATCCGGCCATCCCGACTTCGACAGCTTTAGCTAGACAAGCCGGCGTGACCAAGTTCTCCAGCGAGATAAAGTGGTTGGCATAGGCAGGCCGTTTTGCAGGTTTCGCAGCGCGTCCTTCCTCGGCGTTCTTGCTGAAGCCGGCAGATTGATAGGCGTGAAGGGATGATACAAAGGAAAGGTGCATTGCATTAATAGGGGATAATCTAAAGCTGATTTAGATTTTTACAACTTGACATACAGTGTTATACGGGGTGGCTAGTGGTGAAGATCGCTGTAACTTAAGGTTTTTGTCAAATAACTCGAATTATTTTGTATACACCTGTGATACTTCAAATTGCTTGAAACGATTGTTGAGCCTGAGATACACGGTACAAGCGCACTTAGGGCGATCTGGCGGCGGGCTACGACCCTTTCAGCACGCTTTCCCTAATAACAGACTGGGTCAAGCAACTTCAAGTTATTCGGCTATATATAGCGCGTAATAGTGAGCAGCATAATTAAAACTCAGAAATAGCAATATTTTCCGCTAGTCAAAAGGGTTATTTCCAGCTGGTGGCGATGACTATTATCAACTCGATATTTAAAATCATTTATCTGCGGGCGGGCGCAATAACCACGGTTCAAATGATATCAGAGGGATAAGCAGGTGGGTATCCGTGGCCATGCAAAGGAATATTTAGCACAACTGCACCTTGGCCATCGTTGAATTTAGAACATTTGTATGGTTATGCGTTAGTAGGCTGATCAGCAGAGTGATAGCTGACTGCAATCTACAGCAGATTGCGCAGGTACTAGCTTGTTATCGCTAGGGTTGATATGAAAAGCTCCGATCAGTACAGCATTCATCTGCCCGATCATCCAAATTCAAATGTTGTCATTAACACGTGATAATCATTCAAATTTTTTTACGCATTTTCTCTGTCAGAGTATTGCTCGATGGTTAAAAAGAATCGATATTGACATGGGGTGTGGAGGGTTAACAACGCGAGTAGAAGTGAAGTCTGGCATGTTTTCTTTACAAAGCAGAAAATAGCAAAGGCTTCAACCTCTTTTAACCTATTTAATCTATTATTGACCTTAACCGTTTTAAATATGTGCGACATGTCCATCAGTGATTAAAAATGGCTTGCCATCGTTTACAGAGTATGTAATAACGCACTTGGGTAAAAAGAGGTACAGTTCTGTATATGTGTGGCATTTTCAGTAAAGAAGTTCAGAGTAAAGATGTTAGCGTTGAATATCGCTTCTCTGCCGATCCTGATCTTAGTGCCTCAGCAGTAACGACTCTAGTTTGTCTGTGTAACGCCCCTGGGCGGTTTAAATAATCTAAAGGAAATACTCAAGATGGCAAAGATCAAAGGTCAAGTGAAGTGGTTCAACGAGTCTAAAGGCTTCGGTTTCATCACCCCGGCTGATGGCAGCAAAGACGTGTTCGTACACTTCTCTGCAATTCAGGGTAATGGCTTCAAAACCCTGGCAGAAGGCCAAAACGTTGAATTCGAAATCCAAGATGGCCAGAAAGGCCCATCTGCAGTAAACGTTACTGCTATCTAATCAGCGCAAGCTGTACAAAAAACCCGCATAACGTGCGGGTTTTTTCGTATCTGCCGCCTAAGTTTATTGCCAGGCTGCTGGATGATGAACTTAGCCAAAGCAGACTCTCTCATCATCTTACTGATTGATAATAATACCAGAATACTGATTACGACCTTTGATCCCCGGGTGTGTTGGGTCTTGTTCACGCCGATGACTATTACGCCGATAACTGGTGTATTTAAAGCGCCTGGCAAGGGCCGGGTCGTCATTGGGGGTACAGATAGTGCAACTGCCCACCCGGTCGACGGCCGCAAATCCCAACGCGGTGAGTTTAGCTTCAGCAATAGCGGCCAAATCCAGGTGGCGATAGCTCGGGCTGATCATGGTAGCGGGGAAGGGCAAGAGTTGTTGAAAATTATTGATAAGATCTTCGTTCACCTCATAACAGCAAACACCTGCCGCCGGGCCGATAGCCGCTACCCAGTTACTGGTACTGTCCTCCAGGCTAATACGCTGAGCCATCTGTTCCAAAATACCCTCCAGCAGACCGCGCCAACCCGCATGTACCACTGCAATGGCTTGGCCATCTTTACGGCAGAAGATCACCGGCAGGCAATCAGCGGTTAATACGCTGAGCAAGATCCCTGGTTCTCGGGTAAAAAAGCCATCGGCTTCACCACAGGCTTGCAAAGGGTGGTGAACATCGACAATACGCGTACCATGTACCTGCTTGGTTGCGGGCCTAGTGCTGCAATATGGTTGTAAAGGTATTGGCAGTTGGGCACTTTTACTGCCGAAACCATGAGTGACGCCAGGAATTGTTCTTGACCCGCCATCTCCAGACAGCTTTTGTATCTTAAGTTAACGATGCCCGCTGGCGTCGGTATTCTCTCGGGGAGTGATATCCCAACGCACTATGCGGATGACTTTCATTGTAATGATTGAACGCCGCCGCAAGATTCTGCAGTGCCGTTCTCACATTCGGTTTTGGCATGAACGCGATGTAGTCTTCCTTCATCGTTTTCACGAACCGCTCTGCCATTCCGTTACTTTGCGGGCTACTTACTGCTGTTGTACACGGTTCCAGATTCAACTCTCTGGCGAACTTCCTTGTGTCATGCGCGGTGTACGCTGAACCGTTATCCGTCAGCCACTGCACCGGTTTAGCCGGAAGACTGTCACCGAAGCGCTTTTCCACGGCTCTCAGCATCACATCCTGAACAGTAATG
>NZ_AYKS02000078.1 GCF_000496755.2 Serratia sp. DD3
GGGAATGGGTCAGGTTCGGATCAAAAATCCGGCAAGACGCGATCGATTATTTCTGTTCAGTGCGCTGGCGATAGTCCTGTTGACGCTGCTGGGCAAGGCAGGAGACAGCGCGGGTCTGGAGCGAACGATCAAGGTCAATACCAGCAAAAGCCGAACATATTCATTTTTCCGACAAGGTGTTATCTACTATCAATTACTGCCTAAAATGAAAGAAGCCTACGCGATATTGTTGATGGAGAAGTTTACTTATTACCTGAGGCAGCATCGGTTATATACCCGCACACTTGGCATTATTTGAGTCTCTAAAAATGAGGGGATCTCTGAGCCCAAAAGGAGGTAAATTCGGCCCCAATCTGAACCAACAAGCCGTCAACGGTAACAAAGTATCTTGTGGGAAAAATCCGGGAACTTATAGTATCGGTGGAGGGCATCCCGGCGAAGTTATCCACGGTTGTCTTGCTGCCAGTACGTTATATAGCCGTTCAACTTGCCCATGTAATGCTTTTTTTATCCCTACCCATACGTGGGCAGTACATGGTCCATATCAGGGAGGTAAAGTCCAAGCTACCCCAGCAGCTAAAGTAGAGGAACCGGTACAATACACACAGACAACAAAGAAACCTTCCTCATATCTCACTGGTGAAAAGCAGGATTCAGGATTTATACCGGATTACCCTGTACTACGTAATACACATGATCTGCCAGACCAGAGAGTGCGAGATCTACTACGTGCAAACAATCACGATGTAATGTTATTGACGATGGAAGAAGCGTATGAAGTTCTTGCTGATTGGGGAACATATACAAAAGGGTGGACAGAGATCACTCAAAGTAAACCGGGTACGATAGCCGTAAACTATGGGACTAATATTAAAGATGTAGTAACTACGTCGAAGTTAATCGTTGACTTAGGCGGGTTTGGTATCAAAGCTACAATATATATCAATAGAAATGGTACTGAACTAATTAAACTAACTGGCTATCCAGGGATCAGGAAAGTACTGAATGCACCTGTATTTGCTGCCAAAAACCCCAAGATTGTCGATTTAGGTATTGGTAAATATGGATTGTCAAATTTCATCATAGAAGGTGCAAGATTAACGTTTTATGTTGCTGCGGCATTTAGAACACTTGATTTTATTCTTAATGATGAAACATCTCTCACTAAGTTCATCGGTAGTTTAGCTACTGATGTGGTAAAAATAGGCATATCTTCAGGGGCTGGATGGATTGGCGGCACTATCGCTACTGTATTCTTTGCATCAGCAGTAACACCAGTTGTTGTAGCAGTGACTGTTGGTTTTCTTGCTGTGGTAGGTTTGAATGAACTTGATGAAAAGTTTGGAATAACAAACAAACTTGTTGAACTAATAGAGAAGTCACAGCAGGATATTGTAGAAAAAACAAATGATTTAAAACAAGGGTTTATTGATATAGTTGCCCTTGAGATGGATAAAATGCTTAATAAAGGCGTGGAGTTCGCTCAATACGAAGTTAAGAAGTACATTAGGAATGCAATATCTGAGTTGTTTAGAGGACGTTTTTGATGGAAAAAATAACATTTAAGATGCGTTTTTTCGCATTTTTTTTCATAGCATTTATCCTTGCGCCATTATGTGCTTTTTTAGTATATATATTTTTTTATAATTTAAATACTTGGTCTGGAAATCCTGACGTTTTAGTTTTTTCTTCGGTCAGCATTTCTGCTGGAGTCATTGCCCCATTATTTTTTATTGTTTTTATTATTATTTCCATACAACCTATATTAAAAGCTCGTAGAGCATCAGATACACTACAAGCGATTTGTTCTAAATTGATTTACCTGTTATTGCTCGTAGGTATATTGATAAATTTCGGATTCAAATATTACTATACAGAAAAGCTAACTGAACAGGGTTATCTTCGATGCAAAGGTGTACCTAATAGTTCCATGCTCGGAATGGCTGCCAAGTATGCTAAATCAGAAAGTTTGTGCAATTTAAAATAGTAAGTGTAACTTCAATTTAGATGTGGGGAACGGCGACAGTCTAAACAAATTGCTCAAATAACGAGAGACGCGAACCACCGCTGATCAAACTGCGGGACTCCATTCACAGGGAATGCCTATGTCTGAGGGCCCGCAGTTATCAGGTTATTTCAAAAAGTCTTCACGCTGAGGGGTAAAGGTATCCAGCAGCGTTCCCGCCTCCAGACAGACACAGCCATGTATCACATCAGGCTTTTTATACAGGGTGTCACCAGCGCCCACTTCTTGGGTCTCGCCATCAATGGTAAAGCTGAAACGCCCGGAAAGCACATAGGTCAACTGCTCGTGGGGATGACTGTGCAATGGACCTATCGCGCCCTGGCTGAAGTTGACCTCCACCGCCATCATGGTGCCACCATGGGCGAGGATACGCCGCGTAACGCCATTGCCTAAATCTTCCAGTGGACACTCATTTTTATAGATAAACATAACTTTTCCTCATTACATGCGACAGATCAGGCAAACAGATTTTCAGGTAGTTGCGCCAGATAGAGGGCAGGTTGACCTTCAAAATCTGAAGTGAATAGCACCTGCCGATTGTCCGGGGTAAAGGAAGGATGCGGGTGGGTTACTTGGCGGTCACCGTTGAGCACACGCCATGAGCTGTTATGGGCAGCCAGACGAGCCTGACGTTTCTGCTTGGCATCGAACACATAAAGCCAAGGATCGTTTTCAATGGTATAACCCTGCGCATCTTTGATATCGACCGGTGAGTCGGAACCGTCCCCGACCAACAGGCTACCGTCGTAGTTGCTCATCAGGTGTGAACAAGCAGGCATGGTCATCACAATTTCATCTTTACCGCTTTCAGGATCATAACGGCAGATATTGCGCTCTTGCTGGCCTTTTAAATAGGAGACGTACATCAGCGCTGAGCCATCGGGTACCCAGAATTCATGAGTGCAACTCTCCCCTTCAGCATGGTTCTTCACCTTGCGCATATTACTGCCATCTTCATTAATCAACCACATACGCGCATCAACCAGATCGTGTGGCCCTTCATGGCAGAAAGCGACACAATTATTGTGATAAGGGCGATAGATAGGATGGCCCAGCCAGAGGTTATCTTGATAGATGACTCGAGACTCACCACTGTTGAGATCGACGCGTAGCAGGCGGCAGTGTGGTTTTTTGGTAAAGAAACTGTGGAAAATTTTCCAATCGGTCAGGGGTTGCCAATCTTTGCGTGAAATTTCAATCCCCACCAGGCTGGTACAATCGCTGTTCGCCACCCAGGTACCGTAGCCGACCCACTCTTCAGGCACTTGATAGATGGTCTGCTCATCGCCGGTAGTCAACTCGACCCGGCGCAGCTGGCGTTCATTTTTTACGTAAAAGAGAAAACGGTCATCAGGTGATAAAAAACCACCAAAGGTATTATCGCCAGCCCCTTCGGTCAGTTGAACCGCTTGCTGCTTTTGCAGATCCAGCAGGTAATAGTTGCGATTACCGTCAAACTCACCGGCAAATAGCAGCTTGCTACCGTCATTGGTAAAGCATTTTTGGTAGAAATAATTGCGGTGGCACAACACATCGGGTGGAGTCAAACGGGTAATCTGCGCGCCGGTACCGGCATCAGTTGAATGATGGAAATTGAAATTGAGAACTGAACCTTTAGCCACAATGGCCTCCCTTAATCTTAGCGATAAACTGTTCAGTGAATACCTGCGCGGTTCAAGCTGTTGTCATGGGGCTGCGTGATTTGGCCTATGTGTAAGCTTTGTCTTGCTGCCGCCAGCCAACAACTCGAAATAGCATGGCGATATGAACAGTAACTTAATTATTAAAACATTATTTCATAAAATAAGAAAAAGGAAATCAAATTTACACCCAAGGCCAATCAAGTCGAGCAATTTATGCGAGAGGTATCGCATAAATCGTTTAGTGCTGTGCCGCCTCAGTGCGGGATGACTGCACTTCACCAAGCCTAGCGAACCGTCATGACATACCGTTCAATCACACTAGGGCCTTGTCGCCAAATCCACCCGTATAGGTGCTGAGTGACAAATCGATAACTGATATTTTTGTGATTTATATCATATCAATCTCACCTGCCAAAATGTATAAACTGCGTTCCTTTAAAAATGAAACAGTGGTTTATTTTTGTTTAAGAGAAGAGTAGATGAAAACAAGTAGTCGCATTCCCTCGGGAAAGGAGCATAGCGTCACATTTGGGCATCAATTGGCTTATGGTGGGGGGAACCTGCTAGGCAGTGGCGCGTTGGCAATCAGTGGCGCCTGGTTGCTCTATTTTTATACTACTTTCTGTGGTTTGACGCTGTTGGAAGCGTCATTCATCTTCTCTGTTGCCAGTGTTATTGATGCTATCAGTAACCCGGTGATGGGCTATCTGACGGATAATTTTGGTCAGACCTGGCTTGGAAGGCGTTTTGGACGGCGGCGTTTCTTTGTGCTGATTGGTGCGCCATTGATGCTGTTTTATCCGCTGCTGTGGATAGAGGGCTTTGGTTTTTGGTACTACCTCTCCACCTATGTGATTTTCGAACTGATTTATACCTCAGTGATGGTGCCTTACGAGACCTTGGCCACCGAAATGACCGATGACTTTGCCGTGCGTTCCAAACTGACAGGTTATAAGGCGATTTTTGGCAAGATGGCCAACTTCCTGGCGGCATTTATTCCTGGGCAATTTATTTTGATCTACGGTAAAGAGTCGGCCACACCGTTCCTCTATACCGGTATTACTTATGGTGTGATCCTGTTTTTTGCTATCGGGACGCTTTATCTGTTCTCGTGGGAGCGCAAAACTGAAATCGTGGCCTCGATACAGCAGAAGAAAAAGTCACTGCTAGAAACACTGGTCAATCTGGCGCGTGATATGCAATCCACTTTCTACCTGCGTGTGTTCCGCAAACATCTGGGAATGTATTTGTGTGGCTTTGGTGCTGAGTGGTTGTTTGCGTCGATATTTACTTATTTCGTGATCTTTGTCTTACAGTATGATCCAGCCATGCTGGCGGGTTTGAATAGCCTGAATGCCATACTGCAATTGGTTTCGACCGCTGTTTTCATTGGCATTTGTGTGAAAAAGGGTTTCAGCAAACCTTACATATGGGCACTGGGTATCGTTATCTTTGCCGTTTGTTGTTACTCATTGCTGCATTTCTTCCATCTGCCAGTTTATATCGCAACCATCGCAATTATCGGTATTACGGTGGTATTTGGCCTGGGTACTGGGGGGGTTTATTACATTCCCTGGACGGTGTACACCTTTCTGGCAGATGTGGATGAGGTCTTTACTGGTCGTCGTCGTGAAGGGATCTATGCTGGTGCCATGACCTTCTCCGGCAAAATCATGCGTTCCATTATTGTCTTCACCATGGGGGCTATCCTTAGCTACTACGGTTTTCAATCGAAATCCCATACTCAACCCGAAACCGCGATTGCTGCTATTTCCTGGGTATTCTTTGCCGGTGTGATTGTATTGGCACTGATGGCGATGGTTTTCAGTAGCCAGATGGCGCTTAACCGCCAAACCCACCAAGTGGTGTTATATGAAGTTGCTCGAATCAAGGCGGGCGGCAAGATCAGCGATATTCAACCCGAGGTGCGTTTGGTGATCGAGAAATTGGTGGGGTTACCTTATGAGCAATGCTGGGGTAACAGCAAAATCTGCCAGAAGATGAAAATCACTCCTGAGGTTCCCACGACGTTAAGTCAATCATCCTCAACGGTCTGATTAATCTAAACCGGGGCCTCTCACGACATTAAGGGGTCCCGATAACAGGCTGAAAATATTAGGAAATAGTGAAAACCAAACGGGTGCTATTTCTTCATTTGGCAATGTTGAGTTTTTATCATCGGTTGGCAGCGTTGTTTACTGCCTATTGGCATAAACCGCACTATATTTGTCATCAATATTAAGCAAGAAAATCAATTTTATTTAAAATAAAACAACGTTTCATTTATTCTTGATTGCAATAAAGATACGCGCTAGACTTGGCATATCCTGATGACAGCAAGGAGACATTGTTTTTCCTTGTGTAACTGCAAGTTGCAGACAGAAAACCATGTGCATCCAAGTGATCGGTAACTGGGGTAGGGCGTTATACCAAGTTATAGACCCATGCCGGTTCACTTGAAAATAACGGGTATAAACGGGATTGCAAAACGATCCTGACTTTTGATAAGGGCTGTAACGCCCTGAGTAATAAGGATAACAGCATGATTCTCGACAATTTTTCATTACAAGGTAAAGTAGCGATTGTGACCGGTTGTGACACCGGCTTGGGTCAGGGCATGGCGATTGGGTTGGCGCAAGCTGGCTGTGATATCGTCGGTATCAATGTGGTCGAACCCGAAGAAACCATCACTAAAGTGACTGAGTTGGGGCGCCGTTTTTTAAGCTTGAAAGCCGACCTGAGCAAGCTGGAAGTGTTACCTGAGTTGCTGGAAAAAGCGGTGGCTGAGTTTGGCCATGTTGATATTCTGGTTAATAACGCCGGGATTATTCGCCGCCAGGACGCAATCGCCTTCACTGAGAAAGATTGGGATGATGTGATGAACCTGAACATCAAAACTGTTTTCTTTATGTCTCAGGCTGTGGCTCGTCAATTTATTGCTCAAGGCACTGGCGGCAAGATTATCAATATTGCTTCCATGCTCTCTTATCAAGGCGGCATCCGGGTGCCTTCTTATACGGCATCAAAGAGCGCCGTGATGGGCGTAACCCGTTTGTTGGCCAACGAGTGGGCCAGCCATGGTATCAACGTTAACGCATTGGCCCCAGGCTATATGGCGACCAACAATACGCGTCAGTTACGTGATGACCAAGCACGCAGCGAAGCGATTCTTGAGCGTATACCAGCAGGTCGCTGGGGATTACCGCAAGATCTGATGGGCCCAGTGGTATTCTTGGCTTCATCGGCTTCAGATTACATTAATGGTTATACCATTGCCGTAGATGGCGGCTGGTTGGCTCGCTAAGCTTGAGTCAAGTTTGGCATAAAAAATAACTGTTTGATTTTACTGATTGAGAGGAAAATATGAATATTGCGCTGATGATGGAAAACAGCCAAGCGGCTAAAAATGCGCTGGTTCTCGCACAACTGCAAGCTGTTGCAGCAGGTAATAAGGATGCGGTATTTAACGTTGGTATGTGTGATGAGCAGGATCACCACCTGACCTATATCCACCTGGGGATTATGGCCAGCATTCTGTTGAATGCCGAAGCGGTTGACTTTGTGGTCACCGGTTGTGGTACTGGTCAAGGGGCATTAATGTCATTAAACATTCACCCGGGTGTCGTGTGCGGCTACTGTATTGATCCAGCAGATGCGTTCTTGTTTGCTCAGATCAACAATGGCAATGCACTGGCACTGCCTTTTGCCAAAGGCTTTGGCTGGGGTGCTGAATTGAATGTCCGTTATATCTTTGAGAAGGCGTTTACCGGGCGTAAAGGTGAAGGTTACCCGCTTGAGCGTAAAGAACCTCAGGTGCGTAACGCCGGGATCCTCAATCAGGTTAAAGCTGCAGTGATCAAAGATAATTACTTGGATACCTTGCGCGCTATTGATCCTGAATTGGTGAAGACTGCAGTGAGTGGTGCCCGTTTCCAAGAGTGCCTGTTCTCTCAGGGCAAGAAGCCGGAAATTATAGCGTTTGTTAAGCAGATCCTCGGTCAATAAATCGAGACTGGGTATTTTAGTGGCTGGTGACTTTAGGTCGCCAGCCCTAAATCAAGTTGGCCCTAAATCAAGTTAGCCCCGGCCATTTGAATGCTGTAGGTTATCCCGTTAAAATGGTTTCATATTCTGCATGTGCGAAGGAAAGAGTATGAAGCTGATGTTCGCCTCTGATCTACATGGTTCACTCTCCGCCACTGATAAAATCCTTGAATTGTTCGAGCAAAGCCAGGCCAGCTATCTAATGCTGCTGGGAGATGTGCTCAACCACGGTCCGCGTAACCCCTTACCCGATAATTACCAACCTGCACAGGTCGCTGAATGCTTGAATCGCTATTGCCATAAAATCATCGCGGTTCGTGGCAATTGCGATAGTGAAGTTGACCAGATGTTGTTGTCATTTCCTGTTATGGCAGATTTTCAGCAGGTGTTATTGCCCGAAAGACGACTGTTTTTAACCCACGGGCACCTTTATCATCCCAACAATCTTCCCCCGCTAGCCAATGGTGATGTACTGGTGTATGGCCACACGCATTTGCCACAGGCAGAAAGGCAAGGGGAGTTTTATTGTTTTAATCCGGGTTCACTCAGTATGCCGAAAGGCAGTTTTGCTGCCAGTTATGGTACCTTGATAGATAATGTTTTGAGCGTGAACGCACTGCATAGTGGCAAGATGGTTGCTGAGGTAGTATTAACACACTAACTTATACGCTTAGTATATTAACACACTGATGGATCAACCCAGGCGCGGCTGGCATCGTGCCCTAAATAGAAGGTTTTAAAGGATGGCGGAACAGGTTCAGGCTAAAGATATCGAGTGGGTCGATATCGTTAATGAGCAAAATGAAGTGATTGCTCAGTCCACTCGCCAACAGATGCGCGCTCAACGGTTACGTCATCGTGCGACTTATATTGTGGTGCATGATGGGATGGGCAAAGTTTTGGTGCAACGCCGCACTGACATTAAAGATTTCTACCCGGGATGGCTGGATGCCACGGCGGGTGGGGTGGTACAAAGCGGCGAAAATATCCTGGATTCTGCCCGCCGTGAGGCCGTTGAAGAACTGGGTATTGCCGGGGTGCCGTTTGCTGAGCATGGCCAGTTTTACTTTGAAGCTGAGCAATGCCGCACTTGGGGCACTTTATTCAGTTGTGTCTCTCATGGTCCTTTTGCGTTACAGGAAGAAGAAGTTGCCGAAGTGAGTTGGCTGACACCGGAAGAGATCACCGCACGTTGTGATGAATTTACGCCAGACTCGTTGAAAGCGCTATCACTGTGGTTAACGCGTAATCAGAGCCAAAGTCATGGCAAGCCATTGCAGCTAGAAGATATCGCCAGTTCTTCTGATGAAGAAAAGGCCTGATAGACTCTTGGTGTGGCTTTGCAGAGCGTGATGTTGCATGGAGCTATTTTGCTGAGTCCGACTTTGCTGCCGAGTGGGGCATGTTCCACGTGATCGTTCCCGGCCCCGCTATCAATTGAGGGGCTATCTATTAACGCCTTTATGGTTCCCGATAGGGCATCATTTGACCATCCTGTTTACCTTCTCCCCCCGCTCAGGCTGTTTTGGTTCCATCACAGTTAGCTAACAAGTCCATTTCAAACCCTTAGCGCTCACGTTACATTTAAATCAAAATAATTTATTTTAAATCAGCAGTTTAAGTTTTTTTTGTTGTCTTTTTTTGTTTTCTTATGTAGGTTTGAAAAAAAACAAAACAGCGTTTTACCTTGATCACACTTTAGCAATTCACTGCATGACGTGGGAGAAAATTGCGATATAATAATTTGAAATTGCGTTTCAGTTTGTTTGGTTTTGCGTTTTGTTTAACAGGGAGAAGCTAACATGGACCTGGTGTACCGTATCAAGAGGCTTTTCACGACTCTGTCAATTAAGTTATCCAACAGAATGCCTGCAGCGAAACAACCGCCGCTGGAAAGGGAATGTACAGATACGGTGTTGATATGACGAATAGTAAATAAATTTATGAGGTTATACTCAAACCTGTTCGAGTAACAGATAAACGGAAGCTCACCGCAGTTCATCTCTGAACTAAGAAGGGTCGCTGGTATATCTATTTCTTGAAGGGGAAAGAGTTTTTATTGATTACATTATGCTGTGCTTAATCACAGCAGGGCTCATGCTACCTGTTATTGGTAGCTAAAGGATATGGCCGGGTTAATTTTATTTATATCTAATGGACTATTCCTATGAATGAAAACAGAGTGTTGGGGTTGGCCTATATATCACCCTATATAATAGGCTTGATAATATTTACCGCATTTCCTTTTGTGTCATCATTTGTATTGAGTTTTACGCAATATGACTTGATGAGTCCGCCCGTATTCAACGGGATAGAAAACTACCGTTATATGTTTACCGAGGACCATCTTTTCTGGAAGTCCATGGGTGTCACCTTTGCCTATGTGTTTTTGACTATTCCATTAAAACTGGCATTTGCACTCGGCATTGCATTTGCTCTTAATTTTAAATTGCGTGGCATCGGTTTTTTCCGAACTGCTTACTATATCCCTTCTATTCTTGGCAGTAGCGTCGCCATTGCGGTGTTATGGCGGGCGTTGTTTGCCATTGATGGTTTACTAAATAGCTTTATCGGTGTTTTTGGTCTGGATCCGGTTAACTGGTTAGGTGAACCTTCGTTGGCATTGATGTCAGTTACTTTATTGCGGGTATGGCAGTTTGGCTCCGCGATGGTGATTTTTTTGGCGGCGCTGCAGAATGTTCCTCAGTCGCAATATGAAGCGGCAATGATTGATGGCGCTTCTAAGTGGCAAATGTTTATGAAGGTGACGGTACCGTTGATTACCCCGGTGATCTTCTTTAATTTCATTATGCAAACCACGCAGGCGTTTCAAGAATTTACTGCCCCGTATGTGATTACCGGCGGTGGGCCGACGCATTACACCTATCTGTTCTCACTCTATATCTATGATACCGCCTTTAAATATTTTGATATGGGCTATGGTGCGGCACTGGCGTGGATATTGTTCCTGGTCGTCGCTGTGTTTGCCTCGATTGCCTTTAAGTCTTCGAAATATTGGGTCTTTTATTCAGCAGATAAGGGAGGCAAAAATGGCTGATATTCAACCGAACACATTAACGATGACTGATGAACAGCAAATCGCTGAGCGAGAAGTAAAGCGTACCTTACGCAAGGAAAAAATCAGTGCCTCGCTGCGTTACCTCGTGCTGCTGGGGGTCGGGTTATTGATGCTTTATCCATTGGTTTGGATGTTCTCTGCATCGTTTAAACCTAACCATGAAATTTTTACTACCTTGGGGTTGTGGCCTGATAATCCGACTTCAGACGGGTTTGTTAACGGTTGGAAAACGGGTACCGAATATAATTTTGGTCACTATATGCTTAATACCTTTAAATTTGTTATCCCTAAGGTGTTATTGACCATTATCTCTTCGACGATTGTGGCGTATGGTTTTGCCCGTTTTGAGATCCCATGGAAGAAGTTTTGGTTTGCAACGTTGATTACCACCATGTTGCTCCCGAGCACCGTGTTGCTGATCCCGCAATACATTATGTTTCGTGAAATGGGCATGCTGGACAGTTATTTACCCCTGTATTTACCACTGGCTTTTGCCACCCAGGGATTCTTTGTTTTTATGCTGATCCAGTTTTTGCGTGGGGTACCGCGTGATATGGAAGAAGCAGCGCAGATCGACGGTTGCAATTCTTTCCAGGTATTGTGGTATGTGGTGGTACCGATTCTAAAACCAGCCATTATTTCTGTCGCACTATTTCAGTTTATGTGGTCAATGAATGATTTCATTGGTCCACTGATTTATGTCTACAGCGTGGATAAATACCCGATTGCACTGGCGTTGAAAATGTCTATCGATGTCACCGAAGGTGCACCGTGGAATGAAATATTGGCGATGGCAAGTATCTCCATTCTGCCTTCTATCATCGTATTCTTCCTGGCTCAACGTTATTTTGTGCAGGGTGTTACCAGTAGCGGAATTAAAGGTTAATTAAGGATTGATCATGGCTGAAGTCGTATTTAATAATCTGCAGAAAGTTTATAGCAACGGTTATAAAGCCGTTCATGGCATTAACCTGACTATTGCTGACGGCGAGTTTATGGTGATTGTCGGTCCTTCTGGTTGCGCCAAATCGACGACATTACGGATGCTGGCTGGGCTTGAAACCATCAGTGGTGGCGAAGTGCGTATTGGGGACCGTGTGGTTAACAACCTCGCCCCTAAATCCCGTGGTATTGCCATGGTATTTCAAAACTATGCGCTATACCCGCATATGACCGTGAAAGAGAATCTGGCGTTTGGACTTAAGCTGAGCAAACTGCCTAAACAACAGATTGAAGAGCAGGTCAATGAAGCCGCCAAGATCCTGGAGCTGGATGAACTGCTTGATCGTCTGCCACGTCAGTTATCGGGTGGGCAGGCGCAGCGTGTGGCGGTTGGCCGGGCCATTGTCAAGAAACCCGATGTGTTTCTGTTTGATGAACCGCTTTCCAATCTGGATGCCAAACTGCGGGCATCAATGCGTATTCGTATTTCCGATTTGCACAAGCAACTGAAAAAGAGCGGAAAACCGGCAACTACCGTTTATGTGACCCACGATCAGACCGAAGCGATGACCATGGGGGACCGCATCTGCGTGATGAAGCTAGGGCATATCATGCAGGTGGATACGCCAGATAATCTTTATCATTATCCGAAGAATATGTTTGTCGCCGGATTTATAGGCGCGCCAGAAATGAATATCAGGCCGAGTAAGCTGGTGGAAAACGAGGGCAAAATCGGCCTGACCGTTGGTGATTATTTCTTGGCTTTAAATCAACAGCAGCAGGATAAAGTTGCCAGCTTTGTGGGTGAAGAGGTGTTCTTTGGGGTTCGCCCTGAATTTATCACTATCTCAGAATCGCCTTTTGCCGATGGACATTCGCAGGGTGAACTGGTGCGGGTGGAAAATATGGGGCATGAATTCTTTGTCTATCTGAAAGTTAATGACTTCGAATTAACTTGCCGGATTCCATCTGATGAAGTGAAACCCATTTTGGAAAAGGGATTACATCGCCCTATTTACTTTAAGTTTGATATGAACAAATGCCACATATTTGATGCAAAAACGGAAAAGAACATCTCTCTTTAACAGGAGTTTTAACCAATGAAAAAAGTAGCATTAAAAGCGCTGATTACCGCTTCTCTATCGATGTTTGCCTATCAATCAGTGGCGGCGGAACCGGTTGAACTGCGTATGTCCTGGTGGGGAGGAAATGGCCGTCATCAGGTTACGCTGAAAGCCATCGAAGAGTTTCAGAAGCAAAATCCGGATATTAAAGTTAAATCAGAATACACCGGTTGGGATGGTCATCTATCTCGTTTGACCACACAGATTGCTGGCGGAACAGAACCCGATGTGATGCAGACCAACTGGAACTGGCTGCCGATCTTTTCAAAGGATGGTAATGGATTTTATGATCTGAACAAGGTGAGTGAATATCTCGATTTGACTCAGTTCGATCCGAAGAATCTGCAGCCTACAACGATCAATGGCAAGTTGAATGGTATCCCGGTATCGCTCACAGCACGTATCTTCTATTATAATGATGTCACTTGGAAGAGTGCTGGGCTGGAGTATCCCAAGAATTGGGATGAACTATTAGCGGCAGGGAGAACCTTTAATGAAAAACTGGGTGAAAAATATTACCCAGTGGTCTTAGAGCACCAGGATACCTTTGCGCTGTTACGCTCTTATATGATCCAAAAATATAATGTTGATATTATCAATGAGGCGGACAAAAAGTTTGCTTATACCGAAGAGCAATGGGTAGATTTCTTCCAGATGTATAAGACATTGGTTGAGAACCATGTCATGCCTTCGTCCAAACTTTATGCTTCTTTCGGTAAGAGCAACATGTATGAGATGAAGCCATGGATTGCGGGTGAATGGGCGGGGACCTATATGTGGAACACCACCATCAGCAAATATTCCGACAATCTGAAGCCACCAGCCAAACTGGATCTCGGCCCTTATCCGATGTTACCTGATGCCAAGGATGCGGGATTGTTCTTTAAACCCGCTCAGATGTTCTCCATTGGTAAAAGCAGCAAACACCCACGCGAAGCGGCAATGTTGATTAACTTCCTGTTAAACAGCAAAGAAGGTGTTGATGCTCTGCGATTGGAACGTGGTGTCCCACTGAGCAAAACGGCGGTGACTCAATTACGTGCCAGTGGTGTGATTCAGGATCAGGATAAATCTGTGGCAGGTTTGAATTTGGCACTCTCCTTACCTCATGGCATTACCGCTTCACCGTATTTTGATGACCCACAAATTGTGGTGTTGTTCCAGGATGCCATTCAATCAATCGATTATGGCAAGAAAACGGTAAAAGAAGTGGCTGAAGATTTCCAAAGGCAGGGAGATCGTATTCTGAAACGAGCAATGAGATAACAGACATTAAATCTCAAACGGTTATGTATTAATACTCAATGACCGGGCTGTATGTAAGACTCAGGCCCATGGATGGGCCTAATAGTGAATGGATAGCGAATATCATCATCACGGAATTTTTCTAATATATGATGGCTACCTATCAATAATTTAATTATTCACTGGTAAAGCCTCATCCCGTGCGGATGACAATTTTCAGTATTTATCGTGCCCATTCTTTAGAAAGGGAACGTGACTTTATAATTTAATGGTAAGGATGTGTAATAATGAAAATAAAGTTATTAACTTTAATGGTAGCTTCTGTCGTGAGTGTCCAGGCCATGGCAATGAGTATCGACTTAAGACATGAATGGATGGATACCGGCAAAGGTGATCATAAAGATCGCATGCTAGTTTCGCACCGTTTTGCTAACGGTTTTGGTTTCTCTTTAGAAGGGAAATGGAAACAGGATTCCTCAGATACCACGCCGAATAAACCTTTCAACGAAACAGTGAGTAATGGTACTGAAGCGGTAGTAAGTTATCAGTTTAACGTAAACGATAGCTTGAGTTTGCAACCCGGGTTCTCTATGGACTCTACTAGCAGTAGCAATGGTTATCGCCCTTACTTGCGTGCACAGTATAACTTGACCAAAGAGCTGTATGTTGCAGCCAGATATCGTTATGAATATAAACGTACCCCATCAAAGGGTTCTGACTATGATGCAAAAACCAATCAAGGTGATTTTTGGATAGGTTATACTTTCCTTAATGATTGGCAGGTTGAATATAATTTTCTTTATAAAAGCAGTAACCAAGTCATCTTTGATAATGATAAAAACGATTACGAGCATAATGTAAAATTGGCGTACAAATGGGATAAAAACTGGAAGCCCTATATCGAAGTGGGTAACGTCAAGCAAGATAGCTACAATGATAATCGCCAAACACGTTACCGCGTTGGGGTCTCTTATAGCTGGTAATGTAGTGGAATCGTGACCTCGTCACCCTTCAAGCAGTGGGGGAGTGACATGGTCAATTACGAGCAAGATATGCGGAACGGCAAATTGATCACCGATCAATTTGCCGTCCGGCTATTGGCGTTCCGCATCATTAGCACTGAGCTGAAGTGTAAACTGAAGCAAGATTGAGTATCACTATTTAGCAACTACTGCGGCGGCATAACACCGAAGGAATCGACCCTTCCGGTTGCCAGTCTTCTTCATTCAAGCGAGCCAAAAGTGCCTTGCCTGCCTGAATACCAATCTCTTTATGGGGGATGGTCATGGTGGTCAACGGGGGTTGGCAAACCTGGCTGAACTCCTGATTACCAAAACCGACAATGGCCAATTGCTCTGGCACCTTAATTCTACGTCGCTGGCACTCATATAACGCCCCGCAAGCCAATTCATCAGCGGCGCAGACCAAGGCATCCAATTCTGGCCAAGCCAGCAAAAATTCCGGCAATTGTTGAGCACCAGTCTGGAAGGTGGCAGGTTGGGCGGCATTAATTACCCGATGAGGGGAGATATGGTTACGCAGTAATGCCTTATGCCATCCCTGCAAATGCTGTTGGAAAATCCACTGTTCCTGATTGGCACACAGCAAACCGATATTTTGATAGCCGCTGGCAATGACCGTTTGTGTTAACTGATACATGGCAGCGACATAATCTATCCCAATATTCATGTCGATGGGGTCGGCACGTATGGCACCGATTTCGACCACCGGAATATTGGCGCTTCTCAATGCTTGGCGGGTATTGGGCGAATGTTCAACGCTCAATAGTACCGCTGCCGCCAGATTGTAAGAGAGCAGTGTTTCCAATACTTTTTCTTCACGCTCCAGGTGATGTTGGGATTCCGCCAGCATGATCTGGTAACCCGCTGGTTGTAACACTTGCTGCAAGCCAGCAAACATATCGGCACAACCGGATTCGGAGAAACTCGGTACCACCATGGCGATGGTATAGGAAGAGGCAGAGGCTAATGAACTGGCCGCCAGATTGGGTAAATAGCCTAACTCATTGACGGCAGCTTCAATTTTTTCTCTTAATTTATCAGAAACTTGCTCTGGCGAGCGTAACGCACGCGAGACCGTCATTGAGCCCACGCCTGCCAATTGTGCTACGTCAGCCAGAGTCACCCGGCCGGTACTACGTCGTTTTCTAACGATCGACATGCATAATCCTGACTGAAATCGGTGTATGGCACATTAATAAACTTATGGGTTGAGACGGCACAAGTCTGATGTGCACTGTTGCAACATTGGCACACATTCTACTCGGTTCATCGCCGGAACGATAAGAAAACTGTGGCAGAGAACCGGCGTCCGATAGATTTGATAGCGCTATCACAAATTGAGATAATAGCGTTTTGGTAGCGCTATCTTTGTGAGGCGCATCACTGTTTAACAACCTACGGTTGATTAAGGTTTCACTACTCAGAAGTTTACAGGATAGATAACAAGGAGCGAGTGTGCTTAATCAATGGCTAAATGCCGACCATATTCAATTATGTGATGAGGTTGCCGACTGGCGGGAAGCCGTCACCTTAAGTGCGCAACCGCTGTTGCAGCGCGGCACTATCACTGATGACTACCTGACAGCCATATTCCATCAGTACCAGACGCTGGGGCCCTATTTTGTACTGGCACCAGGTATTGCCATGCCTCATGCCAGACCGGAAGAGGGGGCCAGAGCACTGGGCCTTTCATTACTGAAAATTAATCAGGGTGTCCGTTTTCATTCAGAAGATAACGATCCTGTATTTATAGTGGTTATGCTTTCGGCTCCGGACAGTAGCAGTCATATTGAATTAATTTCATCGTTGGCGGAATTGTTTTCGGACAATGAAGCCATGGCGAAGTTATTTAAGGCGGAAAACAAACAGCAAATTGAGGATATTATTACCAACTATTAATATCTGTATGGTGTCATTAAGTTCAATAGTCATAGATACATCTTAATCATTTTAGATGTGGCAGGCTTATATTCTAAATAATTAAACGTGCATGATCTACAACTAGCATCATACAACTTTAATGGTGTTCAATATTTCAATCAAATTCAATAGGTGAAAAAATGAAAATTATGGCGATTTGTGGTTCTGGGTTGGGCAGCAGCTTTATGGTGGAAATGAATATCAAGAAAGTGCTGAAAAAGATGAATTTTGAGGCCGAAGTTGAGCACTCCGATCTTTCTTCCGCCACCCCAGGGGCGGCCGATATTTTTGTCATGGCCAAGGATATTGCTGAGAGTGCCAGCGTACCAGCGAGTCAGTTGGTGGTCATCAGCAACATTATCGACATCAATGAGCTTGAAGCCAAGTTACGTGCTTACTTCGAAGCCCATTCTCTTATTTAACTTAACCCATAGGCGAGGTGGATATGTTTATCCAAGAAGCACTTAAGTTTGTGGTTGATATATTAAAAGTGCCAGCAATATTGGTGGGTCTTATTGCTCTAATCGGTCTGTTGGCACAGAAAAAATCCTTCTCCGATGTGGTAAAAGGGACGATTAAAACCATTTTAGGTTTTATTGTGCTGGGCGGTGGTGCCGGTGTATTGGTGAGTTCACTGAATCCGTTGGGGAATATGTTTGAGCATGCCTTCAATATTCAAGGGATTATTCCGAATAATGAAGCCATTGTCTCGATAGCATTAGAAAAATATGGTGCCTCAACCGCGCTGATTATGGCGTTTGGTATGGTGGCCAACATTGTGGTGGCACGTTTTACCCGCTTGAAATATATCTTCCTGACCGGTCACCACACATTCTATATGGCCTGCATGATCGGCATTATTCTGACAGTGGCGGGTTTTGAAGGGGTACAACTGGTCTTTACCGGGTCGTTGACGTTGGGACTGGTTATGGCGTTTTTCCCGGCGATTGCCCAACGTTATATGCGGCGCATCACCGGTAATGACGATATTGCCTTTGGTCACTTTGGCACCTTGGGCTATGTACTGTCTGGTTGGATCGGTTCACGGGTCGGCAAACACTCTCGCTCTACCGAAGAGATGGATTTGCCGAAGAACCTCAGTTTCCTGCGTGATAGCTCGATCTCTATTTCGATGACCATGATGATTATTTACATGATCCTGGCGGTCAGCGCAGGCCAAGCCTATGTAGAAGGGCAACTGAGCGGCGGGCAGAACTATCTGGTGTATTCGATTATTCAGGCAATTACCTTCGCTGCGGGGGTGTTTATTATCCTGCAAGGGGTGCGGCTGATTCTGGCTGAGATCGTTCCGGCCTTTACCGGTTTCTCTGAAAAACTGGTGCCTAATGCCCGTCCTGCACTGGATTGCCCAGTGGTCTATCCTTACGCTCCTAATGCGGTCCTGATTGGCTTCCTGTTCAGTTTCCTCGGTGGGTTGGTGGGTTTGTTCCTGCTTGGGCAAATGAAGATGGTACTGATCCTGCCAGGCGTTGTGCCGCACTTCTTTACCGGTGCCACTGCCGGTGTATTTGGTAATGCGACTGGCGGACGCCGTGGTGCCATGTTAGGGGCCTTTGCAAATGGTCTGCTGATTACCTTCCTGCCAGTGCTGCTGTTGCCGGTGCTCGGGGCGTTAGGGTTCGCCAATACCACTTTCTCGGATGCCGACTTTGGGGTCATCGGTATCGTGCTGGGTAATATGGCGCGTTTCTTAAGCAAAGAGATGATTATGGTGGTGATTGTGGCCATCTTTGCCGTACTGGTCGCCCACAATTTCCTGGCTAAGCCAAAAGCGGCGTCAGATACCGAGAGTGCTGATAAGTAACCGCTGACCGCTTGAGGAATAACGCAATGACAGACATTGGAGAATTGCACCGATTAGCTCGGCAGATCCGCCTGGAAACCTTGAAAATGCTCACTGGGCTGGGGTTTGGTCACTACGGTGGCTGTATGTCGATAGTGGAAACGCTGGCGGTGTTGTATGGCGCGGTGATGCGCATTAACCCTGCGGATCCGGATTGGTCTGGGCGTGACTACTTCGTTTTGTCGAAAGGTCATGCCGGCCCCACGTTATATAGCATCTTGGCAATTAAGGGTTACTTTCCGCTGGAGCAACTGAAAACGTTGAATCACAACGGTACCCACTTGCCAAGCCATCCGGATCGCTTATTGACGCCCGGGGTAGATGCCACCACCGGGTCGCTCGGGCAAGGTGTTTCTATTGCCGCCGGTATGGCACTGTCGCATCAGTTGGCGGGTCGAGAGAACCGGGTGTTCACTATTCTAGGGGATGGTGAGCTGAATGAAGGGCAGTGCTGGGAAGCATTTCAATTTATTGCCCACCACAACCTGCATAATCTGACGCTATTTATCGATTACAACAAACAGCAACTGGATGGTCCACTGGAGGAAGTGATTAAACCCTTTGATCTGGCTGCCAAATTCAGCGCGTTCGGTTTTGATGTCCAGACTGTTCGCGGGGATGATATTGCGGCGATCTATGATGCGGTGATGCCAGTACGTAGCGGTGAACAGCGGCCGTTGGTGGTGATCCTCGATAGCATCAAGGGGCAGGGTGTCGCTTATCTGGAGCAGTTGAAAAACTCACACCATTTGCGTTTGACTCCCGAGGTTCAGTTGGAAATCGAAAAGGCGATAGCCATCCTGGAGGCCGCTTATGTTTAATGTCGACCCACAACAGGGCAAAGACAACATAGAAATGCGCAAAGTGTATGCGGGGGTGATGCGCGAACAAATGGCCGCGGGCAAGCCGGTGATTGCACTGGAAGCGGATCTGATGAGCTCGATGGCGATGGATAGCGTGCATCACGATTATCCACACCATGTTATCAACTGCGGGATTATGGAGGCCAATGTGATCGGCGTCGCAGCCGGTTTGTCGCTTACCGGGCGAGTGCCTTTTGTCCATACCTTTAGCGCTTTTGCCAGTCGCCGCTGTTTCGACCAGCTGTTTATGGCCCTTGATTATCAGCGCAATAACGTCAAGGTGATCGCTTCTGATGCGGGGATTGCTGCCTGCCATAACGGGGGCACCCATATGTCATTTGAGGATATGGGGACGGTGCGTGGCCTGGCTCATGCGGTGGTGCTGGAAGTAACGGATGCCACCATGTTCCAGGACATTTTACGGCAACTGGTTGAGCTGAAAGGGTTCTATTGGGTACGTACTATCCGTAAACAGGCAACGCGTATCTACCAGGAGGGCTCTCGCTTCACCATCGGCAAAGGCAATCTGCTGCGTGATGGCAATGATATTACCTTGATTGCCAATGGCATCATGGTGGCTGAGGCATTACAGGCGGCGCAGATGCTGGAACGGCAAGGTGTCAGTGCGGCGGTGATAGATATGTTCACGCTTAAACCGATCGACCGTGACATCATCAAAACCTATGCCGCGAAAACGGGTCGCGTAGTCACTTGTGAAAACCACAGTATCCATAATGGCCTCGGCTCGGCAGTCGCCGAAGTCTTGGTGGAAGAGTGCCCAGTGCCAATGCGGCGAGTAGGGGTGAAAGGGCGCTATGGGCAGGTGGGAACACAGGCATTTCTACAACAGGAGTATGGGCTGACGGCGGAGCATATTGTGGCCGCCGCCAGAGAGTTGTTGTAAGCAGACCAACCAGGGGGTGTCGCTAGCTGTGTCATTAGCGGTGACACCCCCTGGCTTTTTGCACTGATACTCGCCATCAATCACCCACACATATTGTCCTACCAGGTGAATGAACTTAGTTATCCAAGGCGAAGAAGGTTTCCAACTGCTGATTAAATAGTTCCGGACAAGCCAGGTTGGAGATGTGCGACGCCGGCAAAATAGCCAGTTGCGCATCGGCGGCGTGGCTAACCAGCCATTTGGCATCGGCTACGGTGGTGACGGGATCCTGCTCCCCGGCAATCACCAACATAGGTACGCTCATCTGTGGCACTTCAGCACGCAGATCGGCTAATGCCAGCGCTTGGCAACAGGCGGCATAACCTGCCGCATTCCCTTGCGCCAAGGCTTGCACCAAGGCAGAACACTGTTGCGGTTGCTGGCGCAGGAAATCTGGTGAAAACCATCGTTCGGCCGCGGTTGCGGCGATCGGTGCCAAACCTTCCTGACGGACTTGTTGAGCCCGTTGTTGCCAGCCTTCCGTGCTGCCGATACGCGCGGCGGTATTCGCCACCACTATTTTTTTAAAACGTAGCGGGTGATAGCGGTTTAGCCACAAGCCGGTGAGCCCTCCCATGGAGATCCCGCAGAAATAAGCACGTTCCACATCCAGCTTATCCAGTAGATCAATCACATCCTGCCCGAGAATATCGAGGGTTAATGGGCTAGCAGGGAGTGGGGTGTCACCATGACCACGCTGGTTGTAACTCAGAACGCGGAATGATTTGGCCAACCGCTCGATTTGGGGTTGCCACAGTTCCAGCGTGGTGCCCAGTGAGTTGGAAAACACCAGCATAGGGGCATCCTGTGGGCCCTGCAGACGATAGTCAATATTCATGTCATACCCTCTCGATAATCAAAGCGATCCCTTGGCCGACACCGATGCACATGGCACACAGGCCATAGCGCCCGCCGGTTTTCTGCAGTTGCCGGGCGGCATTCATCACCAGCCGGCCACCGGAAGCCCCCAGAGGGTGACCGAGGGCTATTGCGCCGCCGTTCGGGTTAACGTTGGCAGCATCATCCGCTAACCCGAGGTCACGCATGACGGCCAAGGCTTGGGCAGCAAAAGCTTCATTAAGTTCGAAGACATCTATCTGATCCAGCTGCAAGCCAGCGAGATGCAATACCTTACGCACTGCCTGGGCGGGGCCAAAACCCATGATGGTCGGTTCGATACCGGTGACGGCACTGGCAACTATGCGCCCCAGTGGTTGCAGACCATGCTGCCGGATCCCTTGTTCACTGGCTAAGAGTAGAGCACAGGCCCCATCGTTAAGGCCAGAGGCATTACCTGCAGTGATGGTCCCTTGCGCATTGACCACCGGCTTGAGTTTTTCCAATGCCGCCAAGGTGGTGGCTCTCGGGTGTTCATCTTGTGTAAAGCATAATGGCTCCCCTTTCTTCTGCGGCACATTCACTTCGATCAACTGTGAATGGTAGAAGCCACTCTCTTGTGCAGCAGCGGTGCGTTGTTGACTGCGCAACGCAAAAGCATCCTGATCCTGGCGGTTGATGCCAAACTTTAGCGCCACGTTTTCGGCTGTTTGTGGCATAGACTCGACACCATACAAGGCTTTCATCTGCGGATTGATAAAACGCCAACCCATGGTGGTATCTTCCAACTGCATGGTGCGGCTGAAGGCACTCTCCGCTTTGCCCATAACGAAGGGGGCTCGCGACATGCTCTCAACGCCACCGGCAATCACCAGGTGGTTTTCACCGGTCTTGATGGAACGGGCAGCCATTGCCACCGCATCCAGGCTGGAACCACAGAGTCGGTTCAAGGTACAACCGGGAACCGAAGGGGGCAACCCCGCCAGCAGCAGAGCCATACGCGCCACGTTACGGTTATCCTCACCCGCCTGATTGGCGCAACCGAACAGCACATCATCCAATGCACTCCAGTCTAGCGCTGGGTGGCGCTGCATCAGTGCCTTCAGCGGTAGCGCGGCCAGATCATCGGCACGAATGGTCGCCAAGCTACCGTTCAGCTTGCCGAATGGGGTACGGACGGCATCACACAGATAGGCTGAGTGCATGTGGTTTCTCTCCATGCTGAAGGGCAAAGGTCAGTTCGACCGGGGTGATATCTTGCAGTTGCTGTGGGGTCAAACCGCCAAAAATTTCTCTTACCACCAGCCCTTGTGGTGTGACATCAATCACCGCCAGGTCACTGTAGATACGGTCAATGCAGCCAACCCCCGTTAGCGGATAGGTGCACTGTTTAACGATTTTACATTCGCCTTTTTTAGTCAGGTGCTCGGTCATCACAAATACCTGACGTGCTCCGATGGCCAAGTCCATCGCCCCGCCTACCGCTGGGATCGCCCCTGCAGCACCGGTACTCCAGTTGGCCAAGTCACCTCGCTCAGAGACTTGATAAGCCCCTAATACGCAGATATCCAAATGGCCGCCGCGCATCATGGCGAAGGAATCACCATGGTGGAAGAAACAGCCACCGGCTAGCAGAGTAACCGGTTGTTTACCGGCATTGATCAACTCGGGATCTTCCTCCCCGGCTGAAGGGGCGGGCCCCATGCCGAGGATGCCGTTTTCGCTGTGCAGGAAGATCTCTTTATCGGCAGGGAGGTAGTTGGCAATTTGGGTGGGGATGCCAATGCCCAGATTCACGTAGGCCCCTTCTGGGATATCACGAGCAATCCGTTGGGCTAACTGTGGATGAGTGAGTTTTAACATATAATGCCGCCTTAAGCCGATAGTTGCTGTGGCGTGGCCGGAGTGACAACCACACGTTGTACGAAGATCCCAGGAGTGATGACATTTTCCGGGGCCAGTTCACCCAAAGAGAGCAACTGATTGACTTCTGCGATGGTGCAGGTGGCGGCCATCGCCATGATGGGGCCGAAATTACGCCCGGTCTTGTTGTACACCAGGTTGCCCCAACGGTCAGCACTCTCGGCCTTAATCAGCGCAAAATCAGCTTTCAACGGCAGTTCAAACACATATTGGCGACCATTGATCTCGCGGGTTTCCTTGTTTTCCGCCAACAAGGTGCCAAACCCGGTTGGGGTATAGATCCC
>NZ_AYKS02000079.1 GCF_000496755.2 Serratia sp. DD3
TTATTGATCTGTGTTTATTCGATACACCAGTACATCGGATGATGCTTTTTCGGGATATAAATGCAAAGTTTGTCCTTGGGTTTAACAAATGGAGTTGTATTAATCACTACAGTTATTCCATTGCATTTGAAAATGGCAAAGAACATGTGACACAAGCAATTTCTCTAGTTGCTAATCACATGGGAATTAAATTTACAAGCAGTCAAGCCTATGATTTACACATCCCTGACGCTATTGTTAACGAAGTAAAGAGTTACCTTAACGTTTGGGATGATAGAGTGAAGGTTATTATTAATGCTTTTACGGGAAGTTCAGAGAGAAATTTCTCCCAAGAGCAGCTATCAAATATCATTGATATGCTTAACAAAAAATCACGTAATATCAATATTATTATTCTTGATCATCGGAAGGAACTCACTATATCACTTCCCGACAATGTTATAACAAACCCTTTTATGTCATTACATCATGTCATGGCATTAATTAGTGAAGCTGATTTTATCATATCTCCAGACACATCCATTGTACATATATCAGCCGCGTGGGAAAAACCACTAATTTCCGTTTACAAAGATGTTGTCGATAATAATGACTTGTGGGCGCCAGGTTATGAAAATGCAAGTCAGATAATTGTTCATAATAGAAAAATATCAAATGTGGATGAGGTTCCTAACCTTATATTTCACGAGATAAACCGAAGAGGTTTTCTCGGGGGGGTTAGAGCGTAAATCAGATATGCGACTCAGTTGTAATTTATATTTATGCCGTGTCGCATTGAATCATATAAATAGAGACTAATGCCTGGCTTGCAAGCTAAATAAGCGGAAAGTCGCTTATTTAGAAACAGGATCTCGCCTACTGAAAATATTAAGGTAAGTTGAAAGTATGGTAGGGGATTCGTTGGCTGTATGACCACACAGGACAAGACAAAACAACAGAAGGCAAAATTTAATGGCATACCGAGAAACCGACGTTATCAAAATACTGGGGCTGTAATATAGCGCTGAGGGAGGGCTTGATTCACGGGGCTCACCCTTCGGGCGGCTTGCGGCTGTCCCAAATGGCAGGCCATTTTGTCGAACCCCGATACACTTGCGCGTATACACACTTTCCAGGCGTGCACCTTCAGCCACTTAGACACCTCACCGGATAGTTAACAGCAAAGGTTGCTAGCGCTGATGGGCTAATGCAGAAAAATCTTCAGCCACCGTCAATAGAGCTGCCAGATAACGGTGCTCACAAGAACGGCTGTTAAAATAAGATTATTGTTGCTTAGACGCATTGTTGCACTGTGGTTGCCAACGTTAACTGGTATGATAGCCCCGTCGCCATGCACGTTGCCGCGGTTGGACACCCTACCGGTAGCAAAGAAGGAGGAATAATGTATCCCGTTGATTTACATATGCATACTGTCGCCAGTACCCATGCCTACAGCACCTTGAGTGACTATATTACTGAGGCAAAACGCAAAGGTATCAAGCTGTTTGCTATCACAGACCATGGGCCTGATATGGCTGATGCCCCGCATTATTGGCATTTTATGAATATGCGAGTATGGCCGCGCCTGGTGGATGGTGTTGGTATTTTACGTGGTATCGAGGCCAATATTAAAAATTTGGCCGGGGATATTGATTGTACTGGCCCGATGCTGGATGAGGTTGATCTGATTATTGCCGGATTCCATGAGCCAGTATTTCCCCCACAAGATAAAGCCGCTAACACCGAGGCGCTGATTGCTGCCATGGCTCAGGGGAACGTACATATTATTAGCCATCCGGGTAACCCCAAATATGCCATTGATATTCCTTTGGTTGCGGCCGCAGCGGCAAAATATCAGGTGGCACTTGAGCTGAATAACTCATCGTTTAGCCATTCCCGTAAGGGGAGTGAAGATAATTGCCGGGCTATTGCGGCGGCAGTGCGTGATGCAGGCGGCTGGCTAGCGTTAGGGTCTGATTCCCATGTGGCGTTTAGCCTTGGGGATTTTGAGCATTGCGAACGTGTCATTGATGCTGTCAATTTCCCGCAGGAGCGAATACTCAATGTGTCCCCGCGCCGTCTGTTAAATTTTCTGGAACAACGCGGAAAACCAGTAATAGCAGAATTAAGCAGTCTGTGACGTTGTCACGTAAAAATTTTGGTCTGAGAATAGGATTTGCCCATGAATGAGTTTTCCGTTGTTTGCCGGGTGTTGGGCTCGCTGTTTTATCGTCAGCCGCAAGACCCTTTGTTGCAACCGCTGTTTACCCTGATAACAGAAGGAAAGTTGCAACAGAATTGGCCGCTGGAACAGGATGAGTTATTAGCGCGTTTACAACAGCATGCCAATGATCCTCTACTAACTGCGGATTTTAATGCCCTGTTTGTTGGTAGTGAATGTGCTGTTTCCCCATTCCGCTCGGCTTATGTTGCCGATGCCAGTGAAATGGAGGTACGCCAGTTCCTGCAACAGCGTGGGATGCCATTAGGTGATGCCCCTGCTGATCACTTTGGTTTGCTGCTGTTGGCCGCTTCCTGGCTGGAAGATCAATCGCAGGAAGATGAAGTACAGGCACAAATTACCCTGTTTGATCAGTTTCTGTTGCCATGGTGTGGTCGTTTTCTTGGCAAGGTTGAAGCCCATGCCACCAGCGGTTTTTATCGCACGCTGGCGCTAATGACTCGCGATGCTATCACTGCAATGCGTGATGAGTTGGCGGAATATGAGCAACAAGAGCAACAAGACAGCGAGCCTGACGAAACAGAGTGAGTCGATGTATTAGGGGGCTGATACCCCATATTTCTAAGTGCAGGATAAAAGCCGGTGTTTTATCCTGCATCTTGTATCAGCGCGATTAGCGGCGCTTTTATTTACCCCACGGGTTTGAATGGAAGGTGATACTCAGGTCGTTTTCCGGTTTGAAGTTCTGTTGCTTAAACTCCAGCGTGAGTGGGTCAACCTGTGTCAGTGGGTGTTTAAAACAGGTCACGACCACATCATCAGGCGCATTTTTGTGGATGCGCAGGGTAAAGTCCTCAATAACCCCATTTCGCCAGTTAGCACCGGTTGTCAGGATATAGTCCAGTTGCTCCCAGTCCACATCGATATAATCACTATCGCTATTTTGTTTGGGAATGGTCGCGGTAAGTTTTTTTAACTGCTCAAGGTTTGTGCGGCTTAAGCACTTATTCCCTTCATTGTCTTTGGTGCCATCACCTGGAGTCCACTTGTAACCTGTTGGTACGCCTGTGGACACACTGGGGGTGTAACTGTGCTGAATAATAACCTCTTTCCCTGCGGGGAAGGCTTGCTGCCAAAGGAATAATTGCCGCACGGTAAAGCGGGGAATGCCATCCTCGTCAAACAATTCAGCAGAAACATGTGGCATGTTCTTGCCATCTCCATAAGCAAAACTACCATAATTACGTAACGCTTGGCGTAATTTTGGAATTTCCCAGCCACTCTGCAGCATTTTTTCGGTAATATCTTCAGTTTGCCCGGTCTGTTTATCATGCAGTGTAACTACCCACCGGGATTCCGTTTCCACCGTTTTACCATTTACACTGAGCTTAAAATTACTGATGCCAGGCGTGCGATCTTCCCCCTGGTTTTGGATGATTTCTGGCATAGGGAACGCCATGGGTAACACAACATCCTGTTGGCCGTGATTAACGAATAGATAATCGACGTTGATGCGCTCGGTACTGATAGAGAGCCGTTCTTTCGCCATGCTGATATCACTTTGTTTCATCAGTTTAATTGAACCGTTAACATCACCCCATGAGCTATCATTGGCCTGGGCGAAGCCGCACAAGAGTAGCAACAGGAAAACAACACCTTGCCTTGCGTGCATATAAAAATGATTCTAGTTAAGTAACAGGGCATTTATCATAACGGGAAAACAGTTGTTCTTCGAGGGGTTGAGGGATGCGTTATTGCTTAGTTTTGTTATTACTACTCTGCGCTCATAGCTATGCGGGTGACGGAGATATGGAACCACTGAAGAAAGATGACTATACCCGGCAAAGCATCGCTCAGGATCTGCGTAAAGAACTTAATTTGGCTGATACCCTGTTTTATATTAAGCAGATTTCAAGTAAAGGCGATGTTGCCTATTTTTGCGGGTTGTTAAAGGACCAAAGTAATCACTTTCTGGCGGGCAAAAATAACCAATATCATGTTTATGATCGCATTCTGATCCGTACAGACAAGGGTTGGATCAGTGCGGTTAATTTGGATAGTGATGTGGCAGCACCAGAACAGGCACACTGTTTCTATGATAACGGGACGGTGTTGCAACGGCAGACGGTGCAAAACAAGGTGGAAGCGCAGGGGCGCAAGAACATATGCCAGCCAGTTTATAAAGACGATCCATTACGGACACAGATTTTGGATGGTTTGCGTGACAGCTATATTGGTGACAGCAATACCTTAACGCTCAATACTTCGTCCCCTGCAGTAAAGTTTGTGGTGACCGAACTCTGTGCCAGCGAAAATTACGCGCGTTTCTTTGGTAAAGCGAGCGGAGATACTCCCAGCCCCTATCGTGCTGGTAGAGGGTATTTTGATGTTATTTTGCAAAAAACAGATAAAGGAACTTGGCGTACCGTACCAGAAAATATGGTTTTAACGCAGCAATCGACAGTTCACTGGTCGTTGCATAATCACTGGATTTTAGACGGGTATTTAGCAGATACCGCTAACAATTTGCGACAACGTTGTGTGCAAGCCGGAGATACCCTCAGGTTGAGTGGTCTGTTGCGTGAACAAGGCACCGGCGGTGATGCCTACTGGGTGATTGCCTTGGACCAACCACTGGCTTGTGTTCGCGATGCTGATGTTGCCCAGCCTGACTGGAATACGCAGATGCAGTTGATGCTTAGCGCAGAGGAACGAGCAGCATTCACTGCGTTGCTTGGCAAGAAAGTGGTGGCTGGCGGCGATATTTCATTAGCACTGAGTTCCGCTCATCATACGCCGTTAGTGCTGAACAACATTTTCCGTATCACTGCACAGTAGATCAGAGCGGTCTGTACAGTCCATTTGACCTCCTGGCAAGGAGGTCAAATGGGTGAATTACTGGCAAATCAGCCAATTTCTAACCGCATAACCCGGGGGCTGCTACACATTTTAATCAGTTAACGGGATCACCAACTGACCTGGCTTCACTTCCAACCCCTTGGCAAATTTACGTGCTAATTCTTGGACTTTGCTGTCCTGCGTGTTCAGCACAAACACCGGTTGCAGATCGAAATAAGCTTTCAGCGATTGATTCAAGTAGGGTATCAACGCTTTTACCACGGTATCGATTTTCTCTGGCTGAACTTTGTAATCCACTAACTCCAACTCTTTAAGAAAAATGGCGCCTTTCTCACGGTCATAAACCGGTTGTGCTTTTAATGTCAGTTGCAACTCAGCGGTCTGTGGCCCAAGAATCGAACTAATGTCGACCTTGGCATTGCCGGTCAGGGTGACTTTACCCGGTTCAGTGCGGCCAATTTGGCTTTGTAACTGCGTAAGAACAATATTGGCGTCGACGACACCGGGGATGCCGATCTGTTTTTGATAATTATTGTGTTTCTGCAGGTAATCATTCACTTCCTGTTCGCTGACGGTGTATTGAGTCAGGGGAGTACAACCGGTAAGAACACCGGCAAATATCAGGGCAACGACACCCATCAGGATCTTTTTCATTCATGCCTCATAAAGCGGTTAACAGAATTGCTCTGGGTTAAGAGAGTTATAACGTAGAAGTCTATTGTTCCATATCAAATAGCAGTGGGATGTCACTACGTCGTGCCATACGGTTACGGTAGGCTTCGACGTTACTGGGCAGGGTGACACCGGCCACAATCGACAGTGAGCGTAGCAGTGGGAACAGATGAATATCGTCTGTTGAAAGCGTGCCATTCACCGCTTCAGGGGAGTGGATCAGTGGCGAAAGCTGCTGCAGTGCCTCTTCCAGTTGCACAATATAATCGGCGCTATCAGCCAATAGCGTAGTAAAATCCCCTGCAAAAGCCTGTTTCTTTTCGGTAAAGTAGTGGCGAGCGCTGTCAGTAGCAAACTCTTCAAAATCAGCATTGGCAATACGGGGGAAGAGTAACTTACCGCTAAAACTGCTTGTCTGTTTTAACCATTCACTGATTGCAGGGTTGGTTTCCCCGGTCAGAAGCGGTTTGCCATCCAGATTATCGACATAATGAACGATATCCATGCTTTCTGGCATATAACTGCCATCGTCTTTTTGCAGGATCGGTACCATTTTTTGGCCGATCATGCTGATCGGTGTATGTTCATCATCATTAAGTAAGGTGACCAGCCGCACTGGCAGATTTTTCAGGCCAAAAATCATGCGTGCTTTAACGCAGAATGGGCAGTGATCGTAGATAAACAGTTTCATATTAGCTCCCATAATCAGGCTTGAGGGTGATATCCCCGTTATCATTGGAATTACAGAGGGGCTCAGTGGTGAGCGTTACTCTGTTGTCGTCTGGCTAAAATTCGCATGAGCGCGGGTATAATCTCTATTGCTGGTGGGGCATCAGCCACCACGTAGTACCGCAGGTGCCGCCGTGCGGGGATTAAACAGCCAGTATAGGGCAAATAAGGTGATAAAGCCTACTAGTCCTAACAGTAACCAAGGTAATTCCGGCCTACCCAAGGCGTGACCGGTATCGTATATCCAGCCACCACCGGTATAACCTAATGCCCCACCCAAGGCCAGCCCGAAGCGACTAAAGCCCATATAACTGCCGCGCGCTCGGTGATCAGCCAATGAGGCATTTAATGTTTCCCGGGCCGGTTCTGAAATGATGGATCCTAAATAAAAACAGCAAATCAAGGTAAAAAGCACCTGCAGGCTATTCACAAAACCGATAGGTAACAGGCTGACGGTCATTATCAGTAAGCCCGCCATCAGGCGCTGTTCCAAACGGAAACGTTTTTCGCTCCAGCGTGCCAATGGGTAAAGCAATGAGAGAGATAACGCCGCTTCAATGGCATACATCCATTTAACCGCAGAGGCTGAACCAGCCACCTCATTCACAATAATCGGTAACATCAGCATCACTTGAACGCCCAGAATATAATAGCCGGTGAGTGTCAGCACATAGATAACGAAACGGCGATCACGCACTACCCGCATCATGCCTTCTTTCATCGGCGCGCGAATGCTGGAAATACGATAGGCGGGCAGTAACCAGGCATTCCAACCGGCAGCCAGCATGAAAATACCGGCACCAGTCCAGCAGACAAAATGGAAGTCATATTGTAAAAGCCAACTACCGATTAACGCGCCGACCACTGCTCCGGCACTATCTTGCATCATCAGAAGTGAATAGAAACGACTACGTTCATGTGGCCGAGTGAGCTTGATGACCAGCGCGGTACGGGGGGGATCGAACAGAGTGCCACCAAGCGCGGAAAGGGCGCAGGACAACCACAATATCCACGGTTGATCCGCCATGGCCATGGTGGCAAAGCCCGCCGCTCGGAGCAACATGCCGGTGACAATCATCGGTTTGGCACCAAAACGGTCAGCAATGGCCCCACCAAAGATGCCCAAGCCTTGCTGGATCAACTGGCGTAGACCCAGCGCTGCCCCAACCACCACCGCAGCCCAGCCGAGTTGGTCGACAAAACGAATGGAAATCAGCGGGAAGACCACAAAAAAGCCTAAAACCACTAACAGATTATCTAACAGTAAGAAATACTTACCCAAGCTCCGAGCTTGTGATACCAAGGACATGCTTCACCACGGGCAATACAATAAGTGAAAAGAAGGGAATAAAGGCCTGCCGTTTATACTCTACTCAATGGGGGAAGACCGCTAGAGGGCAGGGAAAATATTTTTTTATCAATAATAATTATATACTCTAAAAAAACTGTTTTGACTGCAGGGGATATGATGTTTGGCTATCGTTCAGCATCACCGAAAGTGCGCTTAACCACCGATCGGCTGGTGGTTCGTTTAGTTTACGAAAGAGATGCCCACCGCCTGGCAGAGTATTATGCCGAAAACCGCGCATTCCTCAAACCGTGGGAACCGACACGGGATGAGAGTCATTGCTATCCCTCCGGTTGGCAGGTTCGGCTGGAGATGATCAGCGAGATGCAAAAACAGGGTGCGGCTTACTATTTTATTTTGCTCGACCCTGATGAACATGAAGTCTATGGCGTGGCTAATTTCAGTAATGTCCTGCGTGGTTCATTTCATGCCTGTTTTCTGGGTTATTCTCTAGGCGCAAAATGGCAGGGGCAAGGGTTGATGTATGAAGCGTTGCAGTCTGCTATTCGTTATATGCAACGGCAACAGCGGATGCATCGCATTATGGCGAACTATATGCCCCACAATCAACGTAGCGGTGCCTTGTTGGCGCGGTTAGGTTTTGAGCGTGAGGGTTATGCCAAGGACTACCTATTAATTGACGGACAGTGGCAAGATCATGTCCTGACCGCGTTGACCCATAAAGAGTGGTTATCACCAAGCTGAGGCCGTAAATGAAATATGAATTAAATGGTAAAGAAGCCAGAGTCATTGGTTGCCTACTGGAGAAGCAGGTGACCACGCCCGAACAGTATCCGCTTTCCTTAAATGCCATTACCCTGGCCTGTAACCAGAAAACTAACCGCGAGCCGGTGATGGAGTTAGCGGAAAACGAGGTACAGCAAATTCTCGATTTACTGCTGAGAAAACATTTCCTGCGTACGTTGAGTGGCTTCGGTAACCGGGTGGTCAAATATGAGCAGCGTTTTTGCAATTCAGAGTTTGGTCAACTGAAGTTATCACCGGCGGAATTGGCCGTGATCACCACTTTACTACTGCGTGGCGCACAGACGCCCGGTGAATTGCGTACCCGTACCAACCGCATGTATGAGTTCGGTGATGTGAGTGAGGTGGAAGCGGTTTTGCAGCAATTGACTGCCCGTGACGATGGTCCGTTTGTGGTACGTTTACCCCGTGAGCCGGGTAAACGGGAAAGCCGATTTATGCATCTTTTCAGCGGGGAGATCGAGGCAGCCCCAGCAGAAGAAACCACGCCGATTAATGGCTCGCTGGCAGAACGGGTGGCGGTGTTGGAAGCCAACGTGGCGGAATTAAAGCAACAATTGCAGCAACTCCTGGCCCGGGGGGAGCATGAGTAAATTACGCATCGGCGTGGTTGGGTTGGGGGGGATTGCGCAAAAAGCCTATCTGCCCTTGCTTAGCCAGGCTGCAGAGTGGCAACTGGTGGGCGGCTTCTCACCCAATCAGCAGAGAGCACAGCAAGTTTGCGATAGTTACCGTATGCGCTGTTTTCCACGGCTTGATAGCTTGGCGCAACAGTGTGATGCGGTCTTTGTACATAGCAGCACCGCCAGCCATTTTCAGGTAGTAGGGGAATTACTTAAATCCGGGGTCCATGTTTATGTTGATAAACCGTTGGCTGAAACCTTGGCGCAAAGTGAGCAACTGATCGAGCTGGCAAACAAACAGGGCAAGGCGTTGATGGTCGGTTTTAATCGCCGTTTTGCCCCCTTGTATCGCCAATTAAAACAGCAAATGCAGCAGCCAGCGTCAATTCGTATGGATAAGCACCGGGCAGATAGTGTCGGGCCAAAGGATCTCTGTTTCACACTATTAGACGACTATTTGCATGTGGTGGATACGTCAATCTGGCTAGCCGGTGGTTCAGCCAATTTGCTCAGTGGTTGCTTGCGGGCTAATGATGCCGGGCAAATGTGCTATGCCGAGCACCACTTTTCTGCTGGTGAAACCCTAATCACCACCAGTATGCACCGTAAGGCGGGAAGTCAGCGGGAGAGGGTGCAAGCGGTGACGGAAGGCGCAGTCTATCAAGTGGATGAGATGCGCCAGTGGTCGCGTGAAGACCGACAAGGCATTGTTGAGCAACCGGTACCTGGCTGGCAAACCCTTTTGGCCCAGCGCGGCTTTGAAGGGGCGGTGCAGCACTTTATTCAGGCAGTGAGTAACCAGACCGCGCCGGAAACCAGCGGTGAACAGGCCATTTACGCGCAACAGGTGATCGAAAAAATGCTTGGTGATGTGAGGTAACTTTGCCGTGATATTTACCGTGATAGATGGTAGTAGCTATTACCTTGTTCCCCCCGTAGACTACTGTTATTCCACTGACGCCTGCCAATGCAGGCGTTGACATTTATCCGTCAGACTCAATTAGAAAAACCGCATGAATCTACTTAAATCACTGGCAGCCGTTAGCTCGATGACGATGTTTTCGCGGGTGCTAGGTTTTATACGTGACGCCATTGTGGCACGTATTTTTGGCGCAGGGATGGCCACGGATGCATTTTTTGTGGCATTCAAATTGCCTAATCTGTTACGCCGCATTTTTGCCGAGGGGGCATTCTCCCAAGCCTTTGTTCCTATTTTGGCCGAATACAAGAGCCAACAAGGGGAAGAGGCCACCCGTACCTTTGTGGCCTATGTGGCTGGTTTGTTGACCTTGGTGTTGGCGCTGGTGACCTTGCTTGGTATGTTGGCGGCCCCTTGGGTGATTTATATTACCGCCCCGGGGTTTACCGATACGCCAGATAAATTTGCGTTGACGTCGTCTCTGCTGCGCATCACCTTTCCTTATATTCTCTTGATTTCCCTGGCTTCTTTGGTGGGGGCTATTCTTAATACCTGGAACCGGTTTTCGATTCCGGCTTTTGCCCCCACGCTGTTAAACGTCAGCATGATCGGTTTTGCCCTGTTTGCCGCGCCCTATTTTCACCCGCCGGTTATGGCGTTGGCCTGGGCGGTGGTGGTGGGGGGCATACTGCAACTGGGCTACCAATTACCCCATTTGAAAAAAATCGGCATGTTGGTGCTGCCACGGTTGAAGTTGAATGATGCGGGGGTATGGCGGGTGATGCGCCTGATGGGGCCGGCGATCCTCGGCGTCTCTGCCAGCCAGATTTCTTTAATTATCAATACTATCTTTGCCTCGTTTCTGGTATCGGGTTCGGTATCCTGGATGTATTATGCGGACCGCCTGATGGAGTTCCCCTCTGGGGTGCTGGGGGTGGCGCTAGGCACGATTTTGCTGCCGTCATTGGCAAAGAGCTTTTCCAGTGGCAATCATGAAGAATATAACCGCCTGATGGATTGGGGCTTGCGTTTATGTTTTGTACTGGCGCTGCCAAGTGCTATTGCTCTGGGTATTCTGGCTAAACCGCTGATCGCCTCTCTGTTCCAATATGGCAAATTTACCGATTTTGATACGCTGATGACTCAACGTGCCTTGGTGGCCTATTCGGTGGGGTTGATGGGGTTGATTGTGGTTAAAGTGTTGGCTCCAGGGTTTTACTCAAGGCAAGACATTAAAACCCCGGTGAAGATTGCCATTATTACCTTGATTATGACCCAGGTGATGAACCTGATGTTTATTGGGCCGTTAAAGCATGCTGGGCTTTCATTGTCGATTGGTCTGGCAGCCTGTTTGAATGCGTCGCTGCTTTACTGGCAGTTGCGTAAACAGCAGATCTTTCAGCCGCAACCCGGGTGGGGAATATTTCTCGTTAAACTGATCACCGCAGTATTGGTGATGTCGGCGGTGCTGCTGGGGGTTATGTGGCTGATGCCTGACTGGTCTCAGGGGCACATGCCAATACGCTTGTTACGCTTATCACTGGTGGTGGTGGCGGGTATCGTTGCCTACTTTGCAACTTTGGGCCTGTTAGGTTTCCGACCAAGAGATTTTTCGCGCCGGGTAGTACAGTAATGGGGTTCTACGCCGGAATCCCAGGTTTTGCCGTCACCCCAGTTTAAGCACGGCAAGCAGCGCTACTTTCTTTGGCTTGCCGGTGTCTTTTTATTGTCCATTGACGGTTGTTAGCCGATGGGCTTTGTTATCACGGCATTAAATACCATCCCAAGGGCGACGATGATCAGTAGCCCGGCGAATCCTTTTTGCACCATAGGCTCAGGTAAATAATGACTTACCCTGCGGCCAATAAACATGCCTGTTACCATACTAATCATAAACCACAGCGTGAATGGTAACGGCAGGGTGGCCCCCTGCATCATTGCCGTCACAATCCCGCCGAGACTGACCATGGCCACCACCAGCAATGAAGTGGCAATACAATGGTGAATCGACAAAGGCGAAAATTGGCGTAGTAAAGGGACAATAATAAAACCGCCCCCCACCGCTAATAGCCCGGTCATAAAACCGGTTATCGCCCCAAAAGCGAGAAACAGCAGCCAGGTATTTAACACCCAGATAAATCGCCCGGTTTGTTCATCCAGTACAACAGGGTAAGTATGGGTGACTGCTATCATCGGCGTCCGCATCAATCTCCACGCGATGGTCAGCAACACAGCTGCAAACAGTAGGGTCAGTAATGTGGGAGAAGCGCGTTGGGCAACGGATAACCCAACACCTGTCATAGGGATCCCCGCCAGCGTCATCACGATGGCGGCACGGTAACGAACCAATCCTTTGCGCCAGCCTTCGATTGCTCCCAAGGCAGCACTTCCGGCAACGGCCACCAGGGCCACCGGAGCTGCCTGTTGCGGAGCCCATGCCATGCCCATCATCAGTGCGGGAATAGCAAAAATTCCGCCACCGGCACCCGTGATGCCGAGCACCATCCCCACGCATAGCGCTAAGAGTAACGAGAGGGTCATGGTTCATTCCTGTTGTGTGACTTATCGTGCATCGGTCAATATTACTTCGCCTGACGTTTCGCTCTGGCTTTCTCAATTTGTTCGAAAAGCAGCATGCCAGTGAGCATGGCAACCACAAAACCAATACCTTTAGTGATTCCAGCACCAAGCAGGACCAATCCAGGACCGGGGCAAATACCCGCCAACCCCCAGCCAATACCAAACAGGATAGCCCCCCCGATTAAACGCTTATCAATCTGTTTGCTGGTTGGCAGGTTGATATTGCCACCACAAACAGATTGGGTGCGGCGCTTCACCGAACGAAAGGCGAAGAAACCCACACTGATAGCTCCCCCCATGACAAAAGCCAGTGAAGGATCCCAGACGCGGGTAATATCTAAAAAGCCAATTACCTTGGCGGGATTCGCCATGCCGCTAACCAGTAATCCAATACCAAATACGAGTCCTGCCAGTAGTGAAAAAAACAGATTCATATATCCCCCTAAAAAAGTTAACGAGTGAGCACAGACTTCTAACCCAGTAAGCCCATCAGCCAAACAGTGATAAATGCCACTCCCATAAACGTCAGCGTAGCCACTAGTGAACGGGGGGATAAACGTGACAATCCACAGACGCCGTGGCCACTGGTACACCCAGACCCATAACGAGTACCGACACCAACCAGCAGCCCAGCAATAATCACGATGGGCCATGAGGCTGAAATTTCGCTAGCTGGAAGAGGGTGGAAAAGACCATACAGCAGCGGTGAGGCAATAATGCCAATCAGAAAAGCCAGGCGCCAACCACGATCGGTGGTGTTTGAGGAGAGTAACCCGCCGATAATACCGCTGATGCCGGCGATGCGCCCGCAGAAGAATATCAATATCCAGGCTGCAGCTCCGATCAGGATCCCGCCGAAGAAACTCATAAGCGGGGTAAATTGCACCAGATTAATGGTCATGGTTAACACCTCCTGTTTGATCTTTTGGACAGTAAAGTTGGTATAGCGTACTCAGTAATATCAATACATTGGGGTCATCGATACGGTAGAAAATCTGTTTTCCTTCACGGCGTGTGGCGACGAGTTGCTGGCGGCGCATCACCCCCAACTGTTGTGACAATGTTGGCTGACCAATCCCCAGTGCACTTTCCATTTGCCCCACCGAGGCTTCCCCTTGACTGAGGTGGCACAGTAGCAACAGGCGGTCTTCATTAGCCAAGGTGCGCAATACGCCAGCCGCTGTACTGGCAGCATCGCGCATTTTTTGTTGATCAATTAACGCGTTATTCATTGGTCCTCTTTCACGTCATGATAATACCCATAACAATATTATATAATTTTATATAATATAATTTTGCATAATTAAAGCAACATCAGTTAGAAAAAAGCTATTCAAGGTATAGGTTAGAAGTTTGTCATGACACCAATTATCGAAGGTTTTAGCTACCGACTACGGTTTAGGGCAAGAAATCTTAGCGGGGCGATAAAATCTATCAGTGGTCGCTTTCTTAAATATGCAGTAAGTAAAAAGGTCGCCGCAGCGACCTTTTTTAACGCTATCGTGGCTGTTACATGCGCTCGACGGTAGCGATCCCCAGTGTATCCAGGCCGGTTTTTAGCGTTTTGGCGGTCAGTAGCGCCAACTTCAGGCGACTCTGGCGGGTTTGTTCGCTTTCGGCATTGAGGATCTGGCAATGCTCGTAGAAAGCGGAGAACAGCCCAGCCAAATCGTACAGGTAAGCACACATCACATGAGGTGTACCTTCGCGGGCCACTACCGTGAGGGTTTCTTCGAACTGTAGCAGGCGGGTAGCCAACAGCTGTTCGCGTTCTTCGGTTATTACCAACGGCAAGGTCAGGTCGCTTTCAGCCACATCAGCACGTTTGAACACCGACGCAACACGGCTATATGCATATTGCATATAGGGGGCGGTATTGCCCTCAAAGGCCAACATGTTGTCCCAATCGAACATATAGTCGGTGGTGCGATTTTTTGACAAATCCGCGTATTTTATTGCACCAATACCCACTACATTGGCAATAGCTTGTATTTCATCCCCAGGCATCTGCGGATTTTTATCAGCAATCAGCTTGTTAGCACGCTCAATGGCCTCATCTAACAGTTCAGACAGCTTCACCGTGCCACCTGTGCGGGTCTTGAACGGTTTACCATCTTTACCCAGCATCATGCCGAACATATGGTGCTCCAGGGTTACTGAGTCCGGCACGTAGCCTGCTTTGCGCACGATAGCCCAGGCTTGCATCAGGTGCTGATGTTGGCGTGAGTCGATGTAATAAAGAATGCGGTCAGCACCCAAAGTTTCAAAACGGTATTTTGCACAGGCAATATCGGTAGTGGTGTACAGGTAACCGCCATCTTTTTTCTGGATAATGACCCCCATCGGGTCGCCATCTTTATTTTTGTATTCGTCCAGAAAGACCACGGTGGCACCTTCACTTTCTACCGCCAACCCCTTGGCTTTCAGATCAGCGACGATAGCGGGCAACATGGTGTTGTAGAGGCTTTCCCCCATCACATCATCGTTGGTCAGGGTGACATTTAAACGGTCGTAGGAGAGTTGGTTCTGCGCCATGGTGATATCCACCAGTTTGCGCCACATCTTCAAACAGTATTCATCGCCCCCTTGCAACTTCACCACATAACCACGGGCACGTAGGGCAAAGGCTTCATCTTCATCGTAATTTTTCTTGGCTTCGCGGTAAAACTGCTCCAAATCCGCCAGTTCCATATCGCTGGCGTTTTCGTTCTGCATCTTTTCCAGATAAGCAATCAACATGCCGAACTGGGTACCCCAGTCACCCACATGGTTGGCACGGATCACTTTATGGCCGAGAAATTCTTGAGTACGGGCAGCGGCATCACCAATGATGGTGGAGCGCAGGTTGCCGACATGCATCTCTTTGGCCACGTTGGGGGCAGAGTAATCAATGACGATGGTCTGCGGCTTAACCGGGGCAATACCCAGTTTGGGGGCGAACAGAATGGCATCAGCCTGGTGGGCTACCCAGTCACTGTTGAGAAAGATATTGATAAATCCCGGGCCGGCAATTTCTACTTTATTGGCAATATCGCCTAGTTCCAGCAACTGGACTACTTTCTCTGCCAGTTGTCGCGGTGGCATCCCCAGTTTTTTAGCAACGGACATCACACCGTTAGCCTGATAATCACCAAACTGCGCTTTGGCCGATTGACGAACCTGAGCTTCACAATCCGCTGGCGCACCTGCGGCAATCAGCGCCTGGCTGACTTTATCTGATAGAAGAGCCTGAATATTCACCGGGTTACCTTAATGACAAACATAAAACAGCCTGTAATTGTAACCGATTCGTGGCGCTACGTCAGTAATTGGCTGCATTTGTCCGTGGCATCAGCGGCGAGATTGTTCCGGTAAACTATGAGATTATTAGCCGATGTAACGAGTAAGAGATGATTAACATCATGACTGACCTTTTATCAATTAATGAACTTAACGATCTGGCGCTGGATTTACCCCGCTTTGAACAAGCATTGAGCGAATTTGCGCAAAAGTTACACCTTGAGTTATCACAGTATCACGCCGACCATATTTCGCTGCGTTGCCATCAAGATAGCACTGCTGAACGTTGGCGGCAGGGGTTGCTGCAATGTGGTGTTCTGCTTTCTGAAAACATCATCAATGGGCGCGTCATCTGTCTGTTTGACTTAACGGTGCCGTTGCAGGTGGGGCCATGGCAGATCGACTGTATAGAACTGCCGTATCCCGGGAAGAAACGTTATCCCCATGAAGGCTGGGAACATGTGGAATTAGTCCTGGCCGGTGATCCCGCGACCTTATATACCCGCGCATTGGAACAACTGGCGGATGAAGCACTGCTGCAGCCCGGCATTAGCTTGAAACAGAGTTGGCCAAAATCTGAAGATGAGTCCTTGGCGAATCCGACCTTGGCGGTGAGTGACGGTCAGGTCACTATTAAATTTCACCCTCACTCCATCCGTGACGTTGTCACTAACGGGCGTGCCTGAGTGAAAGTGACGGGTCGTAAGTTGTATGGGGGACGATATGGCTGATTTAACCTTCTTGCTGTGACCCTGCTCTAGGCATTATTGAAAACTGAGTGGCATAGTTGTCGCCTCGCACTGATTTGTTGATAGCCAAGTTGATAAAGGGAGATGACGTCAAGAGGATGGGCCATCAAGCAATGGAAGTATTTTTAGCAGTTATCTGGGGGCGTGAATGATTAAGTTGGAAGTTTGTTGTTATGGCGTAGATTGTGCCATCACTGCTGAGCAGGCGGGAGCTGATCGAATCGAGTTATGTGCCAGCCAAAGTGAAGGGGGATTAACACCGAGTTTTGGTTCGTTGCAGTTAGCACGGGAACGCATAACGATACCCGTTCATCCGATAGTACGCCCACGGGGAGGGGATTTTTGTTATAGCGACGTTGAGTTTGACATCATCAAGCGGGATATCGCTCAACTGCGTGATATGGGGTTTGCTGGCGTCGTGGTAGGGATGCTGGATGGCGAAGGGCATATCGATATGCCACGCATGCAGGAAGTCATGGCCTTGAGTGGCAATATGGCGGTAACTTTCCACCGTGCATTCGATATGTGCCAAAACCCGATGATGGCGTTAGAACAACTGACCCAGTTGGGGGTGGCGCGTATTCTTACCTCTGGCCAGCAACAAAATGCTGAGTTGGGGCTACCGTTGTTGCGTGATCTGCTACGTGCCAGTAAAGGCCCGGTGGTGATGGCTGGCGCCGGGGTACGCTTGAGCAATTTACATAAGTTTGTCGATATTGGCATTCAGGAGCTCCATAGCTCGGCCGGTCATACAGTACCTTCTACCATGCGTTACCGTAAGGCGGGAGTCACCATGTGTTCCGATAATGAATTTGATGAATTCAGTCATTATTGTGTTGATGGTGAGATGGTTGAGGCGATGAAAAATTCATTGGCGATGTTAACACCCGCGGCAACCCGAGCCTGATGTCATCTCTCCCTATGGCTGAGTGGCGGATATAAAAAAAGCCCTGAACAGGGTAGAGGTGTTCAGGGCTAAGATTTCACTGGTGTTGGTGCAATACCAACACTTTAAATTTAGTTAAGAATCGAAAAATGCACAGTAATTAAATGTTTTCAAAATGTAAATTTTAAGTAAAAGCCATTCTGCCAGATAGCAGAATAGACAATGGTCAGTTCTATTCTGCTATTGGCATTGAAATTTAAGGTTTTTTGGCAATGAGTACCGCACGGACGGGGGCTGGATAACCTTCTACCGTTTTGCTGTGGTCGTCAGGATCAAGAAACTCAGCCAATGATTCGCTGGTCATCCAATCGGTACGGCGCTGTTCGGCGGTCGTTGTGGGGCAGATATCAGCAATTTTCACATCCACAAAACCACACTTTTCCAGCCAGTATTTCAGTGCCTCGGCAGAGGGGATAAAATAGACGTTACGCATTTGGGCATAACGATCACCCGGCACTAACACTTGATGTTGATCACCCGCCACAACCAAGGTTTCTAGCACCAGTTCACCTTCTGAAACCAGTTGATTTTTTAACTGATAGAGATGGTCCAATGGTGAGCGGCGATGATAGAGCACCCCCATAGAAAATACGGTATCGAAGGCTGCTAGATTCGGTAATTGTTCAATGCCTAGCGGTAAGACATGGGCGCGCTGATCGCCGCCTAACAGTTTGCGGACTGCTTCAAACTGACACAAGAATAGTTGCATCGGGTCAATGCCGACGGCCAAATGCGCCCCAGCCCCAATCATGCGCCAAAGGTGGTAGCCACTGCCACAACCCACATCAAGAATGGTGCGGCCAGCCAAGGGCGAAATATGCGGCAATACGCGATCCCACTTCCAGTCAGAGTGCCATTCGGTATCGATATCAATGCCATACAGCGAAAAGGGCCCTTTGCGCCATGGCATCAAGGAGCGTAGCATTTTTTCGATCCCTTCCAACTGACCGGGTGAAAGCGGTGGATCGATACTGGCCTGTACCCCATGCAGCAAGTCGAGCTGGGTGGGCATCAGTGAGGGCAGATATTCAACCGAGTTGAACCACTGCTTAAATTTGCCGTGCAGCGATTCCCGTTGCCAAGCGCTGATTTGCGCCGGTAGCGTATCCAGCCAATGGCTTAGCGGGCTTTTGGCGATGCGCTGATAAAAATCTCCAAACTCAATCATGCGCTGGCTCCTGATTTCAGGGCAATCAACGAACCAAAATTGAAGCATTGAAACCACACTTCAGCATGTTCAAACCCGGCTTGTTGCAGCCTGGTTTTATGTGTGGCGACAGAGTCTGTCAGCATGACATTTTCCAACATACTGCGTTTTTGACTGATTTCCAGTTCGCTGTAACCGTTGGCGCGTTTGAAGTCATGGTGCATATTAAATAGCAGTTCATCCACCTTAGTGTCTTCAAAGTTGAATTTTTCTGACAGCACCAACGCGCCACCAGGCCGCAACCCGGCATAAACCTGGGTGAGCAGACGCAAGCGGTCAGCAGGTTCAAGAAATTGCAGAGTAAAGTTCAGCACCACCAGAGAGGCGTTCTCAATATTGATGTCGAGGATATCCGCTTCGATCACCTCAACCGGTGTTTCGGCGCGGAATGCATCAAGATGGCGGCGGCAACGTTCAACCATGGCGGGAGAGTTATCAATGGCAATGATGTTGCAACCCGGCACTTTGATATTCCTACGCATTGATAGCGTGGCGGCGCCCAGCGAACAACCCAAGTCATAAACCTGGCTGTTTGGCTGTACAAAACGTTCAGCCAACATACCAATCATCGAGATTATGTTGGAATAACCAGGAACTGAACGCTGGATCATGTCTGGAAAAACTTCAGCGACACGTTCGTCAAAGGTCCAGTCACCCAGTTTGGCAATCGGGGCGGAAAAAAGAGTATCGCGGTTTGGCATAGCGGCAAATCAGGTCAGAATAGGAAAGGGAGCATGCTAGCAGAAAATCAGTTGCGGCAGAAGCAGGCGGCGAATGGCCACCTGAAATCAGATACCGCTATTGCAGGCTGAAAATCATATCCCATGGCAGGTAAAAGAGATTGGCGATCACCATCAGTATCAACGAAACATAGGTAGCAGCCATACCTGAACGGCGCCAGCTAACATCGCGGTGGTGCAGACCGTAATAGTGAACCAATCTGCCAATCATTAATAGCAGCCCGCAAAGATGTACCATCCAGACTTGAGCACCATTCATCTCCATGATCAGGAGCATTATCATGGCGATAGGGATGTACTCCACGGCATTGCCATGTACACGGATGGCGGTTTGCAGCTCATAAAAACCACCGTCACCGAAGGCAACCTGGTATTGCATTCTTAGTCTGACTACGTCAAAAGAGAGTTTGAGCAATAACAATGCGCCAAGCACTACATAGAGCGCGCTTACCATTTTTAACTCCATTCCCTAACCAAATCAGGCAGTAAATATGATAGCTGTCATTAATGTGGCTGTCGCGGAAAAAACAATGTTATCTCCGTTATAAGGTCAGTTTTTGACGGTTTATTATCGCAATACATGTTGGTTGTTCACATAATAACCAGGGGGGCATGACGCTGCCCTCCCTGGTTTTAGATATGTAGGGCGTTACAATGCGTTGAGGATCTCATTGGTACTGCGAACACGAGCGATACGCGGGAAGATATTGTCGCAGGCGAACTGATGCATTTCGCTACTGTAGGTACTGCACATGTCTTCGGCAATCACCAATTCATAGCCATGTTCCCAGGCATTACGCGCAGTAGACTCTACCCCGATATTGGTGGCGATACCGCCCAGCACGATAGTTTTAATACCACGGCGGCGTAGTTGCAGATCAAGATCGGTACCGTAGAACGCACCCCATTGGCGCTTAGTGATGGATATGTCGCTTTCTTGCACCCCGAGCTCTTCCGGGTAATCCCACCAGAAGTCAGGCAGCCCGCCAATTGGCGCGGGGGATGGCTTGTCCACGGGTTGTTTCAGCGCTTCGGCAAAGGAATCAGACCAACCGACACGCACCAGAAACACCGGCGCATTCAGTGCACGGAAACGACCTGCCAGATGGGCTGCATGGTTGACCACCTGAGTGGCACTGTGAGGGCCAGCAGCAAAGGGCAGAATACCTTTTTGCAGGTCTATCAGTACCAGGGCGGTGGTTTGGGCATCAAGCTTCAACATGGGACATCTCCTTATGGAATGGGTAATAGTCTATTCTAGGTCATTCAAGCCACAGCAGTAACGATAACTTGAATGTTTGGCCGATAAAACGTAGCGGAACCGTCAGCCAGGGCGGAGAGACTAGGTGAAATGAGTTCGGAGATAATGGAAAAGTGGTTACTCAATGTGTTACGCCAGTTGGCGGTGTGTTAGCGATAACGGGCATAAAGTGATTTAACTCTGATCTCGGATAGCTATTTGCATGGCAACAATGCGCGCTTCGCACTTATCTGGCGCATGAATTTCCTTTATAATGTCCGCCTTTTTTACCGATCTTCATTCCAATGAGCGATGCCTGTTGGTCTATCCGGTTCATTCAAGTTGTGATAGAAACGGCAAAAATTTTCAGCTACAGGGTTGAGAGATGACTCGCCGTGTTGTAGCCCGTGTTGGCGGCTTTGCGTTCTGGCAGTGACAGAGGGCGCTTGGGCGCTACAGATTTTACTACGGGCAAGTAAACATTCATCAGATAGCAGCCGTGCGGACAGCAGCAATAATGCCTCATTTCCGGCGGGATCTGTTTAAGTCAAAAGGATAGCGTATGCGTACTGAATATTGCGGGCAGTTGAATCTGACCCACGTTGGCAAAGAAGTCACTTTGTGTGGTTGGGTCAACCGTCGTCGTGATTTAGGCGGTCTGATCTTTATTGATATGCGTGATCGCGAAGGCATTGTGCAGGTTTTCTTCGATCCTGACCAAAAAGTAGCTTTCGATAAAGCCTTTGAACTGCGTAACGAGTTTTGCATTCAAGTTGTTGGTACTGTGCGTGCGCGCCCGGAGAACCAGAGCAATAAAGAGATGAGCACGGGTGAAGTGGAAGTGTTTGCCCATGGGTTGGAGATTATCAACCGCTCTGAACCAATGCCGCTGGATGCCAATCAGATCAATACTGAAGAAGCGCGTCTAAAGTATCGCTACCTGGATCTGCGCCGCCCGGAAATGGCAGAACGCCTGAAAACCCGAGCCAAGATCACCAGCTTTGTGCGTCGTTTTATGGATAGCCATGGTTTTCTCGATATTGAAACCCCGATGCTAACCAAAGCTACGCCAGAAGGGGCCCGTGATTATCTGGTCCCTAGCCGCGTGCATAAAGGCAAATTCTATGCGTTGCCGCAGTCTCCGCAATTGTTTAAGCAGTTGCTGATGATGTCTGGCTTTGACCGTTACTATCAGATAGTCAAATGCTTCCGTGACGAAGACTTGCGCGCGGATCGTCAGCCTGAGTTTACTCAGATTGATGTGGAAACCTCGTTTATGACCGCACCACAGGTGCGTGAAATCATGGAAAAACTGGCGCGTGACTTATGGCAGGAGGTAAAAGGGGTGGATCTGGGTAAATTCCCAGTGATGACCTTTGCCGAAGCGATGCGCCGTTTTGGTTCTGATAAGCCTGATCTGCGTAATCCGCTCGAGCTGGTGGATGTGGCTGACTTGGTTAAACAGGTTGAATTCAAGGTGTTTTCTGGCCCGGCTAACGATGCCAAAGGGCGCGTAGCGGTCATTCGCGTACCAGGTGGGGCTCAGTTGACCCGCAAGCAGATCGACGAATATACCGCATTTGTCAATATTTACGGTGCCAAAGGGTTGGCGTGGCTGAAGGTCAATGATCGTGGCGCAGGTCTGGAGGGTGTTCAGAGCCCGGTTGCCAAATTTTTGAGCCCTGAGGTGTTGGAAGCGATTTTGGCCCGTTGTGATGCGCAAAGCGGTGATATCCTGTTCTTTGGTGCCGACAACGTTAAAATTGTGACTGATGCGATGGGGGCGTTGCGCTTGAAGTTAGGCCGTGATTTGTCCCTGACCAAATTAGATAGCTGGGCACCACTGTGGGTGGTTGACTTCCCCATGTTTGAAGAGGATGGCGAGGGTGGCCTGTCCGCGATGCACCACCCATTCACGGCACCTCGCGATATGAGCCCAGAGGCGTTACAGCAAGATCCACTATCTGCCATAGCCAATGCTTATGACATGGTACTGAACGGTTATGAAGTGGGGGGCGGCTCAGTACGTATTCACCGCAGTGAAATGCAGCAAACGGTATTTGGCATCCTCGGTATCAACCAACAAGAACAGCGTGAGAAGTTTGGCTTCTTGCTGGATGCTTTGAAATATGGCACACCACCTCATGCAGGTTTGGCTTTTGGTCTTGATCGTCTGGTGATGTTATTGACGGGTACCGAAAACATTCGTGATGTTATTGCCTTCCCGAAAACCACCGCGGCAGCCTGTCTGATGACTGATGCACCAAGCTTTGCCAACCCGGCATCTTTGCAAGAGTTAGCGATTAGCGTGGTGAAGAAAACCGCCTCAGAACAAGAGAGCGAGTGATGAATTATAAGCGGCCCGAGTCGATTCTGGTGGTGATTTACTCACCCGCCAGTGGTCGGGTGCTGATGTTGCAGCGGCGAGATGATATGGCGTTCTGGCAGTCAGTGACTGGCAGCCTGGAAGCCGATGAATTGCCGCAGCATGCTGCACAGCGCGAAGTGATGGAAGAGGTTGGCATTGATATTGCGGCAGAAAATCTGCCGTTGCTTGATTGCCAGCGCTGTGTGGAATTTGAACTTTTTGCTCACTTGCGGCATCGCTATGCACCAGGAACTTTACATAATAAAGAGCACTGGTTCTGCCTGGCGTTGCCTGAAGAGCGTGCTCCGGTACTTACCGAGCATCATGCATATCAATGGCTTGCAGCTAGCGAGGCGGTCAAACTGACTAAATCCTGGAGCAATCAGCAGGCGATTGAAGAGTTTGTGATTCACTCTGTCCAGTAGTTTTTTTTGGAGATATTTTTATGGCAGGTCATAGTAAATGGGCCAACACAAAACACCGCAAAGCAGCACAAGACTCTAAACGCGGTAAGATTTTCACTAAAATTATCCGCGAGTTGGTGACTGCCGCCAAACTAGGCGGGGGCGATCCTGGGTCCAACCCACGTTTGCGCGCCGCTATTGATAAGGCACTGTCTAATAACATGACGCGTGACACGCTAAACCGTGCCATTGCTCGTGGTGTCGGCGGTGATGATGATTCCAATATGGAAACCATCATCTATGAAGGTTATGGCCCTGGCGGTACGGCAGTGATGATTGAGTGCCTGAGTGACAACCGTAACCGTACCGTGGCAGAAGTTCGCCATGCTTTCAGTAAATGTGGTGGTAACCTCGGCACCGATGGCTCGGTAGCCTATCTGTTCACCAAAAAAGGCGTGATCACCTATGCACCAGGTCTGGATGAAGACTCGGTGATGGAAGCGGCGCTTGAGGCGGGTGCGGAAGATATTGTGGCTTATGACGATGGCGCTATTGATGTTTTCACCGCTTGGGAAAATCTGGGTGAAGTCAAAGATGCATTGACGGCTACCGGGTTTGAAGCTGAAGCGGCAGAAGTATCGATGATCCCATCGACGAAAGCCGATATGGATGAAGAAACCGCACCAAAATTACTGCGGCTGATCGATATGCTGGAAGATTGCGATGATGTTCAGGAGGTTTACCACAATGGTGAAATCTCTGATGAGATCGCCGCGACGCTGTAATGTGGCTGACCAGTGGCGTTGCCGGTTGGCAACGCCGGGTAAAATCAATGCTTAATACAAGGTGGTGGTAGCAATGGCGATCATACTGGGTATCGATCCCGGCTCACGCGTCACCGGTTATGGTCTTATCCGTCAGCAAGGCCGCCAATTAATTTATATTGCCAGCGGCTGTATCCGTACCTCGACAGATGATATGCCAACGCGGCTTAAACTGATTTATGCTGGGGTGAGTGAAATTATCACTCAGTTTAGACCCGATTTTTTTGCCATCGAACGAGTCTTTATGGCTAAAAATCCGGACTCGGCACTTAAATTAGGGCAGGCGAGAGGGGTAGCGATTGTCGCAGCGGTTAATCAACAGTTGGAAGTGTTTGAGTATGCAGCACGCCAGGTAAAACAGACGGTGGTCGGTACCGGTGCGGCAGAAAAAGCGCAAGTTCAGCATATGGTTCGCTCATTGTTGAAACTTTCTGCCAATCCGCAGGCGGACGCCGCCGATGCCTTGGCGATTGCTATTACTCATTGTCATCTCAGCCAGAATCTGTTGCGTATGAACGAAGGGCGGCTCAATCTGGCGCGGGGTCGCGTACGATAATGGGGTGACATTGCCACCAACCTCGTTGCCACTAAAAAAGTGTTGAGTCGCTATGGGCTGGATATTCATCCAGCCTTTTTTATGGTATAAGCTTTATCATTAATGTGTCACCTACGCCACAGGCAGTGTTTATTCAGGAGGGGTAATGATAGGTCGTCTCAGAGGGGTTATTCTGGAAAAGCAGCCACCGCTGGTGCTATTGGAAGCCAACGGTGTTGGCTATGAAGTGCATATGCCAATGACCTGCTTCTATGAGCTACCGGAACTGGGGCAAGAAGCTATCGTATTTACCCAATTTGTGGTGCGCGAAGATGCTCAACTCCTGTATGGCTTCAATGATAAACAGGAGCGGGCACTGTTTCGCGAGTTGATCAAGGTTAATGGAGTGGGGCCCAAACTGGCCCTGGCTATCCTCTCGGGTATGTCTGCGCAGCAGTTTGTCAGCGCGGTGGAGCGTGAGGAGATCACTGCTCTGATCAAGTTACCCGGGGTAGGGAAAAAGACTGCAGAACGTCTGGTCGTAGAAATGAAAGACCGCTTCAAAGGGTTAAATGGTGATCTGTTTAATAGCAGTAGTGAGATCCCTTTACCTGTCAGTGCGGCCAAAATGGTTGAAAGGGATAATGAAGCAGAAGCGGTATCCGCATTGGTGTCACTGGGCTATAAACCCCAAGAAGCCAGCCGTATGATCAGCAAAATTGCTAAACCGGGGGCAGATTGCGAAACCTTAATCCGCGATGCCTTACGTGCCGCTCTCTAAGGTTGCAAGGGGTAGAAAATGATTGAAGCCGACCGCCTGATTTCTGCCGAACCGCTGAATGAAGAAGACGTGTTGGATCGTGCTATCCGCCCTAAGCTGCTAACGGAATATGTGGGGCAGCCTCATGTGCGGGAACAGATGGAAATCTTTATTCAGGCAGCTAGGCAGCGTGGTGATGCCCTTGATCATCTGTTGATTTTTGGCCCCCCAGGTTTGGGGAAAACCACGCTGGCCAACATTGTAGCCAATGAGATGGGGGTGAATTTACGGACCACCTCGGGCCCGGTACTTGAGAAAGCCGGCGATCTGGCGGCGATGCTCACCAATTTAGAGCCGCACGACGTTCTGTTTATCGATGAAATACATCGCCTGTCACCGGTAGTAGAAGAAGTGTTGTATCCGGCGATGGAAGATTACCAACTGGATATCATGATCGGTGAAGGTCCGGCAGCGCGTTCAATTAAGCTCGATCTCCCCCCGTTTACGCTGATTGGCGCAACCACGCGCGCGGGTTCGTTGACCTCTCCGCTACGTGACCGTTTTGGGATTGTGCAGCGCCTGGAGTTTTATCAGGTGGCTGATCTCGAGCATATCGTTACACGCAGTGCCAATTGTCTAGGCTTGACGCTTTCCGCTGATGGAGCCCATGAGGTAGCCAGGCGGGCCCGTGGTACGCCCCGTATCGCCAACCGTTTGTTGCGCCGGGTACGTGATTTTGCCGAAGTACGGGCCAATGGGGAGATTAATGGCGAAGTAGCGATGCAGGCCTTGGATCTGCTCAATGTAGATGCGGAAGGTTTCGACTATATGGATCGCAAATTATTATTGGCGATTATTGACAAATTTACCGGTGGGCCGGTCGGGCTGGATAACTTGGCTGCGGCAATTGGTGAAGAACGTGAAACCATAGAAGATGTGATTGAACCTTTTCTGATCCAACAGGGATTTATTCAGCGCACCCCCCGAGGCCGGATGGCGACCAACCATGCCTATAAGCATTTTGGTATTGAGCGCCCAGCGGATTAATGCGGTGACATGCTGTTTTAGGGGCGGCTTGACCGCCCCTAAGCATCACACTAAGCCAACTGCTTTTTAGACAGACTCAGCACAAACAACACCGCGGCACAAAGCACCACGGAAGGGCCAGCCGGTGTATCGTAACAGGCTGAAAATGCGAGCCCACCTGTCACCGCAATCATCCCTATTATGACCGCATAACCTGCCATTTGCTCCGGTGTACGGGAAAAACGGCGTGCTGCCGCCGCGGGAATGATCAGTAATGAGGTAATAATCAGAGCGCCGACAAATTTCATTGCCAAGCCGATGGTTAAAGCGGTGACTAGCATTAAAATGGTCCGGCTGCGGGAGATATTCACACCATCCACATGCGCCATTTCAGGGCTGATGGTCATGGATAACAGTGGCCGCCATTGCCACCATAACAACAGCAGTACCACTACCACGCCACTGGCGATCAGCCAAATATCACTGAGGGTGACGGACAGCAAATCACCAAACAGATACGCCATCAAATCGACACGGACATTAGACATCAGCGCCACCACCACCAAACCCAGTGATAGGGCACTGTGAGCCAGGATACCCAGCAAGGTATCAATAGCCAGTTGTGGACGATGTTCCAGCCAAACCAGCAATAACGCCAGTAGCAACGTGGCCGCAATGACGGCATAGAATGGGTTAACACCCAATAATAAACCGAAAGCGACACCCAGTAATGACGCATGCGCCAGGGTATCGCCAAAGTAAGACATGCGACGCCACACCACGAAAGAACCCAGTGGACCTGCAGCGGCAGCTAATAACACACCGGCGAGCCAGCCGGGAAATAACAGTTCAATCATCGTTTACTGCCCTTGGCTTTTCAGCACGATTTTGCCGTGTAAATCGTGCCGGTGATTATGATGATGACGGTAAATTGCCAGTTGTTCTGCCCCGCGTTGACCAAACATGGCGATAAATTCAGGGTGCATGGAGACCACTTCCGGGGTGCCAGAACAACAGATATGTTGATTCAAGCAGAGTACTTCATCGGTTTTTGCCATTACCAGGTGGAGGTCATGAGACACCATGAGCACTGCGCAGTCCAACTCTTTACGTAGTTGGTCGATCAAATTATACAATGCCAACTGGCCGCTAACGTCTACCCCTTGAGTGGGTTCATCCAGTACCAAAAGCTGTGGCTGATTTAATAAGGCTCGGGCCAGCAGTACCCGCTGGTTTTCACCCCCGGACAGTTTTTGCATCGGCTGTTCGAGTAAATGGGCAGCCTGCACCCGCTTGAGTGCGGGTAAAATATCCGCTTGTTTCACCCCGGGCTTAAGGCGCATAAACCGGCCGACCGTTAAGGGGAGGGTGGCATCAAGATGCAGCTTCTGTGGCACATAGCCAATACGTAGCCCGGGTTGGCATTGAATCCGGCCCTCTGTGGGGGGCACCAGCCCAAGCACAACGCGCACCAGGGTTGATTTACCTGCACCATTAGGCCCAAGCAGCGTGAGAATACGCCCAGCCTGAAGGTTGAGTGAAATATGGCTCAGAACGTTACGGCTGCCAAATGCAACGGAGATGTTTTTTAATGTTACCAGTGTTGACATAGTTGTAATTAACTTTGCGGAACAAACCGAATGTTATAATATCACATCGCATAATTGAAAACGACAGGATGACCCACATGGTACACAAAAATAAATGGCTGCAATATACGTTAATTGCCGGTTCACTGATGATGGCAGGCAGTGCGACAGCTGCGGTTGTGACATCGATTCGCCCTTTAGGCTTTATCGCCTCCGCCATTGCTGATGGGGTAATGCCAACAGAAGTTTTATTGCCGGATGGCGCATCACCTCACGATTTTGCTTTGCGTCCATCGGATATCAAACGCTTACAGAGTGCCGATTTGGTTCTGTGGGTGGGGCCAGATATGGAGGCGTTTTTAAGTAAATCCTTGAAGCAGATCCCAGCCAATAAACAATTGGCCATCAGTGAACTGCCAGCAGTGCAACCTTTGCTGATTAAAGGGGATGATGAGCATGACCATAAGAATGAGCATGACCATAACCATAACCATAACCAGAAGCATGACCATGATCATGACCATAAGCATGCGACAGATAGCGCTATGGCAGCAGAAAATGAACATAACCATGGTGAATACAATCAGCACATGTGGCTGTCACCAGAGATAGCAAAAGTGACGGCGATCGCGATTCATGACAGGTTGTTGGAACTTATGCCGCAAAATAAGGACAAATTAGATGCAAACCTGCGCCAGTTCGAGGATCAGCTAGCGCAAACTGACAAAAATCTTGTTAGAATACTGACGCCAGTGCAAAGTAAGGGATATTTTGTTTTTCATGATGCTTATGGCTACTTTGAAAAACACTTCGGCTTGAGCCCATTGGGGCATTTTACCGTTAACCCTGAAATTCAGCCTGGCGCGCAGCGTTTACATCAAATTCGAACACAGTTGGTTGAGCAGAAAGCAGTTTGCGTTTTTGCTGAGCCACAATTCAGACCGGCCGTTATTAATGCCGTTGCCAAAGGGACACAAGTGCGTTCTGGAACGCTGGACCCGTTGGGCAGTGGCATTGCACTGGGAAAAGAGAGCTACGGGAATTTCCTGCAAGCGTTGTCTAACCAGTACCTGAGCTGTCTGAAGTAAAGACAAGAAGGATAGTATTGAGTGCAGAAGGTAGTAAAAACTATCACCCTGGCGTATAGCAACCTGCCTCGGCCCCACCGCGTGATGTTGGGGTCGTTGACCGTTGTTACGCTAGCCGTTGCCATCTGGCGGCCCACAGTTTATCACCCAGAACATGCTCCGGCTGTTACAGCAGCTGGACCAGAAGTGAAAAGCGTCGAGCTAGAACCTAGTCAGGTAAGAAGCTTATTGCCTGAAGCCAGTGAACCTATCGATGCGGATCAACCCACTCCCGATGACAATATTCCTCAAGATGAGCTGGACCAAAAGACCGCTGGGCAGAATGAGTATGTGGTTTCTACGGGAGACACCTTAGGTAGTATTCTGACTGAGTACGGTATCGAAATGTCAGATGTTTCGATGCTGGCATCACAGAATCGGGAATTACGTAATCTGAAGATCGGCCAACAACTTTCCTGGACCCTCAATGAGGCAGGGGATATGCAAAGTTTGACTTGGGAGGTCTCCCGTCGTGAAACGCGAATTTATGAGCGCATAGGTAATACGTTCAAAGAAACCGTTGAGACGCAGAAGGGTGAATGGCGCAACACGGTAGTTAATGGCCAGCTCAATGGCAGCTTTGTTAACAGCGCTGCGGCTGTAGGCCTGTCACGTGCAGAAATTAGTGCCGTGGTGAAGGCATTACAGTGGCAGCTCGATTTGAGTAAATTGCGTAAAGGAGATCAGTTTGCGGTGCTGATGTCGCGCGAAGAGTTTGATGGTAAGAGCGAACAGAGCCAATTGTTAGGGGTACGGATGAACAGCGGTGGTAAAGATTACTATGCTATCCGTGCTGAAGATGGCAAATTCTATGATCGTGAGGGCTCTGGGTTGGCCCGTGGCTTTATGCGTTTCCCAACCATGAAACAGTTCCGTATTACTTCTGGTTTCAGTCCACGCCGCGTTAACCCAGTGACGGGGCGTGTTGCGCCTCATAAGGGCGTTGACTTCTCCATGCCTGTCGGCACGCCAGTGGTGGCGGTAGGTGATGGCGAGGTGGTGATTGCCAAGCACAGTGGTGCAGCCGGGAACTATGTGGCCATTCGCCACGGGCGTCAATATACCACTCACTATATGCACCTGAAAAAATTGTTGGTTAAACCAGGGCAGAAAGTGAAACGTGGTGATCGCATCGCGCTTTCTGGTAACACCGGCCGTTCCACAGGCCCACATTTGCACTTTGAGTTGTGGAACAATAAGCAGGCGGTGAACCCTATGACGGCTAAACTGCCTCGTTCTGAAGGTTTGACTGGCAAAGATCGCACTGATTATCTGGCACTAGTGAAAGAGGTAGCGCCACAGTTGCAACTGAATTAATTACCGCTGAGACCTGTAGTGCAGGGTGATGATTTTTGCGAGCATGCTTAGAGGCAAGAGCAAGTTGATACAAGAAGAAAAAAAATCCAATCTGGAGTTTATTCCTCAATTCCAGAAAACTTTCTACCATCCACGCTATTGGGGAGTTTGGTTAGGTGTTGGGTTGATGGCAGGTATTGCTTTGATACCTGCCAAGGTACGAGACCCGTTACTTGGCAAGCTTGGCAAGCTGACAGGAAAGGTTGCCAAAGGGGCTCGCCGTCGGGCTCGCATCAATCTATTGTATTGCCTGCCAGATTTATCTGAGGCCGAGCGTGAACATATCATCGATGAGATGTTCGCCAGTGCACCACAGTCGATGGTTCTGATGGCTGAACTGGCCTGTACCCAACCTGAAAAAGTATTGAAACGTGTGCGCTGGCACGGTGAGGCGGTGTTGGACAAAATTCGCCAGGAAGGTCGTAATGTGATCTTTCTGGTGCCACATGGCTGGGCGGTGGATGTGCCGGCGATGCTGATGGCGGCGCGTGGTCAACCTATGGCGGCGATGTTCCACAACCAGAGTAATCCCTTGGTGGATTATTTATGGAATACCGTGCGTCGTAAATTTGGTGGGCGCATGCATGCACGTAATGATGGCATTAAGCCTTTTATTAGTTCGGTACGTCAAGGTTATTGGGGTTACTACTTACCTGATCAGGATCATGGTGCTGAACACAGCCAGTTTGTTGATTTCTTTGCGACTTATAAAGCCACCTTGCCCGCTGTTGGCCGCCTGATGAAAGTCTGCAAAGCGGCAATTGTGCCACTGTTCCCCGTCTATGACGGAAAAACCAGTATGTTGGATATTTATATCCGTGAACCGATGGATGATCTGGCTGATGCTGACGATCATCGAATTGCACGGCGGATGAATGAAGAAGTTGAAAATCTGGTAGGCCCAAATCCAGAGCAGTATACCTGGATACTGAAATTGCTGAAAACGCGCAAAGAGGGTGAAACCGAACCCTATTCACGCGATGATTTATACCGCTAAGCTTTGCTCAGAGGGTTTAAGATGCCTTCTATGCTCAAGGATATCACTAAAAAGCCAGTCCGGTTGCGGACTGGCTTTTATGCTTTTAAGCTTTAAGACCAAAATACCAAAGCACCGATTTCGTCATTACTCGACGCGCAGGATGCGGCAGGTATTGGTGGTGCCAACGGTACCCATCTCATCACCTTGGGTGACCAGCACCAAGTCGCCAGAGACCAGATAGCCTTTATCACGCAGGCGGCTCACGGCATCATTAGCGGCAACCACCCCATCGCTGTGGCTGCCGAAGTACACTGGCGTCACACCACGGTAGAGTGCAGTCAGGTTCAGGGTATGTTCATGGCGTGACATGGCGAAGATGGGCAGGCCGGAACTGATACGAGACATCATCAATGCGGTACGACCAGACTCGGTCATGGCGATGATCGCGGTAACCCCTTTCAGGTGATTGGCCGCATACATGGTGGACATGGCAATCGCTTCTTCAATATTGTCGAACTGCACGTCCAGACGATGCTTGGAAACGTTGATACTGGGGATTTTCTCTGCGCCCAGGCAAACGCGCGCCATGGCAGCCACCGTTTCTGCTGGGTATTGTCCTGCCGCAGTTTCAGCAGATAACATGACCGCATCGGTACCGTCCAAGACAGCGTTGGCCACATCCATCACTTCAGCACGGGTTGGCATTGGGTTAGTGATCATCGACTCCATCATTTGAGTCGCGGTGATCACCGCGCGATTAAGCTTCCGGGCACGACGGATCAGTTTTTTCTGAATACCAACCAGTTCCGGATCACCAATTTCCACCCCTAAATCGCCACGTGCAACCATCACCACGTCGGAAGCCAGAATGATGTCATCCATGGCTTCATCGCTTTGTACTGCCTCTGCACGCTCTACTTTTGAGACAATTTTGGCATTACAGCCAGCATCACGAGCTAGACGACGTGCGTAGTTTAGATCTTCACCGGTACGAGGGAAGGAAACCGCCAGATAGTCGACGCCAATTTTGGCAGCGGTAATGATATCGGCCTTATCTTTTTCAGTCAGCGCATCAGCAGAGAGGCCTCCACCGAGTTTGTTGATGCCTTTATTATTCGACAGGGGGCCACCAACGGTCACTTCGGTAAACACTTTCATTCCCTGGACTTCGAGCACTTTCAGTTGTACTCGGCCATCATCCAGCAACAGAATATCACCTGGGACCACATCGGCAGGCAGGCCTTTATAATCGATGCCCACTTTTTCTTTGTCGCCTTCACCCACAGACAAATTGGCATCGAGCAGGAATTTATCACCAATATTAAGGAAAATTTTACCTTCCTTAAATGTGGAAACGCGGATTTTGGGTCCTTGGAGGTCGCCTAAAATAGCGACATGGCGGCCTAATCTGGCCGCAATTTCACGAACTTTATCTGCTCTGGCCAACTGATCTTCCGCTGTGCCATGAGAAAAGTTAAGGCGCACTACGTTGGCTCCGGCGGCAATGACCTTTTCCAGATTATTGTCGCGGTCAGTAGCTGGGCCTAGTGTGGTAACGATCTTGGTCCTTCTGAGTCGTCTGGACATGTATTACTCCGTTGACTGGTGAAGCAAAAATGGTATTACAATGAAAGAGGATAACCAAAACGGACAAAACAACCACTTTCAGTGGGTCACTGTTTCAGCCAGATTATCCGCACGAACCTGCGACGCGCAGGGTTAAACTCCGCCATTCTTAGCATTAGCTCAGAATGGCGTTTTTTAATCGTTCAAGTGTCAATATTGTCAGGCATGACACCTGCCTTATCAAAGCGCGATTCCTTCAACGCTTCCTTGACCCGCTTCAAGTTATCTCTGAATTTAGCGCCGCGACGTAAAGTAAATCCGGTTGCCAGTACGTCGATGAGCGTTAATTGAGCAATGCGTGACACCATTGGCATATAGACATCTGTATCTTCTGGTACATCTAACAGCAGGGCAAGAGTGGCTTCTTTTGCCAAAGGGGTATCACGGGAGGTAATAGCAATGACGGTGGCATCGTTCTCACGCGCCAGATGCGCCATTTCCACCAGATTTTTAGTGCGCCCGGTGTGCGAAATCAACACCACCACATCACCTTCTGTTGAATTCATACACCCCATACGTTGCATAACGATGTCATCAAAATAGACCACAGGGATATTGAAACGGAAAAATTTGTTCATGGCATCATGCGCGACCGCAGCCGAAGCGCCTAAACCGAAGAAAGAGATTTTCTTCGCTTGTGTCAGCAGATCAACGGCACGATTAATGGCCGCGATGTCGAGATTTGCCTTGGCGATATCCAGGCAGGCCATCACCGATTCAAAAATTTTATCGGTGTAGGCACTCACGCTGTCATCTTCTTCTACATTACGGTTTACATAAGGTGTACCGTTGGCCAGACTTTGTGCCAAATGTAATTTGAAGTCGGGAAACCCTTTAGTATCAAGACGGCGGCAAAACCGATTGACGGTAGGTTCACTGACATCGGCCATGGTTGCCAGTCGGGCGATGCTGGAGTGAATGGCGGTTTGAGGTGAGGAAAGGATGACTTCAGCGACTTTCCTTTCAGATTTGCTCAATAGTTCCAGGTAACTCTGGATTTTTTCCAGCATATTCATATAACGAGTGTGCTCATGGTTTATACCCGCCGCCATTCAAGCTGAAACTTGAATTTATAGGATATAGCGATTTCAATCAAAGGTGAAATTAATGTCAGTTTAGGGAAATATACTCCCTGTGGTAAACCATGGGCAGTATGGACAAAGGAAAAATGGGTTTATTTCACCAGATTATGACCTGTGTCTAACTTTCACAATGGTAAAAAGGCGTCAAAAAAGATAGAAAATTACAGCTTTACTTGCTGTTAAGATAACTAAAGAGAGAGTGTAATGCATTTTTTGTTATTTTTTTCTTCTTTTTGATCACTATTTTTATTGCTGTAAAATTAATAAAATCATTATGTTGTTTATGTCGTCACACTGACTGCTGGTATGACAACGGCGGTAAACTGGGTTTACGGACCGTAGTCAAAAAGAGTACATTAGTGACGTAAGAAAATTACAAATATCTTGCAGTGAGGAGATGAGTATGGCGGTAACCTCTACAGCCCAGGCATGTGACCTGGTTATTTTCGGCGCAAAAGGCGATTTGGCGCGTCGTAAATTGCTGCCTTCTCTATATCAATTGGAGAAAGCAGGCCATATCCATCCCGATACCCGAATCATCGGTGTGGGTCGTGCCGAGTGGGATAAGGCAGCCTATTGCAACGTGGTTAAGGAAGCGCTTACCACCTTTATGAAAGAACCCCTCGACGAGCAGTTGTGGGCAACGTTAAGTGCTCGTCTGGATTTCTGTAATCTGGATGTCAATAACAGCAAGAATTTTATCAATCTCGGCAAGATGCTGGATCAGAAACATCGTACCACGATCAATTATTTTGCAATGCCACCCAGTACCTTTGGCGCAGTTTGCAGGGGGTTGGGGGAGGCCAAGCTGAATAAAGAACCCGCGCGGGTGGTGATGGAAAAACCGCTGGGTACTGACCTGGCGTCGTCACGGGAGATTAATGATCAGGTTGCTGAGTATTTTAGCGAATGCCAGGTTTATCGTATTGACCACTATTTGGGTAAAGAGACGGTACTCAATCTATTGGCATTACGCTTTGCTAACTCACTGTTCGCCTCCAACTGGGATAATCGCACCATTGACCATGTGCAGATCACGGTAGCGGAAGAGGTGGGGATTGAAGGTCGCTGGGGCTATTTTGATCAGGCAGGACAGATGCGTGATATGGTCCAGAACCACCTGCTACAGATCCTGACCATGATTGCCATGTCGCCACCGGCAGACTTGACCACTGATCGTATCCGCGATGAAAAAGTAAAAGTATTACGTTCGCTACGCCGCATTGATCAGACTAATGTGCGGGAAACCACGGTACGTGGCCAGTACACGGCGGGCTTTGTACAAGGCAATAAGGTTCCGGGCTATCTGGAAGAAGAGGGCGCGAATAAGCGCAGCAATACTGAAACCTTTGTTTCCATTCGTGTGGATATCGATAACTGGCAATGGGCGGGCGTGCCATTCTATCTGCGTACGGGTAAACGCCTGCCGACTAAATGTTCAGAAGTGGTGGTGTACTTTAAAAACCCGCCACTGAATCTATTCCGTGACTCTTACCAGCAGCTTCCACAAAACAAATTGACGATTCGCTTGCAGCCAGACGAAGGGATTGAAATTCAAGTATTGAATAAAGTGCCCGGTCTGGATCATAAGCATCGCTTGCAAACCACCAAGCTGGATTTGAGCTTTTCAGAAACCTTTAACCAGGAACATATCGCGGATGCTTACGAGCGGCTGTTGTTAGAGGCGATGCGCGGTATACAAGCTCTGTTTGTGCGCCGTGATGAAGTGGAAGAGGCTTGGAAATGGGTTGATTCGATCATGGATGCCTGGAAAGCGGATAACGAAGCACCTAAGCCCTATCAGTCGGGGACTTGGGGGCCGATTGCTTCTGTAGCCATGATTACGCGTGATGGCCGTTCCTGGAATGAGTTTGAGTAATTATTTTAGTTTGATGCCAGTTTGAACCACGCTACCCCGGTAGATTCACTGGGGATAGCGCTTTTATGGTGTCGGAAAGAGTAAAGAGACGATCGGAAACCGCAGTAATGCGGTGCCCTGTGGCAGGGTTTGCCATATATATTAATCGCAAGTAGTGGAGATAATGACAATGAATAATTGGAAAACCAGTGCAGAGCAGATCCTGACGGCAGGCCCAGTGGTTCCGGTAATTGTAATTAATAAGCTGGAACATGCGGTACCGCTGGCTAAAGCACTGGTCGCTGGTGGTGTGCGTGTACTGGAAGTGACACTACGTACTGCTTGTGCGATGGATGCGGTTCGTGCCATCGCCAAAGAAGTACCAGAAGCGATTATTGGTGCGGGTACCGTCATCAATACACAACAATTGCATGAAGTGACGGAGGCCGGGGCGCAGTTTGTGATCAGCCCAGGGCTGACACCTGAGCTGTTGAAAGCCGCCACCGCAGGTAAAATCCCGTTAATCCCGGGTATTAGCACGGTTTCCGAGTTGATGTTAGGGATGGATTATGGTTTGCGCGAATTCAAATTCTTCCCTGCGGAAGCTAACGGTGGTGTTAAAGCCTTACAAGCGATCGCCGGGCCTTTCCCACAAATCCGTTTCTGCCCGACTGGCGGGATCACCCCGAACAATTACCGTGATTACCTGGCGCTGAAAAGCGTATTGTGTATTGGTGGTTCATGGCTGGTACCGGCAGATGCGTTGGAAAAAGGCGATTATGCTCGTATCACCGAGCTGGCTCGTGAAGCCGTTAAAGGCGCAACCGCCTAAACCTACACAAGGCTTAGACTCCCTTATAGGGATGCAGCGAGCGAATTTACTCGGTTTATTTTTATCAGGCTCAGGTAAGCAACCTGGGCCTTTTTTATCCTTATCATTATTTAATCCCCACGATGCTACTGGCACAACTCGCTCAGTCAAAAAGTTAACACGCTTATTTTCAAGCTTTTTTTGCTTTATCAGTGAACAAGGCACTTTGCTATATTATTTTTACTATGGTACAACTAGCGCAGTGAATAATTTTACACTTATGAGAATATTAAGCGAACCACACTACTATTGGCTGTAAATATAGAATAATTATGATGACAATAAATGGTATTACCCTCATAACCTCTACTTACCAACTTTTCCTTTCTGCCATCCTTGCCAGTGAGTATCACTGGTGCAGCGAACTATAGCTTTTTTCTCCCTCTAACCGGTGTTTTGGTATAGCCGGATAAATAGTTTTTCCTCAGATTCATCTAAGTTGCAATGAGCACTATACCTGCTTGGGTGCCGACGGGGAGAGACCAGAAATAACACGCCTTGGCGTGCATTATCTGTAGTTCGGGAGAAGCATAATGATTTATTGGATATTTTTAGCGGTTGCTATCGTTGCTGAAATTATTGGTACCTTGGCGATGAAATACGCCAGCGTTAGTGGCGGTATGGCCGGGCATATAATGATGTATGTAATGATTACTGGTTCTTACATCATGTTGTCATTGGCGGTGAAGCGGGTTGCGTTGGGGGTGGCGTATGCACTGTGGGAAGGGATTGGTATTCTGTTTATTACGCTATTTAGCGTCATGTTGTTTGATGAACCGATTTCTTCACTAAAAGTGTTGGGATTGATCGCGTTGCTTATCGGCATTTTGCTCGTGAAATCAGGCACTGACAAAGCACCAATACAGAAAAAGCCAGGTGGAGACAACCATGCAACAGCTTGAGTTATACCACATTGGCTTTCTGGCATTAGCCATCGTGCTGGAGATCGTGGCGAATATTTTTCTGAAAATGTCAGATGGTTTTCGCAAAATCTGGCTGGGGTTGCTTTCACTACTCTCAGTGTTGGCGGCGTTTAGTGCATTGGCGCAGGCGGTTAAAGGGATCGATTTGTCGGTTGCTTATGCGCTGTGGGGGGGATTCGGCATTGCCGCGACTATTGCGGCAGGCTGGATCTTGTTCGGCCAACGCTTGAACACCAAAGGCTGGCTTGGGTTACTGTTGCTGCTGACTGGCATGGTTATTATCAAGTTGGCATAAAAACAAAATAGAGGCCGCAGGCGGGGACCTGCGGTTTCTGTTACATCGCGGCGATGATTTTGATTTCCACTTTAAATTTCGGGTTCATCAAGCGCGCTTCTACCGTACAACGCACCGGTGCACTACCGGCCACGACCCAGGCATCCCAAGCGGTATTCATGGCGGCAAAATCATCACCGTTTGCCAAAAAAATGGTGGCGTCTAAAATCCGGCTTTTATCGGACCCAACGCGAGCCAACAGGGTATCAATGGCGGCAAGTGCATTAGTGGTTTGCGCTGTGGCATCTTCATCCAGGTTTTCGGGCACGCTGGTGTAATAGATAGTGTCATTATGGATCACGGCTTCGGACCAACGCTGCGCTGGGTCAATTCGCTCAATATTCATTCAGTTATCTCCCGGTTTTTAATATTGGCAAGATTATCACAATGGCAATAAGAAGTGTGTATCGATCAAGTCGGTGGTAGCGGAGCAGCAGCCTTGGCATAATCACCGCTGGATGATTCGGCCAGAGAGATAGCGTGATAGACGATTTTGCACCAGAAGGCGCATTAGCGCAGGCCATCAAAGGCTTTAAACCCCGTGAACCACAAAGGCTGATGGCCAATGCGGTGACAGAAGCGATTAACTTCAAACAGGAACTGGTGGTCGAAGCAGGAACCGGTACCGGTAAAACCTATGCCTATTTAGCCCCGGCATTGCGTTCAAAGCGTAAGGTGATTATTTCCACCGGCTCTAAAGCATTACAGGATCAACTCTATGCGCGTGATCTCCCCACGGTAGCCAATGCATTAAAATACCAAGGTAGATTAGCGTTGCTAAAGGGGCGTTCTAACTATTTATGTCTGGAGCGCCTGGAGCAACAATCGATGGCTGGCGGTGAGTTGGCGGGGCAAACGCTAATTGACCTGGTGCGTCTGCGTAGCTGGTCATCGCTGACTGAAGAAGGGGACATCAGCTTATGCCGAGATGTGGCGGAAGACAGCTTTGTTTGGCCACTGGTGACCAGCACTAATGATAATTGTCTGGGGGGGGACTGCCCGCAGTATAAGGACTGTTTTGTCGTTAAGGCGCGCCGCCGGGCGATGGAAGCTGATGTGGTGGTGGTCAATCATCATCTATTCCTGGCCGATATGGTGGTCAAAGAGGGCGGTTTTGCTGAACTGATCCCAGAAGCTGATGTGATGATCTTTGACGAAGCTCACCAGATACCCGATATCGCCAGCCAATACTTTGGCAAGCAACTGACCAGTCGCCAATTACTCGATTTGGCAAAAGATATTACGATTGCCTATCGTACCGAGGTCCGTGATACCGCACAGTTGCAAAAAAGCGCTGATCGCCTCAGCCAAAGCACCCAGGATTTCCGCTTGGCATTAGGTGAGCCAGGGTTCCGTGGTAATTTGCGTGAAGTTTTGGCCCAGCCCAATGTGCAACGGGCCTTGCTGTTACTCGATGATGCATTGGAGTTGTGTTATGACGTGGTCAAACTTTCTCTAGGCCGTTCAGCCTTACTGGATGCGGCGTTTGAACGGGCAGCGCAATATCGCACGCGCCTCAAGCGCTTGAAAGAAGTCAATGAACCGGGTTTCAGCTATTGGTATGAGTGCAACTCACGCCATTTTGTATTGGCGCTGACGCCATTAACAGTGGCAGAGCGGTTTCGTGAAATGCTCAATGATAAACCGGGTAGTTGGATTTTTACTTCGGCGACGCTGTCGGTTAATGAACAAATGGGGCACTTTACTGAACGCTTGGGGCTGAATAAGGCGAAAACACTGTTATTGCCCAGCCCATTTGATTATGCCAACCAGGCGATATTGTGCGTACCGCGCTTCCTGCCGGCACCCAATCAGCCAGGGGCGGCACGGCAATTAGCACGTATGTTGCGGCCGATGATCGAAGCAAACCAAGGGCGTTGTTTTTTCCTCTGTACTTCCCATCAGATGATGCGTGAACTGGCTGAAGAGTTCCGTGCCACGCTGACGTTGCCGGTACTACTGCAAGGAGAAACCAGCAAAGGCCAATTGTTGGCCCAGTTTGTTGAGGCGGGGAATGCCTTGCTGGTAGCAACCAGTAGTTTCTGGGAAGGGGTGGATGTGCGTGGCGACACCCTCTCTTGCGTGATTATCGATAAGTTGCCCTTTACCTCACCAGATGACCCCTTGCTGAAAGCGCGTATTGAAGATTGCCGCTTGCGTGGTGGCGACCCTTTCAACGACGTTCAACTGCCTGACGCTGTCATTACCCTGAAACAGGGGGTTGGCCGTTTAATCCGTGATAGCGATGATCGCGGGGTATTGGTGATTTGTGATAATCGACTGGTGATGCGACCGTATGGGGAAGTCTTCCTCAAGAGCTTACCGCCTGCACCCCGTACCCGTGATTTATCCGAGGCTATTGCCTTTCTTCGGACCGGACGTTAGCGGATAGGCTCGACCACGGGGACGTGTTACAATGCGCGCCTTATAGATGAAATTACTGATTTTTCCTGCCTGGGGTCTGGCATGTCTACGCGAATTTTAGCGATCGATACGGCGACGGAAGCATGTTCTGTTGCTATCTGGGATCATGGCGAAACTCACGCCTTGTTTGAACTCTGTGCACGGGAACATACCCAGCGTATTTTGCCCATGGTCCAACAACTACTGGCTAGCTGCGGATTAACACTTTCACAACTTGATGCACTCGCTTTTGGCCGTGGCCCGGGGAGCTTCACCGGTGTACGTATCGGTATTGGTATTGCCCAAGGGTTGGCGTTGGGAGCTGATCTGCCGATGCTAGGCATCTCCACCTTGCAAACGCTGGCGCAAGGGGCTTGGCGGATGACGGGGTCGCAACGTGTTTTAGCTGCCATTGATGCGCGTATGGGCGAAGTGTACTGGGGAGCGTTTGAACGTCAGCAAGAGGGTGGCTGGTTGGAAAGTGAAGGGGAGGCGGTCCTTTCCCCTCCACAAGCGTTAGAACGTGCGCAACGTTTACAGGGAGCTTGGTCTCATGCAGGAACTGGCTGGGAAGCTTATCCTGATCTGGTTGCTGGCACATTACTGACTCTTTCTGATGGTAAGACGCTGTTACCGCAGGCTGAGGATATGCTGCCTTTGGCACTAATGGCTTGGCAGCAGGGGTTGGCGGTGCCGGTAGAACAGAGTGAGCCCACTTATCTGCGTAATGAAGTGACCTGGAAGAAACTACCTGGCCGTTAATCGCCTATGATTACTGTATAAGCGTTGGGATAGATGAGCATTGGGATAGCAGTAACCCATGTCGCAGCCGTTTGAATGGTGGCGGGTATAACAGGAGGCTATGGGATGTTAACACCTATTTTAAATAAAAAAGGCGTCATGCTGGTCATCTCTAGCAGCCTGTTGCTGCTTTCTGGATGTGTCACTATTCCTGATGCGATTAAAGGAAACTCACCAACGCCGGTTGAAAGACTGATTGCGGTGCAAAATGCGCCGAAACAGTTCACCGGTGCTGAAGCCCGCTTTGGTGGTACGGTGGTCGGGGTAGCGAATGAACCTGGGCGTACCGTGCTGGAAATAGCCACGGTGCCGTTAGATGCAGGGGCTCGTCCAGTGCTAGGTGAACCCTCTCAAGGTCGGGTATTGGCCGCCATTAACGGTTTCCTTGATCCTGTGGATTTCAAGGGGCAACTCGTGACGGTGGTTGGGCCCATCACCGGTGTGCTGGAGGGGAAAATTGGCATGACGCCATACCGCTTTGTGACCATGAATGCGAGCGGTTTCAAGCGTTGGCATGTTACCCAGCAAATTGTTATGCCACCACAACCGATGGATCCGTGGGGTTGGCATCATCGTCCGTGGGGACCTGGCAATGGTTGGTACTCTCCAGGCCCCGCTCAGGTTCAGACTGTGGTGATAGAGTAAGGCGTTGCCAGTAATTAGTGATATATATCGCAACCTGTATATTGTTTGAAACGTGAGTCAGTGGGCTGAGTTAAAATATCGTTAATGTTTGTGGCGATTTTTGTGGCCACGATAACAGCTTGTAATGATTTTAGAGGTGACCCTTGGAAAAAGTCTGGCTAAAACGCTACCCAGCAGATGTTCCGGCAGAAATTGATGCTGACCAGTACACATCATTGATCGAATTGTTCGAAAATTCAGCCTCGCGCTTTGCGGATCAACCTGCATTTATCAACATGGGGGAGGTGATGACCTTCCGCAAGTTGGAAGAGCGTAGTCGGGCGTTTGCCGCCTATCTGCAAAATGAGTTAAAGCTGCAAAAAGGTGACCGTGTTGCGTTGATGATGCCTAATTTGCTGCAATATCCGATTGCCATGTTCGGTATCTTGCGTGCCGGGATGGTAGTGGTCAATGTTAACCCACTCTATACACCACGCGAATTGGAACACCAGTTAAATGACAGTGGTGCCAGAGCGATTGTTGTTGCCTCTAACTTTGCTCATACCCTAGAACGGGTGGTGTTCAACACGCAGGTAAAACATGTGATTCTGACGCGCATGGGGGATCAGCTTTCTGGTGCGAAAGGAACATTGGTTAACTTTATTATCAAATATATCAAACGGTTGGTTCCAAAATACGATTTGCCTGATGCGATTTCATTTCGTCGCGTTTTGCAACAAGGCCGCCGCATGCAATATGTGAAGCCAGATGTTATCAATAGTGATTTGGCTTTCCTGCAATATACCGGTGGCACCACCGGGGTTGCTAAAGGTGCCATGCTGACTCATCGCAATATGCAGGCCAACCTGGCACAGGCGAAGGGGGCCTATGCCCCGGTGCTACATGAAGGGCAAGAGTTGGTGGTGACGGCGTTGCCTCTTTATCACATTTTTGCGCTGACCATAAACTGCCTGCTGTTTATCGAACTGGGTGGTAGAAGCCTGTTGATCACTAACCCGCGTGATATTCCTGGCTTGGTAAAAGAGTTGGCAAAATATCCATTTAGTGCCATAGCCGGGGTCAATACACTGTTTAATGCACTGCTTAACAATGAGGATTTCCAAAAATTGGATTTCTCTTCGTTAAGGCTTTCTGTCGGCGGTGGTATGGCGGTGCAGAAAGCGGTGGCGGATAGATGGGAGAAACTGACGGGTAAGCATCTGTTGGAAGGGTATGGATTGACGGAGTGTTCCCCTCTGGTATCAGGTAATCCACATGATTTAACGCACTACAGTGGTAGTATTGGCCTGCCGGTTCCTTCAACGGAGATTCGCCTGGTGGATGATCAAGGTCATGAGGTGGCGCCTGGTGAACAGGGTGAACTTTGGGTTAAAGGGCCACAAGTTATGTTAGGTTATTGGCAGCGGCCAGAAGCTACCGCAGAAGTATTACGCGATGGTTGGTTAGCAACCGGTGATATTGTTACCGTGGATGGTGAAGGTTTTATCCGTATTATTGATCGTAAGAAGGATATGATCCTGGTATCGGGATTCAACGTTTATCCGAATGAAATTGAAGAGGTTGTCAGTCAGCATCCGAAAGTGTTGGAGTGTGCAGCGATTGGTGTTCCAAATGGCGTATCAGGTGAGCAGGTCAAGGTTTGTGTGGTGAAGAAAGACCAGACACTCACTAAAGAGGAGTTATTGATCCATTGTCGCCGCCACCTTACCGGCTATAAAGTGCCCAAAATTGTTGAATTTCGCGACGAATTGCCGAAATCAAACGTGGGTAAAATTTTGCGGCGAGAATTACGAGATGAACAGAAAAAGCTGAACACGGAAGATGCTGCCTAGGCGAATTGTTATCGCAAGTTATCAACCAGGCCGGTGAATACCGGCTTTGTTGCGTTTGAACCTTAAAATGACCAAGAGAATGATGTTTTGAATTATCAGTTGATCACTACCGATGCTGGCTTGCAGCAGGTCTGCGAGCAGGCAAGAAATTATGCTCAGGTGGCACTCGATACGGAGTTTGTCCGCACACGCACCTATTATCCACAGTTAGGCTTGATTCAATTATATGATGGTGAGCAACTTTCTTTGATCGATCCCCTGCCAATCACGCAGTGGCAACCATTTATTGATTTACTGACAGATTGTGCGGTAGTGAAATTTTTACATGCAGGTAGTGAAGATCTTGAGGTTTTTTTGAACGCATTCAAGACACTACCGAGCCCGATGGTGGATACGCAGATCCTGGCGGCATTCGGTGGCCATACACTTTCATGTGGTTTTGCCAAACTCGTCGCGGAATATATGCATGTTGAGCTAGATAAGAGCGAATCTCGTACCGACTGGATAGCACGACCATTGACTGAGCGCCAGTGCAGTTATGCTGCGGCGGATGTGCTTTACTTGCTGCCCATGGCGAAACAATTGGTGCAGGAAACTGAAGCCGCAGGATGGACTGCCGCCGCCGCCGATGAGTGTCTGTTACTTTGCCAGCGTCGTAGTGAAACGTTACGCCCTGAACTGGCGTATCGTGAAATTACTAATGCCTGGCAGTTAACTCCACGTCAATTAGGCTGTTTGCAGCTATTAGCTGCCTGGCGGCTACAGCAGGCACGTGAGCGTGATCTGGCTGTGAATTTCGTGGTGCGTGAAGAGAATCTGTGGGCAGTGGCGCGTTATATGCCTGGCTCATTGGGTGAACTTGATGCGTTAGGCCTGAGTGGGCAAGAGATCCGCTACCATGGTAACACCTTACTGGCCTTGGTGGCGCAGGCTAATGCCCTTGATGAGTCTGACTTGCCTGAACCCTTGCTTAACCTGATTGATCAACCAGGCTATAAGCGAGTGTTTAAAGAAATAAAAGCGGTGATTACGGCAGTCAGTGAACAGAGTGGTTTAAGTGCAGAATTGCTAGCTTCACGGCGGCAGATCAATCAATTGCTGAACTGGCATTGGAAATTAAAAGAGAATGATACACAACCAGAGTTAATCAGTGGTTGGCGTGGAGCCTTATTGACAGCACCACTACAAGCTATTTTGCAGGGTAGCTAACGCTGACTTGTGTGGGCAATTGGCTATTTGAGTCTCGGCTAGTTGACCTAAATTGGTTCTGACCATGATTGCCCCCTGATAGAAGATTCAGGGGGCTAATAGAGAGCGATCATTTAGTGGACTCTTCCGATTCCGGCAGTGTCACATTAAGTTCAAGCACTGAAATATCGTCGCCTTTATGTTCGAATTGTACATGTAACATTTCAGGGTCAATTTGAACATATTTACAAATTACAGCCAAGATATCGCGTTTCAAATCAGGTAGATAGCGTGGTTCACTATCTCCGCGACGACGTTCTGCGACGATAATCTGCAACCGCTCCTTGGCTACGCTGGCTGTCGATTTTTTGCGGGACAGAAAGAAGTCTAACAAAGCCATGATTTATCCCCCAAAAAGGCGTTTCAGGAAGCCCTTTTTCTCTTCTTCGATGAAGCGGAATGGACGCTCTTCGCCTAACAGGCGATAAACAGTATCGTCATAGGCCTTACCGGCATCCGACTCTTTATCCAGAATAACAGGTTCCCCTTGGTTGGACGCGCGCAATACGGATTGATCTTCCGGGATCACACCGACCAGCGGAATACGCAGAATTTCCAGCACATCTTCCATGCTCAACATATCGCCACGGTTGACACGCCCTGCATTGTAGCGAGTCAACAGCAGATGTTCCTTGATAGGCTCTTCGCCTTTTTCGGCACGGCGTGACTTGGAGGCCAAAATGCCTAGAATGCGGTCAGAGTCACGAACGGAAGAGACCTCAGGGTTAGTGGTAATAATGGCTTCATCAGCGAAATAGAGCGCCATTAATGCGCCAGTTTCGATCCCGGCAGGAGAGTCACAGACGATAAATTCAAAACCCATCTCGTCGAGATCATTGAGTACCTTCTCAACACCTTCGTAAGTAAGCGCGTCTTTATCACGCGTCTGCGAAGCGGGCAGAATATGCAGATTTTCGGTACGTTTGTCTTTGATTAACGCCTGGTTCAGTGTGGCATCACCCTGAATAACGTTAACAAAATCATAAACTACCCGGCGTTCACATCCCATGATGAGGTCAAGGTTACGCAGGCCGATATCAAAATCGATCACGACAGTCTTCTTGCCTTTTTGGGCTAAGCCGGTAGCAATGGCTGCACTTGATGTGGTCTTGCCAACGCCCCCTTTACCCGAGGTAACAACAATAACGCGTGCCATGAAAAGTATTCCTTGTCAAAAGGGCTTAATTTAAAGGTTGTATGGTTAATGTATTATTCAATAGGCTGAGGCGTACCGCCTGGCCGAAAAAATCAACCGGTATCTGGTCGCTCACCCAATATTGCCCTGCAATAGAGACTAGCTCAGCACTCAGGGAGGTGCAAAAAATCTGACATTGTGGATCGCCAGAGGCACCAGCCAATGCCCGCCCGCGTAGCGAGCCATAAATATGAATATTGCCATCGGCGATCAATTCAGCGCCAGCACTGACATTGTTGGTGATGATTAAATCGCTGTTACGAGCATAAATTTGTTGGCCTGAACGCACTGGTGTATTGATGATGCGCGTTTTAGCAGGGGCATTATCCGGTATAACAGGAGCGGCTGGTGCGGGTGGAGCGGCTTTCTGTGCTTTCCCCTCATTGAGCAAGGGTAAACCCGCGCGGGCAAAAGCACGTTTTTGCTGCTCATCTTTGCATCCGCTGATGCCAACCACACGCAACCCCGCAGAAGTGAAAGCCTGCTGCAGTTGTTTCCAGTTTGCGTCACTGTCCAGTGCAGCAACATTGATGACAACAGGGGCATTTTTGAGAAAAGCGGGCGCCTGGTTTACTTTCTCTTGCAGTGCCTGACGAATTACCTCGGGGTCCGAATGATGCAAATGAACAACCGATAGGGTAAAACTGCTGCCTTTTAGCTCAATTGGCGATTGTGACATCTATCCTGACTCAGTTTCAGCAACGTTAAATCCCCTGAATACCACTCGGGGTACGATATTCCGACGTATCATAAACATGTTATAGTCAGAGTTATATCCAGGCAAGCCGCAGTCTCAATTAAATAGAGTTTTAAAAATGCATTGTGTGATCTATAGAAGCCCTAAACGTGATCAAACTTACCTTTATGTTGAAAAAAAAGACGATTTTTCTCGTGTGCCCGAAGAACTGCTGAAAAGTTTTGGTATACCGCAGTTATCGATGATGCTTTCATTGAATGAGCGTAAAAAATTGGCCTCGGCGGATATCGAAAAAGTGAAAGAGGCACTAAAAGAGCAAGGGTTTTATCTGCAAGTCCCGCCGCCGGTAGAAAATTTAATGAATCAGCATTGTTCATCCGGCAAGAAATAATCCACTGTTTAGCACATCACTATTCAATGATGTTGCAGTTGACTACAGCGTGAATGGCGAAGAGTATATAATTTTGGCATTGTGGTTGGGAGAAACGGAATGTATCAACATAGAGACTGGCAAGGTGCGTTGCTCGATTTTCCGGTAAGTAAGGTGGTGTGCGTCGGAAGCAATTATGCTGACCACATCAAGGAGATGGGCAATAAGGTATCCGCTGAGCCGGTATTATTTATTAAACCTGAAACTGCCTTGTGCGATATCCGTCAGCCGATAGCGATCCCTAAAGAGTTTGGGGAAGTGCATCATGAGGTTGAGTTAGCGGTACTGATCGGTTCGCCGCTGAAGCAGGCCAATGAAGATCGTGTGTTTCGGGCTATAGCAGGGTACGGTGTCGCTCTCGACTTAACGTTGCGTGAATTACAAGCTGGGTTCAAAAAGGCGGGGCAACCTTGGGAGAAAGCGAAAGGGTTTGATGGTTCTTGCCCCATTTCAGGGTTTATTCCAGTGGCTGAATTTGGTGATCCGCAAAATGCGGAACTGACCTTGACGCTTAATGATCAATTGCGTCAGCAAGGAAACACCCGCGATATGATCACGCCGATTATACCGTTGATTGCCTATATGAGCCGTTTCTTCACGTTGCGCCCTGGTGATATCATTTTGACGGGTACCCCGCAGGGTGTAGGTCCGATGACCGCTGGTGATACGTTGAAAATATCGCTTAATGGCAAATCACTCACTACGCGGGTTATCTAATTTCACACCAGCGTCTTGCGGCTTGCCAACACTATTTTGCCCAAGCAGGCCGCCCATTGGTTTCTCAAGCGAGGAGATATCTGGTAGCGTGCAGGCGTGTGGGTATGCTATATAGTGCCCATTGAAGCCTGCTGGCCGTTATTTCTCTATCTTCGGAAACCACCAATATGTCACAACCTCCTTTTTGGCAACAGAAAACGCTGGATGAAATGTCTGAAGCAGAGTGGGAGTCACTGTGTGATGGCTGTGGGCAATGTTGCTTGAATAAATTGATCGACGAAGATACCGATGAGATTTATTTCACCAATGTGGCCTGTGATCAGCTTAATATAAAATCCTGCCAGTGCCGTCACTATGAACAGCGCTTTGAACTGGAGGAAGATTGCATCAAGTTGACGCGTGAGAACCTCAAAAGTTTCGAGTGGTTGCCCCCCACCTGTGCCTACCGCCTGATTGGTGAAGGTCACACTTTACCAACTTGGCACCCGTTAATCAGTGGTTCAAAAGCAGCGATGCATGGCGAACGCATCTCTGTGCGCCATATTGCGGTGCGCGAGAGTGAAGTGGTGGACTGGCAGGATCACATTTTAAACAAACCTGGTTGGGCGAAGTAATTTGCTGACAGGCGTTAGCCAGGTTGCTTCGAGTTAGCGTTTAAATGGTGATGGCGTTCTTTCCATCACCAAGGTCGACTCATTTTTCATCCTTGAAATCAACCCCATCCCGAAAATTTAATAGGAACGTCCAAACAGATCACGCTTACGCGGGCGTACAAATTGGCTGATCAGTACCAGAATACCCACCAACAGATAGGCGGCAAAGATGCCGATTAACCATTGCGGCATCTCCAATGACAGAAATTGCCATTGAAGTAACGAACAGTCACCCGATGCGTGGAATATGGCAGGAGCCCATTTATCCAAGGGGAGCCAGCTAGGGAAATTGACAAAAAAGTCACAGGTATTGAAGGGCGATGGGTGTAGTTGGATCATGGTATGTTTCCACGCCAACCGTAGACCTTCCCCGGCGCTATAGAGCCACAATAGGATAGCAAGATAGCGTAAGGCGCTTTTCGGTGCTATTGCGCCAATCAGTGACGCGGCCAGGATGCCAAACAGAGCAACGCGTTCGTAGATGCACATGACACAAGGTTGCAGCAACATAACGTGTTGGAAATAGAGTGCGGTCAACTCCAGTGCCAGTGCAGTGAGAGCCATCAAGATCCAAGCACCGCGCCCTTTGGAGCAGCGGTTAAAGAATTGCAACATATATACTCTTCCATGCAGTAAGCTATTGAACAGGGAGTGTAAACCAATTTTCCCCCGCTGCCAGCCACCAGTCACTGATTCAATGAAAAATTTTAGCCAGTAAAGGATTAATGGCGCCTCGTTTGCTGGTTTAGTATGCAATTGAGGCGTCGTCATTTAATCATGACTAATACTGTGGATACTATAACCTAATGTGCCGTTACTGATGAGATGACGTTAAGTGACGGCGGGGATATCCAGTTCCATTGAGTCAGCCATTCGGTAACCGGGACCAAGGCATAGTGCACACATAATAAGCCAACCAGTGTCAGTACCAGCGTATAAGGTAACGCCATCCAGACCATACGCCCATAAGAGATACGTAGCAGTGGTGCCAGCGATGAGGTTAACAAAAACAGAAAGGCAGCTTGGCCATTAGGTGTGGCAACAGAAGGCAGATTGGTACCGGTGTTAATGGCGACGGCCAACATTTCGAACTGTTTGAGGGAAATAAGCCCCTGTTCTAGTGCGGCTCTAGCTTCATTGATATACACCGTTCCTACAAAAACGTTATCTGAAACGGAAGAGAGCAGGCCGTTGAACAGATAGAACAGGGAGATCTGCGTGCTTGGTGGGGCCTGAAGGACAAACTGGATCACCGGACTAAACAGTTGTTGCTCGATAATGATAGCCACGACAGTGAAAAAGACCGTCAGCAGGGCGGTGAAAGGCAAGGCTTCTTGAAACGCTTTGCCAATGTCATGTTCATCGGTGACGCCACAGAATGAAGTGACCAGAATAATAACCGACAGGCCAATCAAACCAACCTCGGCTAAGTGGAAAGCGAGAGCCACTACCAACCATACGCCAACCAATGCCTGTATCACTAGTTTGACTTTATCCTGACGGTTACGCTTGGCGCTTGCCTTACGATCGAACTCTTTGAGCACTTCACGCACCGGTTCTGGTAGTTTGGTTCCGTAATCAAACAACCGAAAACGCTCAACCAAAAGACAAACCAGTAGCCCACAAACGAAGACTGGCAGCGTTACGGGGGTCATGTGTAGAAAAAATTCGACAAATCCCCAGCCTGCGTTTTTGGCGATGATCAGGTTTTGCGGCTCCCCGACCATGGTCATTACGCCGCCGAGTGCGGTCCCTATGCCAGCATGCATCAGCAGGCTGCGCAAGAAACTGCGGAATTGTTCCATGATTTGCTGGTGTTCAGGATTATCAATGAGGCTGTCATCAGCAATTTGCGAATTATTATCTGCTTGTTTAGCCACCACATTGTAATAGATAGCATAAAAACCGGTACCGACACTGATAACCACGGCTATCACCGTCAGAGCATCCAGAAAGGCGGAAAGGAAGGCAGCAGCACCACAGAAGGCGAGAGAAAGCAGCATTTTTGAGCGGATACTAAGCAACAGCTTGGTAAAAAGAAATAGCAGCAATTGCTTCATAAAATAGATGCCAGCGACCATGAATATCAGCAGCAGCAGCACTTCAAGATTATTGGCAATTTCCTCGCCGATATGTGCCGGGCTAGTCATGCCGATCAAGGTGGCCTCAATAGCCAATAATCCACCGGGTTGTAGTGGGTAGCATTTTAATGCCATCGCTAAGGTGAAGATAAACTGCACCACCAGCAACCAACCTGCCACGAAGGGACTGACCAGAAAAAAGACCAGCGGATTGAGCAGCAGAAAACTTATGATCACCCATTTATACCAGTCGGGAGAATCCCCGAGAAAATTTTTCATCAATGCGGAACGAATTGTTATAGTCATGTTATTTCGAGAAGCCTTAAAATGAGTGCGCACGAGGTCGAGCTTACCTAACTCAGTGTTTCAGGTAAATATATACCCGTCACCATTTAACTTATCTTGCCTTTCGTCTGCTTGCATAGCATCGAATAGAAGTGGTTTTTTGTCGGATTATGCACACTTTCGTTTATTGCCTTTTACTCATACTATGTGATGCCATAGTGATCTGGTATGATCAGACGATTACAATTATTGATGATCATCGCCACGGACATTACACATGGTTATAAAGGCCCAGAGCCCTGCCGGTTTTGCGGAAGAATATCTTATTGAAAGTATTTGGAATAATCGTTTCCCGCCCGGCTCTATCTTGCCTGCAGAGCGTGAGCTTTCAGAGTTGATTGGCGTTACGCGCACCACTTTACGTGAGGTATTACAGCGATTGGCCCGCGATGGCTGGTTGACCATTCAACATGGTAAGCCCACCAAAGTGAACAATTTTTGGGAAACTTCAGGTCTTAATATCTTAGAGACGCTGGCACGTCTTGATCATAATAGCGTGCCACAGTTGATTGATAATTTGCTGGCGGTACGTACCAATATCGCGTCTATTTTTATCCGCGCCGCTGTGCGCAACCATCCAGAGCAGGCGCTAGAAATATTAGCTAAAGCCACACAGGCTGATGAGCAGACTGATGCCTTCGATCAGCTTGATTATGAAGTATTTCGTGGCCTGGCGTTCGCCTCAGGTAATCCGATTTATGGCTTGATCATTAACGGCTTGAAAGGGCTCTATATCCGGGTTGGGCGATATTATTTTTCAAATCCAGAAGCACGTCAGTTGGCACTCAGCTTTTACAATAAATTGTCGAGCCTGTGCCATGAGAAAATGTACGACCAAGTGATGGATTGTGTCCGTAATTACGGTAAAGAGAGTGGGGCTATCTGGCAGAGTATGCAAGGTACCATGCCAAGTGATCTTGCCGAAGCACATCGTAGATAGGTCTCCATGAGATTCAAGCTGCAGAAGAGCCCTGCAGCTTGAATGAACTGAAGCGGATTGAGGCTATAATTGGGTTGGCCTTGGTGGGCAACGGTCAAGCAACTCTATACTGCCATCTTCATTTTGTTGTTCCAGGATAATATCGAATCCCCACAATCGGTGCAGGTGTTTCATCACATCTTTGCGGCTTTTGTCTAATGGTGCTCTGTCTTGCGGAACATGACGTAATGTCAAAGAGCGATCACCGCGCAGGTCAACATTCCAGACCTGGATATTAGGCTCGTGATTACTGAGGTTATATTGTGCTGACAGCGCTTGGCGAATCGCACGGTAGCCTTCCTCGTTGTGGATCGCCGAAATTTCCAGATAATTGTTGTGATCGTCATCCAATACGCTAAATAGGCGGAAGTCGCGCATCAGCTTAGGCGACAGGAACTGGCTGATAAAACTCTCATCCTTAAAGTCACGCATGGCGAAATGTAAGGTATCCAGCCAGTCTTTACCGGCAATATCTGGGAACCAGTAGCGGTCCTCTTCGGTGGGAAACTGACAGATACGCTTAATGTCCTGATACATGGCAAAGCCTAATGCATAAGGGTTAATCCCATTATAATAGGGGCTATTGTAGGCCGGTTGATAGACCACGTTAGTATGGCTGTGTAAAAACTCCAGCATAAAGCGATCCGTTACCCGCCCTTCATCGTAGAGATGGTTCAGGATGGTGTAGTGCCAAAAGGTTGCCCACCCTTCATTCATGACCTGAGTCTGTTTTTGTGGATAGAAGTATTGGCTTACTTTACGCACAATGCGCAAAATTTCCCGTTGCCATGGCTCCAGTAACGGCGCATTTTTCTCCATAAAATAGAGAATATTTTCCTGCGGTTCGCGGGGGAAACGCAATGCTTGCCCCGGCGACTCTTCGCGCGCGATACGTGGCAAGGTTTTCCACAGAGAATTTACCTGGCTCTGCAGATACTCTTCACGCACTTTCTGACGTGCTTTCTCTTCCACCAGTGAGATTTTTTGTGGTCGTTTATAGCGATCAACACCGTAGTTCATCAAGGCATGGCAGGAATCGAGCAGTTTTTCCACTTCTTCCACACCATAACGCTCCTCACACTGACTGATGTAATGGCGTGCAAACAACAGATAATCGACAATCGAACTGGCATCCGTCCAACTGCGGAACAGATAATTATTTTTGAAAAACGAGTTATGCCCATAGCAAGCATGCGCCATCACCAGAGCTTGCATGGTGATGGTGTTTTCTTCCATCAGATAAGCGATACAAGGGTTGGAATTGATAACGATCTCGTAGGCCAGGCCTTGCTGACCATGCTTATAACGCTGCTCAGTTTCAATGAATTTTTTGCCGAATGACCAGTGCGTATAGTTAATCGGCATCCCGACGCTGGAATAGGCATCCATCATCTGTTCGGAGGTAATCACCTCGATCTGGTGTGGATAGGTGTCGAGCCGGTAATGCTTGGCGACACGATCAATCTGTTCCAGATAAACTCGCAGCAGGTCGAACGTCCAGTCCGGTCCATCGCTCAGACGTTTATCTGCCTTCACTTTTTTATGTGTCGAAGTAGTCATCAGCGCACCCTCGTTATTAACAGATCCCGCTCATTTGGCAGACCCTTTTACAATGATAGTCTAAGTCACAATAAATCGTTTGAAATCATCTGTGATTGATAAACATGAGGTAATTTAGGTATTAGACTTATCCAAGTTGCAGCTGCTGTCACTTAAAGAGGGACTGAAACCACTTATTGTGAGTATTATCAGTATGGTTGACTCATTTTGCCGAGTTGACTATCACTGAATTAATTCTTCACCATGGCTATACCCAGAATTATTCGGATTGCTTGTAGGCAGCCAGCGAAGGAATCCCCAGGAGCATAGCTGACTATGTGACTGGGGTGATAGAGCGCAGCTAACACCCAAGCAGCTTGAAGAATGAAGAGGATAATTATGCTGGGTGAAAGCCATGCAGGGGTGAGAGATGCGAGTGCTAATTTTAGGCAGTGGTGTGGTGGGGGTGAGTAGCGCTTGGTACTTGGCAAAAGCCGGTCATCAAGTGACGGTGATCGATCGTCAACCTGGGCCAGCACTTGAGACCAGTGCGGCGAATGCCGGGCAGATTTCCCCTGGCTATGCAGCTCCCTGGGCCGCACCGGGTGTGCCATTAAAGGCGATTAAATGGATGTTCCAGCGGCATGCTCCGTTGGCTATTCATCTTGATGGCAGTTGTTTTCAACTGCATTGGATGTGGCAGATGTTGAAAAATTGCGACATCAGTCACTATAAGACCAATAAAAGCCGCATGGTGCGGTTGGCGGAATATAGCCGTGATTGCCTTAAACTGCTGCGTCAGGAGACCGGGATCCAGTATGAAGGTCGTCAAAAAGGCACATTACAACTGTTCCGCTCTCAACAGCAGTTCGATAACGCCAGCAAAGATATCGTGGTGTTGGAAGGGGCTGGTGTTCCTTACCAGTTATTGTCTGCCAATCAATTGTCCACCGTTGAACCGGCATTGGCTCAGGTGGCTCACAAATTAGTGGGCGGCTTACAGTTGCCCAATGATGAAACGGGAGATTGCCAGCTGTTTAGCCAGCGATTGGCAGAAATGGCAAAATTGGCGGGGGTTAATTTCTTTTTCAATCAAACGATTGATCGTTTATTGGTGGAGGGAGATAAAGTCATCGGGGTGCAATGTGGTCGTGATCTGATAAAAGCAGATTGCTATGTCATGGCGCTAGGGGCTTATTCGACGGCATTGCTGGGTGATTGGTTTCCGATACCGGTCTATCCTCTGAAGGGCTATTCGTTAACCATTCCGATTGCAGATGAAATGGCTGCACCCATTTCAACCGTGCTGGATGAAACCTATAAAATCGCCATTACGCGGTTTGACCAACGTATTCGTGTGGGAGGCATGGCGGAGATTGTCGGTTTTAATAGCCAGCTAGAACAGAAACGACGAGCAACGTTGGAGATGGTGGTGCGTGACCTTTATCCTCATGGGGGGCGAATTGAGCAAGCCTCGTTCTGGACAGGATTGCGGCCGATGACCCCTGATGGCACGCCGATCGTTGGCAAAACGCCCCTGAAAAATCTCTATCTGAATACCGGGCATGGTACCTTGGGCTGGACCATGGCTTGTGGTTCCGGGCAACTGCTGGCGGATCTGGTTTCTGGTATTACACCCGCGATAGCCTCTGACGATTTGGCGGTGGGGCGCTATACTAGCGCTGTTTAAGCTACAGCATCACCTTAACTGATACTCGCCAGTTTTCTACAAAACCGCCTTACGCTGATATACCCAAGTTCAATGGAGTTGCAGGTAGGCGGCAAGCGAGTGACAAATCGGTCAGGAACCGATTTGAACAGCACTAGTGCTGGCCCGCAGGGTGAACCTCATGGATGAGGTTCATAACTCCCTAGGAGCATAGATAACTATGTGACTAGGGTGAAAGAGCGTAGCCAACACCGCTGCGGCTTCATTGGTGACGGGTATAAAGTGCGGAGATGGCATCAGCCACATAACGTGCCTGATGTTTGGCATCATCCAACGCCCGGTGCGGCGTGCCTTCAAATGCCCGCTGTTTTTTGGGGTTGAAGCCATTTAACTCGGCCAAGGTGATAATGGTGCGGACATCTTGTGTATCCCAGAACTTCCACGGGCAGGGCATGCCCAGTTGCTTGAAAGCATGTTCCAAAATAACGCAATCAAACTCTTTACCGTTGCCCCACACTTTCACGGTATCCGTACTGTTTATATGAATAAAACGACTCAGGCCGGTTAATACGCGTTTCAGGCTTTCTGTACCGCCAAAAGCTAATTTGCGTGCCTCATCTGATTGTTTTGCCCACCAAGCGACGATTTCCAGACTGATGGTTCGCCCGGGTTGCTCTTGCTGACAGTTGACCGCAACATCAAATTCTGCGCCTAGTTCGCCAGTTTTGGGGTCAAAGAACACGGCGGCAACAGCCAGGATCACTGCGCTGGGGGTGATATCCAGGGTTTCAATATCTAACATCAGGTGGTGCATGCGGGTTTCCTCGGCGTGGTATTGCGCTGATGGTACACCATTATCAATAAACAGGCAGGGGAGAGTTGCTCGGAGCACGGGCGTGTATAGCTTGCCGTTTAATAAAAGATCTCACACAGCCAGTCAATTGACTGGCTGTGTGGGTCGTCATAACACTATACGGTTTGCTTCTGGAACAGCTCCCTAAATACAGGGTAAATATCCTCCGGCTCACGTATTGGCTGCATGGCGAAGTTTTTAAAGGTTGCTTGTAAATGTTCATACTCCCGCCACAGGGTCTGATGAGCACGGCGGGTGATTTCGATATAACAATAGTAACGTACCATCGGCAACGTATTTTTTGCCAACAACTCGTAACACAGAGGCGAATCATCAGCCCAGTTATCGCCATCTGAAGCTTGAGCGGCATAAATATTCCATTGAGCAGGGTCGTAGCGCTCTTCTATCACTTCGTTCATTAACTTCAGTGCACTGGAAACGATAGTGCCGCCAGTTTCCTGCGAATAGAAGAACTCTTGCTCGTCCACTTCTTTGGCCTGCGTATGGTGGCGAATGTATACCACCTCGACATTTTTATAGGTTCTGCTGAGGAAGAGATACAGCAGAATATAAAAACGTTTGGCCATATCTTTGGTTGGCTGATCCATTGAACCAGAGACATCCATCAGGCAGAACATCACCGCCTGACTGGAAGGTTCAGGGCGGCGCTCATAGTTTTTATAGCGTAGGTCGAAAGTATCAATAAATGGCACACTTTCAATTTTTTTACGCAGCTCAGCAATCTCCTTACGCAGGCGTTCCTCTTCCAGCAATTGAGCAGGTTCACTGTTTTCCAACAGGCTGAGACTATTTTCCAGTTCATGCAAAGCACGCCGTTTACCTGCCGTCATAGCAGTACGTCGTGCCAATGAGTTTTGCAACGAGCGCACCACACTGATATTGGCAGGCACGCCGTTTGCCGTGTAACCAGCACGATGGGTTTTGAACTCGGTAAGCTGCTTATACTGATTCTTCTTCAGATTAGGCAACGCCAAGTCTTCAAACAGTAAATCGAGATATTCATCTTTGGAGATTTGGAACACAAATTCATCCTGGCCTTCACCATTCTGGCTGGCATCCCCTTGGCCACTTCCACCGCCGCCACCGCCACCTTGGGAGCGCTCAATACGGTCATTTTGCACAAAATGGTCGTTGCCTGGATGAACACGCTGACGTTTACCGCCAGAGCCTTGATGAAACATGGGTTCGCTGATATCGCCGCTAGGAATCGACACGGATTCCCCACTGTCTACGTCGGTGACCGAACGTTTATTGATGGCTTCAGCTATCGACTGTTTGATTTGCGACTTATAGCGACGCAAGAAGCGCTGGCGGTTCACCATGCTCTTGTTTTTGCCATTTAACCGTCGATCAATGAAATAGGCCATACATCCCCCAAACAACGTTGCCCGGCAAGCCATAAAGCATATATCCACGATCATTCAAGTTTGGCGTAATGACTCGCCCCTCCTTGGGCGCACGCTGTCACTTGAAACCACTTAGGTATATGACGTCATGTAGCTTACATCATGATGATTTTCTGACCCGCAGATACCATTCGCACAGCAGGCGAACCTGTTTACGGGTGTAGCCTTTCTCCATCATACGGTCGACAAAATCATCATGTTTTTTCTGCTCATCCGTTGAGGTTTTGGCATTGAAGGAAATAACGGGCAGTAACTCTTCCGTATTCGAGAACATTTTTTTCTCGATGACGGTGCGCAACTTCTCGTAACTGGTCCAGTTAGGATTGTGGCCGCTGTTATGAGCACGAGCCCGCAGGACAAAATTAACGATTTCATTGCGGAAATCTTTTGGATTACTGATACCTGCTGGTTTTTCAATTTTCTCCAGTTCGGCGTTTAAAGACTCGCGATCAAACAGTTGACCGGTATCGGGATCACGGTATTCCTGATCCTGGATCCAGAAATCGGCATAGGTCACGTAGCGATCAAAAATGTTTTGACCATATTCCGAGTAGGATTCCAGATAAGCTGTCTGGATCTCTTTACCGATAAACTCGGCATACTTCGGTATCAGGTAGCCTTTCAGGTGCTCCAGATATTTTTCTGCCTGTTCTTGCGGGAATTGTTCACGTTCAATTTGTCGCTCAAGCACGTAGAACAAATGTACTGGGTTTGCAGCCACCTCGGCATGATCAAAGTTGAAGACCCGAGACAGTATCTTGAAGGCAAAACGGGTTGAAAGACCATTCATGCCTTCATCAACCCCAGCATAGTCACGATACTCTTGATATGACTTGGCTTTGGGATCGGTGTCTTTCAGGCTTTCACCGTCGTAGACACGCATCTTTGAGTGAATACTGGAGTTTTCTGGCTCTTTAAGACGTGACAATACGGTAAAGCGTGCCAGTGTCTCTAACGTACCAGGGGCGCAAGGGGCATGGGTTAGCTCACTGTGATCCAATAGTTTGTCGTAGATTTTGATCTCTTCGGACACCCGCAGGCAGTAAGGGACCTTGACGATATAAACCCGGTCAAGGAAGGCCTCATTGTTTTTGTTGTTGCGGAAAGTGACCCATTCTGACTCGTTAGAATGCGCCAGAATAATGCCGCTGAATGGCAGGGCAGAGATCCCCTCAGTACCGTTGTAGTTACCTTCCTGAGTGGCGGTCAGCAGAGGGTGCAGCACTTTGATCGGTGCCTTGAACATCTCGACAAATTCCATAATACCTTGGTTGGCACGACACAAGGCACCGGAATAGCCGTAGGCATCCGGATCGTTCTGGGCATAGTTCTCCAACTTACGGATATCTACTTTACCTACCAAGGCAGAGATATCCTGGTTATTCTCATCACCGGGTTCAGTTTTGGCGATAGCTATCTGTTCCAGAATGGATGGACGAACCTTCACTACTTTGAATTTAGTGATGTCACCACCGAATTCATGCAGACGTTTGGCTGCCCATGGCGACATAATGCTGCCAAGATAACGCCGGGGAATATTGTATTCCTGCTCCAGAATAGTGGCGTCTTCCTGTGGGTTGAACAGGCATAATGGGTGATCGTTTACCGGGCTACGTTCACCATTAGCACTCAGCGTGTAAATAGGGACACGTTGCATCAAGTCTTTTAGCCGTTCAGCAAGGGATGATTTACCACCACCTACTGGGCCCAACAGATAAAGGATCTGTTTCTTCTCCTCAAGTCCTTGCGCGGCGTGTTTCAAGTAAGAAACTATCTGCTCGATAGCTTCCTCCATGCCGTAGAATTCCTCGAATGCAGGATAACGTGCGATGACCCGGTTGGAAAACAGGCGTGACATGCGCGATTCAAGCGCGGTATCCACCATGACTGGTTCACCGATAGCCATCAACAGCCGTTCTGCTGCATTGGCATATGCACTGCGATCTTGCCGGCAAATGGTAAGAAATTCCTGCAGTGTGAACTCTTCGTCCTTGGCTGCTTCGTAGCGCTGACGATAGTGGTCAAATATGTTCATGGCGATGCCCGTCCTTTCGTTATTAGCACAGGTTAAAAAAGGAGCTGGTGTTTATATTGTGGCTCCTGAAAGTGGGAAGCATAACTGAGTACAGCAACTCGTATGCCAACATGATAGATTTATTATCGCGAGTTGCGCTTTATTCAACCGACCTCAGGATAAATCCACCTTCCGATATAAGTCTAGTTGCATACTGGAAAATTTCCTGCATCAATAAAATTTTTTTTAAGCCATATCAATGACTCACTTGCGGTTACTGCGGAGAGACTGGAAGGGCGGCGTAGAATAGACGAGAAGTAGGGGCTAATTCAGCAGAATAAATGAGCGTTATCTGCTCATTTATTGACTTATAACTGTTTTTTATTGTAAATATCACACACGGAAACATATTTTCACATAAACTATTTACGTTATGACATTTACCTTTTTTATGTATGGGAAAACATCGTGAAAATACCTTCATTAAAAACATTAGCGATTATTGTTGCCGCTGTCACTTGTGCTCACAATGCTCAGGCAGGAACTTGGTCACTGGGTGCTTCAGCATTGCTCACACCTGGCCCTTATCGTGGTTATCAGGACCGCGTCTATCCCGTTCCTATTATCAATTACGAAGGGGAAAACTTTCACTTCCGTTCATTGATGGCGGGTTATAACCTGTGGCGCGACCAGCAAAACCAGTTAAGTGTTATCGTACTCTATTCGCCGCTGAATTTTGACCCCGATGATAGTGATGATGATCGTATGAAGCAGTTGGATAAGCGCCGCAGTACGCTAATGGGCGGTATGGCTTATTCATATAATGCTGATTGGGGAACAATCCGCAGCACCTTGGTCGGTGATGTGTTGAATAACAGCAATGGCCTGGTAGGCGATGTGGCTTATCTATACCGCTTCCAGACAGGTGACTGGCGTATTATCCCTGCGCTGGGGATGACCATGAATAGCTCAAACCAGAATAAATATTATTTTGGCGTTAATGGTAATGAGTCACGCCGTAGTGGTTTCAATACCTATACACCGAGCAGTAGTGTGTCACCTTATCTTGAACTGACCACCCAATATAAAATCAACACCAACTGGACTGGCTTCTTCACTGGGCGTTACACCAGTTTGGCCAGTGAAATTAAAGACAGCCCAATGGTGGATAAATCCTATTCCGGTTCGTTATTGACAGGGATTTCCTATAGTTTTTAATGGTGCTGTGCTCTTTTTTAGTGCGCTCTTGCACTAAAAAAGGGCGTTAAACAAGTAGGCTGCTTGGCTACCACTGAGATGCAGGTTACTGTACTACGTGTTTTGCCATCCCCATAGAAAACCAGCAAGGCGAAAGCAATGGATAGCTTTCACCTCGGTTTATTAACTCAACGATTTTTGATGCTGCGGATTTTAACTGCCAAACGGGCAGGGTGTTCGTGGGTAACTAGCAAGGGCCTGGTGACACGAGCCGTTTCTACGCAGACCATGGTTTTATAACCGTCATTCGGCATATCGGCCATGCTGCAAGAGAGTTCAACCCCTGGGTTCCAAGCGACAACATCACTGATATGCTGGTGATTAACTTCAATTGTGCGCTGTAATACCGGGTCTTTAATCAGACTAGTGGCGGCTGGCTGGGTATAGATACGGTCTGTCCGACCGGTAAATTCCAGTTCACCCACCTGATGCGCTTCAATACCTTCTGCCACTTTATCAATAAAGTGTTCACCTAAACCGGCAACTTTAATCTTGTCAATATTTCCGATTTGGAAATAGGAATGGAGTGCGGCGGTAGCCTGATAGTCACCTTGCGACTCTAGCGCGATATCGCATTCAGTACCGAACTTAAAGTGAGCCGTCAGGCTAAAGGCATGTGGCCACAGTTTTCGGGTTTCTGCATTATCCTGCAATTTGAAGGTCAGGCTGACATTTTCTTGATCTTCATCATGGGCGACTAATTGCCAAGGGACATTACGGGCAAATCCGTGGGCCGGGTTATTGACTGGGCCAAACCATGGCCAACAGATGGGTACACCGCCACGGATAGCGACCCCAGCTTTGAAGGGGGTATTGTTACTTAACCAGATGACGGGCTGATCTCCATCGGGTTGCCAAGCCAGTAAATGTGCGCCTTGTAAGGTGATAGCCGCCCGAGTTTTAGGATGAGAAACCACTACGACGGCTAATTCATCCAATTGGCGCAGGCTAATAGAAGGGGATAATTGCTCGGTAACGGGCAAGGTGAAAATTTTTTCGTTCATGCTAAGGCCTCTATTCGGCGCAAAAACAGAGATATCTGTCGCCTAAACTGCTGCAAACAGTTGCCAGAATGCCCACTCATTTACAAGACGCAACTTAGATAAATGGTCAGATCGGGCTGTACAGTTGACGACACTGTGGTTGGTAAGAGGACAGGTACAAAAAGGGCGACACGAATGTCGCCCTTATAATCAACACCACATCTGCGATTACTTGGAGATGTGAGCGATCAGATCCAGTACTTTGTTTGAGTAACCGGTTTCGTTATCGTACCAAGAAACCAGCTTCACAAAAGTGTCGCTCAGAGCGATACCTGCTTTGGCATCGAATACAGAAGTCAGTTTCTCACCATTAAAGTCAGTAGAGACCACTTCGTCTTCGGTATAGCCCAGAACGCCTTTCAGTTCGCCTTCAGAAGCGGCTTTGATAGCAGCACAGATTTCTTTGTAAGAAGCTGGTTTTGCCAGGCGAGCAGTCAGGTCAACCACAGACACGTTAGGAGTAGGAACGCGGAACGCCATACCTGTCAACTTGCCGTTCAATTCTGGGATAACTTTACCAACCGCTTTAGCTGCACCGGTAGAAGAAGGGATGATGTTCTGAGCCGCACCACGGCCGCCGCGCCAGTCTTTATGAGACGGACCATCAACAGTTTTCTGAGTTGCAGTTGTTGCGTGAACAGTAGTCATCAGTGCTTCAACGATGCCAAACTTGTCGTTGATCACTTTAGCCAGAGGAGCCAGGCAGTTGGTGGTGCAAGATGCGTTAGAAACGATTTCCTGACCCGCGTAAGCCTTATGGTTTACGCCCATAACGAACATTGGGGTATCATCTTTAGATGGCCCAGTCAGAACCACTTTTTTAGCGCCGGCAGCGATGTGCTTACGTGCAGTTTCGTCAGTCAGGAACAGGCCAGTTGCTTCAGCAACGACGTCAACATTGACTTCGTTCCACTTCAGGTTAGCCGGATCTCTTTCTGAGGTACAACGGATGGTTTTACCGTTAACAACCAGATGGCCGTCTTTAACTTCTACTGTACCGTTGAAACGGCCATGGGTAGAGTCATACTTCAGCATGTAAGCCATGTATTCTGCATCTAACAGATCGTTGATTGCAACGATCTCAATGTCAGAACGCTCTTGAGCAGCACGGAAAACAATGCGACCGATACGGCCAAAACCGTTGATACCTACTTTGATAGTCATATATTCCACCAGCTATTTGTTAGTGAATAAAAGGTTGGTTGTAGAATTACCAAAACCTTGCCAAGCGTCAAGCGGAATCGTGTCAATTGTTGCTGCAAATCAAAACCTAGTGCCTGTTTTGTTCGCTATTTGCACACACAATTTGCGCTTAGTCTCCGCTTGATATGGGGATAAATTATTAAGTATAAAGATAGTAAATACAATATGTGTGATTAAGATCACGTCTTATCGCTACACACATCACATCCGCTACAGTCTAGGTTAAAAACCCTCTTGGTGTTGTTGTTTTTTTGTTATTATTGAGTTTTGTTTTGGTTGGTGATGGTAAAGGGCGGAAATCGCACAAATGACTAAAAATCAATTGCGCACAGAGTTGAATGACATTCAACACCATGTGACGCAGCAACAGGGGACTGAGGCGCCTTTTTCAGGCAAATTGTTGCATAACCAGCGTGATGGCATGTATCACTGTTTGTGCTGTCACGCGCCACTGTTTTACTCCGCCAGCAAGTATGATCCAGGCTGCGGTTGGCCAAGCTTTTATCAGCCCGTTTCTGCTGATGCCATTCGTTATCTTGATGATAATTCACACAATATGCAACGTGTAGAGATCCGCTGTGCCAGCTGCGATGCCCATTTGGGGCATGTTTTCCCGGATGGGCCACAGCCAACGGGGGAACGTTACTGTGTCAACTCTGCCTCACTGAGTTTCACCGATGACAACAGTGGTGAGCAGACGCTGGGTTAACAGGTGATTCTCCGTGATAATTCGAGTAGACGGCGGGAATAGGTGGCAAGCGGATCTCTATGTATTAAGAATTAACAAAATCGATTCAGCTAACTATCGGTTATTATCATCTAAAGGAAAACTGACTGATGGAAGTAAAAGACTTGATTGCTTGCATGACGCCGGAAATTTATCAGCGTTTGCGCCAGGCGGTGGAACTGGGTAAATGGCCCGATGGGGTCGCGCTGACAACCGAACAGAAAGAAAACAGTCTGCAAGCGGTGATGCTCTGGCAATCAATGCACAATGTTGAAGCACAACATATGAGTATTGGCACTGATGGGCAGATTGTGATGAAAAGCAAACAGGAACTGAAGCAGCAGTTTATGGCAGAACCGCTGGTAAAATTGAAACCACAGTAGCAAGCGAACCTCCCCGAGGTTGTTAGTGCTAGCGGGCAACCCACCGGGGAGAGTGAAGGGGATAGTGCAGGAAATAGTGCAGGGGATATTAGCGGTTGATAAATTGTGACAGCGTCACCAATTTTGCTCCCGCTTGCTGCATTTCCGCTAAAGCACGTTGGCTATCTTCGGGCTGCAAATTGACACCACGGCAGCCATCAATAATCACCTGAGTTTGATAACCCAGGCTCAATGCATCTAATACGCTGAATTTTACGCAGTAATCAGTGGCCAATCCCATCACGGCAAGTTGGGTAACACCGTGTGTTTTCAACCAGCTATCCAAAAGGGTTGAGGTGCGGTGGCCGTTATCAAAGAAAGCACTGTAGCTATCAATGTTGGGATCTTCCCCTTTACGAAACACCGCTGCGATTTGTTGGCGCTGAAGCTGAGGGTGCAGTGCGGCCCCCGAGCTATGCTGGACGCAGTGCACTGGCCACCAGACCTGTGGCAAACCTTCAAGTTCACCCAAGGTGCCCACGGGTGCGTTAGCGTGAATGGCAAAGCTGCGATGATTAGCCGGATGCCAGTCCTGGCTGGCAATAACCGGTTCGTTGCGCGCACCACAAGCGTCAATCGCCTGATTGGCGATGGCAATGGTGGCATCACCTTCGGCTACCGCTAACGCGCCACCGGGGCAAAAGTCATTTTGTAAATCGATTAATAACAAGGCGGACTTCATCTCAGCTCCAATAGGGGTTAATCTGCCACGCTCAGTTCACCACGTAGATCCTGCTGCATCAGGTTGCGGATCTCCTCGGGTGTCAAGGGTTGGCTCAGCAGGTAATGCAGCTTGGTTAATGCTGCCTCCACGGTCATATCAAACCCGCTAACAACGCCTGCATGGGCCAGCGCATTACCGGTAGCATATCCCCCCATATTGACTCTACCTGAAATACATTGGGTCAGATTCACTACCACAGTGCCACGTGCTGAGGCATCGCGTAGCTCATCCAACAATTCGGTTTTTTGTGGGGCATTGCCCACACCATAGCAGCGCAGAATCAGGGCTTTTACCGGTTGTAGCAGAAAATTACGTACCACCGCAGCAGAAATACCCGGATAGATAGTGACTACGCCGATCGGCTGTGGCGTGATGTTATGTACCACCAGTTCCCCACGGCAAACCGGCGATGGGATGCCTGTCTGACGGCGGATGTGGATCCCGGCTTCCAGTAACGGGGGCAGATTAGGTGAGGCAAAGGCATCAAAACCATCGGCATGGGCCTTGGTGGTACGGTTGCCGCGAAACAACTTATTATTGAAAAACAAACTCACTTCATTGACTGGATAATTGGCCGCCAAGTAGAGCGAATTCAATAGGTTGGTTTGACCATCAGAACGCAATTCAGCCAAAGGGATTTGTGACCCTGTCACAATAACCGGTTTAGCCAGATTCTCCAACATAAAAGAGAGCGCAGAGGCGGTATAAGCCATGGTGTCAGTGCCATGCAGGATCACAAAGCCATCGTATTGATCATAATTCTTTTTAATATCGTCAGCGATGTGCTGCCAATCTTCTGGCGTCATATCTGAAGAGTCAATCAATGGCACATATTCATGAATGGTGAAGTTTGGCATCTCTGGCCGATGGAATTCTGGCATCAGTGACAGTTGGTGCTGTAGATGCCCGGATACCGGAATATAACCCTGCGTCGAGCGCTGCATACCGATAGTGCCGCCTGTGTAGGCGACGTAGATGGATTTTTTTTGCATGGTAAGGCTCATATGACCTGCTAATAGGGCAAATTATAGGGAGATGGTAACAAAAAAAAAGCCCGACGACTTTGTCGGGCTAGAGATTTATCGCCATGCTGAATGAGCCTAGGGATAACAGTTAGCGAACTTCACCGCAGGTCAGGCAGATAGCATAACGATGTTGCGGGTCATTAAGGTTGTTGAATAGGCCAGGCTGCTCCGCCGCAGCTTTTGCCAGCGAGTTCAATGGTGCTGGCAGCATTGATTGAATCATGGCTGGCAGCATGGCGTGAATAGAGACATTAAACTGGCTAAGCAGGATATCCGCCAGACTTGGGTTATCAACAAACCAACTGAGTTGCCAGTGGGTCAGTTTAGCTAACTCCGCCGCTTTTTTCACTGCATCATCAAAGTCACCCAGTTGGTCCACCAGGCCATTTTTCCTGGCATCACTACCCAGCCAGACGTGGCCCTGAGCAACTTGATCGACCTGTTCTGGGGTCATCTTGCGAGAGTCAGCCACCAGCGTGATGAACTTCTTGTAACCATTCTCGATGTTCTGTTGCATCATTTGCGAGAACTCAGCGGGTAGTGCCTTGGTGACGGTGATATCCGCCAATGGAGACGTCGCCACGCCATCAGTATTGACACCGATACTATCGAGGGTGTTCTCAAAGGTATTGATCACGCCAAAAATGCCGATGGAACCAGTGAGAGTGCTCGGGCTAGCAATAATATAATCTGCGGGTGCGGAGACCCAATACCCCCCAGAAGCCGCCATCCCTCCCATAGAAACCACCACCGGCTTGCCAATAGCGCGAATGGCCACCAATTCTGAACGAATCACTTCTGAAGCACTGACGCTGCCACCTGGGCTATTGACGCGCAGTATCACGGCTTTGATGTTGGGATCGAGACGGGCTTGGCGTAATTGTTCTGCGGTGGTATCGCTACCAACATTACCCGCCGTTTGTGGGCCATCCATGATTGGGCCATTAACAAAAACCACGGCGATCTCTTCCCCCAGTTCAGCGGGGGATTGAGGTTGGTAATCGTAGATACTGACGGAATTGAAGTTATTATTGGTTTTATTCCAACCAAAGGTTTTCACCAATTGATTTTCAATGACGGGTCGGGAAGCGAGCTCATCCACCAGTTTGCTGTTCAAGGCAAACTGTGCAGTATCTCCCCCTGCGGCTTTGAGGCCGTTGATGATATCGGCAGCACCAGGGAACAGTTGGTCTGGGGTCAGTTGACGATTGGCTGCTACCGTATCCAGGTAGTTTTGCCATAATCCGCCAATCCAGCGGCTATCAGCCTCACGTGCTTCTGGCGACATATCGTTACGAATCAGCGGTTCTACGGCAGATTTATAGGTACCCACGCGGAAAATGTTGGTGGTAACCTTCACTTTTTCCAATAACGCTTTGTAATACAGGTTATTGGTGGCAAAGCCATGCAGGTCTACGGCACCAAGTGGTGATAGATAAATCTTGGTGGCGTAGCTGGCGAGGTAATATTGTGTCTGGTTGTAGCTATCACCTATGGCATAGATCGGTTTACCGCTATCGCGGAATTCACGCAGGGCTTTGCCGATATATTGCAACGAGGGTTGGTCGGCACCGACAAAGTCATTTAATTGCAACACCATTCCGGTGATGTTCTTATCGTCCTTCGCTTTGCGAAGGGTATCCACCAAATCAAACAGCGAGTTTTCTTGCTGACGATTACTGGATGTACCCAGTAGTTCACGCCCTAATAGACGGAAGCGGTTATTGACGGCTGGGCTATCAACCACAGTGCCTTTCAGATCAACCAATAGTGCCCCGCGGGGGATTTCCATTGAGACATTATTCTGAAAGGTGAGATAAATACCCACGCCAATCAGGATCAGAAAAATCAGGAACAAGTTGAGGATCAACTCCCTGACAAAATTGATTAGATGCCAGGTCCATCTGAAAATACCGGCAATAAATCGCCACAATGTGCGCATGTGCTCTCCAAAATAGGGTGGTATACGCCGCTATCGTAATGAGTGGTTAAACAAATGTCAGCTTTAACTTTTTAATTCGCTGGTTAAAGAGAGTATTGCAGAAACTGTCACTCTTTGTTGGGCTATGCTAACGTGCGTGAAATAAAAATTGTTATTAGGAATGAATCATGGATGCACTAGAACTGTTACTCAACCGCCGTTCGGCATCGCGCCTGGTAGCACCTGCACCTGAAGGTGAAGTGCGTCAGAATATCATCAATGCAGGCTTACGGGCTCCAGACCATGGTGCACTGCAACCCTGGCGTTTTGTGCTGATTGAGAACCAGGGATTAGTGCGTTTCAGTGAACTATTGCAGCGCGCGGCCCAACAGGACCAACTGGGTGAAAGCGCCATCGAGAAAGCCAAGCAAATCCCTTCCCGTGCGCCGTTGATCATCACGGTGATTGCCCATTGCAGCGATAACCCGAAGGTCCCCCACTGGGAACAGGTGGTGTCAGCCGGTTGTGCGGTGCAGGCGATGCAGATGGCGGCATTGGCACAGGGCTTCAATGGCATCTGGCGTACTGGCGTCTGGACGGCAAATGCGTTGGTGCGTGAAGCCTTCGCCTGCCGTGAGCAGGATGAAATTGTTGGCTTCCTTTATTTGGGTACACCACAGTTGAAGGCCCCGGCAAAAGTAGTCGCGCCGGATAGCACGACTTTTGTCAGTTACTTCTGAACCATCTGTGATCAAGCAGGTGCAAAGTGGCCCATCATGGTGTCGCTTTGCACTATTTATGAGCATTCGCACGCATTATGCCAACCACCGCTTATCAATCCCTTCGCCAAGCGCTACCCTATAGCGCATTGATTCAAGCTACAGGGTATCTACCTTTCGGACCTTTCTGTACCCACCTCAGCAGTTTGAATGACGATGGGAATAACCCGTTATGATATCCTGACGCGCATTACTCAGAGGGAGTGGATTATGACATTGCCAGCGATTCGTTTAACCCAGTACAGCCATGGTGCTGGCTGTGGCTGCAAAATCTCACCGAAAGTACTTGAGACGATATTGCACAGCGAACAGGAAAAGTTTGTTGACCCTAATTTATTGGTGGGGAATGAAACCCGTGATGATGCGGCCGTTTATGACATCGGTAATGGTGTCGGCATTATCAGCACCACTGATTTTTTTATGCCGATTGTCGATGACCCGTTTGATTTTGGTCGCATTGCCGCGGCCAATGCCATTAGTGATGTCTACGCGATGGGGGGGAAACCCTTGATGGCGATTGCCATTCTAGGCTGGCCGATTGCCACATTACCCGCAGAGGTGGCGCAACAGGTAATTGATGGTGGGCGATACGCTTGCCAGCAGGCCGGTATCGCGTTGGCTGGGGGGCACTCGATTGATGCACCCGAGCCCATTTTTGGCCTGGCTGTTACGGGTATTGTCAGTACCGAACGGGTAAAGAAAAATAGCGCAGCACAAGCGGGAGCTAGGCTGTTCTTAACCAAACCGTTGGGTATCGGTGTGTTGACCACCGCAGAGAAGAAAAGCAAATTGCGCCCAGAGCATGAAGGGTTGGCCACCCAAGTGATGTGCCAATTAAATAAGCCTGGGGCTGAATTTGCTGACGTTGCCGGTGTCACGGCAATGACTGACGTGACCGGTTTTGGTTTGCTTGGGCACTTAAGTGAGATGTGTCAAGGCTCAGGCTTGCAAGCGACACTGTGGTTCGATCAGGTACCCCGGCTACCCGAGGTAGAATCCTATATTAAACAAGGTTGCGTACCGGGTGGGACGCAACGCAATTATGAAAGCTACGGCCATCTGATTGGTACCATGACTGAGCTGCAACGCCAATTGTTGTGTGACCCACAAACCTCTGGCGGGTTGTTACTGGCGGTACTGCCGCAAGCGGAGGCTGACGTGCAGGCGATTGCGGCACGCCATGGTATTGCCATCAACGCCATAGGTGAATTGCATGCCGTCCGCCCTGGTAAACCATTGATTGAGGTTATCGAGTGCTAACGCAGCAGTTACGGGGTGACACGAAAGATTATCAGCGCATTTTCTTAGAGGATGTTCCGCTTATTGATGTACGTGCACCCATCGAGTTTCGGCAAGGTGCATTCCCGTTGACAGTCAACTTGCCACTGATGGATGACCGCGAACGCCAAATAGTGGGGACCTGTTATAAACAACAGGGGCAACAGGCGGCGATTGCTTTAGGGCACAGCCTGGTCAATGGTGAGTTACGGGCGCAGCGGACTCGTGCCTGGATTGAACAGGTAGCACAGCAGCCAAGCGGTTATCTCTACTGTTTCCGTGGTGGATTGCGCTCTCAACTGGTACAGCAGTGGCTACATGAGGCCGGGGTCGATTATCCGCGGATTATTGGTGGTTACAAAGCGCTGCGCCATTTTCTACTGGAGACACTCGAATCGGCGATGACCTTGCCGATGGTGATCGTTGGTGGCAATACCGGTTGCGGTAAAACGCTACTGATTAATGAAATGGCGTCCGGTATTGACCTGGAAAATCTGGCCCATCACCGTGGTTCATCTTTTGGCCGAACCTTGACCAAACAACCTAGCCAGATTGATTTTGAAAATCAATTGGCGGTGCAGATGCTGAAAAAACAGCATGGTGGCTGTCGCAAGTGGATAGTGGAAGATGAAAGCCGGACGATTGGTTCTGATAGCCTGCCGTTGAGTTTATTCAATGCCATGCAGCAAGCACCGGTGGTGGTGATTGATGATCCATTTGACGTGCGCGTGGCAAGGCTGCAGGAAGAGTATATTGACCGGATGCGAGCCGATTTCGAACAGACCTACGGTGAACTGGAGGGTTGGCAGCAATATGATGAGTATTTGCATCACGGCTTGTTTGCCATTCGACGCCGTTTGGGGTTGGAACTCTTCCAGCAGTTAACACAAAGGTTGGAAGAGGCGCTGCAATTACAACGGGCCACCGGTAACAGTGATGCTCACCAGCAGTGGTTGGTGCCATTGTTACAACACTACTATGATCCGATGTATTGCTATCAATTGGAAAAGAAAAACCAGCGCGTGATTTTCCGTGGAAACTATGCGCAGGTGAAAGAATTTTTAATGGCCTATAGCCAGAATAACGGTGAGTAATGCGACTGTTTATAGCCGAGAAACCGAGTTTGGCCCGTGCCATTGCTGATATATTGCCGAAGCCCCATCGCCGTGGGGATGGGTTCATTGCCTGTGGCAGCCATGACGTGGTGACCTGGTGTGTCGGGCACTTGCTGGAACAGGCTCAACCCGATGTTTACGATAGTCGTTATGCCCGTTGGTCATTGGCAGACTTGCCAATTATCCCGCAAAAATGGTTGTTACAGCCGCGCCCCTCGGTGAGCAAGCAACTGAATGCCATCCAGCGTCTACTGGGCGAGGCCGATGAAGTGATCCATGCCGGTGACCCTGACAGAGAGGGGCAACTGCTGGTGGATGAAGTGTTGGATTACTTGGCACTGCCGGTGGAAAAGCGGCAGAACGTGCGCCGTTGTCTGATTAACGATCTTAACCCTCAAGCGGTCGAACGGGCGGTTGAACGCCTGCGCGATAACCGCGATTTTATTCCCTTGTGTGTTTCTGCGTTAGCCCGTGCGCGTGCTGATTGGCTGTATGGTATCAATATGACGCGTGCTTATACCTTGCTGGGGCGTAATGCCGGCTATGATGGCGTGTTATCCGTGGGGCGGGTGCAAACACCAGTATTGGGATTGGTAGTGCGCCGTGACGAAGAAATTGAAGACTTTGTATCGAAAGACTTCTTTGAAGTGAAAGCGCACATTGTGACGCCAAAAGAGGAACGCTTTGTTGCTTTATGGCAGCCCAGCGAGTCTTGTGAACCTTATCAGGATGAAGAGGGGCGTTTACTGCACCGGCCTTTGGCAGAGCATGTGGTCAAACGTATTGAAGGCCAGCCAGCCCAAGTCACCTCCTATAATGACAAGCGGGAATCGGATACTGCGCCATTGCCCTTTTCTCTGTCTACGTTACAAATAGAGGCTGCCAAACGTTATAACCTCAGTGCCCAACAAGTATTGGATATCTGCCAACGGTTGTATGAAACGCATAAACTGATTACCTATCCCCGTTCTGATTGCCGTTATTTACCGGAGGAGCATTTTGTTGGGCGGCATGCGGTATTGAATGCCATCAGTGCCCATCAACCTGACCTTTACCCACAGCCGGTGATTGACAGCGAACGCCGTAACCGCTGCTGGGATGATAAAAAGGTCGATGCGCATCACGCCATCATTCCCACGGCACGGGGCGGTAAAGTTAACCTGAGCCAAGACGAACTGAATGTTTATACGCTAATAGCCCGGCAATATTTGATGCAGTTTTGCCCGGATGCCTTGTTCCGCAAGTGCGTTATTGAGTTGGATATCGCGGGTGGCAAATTTATTGCCAAGGCACGTTTTCTGGCGGAAGCGGGCTGGCGAACCCTATTGGGTAGCAAAGAGCGTGATGAGGAAAATGAAGGGGCGCCATTACCGGTGGTGGCTAAAGGGGATGAGTTGCTGTGTGAACGCGGTGAAGTGGTTGAACGGCAGACGCAACCCCCCAGACCGTTCACTGATGCCAGTTTGCTTTCTGCCATGACGGGGATTGCCCGTTTTGTGCAAGATAAAGCGCTGAAAAAAATCTTGCGAGAGACCGATGGCTTGGGCACCGAGGCAACGCGGGCAGGGATTATTGAGCTGTTATTTAAGCGCGCGTTTCTTTACAAGAAAGGACGCTATATTCATTCAAGCCCCACCGGGCGTGCCTTGATCCACTCATTACCGGATATGGCAGCGCGTCCTGATATGACGGCCCAATGGGAAGCAACACTCACCCAAATCAGTGAAAAATCCTGCCGTTATCAGGATTTTATGCAACCGCTGGAAGCCACCTTGCAGGAATTGATCTATCAGGCCAAGCAGAGCCGCGCCAGTGTCGCGTTTCGTGGCTTGCCGAGCTCGCCACCGACAGAGGGCAAAAAACAGAAAAAAAGCCCCCGTAAAGTGGCAAAAAAAGCGGAGTAAATCGCCAGCGAATAGCGCTACTGATTTGATGGTGCGCATCTCCGCTTTATTCAGATGTCGCCATACTCTATCGCTTGATTAAACAGGCGCTAGAAACAGGATTTTTTGCTTCAGTAGTTTGGTTTTCACTGCTAACTGGGGCAAACTGCTTACAGTACATTGAGTTCAGAAAAGAGGCCAACATGTTTACCGGTATCGTACAGGGCACCGCAGCGCTGGTTGCCATTGATGAAAAACCTAATTTTCGCACCCATACAATTGAAATGCCCGCTGAACTGTTGCCAGGGCTCGAGCTAGGCGCTTCGGTGGCGCATAATGGTTGTTGCTTGACGGTAACCGCCATTAACGGTAACCAAGTGACGTTTGATTTGATCAAAGAAACGTTACGCTTGACCAATCTTGGTGATCTCAAACTTGGCAATAAGGTTAACGTCGAAAGGGCGGCCAAATTCAATGATGAGATTGGTGGTCACCTAATGTCCGGGCATATTATTTGCACCGCTGAAGTTGCCAAGATTTTTACCTCGGAAAATAACCGTCAAGTATGGTTACGGATGCCAACGCATGATTTGATGAAATATGTGCTGCATAAAGGCTATATCGGCATTGATGGTATTAGCCTGACCATTGGTGAGGTGGTTAATAACCGCTTTTGCGTACACTTAATCCCGGAAACCCTTGAGCGTACCACGTTGGGCAAGCGACGCCTTGGCGATAAAGTGAATATCGAGATCGACCCGCAGACTCAGGCCGTGGTTGATACCGTTGAGCGGGTACTTGCCAGCCGCGAAGCCGCTATGGCTGTAGCAGCGAATACAGTAGCCCAGTAAAAGCCTAAGAGTGATTAAAGCAGCCCAGGTTTGGCCGGGCTGCGACTATTCGACCAATAAAGTGTTTGGTGCCTTTGACACTAAACACTTGCTGCCATAGCTTATCGCGCTCGGCAAAAGTCATCTCATCATCAGACTGAGTCTGTACTTTCTTGTTGTAAACGCCGCTGTTTTTCATTGACGCCATAAAGTTGGATCACATAGCCCAAAGCGACCAAAAATACCGTAGTGAGCATGATGGTGACGGTTGCTACCAACGGTTGGCTAATAAATGCCGAGACCAGCAAACTGGAAACAAAACATAGACCCAATTGGATGGTATTTTGCAATGCGGCGGCTTTACCACTGCTTTCAGGGAACGGCATGAGCGCATTACTGACCAGAATAGGGTAGCTGGCACCGTTAACTAAGGCCATAAAGCAGAATGGGATCAGCAGAGTGGTTAACGTCGGTTCCGTTAATGTTGCCAGTAAATATAAAGCCAAGATACTGAAGCCATAGGCGAGCAGTAGCCAAGGCAACAAGAGATTACCGGAAATACGACTCAAGGCACTGCGGCAACTGTATCCACCCAGCAAAAAAGCCAGAGTCTGTGGAACATAGCTCAGGCCAATATCATTTGGGCTATACCCCATATCACCAAGGATAAATGGTGAGCCAGTCAGCCAAGCAAAAAAGCTGGCGGAACAGGCAGCAAAAATCATCACGTTGCCGCTAAATCGCGGGGATTTTAAAATCTGATAGAAACTGCTGCCGGGTTGTTTGTCAGTAGAGGGCACCAACCGGCTGTGATCGTTCAGTAATAGGGTAGGAATAAGCAATAATAATGTGATGGCAAGTAATACAATAAAGATGGCACGCCAGCCCATATGATTGAGTAACCAGGCACCGCAGAGTGGTGCTAATGCGGGGGAGAGGGCGACCAGCGGCATGATAGCGGCAAAAACACGGTTGACCTTACCGTCGCGGTAGCGATCCACCACGATGGCTTGCCAGGTGACTGCAGCAGAACAGACCCCAATGGCTTGAAGAAAGCGCAGTGACCACAGTTGGACTGCGTTTTCCACCCATAACATACCCAGGCAACCGAAGGCGAATAGCACTAGGCCAACCAAGAGCACCGGTTTACGCCCCAGGCGATCTGACAAGGGCCCCCACAGCAGTTGAGCAAAGGCAAACCCGGCCAGGAAAATACTCAAACTGGCACTGATGGCCCCAGGGGAAATCTGCAACTCCTGTTGCATAGCACCAAATGCTGGCAGATACATGTCGGTAGCCAGGTACCCCAACATGCTGAGGCCAGCAAGATAAAACATAAATCCAAAATTTCGCATGGTATTTCTCGTTAAAATTATGTTACGCAAATTTTTTTAGCGGCGGCAAGTGTATACGGCTGGATCTCTAGTTGTGAAACGGTATTATTTGCAAGGTGCTATTAAAAAATTTGAAGGCAGAATATCACTATGTGGTCTGAATACTCGTTAGATGTCGTTGATGCGGTAGCACGTACCGGGAGTTTCAGCGCAGCAGCACAGGAATTACATCGTGTTCCTTCAGCGGTGAGCTATACCGTGCGGCAACTGGAACAATGGTTGGCGGTCCCTCTCTTTGTGCGCCATCACCGTAATGTGGAATTAACACCTGCGGGCTCACTGTTTATTAAAGAGGCGAGAGTTGTTATCAAAAAAATGCTTGATGCGCGTCGACAGTGCCAGCAGGTTGCTAATGGTTGGCGTGGTCAGTTAAGAATTGCAGTTGATTTGATTGTAAAGCCACAGCGTAGCCGCCAGCTATTACTGGATTTTTATCACCATTTTCCTGATATGGAGTTGGTGCTGCAGCCAGAGGTGTTTAATGGGGTATGGGATGCCTTGGTTGATGGCCGTGTGGATATGGCTATCGGTGCGACACGTGCTGTGCCCGTAGGGGGGGGTTATGCATTCCGTGATATGGGCTTTATCAATTGGCTTTGTGTGGTCAGCGCCAGTCATCCTTTGGCGGCGATGAAAGGCCCCCTCAGTGATGAGCAATTACGCGCTTACCCTTCGCTGGTGTTAGAGGATACATCACGTAATTTACCCAAACGAGTAACTTGGTCGCTGGATAACCAACGGCGCTTAATGGTGCCTGATTGGGTTTCTGCGGTGGATTGCCTATGTAGCGGCTTGTGTGTGGGGATGGCGCCAGCCCACCGGGTATTACCGTTGGTACAAAGCGGAGAGTTGGTGGAGTTACAACTGCGTGAACCCTTTCCTCCAAGTGCTTGTTGCCTTACCTGGCAGCAAAAAGCGCAGTCACCTGCCATGTCTTGGTTACTCAACTATCTGGGTGACAGTGAAACCCTTAATCAAGAATGGCTGAGCGAGAACTCGCCGGAAAGTCTGCAGCTTCCCGGCGTGAGCGATTAACGACGGTAATCGATAAAAGGACCATCGGCGACAGAACGGCGTTCGATCAGGGTTGGGTGAATTTCGATTACTTTGGATTGTTCACGTTTGCTGGTAATGCGGTCCAGCAAGATGGTGAAGGCCATTTCACCCAAGCGTTCTTTGGGTTGATGGATAGTGGTCAGTGCCGGGGTAAAGTAGCGAGCATTGCGCACATTGTCATACCCGATCACCGAAATATCTTGTGGCACGCGCAACCCCAGTTCATCAGCAGCACAGATGGCACCCATCGCCATAATATCACCGCCACAGAAAACGGCAGTAGGGTGTTGCTTTTGCGACAGGATCTGGTGCATGGCTTGGTAACCAGAGTCCGGCTCGAAATCACCTTGAACGATCCACTCTTCACGGATGTCGATATGTGCTTCCTGCAGCGCTTTCAGGAATCCCTGATGACGTCCACCGCCGGTATTACGCGAAAGTTGGCCAGGAATCGCGCCGATATCCCGGTGCCCACGTTCGATAAGATAACGGCCAGCCAGGTAACCGCCCGCAAAAGCATTATCAATAATGGTATCAGTAAAATCCTTGCGTGCGCTGCCCCAATCCATAACCACCATAGGGATATTGCGGTAATCTTCCAGCATTTCCAGTAAAGGCTCTGGATATTCGGAGCACATTACCAGCAAGCCATCAACGCGTTTTTGCGCCAGCATCGACAGATAGGCTCGTTGCTTATCCAAATCATTGTGAGAGTTGCATAAGATCAAGGTATAGCCTTGGCTATAGCAACTGTTTTCTACTGCCTCGATCACTTCGGCAAAGTAGGGGGACTCGCTGGAGGTCGCCAGCAAACCCACCGATTTGGTATGATTAACCTTCAGACTGCGGGCCACAGCACTGGGCGAATAATGTAGCTCCTTAATCGCAGCCCAAACGGCTATCTTAGTCTCTTCGGCGACGAAACGCGTTTTATTAATAACGTGTGAAACGGTCGTTGTGGAAACGCCCGCGCGCTTGGCTACATCTTTAATCGTTGCCATGTAAAAAATGACTCCTAAACCTACATGTCCATTATGCAGGTGTGATGTTAATCGTTTGCCTACCTGTCTAGATAACCGTACCTGATGTCGCTTCACGTTAAGCATCTGGCTTGTGGGCACGATGCGGAACGCTGACACGCCGTGAACCCATCCGTGGGGGCTCGTATCGCGCATCCATGCGCTCAACGCTCAGCTAACCTGCATCATACCCACCTGGAGGCATAGTTATTTAGATAAGCGAAAACTGAGTTTTTAGTACTGAATTCGTCAGTCGCTTAAACAGGAGGGCATTACACCGGTATGCGGTTATGAATGGGCGATTTTGTCGTATATTGCAGCAAAGTGGAAGAGCTAATCATGTATTTAACATCAAGTTTATTCGAGCCATAACGGATACACCGTCATTTAGATTGTAATGGGGGCATAGACTACTGGGATAACAAGAGATAAGTCACGAACTGTGGGAAAAATGATTTGCTGTATTGGCTGCGTCGCTTATGCTTGAGTAACCACATACCTGAGTTTATTTCGGTTGCAATGAGTAGTCGCAATGAGCAGTAACAATAAATAGTCATAACGGGGCAAATCAGTAAGCAGCCCCCCGGTTACTGAGGCAGCTACGTCACGAAAGGGCAACCAGGAACCATACCACTTACAGTACGACGAAGATCATAGAGAGGGAGACGTTTATGGATACCAATTTGAAGATGTCATTGTTTACTACCTGCTGTGCATTGGCAGTGATTATGGCGTTCGGCCTTATTGCCGCATTAAATTAGTTTATACACAAGTTCAATCAAGATGCAGCTAGGCGGCAAGCAAGTGAATCCCTAGGAGCATAGCCCACTATGTGACTAGGGTGAGTGCGCGTAGCCAACACCGCAGCAGTTTGATTGGCGACGGGTATATTCAGGTTGCTGGGCGGTCAGCCACAGTAATGTCAATGACGAGTACCATAAATTAAGGCGCGGAAAAATTCCGCGCCTTCTTTATTGGTAACAGCTTTATGAGTAACAGCTCGATAGGTCACTGTTCTCTGAGCAATTGCCGGCGATTAAGCCAGGTTTTCTGCTACAAATGCCCAGTTGACCAATGCCCAGAAGTTTTCCAGGTATTTAGGGCGTGCATTACGATAGTCGATATAATAAGCATGTTCCCAAACGTCAACCGTCAATAACGGCTTGTCAGCGCCAGTCAGTGGGGTTGCTGCATTGGAAGTACTGACGATTGCCAGTGAACCATCAGCTTTTTTCACCAGCCAGGTCCAGCCGGAGCCGAAGTTCTTTATTGCGGCATCGGTGAATTGATCTTTAAATGCAGCGAAAGAACCGAAAGATTTGTTGATGGCTTCAGCAACAGCACCCGTTGGCTCATTGCCGCCTTGTGGTGACAGGCAGTGCCAATAGAAGGTGTGGTTCCATACCTGTGCGGCGTTGTTGAAGATACCAGCGGTGGAAGTTTTGACGATCTCTTCCAGGGTTTTGTCTTCGAACTCGGTACCTTTCACTAAGTTATTCAGGTTAACCACATAGGTGTTATGGTGTTTACCATAGTGGTATTCCAGAGTTTCAGCGGAAATATGAGGCTCAAGCGCATTTTTTTCATACGGTAGTGCAGGTAATTGAAACGGCATTGCTTTCTCCTTTTTATATACAGAGTTCTCTCTCGTTAGCGCCAGTCAGAGCCGCGGAGAGAGGAAACACAGAATTGTTATAGATATTTCATAGTTGTTAATCTTATCAACTTTCCGAGTGAATAAAAGATCCAATGTGTACTAATTGAGTAACTAACTAAATAACAAGAGAAAAAAGGAGAGGCTGAGTTTAACTACTCAGCCAGCGAAGGTGGATTAGCGGATGTTTTTAGGTGTAACCACACGGCGGGCACCAATATAGTGGTTTTGCCAGTAGTCATTATTCAACTGAGTGATTTGGATCTCTTCACCCGTGCGTGGCGACTGGATAAACTTACCGTTACCGATATAGACGCCAACATGGTCCGCAGTGCCGCGATTATTGATACGGAAAAACACCAGATCACCTGTTTCCAATTCACTACGTTTGACAGGGGCGGCATCACGCAAGTGGAACATTTCGTTAGCAGTCCGCGGCATTTTGATCTTGACGACGTCTTTGTAGGCGTAATAGATCAAACCACTGCAATCGAACCCGGTACCTGGTGATGAGCCTCCCCACTTATAAGGTTTACCCATTTGTCCCATCAGCTTACTGACGGCGGTTTGCTTGGCACGCTGAAAACGTTTTTTGTGCTCAGGGCTAAGTTTTAGTGTTTTTTCCTGTGTCAGCAATTTTGCCGTAGCCTTACCGGCTTCACGATGACGGCCATAACCCTTTGTTTTTCCTTTTTTGCTGGGGGTCACTTTAGTACCGGCGATTTTCCGGGTGCTAGTTTTTGACTTCAGGCTGCTGGTTTTCTTGCTGGTCTTCACTGCAGAGGATGACGCTTTTACTGCTTTTGGTGGAGAGGCGAGCTTTGCTTTTTTGCTGGTTTTATCGGCTTTCTTTTTCTTACCAGCATTTGGCTGAGCTTGCTTAACGTGGTTTTTGCGTTGCTCAGCAGAAACATCAGCCCGCGGCGCAGCATGGGCGAGGTTAAAGAACAGTTGTGTGAATAGCAGCATTAAAAATGTTGTAATTAACCGCATGTCTATATTACCAACCTTGGCTCAAACAGAAAATGTATAAATAATGTACTTGCTAAATCCGAGTACAATAATCCCGAAGTTAACCATATAACGTGCTATTGATCTCATAAATAATGATTTATTTTGTGAGAAAACATTAATGACTTTTTATCAGGTCAAAAAATAGCACATTGAAAGATCAAACTGCGTTCAGCAGTAGCATTGAAAATTATTATTCATTAATCACAGATCGTCAAAAAATATTTACCATAGGGATAAGTCTCACGGCCTTGGCTTAACATTAGGGCGGGCATAAATGCTATTTAACCTTCATCGCACTGTGTCAAATCAATCAAATCACTTAAGTATAGGGCGGAGGAGGGAGCATACCCATGCAAAAGATAGTGTTTTCTTGGTCTGTTGCTACCGCTACAATATCCGTATGATGTATTTGTCGCCATGGTATAGCTTGAGGAAGCAATAATGAGCACGATTGAAAAAATTCAGCAGCAAATCTCCACTAATCCCATTCTGTTGTATATGAAAGGCTCGCCGAAATTACCCAGTTGTGGTTTTTCTGCTCAGGCTGTGCAGGCACTCTCCGCTTGTGGTGAACGCTTTGCCTATGTGGATATTCTGCAAAACCCGGATATTCGTGCAGAGTTGCCTAAGTATGCTAACTGGCCAACATTCCCACAATTATGGGTAGACGGTGAATTGATTGGTGGTAGCGATATCATTGTTGAGATGTATCAGCGTGGTGAACTGCAACCATTAATCAAACAAACGGCTGAAAAATACAAAGATCAGCAAGAGATACAGCCGTAACAGTGAGCAGATATTAAGTGATAATCATTCCCTGCCTGAGTGTAAAGGCAGGGAACAAACCTGCTCTGAGCTTAAGATTTTTCCGTCAGGTCCCCGGTAATTGGCCAGCCGCCCAGGCGTTTCCAGCGGTTAACCAATTCGCAGAATAGCAGGGCGGTTTGCTCGGTATCATACAACGCCGAGTGTGCCTGACTGCTATCAAACGCGATACCCGCAGTAATACAGGCTTTAGCCAGAACCGTTTGCCCTAATACCAACCCACTTAATGCGGCGGTATCAAAGGTGGCAAACGGGTGGAATGGGTTACGTTTCAGGCTGGCACGTTCCGCTGCCGCCATCAGAAAGCTGTGATCAAAGTTGGCATTATGGGCGACGATAATTGCGCGATTACACCCTTGGTCTTTAATGCCTTTACGTACCGCTTTAAAAATCGCGTGTAACGCATCATATTCGCTCACTGCCCCACGCAGCGGGTTATGTGGGTCAATGCCATTAAAAGCCAGCGCCTCCGGTTGCAGGTTGGCACCTTCAAACGGTTCTATATGAAAATGTAGCGCTTCATCTTGTTGTAACCAACCGTGCTCATCCATTTTCAAGGTGACGGCGGCAATCTCCAGCAGCGCATCGCTCTTGGCGTTAAATCCGGCAGTTTCTACATCAATAACAACGGGATAAAATCCACGAAAACGGCCACTGAGGGCATTAAGATCATTTTTTTCGGTCATCGGTTTCTTATCTTGATCGAATACAGCGCGCATTATGCCAAATTTATGCCCTTAATGCAGCGCAGAGAGCAGATATATACCCAAGTTCAATGGTGTTGCAGTAGGCGACAAGAGAGTGAGTCCCTGGGAACATAGATAACTATGTGACTAGGGCGAACGCGCGTAGTCAACACCCCTGCAGTTTCATTGGCGACGGGTATAAACAAGGGCGCGCTAAAGCGCCCTAAACGTCGATTAGCCTAGACCATGACCCACATACTTTTTTTCGATCAGTTCAATTTTGTAACCGTCGGGATCTTCAACGAAGGCAATCACCGTGGTGCCCCCTTTTACTGGGCCCGCTTCACGAGTAATTTTACCTCCCGATTGGCGAATAATGTCGCAGGTAGCGGCCACATCATCAACGCCCAGTGCCAGATGACCAAAGGCGGAACCCATGTCATAGCTATCGACTCCCCAGTTATAAGTGAGCTCGATTACTGAGCCATCCTTTTCATCGGTATAGCCAACAAACGCCAATGAGTATTTATATTCGGCATTTTCGCTGGTGCGCAGCAAACGCATGCCCAATACTTTGGTATAAAAATTAATCGAGCGTTGCAGATCACCAACGCGGATCATGGTATGAAGTAGGCGCATAATTCCCTCTAAGTAGATAGGCCGTAGTGAACGGCAATGTATTGAAGCGGAGAACAGTATAGCCTTGTCCTATAAGACAACTCAACGAGACGACCACAGCAATAATCAGTGTTACGGTGTCACAAAAAAGAAATTGCTGCTGGCTTACTTATTGCTATGACGGTCAATTTCCCTGGCCCCGAGTCATAGGACTGGATAATCGGTATAACCTTCCGCACCACCGCCATAAAAGGTAGCAGGTTGCGGTTCGTTCAGTGGGGCTCGTTGCTTAAAACGTTCCACCAGGTCCGGGTTGGCGATATAGCTGCGGCCAAAAGCGACAGCATCGACCAAACCTTGCTCAATCATTACTTCAGCTTTTTCTGCCGTGTAACCACCAGATCCGATAATCACTCCACTGAAACGGGCACGGATGGCATCGCGGAAAGCAACCGAGAAGGGTTTGCCACCCGCCCAATCAGGCTCGGAAATATGCAGGTAGGCAATGCGACGCTTGTTCAACTCTTCAATTAGATAGAGCGCGGCTTCTTCTTGATCGTCCCCATTATCCAGACCGTTGAATGGGCCCAGTGGTGAAATGCGAATACCGACATGGTCAGCACCGATCTCTGCGATGGTGGCATCAAGCACCGCCAGCGTCAGGCGGGTACGATTTTCAATCGTGCCGCCATATTGGTCCGTGCGCTGGTTAGCTTCGGGGGACATAAACTGATGTAATAAATAACCGTGTGCCGCATGCAGCTCAATATAGTCAAAACCGGCGTCAAGTGCATTGGCCGCCGCCTGACGAAATTCATTGACTATCTGTGGGATTTCAGACGGTTCTAGCGCCCGTGGGGTAGAGGTTGGTATACGTGTCAGGGCACCGGTTTCATCACGAACCGTAGTGCGGGTTTCAGCATTAATCGCCGAAGGGGCCACAGGGGCTTGGTGGTTGGGCTGCAAGCTATTATGGGAAATACGCCCCACATGCCATAACTGTACGGCAATATGGCCCTGTTTTTCATGAACGGCTTGGGTGATTTTACGCCATGCAGCGATTTGTTCTGGCGTGTGTATGCCAGGTGCACCGGCATAACCCTTTCCCTGGTAAGAGATTTGGGTCGCTTCGCTGATCAATAGCCCCGAACTGGCACGCTGCGCATAATGTTCCGCCATCAAGGGGGTAGGAATGTCACCAGGTTCAATGCTGCGTAGACGGGTCAACGGTGCCATAAATATGCGGTTAGGTAATGTGAGATGACCCACTTTAATCGGAGAGAATAGCTTTTCGAGCTTCATAATATATCCTTATATAGACCAACCCATGCGCTTAAGTTAATACTATCGTTATATACCTAAGTTGTTTCAAATTACAGTCTTGAGGTAAGGTGAAAAACTTAAGGATACAATGCCGGAGGATGCGTGGCACAGCAACTTGAGTTTTTTGACATCCCTAGCCCGTGCCGTGGCATTTGCCAGGCGGATGAGCGCGGTTATTGTCGTGGCTGCTTGCGTAGCCGCGAGGAACGTTTTGGCTGGATGAAAATGAACGATACACAGAAACGCGAAGTGCTGCGTCTATGCCGCCAGCGTTATCTGCGCTTGCAACGTGCGCAAAAGCAGCCGGATGAAATCCCACCCGAGCAGCCTTCCTTGTTTTGAGACAGCTTGTTTTGAGACAGCAATTCATTTTGAGTCGGCGATTCATTAGCCGATTCGTAATAGATGAAGCACCTATTTCAATAGGGTTATTTTGAGATTCCCAGTGATAGTTCGCTTGTGTATGCTGGCGCTAAGTTAAATAGTGTCACGAGGTTAATTATGCTGGATCGTATTAAGCTATCACCGCAGGGGCCCGAGTTTTCGAGCATGATTTGTGGTTACTGGCGGTTGATGGAGTGGGGCATGTCAGCACAACAGTTGCTGGCGTTTATTGAACAGCATCTTGAATTAGGCGTGACGACAACCGATCACGCGGATATTTATGGTGGTTATGCCTGTGAACAAGCTTTTGGTCAGGCAATCAAACTGAAACCTTCACTGCGTCAAAAAATGGAGATGGTGTCAAAATGTGGTATCGCGACCCTGGACAAGCCAGGCAATACCATAGGTCATTATATCACCACCCACGAGCATATTGTGCACAGTGCTGAGCAGTCACTGTCTAATCTGCATACTGATTATCTCGACCTGCTGTTGATCCATCGGCCGGACCCGCTAATGGATGCCGATGAAGTTGCAGAAGCCTTTGTTGCTCTGCATAAAAGCGGCAAAGTACGCTATTTTGGCGTATCCAATTTTACTCCTGCGCAGTTTTCCCTGTTACAGTCACGTTTGCCATTTGCATTGGTCACTAACCAGGTAGAAATTTCACCGCTGCACCAGCCCGCCATTCTTGATGGTACATTGGATCAGTGTCAACAACTGCGGATAAAACCGATGGCCTGGTCATGCCTTGGTGGGGGGCGGCTATTCAGTGATGCTCAATTCCAGCCACTACGTGATGAACTGAATGCGGTGGCCAAGGAGATAGGGGCTGAAACCATTGAGCAAGTGGTTTACGCTTGGGTGATGCGCTTACCCTCTCAACCGTTACCGATTATCGGAACGGGTAAAATCGACCGAGTACGGTCAGCATTGAAGGCGTCCTCACTTGAGCTCAGCCGCCAGCAGTGGTTCCGGATTCGTAAAGCGGCGTTAGGTTATGATGTGCCTTAAGACAGGCCTCCGTTGATTGGTAGCAACCTGCATCAGCGAGATACAGGTTGCTCCGCAATTGTTGTTTGCTGTAATTGCTGTAATGAGCAATAAAGCCGCCAAATTAACCCGTACTAAATCACCAGCCATGCTAAATCACCAACTGCGGGTTCCGAGAGTCGCTCATCCGTTGAAACGCCTGTAACGCGGCGTCTAATGTCCGATGCTGAATGTCTTTCTCGGTGATGATGTTTTGGTCAGTGCTGAACAGGCATGGTTACAATAGCCTTACTATTAATATGGCTAATCAATCCATGTGGGCTTTGTATGCTAAAGCGACACGTGACTATCGTGGTGATATCCACTCACCGTATCCGGTGTCCGCATGTTGAAGTAATTCAAAAAGTGTAAATGATAATCAATAACTGGTAGAACCATGATATTATTCAAAAGTATGAATCATATACATTTGTATTTTTAATATAACCTTATTACCTGATGCGAGTTGCTGATGTTTTGCAATTTGCATAAACTTAAAAACAGGTTTCGGGAAATCAATATTAGCATGCTAATTATGAGGATGAATAAGTGGAATCTACATTGGGTCCAGATTTAGCGCGATTGGTTCGTGTTTGGCGTGCGCTCATTGATTATCGGCTCAAGCCATTGGAGCTGACACAAACTCATTGGTTGACTCTATACACCATTAATCGGTTGCCGCCAGAACAATCACAAAACCAATTAGCAAAAGCGATTGGCATCGAGCAACCGTCACTGGTACGGACACTGGATCAACTGGAAGCCAGGGGGCTGATTACTCGTCATGTTTGTACTAATGACCGGCGTGCCAAACTGATTAAACTCACGGAGGCTGCTGAGCCGATTATTCAGGAAATGAACCGAACTATCACTATGGTCAGAGGGGAAATTCTTGATGGCATTTCGCCGGAAGAATTGAAACTATTAACCGGTTTGATTAGCAAACTTGAACGAAACATTATCAAGCTGCAAGAACAAGCGTAGAGCAGGTGATTTTTCGGCATAGCATCAAATAGAAGCCTGATATTCTGTTAGGTTTCGGTTTCTATTTGATAAAAAATAGCGAAAGGCACTCTTTAATACAGCGCTATTCATTTTAAGATATGCGCAGAAGGCATGGGCCGGCTCATCCATGAGCCTCACTTGCCAATCATTTGGCTGCTACCGCATTAGGCTGGAAATATTACAGTGGGGAAACCGTCACAGTATCACCATTTTGCGCCATACGAACACGCTGGCCAGGGTTGAACTGGGTTGCACTGGCACGTTGTACCACGACAATATTTTCTTTATTGTCGGTTTTGATTTCCAGTTCGACACCACTGCTGCGGCCGGCAACACTACCTACACTGTTACCCACCACGCCACCGGCCACTGCACCTGCGGCGGTTGCAATATTACGGCCACTACCACCACCAATGGTATTCCCTATCAACCCACCCAGCACGGCACCACCGATAGCACCAATGGTATTTGCGCTTTCGCTACCTTGAATTTGTACCGGGCGAACAGAGACTACGGTACCAAAGGTGACAGTCTGCACACGCTTTGCCTGGGAGGCTGAATAGACATCACCGGATGTTGTTGGGTCTGCACATCCAGCCAACATGACCCCGGTCAGAGCAACAACGAGAATACGCTTAATCATATAAAACTCCTGCGGTTAATCATCCTGATTTGACCATCAATACTCGTCATCATTCAGGCTGCTTGGGGGTTGACGGCGGTTATTCGCCTCATTAATGAGACTCGCCCTTACGGGGCCGCCAGCGTTCATTTGCCGCTACAAGCAACTCGAATAATTTTGGGCATATTCAAATCAGGCTTATAAAAATGTTCAGCAAGTATACTCTAAATATTTTGAGTCACATGTATACTCATCATACTTCAGATTGCATTATACCCTTCATACATAATTCAAGTCGGTAGTTTGTTGGCAACATCTATCGCCCCAGTCACATAGCGGGCTATGCTGCTGGGGACTCTAGAACTTACTGCCTGCAAGCAACTCGAATTATTTTGGGCAGATACCTATCGTCTTCAAGCTGCAGCAATACGTTGTCAGGTTGAATAGTGATGAGTATAACGGGGCCAAAACGATTGTCACTCGAAATAGAATCTAAGGTATTGCTATGAGATCAGGTCGTTATATCGGTGTTATGTCTGGCACCAGTCTGGATGGGGTTGATGTAGTCCTTGCTGCGATCGATGAACATACGGTGGCCCAACAGGCTATCTATAGTCACCCGATGCCGATGCAATTAAAGCAAGATATCCTGGGCATGTGCCAAGGGCAGAAAACCACGCTTTCCGCTGTGGGGCGGCTGGATGCGCAGTTAGGCATCTTGTTTGGTGAAGCGGTATTGGGGTTACTGAAACAGACTGATATTAAAGCCGATGAAATTACCGCCATTGGCTGCCATGGGCAGACGGTGTGGCATGAGCCAGAAGGAGAGACACGTTTTTCTATGCAGTTGGGGGACAACAACCGAGTGAGTGCCCTGACAAACATCACCACCGTTGGCGATTTCCGCCGTCGTGATATGGCCTACGGTGGTCAGGGGGCACCACTGGTCCCCGCATTCCACCAGGCTTTACTGGCTCACCCGACAGAACGACGCATGGTTCTGAATATTGGCGGGATTGCGAATCTTTCCTTGTTGTTACCGGGGGTACCGGTGCGCGGTTTTGATACGGGCCCGGGGAATATACTACTGGATGCCTGGGTATGGCGCCATCATTCACAACCTTATGACAAGGATGCGGTTTGGGCGATGGAAGGGCGCATCTGTTTACCGTTATTACAGCAGATGCTGGCTGATCCCTACTTTTACTTGGCTGCACCCAAAAGTACCGGGCGAGAATATTTCAATATCAGTTGGCTGGAAGAGCAGTTGGTGAGGCTACCGGATCTTGCGCCTGTGGATGTGATGACCACCCTGATAGAGCTGACGGCAATGACTATCTGTGAACAAGTTCTGTTAGCAGGAGGTTGCGAGCGGTTGCTGGTGTGTGGTGGCGGGGCGCGCAATCCGTTGCTGATGGCCAGAATGTCCGCGTTGCTACCGGGCATTGAGGTGGCGACCACCGATAATTTTGGTGTCAGTGGCGATGCGATGGAAGCATTAGCGTTTGCCTGGCTGGCATTCCGTACCCTTTCAGGTCAGCCGGGTAATCTACCGTCGGTCACGGGGGCCAGTTGTGAAACGCTACTAGGGGGGATTTACCCGGTTTTGCCAGTGGAGTCGCGTTAGCTGGTCTTATTCTAATTGTAATTTGTCGGCAGGCGCGGGTTAACCCGCACCGGTCGGCACGAATCTAATGATAAATTTACTGTTGGTTGGTAATCTAAATGACTGATAAAAATGAATTTGATGTGGCAGATTTGCGACGTGAATATATCAAAGGAGGGCTGCGTCGTCACGATTTGACGGCTAATCCGCTCGATTTGTTCGAACGTTGGTTAAAGCAGGCGTGTGAAGCGCGCCTGGCTGATCCCACCGCGATGTGTGTCGCTACGGTTGATGAGCAGGGGCAACCTTTCCAGCGCATTGTCTTGCTTAAACATTATGACGACCAAGGCTTGGTTTTTTACACTAACCTCGGTAGCCGTAAGGCACAGCAGTTAGCGAAAAACCCGCGTATTAGTCTGCTCTTCCCTTGGCATATGCTGGATCGTCAGGTGGCTTTCCTTGGTCAGGCTGAACGCTTATCTGTTTTGGAGGTGATGAAGTATTTCAGTAGTCGCCCCAAAGATAGCCAGATTGGTGCCTGGGTTTCACAACAATCAACACGTATTTCCACCAGAGGCATCTTGGAAAGCAAGTTTCTTGAGTTGAAGCAAAAATTCCAACAGGGTGAAATACCGGTGCCCAGCTTCTGGGGTGGTTTTCGGGTTAAATTTCACTCTGTTGAGTTTTGGCAGGGAGGGGAGCACCGGTTACATGACCGTTTCCTATACCAACGGGTAGAAAATGACTGGAAAATTGACCGCCTAGCCCCCTAATAGCAAGAAAATCTCTTTTAAGCGCTGGCACAGATATCGCTGGCGCTTTATTCTATGCGCTATCTCGAATTTTATTATTTCGCCAATGGGTGAAGGTTGTGTACCGGCAAAGGTACATTCGTTTAAAGATGGAGAAATTGATGGCTAGCAGCAACCTGATTAAACAATTGCAAGAGCGGGGCCTGGTGGCCCAGGTAACGGATGAGGACGCGTTAGCAGAACGACTGGCGCAAGGGCCAATCGCGCTGTATTGCGGCTTTGATCCGACCGCAGACAGCTTGCATTTGGGCCATCTGGTGCCGTTGTTGTGCCTGAAACGTTTCCAACTGGCGGGTCATCAGCCAGTGGCGTTGGTCGGCGGTGCCACCGGTCTGATTGGTGATCCCAGCTTTAAAGCGGCTGAGCGTAAGCTGAACACCACAGAAACGGTTAACGAATGGGTCGAGAAAATTCGCAAGCAGGTTTCTCCGTTCCTTGATTTTGATTGTGGCAGCAACAGTGCCATTGCAGCCAACAACTATGATTGGTTTGGTGGCATGAATGTGCTGACTTTCTTGCGGGATATCGGTAAGCACTTTTCTGTCAACCAGATGATCAATAAAGAAGCGGTAAAACAGCGTTTGAACCGTGATGATTCCGGTATCTCTTTTACCGAGTTCTCTTACAATCTGCTGCAAGGGTTTGACTTTTCTGAACTCTATAACCGTCATCAGGTGGAGTTGCAAATCGGTGGGTCGGACCAATGGGGTAACATTACTTCAGGTATCGATCTGACCCGTCGTATGCATCAAAAGCAGGTATTTGGCCTGACGGTACCGTTGATCACCAAAGCGGACGGCACCAAATTTGGTAAGACAGAAGGGGGCGCGGTCTGGCTGGCACCAGAAAAAACCAGCCCATACAAATTCTACCAGTTCTGGATCAATACCGCGGATGCCGATGTTTATCGCTTCCTCAAATTCTTTACCTTCTTAAGCCTTGAAGAGATTAATGCCCTGGAAGAAGAGGATAAAAATAGCGGTAAAGCGCCACGTGCTCAATATGTACTGGCAGAAGAAGTGACAGGGATGGTACATGGTGCTGAAGGGCTGGCCGCTGCGAAGCGTATCACCCAAAGCTTGTTCTCCGGTGCCTTGCATGAAATGACTCCAGCAGACTTTGCCCAATTGGCGCAAGATGGTATGCCAACCATTAAGCTGGAGCATGATGCCGACCTGCAGCAGGCATTGGTCAATGCCGAGCTGGTGCCTTCCCGGGGGCAGGCGCGGACCATGATCAGCTCCAATGCAGTGACTATCAACGGCGAAAAACAATCTAATCCCGAATATCAGTTTACGGATAGTGACCGCCTGTTTGGCCGATACACACTGCTACGTCGTGGTAAAAAACATTACTGCCTGGTTGATTGGGAATAATCAGCTTTACACTCAGGGGCCATTTGGCCCCTTTGTTTTTTTTGGGTTGTCAGGTGATGATCCTCTTTTTTATGTTTAACCAGGTTTGTTTTCATGAAAAATATTCTTTCCATACAATCTCATGTGGTCTTCGGGCATGCGGGTAACAGTGCGGCAGAGTTTCCCATGCGCCGAATGGGGGTTAATGTTTGGCCACTGAACACCGTGCAATTTTCTAATCATACGCAGTACGGGCAGTGGACCGGTTGTGTCATGCCTGCCAGTCACTTGACAGAAATAACCCAAGGCATTGCAAATATCGATAAACTGAAAACCTGCGATGCGGTGTTAAGTGGTTATATCGGTTCACCCGAGCAGGGCAGTCATATTCTGGACATTGTGCGCCAAGTCAAACAGGCTAATCCCAATGCCTGGTATTTCTGTGATCCGGTGATGGGTCACCCTGAAAAGGGCTGCATTGTGGCACCGGGTGTCGCAGAGTTCTTCTGCCAACAAGCTTTGCCTTGTTGCGATATTGTGGCCCCGAACCTGTTGGAGCTGGAAAAGTTGGCGGGGCATGATGTTCATAATGTTGAGCAGGCGATTGCTGCGGCGCGGGAGTTGATCGCCAAAGGGCCGAAAGTGGTATTGATAAAACACCTCAGCCGAGCTGGTTATGATTTGGATTGTTTTGAGATGCTGTTAGTCACCGCCGACGAAGCCTGGCATATCAGCCGTCCTCTGGTGGATTTCGGCTCACACCATCCCGTTGGGGTGGGGGATTTGACGAGTGGCCTGCTACTGGTGAACTTGCTTAAGGGTGAGGGGCTGGCTAAAGCACTGGAACATGTTACGGCGGCGGTATATGAAGTGATGTTAACCACCCAGGCGATGGGGGAGTACGAGTTGCAGGTAGTGGCAGCACAAGACCGTATTGTTGAGCCGGAATGTCAGTTCCGCGCAGTAAAATGTTAAAGAGATCCCCGGCTCACTGGTAGCCGGGGTCATCAATTTACTTCAAACCTTCAGCTTTTAACGCCGCTTCTACCGCAGGGCGCGCTGCTACGCGCTCAACGTAAGCCTGCAGATGAGGGTATTTTTTGAGATCAAACTGCATATGCGGCGCCCAACATAACACGTTGAACAGGTAAGCATCGGCTACGCTGAAACGCTGACCTAACAGATAATCCTGTTTCTCTAGCACTGAATCCAGATAGCTGAATTGAGACGCTAACTTTTCACGCACAATGACTTTATATTCATCAGGTGTCTTGGGGTTAAACAGCGGACTAAACCCTTTATGCATCTCAGTGGCCACATAGTTCAACCATTCGATCGCGTGGTAGCGGGCAAGGGTTCCTGCTGCTGGGAGCAAATTACGATCCGGTACGCGGTCTGCCAGATATTGCACAATCGCTACACCTTCGGTTAATAGACTACCATCATCAAGCACTAATGCCGGGACTTGCCCTTTAGGGTTGATTGTCAGATAGTTGGCGCCACTTTCTGTTATCTTTTGCGCTAAATCGACTTTCTCCGCAGTAAAATCGAGTCCAGCTTCACGCAAGACAATATGTGGTGACAGGGAACAAGCGCCAGCTTTATAGAACAATTTCATCGAAAACTCCTTGATAAGATGAAGGACAGACAAGTTCAACTACACATCCTAGTGCTCTGGCGGCAAAATTACAGCGTTTTTGCCAACAATTTTTTACCTTTTAACGACATCAACGCGGCCACCTATTTTGGCAACCGGGCTGAAATAGCAAATGATTAACGGTGGGGCCGGGTACTGATGGAGGCGGTCCAGTTGAAGGTGCTGTCTGTCGGTTTGGCACGGTTGGCTTTGCGTTCTGCCCGCGCCACTTTGGCTATTTTTTCTCGTGCCGCCATAATGCGGTCAATGGCTTGCTCTTTAATCTTATTCTGTTCAGAGTTGGTTAACGGGCGTTCAAGGTTTTTGCGCGCTCTATCCAACTCCGTTTTTACTTCACGTTGTTCACTTTCTGTCATCTCTTTCAGCGTTAACTTTTTCATCATGACACCCTATGTTGTGAAGTTGAACTGCCACTGTACTGGTTTTATAACCGAAAATTTGTTGTTTATCGCCATTTTTTTGCAAGATATCGGCAAGGACCTACGTAGAGCATGATATTTGCCCTAGGGAGGCAGTGTATGCTCATATCGAACAGGGACCACAACAGTTAATGGCGCGTGGTGTCAAATAAATGCCTGACTGATGATGCGTGCGGCAGCCGCAACAGCTTCATTATTGGCTGTGGCATGTTGATTGGGTTGAGTAAAATAAATAACGACCAACCAGGGCGCTCTGCCTGATAACCAGACCACACCGATATCGTTAGTCGTGCCATAATCGCCCCCGCCGGTTTTATCCGCAATGACCGCATCAGGTGGCATACCTGCTCGGATACGTTTATTGCCGGTGGTATTTCCCTTCATCCAGTTCACCAGTTGTTGACGTTGAGCTTCCGGCAATGCCGTCGTTCCCAGGGTCAGCTTTTGTAAGCTGGCCGCCATAGCTGCTGGTGTGGTGGTATCACGCTCATCACCAGGAATAGCACTGTTGAGTTCGGTCTCCCAGCGATCTAGTCGGAAAGTGGTGTCACCAAGGCTGCGTGCATAGGCCGTGATGGCCGCAGGGCCACCAAGCTGTTTCATCAGCATATTGCCTGCGGTGTTATCGCTGTATTGCAATGCCGCTGCACAGAGTTCGGCAATGGTCATGCCACTGTCGAGGTGCTTCTCGGTGATGGGGGAATAGGTAACTAAATCACTTGCCTGGTAATGGATACGTTGATCAAGAAAACCAGGATGGCTCAAGCTGTGGTGCAAAATAGCAGCCACTGCGATCACTTTAAAGGTGCTGCAAAAGGCAAACCGTTGGTGAGCATTTAATTGCAAGGTGTTACTGCTGGTAGTATCGATGGCAAAGACCCCCAGACGACCCATATGCTGTTTTTCCAATGCAGCGAGTTGCTGTTGCGCTTGTTGTATTTTATCACTTGCCGCATAGGCCAATAGAGGGTGAAGGGCAGTGAACGCGGGGATAGTGGCGGCGGCAAGGAGGAGTTTACGGCGTAATGGTGAGAATGACATTGGTTATCCTTATACTCATCACAGCTCAGGTTGAATGGATTCTGGTTTTGTCGGTTGATACAGGTTACATCTGCATTCTGTTCCTGATGATGCCGCGCTGCAACTCAAATTATTCAGAGTCAATTCAAGTTGCAGCGGTGGGCGTTAGACTTAGTTAGCTGTCGCGACTTGTGCTTTATTATCCGTATCTTCCTCTGTATCAAGCGTCATGCGATACAGTTTCGGTGCGGTTAACGCCATAATTACGGCAATAACCGCAGTAACAATGCCGATCTGCATAAATACGTGGCTGTAAATTGCCAGTGAGGCATGGGCATCGTTGATATCAGCAGGGACAGCAGTCAGCCCTGCCACCTTGCCGGCAATCAATGCTGCCGCAGCGGTGGTCAGGAACCAGGAACCCATGATAAAGCCCATCAGCCGCTGAGGAACCAGTTGTGCGACCATTGCCAGGCCCAGCCCAGAGATCATCAGTTCACCAATACTTTGCAGGGCATAGCACAGAATCAGCCAATTAACCGATACAATGCCTTGTTCGTTGGCGAAGGTGGCGCCCCATGGCAGCACCAGGAAGGCGCCGGAACAGAGGAACATCCCAAAGGCAAACTTGTGTGGCATCGGCAGGCGATCACCCATTTTGTTATACAGTGCCGCCAAGAGTGGGCTGGCCAGCATGATCCAGAATGGGTTCAATGCCTGGAATTGCTCTGGTTCAAAGGTAATCCCCAGAATACTGTGTTCAACATTATGGATAGCGAAGAAGTTCAGTGAGGTTGGCATCTGGCTGTACAGCACAAAAAACACCACGGCTTCCAACATCAGCAGAAAGGCGACGATCATCTTGCGGCGTGCCGCACCCTCTAACATAAAGGTTTGCTTGGCAAAGATCACAATGATCCCTACAGAGATCACTGCCAGCGCCCAGCGTGCAATGGTCTGGTTATGCAGCAACCAACTGGACACTGCGATCAGTACCACAACCCCCACCAGAACCATCAGCAGTTTCTGTATCTGCAACGGTTGAAAGTCCGGTTTGGAGCCGTATTGCTTAACCCAACTGCGGCACATCATAAAGTTGACCAGTGTAATCAGCATCCCCACCACACTCAGTGAGAAGGCGACACTCCAGCCATATTTAGCGGCCAACCATGGGGTAGCCAGCATGGAGAAAAATGAACCGATATTGATGGACATATAGTACATGGTAAATGCACCGTCCAAGCGTGGGTCATCTTTCTCATAGCAGGTAGACAGCAAAGAAGAGGGGTTGGCTTTGAACAGCGCACTCCCCACGGCAATGGTCGCCATCCCCAGGTAGACCCAGAAAACTTCGTGACCTGAATAGGCAACCATGGCGTAGCCACAAGCCAGAATGATGGCACCTAATACAATGACCCGCTTTGAACCCAACACTTTATCGCCGAGCCAGCCACCGACGGCGACAAAGCCATAAACCAGCGCACTAAAGGAAGAGAACAGAGTAATGGAGTCGACTTCACTCAGGCCCAGCATTTTGACCAGATAGACAGCCATAATGCCTTGTAGGCCGTAATAGCCAAAACGTTCCCAGAGCTCAATGGAGAAGATCAGATAGAACGCTTTAGGCTGTTTGAATGCGTTAAGGCTAACGCTTTCGGATGATTTGTTGTTTGCAGTTGACACGGGTACCTCTAGTTTTTTTACTGTCCGCAGGATCACTGTCCGTTGATCAATACGGGAAACGGCAAAAGTGGTGCAGGGCTGCACCCTTTTATACTTAAAACTCTAAATAGATCATGTTGGCAGCAGGCCGGCTGTGGGCCGAGACAAAAATGCAACGTGAAAAATGATGAGTATTCGATGTTTTAGGATGGAATAACGGCGGCTAATGTTCACTATCTTTGTCAATGAGGCAAGCATTTTGACATGTTCTGTTACATATAATCATTACAACGCTAAGTAACTATGTTAAAAAACATATGCAGAATTAACGTTTGATATTTTCATGATTGGCAAATTATTATTTCAAAATGAAATAATAACGCCCCAATAAGATTAATACCCCATTTTATTGAATAATTGCAAATCTATATTCTATAAAATATTACCAATAAGGATTATATATCTGAAGCTGGTGGCTATATTGCAGGGGGAAGGGCAAGTAATCAAACCAGGCGATTGTGAAAAAAATGTGAAAGTAGATCTGTGGCGTAAGTGAAAAAAAGACACTTTTTCTGCTTAAAAATAATGCAAAGATAGCCGTGTATCCCTACAGTGGAGATTGAAGCAGCATAAAGAACCAACAAGAACTGCATTGTGTATGCAGTCCCCGAACCGGTGATAGCTGGGCAGTAGAAAAAGCAGGGCTGGAGAGGCTTACTCAGCTGGGTAAACTTTATCTTTAAATTCGCATAAATCTTCGATAATGCAGGAACCACAACGTGGTTTGCGTGCGATGCAGGTATAGCGCCCATGCAAGATCAGCCAGTGATGGCAGTCGACTTTAAATTCGCTGGGTACCACCTTGAGTAATTTGTCCTCCACTTGATCAACATTACTGCCCGGTGCGAAACGGGTGCGGTTACAGACCCGGAAAATATGGGTATCAACGGCAATGGTTGGCCAACCAAAGGCGGTATTGAGCACCACATTGGCGGTTTTACGGCCCACACCTGGTAACGCTTCCAGCGCGGCACGGTCTTCAGGCACTTCGCCGCCATGTTTTTCCAGCAATAGACGGCAGGTTTTAATCACATTCTCCGCTTTGCTATTGAACAGACCAATGGTTTTGATGTAACCCTTGATACCCTCGACACCCAGCGCCAGCATCGCCGCTGGCGTATTGGCAACCGGGTACAATTTGGCCGTTGCTTTGTTAACGCTGACATCGGTGGCTTGGGCGGAAAGCAATACCGCAATTAATAGCTCAAAAGGCGAGCTATACATCAGTTCGGTAGTGGGGTGTGGGTTGTTATCCCTCAGGCGGGTGAGGATCTCCAGGCGTTTCTCTTTATTCATGGCGCTTTCTCGGACTGTTTTTGTTTGGTTTTTTCATCAATCACATATTTAGCAGCCAATAGCAATCCCAAGCCGATAAAGGCACCCGGCGGCAGCATGGCTAACAGAAAGGCACTATCAAAATGTATTACTTCAACACGCAACACTTTGGCCCAGTTACCCAGTAACAAATCCGCACCATCAAACAGCGTACCGTTACCCAGCAATTCACGCAGGGAACCGAGAACCAGCATGGCAGCGGTTGCACCAAAGCCAATGGACAGACCATCAATCAGTGCTAACCCCAGTGGTTTTCTGACGGCAATCGCTTCCGCTCGCCCCACCACAATACAGTTGGTGACGATTAATGGAATAAAGATCCCCAAAGATTGATACAAGCCAAAGGCATAGGCATTGATTAACATTTGTACGACACTCACCGCTGCAGCAATGATCATCACATAAATGGGAATACGCACCTCGCTTGGGATCCAGTGGCGAAAGATCGAAATAGCGCTATTGGTGATGGCCAGGACCAACGTTGTGGCTAACCCCAAACCAAGAGCACTGGTCGCGGTGGAGGTGACGGCCAACAATGGGCACAGGCCTAATAATTGCACCAATGCTGAGTTGTTTTTCCATAATCCTTGAACGATTAACTGTTTGACTTCACTCATTCAGTGCCTCCACAGGTTGGCAAGGTATCCAGTTTAGTTGGCAAGGTTTTGATAAAGAGCGCGGTGCGAGCAATTGCGTTCACCACTGCTCGTGGGGTAATGGTTGCCCCGGTGAACTGATCAAACATGCCGCCGTCTTTTTTAACTGCCCAACGTTTATCATCCGGGCCATCAATGGTTTTGCCACTAAAATAGGTAATCCAGTTGGAGATGCGTAACTCAATTTTATCACCAAGCCCTGGGGTTTCATGATGCTCCACCACCCGGCTGCCAAACACCGTACCATTGAAGTCGGCAGCCACTAAGAGCTGAATGGCACCTGAGTAGCCATCTGGGGCGGTGGTTTCAAGTACAGCGCCAATCGGCTGGCCCTGTTTACGCGCCAGATAGAGGCGGCGAGGGGCAGCGCTGCCTAACGCCGGGTCGCTCACCAGAAAACATTCTTTTTGTAAATCATTATCATAGTATTCAGCGGGGATAACCTGATCGAGCAAGGCTTGTTGCTGAAGTGCCGCCTGATGAGCAACGGTGCTTTTGGTCAATTGATAGACCAAAGCAGTCAGGCCGGTGGTTACGGCGGCAAAGAGTGCCAAGGTAATGCCATGTTTACGCATTGAATTCAGCATATCGGTTCCTCAGCGGTGGCCATAGACACGAGGCTGCGTGTAATGATCGAGCAATGGCACAGTCATATTGGCCAATAGCACAGCAAAGGCCACACCGTCTGGGTAGCCGCCATACACCCGGATAAGCCAGACCAGCAGGCCGATAAGTGCGCCATAAATTAACCGGCCGTTGCGGGTGGTGGCTGCAGTCACCGGGTCCGTGGCAATAAAGAAAGCGCCTAACATGGTGGCACCGGAGAAGAGATGAAATAGCGGGGTGCCCTGATGGCTAGGGTCCAGCATCCAGGCTAGCCCGGAACACAGCATGATGGAAACCAGCATACTGGCGGGGATTTGCCAGTGGATTATCCGACGCGCCAATAAAAATAGGCCACCAAGCAGAAAGCCCAAATTAACCCATTGCCAGCCGATACCTGCCAACATGCCGCCAAACAACGGCTGCTGCAACACCTGTTCTATGGGATGACCACTACGTAACCCGGTTTTAAATCCATCGAGCGGCGTAGCCTGGCTGATGCCATCAACTCCCATCGCGAGTTGATGCAGCGTCATCCCTTGTACGCTATGCCCATTGAGAATAGTCAGTAGAGTATCCTGCAATGAGAGTGAGGTGATGCGGAGTTCTTCTGGCGGTAACCAACTGGTCATTTGTACCGGGAAGGACACCAGCAGTACCACATAACCGACCATGGCCGGGTTGAAAGGATTCTGCCCTAATCCACCATAGAGTTGCTTGGCGATCACAATGGCGAAGAAGGTACCAATCACCACCATCCACCAGGGAGCCAATGGTGGGAGGCTGATGCCCAGCAGGAGTGCCGTGAGCAAGGCCGTATTATCTGCCAGCCGAGCTTTTATCGGTTGTTTTCGCATCGCTAGAATAGCGGCTTCCGCCAGTAAGGCCGTGACTATGGCAAAAGCGACCTGAAAAAGCGTACCGTAACCGAAGAATACGATTTGTGCTGCAATACCCGGGATACAGGCCAGTATTACCCACAGCATGATACGACTGGTGCTTTGCTGGTTATGGGTAAACGGGGAACTGGCGATATGTACCCCATTAACGATTTGTTGTTTCGGCCTGAACTTCATAAAATAGCTACCATTTTTTCCATATTATCAGTGTATTACACTGTGGATGCCAGGGTGTATGCCGCAGTGCTGTAGTCGCCGCCATTTCTGGGGTATGACAACGTTACTCACTCTTTTTCCGCTGTCGGCAATTGTTGTTCAGCTTTTTTGGCTTTAGCCCGAGCGATAGCCGCCGCGATAGCTGCTTTGCGCGGGTCAGGTTGAGCTTCCGCTTCCGTGCTTTCTGGCTGCTCTGCTTGTGGCTCAGCTTTTTTGGCTTTAGCCCGGGCAATAGCCGCCGCGATAGCTGCTTTGCGCGGGTCAGGTTGAGTTTCCGCTTCCGTGCTTTCTGGCTGCTCTGCCTGTGACTCAGCTTTCTTGGCTTTTACCCTTGCCAATGCGGCGGCAATAGCTGCTTGGCGCGGATCATCAGCGGGCGTGTCAGCCTGGTTGGTATCAGGGAGCTGCTCGGCTTTACGTGCGCGTATTTGCGCCTTAAGCGCTGCACGGCCGGCAATAGCGCTACTATTGTCAGGTTCACCGCCAGTGATGATAATCGTAGTATCCCCGACATGTTTAGCTTGAACTCGAGCCAGCGCTGCCTGAACCTTTGCTTGGTCACTGCTATTCGATTTTGCTGCTGCTTGCTGATGGCGTGTTTCCCGTGCCACTTTTTCCCGCGCTAAACGGGTTTGTTTGGCTTCATAACGGGCTTTGGCAGCCGCAGTTCGTACTGCTTCCTGATCCAAGGCTCTGATCTCAGCCTTTTCCTGGCGGTAATACTGCACCAGCGGAATATTGCTGGGGCAAACATAAGCACAGGCACCACATTCAATACAGTCAAACAGATGATGATTACGCGCTTTCTCATGTTCTTCACCACGGCTAAACCAGTAGAGTTGCTGTGGTAACAAACCGGCTGGGCAGGCATCAACACACAAGGCACAACGGATACAAGATTGCTCCGCTTCTTGTGGTGCCATCTCGTTGGCCGTAGGTGCCAGGATACAGTTACTGATTTTCACAATCGGCACGTTAAGTTGCGGTAGGGTAAAGCCCATTAATGGCCCGCCCATAATAACGCTTTGCCGAGGCTGCGGTTGATAGCCGCCAATATTCAGCAGGTGCTGTATAGGCGTGCCAATGCGTGCCCAAACATTGCCCGGTTGACTCATGGCTTCGCCAGTTAATGTCACCACACGCTCAATCAGTGGTTCACCGTCTATAATGGCACGCTTAATGGCAAAGGCGGTGCCCACATTTTGCATCAGCACGCCAATGGCCGAGGAGTGCTTACCATGGGGGACTTCTTTACCCGTCAGGATCTTGGTTAGCTGCTTGGCACCACCAGATGGGTACTTGGTGGGAATCACCTGCAAGGTAATATCACGCTGTTGACCAAGGGCTTTTTTTAATGCCGCAATAGCTTGTGGTTTATTGTCTTCAATACCGATCAACGTCACCTTGGGTTGCAGTAGGTGGCGTAAAATTTGCGTGCCTTCAATGATTTGATCGGCGTGCTCTTGCATCAGGCGATCATCGGCGGTGATATAGGGCTCACATTCAGCAGCGTTGAGGATCAGTGTTTCCACTTTATCCGCACCGCCCTGCAGTTTACTGGCGGTGGGGAAACCTGCTCCACCCAAGCCAGCTATTCCGGCCTGGTGGATATGTTGGATTAGCTCATCGGCATCCCATTGATGGTAATCGGCGATTGGTGACAGTGGGCACCAGCGATCTTCACCATCAGGTTGCAGAATGACACAGAGTTCAGGCAAGCCAGAAGGGTGAGCAGTGATATGAGGCTCAATGGCGCGGATCATGCCTGATGTCGGGGCATGTACCGGCAGTGTTCGCCCATGTCCGAAGGTCAGAGGCTGGCCTTTTAATACCGAATCACCGATTTTAACCCGTAGCTCACCTTCAGGCCCCAGGTGTTGCTGCAATGGGACGATAAAAATATCTGGTAGAGGCACGGTACGAAGAGGCACACCACTCGATTGGCTTTTCATTTCGGGTGGATGAATCCCCCCAGTGAAATCCCAAATCTTTCCTTTTTTCGCGCGGCTAAACAGATTAAACATGTGGCTCCACGGGGATCACGCGCAGTGGAATGGTTTTCATATCCCATTTCCAGGTGGCGGTAGTGGTGGTGACCGGTATCATTTCAATACAATCCGTCGGACAGGGGGCAACGCACAAATCGCAGCCTGTACAAAGGTCGGCGATCACGGTATGCATCGCCCGGGTCGCCCCTACAATGGCATCTACCGGGCAGGCTTGGATACATTTGGTGCAACCAATGCAGTTGGCTTCATCAATAAAAGCCACGGTGCGGATTGGTACGGCCACCGCCTCGCCGCCATCAAGGGGTTGCGGGTCAATATTAAGCAATTCAGCCAGTTTGAGCATCACTGCCTCACCACCGGGCGCACATTTGTTGATCATCTCACCATTGGCCACTGCTTCCGCATAGGGTCGGCAACCAGGATAACCGCATTGGCCACACTGACTTTGCGGCAGAATCTCATCGACCTGTTCGGCAAGGGGATCCTCGACCACTGCAAATCGGTGTGAAGCAAAACCCAGCACCACGCCAAATAGCAGCCCTAACAGGCTTAATGCGATAATCGCAATCCATAACGCGCTCATCAGAATCTCACCAATCCGGTAAAGCCCATAAAGGCCAAGGACATCAGCCCGGCTGTGATCAGCGCAATAGACGAACCGCGGAAGGGGGCGGGGACATCAGCAACCGCCAAACGCTCACGAATGGCAGCAAACAGCACCATCACCAAGGAGAAACCGGCGGCGGCACTAAAGCCATAGACGGCAGACTGCAGAAAATTATAACCCAGGTTAACGTTCAGCAAAGCGACACCCAGCACCGCGCAGTTGGTGGTGATCAACGGCAGGAAAATCCCCAGCAGACGATATAGTGCCGGGCTGGTTTTTCTCACCATCATTTCAGTAAATTGCACCACTACCGCGATCACCAAAATGAAGGATAGGGTGCGCAGATACACCAGATCCAGCGGGATCAGGATCAAACTGTTAATCAACCAGGCAGAGATAGAGGCCAGTGTCATGACGAAAGTCGTTGCCATGCCCATGCCTATGGCACTTTCCAGCTTCCTGGAAACACCCATAAAAGGACACAGCCCCAGAAATTTCACCAGGACAAAGTTATTCACTAGCACGGTGCCAACGAACAGGAGCAGGTATTCGGTCATTGCGATGCCTAAAAAATAAAAGCCGCCTATTATCGGAAATTGGCGGCGTAACAACAACACTTGAATTGTAGGGTTATGGCTCTTTTTGTCGGTTTTGCTGAAAATAGTGCGGTTAATTAAGTTAAATGAGCCGATAGACGGCGACGCTGCCAAGTTCAGGTGACAGCAAACGTCGCCGGAAAGGGATTAACGCTCAGCACCATTGCTGGCGATTAACTGCTGATACCAGAAGAAGCTCTTCTTGCGTTGGCGAGCCAGCCCCTTGTTATGGTCGACATAAACAAAACCGTATTGCTTCTGGAAACCATTGAGCCAACTCAGTAGATCGATAAATGACCATGGGTAGTAACCGCGAACATCAGCCCCTTGTTTGATGGCATCTTCAACCGCGCTGATATGCTGGTTCAGATAATCGATACGCGCATCATCCACCACTTCACCGTTGATAATAGGGTCTTTGGCACCCAGTCCATTCTCGGTAATGTAGAGTGGGATATCACCGTAGCGTGCTTTGATGTTCATAATGCCTTCGGTCAGGCCCTGTGGATAAATCTCCCAATCCCAATCGGTATAGACGCCGTGAGGGTTGCGAACGAACTTGAATAGCCCTTTAAAGCCAAATTCGTTGCCTTGCTGGTGGCCACTGCCTTTTTCACCGGAGGTATTCATACTCAGGTGTGAGTCTTGATGATTGGCGGCAATGGTTTCACGCTTGTAGTAGTTCAAGCCAATAAAGTCGCAAATATTGTCACGTAATAGCTGTTCATCCCCAGGGGCAAATAGCGGCACTCCCCATATGGTTTGAGCTTGAGCCAGCAGTTCTGCTGGGTATTCACCTTTCAGCACCGGATCATAGAACCAATGGGTAAAGATCCCTTCGGCCAGTTGATAGGCGGCAAGATCATCTGCTGATTGGCTGAGTGGCGTATGGGTCTGCAACACATTAACGAAGCCGATTTGGCCTTCAATGCCACTGGTGCGAAAGGCGGCGACAGCTTTGGCATGCGCGACAAAAACATGATGGCAGGCTTGTATCGCTCGTGCGGGGTTTTTTACACCCGGTGGATGCCCGCCGGTAATATAACCAAAGCCGATAAAGCATACGGTTTCATTGAAGGTTGACCAGAGTTTGACGCGCTTGCCGTAACGCTCGTAACACAGGCGGGCATACTCTTCAAACGCCTCTGCGGTACTGCGTGCTTCCCAGCCACCTTCATCTTGTAATGCTTGCGGTAAATCCCAGTGATAAAGCGTAATCATCGGCTCAATGTTATGTTCCAGCAGGGCATCAATCAGGTCACTGTAGAACTTGACGCCCGCTTCATTGATCTCGCCCCGTCCTTGTGGCAACAGACGTGGCCAGGAGATAGAAAAGCGATAGCTCTGCAAGCCCATTTCTGCCATCAAGGCGACATCTTCACGGAAACGATGATAGTGATCGACAGCGACATCACCATTGGTGCCCTGGTAGGTGGTGCCAGGCAGGTGGGAAAAGGTATCCCAGATAGATAGGCCCTTGCCATCGCTGTTGTAGGCCCCTTCAACTTGATACGCTGCGCTAGCGGCACCCCAAAGGAAGGATTTTGGAAAAGCAGTCATAACCTCTTACTCCACATCTCGTTGGATAATAAAAATTGAGTCTAGTTTAGGGGGGATGCGCTTTGGATTACAACCGGTTTCTGAAACCGGTTTCAATTTTTTAAATAATCAGTGCTATTCAAATTACAGTCAGTAGAGGATTATGCAGGTTTAATGGCGCCGTTGCTTATCGGCAACTGATATACACTTAGCGATAGCATTGTTCTGTTATGAGGACCCAAAATGACCGAAAAAATCCATGTTGGCCTGGTCGGTTATGGCTATGCCAGTAAGACTTTCCATGCCCCATTGATTGTTGCAACCCCTGGGATGGAGTTGACCGCGGTTTCTAGTAGTGATGCCGGTAAAGTTCATGCGGATTGGCCCACCATGAAGGTGGTGAGTGATCCGCAGGCATTGTTTAATGATCCCGCGATTGATCTGATTGTTATTCCGACCCCAAACGAGACCCATTTCCCGTTAGCACAGCAGGCGATGGCCGCCGGTAAACATGTGGTGGTGGATAAACCGTTTACGGTGACGTTGTCACAAGCGCAACAGTTACAGCAGCAAGAAGAACAGTGTGGGTTACTACTTTCGGTGTTTCATAATCGCCGTTGGGACAGTGACTTTCTGACTTTGAAAGCATTGCTAAAAGAGGGCTCGCTCGGGGAAGTGGTCTATTTTGAATCTCATTTTGATCGCTTTCGGCCAGAAGTTCGCCAGCGCTGGCGCGAGCAAGGCGGGCCGGGCAGCGGGTTATGGTACGACCTGGCTCCACACTTAATTGACCAGACTCTGCAACTGTTTGGCACGCCGCAAACGCTGTTTGTTGACCTTGGGGAGTTGCGCCCCGGTGCTCAATCAGTGGATTACTTCCATGCAGTGCTAACTTATGCCAATCGCCGTGTGGTGCTGCACAGTAGCATGCTGGCGGCGGCAGAAAGCCCGCGCTATGTGGTCCATGGCATTCAAGGCAGTTTTGTTAAATTTGGACTCGACCCACAAGAAGATCGGTTGAAAGCCGGTGAACGCTTGCCACAAGCAGATTGGGGTTATGATATGCGTGATGGTGTGGTGACGTTGTCACTTGATGGGGTGTTAACAGAGAAACCTTTACTGACCATTCCGGGTAACTATCCTGCCTATTATGCTGCGGTGCGTGATGCCATCAACGGTGAGGGGGTTAACCCGGTAGCGGCGAATGAAGCGATTAAAGTGATGGAGCTGATTGAACTGGGTATCGACTCTGCCCGGCAGCAAAAAGCACTGCCGATAGTTTAAGTGGCAGTATAAGTTATATAATAATCAGCTTATCAAAGGGTTCGGTTTGAACCCTTTTTTATGTACGCTGCTTAAGCGTATTGAGGGTATTAAGCGTATTAAGCGTATTAAGGGTATAGGTAGCTTTTGTGATAACCGATCATCCAGCGGTCCGAACCCATGGGATAGGCCATTAATTTCAAGGTAGGGTGTTAAATGTCCTGGTTGCAGCGCCTACGTATCGATAGTTTTTTGCTGGTTCTGATTATAGTGGTGATTCTTGCTTCACTGTTTCCTTGCCAGGGGGCTTGGAAAACGTTCTTTGAGCATCTTACTACCGCCGCTATCGCTTTGTTGTTCTTTATGCATGGGGCAAAACTTTCCCGTGCTGCGGTTATTGCCGGGATCAGCCATTGGCGGTTACACCTGCTGGTGTTGTTCAGTACTTTTGCGCTATTTCCGTTGCTGGGGCTGAGTATGGAATTCTTGGTGCCGGATTATCTTTCCCCAACGGTTTATCTCGGTTTTCTTTATTTATGTGCCTTGCCTGCCACGGTTCAATCGGCGATAGCATTTACCTCTGTTGCCGGGGGAAATGTGGCTGCGGCTATTTGTAGTGCGTCTGCCTCTAGTCTTTTGGGCGTGTTTCTTTCACCGTTGCTGGTGGGGGCGCTTATGCATGCCCAAGGGGAAGGAACGGATATTTGGCATGCCATTGGTGCCATTATTTTGCAGCTGATGGTGCCATTTATTATCGGCCACCTGTCGCGACCACTGATTGCCAAGTGGGTTGAACGGCACCGTAAATTAATTAATCTCACTGACCGCTCATCAATCTTGCTGGTGGTGTACACCGCGTTTAGCGCCGCAGTCGTTGAAGGGATCTGGCAGCGTATTGATGGCTGGTCATTGCTGATGATTGTGATTATGTCAATGCTGCTGCTAACGGTGGTACTGATTTTCAACACTTATATTGCGCGCTGGCTCGGTTTTAATACCGCCGATGAGATCACCATCGTGTTTTGTGGTTCGAAAAAGAGTCTGGCCAATGGTATTCCGATGGCCAATGTCCTGTTCTCGGCATCTGCCGTTGGGGCTATGGTGTTGCCCTTAATGATATTCCACCAGATACAGTTAATGGTGTGCGCGGTACTGGCGCAACGTTATGCGCGCAAGACGGCGCAGCAGCAGGCAGACGCGGAGGTAGGGAAATAACTTGTCAGCGCATTCAACCGAAGGAGCCTCTATGGGCAAAGTGATCGAGATTTTACAGTACCGATTACGGGTGGGAAGTGGAGAACGCTTTCACCATATAATGCAACATAACAGTGTGCCATTGCATTTAACATCAGGCATTACTGTGCTTGAGTATGGTATTTCATTGCATGCCGCCGATGCCTACTATTTGATTCGTTTGTTTGATGGCATGGAGGAAATGGAGCAGGTACTGCATGATTTCTATCACAGCAAAGCCTGGCGTGAAGGGCCGCGAACAGAGATTGTGTCATTGATTGAGGAAAGTCATCGAGTGGTATTGCCTTATCATAGGGTCGATTCGCTGATTTAAGGTCGATTAATCATCACGAAGGCATCTCGGCAACAATCCCTTTTGTTTAGCTGAGTCTCCAAACCGGATGAGATAGCGTGTCAGCAAAAAACTGTGGTAACCCCTCGCCCTAATTGAAATGTGGGCGAGGAGTTCAGTAGTAAGTTGAAGATGGTTTTAACTGCTGGCTAGCAGAAAATTCAAGGCATTAATCAATTTATCCACACCCGCTTCTACTTTGCTGCGTGGGCAACCGACATTCAGGCGCACAAAACCGCGCCCCTCTTCGCCATAGGTAAAGCCCGGCATAATGGCTACTTTCTCGCGCTCAATCAGAACCTGTTGCAACTGTTGGTCATCAATCGCCAGTGGACGCAAATCTATCCATGCCAAATAAGTGGCCTGGGGTGGTTGCCAGTTAAGCTGTGGAAAGGCCAGATTAAGGCGCTCGGCGACATAAGCCAGATTAGCTTGCAGATAATCGCGCAGTGCATCTAGCCAGGGCTCACCATGACGATAGGCGGCAATATGGGCGATAAGTGCCATCACCGCCGGTGATGAGATAGCATCACGGTTTTTCAGTGCACGGGTATAGCTTTCACGGGTGTAATCATCACTGATCAAGCCATAAGCCCCGGTGAGTGCCGGAATATTGAATGCCTTAGAGGCTGAAGTCAGTAATGCCCAAGGGGTGGTGGCGACCTGGCTCCATGGGATATGTTGCTGTCCGTTCCAAACCATATCCATATGGATCTCGTCACTGATCACCTTGACCTTATGGCGTTCACAGAGTGCTGCCATCTGCGCCAGCTCCTGCTGGGTCCAAACTTTGCCGGTAGGGTTGTGTGGGCTGCACAGCAGCAAGATCCGGGTTTGTGGTAACGCCAGTAGGGCTTCCAGTTGGGCCATATCACAGTGCCAATCATTACCCACTTTGTGCAATGGGCAAGGGAGTATTTGACGCTGATTGCCTGCCACCACTTTATAGAACCCATCATAAGCCGGGGTATGGGTAACCACAAACTCACCTGGTGCCGACCAGATGCGTACCAACTGCGCCACCATGTAAATCACCGATGGGCCATACACCGCTAGATGAGTATCAATAGCGCAATGAAAACGCTGTTGGTACCAGTGCCTGATGGCACCGAGAAAGTCTTCATGCTGCCAACGGCTATAGCCCAGCACACCATGTTGCAGGCGTTGTTGCAGGGCTTGAAGAATGCAAGGGGCGGTGGCGAAGTCCATATCGGAGATAGTGAAAGGGAGCAGATCGGCGCTGCCAAAACGGTCAGCAACATAGTCCCACTGGGTACACCAAGTACCATGGCGATCAATCGGGGTGGAAAAATCAAACATGTAAAACTCCGGGCAACGGCGCAGCAATGCTGCGCCTGAAAGAAATTATGCACTGGTCATCAAATAGTCTAATTCATCTTTCACGGATTGTACTTGTGGGCCGATCACCACTTGCAGATTGTGATCATTGAGATGAACCACACCAATGGCACGGTTGGCTTTGAGTAGCGCATCATCCACCTTGCTCATATCGTTAACCGACAAACGCAACCGGGTGATACAGTTGTCCAAGGAGATAATATTCTCTTTACCGCCGAGAGCCAGCAGGATAGCGGGCACATTATAACCGGACTTACCGACGTTGCCCGTTGATACCGTCTGTGACGCACTGGTGTCATTATCACGGCCCGGTGTTTTAATATTAAAACGCTGGATGGCGAAGCGGAAAATAGCGTAGTACATAACGAACCAGATGGTGGCCACAACTGGCACCCAATACCACTTGGTTGCAGTACCATGCAGGATACCAAACACCACAAAGTCAATGATATTGCCATCGGTATTACCAATAGTCACCCCGAGCAGCGCCATCACGGTGAAACCGAGGCCAGTCAACACTGCGTGGATCAAATAGAGGAATGGCGCAACAAACAGGAACAGGAATTCGATTGGCTCTGTGGTGCCACCCACGACACAAGCAACGACGCCGGAAATTAATAATCCTTTGATTTTATGACGGTTCTCTGGTTTTGCACAGTGATACATGGCTAAAGCAGCCCCTGGCAGTCCACCAAGGAAGGCCGGCATTTTACCTTGTGACAGGAAGCGAGTGGCGCTCTCGGCAAAGCCATGAGTGGTTGGACAAGAGAGTTGTGCCTGGAAAATGGTCAACGCGCCGCTAACTTCACGGCCACAAACTTCCAGCGTTCCCCCTGCTTCGGTAAAGCGGATCAGCGCCACCAGAATATGGTGCAAGCCAAATGGCAGCAGTAGACGTTCGCCGGAGCCAAAGATCATCGGGCCAAACGCCCCCGCACTGTTGATCATATTCCCCAGCCCGTTGATTCCCATGGCAAACCATGGCCAAATCAACGGGATCGCCAGCCCACACAGGCCCAACACCACGGTGGTAACGATAGGCACAAACCGGGTACCACCGAAAAATGCCAGTGCATCAGGCAGGCGGATGGTATTAAAACGTTCATGCAACAGATAAACGATGATACCGACGATCACCGCCCCCAAGATCCCGGTATCGATGGATTGGATACCTAAAATATTCTGGATATTGTTGGCTTTCAGTATCAGTGGGTCAGTGGTCGGTAGAATCCCGGCGGTAGTCAGATAAAAGTTGGTGGCCAGGTTAAGCACGGCAAAACCAACAAAGCCAGAGAAGGCGGCAACGCCTTTGTTTTCACGCGCCATACCCAATGGAATAGCGATAGCAAACATCACCGGCAGGAAGCTAAAGGCAAAAGAACCGATTTTGCTCATCCAGGTGAACAGTAACTGGAACGCCGGATGGTTGAGCGCCGGGAGCAGGGTAATAACATCTCGGCTACTGAGGGAACTGCCGATCCCCAGCATGATGCCGCAGAACGAAAGTAGTGCGACGGGCAACATGAATGTCTTGCCCAGGCTCTGGAAGAACTCCCAAAGCGTAATTTTTTGTTTTTTGGGTGCGGGCATAACCGATAACTCCTGGCAAAAAAATACGCAACAATGTGCGTGCTCTATTAGGTAAAAAATAAGATAAAACGTTTTACCTACTAAAAATGCGCTAATAATCACAAATGTGAATCATCTTTTTGCTGCCTCAGCCGCAATATCAGTAAATCGTTTTACTGCGTAAAGAAATTCGGTATACCATTTGTCGTCAGCGAGAGAAGCACTCCGATATGGCTTGGCAGAGGCTATAACCATCAAAAAGATCACTATCACTGAAGTTGCCCAATTGGCTGGGGTATCCGTTACCACCGTCTCGTTAGTCCTGAGTGGTAAAGGGCGTATTTCACCGGCCACCATGATGCGTGTTAATCAGGCCATCGAGCAGCTTGGCTATGTCCGTAATCGTCAGGCGGCGACATTACGTGGCGGAGCGTCAGGCATAGTGGGGTTGATTCTGCGTGATATCAGTGAACCTTTTTATGCTGAGGTGACAGCAGGCTTGAGTGAGGTGCTGGAAGCTCATGGCAAGGTGCTGTTTCTGACGCAGAGTGGCCGAGATGGTAAGGGCTTAAGGCGCTGTTTTGATACGCTGCTGGAACAGGGTGTGGATGGGATGGTTTTGGCCGGCGGGCTGCGTTCTGTGAGCGGCTTGCAAGAAAAAGCGGCAGAGCAGGGGGTACCACTGGTGTGCGCTGCACGGTCTAATGGCCTGGAAGGCGTAGATGTAGTGCGGCCAGATAATATGCAGGCGGCCAAAATGGCGACCGAGTTTTTGATCAAGCGCGGTCATAGCCAAATTGCCTATTTAGGAGGGAAGAGCGATTCTTTGACCCGGGCTGAACGCTTAGGCGGGTTCTGTGCCACGCTGGTGCAGTATGGTTTGCCATTTCGCACGGAGTGGATTGTGGAATGCGATTGCCATCAACGCATAGCGGCGCAAGCTGCCGAAAACCTATTAAGTCAGTACCCAAATATTAGTGCGCTGGTATGTCATAAGGCCTCTGTGGCATTGGGGGCTTATTTTGGTATTGTGCGCAGTGGCCGTAATATTGGTTCCGAAGGCCTAGACAGTTTTTATACTCAGCAGGTGGCATTGATTGGTTTTGGGGATGTTCCCGAAGCTGAGTTAACGGAACCGCCGCTGACGTTTATCTCTAACTCGGCGCGCGATGTCGGCCGCAGTGCTGCTAGCCGTTTGTTGCAACGCATTGATAACGATCAGTTACCACCACAAAGCGTGATATTGCAACCCACGTTGATCAAACGCGGATCCGCTTGATCTACCTGCATATTGAGCGAGACCCAAAAACCTTACAGCCAGCCGCGACAGTTGTATTGACGACAAAAACAGTTAAGGGCCCAATGTGGGCCCTTAATGTATTGTTATAGTGGTACCGGTGAATTATGCCGATCTAATTCACTCTAGCCCATCATTACCGCCAAACGCACCGAGCTGGCGAGAAAGGTCTTGCAGTGACATTTTGTTGCCATTGAGCTCAATCTGATTGTCGGCATAATTGAAGCTGCTGCTGATTACCCCATCTTTTTCCGTCGTCAGTTTGAACATCTGCCCCATTGCCGACAAGGTTTGCACTTGCTGTTGTGCAAATTTCTGCGCGTCTTCAGCACTGTAACCTTGCAGTTTTGCTGCCTGGGTAGTGGTTTCTATTGCCATTGCCATAGGGATGGAGAGGTTGGCTTCAATTTTCTTGAATGTACGGGCGAATTTTTGCTCTGGATCTTCAGTTGGTGTAGCAAACTGTGCCTGATCCTGGAAAGCAACATTCAAATTAAAGCTGCTTTCACCTTGACTGTTTTTCCAACTCAACGGGGCAATAGCGATACTTGGGTTACCTTTCAGCAATAGTGGCAGATTCTTCAGTAGAATCGTTCTGGCTTCTTCCTGATAAGCCACTGGATCTATCTCTTGGCTATCTTTCAACAAAGCCATGGCTTGCTGATTGTATTGCTCAGAGAATTCTTTTAGGGCTTTAGCATCCAAATTATCAACTTTCAGTAACAACTTAGCAGAACCAAAGTCCATATCCTGAACTTTTACCCCATCCAACGTATAACTGAGTTGGCCTGCCAAATTTGAGCCTTGTTCATCAAATTTACTGCCCAGGTTGAAGCCTTCCACTGACATTAACGTTTTACCGTCAACGGCCACTGCAAACTGCTTGACGCCCATATTCTGGTTACCGAGAGTCATGCCAGATTGACCTAGATGAGTATCAACGTTGAGTGTAACGCCTTGTATGGTCACTTGTTCATTTTGCCCCAACGCACTGGGCCCGCTAATGGTGAGGTTGTCACTATTGGCATCCAGTTTCAGGGTTTGCATATCACGGCCCATATCCGCATTAATCTGTGCACCACTGAATTTCAGCAACACTTTATCTTTGGTGAACTCAAGAGGGATCACGTCAGCAACGGTGTTAATAGCGCCACTATAGGAAACACGTGAATTAGCGCTAAACAGCGATTTACCCTTAGTGATCTCAAACAAAGGTTTAACTTTCGCGGTGTTTTCCAATTCGGTGTAAACCGAAGCCATGCTTGGCAGCAGGTGGAATCTTTTCAGTTGGCTCAGAGGGAAAGGGCCATGGTCAATAGTTTCGATAAATGCAATTTCATCACCGGGCTTCAAGAATGCATTATCGCTGGTGCTATTAGTACGGAGAACATAGCGCATCCGGCTACTGAAAATACCGCGCTGATAGTTTTCAGCACTGAGCTTAAGACCCGCTTTCGGCAGGTAATCGTTCAATTGGTTATTGGCATTAGCGACCACTTCACCCATTCGTTGTTCAATTAGCTTACCGGTGTACCAAGAGGCCCCGGTCCATGCAGCGCCAAGAACCACAATGATACTGACTGCAACGACTGATTTTTTCATAGTTCCGTTTATCCTTTCTAAGGCCAACTAATACAAAAAATGGCTGGGCAAAATGAGTCTGTAGGCAATAAACACCTGAAGACAGTTATTGTGAAGCTAATTTAATCATCTTGGCAACTAATTTGCCTTGCGTAGTTGCCAAAGTTTAGCTGAATTATTGCAATGTATTATAAACACGGGCGATACGGCCGCTACCGGCGACGTTAACGGGTGATTCAAAGGCAGCAATATAACAGGATTCACCTGGCTGCAATATGATCTGTTGCCCCTGTTTTTCCAATGTAGCTTCGCCTTCCAGGCAGAACACAATAGCCGCACTTTGTTGCACTAACGGTTGCGCCGTCGCCGTGAGGTGGTGTAATGAGAAGGCGAAGTCTTCAACCGGAACCGGGAATAATAACTCATCGCCATGGCTTTCAGCTTGCGTCAATAACGAGGAGGCAGCTTGTGGCCGGAACTGCAGGTTAGCCAATAACTCAGGGATATCGATAAATTTAGGCGTCAACCCGGCACGCAAAACGTTATCTGAGTTGGCCATCACCTCCAGCGCGACACCATTGAGGTAAGCATGTGGGGTTTCTGCATAAAGGAACATGGCTTCCCCTGGGGCCAGCTTAACCACATTGAGCAGCAATGGGGAGAACAAGCCGCTGTCATCTGGATAAAAACCGGCGATAAAGCGAATGGTGTCCCAAGGCTCACCTTGCTGGTTTTTCAGCGTACTATTTAGTACTGATAGTGCTTGTGCTTTTTGCTCGCCACTCATGGCTAGCAGACTGGCAAACAAAGTTGTCAGATGAGCAATATCCGGTTGTTGCAAAAATGATGCGATATCAGGATGTGCTGCGGCGAGGGGTTGCAGCAGGGAAGCAATATCATCCAGTTCACGAAAGCCATTCATCGCCAGGAATGGCGTCAAAGCAAACACCAGTTCTGGTTTGTGATTGGGATCTTTATAGTTGCGCTCAGCAGCATCAAGAGGGATGCCCGCCGCATTTTCTTTGGCGTAGCCTATTTCAGCGGCACGCTTGCTGGGGTGAACCTGGATCGACAGTGGTTGGTCGGCACATAGCACTTTAAACAGGAACGGTAATTCGCCAAATCGTTGGGCCACTTCGGTTCCCAACTGTTTAGCCGGGTCGCTATCAATCACTGCGCGTAACGAACAGAAATTTCCTGCGGCATCAGCAAGTTGAGAGCTGCTCTTCGGGTGTGCTCCCATCCACAATTCCGCCATGGGTTTACCCGAAGGGTTGGCAATGCCATATAAGCGAGTTAATGCATCAACACTACCCCAAGCATAGTTTTGGATTGCATTGGTCATTTTTTGCATGAGTGATCCCTGCTTTTAAAAAAATTGCGTTAAGTAAACAATGTGCTGTGGTTGTATTGCAAGTCGATATATTTAAAAAAGTCTATTATTCAACATGTCAATAAGAGTGATTCTTATTTAATGCTGTGCATTTTTACTAATTATGTTGAGATAGAGAGGGATCCATTTGCTGCGGCCCCAAGAAACACCAGACAGTAGATGTATCTTAAAATAAGAGATAGGCTTAAACATATGTCTAATACTGGTTCTAATTTTGAGATGACTGGAATACTGTTGGGACAGGAGCGCCGTAAACGTAAGACTCCGCAGGAAAAGATCGCCATTATTCAACAGGCTATGGAGCCAGGTATGACCCTGTCTCATGTGGCTCGTCTGCATAGTATTCAGCCCAGCCTGTTGTTC
>NZ_AYKS02000080.1 GCF_000496755.2 Serratia sp. DD3
GATGCCACTGCCAACAGCCGCATCAACGCGCGTTTGCCGTACATCTTCCTGCTGTCGCGTATCGCTCACTACCTGAAGCTTATTCAGCGTGAAAACATCGGTACCACCAAGGACCGCCGTTTACTGGAGCTGGAGCTCAACACCTGGGTGCGTAGCCTGGTGACCGAGATGACCGACCCGGGTGACGAACTGCAAGCCTCGCACCCGCTGCGTGATGCGAAAGTGATTGTGGAAGACATTGAGGATAACCCGGGCTTCTTCCGCGTGAGACTGTACGCCATTCCGCACTTCCAGGTGGAAGGGATGGATATCAACCTGTCACTGGTTTCGCAGATGCCAAAAGCCAAAGCCTAAGGCAGGTGAAGTGTGAAAACGGAACAACCGTTATGGGGGCGGGGGATCATGGTCTCGCCCCAGCATTTCCAGCAGCAGGCCGCGTATGCGGCCTGGTCAACGGAATGTCTGGCACAGATGGGTTTGACGCATCCCTGGGGCGTGCTCCAGGCGGCGTTTGACCTTGATGCGTTAAAACTGGGGCGCCTTCAGGGGCGCCATTTGCAGGTGCGCTTTCAGGATGGCACGTTGGTCGATACCGACAATGCCGATAGCCTGCCGCCGGTACTGGCACTCGATACGGCACAGCAGGAGGTGGTGGTGGTGCTGGCGTTGCCGATGTTGCGTGCCAACGGCGGCAACTGCCTTACCCCGGAGGAAGTGGCGGAGCGCCCGACCCGTTATCGTCAGCGTTGGCGGGATGTGCGCAATCAATTTGGCGATGACACCCGCCAGATAGCCATTTTGCAGCCCGAACTGACATTACGTTTTGCTCACCAGAATAACAGTGACTATCTGGTTTGCCCGGTGGCGCGCTTGCAGCAGGATATGCAGGGTGCCTGGTCACTGGATGACACCTTTCTGCCGCCGTTGCTGAAGGTGGAAAGCAGCCGTTGGTTGTTGAACCAGCTTGAACAACTGATGACCCAGTTGCGCGCGCGGTTGACTCGCCTGATGGCGATGCGCCGTGAGAGCAATGAACGCATGGCGGATTTTGCCGTCGCCGATGTGTCGCTGTTCTGGTTGCTCAATGCACTCAACAGTGCCGAACCGGTGTTGGGGCAGTTCCTGCGTTTTCCCCAAAGTCCACCGGAGCGGCTCTATCCTGAACTGGCGCGTCTGGCGGGCAGTCTGCTGACGTTCTCGCTGGAGCATCAGGTCAGTGCGATACCGGCCTGGCAGCATGAGCAACTCAATGAGGTGTTTCCGCCGCTGTTTGATTTGCTGAGTGACTTGCTGGAAGCCAGCCTGCCATCACGGGTGGTGTCCATTGAGCTCGAGCACGACAAGCGTCTGCATCAGTGGTTGGCGCGTCTGCAAGACCCGCGTCTGCGCGAAGGGGCGGATTATTACCTCTCGGTACGTTCACCGTTGCCGGTGGCGCAACTTCAGGAGCAGTTCCCGCGCCAGTGCAAGGTGGGCAGTCCCGATTATGTCGCCAGCCTGGTGAATGCCTCGCAACAGGGCGTGCCACTCAAACCGCTGCGTCACGTCCCTGCGGCCATCCCGTTACGCCTGGAAAACCAGTATTTCTCCCTGGATTTGTCACACCCGGCGGCGCGCGAGATGCTGGAGAGTGGCAACTGTATGTTCTATGTCCCAGGCATGCTTGGCGAGCCTGAGCTTGAGTTGTTTGCGGTGCTGAGAACATGAGCCATACCCGTCGCCAATCAAACTGCAGCGGTGTTGGCTGCCTTCGCTCACCCGAATCACTTACTCCAGTAAGCTCATCGGGATTCGTTCAGTTGCCGCCTACCTGCAACTTGATTGAACTTGGGTATAGATAACGATATGAGTCAGATAAAAAAGTGTGATATTGACGCGCTGTTGCAAAACACCTGGCTGCAGGTGATTAGCCTGCGCCATGGCCCCGAGTTTCAGGAAGGGGAAGGGCGAGTACTGTGGGAACGCTGTGTGGCGGACGTTGAACAGGTCCAGCAGGCGTTGAAACAGGCCGGTTATAGCGAGGCCAATCGCCAGCATATCCTGTATGCCCAGTGCGCGCTGATTGACGAAGTGGTCAAGGGGCGCGGGGTGCAGGATGATGCCTGCGTACAGTGGTACGACGTGCCGTTGCAGGGTCATTTTCTCGGGACGCTGGAAGCGGGGGATGCCTTGTGCAACCGCATGCGCGATGTGCTGCATGAGCCGGCCCCGGACAGCGCGGTGCTGACCTGTTTCCACCGTGTGATGATGCTGGGTTTCCTCGGCGGTTATCGGCAGTTGGATGACCCGGCGCGGCGCCAACTGGTCAAGGCGCTGAGTGAGCAGGTCGCCCCCTTCAACCATCCGCAGAACGCCCCG
>NZ_AYKS02000081.1 GCF_000496755.2 Serratia sp. DD3
CATTAACAGTAGCCCCTCTACCGCCGATAACGCCAGCACCACCGCCACCACCACCTCTAGTTTGAGACGTGCTACTGCCATTGCTACCGGTACCTGTCGCGGAACTGGAGCCACCTATACCGCTATTCGCCCCCCCCCATTCCCCCCAGCAGTCATATCAACAGCGGATACAGAGCAAGGTCCCACCAACAACAAAACGCCACTGAGTAATAACGCTAATGGTGACAAAGTGAGTATCTTCTTATTATTGATTGAATTATCACATTCTCTAAGCACCGTACCCTGCGCTTGTGATGGCCCAAAGCCTACGGTGGCAGATTTTTTATGTAGACTGACCAACTCACTGACCACTACCCAAGTATGTAAAACTGCACTCCAAATGACTTTATAGATCTTATTCATCGTTAATCACCTCGCAGTTGCCAGCATAAGTGCAATTAAAAAACTTATTTTTATGAAGAGTTAGCATGAAATACTTTTTTAATGGCCATAAACAACACGCATTGCTGCTGTAAAATTGTCTTCAAAACTCTGGATTATTTTTTGCTTCATCACTCACGATACGCATTGCCCTCTTCCCCTTAACCCATTGAGAAAAACATCAAAAAAGGCTTGAGCCTTACGAGTGGTAAGCCATTCACCCGGATTAATAAAAGAAAAGGGAAAAAGGAAAACAAAGGTTGCCGCGAATTACTTAGACATTTATGTATTAGTTTAGTAAAACGTATGATTTTTGCACTGTAAGGTGGGATGATTTTGATTTAACCCTGATTAGTTTTGGCGGTAGAGTACGGCGCGGATTCAATATCTCCAGATGACCGCCATAACAAGTGTGAATGATGCTGACCAGACCTTGTTCTGGTGCAAGCCTGAGCAAGGGCCGTGTGATAAGTCCCCTGCATGATTTTGATTTAACTTGAGTTACCATGTCGAAAAACAAGGCAATATGTTCAATCTGTCAGCAAACGCACGTTGCACCCATGTTAGAGCTTTGACAAAGGCAATTCGCCCCGCTATTATTCGCCCCGTTCACACGATTCCTCTGTAGTTCAGTCGGTAGAACGGCGGACTGTTAATCCGTATGTCACTGGTTCGAGTCCAGTCAGAGGAGCCAAATTTAGAAAACCCCGCTTAGGCAACTGAGCGGGTTTTTTGCATTTCGGCCTGGTGACCATCGACATCTCCCATACTGCCATGATGGAAAAGAGTGGCAACTGGCCTCGGGTATCTGCCCTGCCATCTCTTTAGTGCGACCAACGGGCGGGCTGTATACAAATGGCCTCTCGGTTTTCATTAGGAATTTACCTAAAAAAAACAGGAAAACCAGGGAGCTATACTCGTCATACTTCAAGTTGCATGTGTGTTGGCTTTCCTCACTCACCCCAGTCACTTACCAGTGTAAGCTCCTGGGGATTAATGAACCTCTTCCATGAGGTTCACCCTCCGGGCCAACGCAAGCGTTGTTTAAATCGGTTCCTGACCGATTTATCTCTGCGTTGCCGCGTTACTCGGCACAAGGCCTCGCACTAAAGGGCCAGCGCAAGCGCTGTTCAAAACGCTTTGCGTTTTGTCCTGCAACTCGAATTATTTAGTGTATATACATTGATACTCGTCACACTTCAAATGACTCGAATTATTTAAAAGATAATATTCATTCTATTAATTATAAGGATTATTTCAAATAATAAGATTCCATTTAATCCATTATTACTACTGCCATTATCACAACCAAACAACTCTTTCACATATTGATGGAAACCTCTTTCCGATGATATGAGCTATTCGGCAACGTTCAGTGCTTAACAGCCTGCTACGCATTATCCCTACAACTCCTCCGTATTAATCTGCCTGTTCAGGCTCTACACTGAAGGTAATGGAGGGCTTATGCCACAGTTTGAAAATAGCTATCATCAGCAGTTATCCGGTTTTTACACCGAGTTGCATCCTACGCCACTTAACGGGGCCCGTTTGCTGTACCACAGCCAACCCTTGGCCGGTGAATTAGGTTTGGATGACAGTTGGTTTACACCGGAAAAAACACCCGTTTGGGCAGGTGAAACCCTGTTGCCAGGTATGCAGCCGCTGGCACAGGTTTATAGTGGTCACCAGTTTGGTGTTTGGGCCGGGCAGTTAGGCGATGGCCGCGGGATTTTATTGGGTGAACAGACGTTGGCGGATGGCCGCAGTATGGACTGGCACCTGAAAGGAGCCGGTTTGACGCCTTATTCCCGTATGGGTGATGGCCGGGCGGTGCTGCGTTCGGTTGTCCGCGAATTTCTGGCTTCAGAAGCGCTTCATCACTTGGGGATCCCCACCACACGGGCTCTGACCATCGTCACCAGTGAACAACCGGTATTTCGCGAACAGCCTGAGCGGGGGGCGATGCTGCTACGCGTAGCAGAAAGCCATATCCGCTTTGGTCACTTTGAACATTTTTATTATCGCAGGCAGCCAGAGCAGGTGAAGCAACTGGCAGACTTTGTGATTGCTCATCACTGGCCACAATGGGCCGAAGAAAATGAGCGCTACTGGCTGTGGTTTACTGATGTCGTCGAACGGACCGCACGTTTAATTGCCCATTGGCAGACTGTCGGCTTTGCCCACGGGGTGATGAATACCGATAACATGTCGATCCTCGGCCTGACTCTGGATTTCGGGCCTTATGGTTTCCTTGATGATTACCAGCCGGATTATATCTGCAATCACTCGGATCATCAGGGGCGTTACGCTTTCGATAATCAACCCGCCGTCGCGCTGTGGAACTTGCACCGGTTGGCACAAACGCTTTCCGGCCTGATGACCACCGAGCAGTTACAAACCGCACTGGCTGCCTATGAACCGGCGTTAATGCAGGCTTATGGTCAACAGATGCGTGCCAAGCTGGGCTTGTTAACATCCTCTACCCAAGACAACGAGTTGCTGACTGAGCTGCTGCATCTGATGGCGCAGGAACGGCGTGACTATACGCGTACGTTCCGTTTATTGAGCGCGGTTGAACAGCAAAACAAGCACTCCCCGTTGCGGGATGAGTTTATCGATCGCGCTGGGTTTGATCATTGGTATCAGCAATACCGCCTGCGCTTGCAGCAAGAACAAGTGAGCGATGCCGAGCGTCAGCAAGCCATGAAGGCGGTGAATCCGCAGTTAATTTTACGTAATTATCTGGCTCAGCAGGCAATCGAGGCAGCGGAACAGGATGACGTGAACAAACTGGCTCGGCTGCACCAGGCATTGCTACAACCCTTTGCTGATGACCCGCAGTATGAGGATCTGGCGGCGTTACCGCCAGACTGGGGCAAGCATCTGGAGATCTCCTGCTCAAGCTAAAGCAGCTTTTCGATGTGCTCTGACAAGCTCTCTGGTTTAGTGAGCGGGGCAAAACGCATGATTTGATCGCCATCGGCAGTAAATAGAAATTTGGTGAAGTTCCACATGATGCGCTGGCTACCTAACATTCCCGGGGCTCTGCGCTTCAACTCACGGAACAGCGGGTGGGCATCGGCACCGTTAACGTCAATCTTGCTGAATAGTGGAAAACTAACGCCGTAATTCAGGCTACAGAAGTCGGCGATCTCTTGGGCATTACCCGGTTCTTGTTTACCAAATTGATTACAGGGAAACCCAAGCACCACCAAGCCACGTTCGCGGTAGCGCTGCCAGAGGTTTTCTAACCCTTGATACTGTGGGGTAAAACCACATTGGCTGGCAGTGTTGGCCACCAGGTAAACCCGTGCGGGAAAGTCTGCCAGCGTTTTGCATTCGCCCTGCAGGGTCATACAAGGGATAGATAACAAAGAGGGGTTCATATAAAGGCTCCGAATTACTACTGGTGGGGCGTGGTAAACACCCCACTCAGTGTGATCAGAAACGAGTATCTACCGCATCAGCGCACTACCGCAACTTACTTTTCCCCTTGGCGCGATTTTTCTGCCGATTACGCCACTTTAGCCAACACGGTTAAATAGTAAGCCGTGTATTTAACAAAATTATAGATTAAATATCCTATCTGTTTGCATAAAGTGGAATCTCTTCCCCTTGAATGTATTTATTGCGCAGGATTGAAGATATCTTGTCCATGATCATCACGACGACCACCAGCAGCAGGGTGATAAACATCACCACATCCCAGTTCCAAAGCCGCATATTTTCCGCATAGACCAAACCGATCCCGCCAGCCCCGACAAAACCCAGTACCGCAGCAGAACGCGTATTGGATTCAATCTGATACAAACTCAGCGCGAGAAAGGTCGGGAACGATTGAGTGAAAATACCATAGCGATGTTTTTGTAAACTGTTAGCCCCGACCGCCGTCAAGCCACGGCTTGGCGATTTCTCCACCGCTTCGTGACCTTCGGCATACAGCTTACCCAGCAAACCAAGATCCTGCATCAGGATCGCCAATACCCCCGCCAGCGGCCCCATTCCCACAGCCCGCACAAAAATCAGCCCCCAGATAGCCATGTCAATCCCCCGTAGGACATCGAGCAAACGGCGAACCAGCATGGCTATCGGCCGCAACAAAGCGGATGACATCACGTTGCGGGCGGCAAAAAACGACAGCGGCAAGGCAATCACTGAAGCGGTAAGCGTACCGGCAAAAACGATAGCAATGGTGATAAATATCTGCTGGAAGTAATACATAAAAGGCCAGTTGACAAAATCGTGCCAGACAAACATCCGTGCAAAATAGCGGACAATCTGTTGGCAACCGGCGATAAACTGAGGCCAGGGAATGCCGAAGAACAGAAAAAAGAACACGTAGTACAGCACAATAGCCGTGGCGATAATGCCTAATAGGCGCAAATAGCGGCCTTGGCAAGCAAAAATCTCCGCATGCTGCTGTTTAATCAATTGCAGTGCGGCAGCAGATGGTGCTTGAACGGACATCATTGTTTCCCCTCTACGACGCGTTTACGCAGTTCACCCGATAGATAATCCAGTAGTGATACCACCACAATAATCAATAACAACGTCATGCTGACCTGATCGTAACGGTCAAGTTTGATATTCGTCATCAGTTCCTGACCTATCCCGCCAGCCCCAACCAGGCCAAGGATAGTGGATTGACGGAAATTGATTTCCAGGCGCATGAAGCTGTAGGACAAAAATACCGGTTTAACCTGCGGCCACAGACCAAAACGCATAATTTGCAACGGTGTGGCTCCACAAGCGCTCAGGCCTCGCACGGGTTTGTTTGAAGCGGTTTCGATTGACTCATAAAACAGTTTGGTCAAACTGCCGATGGTATGTAATGCAAGCGCCAGAAAACCGGGGATCACCCCGATACCGAATGCCATCACGAACATCACCGCCCAAGCCAACTCTGGCATGGTACGAAAAAATGCGGCCAGAGTCCGAATAGCCAGGCGTAGACTGGTCAGTCGGTGAGTATTTTTAGCCGCCAGAAAAGCCAATATGACCGCTGCAAAAGTGGAAAATAGGGTAGCAGCAAAGGCCAGTTGGATGGTTTCCCAAATCAGTGGTAATTGGATAGGCAGACGATAGCCCCAGTAAGCTAAGGAGCCCTTAGTACTGCCATTGGCAAATAGCACTTGCCAGTGCAGGTTTGGCAGGGTTTCTGCCAAATAGTCAAAAAAATGAGGGATAGAAGTCCACACGGTATACAAACTGAATTCAGCAACCCTGCCTGCACCAAGATAGAGTACTGCCAACCCGAGTGACCAGAACAACGCTTCACGCTTTTGTTTGCTGCGGATACGGTGGTAATACTGTAAAAAGTCGGTGTTCAAAATAGCTTCCCATCATGTTGAAACAGTTGATAATCTTCCCCCACTCCTGCCCTCTCGGTTAAAGAAAGAGCAAGGTGGGGGAAAATGCTTAACGTTCGCCTTTTGTCAGATCGCGTTTCATATCAATAATGGTCTGGTATTCCGCCAGTTTGACATCTTCAAGGTGTTGTTTACCTCCCATGGCTTTGATAAAACACTCATGGTTCTCTTTATCCAACTTTTTGATAGCAGCAATCAATTGACCTTTGAACTCAGCAGGCAGTGCCTGACGCACCAATACCGGGCCATTTGGGATTAGTGGTGATTGCCAAATAATACGGATCTTCTTCATCAGGTCAGGGTGATCCATGCGGATCATTCTGCCAAAAGCACCACTGCTATAGCCGGTATCGTGATCACCCACCATCGAAGTCCAAGTTACAGCCCCTTCAAATTGACCGTTCAGCACACCTAAGATGTCTTGCTCATGGCCACCAGAAAAGGTCACACTGGAAAAGAAATTATTATATTTATCGTCTACCGACCCACCGAACTGCTTTTTAAATACCTGATTAGGCACCAAAAAACCCGAAGTGGAGTCAGGTTCAGCAAAACCGAAGGATTTCCCTTTAAGATCTTCCAGTTTCTGGTAAGGGCTATCGGCTTTAACCACCACCACCGAGTAATAGCCGCGGGATTGGTCAACGTCATCTACGCCAATTCCAATCAATTCAACGGCTTTTGGGTCTTTAATATAGACCGAGGCAAGCGAAGAAGGTGACATACCAAACACCAAGTCGATCTTGCCGCCGAGCAGTCCCTGAATCACGCCGGCGTAATCAGAAGAATTACGCAGTTTAGTATCCACATTTAATTCTTTATCCAGAAATTCTTTCACACATTGATTGTCACCAATTTGTTGGGTAGCATTTTGACCACCCATGATCCCCAGATTTAATACTTTTGGCATCTCTGCTGCGCCAGCTTTAAATACCATCATTACGCCAACCACGATACTGGCGAGTTTAAATACCTTTTTCATGACGTATATCCTTATAAAAATAAAAGTGAATATAATATTTGAGGTGATTAATGAATCTGATTGATTTCTTCACCGTAAAGTTGGTGCAAAACCCACTCATTAAGTTGTGATGGATGGTCATCGAAAATAATTTTCCCCTGAGCAATCCCGATGACTCGCGTACAATATTCCTTTACCAGTTCCACTGAATGCAGGTTAACCATCACCGCAATATCGTCCTCACTGATTTTTTTCAGTGCTTCCATTATTCGGCGGGTATTTTTGGGATCGAGGGAAGCAACCGGTTCATCGGCCAGCAGGATCTTCGGGTTTTGCATTAAAGCTCGGCAAATAGCCACACGCTGCATCTGACCACCGGAGAGATTCTCGGCACGTTGTAACGCATGCGGCAGCATATTCAACCACTGTAGTAACTCGATCGCTCGTGCGCGGTCAGCATCATCGAACACTTTGAAGAAGGATTTCAGCGTGGAAGTCTCACTCAAGCGACCAAGCAAAACGTTGGTGATCACATCCAGGCGTGGTACCAGGCAAAAATCCTGGAAAATCATCCCGCAACGTGCGCGCCACTGGCGCATCTGGCGGGTAGTGAGCTGCGCGATATCCTGCGTAGCTCCGTTGTCATCAAAATGCAGCATCTCACCACTGCTGACAGGAATAGTCCCATTCAGCGTATGTAACAGCGTTGATTTACCGGCCCCTGAGCGGCCAATCACCGCGACAAACTCACCAGCATGTAAATCAAAATTGATGTCATCAAGGACATATTGTTGAGAGGTGTATGACTTGGCAAGCCCTTTGACGGATAGCACTTTGCGTAAAGGAACAATTCGTTGTTCTGGATAATCAGTCTGTGCCAGTTTTAACAATGCCTGAACCATGTGATATCTCTAGTTTAATGACGAATCAGTATAGGACTCTATTAACCGATACCTTGATGACAGCACTGTGATGATATTATGAACAGAAAATGATCCTCATCTGAAGCTGATGGTGAGATTGTCGAACGCCAACTCCATACCGGGCGGCAGTTGGTTACTCATGAGCCACAAGTCCAACTGATGACTGATATGTGTTAATAGTGTGCGATGCGGCTGCAAACATTGCTGAATCTCCACCGCACGAGTCAGGTCGTTATGGTTGCGCGGCGCTTGTGGTTGCGGCGGTAAGCTGCAATCCAGCACCAACAAGTCGAGTGTGACCTGTTGTAAATAACGTGTGGTTTCTGGTGGTAGGCCAACGGTGTCGGTCAGGTAAGCCAATCTTTTTCCAGCAGCCTGAATCAAGTAGCCGTGGGTGAGTTTGGAATGAATCAATGGCAATGGCGTGATAGCCAATCCCCCTAATTCAACTGTCTCAAACGGCAACAGCGATGGCTGAAAGCTCAGAATACCCGGGTGTTTGAACAGATCGTCACAGCCTTGTTCATCCGCCGGGCCATAAACCGGAATAGTATCGCCGCACCCCCAACGTAACGGGAACAGCCCTTGAACGTGATCCATATGGTAGTGCGTCAGCAAAAAACGCTGGATCTCCCCTGCTGCAAAGCGCCGCTCCAGCGAGTTTAATCCAGCATCAATCAACGTTGTTTCACCCTGATAGCGCAGCATGGCACTGCATGACCGCCGCCGAAACGCCGGCATACTTCGTGCTCGCTGGCAAGCCAGGCATTCGCAGCCAAATACTGGCACCTGCTGGGCTCCACCGGTGCCAAGAAAGGTCAGTTTCATGATGCTATCCTCACCTTATACCCCACATCTACCCCATTACTGGGGCGTAAACTTACAGATACTTCGCGGCAAAACTGTCTATATCGCGAAAATCTGCCAGCCGTTCACGCAGCAGGTCGTGGTCCCAATGCCACCACTGACTACGTTCGATACGTTCGATCAAGGCATCATCAAAACGCATGCCGACCTTCTTGGCAGCAACCCCGACGACTATCGAATAAGGTTCCACGTCTTTGGTGACGACCGCCGCACTACCGATCACCGCACCATTACCAATCGTCACCCCCGGCATCACGACCGCATTATGACCAATCCATACGTCATGACCGATGGTGACATGCTGCCCACGCCGCCAGTCGAACAAGGCCTCATCATCTTCACCTAACCCATACTCAGAAGCACGATAAGTGAAATGGTGCTGGGCAATTCGCTGGTAGGTCGGGTGATTCACCGGGTTAATACGGACATAAGTCGCGATAGAAACAAATTTGCCGATCGTGGCGTAAAAAATCTGATTATGTCCTGCCGTGTAGGTGTAATCCCCTATTTCGACTTCTTCAAGAACCGCGTCATCCGCCAGATGCACATATTGGCCGAGTTGACTACGGTTAAGGGTGACGTTTTTCCCTATTTTCGGTTGGGCCAGTAAGCTCATAGCAAGGTCTCCTGTGGTTGTTTTTCCATTAAACTCAGCAGCGCATCGAGGGTTTCAGCCAGAAAGCCATTGTTGTCCAAACGGTGACAGCTCACTGGTAAACTCTGCTGATAGTTGGCGGCTCGCAACAGCCGTTGCTCAATTTGCGCGACATTCTCTCGCCCACGCTGTTCCAGACGCTGGCGCAACACGGTAGGTGAAACCTGCAAACAGACCGGGAGTAACTGCGAACCATAACGGCTTAGGGCCTGCGGCAGATGCGCCCGCGAACCGTTGACTACCACATCGTTTCCCTGTCGTAACCAAAGATCAATTTCGATACCCAAGGCGTAGTGATATTGGTGTGCTTGCCAATCAAGCGCGAACAATTTTTGAGCTCGGCGATGCATGAATTCCGCTTCGCTTAACGCAATATGGTTCTCGCCCCCCAGCTCCGCTGGACGAGTAATGTAACGGTGTGCCACCAGCGGCCCTGCGGTGGTCTCTGCGCGCAACAGTTCCAGCAAGCTATCTTTGCCAGAACCTGAAGCCCCCATTAGGTAAATAAGGTAGGCCATCAGAATACCTGTTTGCCTTGTCGCCAGACGTTTTGTACGTAGATATGCTCACCGTGTGGTCGTGCCAGCACCAGATCTGCCCGCAATCCTTCGGCGATCAGGCCGCGATCGCGTAATCCTAACGCCCGTGCCGGGTTACGAGTGATCCGTTGTACCGCCTGCGGCAGAGTGAATCCGTTGCGATCATCAGTGGCGAGGCGAAACGCCGCATCCAGCAGGCTGGCCGGGTAGTAATCAGAAGAGAGAATATCCAGTACATCCAGCGCAGCCAGATGATGCGCTGCCACATTGCCGGAGTGGGAGGCGCCACGCACGATATTGGGCGCCCCCATCAGGACCTGCAACCCCTGCTGGTGTGAAGCACGAGCAGCGGCTTCGGTCGTGGGGAATTCGGCTATGGCGGCGCCTAATGCGCAGGACTCCGCCACATGTTCTGCGGTAGCGTCGTCGTGGCTGGCCAGGGCGATATTTCGCGCCCTGCAGTGGGCGGCAATCGCCTCTCGGTTAGGCGTAGACCAACGTTGAGACAGATGGACCTGATCATGTTCAAACTCGCTCATCTGCTGGTCACTCAGATGATATTTACCCTGATAGTATTCACGGTATTTTTCTCGGGAAGCGAACTGACGCTGGCCCGGTGAGTGATCCATCAGTGAAACCAGGGACACCCCCGGTTTATCCATAAGTTGTTCGAATAGCTGCAGGGTATTTTCATTTGGCAGTTCGCAGCGCAAGTGTAGCCGATGTTCGGCACGGTTCACCCCGGCTTGCTGACTATGAACCACTGCATCAATCATTTTTTGCAGGTTTTCCAGCCGGTGCCCCCCATCGCGTGCATCGCCAATCGCCACCGCATCCAGTACCGTGGTGATGCCGCTTGCGACCATCAGTGCATCATGGCTGCTCATCGCCGAGTGTGCTGGCCAGTCCACATTGGGCCGTGGGGTGAAAAATTTATCCAAATTGTCAGTGTGCAGCTCAATCAGCCCAGGCAACAGCCAACCACCTTGACCATCCAGCGCCTGCGGCAGTTGGCTCGGGGTCTCGGCAAAGCTACGGATCAGGCCATCGCTCATTTCCAGTGACCCTGAAACAATCTGATCTTCCAGCACCAGTTTGACGTTATTGATAATCATGGGGTCTCCAGCACTTGCGGTGCCTGCATATCGTATAACCGGTCGGCCACCTGCTGGCGGACGCCCTCATCATGAAAAATACCGACAATCGCCGCACCGCGCTGCTTGGCCTGTTCGATCAGCCTCACCACCGCTGCACTGTTACGGCTGTCGAGGGAGGCGGTGGGTTCGTCCAGCAGCAGGATCGGGTAATCCTTGATAAAACCACGGGCGATGTTCACCCGCTGCTGTTCGCCACCGGAGAAGGTGGAGGGTGCCAGTTGCCACAGGCGCTGTGGCACGTTGAGCTGACTCAGCAAGGCTTTGGCACGTTCACGGCATTCATCACGGCTGATGCCGGACTCCAGCAGCGGTTGCATCACCACTTCCAGCGCACTGATACGCGGGATCACCCGTAAAAACTGGCTAACCCAGCCGATGGTATGGCGGCGCACCGCCAGAATTTGCCTGGCTTCGGCCTGTACCAGTTCAATCCATTCATTTTGGTGTTCCACCCAGATATGGCCACTGTCCGGCTGATAGTTTGCGTACAGTGAGCGCAGCAAGGTCGACTTACCGCTGCCGGAATGACCGTGCAACACCACGCATTCGCCGCTACGGACAGTCAGATTGGCATCATGCAATACAGGCAGGCGGGTGCCATACTGTTGGTGCAGAACAAACGTTTTACTGAGGTGTTCAACCCGAATTTTAATCGTCATCATGTCACCTGTGTTACGACAGCACCGAAGAGACCAGCAACTGGGTATAAGGATGGTGCGGATCATCGAGCACGCGGTCGGTAAGGCCACTTTCCACCACTTCCCCCTGTTTCATCACCAGCAGCCGATGGGCCAGCAAGCGGGCGACACCGAGATCGTGGGTGACGATCACCGCCGCCAATTGCATTTCCACCACCAGGTTGCGTAACAGGTCCAGCAGGCGCGCCTGCACGGAAACGTCCAGTCCCCCCGTTGGTTCATCCATAAACACCAACTTGGGGTGGGTCACCAGATTGCGGGCAATCTGTAAACGCTGCTGCATACCGCCAGAAAAAGTGGTGGGCAGATCGTCGATGCGTGATACCGGGATCTCCACATCCTCCAGCCATTGACTGGCCTGCTGGCGGATCTCGCCATAGTGGCGTTGACCAATCGCCATCAGGCGTTCACCAATGTTGCCACCAGCAGACACTTGGGCGCGCAGACCGTCGAGCGGGTGTTGATGCACCACGCCCCAGTCGGTGCGCAATAAACGGCGGCGATCGCTCTCTGCCATGGCGTACAAGTCTTGTTGCTGATCACCTTGCGGGCTGTATAAAATCCGCCCCTGCTGCGGTGCCAGGCGGGCAGAAATCGATTTCAGCAGCGTGGTTTTGCCTGAGCCGGATTCACCAACAATGCCCAATACTTCACCGGGGTAGATATCAAACGATACGTTGCTGAAGCCTTTACCCGGTGCATACAGATGGGTGAGGTTGTTGACCGCCAGCAACGGCGTAGAACTCAAAACATTGGCAGCCATCAGTGTTGTCCCTGTTGATCAAGTTGTTGCTGACAAAAATCGGTATCTGAGCACACGAACATGCGGTTGCCTTGATCATCTAGCACCACTTCATCCAGGTAACTATGGCGCGAACCGCATAGCGCACAAGGCTGATCCCACTGCTGCACACTGAACGGGTGATCATCAAAGTCCAGGCTTTCAACTCTGGTAAACGGTGGCAAAGCATAAATGCGTTTTTCACGCCCAGCACCAAACAGTTGCAATGCTGGCATCATATGCATCTTCGGATTATCGAATTTCGGAATGGGCGAAGGGTCCATTACGTAGCGATCATTCACCTTCACCGGGTAAGCATAGGTGGTGGCGATATGCCCATAACGAGCGATATCCTCATACAGCTTCACCTGCATCACACCGTACTCCTCCAACGCATGCATCTTGCGCGTTTCAGTTTCTCGCGGTTCAATAAAGCGCAATGGTTCCGGAATAGGCACCTGATAAATCAGGATCTGATCCGCCTGCAAGGCCGTTTCCGGGATGCGGTGGCGAGTCTGGATCAGCGTTGCCTCAGGCGTGCGTTCCGTCGTCATCACACCGGCTACCCGCTGGAAAAAACGGCGGATCGATACCGCATTAGTGGTATCGTCAGCCCCTTGGTCAATCACCTTCAGCACGTCGGCACGGCCAATAATGCTGGCAGTGATCTGTATACCGCCAGTGCCCCAGCCGTAAGGCATCGGCATTTCACGGCCACCAAACGGCACCTGATAACCGGGGATCGCCACCGCTTTCAGAATGGCGCGACGGATCATGCGTTTGGTCTGCTCATCCAGATAGCCCAGGTTGTAGCCGGTCAATATGTCATTCATCGCGGGCCTCCTGTTGCAGGCGCTTGAGCAGTTCCAGCTCGGCCTGAAAATCAACGTAATGCGGTAGTTTGAGGTGGGAAACAAAACCAGCAGCTTCCACGTTATCGGCATGCGCCAATACAAACTCCTCATCCTGCACTGGGCTAGCGACACTTTCGCCGTATTCGGCGGTTTGTAGGGCACGATCCACCATCGCCATCGCCATGGCTTTACGCTCCGAACGGCCAAACACCAGCCCGTAGCCACGGGTGAAATACGGCAGTTGATCGGGTGGGTCGACAAAGCCGTTAACCGTTTCGCACTCGGTCAGCAGGATCTCGCCAATGTCTATCGGGAAACCAAGCTCTTCGGGCACGATTTCAACCGTCACCCAACCGCTACGGATCTCCCCGGCGAAAGGGTGGTTGCGGCCATAACCACGTTGACTGGAATAGCTTAACGCCAACAGAAAACCTTCGTCTCCGCGCACTAACTGTTGCAGACGGGCTGAACGTGAACAGGGGTAGACCGGCGGGTTACGGGTAATGTCGTCCGGCGTGCTGCCATCGTCTTGCTCGGCCTGCGCCAATTGCTGCTGACAGAGCAAATCAAATACATGGTTGCAACTTTCCGGTAGTGGTTCATCCCCTTGTGGTGCAGGGGGCGTTGTCCCCTCTGCCAGCAAGGCGAAATCCAGCAGCCGATGGGTGTAGTCATAAGTCGGGCCAAGCACCTGCCCACCGGGCAAATCCTTGTAAACCGCTGAGATCCGCCGCTCCAACCGCATATTGGCAGTGGCCAAGGGTTCACTCACCACCAAACGCGGTAATGTGGTGCGATAGGCACGCAGCAGAAAGATGGCCTCAACCAGATCACCACTGGCCTGTTTGATTGCCAACGCCGCCAACTCACGGTCATAAATGCCCCCTTCGGTCATCACCCGTTCCACCGCTAACCCAAGTTGTTGCGTGATTTGTTCTGTGCTGAGCTCAGGCACACTTTCATCGCCACGCCGCAGGTTTTCTTGCAATTGATGGGCTGCCTCAATGGCTTTTTCGCCCCCTTTTACCGCAACGTACATCAGCACTCCTCCACACGGGTGGTTCGCGGGAGCGCCATCAGGCATTCACCGCAGGTCAGTAAAATATCCAGGCCAAGCGGGAAACGATGTGGCCGCTTCAGTAGATAATCCCGCAGCGCCGCTGGCAGTGGCGGCGAGATGTTGCGTTCTTTTTCAATACCCGGACCAGTCAAACGCAGGTTTGGGCCGCCCACCAAGGTGCTAAGCTGTACCACCAGCGTCGCACTGTGCTCTGGCGAAACCTCACTGCCGTGCGGTAATACCTGCAAATCAGCAGACTGTAACTGTTCATCAAACAATGCCAGACTGACCTCAGTGTGATTGGCCGCCAGCGGTGCGCCTGTGTGAAAGCGAATATTGCTGAGCACTTGCTCATTGTTTAATTCCGCCGAAAGTTGAAGCGGTGTTTCCTGATCAGCCAGTGTCAACAGTACGGCGGTACTCGCGGCGTTCAACGTCCCCCACGCTGGCCCCCCTTGTAGTATCACTTCATGACCTGGCTCGCTTAATGCTTTTAAAATCAAACGAAACGCCTGTTGAGACTGCTCAATCGGTTGCTCAAAACCACTCAGTAACGTCATGGCTTAGTCCCCTCGTACCAAGGTGAAGAAATCGACCCGACTGGCAGCAACAGAACGGGCACGCAACTGGCGCTGTTCCTGTTGCAATGCCGCCAGCGGTTCAATTAACTGCTGTTGCAGCAATTCATAACTGCCCGGCTGTTGCAACAAAGCATCAATCAGTGCACACAACTCAGCATGGGTTTTGTCACGCCCGTTGATATAGCTGTAACCCTGACCACCGTTTTCCAGTTGCACTACTGAGCGGGTGACAGTCATGTCCCCCAGTACAAAGCGGCGGCCTGTGGCCCCCATCCGCCCTTGCAATTGGGCCAGGCCAATCTCCGGTGCACGCAAGCAGTGGTAACTTGGCGAAAGATTCAGTGCCTGCCAATGGCTGCGCAACTGGGCGGGCTGGCTATGTGCCAGCACCGACATCCAGCGTTGTCTCTGCTGTAAGGCTTGCATTCAGTGCTCCATCGTGAGTTCAATCATATCGGCGCGCGCCAGTGTGACGGAATATTCCGCCACCCGATCACTGCCAGTACAGGTGTTCAGGGTGCGCACACACAACAAGGGGGCGTGGGTGGCTATTTCTAGCAAATGACTCTCTTTGGCCTGCGCACGGCGTGCGCTGATACGCGTTTGAGAACGGGTCAGTGGCTGGTGGATATGTTGCTGGATAAATTGATGTAATGAACCGCTGTGGAACTGTTGCAATGCGGGCCACCAGTCTAGATCGGGAAAATAGTGGTCGATCACACTGAGCGGAATGCCGTTTACCCGGCGCAAGGTGCGCAAGTGGATAATGGTTTCCCCTACGTCACAGGACAGTGCTCTAGCAATATGCTCGTTGCATGGACGCAGTACGGCAAGTAGACGTTCACTGGTGGGATGACTCCCCTGCTCAAGCAAATTCTGACTGAAACGCGCCTTGGCATGCAGCGGATAATTAAGCGGGCGCATTAACACCAGAATGCCGATACCACGGCGGCGCTGGAGCCACCCCCGATCTACCAGCTCATCGACTGCGCGACGCAACGTGTGCCGATGAACCTGATAACGAGCGGCAAGCTGTTGTTCAGATGGCAGATAATCTCCACTGCGGTATTGGTTAACCAGTTCCTGTTCCAACTGAGCGGCAATCTGCTGATAACGTGTTGAATAAGTGGTCGGATGTCTAGATAAGTATGTCATAGATAAAACTCCGACAGGTTATCCCCTTGATGATCTCTACAAGCAGCGATGCTGTTCATGCCCGATACTCCATAACAACAAAAGTCGGGAGTATGATGTCGAGCATGAATGACAATTGCGTTACGTGTGGATGGATAATTGATGAAAGTTGGATTTGGCTCGCGGCTTAATTCACATAATTAATGCGCCCAGTGTGCTGATTAGCAACGGTTTCATCTTCTGATGGGTGGCAAATGCTAAAATAAGGGAGGCGGTTACCATAAAACGCGGGATATTACTTAGGTAAACACAAATATCATTATTCTTATAAAAGAAAAAAAAACGCAATAAAACTGAAACTATTTGTTTATAGCTTATCCCTTATGAAAACAATACATCAATTTAAAACAGTGGTATTCGACCTGGATGGCACTTTGCTGGATACGTTGCCTTCTTTGGTTAATAGTGCCAATGCTGTGCTAAAACAGGCCGGTGCACAAACCTTGAGTCAAGCGGCGTTACGCCCTGCCCTGAGTCAAGGTTTACATGCATTTTTTGCTCAGGCGTTGGCATTACAGCCACCTCAACTGAGCATGACCTTACCAACTGCCAAACTTGAATTAAAGTTTCAGCAACGTTACTGCGCTGATGCACTCATTGGTGCCCCCCTTTACGAGGGCGTGGAGCATATGCTGCATGATCTGCGGGCACTGGGTATTTCCTTGGCGGTCTGTACCAACCGGGATCCAGCGTCAGCGCGTACTTTACTCATACAGGCCAATATCTGGTCTTACTTTGACGTCCTGGTTGGGTTAGGGGATGCCGCTCGCCCCAAACCCGCAGCGGACCCACTATGGCTGGTGCTCGAGCAACTCCAATGCGACCCGCGTCAAGCATTAATGGTCGGTGACTCTTGGGCTGATGCGCAATGTGCCGAGGCCGCAGGCGTGGCATTTGCCGCTCATACCTATGGTTATGCCACTCACATTAAGGAGTTACAACCCAGCCTGTGGGCTTTTTCCCATTACCACACGCTAGTGCAACATCTGAAACACCCGATGCCATCAGAGGTACAATATGGCTGAGCTTCACATTCGCCAATTGAATAAAAGTTATGGCAAGCAACACATTCTGCAAGATCTTGATCTCCACGTGCGTGATGGTGAATTTTTAACGCTACTCGGTGCGTCAGGGTGCGGCAAGTCGACATTGCTTAAACTTATTGCCGGGCTGGAGACGGTAGATAGTGGCAGCATTCATATGGATGGGGAAAACCTGCTGACACACTCACCCGGTGAGCGTGATTGTGCCATGGTATTCCAATCCTATGCGCTCTACCCGCATATGACCGTGGGGCAGAATATCCAGACCCCCTTGTGGATGCGCCAACTCACAGCCTTACAGCGTCTACCCGGTGCCTCTTGGTTCTCGGGTAAGGTGCGCAAGCAGCGCGCACAGATTGAAAGTGAAGCACGCAAGGTCGCTGATTTACTCGGGCTTAACGCGCTCTGGTCTCGTCGCCCTGCTGAACTCTCAGGTGGTCAGCGCCAACGGGTGGCACTCGCTCGAGCTATGGTTCGTCGGCCCCAGGTGTTTTTATTTGATGAGCCACTCTCTAACCTTGATGCCCATCTGCGTCAGTCACTGCGTGCAGAAATTCGCCAGTTGCATGATACGTTGGGGGCAACCTTTATCTATGTTACCCATGACCAGCATGAAGCCATGTCCATGTCGGACCGCGTGGCACTAATGCGCGAAGGCAAGGTATTGCAGTTAGGGACACCACAGGAAATTTACCGTACCCCGGTGACGCTCGAAGTGGCTCGTTTTGTCGGTTCACCACGCATCAACACCTTACCAGCCCTGGTTGATAACCAGGGAATTGTCGTGGCACAGGGGCAACCTATAGGCCAAACCTCGGAGATCCGTGGCGCCTGCCAGTTGGCTTTTCGCCCCAACGCCGCCCAACCGTCGCTGCACACCGCCACGACCCGTCACCCTCACCTGCAATTGTCCTGTCAGGTGCGCAGTGTCGAATATACCGGGGCCGAGCAGGTTCTGACCTTGCGTATGCCTGTCAGTGCTGAGAATTATGCAGAACCCTTGATTGCCTGTCTGCCCGCCAATATGCCAGCGTTTAAACCGGGTCAATCAATATCATTACGTATCGAGTATGAAGATCTGCATCTTTTTGATGCTCAGGGATCGCGCGTGAACTGGCAAGTCCTACCCCAGTTGACTGCAATGCCTGTTGCTTCCCTCCTCTTAGAATCAGCCAGTTAGCGAGCAACAATGCGTATCAAAACCTCTCAGCTGTTGCTCCTGCTCACGCCATCCAGTGTGTTGTTGGTGGCCTTGCTCATTCTGCCACTGTCAGCGGTCGCTCTGGTATCACTGACCGACTGGCAATTTGGCGCATCAACTTTAAATTGGGTGGGGATGAACAACTACCTCAATTTGTGGCGTGACCCTGTATTTCGCCAGTCTATGGCAAATACGCTGCTTTACTTGTTTATTGTTACCAGTGGTTCCCTGCTTATTGGTTTGGGAACGGCATTGCTGATCGAAGCGGACAATTCACTCCGCGGCTTCTACCGTAGTGCTTACTTCCTGCCTGCCGCTTCAACGTTGATCGCGATGGCCATCGTCTGGCAATTCTTGCTCCACCCCAGTATTGGCTTAGTGAATCAAACATTGACCAGCCTGGGCTTGGCACCACGCAATTGGCTTCAGGACGGGCAGACCGCCCTCTATGCGTTAGCGGCCATTGGTATCTGGCAAATGGCCGGGCTGGCGATGGTGCTATTTATGGCTGGACTCAAGGGCATTCCCAAAGATTTGTATCACGCTGGTGCACTGGATGGTATTGAGCACCCCTGGGAGCGTTTTACTCGTATCACCTGGCCATTGCTTGGGCCGACCACCTTGTTTGTGGTGACTATTTGCGCCATCCGAGCGTTACAAGTTTTTGATACGGTACATGCGCTCACCCAAGGTGGCCCTAATAAACAAACTGAGGTGTTGCTGCACACCATTTACAGCGAAGGCTTCAGTTTCTTTCGTATGGGCTACGCCAGCGCCATGACCGTCGTGTTTGTGTTTGCCATCTTTGTAATCACCCAGGTTCAACATGCTGCCATGGAGCGCAGAACCCACTACAAGTGACGATGCTATGACTTCTCGACCTTCATTCTTGTTTCGCCTGTTTCGCCATCTTGTCTTAGGCGGGGGAGCCGTCCTGTTTTTGTTACCGTTTGTCTGGATGGTGTTGACCTCACTCAAGCCTGCAGATGAAATTTTCACCTCTACCGTCCATTGGTTTCCCACCCAATGGGCCGCTATTGACAATTATACTCAGGCGCTGACGCAAGTCCCGCTGCTGCGTTATCTAGGCAATGGTGTTCTGGTCTGCACCGCTATTCTATTGCTGCAGATTGTGGTGGCCCTCCCCGCCGCCTATGCCTTTGCCAAGCTGGATTTCCGTGGCAAACAATGGGGTTGGCGCCTGGTGATGCTGGCGTTGATGATCCCTTACCAGGCGATTGCCATTCCGCTTTATGTCATGCTCCACTGGGTAGGCCTGCTCGATACCTTGGCGGCACTGGTGCTGCCCTTCACGCTTTCCGCCTTTGGTATTTTTCTCATGCGTCAGTTCTTCAAAACCATTCCCGATGACCTGATACATGCGGCACGGCTCGATGGTATGAGCGAAATCGGCTTAGTCTGGCGGGTTATGTTGCCCGCAGCCCTACCCGCCTTGCTGGCTTTCTCTATTTTTTCGGTGGTGGCTCACTGGAATGACTATTTCTGGCCTCTACTGGTGATATCCAGCCCCGAATTGGCCACCCCACCACTGGGCACCATGTTCTTTCGTAATGAGGAAGCCGGTATTCATTACGGCCCACTGATGGCCGGTACAGTCATGATTACAGCGCCGCTGTTGTTGCTGTTTATCATCGCGCAAAAACGGTTTATCGATGGGGTGACCTTATCCGGCGTTAAAGGGTAATGGATCTTCGCTATTCCTTGGCATTTAAAACGCAGCAGTTTTCAGAAACACACCCCCGTGTTGCCCTGCTGCCTGAATCGCCTTGAGTCTCTATTTAGCACTCTTTCACTTTTACCAGGAGCTTTCCCATGTCAATAAAAAGTCGTTTTCTTCTCACTGGCTTGGCTATGACGTTATTGCACTCTGCTTCGGCAGCAGCACAAACCACAGAGATTGTGGTTGATTACCCGATCCCTGATATGTTCAAGCCGGTGCACGAAAAAATTGCCCATGACTTTATGGAGAAATACCCGCAATACAAGGTTCGCTTTCTTGCTCCCACACCAGATTACGAAGCGGCTACTCAACAATCATTGCGTCAGGCAGTGACCGGGCAACTCTCTGATGTTTCTTTTCAAGGGTTAAACCGGCAACGTATTTTTGCCGACCGAGGTATTGCTGTAGACCTTGAACCGTTTATCGCGCAGGAAAAAAATTGGTCTCAGATGGGTTATGACCCCGCACTCCTCTCCCTAGGCCAGGTTAATGGCAAGCAAGTCGGCATTGGTTTCTCGCTTTCCACCCCTATTATTTACTACAACGCCGATCTGGTACGTAAAGCCGGTGGTGATCCCGATAAATTCCCGACAACCTGGGACGGCATCTTCGCCCTGTCACGCAAGATAGAAGCAACGACAGCCAATACCCATGGTTTTCATTTCGACTGGGACATTACCGGTAACTGGATGTGGCAAGCCCTGGTCTTCTCCTATGGCGGTAGCATGCTAGACGCCAGCGAGAAAACCGTGGCATTCAACCAGGCTCCTGGTCAGGCTGCCATACAGACGCTCGCCAATATGGTGACCGAAGGCACCATGCGCAACGTGAACTCTAAAATTTCACTACAAGACTTTCTTTCTGGCAATCTGGGCATCTGGTCTCATTCCACATCCCGTCTTGGTGGTGTTATGAAGCAAGTGGGTTCGCGCTTTGAAGTCCGTACCGCGCCATTCCCGATCTCCTCCCCGCAAGGACGACTGCCAGCCGGCGGTAATGCCGTGATGATGTTTACCAAAGATCCTGCTAAGCAGAAGGCCGTTTGGGAATACATCAAGTTTGCCACTGGCCCTATTGGCAGTACCATCATGGTAAAAGAGACTGGCTATTTCCCTGCGAATACCTTACCGGTCAATGATCCTGCGTTACTCAAGCCATTCTACGAAGCCAACCCAAACCATATGACCGCCATCAAGCAGCTCACACTGCTCACCGGCTGGTATGCTTTCCCGGGGGAGAATGGGCTTAAGATTACCGATGTGATCAAAGATCACTTGCAGACCGTTGTCGCCAAAAGCACGCCAGCCAAAACGGCTCTTGATAATATGGCAACTGATGTGCAAGCCCTGCTGCCACAGTGATACTTGCTTCACAAGGATAAACGATGACCAAGATTATTCACATTACTGACACCCATTTGGTCGAGGCCAATCACCTACTCTATGGCCTCGACCCGAACCAGCGCTTAGGGCGCTGCATCGACAGTATCCTGCAAGAACATGCCGATGCTGACTTGTGTGTCGTCACGGGTGACTTAACTCACGCTGGTCACCCGCAGGCTTATCAACAACTAGCACAGCAGCTCTCGCGGTTGCCGATGCCAGTGCACCCGATCATTGGTAACCATGATCAGCGAGATCTTTTTCGCGAACACTTTCCCCACACACCGACCGATGCCCACGGATTCATTCAATACCGTGTCGATATCGGCGGTTTTAATGCGCTGTTTCTTGATACTCACGCCCCAGGCGTGAGTTATGGCGTTTTCTGTGAACAACGCTCACAGTGGCTTGCGGAACAACTTACCCGGGACCCGCGCCCGGCATTGCTGTTTATGCATCACCCACCGTTCGCTGTTGGGATCCCATCGATGGACAACATATCGCTGCTGGATACCGTGCCATTCACTTCTGCCATTCAACCCCATCTGGATCGGATCCGGCATATTTTCTTTGGTCATTTGCATCGCCCGATCAGTGGCTCATGGCGTGGGATTTCATTCTCTACATTGCGCGGTACCAATCACCAGGTGGCACTTGATCTCAGAGCTCAAGGTAAGGTACCCGGCAGCCATGAACCGGCACAATATGGGGTTGTTTTGCTAAGCGAGGAGCAAATTACCGTTCACTTGCATGATTTTGAGGACAACAGCCCCCGCTTCTGGTTATAAATCAGGGGACCGTATCGAGACTTTTCATACTGTTCATACGTCAAGGGGCCGAGGTGTGGGCTGCAATAACTGGCCTCGTCCCTGAGGCTCCCCCTAGCGGGGTTGCGGCAATTGGGTTGATGACGGGTATTTACCCGTCATCAATCAAATAAGGACTGTTCAGTCTGAGCATCAAACAGATGACACTGATTCATATCAAATATCAACGTTACCGGATGACCCGCCAATTTTGCAGTAGAAGGATAACAAAGACTCCGCACCACGATACGCTCGGCTCCATGTCGCAAATAAAGATAATTTTCATTACCCATCACTTCCACCGACTCCAAGACCGCAGTAATCGCATTCTCCCTAACCGCAGGTTCGGACTCATGATAAGTAATATGCTCAGGGCGAATACTCAGCCAAACATTTTGTGTTCCTCTATCACCCCATTGTTCTGCTTTCTCTTTGGGTAACGTTAAGGTTTCCCCACTACTCAGGTTAAGCTTGATATCCCCATGATCAATCACTGGCTGCACCTGAAACATATTCATGGCAGGTGAACCAATAAAACCCGCCACAAAACGGTTGGCAGGGTATTGATAGAGTCGCAAAGGGGTATCCACCTGCATCACCTTGCCATGATTCAATACACATATTCTATCACCCAACGTCATCGCTTCGACTTGATCGTGAGTCACATAGATCATGGTTGCCTGCTGCCCTTCAGCTTGTAAATTACGGTGCAACTGGGCAATATGACTCCGCGTCGTCATGCGCAGTTTGGCGTCCAAATTAGAAAGTGGCTCATCGAAGAGAAAAACTTTGGGCTTGCGGACTATTGCTCGCCCCAACGCGACACGTTGACGCTGTCCGCCTGATATCTCGCCGGGTTTGGATTTCAATAAATGAGTGATATCGAGCATTTCAGCGCTATGCTCGATACGACGTTTAATCTCAATTTGGTCGATCTTTTGCTGGCGTAGGCCAAATGCCATATTCTCATACACACTCATATGTGGATACAGTGCATAGTTTTGAAATACCATGGCAATACCGCGATCTTTCGGTGGCAAGTCATTAACTCGTTGATGGCCTATCTCAATATCACCAGCACTACTCGCTTCCAAACCCGCAATCATACGTAGCAAAGTCGACTTGGCACATCCCGATGGGCCAACTACCACCATAAATTCCCCATCATTAATCGTCAGGTTAAGATTCTGTATGGCCTGAAAACCGTTAGAATAAATTTTTGTGATCTGAGTAAGTTTGACTTGTGCCATTCAATAACTTTCCCTCTTGGTTATTTTTATCTGTGCTCGGTGCCACCAGAATCACACCCTTGTTATTCAACGATGACACCAAGATATTATTTAACCCATTGAAAATTCATTTTTTTGTTTTTTCAACCGCTATTAGTCTCTTCCCTGAGACTCTATTTTTCGGGCCAACAAAAAAATTTTTATTGATTATGGATACAGCGTTAATCAATATTTAATCGCGAAATCAACTCTCCCC
>NZ_AYKS02000082.1 GCF_000496755.2 Serratia sp. DD3
GAGCCGCAAGATAGTCGTCCCCGCTGCCGCCATTGAAGATGCCACGGCCATACAGCTTATCGTCACCTGCGCCACCGTCCAGATAGTTACCCGCATAATTACCGGTCAGCGTATCGTTACCAGCACTGGCATTAATGCGGTCGGTCCCGCTTGAGGTGCTGATATTGTCGGCTTCATCTGAGCCGGTAAAGGTAAAACCGCGTGCACTGATGTTGTCCCACACCGTACCGTCGGCAAATTCAAAGCGGTTGATGGTGCGGTAAGCTGCACCGGCAAAGTAGTTGTTGATGGTGACCTGATCCCCCTGTTTGCCGACCGTGATGATCAAATGGTTGCTTTCCCGGCGATAGCCCACCATCTCGGCAGTCACCTCCTTGCCAAAGACGATCTTGTCTTTACCGGCATAAATGCCACCCCCATTGTTATCATAGCTGTCAATCACATCCGCACCGTCCCCCAGATTGAACAGGAAAGTATCTGAAACACTGGAGGTTTGAGCCGCAATATAATCGTTGCCGGTGCCGCCATTAAAGGTGCCACGGCCATACAGCTTATCGTCACCTGCGCCACCGAATAGATAACCACCAATCAGGTTATTGGTGATAACATCATTGGCCTCTGAACCCAGAGTAAAATGTAGCGCGTTAAGGGTATTTTTATCGAGAGAGTTAAATATCGAGTTCAGGGTTGCTGTATCAGTGGTATTAGCAACCAATGATGCTAATAGAGTAGTTCCATCCCAATCTTTAAAACCACCGACAACAATCATCTCGGCCAGATCAATAATTCCTTTTTTAATGTCAGTACGATAGACATCCTGAAATAGCAGGTTCATCTTGTCATAGTTAACAATAAGATCACCATTATCAGCAAGATGCATTTCTATCTGACTGAGGTAAGGTTTGAGCCTGGTTTGAATGAGCAAAGCCTCATAGGCATAATCAAGCATCTCCTGATAAATACTTTTAATGCTATCGATAGTTTTTTGACCATTAACAGATAAGTTAATATTATGCGTGCTCACTCCTGTGAAAGCATCCAGAATCCGAATTTCGTCAGTCAGCCCGTCTAATTCCTTTCGTAATGCCAGCATCTCAATCGTATCATCTAAATAAATGGGTTTTTGTTGACCTGGTCGTAACCAAATAACATTACTGGAATTTTGATCCTCAAAGGTCATACTGGTAATAACATAATGACCAAATTCCGGATCAGTTTTCGCCCACTCCAGTACTAACTGATCTAATAGACCGAGTTGTTCTTCACGGGTTCGAGCCAGACTATATTGATTTAGAATAGCGGCTAAGTCAGAAGAGAGTGTTGCAGCCTCATTGAGATCACGCAACCTACCCTGCCCCTGAATATTTGCCAGCTTAGCCTGATCTGCCGTTAGCGTAATATGTTCGGTATAGCTACTATAGAAGCTATTGCTCACCAAATTAACATCACTCATCTGATAGACTGAACCATCTTCTGTGGTATAAGTCCCTATTTGAGTAAGACGATTACCACCATCTAACACTTGATCAACATTCTTATAATCTAAATTGAGTGAAGCAATACCCAGCTCTCCGAGGGTAAATAGTTCTCCCGAATCGGTGGTACCATCCTGGTTTAGGTCACGCCAGACTTTGAGGTTAGCGAAATCCTGATCGTTGGCATCAATTTTACCATCCCCGTTAGTATCCAAATCAGCCAGAGCAGCAAAACCATTTTGAGCTTTTTCACCGTTACTTAAGAACGTATTATCACCAAATAGCTCATTACCATTGTTAATGGCACCATCACCGTTACGGTCAAACACTAAAATCCCATCATCGGATTTTACCCAGCCGGATGCTGTTTTCAGGCCATCTTGATTATGGTCAAACTTTACACTGCCCTGACCATTCATACCGGTTGTTTCAAGACCATCACCATCTAAATCAAGGAGCAACGGATCGTAATAAGCCACTCGATAGGAACCGTCGCGATTGACATCATTGTGGTATTTACCATTAACCGCCTCGTCGATATCTCTATGTCGGTGACGAATAGCAGTATAAGCATTGCCAAGCAAGCCACCACTTAGAAAACCACCAACCTCACGGTCAAAAAAATCATCCGTAGTCACATTTGCTGTGTATTCGGAAACAACGGTACCCGCAAAAGTGGATGTTGTTGTTACATTAAGGGATGGCATGTCTGGAGCATATGGATCGGTTGGGTGAGGTTGTAATCCCCCAGAAGCAAAATCAAAAGAAACAGAATTATTACCATCAGGGCTGGAAATAGAAAGCTCGAAGGAGGAAAGTGGGCACTGAAAAGAACCATCTGGGTTTTGGGTTATCTGACCTTTACCCGAAAAGGTAATGATGCTGTTGCCTAAACCTGCGGTTACTGTCCCATCAGCACTAATACTTCCACTCGCAAGACCGAGATTAACATTGGCACTGGGATTAAAATGGACCGTATTATCCGGACGTAGCTCGAACAAATTTGAAAATGAGATACCCATACATTATATCCTTATCAATTTGAATAGCTTATGAACACTCCCCATTCTAGCGGGGTTGTATACCCGTGATCAATGAAGATGCTTGATTTTTCAACCGATGGGGATCATGCTCAGAACCATGAAAATAGAACTGACCGCTGAACAGGAGCGTGCTCTTGAGGCACAACATCGCAAGTGTCGTGACCGTCGGATCTGCGACAGGATCCGTTGTGTGCTGCTTTCTTCTAAAGGCTGGTCAACTCGCATGATTGCGCAATCACAGTTGATTGATGAAACGACGGTACGTCGCCATCTGAATGACTGGCTTAATGAAGAAAAACTGAAGCCCGAGAATGGCGGCTCTGACAGTCATCTTAACGAGGTGCAGACAGCCGAACTTATCGCCTATCTGACGGATAACCTTCTCCCCACTACGCAGGCCATCATTGAGTTGGTCGATGAATGGTGGAGTATCCGCTACACCGTTCCCGGCTTGAACAAGTGGCTGCACCGTAATGACTTTAGCTACAAAAAGCCCACCGGTGTGCCACATAAGTTCAGTGCCGAAGCACAACAGGCGTTCGTGGAAACCTACAACCAGTTGAAAAGTGAAGTCGTTGATGAGCCCATCTTGTTCATTGATGGTGTGCACCCGACGCAGGGCACGAAGCTGGCTTATGGATGGATGACGAAAGGTCGGAAAACTATCGTAGAAACAACGGGTAGCCGCACCAGACTGAACATCATGGGTGCACTGAATCTGACTGATATCGGCAGCACAGTGATCCGCGAATACGACACGATTAACAGCCTGAATATCGGTCAGTTCAGACACAGTGGTGTCCGTAATCGTTCGATTTCGGACGGAGAAACGCTACAGCGTTGGTAACTAGGGTAGCTACCAACACCTCATTGACTAAAAAACAGTCTTAGCGTGGTTTATTTTCCCTTTTCCAAGCGGACCCCAAGATATCGCACGCCTCTCCCCGCTTTGCCACGGACATATCAATATGCTCGGCCATTACTCCTTCACGCTGGCAGAACTGGTGACCAAAGGACATCTGAGACCATTAAAAGAGGCGTCAGAGGCAGAAAACGTTGCTTAACGTGAGTTTTCGTTCCACTGAGCGTCAGACCCCTGTACGAGAAGAAACCATAGCAGAGCATGTGATGTGTCACGGAAATTTCGGCGGTTCCGGCGTGCAACCCCGGTAACGAAAGCACCCTCTTGGTTAAAAAACATACTTAGCGTACGTTTTCGTACGGTTGGGCTTCAGACCCCGTGACTCGCCCAGGCAAGATCATCTGCGTGGGGTTTAACTATCGCTCCCATGCGGCGGAAATTGGTGCTCCGGTGCCCAAAGCCCCGCCACTGTTTAGCAAATTTGCCAACGCGTTGAACGGTAACCAGGGCGTGGTGCACCTCCCGACACATATTGACCATGAGTTTGACTACGAAACTGAACTGGTGCTGGTTTTTGCCAAGCGCTGTCATCAGGTAGCGGAAGCCGATGCTTTGTCCGTGCTGGCGGGGTATGCCGTAGGTAATGATATTAGTGCTCGCGGGTTGCAGAATATCACCTCGCAGTTTACCGCCGGAAAAACATCGGATGGTTTTGCCCCTATCGGACCGTGGCTGGTCAGCCGAAATTTAGTTCCCAACCCCAATGCACTAAGGTTGAAGACCTGGATGAATGGTGAATTACGCCAAGACAGCAGCACTGAGGAGATGATTTTCAATTGCCAGCAACTCATCCATTACGTGACGAGCATTATGACTATCGAACCGGGGGATATTCTATTCACCGGGACGCCGCCTGGGGTGATTTTGGGGCAGAAAGTACCGCGTGAACAACGGCGCTGGCTCAAATCAGGGGATAAGGTGACCTCCTCCATCGAGGGGCTTGGTGAGCTAAACATTAGGTTTTCATAAATAGCAGGTTGAGTGAATGGGGCTTAACCGGTAAAGATATCGGGATACCGTTTGCTCAACCCCTCCTTTTTTCCCCTACTCAGCTTGAACCAGGTATTATTTACATGAGGTCACAATAGCCAATGTTAGCGGGTTGATTGTGTTATCTTATAATGTATGTTGTAACTAAAATATGCGAATGATGAATAAATATACACTAATAGGCCGGATGAACAGTTGTTTTAATACGCTGGAACAAGCGTTAATCGAACTGAGCCAACAAATTCAGTCATTACCCTTGTTAGCAGCTCGCGTATTTACCCTACCGCAAATCGAGAAAGGCAAAGAGCATGACACCATAGAGAAAATCGAGGTTGTGCAAGAGGTTGGTCAGGTGGCGCGCGATTTAGCTCTACAGCAGTATCGGCGGTTGTTTATCCATCATCATCAGTCAACTGTCAGCAGCAAAGCGGCAGTCCGTCTACCTGGCGTTATTTGCCTGGCTGTTGATGACAACGGTTGCTTGGCGTTACGGCAGCAGATTACATTAATTAACCAGTTAAAGGCCGAGCTCGAACAGATTATTACTGTCGAGTCTGGGCTGACACCAGAACAACGTTTTGACTTTGTCCATGATCAGCTACACGGATTGATTACCCTCAGCGCCTATCGGGCAATCACCCTACTCACTGATCCAGATTCAGTGCGCTTTGGTTGGGCCAACAAGCACATCATCAAGAATGTGAAGCGTGATGATATCGTTGCCCAATTGGAAAAAAGCTTAAAAGCAGGCCGTGCCGTTCCCCCCTTTAACCGTGAACAATGGGCAGAATTAGTGAGCCGTGAAATCGATGATGTTAGCCGCTTACCACAACAGGCAAGATTAAAAATCAAACGGCCCGTGAAAGTGCAACCCATCGCACGGGTCTGGTATCAGCAACAGCAGAAACAGGTACAACACCCCTGCCCACTGCCGCTAATTGCACTCTGTCAGCAGAAAACACCCAAAATTGGTGCGTTGCCCAATTACGATGCTGCAACAGTAAAACACAAATACAAACCAGATGCTGAGCCACTCAGGCTTGTGGTCAAACGTTTGCATTTATATACCGACCAGTAACTGATAATTAAGCGCCTTAGACGCTACTCTGCTTCGCTGTCAATTTTTGCCAGCAGTATGCTCATTACATTCGCGTTCCCGCCATAGCTTCATCAAGGCTCTACGCCCTTGCGGATAACGCTGCGAAGACAGTGCAATACGGCTAATGCGGTCAAAACGAAAATGGCGCAGAGAACCTCGCAGTTCACACCACGCCATCAGGATCCTTACCTGTTCGAAATAACCTATGGCAAAGGGCCAAATCGTTCGTTCACTGCTGTTACCGTTACTATCGCAATACGCCACGGCAATTTTACACTCCTGATGAATCGCTTTACGCACTGACATCAATAGCTCATCGTCAACATGCGTAATAGAAACAGGGCCTATCAGCAAGGTATTGGCATTCAGTTCTTCCCGTAACTCTACAGGTAATACTGAGGCAATCTTGGCCAATGCATCCGTCGCCGCAGAGGCAAGTTGACTATCCCCACGTTGTTCTACCCAACGCATTCCCAATACCAGCGCTTCAATTTCATGCTGGGAAAACATCAGCGGCGGCAGCATAAAGCCTGGCCGCAAGATATAGCCAACCCCCGCCTCCCCGGTGATGTCTGCCCCCTGCTGTTGTAAAGTTGCAATATCACGGTACAAGGTACGCATACTGATTCCCAGCTCCTGCGCCAAACTCTGCCCAGTCACTGGATAACGGTGGCGGCGCAAAATCTGCATCAAGCCAAGCAGACGTTGAGTTCGTGTCATCTCTTCCTTCCATCCTTGTCTTGGTTGAATAGCATTAACTAACGCCTCTACAGTCAACAACGTGTTCATAATGACACGACAAACGTGACATTGTCACTTAAATCTATCTAGTTAGATAAATGGATCCCTCTCTATGTTCTTGACCCGCCATCTCCAGACAGCTTTTGTATCTTAAGTTAACGATGCCCGCTGGCGTCGGTATTCTCTCGGGGAGTGATATCCCAACGCACTATGCGGATGATTTTCATTGTAATGATTGAACGCCGCCGCAAGATTCTGCAGTGCCGTTCTCACATTCGGTTTTGGCATGAACGCGATGTAGTCTTCCTTCATCGTTTTCACGAACCGCTCTGCCATTCCGTTACTTTGCGGGCTACTTACTGCTGTTGTACACGGTTCCAGATTCAACTCTCTGGCGAACTTCCTTGTGTCATGCGCGGTGTACGCTGAACCGTTATCCGTCAGCCACTGCACCGGTTTAGCCGGAAGACTGTCACCGAAGCGCTTTTCCACGGCTCTCAGCATCACATCCTGAACAGTAATGCTGTCATAGCCCCCTGTGCTGGCCGCCCAGTCTATGGCTT
>NZ_AYKS02000083.1 GCF_000496755.2 Serratia sp. DD3
GTGCCCAGCAGCGCCAAAAAGCGCGAGATGGGGGTCGCCACATGCGCTGCGGTACCGGGTATCCCCAGCCCCACCAACCCCAACAGGCACTGGGAGGTCGCGTCGCTGCCACCCGGTTCAAAGGTGGCCGGGTAGGCATATTTACGCCAGATACGGTAATACTGGGTGGTGATCCGGTGGCTGAAAATATCAAGAAACGACATCGTCGCCTCATAGCCTTCCCGCCGTTGGGCAATATCATCCAGATAGTGGCTTGGCAACGGGGAATCGACACCGTACATCCCCAGAAAGGTGGTGCGAACCGTCGGCGGGTTTTCCGGATGGTCTTCGTCAGTCTCCACCGTTTTCAGGGTGCTGACCGGGAAGCCCATCCCCGGCCAGGGCCGAAAACGGACGGGATCATCGGCCGGATGGCTGGTGCTCCCCAGCCTGGGGCCCCCTGGGTTCTCCTGCTCCAGCAACTGGCAGAAGCGGTAAAAATTGGCCCGCCAGATATCTTTGTTAAGCAGTAATGTCAGCCCGGTACGTGCTGGCTGTGATTCTCGCGCCATCTCAGTCTTTTCCCTGTCGGTTGCAGTACCAGTGTTAACTGGTTGAACAGATGAATATCGGCATAGAGTGCAAAGAAGCGGTGCAGCATCTCGCCAAACAGATTGATATCCCCCTCGCCGGCAAAGTTATCCGCGTTCAAGGTGACTTCAATATCGACGCCCCGCAGCATAAACCCCCGCTCAAAACGGCGGATCAGCGTGTGTTTTACCGCCACAATGGCATCCAGACGGCGGCGGTTCATCTCATCATCGCTCCAGTCATACAGTGCCAGGGTGCCGCGCAGCACCTCCGGGTTATCCATCATGCTGAGGAAGTTGGAGCCCAGGTGGCTCATCACCCGCCAGTGAAAACGGTCATTAGCCGGGGGATAGAGCGGCATGGTCGGCGCAGACAGATTCAACACCTTGACCGGGACCTTACCCGCCTTGACCACCCGATCCAGCAAGGTACTTTCCAACGCTTTGCGCGGAAGCTGGCCGTTGGTGCCGGTGATACGCATGGAGAGTGATTCAGGTTTCTCGCTCAGTTGGTCGATTTCAAAAGAACGCCCACCGAGGATCAGCCAGGTGTCATACATGCCAGAAGCCCCGCGCTTGACCCGGGTGTGGTAATAACGCTCCGGCGCATCGTGGCGCATCATCCCCCCCCGGTGACGAAAGCTGGTAAACGGCACATAGGGGTGTTTGCCATTTTTTACCGCCCCGTGGATATCATCGACACTGTAGATTTCGGTGTGCCCATCCTGCAGGCGCAACGGGCGCAACAGATATTCACTGTCCAGCGGGTTGAGCGTCAGCGGGTCGGCCTCCAGGGTAAACAGGTTGATCACCGGCGCACAGTGCAGGCGGAAGTTTTCTGTTTCAAATGGCAGGTCCGGTGACCAAGTTTCACTGAGCACAATGTCGATTTCAAACCCGTTACTGTCCGGGGTTAAACCGATACGCTCCAGGCCATGCAACTCGACAAACATGAACTTCGGCCGGAAGCTGAAATACTCCAGCAACAACTGGTAGCCACTGAACGCCGTATCCCCTTTCTGCCACAGTCGGTCATGGTCATCAAACCCCATCGGTTTGCACCAGCCATCAAACTTCAGGCGTTCACCGCGCAAACCGGCATGACGGACATACATGGCATGAACACAACGGGTCAGCGCCAAATGCAATGCGGAACTGATGGGGCTGTCGGCATTAAGATAAATGACCACTTTATCCAGCCCCACCTTGCTCCAGTCCACCTTTTCTGCACACTCAAAACGCAAGCGAATAGCGGAACGGCCATCGGTTTCGGTCTGCAGGCGGGCATCCGCCAGATGCAGGGGCTGCAACGCCACTTCACGGGTGGTCTGGTACTGGCAAGCGGTTTTTTGCGGCCCCACCGGGCGGGAAAGCACCGAGAAACTGGCAGGCAGGGACTCTGCCTGGCGCAGACCTCGCCAGTCGGGGGAAAATTCAACAATCGCCAACGACGGAATGGTGCGCATATAGTGCGGCCACAGCAAGCTCACCAACCCTTCGGTCAGTTCTGGCAGGTCATCATCAAGTTTTTCACGCAGGCGCCCCATCAGGAAGGCGAAGCCTTCAAACAAGCGCTCAACATAAGGGTCCCGTGCTCCGGGTTTATCCAGGTTGAGCATTGCCGCCCGGTCCGGATGGGCACGGGCAAATTCTTTACCTGCCTCACGCAGATAGCGCATTTCGGCATCAAAATAGCGCAGGGTTAAATCATCCATGCACAGAGTTCCTGAGAGTATTCAGAGAAAAATCAGCCACAGCGAACCATGGCACGAGTCGTGTCAATGGCAATAAGCCCTGCCATCAGGGCATCCATTTCCGGCAGTAGACGCGCTTTATCCGCCTCACGGCGGCGCGCCTGTACGTCAAACAATAAGGTGGGTGACCAACACGGTGTTACTCAGTGCCGGCAACACTGCCCTCACCTGCAGGGCTGGCCTCAACGTTAAATATCGCGGTTGGCAGTTCAAACCCCTGAAGTTTTAACAGGCTCAACGGGCCCTCCCCCAACTCGCTGCGAATAATAAACTTCAGTGAGTTGCCATCCGGGGTTTTCCACACCAGTTGGGCTCGGCTGCCATCCAGGGGCGTGACGGTCGCTTTGTCCAGCAAACGCATGAACCCCCAGTTGCCCTGGTTATTGGCATAAAGCTGCATACCGGTGTTCACGCTACGCCAACTGAGGTTGACGCCGGGATAATAGGTGTTGCCTGGCCAGACAAAACTCTGCCAGCTTTCCATCTGGTTAAAGAAATCCAGGCTCTGTTCATCCAGTATCATTTGCATACGCGCCACATCCTCGGAGGGGCGCGCCATCAATTCAAAATGAATGCCTGCCTCACCCTGAGCGAACACAATGTCTGAAATTTCAGCCAGTTTATTGATGGCATTGATAAATTCAGGGTTCACCTGCATCCCCTGGCTGGCGACCGGATCCACCACCCAGCGGTTACCTTCCTGGTGTAAAATGCCACCCAGGTTGCTTTTCAGGAAGGTGCTGATACGGCCCGAGTCCCCACGCAGAAACTGCGCCAACAGCGGCAAGGAAGCATCGCTGCCGGTGGCTTTGAACGGATAGCGCCCGGAAAAGGCTTTGTTCCACTGCTCGACAATGGTGGACTGCCAGCGGGTGTTGAGGCTGCTGGCGGCCGGGGACAACACTTGACGCCAGGCCAGATCCAGCGGTTGCACAAACAGTGACTGACCAAAACCACTCCACTCCTGCCCCAGGCTGGCGGCCACCAGGCTGCCGTAGTCGCGGGTGTCGGTTAAATCAATGGCTTTCCCCTGAAACACCGTCTGCGCCAGCATTTGCGCCATCGCCTGCGGATCCGGCGCACTGGTCACCTGCTGGAGTTTGAGGCGCACCTGAGTCACGCGGGCCAACCATGACTGGAAACTCAGGTTACCGTTGCTGCCCGTGCCATCTTTGCCTTCCATCAACCCCAGTAGCGGGCCAAACACCCCATCCAGCGGGCCCTTCGGCCCTTGTGCCTGTTCAATAAACTGCTGGGTGCTTTTTTTCGTGCCGACCAGCTTTTTCGCCGAGTCCACCAGGGAATCCGCCAGCGCCTCGCTCTTCTGCCCGGTTTTCCCCTGCCACGCCAGGGTATTCATCAGCGCAACCAGCGGTGACTGACGCACATCCGCCAGCAGGTTGAGCTGGGCAATCGCTTCCGACAAGGAGGTGGCTTCGTGCCACTGGATGGTATTGATCATATTCAGCCAGGCATTACCGAAGTCGGTAAAGTAGCGCTCAGTCAGGCGGGCTTTCAGCGCATCCGGTGAAATGTCACTGCCCGGCTGATGGGTTTTGTCTGTCAGCACCCAGTCAATTTCATCACGACGGTTTTTCACCACCTGATCAATCGCCCCTTTTACCTGTTCTTCCCAGGCCTGGCGGGTAAACATGCCAGGGACCACTTCTTCGGTGCTGAACAGGGTAGCGGCATCGGTATCCCCGGTCATATCCTCCAGCCGCAGGTCCGGCCAGTTGCTGGCGATACGTTTGAGCATATCCTGATACAACCCGGACTCCGCGTTACGCTGACCAATCTGCTTGAGCAGGATCTGGCGCACGGTGTTGACCAGTTCCGTATCCAGCTTGATTTTCCACTCGGGATGGGTGGGCAGGTTTTGTGCCCAGAAGCCAAGTAGTTTCGGGGCCAGCTCCTGCCAGGTTCCCTGCGCCACATCCTGCCGCTGCGGCCATTCAATCAGTATGTTTTTGGCCAGCCAGTCGGCATCTGCCTTATCCGGGCGGGACAACATCAAGTACCCTTTCAGCAGGTTGTAGGCCCGTTGCGTGCCCTGGGTTCGGTCATCGCTGGCGGGCGGCAATTGAATAAAGGCAATCAGTTGCTGCTTGAGATGTTCAGCGGTGGCATCACGCATCAACTGCGTGTTATTGCGGGTGTACAGTGGCCAAAGGGCCGCCAGGGTTTGACTGTCCTGATTGAGGCCAAAGCGGGTATACCAGGGTGCCCCGGTGGTTTCACGGTATTGCAGACGGGCAATGGCCTGTTGCAGCACCAGTTGGTTACGCAAGCGCTCTGCCAGCGGCTGCTTGATATCCGCAGCAAGACGGGCAGTTTCTTGCGCCTGATAAATTTGCGAACGGTTGATGGTAAGGGACAGCAACGTTCCTGCCCCCCACAACACCGCCAGCGTCAGCAACAGCAACCGCAGCCCCTGCAACCAATCGAAGGTCAGTTTTTTGGCCGTGGCCAACTGGCTGTCCTGCTCCAGAGGTTGCCAGGCTGGGCTGCTCAGGCGCACATGGGGCGCGGTGTTGGCTTTCTCCTGTGCCGGGCTCACCATGATGCCCCGTAACCGATAGGGGGCCGGGCCTTGCATCAGGCTATTGAGCAAGGTGGTCAATTTACCTTTCAGCTCCCCCTGCAAACGGGAAGAGAGCCGTAACAACCAGCCATGGCGGGTATCCTGCAACAGGTGCGCCATCCCCACCTGGCGTAAACGCGGGATCAGTGCTGATAGCGAGGCCAACACATTATCCGGGGTGGTTCCGGTGCCAAACAGCGCCCCCACTGGGGCCATATCACCGCCTTGCTGTGAACCATATTCCTTATCGGCCAGCCACAACCACACCGGTGCCTGCCAGCCCAACAGCCTGTCTGCCTTTTGGCGGCTGCGCAGCAGCGCATCCCGCTCGGCGTCAGACGGTAACGCATTGAGGTTCATCACCTGAACGATGCCATCCAGTGGACGACGTGGACGCACCTGTTGCAATGCCATCAGGAAAGTGTCATCCGGGGGTAACAAGGCATCCCCGGCGTGGATCAACACCATGCCGTCGCTCTCCTGCCAGCCATCACTCACCAGCCCGGGAACCGCTTTTTCAATATCGTTCTCGCTGCCCTGGACCAACAGGATACGCACCTTGTGCTGCCAGCGGCGACCATAGCGCAATTGCAGATGCTCAGTAAGTGACTCGGGGGATAATGCCCCAGCCATGCCTTGCGCATCGAGGATCAGGGGGATTTCGCCCGGCGCGGCTAACTGCTGGCTTTTCCTGAACGCGAGCTGTACCCCTGCGCGCCCGGCTCTCTCGAACCCGCGCTCGATAAGCCACCCCAGCAAGATAAATGCCGTGATCACTGACAGACAAACGAATAACAGCCGACCATTATTCAATGGCCCGATCCCTGTCCAGTCAGCCATTTTTTCAGGCCAGGCTAAAAATAAGCAGGCAATAAGGGTGGTCAAGAAAACCAGTACCACCACAATCGCCCCAATCAGTGTTTTTACTTTCACAATAGATCCCGCTTTATTCCTGTACTATCGCCAGTTGTGATACCGACAATCCAGATTTCATCTGTGCCCGTTTCAGCCGCAACCACTTGAGAGCCACCCAGTGGTGCCTGTGTTGCGGCAAGCGTAATGGCCAGCCAGGGTGCCACTATGCCGGTATAGCCGGTGGTTTGATCAATATCTCGGTTATCTTCCGTCCTGTTCAGTGCCAGCTGGTTCTCCTCACAGGCCAAGGCCCATTCCCCCCCTTGTGCCACTGCCTGCCCGGTGGTCCAAACGCCCTTCACTGCCGCTGCCGGGAGGTGGCACCACAGCAGCGCGCGGTCAAGGATTTTTGCCAACGAAGCGGGGCTGCCTTTTTCAGGGCGATGCAAGCGAACCGCATCAGGAAAACCGGGATGATGGCGGTTTAACAGCAACTGGTAGCTAATGGCTTCACCCTCACCTTCTTGTGGCGTTGCGCGAACCACGGCACTGACCACCACCAGGATGGCGGGGGTTTTCCAGGCCTCATCCAGCCAGCGGTCGAACGCCGCTAAACCCTGGCGACGATATCGCCGACAGGGCCGACCGGTTTGCGACACCAGTATTGGCAGAACACGTTCATCCACATCCGGGATACCCGCCACCTCAGCATTCACCAACAGCCAGCAGGGAACATCGGCGGGGATTTCAGCCAGCATCGGCTTGAGGCGGCTGGCAATGGTGTTTATTGCCCGCTCAAAATCATCCACCCGCCGATTGTCATCAAACCCGGCCAGGCGAGCGTGGCGCAGTGGCACACTACCCTGCCGGGGTAACTGCACCGCTAACGCGGTGGCCGCTTCAACCGCATTGAGTAATTTATCTGCCCCACTGCCCAGTTGCGTGGTTACCCCGGCATGGAGCAACCAGGCAAAGCGCTGACCCCGGCGGGTTTCCTGCTCCAGTAACTGGGCTCTTTCCCGATCCCAGGAGGCCGCCCACACCTGGTCGCATTTATAGCCAAAGCGCCGAATGCCGAACAGTAGCCCCCACAGGCAGAATGGCACCCCTAATGCCATAAACCAGAATATCAGCCCTTCCCGCGCCTCACGCCAGAACCAGAATGTCAGCCCGCTACCGACCACCATGATGACGACTAACAGCCATAACCAACGGCGGATATGGGGGCGTTTTATGTTGGGGGCCACATCAGGAATAGCATCCAGATAAACAGGCATCGTTATCCCACCTTGGCCACAGAGAACGAACTGATCAACGTGCAGCCACAGCCACATTTATGCCCATGAAAGGCGACCGGTATCCCGTTATCCAAATAATTTGGGTTACCTTCAATAATGGTGGTTGGGCCGTGCCCATCTTTAGGGCAGGAAACCTGATCCCCTTTACGGGCCACACCGATGCCACCGAATTTCATAGTGGCAGAGCCGGTTAAAACAGCGCCCCCATGGGTGGTTTTATCGCCGATACGAACAATTTGCTGCATAGATTATTCCCCCATTATTCAAACGCCGACTGACTGTCATCGCTTTGTTTTTAATTGATGACTAATGATGTGGTTAAAGGTATTTAAATCGCTCTTTCGTTTTATTGATAAGGTACTGCCGGCTGATATTTAAAGAGTCTTATCGATTTAGAGATATTATTGCTGGGTAAGATCAAATGACATATCAATGGAAGTTACTCTGTTTTTTGTGTTCTGTTTTTTGCTAATTTAAATGTTAAGGCCATTTTCCCCAACGTGTAAGTGATGTTGTCTTTGGTGCTATCAGCCTTAATCCCCTCATAAGCCTTAAGAATATCACTCAATGTATCGCCCACTTTAATGCCACGTATCGTGTTATATTTGGGCGATGTCAATGATATTGACGCTATGATATAGTCATCATCAATATCCCATAGCCTCTCATGGTACCCCACATTAGAGGAGGTTATTGCTATATTGCTGTACTCATGAGAATTGAATTTATCCAAGCCGCCATTGGCATTTGGAAAGTCACCTATATACCCATGATATAGCTCTTTTTCCTTTGATAATACTTGACTCTGTGAAAATGAGCTACCTAACCCCACCCAATCCTGGTGGTCAACAACAATAAAATCAGTAATATTGAGGCGTTTTTTTACGGTATTATTCGCAAGTGGGGAAAGCGCTTGTATCTCAGCACTGTTAACCCATCCTTTGACTTCTTTGCCATTTATTGTGATGTAATTTACATAGGTGAACCCCTGGTGTATTTTATACGCGTAGAGGTAATCACCTAAAACCAGAAACATTTCGTCTTGTTTACATCCTTCATCAGGCGCGGAATAAAAAAAGACTTTGCTTTTATTCGCCACTGCAAAGGGAACGGCAGGGATATTGCTTTCTCCATTTATGGTATCATTCTTTGCTAAATCTTGTACTCTCGAACATTTATCACTATCAGCTAGTACAATGTTAGTGTTTAACAGGACCAATAAAAAAAATAGTGAATAATTTTTACCAAGAATACGTGAGAATTTCATTTTTTATATCCATTCATGCTGGATTGCCATGTCAACTCGATATTAATCACACTGTTTTAAATTGCTAATTGGCTTTGATAAGTTAATATTTCTTGAACATTTCAAATCATCCACTAATCTTATCCAAGGGATCATATTGTACCATATTGATTCAATATTTCCCGCGCTATTGATATTAAATGAAATAATCATATCGGCATATTGGTAAGTTATACTTTTCTCCCCATCAATATTACTGATGACCCCATTGCCCCCATATTTCTTGATCACAGAATCAACACTATCACCAATTTTTATACCACGAGATGTACTATAATCCCCACCGAAATTAATAACTATCTGCGACACGACTTCCTCGTTATCATTTCTAATAATATGATTGAGATCAGATATATATATTACAGCGTAGTTATTAAATGGAAAATCGACTCCAAATACATTCGAGTCATTATTGTTTCCAATGTAATTTAGTTCTATTTTTTTGTTTTTTATTTCGCTAACCTTACTTTTTAATTCATAAGTAGGCTGCCCAATGTAAACATTAACCCCATCTATTTTAATGAAAAAATCGCTATAGGTAATATCTCCTGCCGTTTGTTCTACGTCGAATAATCTATTGTTTTCAATCCATCCGCTGACTGTATCACCATTTTTTGTTAAGTATGCCACATAATCATATCCATTCAGATTCTTATAAGCTATAACTCGATCCCCTGGAATAATGAATAGATTTTCTTCCTTGCATACTCCATTGGCGTACTTATAAAAATATGCTCTCTCGCTGTTATTAACTTCTTTTACTTTAGCTAAGCTGATCTGTTTAGTCTGCGATGTTTGTTGTGACTCTATGCAAGATGACCTTGCAAAAAAAGAAACAAAGAAAAGAAATATAAAAAATCTTAAAAATATAATAATTTTCATGCTTCCTCCGCATATATTGGGAAATCAAAATAAATCACACTGTCAGGTGACTTAATAGCCATTTTATAAATAATACCTGATTGAGTTTCAGCCCAATTAACTGCCGTAGCATATTGATGTGTAGCTGGAGAATCAGGATTCCACCTCATTTTATAAAGGGTATCTTGCCCCCTTAAAAAGTACTCTCTAGATGCAAACTGAGCACCACCAATTATTGCACGCTCCGGTGTATCCCAGTTCTGTTGCGCTGCAAATCGTGTACCCTCAGGAACAGCTACACCATCAACAGCACCTACACCATACATATTATAATAAAGCCTTCCGTTAAATAAACTCCCTGTAGCTAACGTGCTCCTTCCATGATTTGTTTCTACAATTGCATGTGCAACCAAATACATTTCATTTACATTATATGTTTTTGCTGCCTCTATAAAACAGTCTTCTTTGCCAGCCAAAATCCCTTTGCCTTTCAAGGCCGTTGCTATAGCCTCCTTAGAAATTCCAATGTATGAATTTAATATCATATACTGAAACATATCAGAATTCACAGTTTCTTCAAAAGGCTTTGGAGTTATATAGGTAGATACTATATCTCTACCTACAGGAACAAATCTCCCACTTGCTGTTCCAATTTGTGGTCCATATCGCGAATTGGGACGTCCCAAAGCCATTTGTTTATCTAATGAACTATTCACCGTCGATGAATAATGAGTATATTTTATTATATACTTCTGTTTCTGCATTAAAGCACCTAAAAACATCAACGGATGCATATGCCACAATGAAGGTCCTAATTTCTCTGTCTTCAAATCCTGCATCCAGGCCATTTTATCAATAAAGTCCTCACCATATCCCTTCCACTCTGGAGCATCCTTTGTCAGTTTATTGAAGTATTTCAGCCAGATATTATCTTCTTTTTTGTGATACCAGTCACTGGGATGATTCACTATTATTTTATACAGTTGATCACGATAATCGGGAATATGAATGGCACTGCGATACTCTTCCGGTGAATATTTACCATCATGGTTTAAATCAATCTTGTCCAACAAACGTTGGTAATTATGGGCCACCAGACTGTAACGGGGGCGAGTATCTTTTTTAGCCAAATCACGCAGCATTTTTAAGACAGTTTTCACCATTAATCCTGGTGGTGTCTCACCATCAAGGTGATCAAAACTTTCCGGCTCATCCTTAATAATCTCAAAACCCAATTTTTCTAGGTCATACTGTGATAACCGTTCCGGTGATGTCTCCCCTTTCAGTACGTAGCCTTCCTTAATCTGGTAATACTGCGCCTGCCCCGCCTGGGCATTCTTCGGCTCTAGAGGAACGTTAGACAACTGTAGGATCGCTTCGCCTTCGGTCACTTTCCCGCTAGCAGTAAAACGCCCAGTCTGCGCATCTTTCTGGTATAACGCCAGACCCGGTGAATACTTTAGGTAAAGGGGCTTGTCTTGACCCACTTTATCTGGATTAGCCAGGAACTTCGGTAGATTTTCATCCATGCTGAAACATTCGATATGCACTTGATAACGAGCTTCATGCCATCCTTCTTTCGGGGCCTGAAAATACCCCAAATGACCTACCGAATCTCCTGCCTTGATAGCATAGGGTTTGGACACACTGACCACTTGATTAAACTGGATCTTCTCTGGGTTAGGGGGTAACATCGGGCTCCACCACGAGGGTTTGCCCCCAGATACCTGCTTAATATTACCCTTGTCGACCAGCATCCATACTCGCTCACCGGCCTTCAGGTTGCTAGTGTCTTGCTTCAGGGTGACCAGCCCATAGGTTCTTCCATTTTTTGTGGCGACCAGAGAACTGTCTAATGAATTCCAGGTGACATGTATGTCTTTTTTTACCCGACCATAACGCACAGGTTTTTCATTACCCTGGCTAACCCAGTCTGCTTCTGAATAACCCTTAAGTAAATCCGTCGTGATCCATTCCTCAGTTACTTGCTCATAAACACTGTACGGAGCCAAATGCATATACAATGTATAAAAATGCAAACCGCTCTCTTCTTTTTCGCCCGGCTGGATATAATGGCGAACCAGCAAGAATGAACCAGAGAAATTCAATGGGCCGTTAGTCCAATCCAGCGTCATATAATTACTACAAATACGGTAGGCAACGACTTCACCATCTGCCATGCAGCGAATATATTGTTCACCTTTATAGGGCACAGAGAAATCGTTATGTTCTGACGGTTCTCTGCCGCTCAGCGCACACCACGGTGTAGTCGCATTCGTGATATGAATACCACCATGCCACATACCATTGCGCCCTATCATATACAAACCCGTAGACTCCCCTTCCAGATGGGAAAGAATCTCCTCTAATTGATTGAATTCCTGCCCACTTTGCTTAGGAATGGGGTAGCAAATTTTTATTTTCCCTTTATTACTCTCCGGAGGTGGGGTGCTCTCTGTTGGTTGGGCATCAGAATGTCGATAGAGGACATAAGCAGTATTATTGGTTCTGTATGCTTGAGCAGGATAAAAACCATTATCCTGAACATAGTCCGAGACCCATTTTGTTCCATCAAACATCGCTATATGGCCGTGACGATGACCTGTTACTGCTTGAATCACAACAACATCACCAGCTTGCTGACCTGATATGGAATAGACATTCCCAACCTGTACTGTTGTTGCATTGTCAACCGGGTTAAAGTTATTTTCAACCAGCCATGTGCCATAATCCTTCGCAGATTCTATACTCGAACCGTTTGGTGATAAACCACCGCTAATCAGAGCCCTCTTAACATAACGGGCACATTTTGCCATACCATAGTTTAACTGTATGTGTTCTCCATTCCTTATTCGCCGAGCATTGATGCCAATAACCTCGACAGCACCGGCATGAAGCGTGACAATGGCAGTGTCTTTATTAAACATTATACTCACCATTAATTATCATTACAAAAAGAAGAACCCCTGGAATCAAGCCGAACTGAATCCATAAGCCATCTATCATTTTGTTTTTTTAACTTAACCGTATACTCTGACAAACTGGGTTTATATCCTAACCTCAGTTTCACCAGGGCAGTTCCATTGTTAACTTTAATTCTCTCAACCGCTATATGGTCTACCCATTCAGGGCATGTATCCTGTGCATCAAGGAAATAATCAGCACCAGTGTCATTTTCACTTTCTACCTTTCGTAGGTGTTTCGTCGTATATTTATTAATGGCTTTCTGTAAATCTCCCCCTGCAACTTCTATATCTTCACTTCCATCTGCCACCAGGTACTCTTTATAGAATTTTTTAACCACACTTTCCGGTGAGTTGATTTCAGTTTGCTTTGAATCACTTACGCTATTTTCTGAAAAAAATATCAATACCAAACATATTGAAAAAATTACATTTTTAAATTTCATATTTCCTCACTGTTCTTGTCCATTTATGTTGTCATCAATGACAACAAATACAATAAATAAGATCTGACGTCGGATATCAATCATTGATAACGTTACGGGTGACCCGTTTTGTTTCTGAGATCTTGACCACGCTAAAATTTGGTGCTTCGACAGACAAGCCGCCTGAACTTGGCACAATATCATTCGTTGTTTTCATCATCTCCCTTCCATCAAACTGTGCTCTATCCTGCCCTGAATGGACGCCCCTCCCGATGGTAAAGAACCGTGTCCAACTGCCAAAACTCAGCCCTCCGATTACTGGAGGGGATCGACCAGACAATTTTAGGCAATTTAGAGACGAGTCACGCTCTCTGTCAGTCGTTAAAGGATTTACTGGTGACTTGACTCATTTCTGAAATATCGGTCACATTAAAAGCAGGGGAATCAACCGGTAAATTGGCCCCCGAGCCCGGCACGATATAGTTCGCGGTTTTCATTATCAAATCCCCCGTTGAGCCATGTTCGATGCCATTCTGGCTCAGCTTCAGGTAGGAGCCCCCGCCATTGAGTGTCAGGGTTTTGGGGGTGCTGATGATGATTTCGTCCTCGCTACTGGTCACCGTCATCAGCTGCTGCGCAAACAGGGCCAGCGTATTGTGCTGTGCCTGGATCTCGACATCACCCTGATTGGCCACCAGTTTCGCCCCCGCTTTATGCACAAACAGGCCCAGGGCTTTTTCCACCGAGACCGAGAGGTTTTTCATCGCCCCCATATCCAGGTGCTGACCGGCGTTGATCATGGTGTTGCCGGTACTGGTGAGTTGCAGGTGCTCTCCCGAGGTCAGCGCCACCCCTTGTGGCGCACTGGCCAGCAGCACCGCAGACTGCAGATTGTTCAACCTGTCAGTCACCAGATTAAGTTGGGTGCTAATATCGGCCACCAGTGCGCCCGCCACTTCTGCGGCGCCACTCAGTGCCTGCATCTGGTTGTTGGCCTGATTGATCTGGCTCACTGCCGGGGCCATTTCCAGTACCTGCCCCTGCGCTTTAAGCTGTTCATGGGCGGTCAGAAATATCCCCTTGGCGGCACGCACAGCGCCAAATTCATCGGTGCGCAACTCAAAACCGCGCCCTCGCTGCTCGCGCTGTGCGTTGACCAAGTGGCCCAGGTTAAGTTGGCTCTTGCCATATTCCGTGGCTAATTTGATATGTTCCTGTTCTCTCTGATCCTCTAGTCTTAATTTGTTGCCAGAAGGGGTTCTCAGCACGTTGCGCGTGTGGTTATCGCGGGTGACGTGATCCGGGTGTTCCGAGTCATGTTGGGCATAGGCGATGTACGGGCGATCCAAATCACCGGCATCAAACATCACCGCGACTTCGGTGCCATCCAGCAAGGGCGCATGCCAGCCATAGGTCTCACCCGCATAGGGCTTCGCCAGTCGCAGCCACAAATAGGCATACCCTTGTTCGGGGCTGTTACGGTCAAAATCCAGCTTGACCCGGTAACGGCCCTGCTCATCCAGCCAGGCATAGGTGTCATTTTTCTGGGCGCTTTCTACCCGCGCGGGTAGCGAACCGGCAATCACCGGGCGGGGTAATAGGG
>NZ_AYKS02000084.1 GCF_000496755.2 Serratia sp. DD3
AGCCGCTTCACATTAGCATCTGGCTGGTGGGTATGATGCGGAACGCTGACACGCCGTAAACCCGTCCCTGGGGGCTCGTATCGCGCGTCCATGCGCTCAACGGTCAGCTAACCTGCATCATACCCATCTGTAGCACAATTAGGGGCAGCTATTTAGGGTATAGCGGTATCGGGAAGAGGATGTTTATTTCGGGGCAATCACTAAATGGGCATGGGAGTCAGCCATTCCAGGTTTAATCGTGCCGACCTGGACATAGCGGGCTAAAAATTCCACTGATAAAATACCCGAAGCATTAGAGACCAGGTTGGTATCAATCCAGCGATAATCTACACCCGTAGCAGGTGTAATGGGTAAAGGATTACCCGAGGTATCAGTCAGTTGCACACCCACCCCCTCAGCACTGTTCGCGACATTATCTAGCGCTAAAATCCCCTGAGTGCCATCAGGATTATAGTTGCTGGTCGTTCCCATGACGGCCCATCTCATTGCCGTATTCTGCGAACAACGTGCGGTCACATTGACTAATTTATCAGCGACCCCATCCGCCGGTTGACCAAGCGCCCTGAAATCACTGCTATTCACCCGCCCCAGATTCACCGTAACCGTGTTAAAAGCCTGGCAAGGTGCGGTTTGGATCTTCACATCATTAGCCAGGCCTAAACGCACCAGGTTAAACAGGCGTGTATTCCATGCTGGCGGTGTCGAGCGGTTATCCATCAAACTGAACAGGACTAAGGCACCATCGTTATTATTTGTCATCATCAGCCCCGCCGCAGGAATGGTTCCTGCCAATCGGTATAGTGAGACCTTAAGCGTGAACGACCCAAGCTGCCGCCAATTGACAATATATTGATTGTCTCGACATTGGCCAGTAAAAGGCGGGTAGCCAGAAGCACCACTTTGGGCGTCGGCACAACGAATACCTCTTACTGGGCCGGGGCTTATGGGTGGCAGATTTTTGTTCGGTGCAGTACGCAGCCAACTAAAGGGATATGAATTACCATCAGACAGCAGTTCTACGGTGTAACCGACACTGCCTGACCCAGAACCGCCATAAGGGTTGTTTCTTCCGTTATCTCTTATGACATAAATATGGCCATCTTGCGTTGGCGCAGTGACTCCATTAACCGGGTAGCCACCTGAACTTTGCGCATAATGTTGCTCAAGCCACCAATATTTCACCTCATCATTCGCATCATCACATATTGCCAACCAACCATTATTAGCGGCGAACAATTCAGCGCTGCTGACACTCTGTTGCGCAAGAATAGTTCCCACCGGAGTTGCCGGGTCAATGTAGAGCGATGCACCAAAATTGACGCGTAAGGGATAGTCCCAAAATGCCGAATCAATTTTATTACAGGCTGACCATGCTTTGTTTATACAAAGAAGTGAGAGTAAAATCAGAAAAAATGATTTTGCACCGACCGTTTTAAACTTTGTTCTTATCATACCCACCTCATTAATCAAATACAAATAACTGGCTGCTTGGAAATATTTTTAGCATTGGTTTCTTTACGTTTTTCAACACTAAAGTGACACAGTTTTTCTCTTTTATTTTCATCATTCCAAGTGACTTTAAGCTGAGATTTTATATTTTCCCTGATCATCAAAATACCGCCACCACCAACAATACCTGCCATTTTCCCGTTACTGATAGCCGTTGCCCCGAGAGGCACATTTTCACCCTGATATTTAACTTCAAAAATACGCAGCTCACCATGGATAGTATCAAACTTCAATTTAACAATTGCCCCGGCATGTGGCGCAATATGTTGTGATGTATTTTTGATCTCCAAATCACTGGCTGCCGTATTGGGATTCAATGAGATTTCGTTATCACGATAAGGTGACAAATAAGGGAAAATAGCATATCCGCGACTATCCACTTTAATATTATTATTCCCTGAAACAACAGCATCAGTAGCGCCAGTGGCTTCAATAATCGCTGCGGTATCACCGGTATATTGACCAAATGTAATTCCACCACTATGCAGCGCAACAGAACCATTCATACCCAGCGCATACTGAGTGGTATTCTTTTTATAGGAAGCACTTGCAGAACGATTACCATAAGGCGTTAACTTCGATACATTACCGCTATAAACATTTTCATGTTCACCAGCGGTGGCCATCGTCGTGCTTAACCCATAGGAAAAACTGCGGTCTTCAAGCAAGGAACCTGTTACGGAAGCCAGTGCATATCCGTCACCTGCGGATGATTGGGTATAAGCCGTGGTCATCACTGGAGAATAGGTTGATGTACCCAAAGGAATACTTAACCCTAACTGGTACTGTATTTCATCACGATTATTACTGATATTATATGACCTTGCAGCAGAAAGCGTATATCTTAGTCTTTTATATTGATTACTGTAGCCCACCAGGTAGCTATTAGCACTTTTCACCCTGCCCCAATAATTGTTAAGACCGGCAGTGATATAGATACTGCCAGCATTACCAAGGGGTTGGTTAATACTCAACTGCACTGAGTTCTTCTGGTTCATTGAGCGTAAATCATATTCATTCACTTGCTGACTATGATCATATTTATCTCGGACCCTTGCAGCATCTTGTAGTGTAGTAAACCCCGAAGAGGAGTAATGATAAGTTGCGACATTAATGCTAGTCCCTGATTTATCAATAACATTTGAATAAGATAACCCTATGTTATAACCTTGGGTTTTATCATACCCAAGACCTGCCCTTGCCAGTGCCACATTGGCAGAAACTGCCCCCATCGTGGTATTTATGGCAAGACCCGTCAGCATAGATTGATAATGTTCACTGACCTGCACACCGCCAAAACCGGTAAAATAGTTATTCAACCCCCGATGATAGGAGAGTGAAGTAACAAATGGTTTTTTACGCAAACTACTATCATTCAATTTGCCTGCAGCCACTGAATATTTAGATTGATTTGGTCGCAATAATTCGGGTAATGATGCATAAGGGACAACGTACGTTTTTTGTTCACCCGTAGTTTCTTGAATGGTAACATTAAAGTCCCCTCCATAACTGGCCTGATAAAGGTCAGAAATTAAGAAAGCACCGGGTGATACCGTCGTTTCATAGATGATATTTCCATTTTGCCTGACGGTTACTCTGGCATTAGTATCAGCTATACCACGAATATCCGGCACATAACCGCGTCTGGAGTCAGGCAACATGCGATCATCAGAGAATAATGAAATACCGAGTAAGGGTGTCGCGGGTAAAAAACTCTCTCGCGTATCAATTTCTCCTGTTTGCGCCACAGAAAAAATCCCAGGAATATCTCGCTGAATGTAGGTACGCAACATGCTTAGTTTTTGCTGATCGCCAAGCGTAAGTGTACTGTAGCTTCGAAGCTGCCATCTACCTGCATTAAGCCAGATATTCATACCGGAGAAAAAACTGTCATAGCTGTCGCTAAAATCCCCGGTATCAGTATTAGAATGATAATAATTACTGATGTAATTTATCATTGCCGCAGTTTCCCCAGAGTCCCAGGCTGAAGGGTCTACATAACCCCGTGGGGTATACTTGGATGCCACTTGCGGTGCAATGACATCAACAGATAACGTCGATATATCAAATTTCACTTTAATATCGAAATTATTACTATCCAGTGCTATTTTCCCATTAGCATTAATAGTTTTAATGTATTCCTCATTAATTTCATCTTTAAACCCCAGCTGTAATAACACTGATTTATCAAAATAAATAACAGATTTACTCTCAGAATTTATTGATACTGTTATTGCCGTAGCACCAATAAAAGCACCATTTTTATAGAGTTCGACATCATACTCCCCTTCTTTTAGCTGATTTCCGTTTGAAAAAGTAGAGATATCGATACCGGTTCCGACAAAAAAAGCAGGATTATATTCCACTTCAGTTTCTTCTTGCGCATAAAGTGGCATGCTCAATAAAGAAATAATTATTATCCCTTTGTTTATTAAGCTGTCTTTTTTCATACTTTACTCATTAGATATTAATTTATTATAACTGGACGATAAATTACAGCACCATAGTCATTAACCATGCCGTACTCAGCCTTACCCTTATTAACATCCGATAACGTAACCCCTTTTAAAACCCAATTCTCACTCTGCCCGGGTGCCACCATATCGACTTCGTTCTTGATTTGTTTTCCATTGACATTGACATTCAGTTCAGTCAGCGAGGCATAATAGCGGCTGTTATTACTTACCTTAGCCAGAACATTGCCACGCCCATCATGGGTGAAATGCCAAACGAGATCTTTGTGCATGGCATCAACCTGGTTTTTTAACGCTGCTGGCCGATAGAATATTTTTATTTTATTAACAATAGAAAATTGCAAGTAATTGTCAGTTCCCTTTTTGGGTGCTGCCGGGATATCTTTGATGTTTAGCCAGTAGATTGACTCCTGATGAGTGTTAGCAACACCTTCTATTTTTTTTATTCTCAAATGCTGCTCACCGTTACTCTCTATTTTAAATACGGCTGGGTACAGAATAAAAGGAGAGGTCGCAGTGCTTGGCAAGTTACTATTTATTTTATTATCAATCCATGCCTGAACCATTGACGAGGTATTATCTCGATTATTTATTTTCACTGTAACACTACTATCAGACTCATTGTAGATAACCCGTGTACCAGTAATAGAGATACTCGCGAAGGCGATTGTTGGAGAAAGGCACAATGATATGACTATTTTCGTTAAATTTTTCATTTTATAGGCAGTAATTTTATTTTTGATAATAAAAACCAATCGAATACTGATGCGGTTATTAGGTAATTAGCTATACTCTTCATACTTCAAGTTGCTTGGGTGTTGACTGCCTTCGTTCACCCCAGTCACATAGTTAGCTATGCTCCCGGGGATTCCCTCAGTTGTCGCCTACAGGCAACTCGAATTATTTTGTGTATATAGCCTTCTTACTCAGGCTGTTAGCTGCGCACAGATACTCGGCTTTTCCTGAGCCTCTCGCCAAACGGGCCAGCGTAAGCGCTGTTCAAAACACTCGAGATTTTGTCAAGCAACACCAAGTATTTTGGGTATATATTGGTTCACCTTGAAACGTAAGATAGATAATAAGAAAAGTTTCCCTAAAGGTTTACAGAGTAAACCTTTAGGCAAATTATTTTCTTAACTACAGATTATCTATAGACCAACTCGATGGCACCGGTGGCGGTCAAATTCCCAGCTGTAATGCTTGCCTGATATTGCTGATACCATGCAGTCAAAGGGATTGACGCGGTACCTGATGTGGTATTTATTGTTTGGAAGGCGGAGTTATTGCCCGCTGTTTTAATATGCGTGTCTGTTGAGTCATATACCGCAATGCCAACGCCTCTTGCCTCACTTGCTGCAGCGGGCAAGAAAAGACCTGTAGTAGGGTCGACTTGCGTACCGGTACCGGTAAAGCGCACCGCAACCGAGCCACTGGCTGGTGTGCAACCCGTCAAATTAATCGTAAAGGCAGTTTGACCCGCTCTTGAACCAATATCGTTAAAATTACTGGTCGAGATAGTAGGTAAAACGACGCTAACCGTTCCTGAACCGGTACTAATGGTACAAGTATTGGCAACAATCTCACCCGTAAAGTTAATGGTACCATCTGCTGCATAAGCTGAAGACATGAACAATAAAGATAATGCAACAATCGGTTTTAATTTTTTCATAGCAGCTCCTGTTATTTGCTATTATTAATAAAAAATCCATTATTAGAGAGAACAGATTATATTAAGGTGCAAAGGTAAATATTATTAATTAATCTAATTGAAATTAAATACAACCTCCGTTTTTTGGTAAATAATCACTAACTGAATAACTTAATCAGCCTATATCTATAAATAATTTAGATAATCAATTAAATATATTAATTATTGGGTGGGGTAAAGATGATAATGCAACGTTCTTTTTAATTCCCCACAAGCCATATTCACAAGATATTGAGAGTATATCGATTAAGCGGGTCATGAGTAACCCATCATAAAGCATCGCTACAGCAGCCTATTTCAGCCGTTTCATTGCTTACACTGGCAATAAATCAGAGTTAAATATCGATAAATTCTAAAATAATGGCGTATTATTTCAAAAAAGGAAGGGTTTGCGCACTGGAATTTCTATGGATTTTTTTGAAACTTTCAGATACTAATTAGTTCGCTGGCTATATTATAGAGCCTTGCAATAAAATAGTAGTATTCAGTTAGGCCACTCAATTATTTGGGCCAAATACCTCCTCAAATAATCGCTGAGAATAATGAGTCCATCGGCTTAACGTAACGCGTATTAGGGGGTTATTTGGTGGCGAGGGCAACCCCATGAAGGGTTAAAAGGCATTGCGCTGTCACAATCCTGCGTTAATTCCCTATTCTAAGAAATCTGTAGTCCCCCAGGGTTGTAGTATTGGGGCCACCACTCCCTTGCGAACAGGAGTGGCACCTCTGGTTTCAGGTTATTTCTTCACAGCCAGCCACGGATCGATAATCTTCTGGTACTCTCCGGTGGCTTTGCTCAGGTGTAGCCACTGATTAATGTAGAACTTCCAACCCAGATCATCGCGTACCACCTGTTGGCCTTCTCACCGTATTGCATCGGCTTTTCCGGGTTTACGGTACAAAGCGCCGGATAGCGCTTCTGCTAATACCGGGCTTCGGCGGTATTTGCAATCATGCCCCTTTTTGCACACGGCTATTTAAAGCCGCTGCATTGGCACCATCAAAACCCCTGTGAAGCCTGCAACCATACCTGTGGTTGACTCTCTAATTGGCTGTCACTGTCATCGGGGTGATTCACCCGCCACGCCAGTTGTAGTGAAACCTGGCGCTGGTTGCCAAACCAAGTGGCCCCGGTTCCTAACGCCCCACGCTGTTGATGATTCTTATCCTTTGTCCATGGCGATTTGTTGGTTTTAACACCGCCATAATCAAAGAAAGTTTTCAATTGCCAAGCCGGGGTTATCGCGTAACGCAACTCCAGATTGGTCATCCAGCCTTGGTCACCGCTGGCCTCTCCAGAGGCATAAGCCCGCACGCCATTAACCCCTCCCAGCGAAAATTGTTCTGATGAATCGAGGTTTTTCGACGCTAACTGACCACTGAACTGGCTATAGAAACTCCAGTTCTCACTGAGCATCTGTAGGCGCAAGGCGGTCAAGTTGAATTTGCTGAAGTTACCCGCCGTGCGCGCGGTTTGACTGTCGTTTTGCGCGTTGGCCGGATCGGCAAGCTCCAGATTGCCGTTACTGACACTGGCGGAAACAAAGTTCAACCCACCACCGCCGAAGCTATCCTGGCTGTTGGCAGTTAAACTGGCAGTCCATAACTGGCTGTTTTTTTTGTTTTGTGTGTCGAATAACTCGATATCATCCCGTAACCGTTTGTCATCAAACTGCAACTGGCTACTGACGGTTAGGGTGCGACTTCTGAATAACGGTTGGGAAACATAGACACTGGTGGTGCGAGCGTTACCGTGCGCATCAAGATCGGCAAAGTCTTTGCCCAGGGTGTAATCCATATTGGAATAGGAGGCTCCCACGCGGGTAAACCAGCGGTTCACCGGGGCATCGTAGGACAGAAAGTAATAATACTGCCGATCATCACTGGCCAGGCCGCGCAGGCGCAGTCGATCTCCCAAGCCTAATGGGCTGTTAACCGAGACATCGGCGTTTAGGCGGTTTTCCCCGGTATATTTGCCACCATAGTTATCCAGATCGAGGCTACCGCTAAACAAAGGTGCTGGCGTGGCCTCCACCAGCAGATCCGCGGCTCCGGCTTTTTTACTGGTGAGCAGTGTTGAGCGCGCCTGCACGCCGGGGGTATCGTTCAGCAACAGCAGCGTCTGCTGCAGTTGACCGACGTTAATCGCCCCATCTGGTTGCATCCGGCCAATCAGGCGGTTCAAGGTGGCATCTGAAAGGCGCGAACTGTTCTCCGTTTTGATCTCGCCATAGTGCGCTTCCAGTACGTTGATCTTGACTACGCCGTTTTCAATTTCTTGTTCCGGCAGATAGGCACGGTTGAGCACATAGCCACGCTGCTGGTAATAGAGGGTGATATGCTGCACCGCTTCATAAAGTTGCGGCAACGTGAGTTCACGCCCGGTGTACCCCTGCAGCAGCGGCTGTAATACCGTATTGGAAAACAGAGTGTTACCGCTAATAATAAAGGTGGTCACCTTGACCTTAATCTGCTCACCATCGGCAGACTCCGCCGGTGCCGATGTCTGAGGGGCAGGCAACCCCAGTTCTGGCGTTATTGAAGGCGCTAAAATGGGGCGACTGGTGTCGATCTCACGCAAATTTTGGCCCGCATTCGGTATGGTCGGTGTTGCTGCCTGCGCACTGCTGAAGCTCAGCAACAAAGAAAGCACAGAGCAGGTCTTCCGGGACGGGGAGTAGCGCAAGGGGGATTTTTTAATTTTTTCCATGGGATTACCAAATAAATTCCATATATGTGGCGAAATGCGGGTCATAAGGGTTATCGGGGGGCCAATATCCCTTCCGACTTCTCCTGTCTGAAACAGGTATTCGAGCCGCCGTTAGCACAGTGCACAGCACCCCGGTACTAACGCTGAATAAACGACTAAAAAGCCCGAGCAAGTCGGGCTTGGAGTCAGCTAAATATCACTGTTAAATTTTGCAGTAAATATCAGCGCAAGGAGCACCGTTGACTAAACCGGTAGCGTAGGAGTTGGTGATGTTGGGGGTTTCAGATCCAGAATAACCCAACAAATTACCAACATCTTGATTGCCAGTTACACTTCCTGTGGCATAGCTATTAATAACACTATAAGTTGAACCCCCTCCTACCAATCCGCCGACAGAGGATCCGCCAACAACATTTCCGGTAGCATAACTATTAGTTACTGTCCCATTTAACATGCCAACCAATCCCCCAATTGTGAAACTATTCCCCGTTACATGACCGGTGGCATAAGAATTGGAAATATCAGTAAACATAGCAGCACCCACTAAGCCCCCCAGAATGTAACTGTGTGAACCATTACTGTTTACATTACCTGAAGCATGAGCGTTATTAATGCTTACGCGCTCACTATACCCGACTAATCCACCCGATTCAGCGAAGTACATATCGTCGCCCGATCCTTCAATATTTCCTGAGGCAGAAACATCACTAATCACAGAGTCATATGCGCGGCCAATTAATCCACCCATTGAGCCACTACCTTCAGGAAGGCTAATAACATCACCCGTTGCATGGGCGTTGTTTAAGGTGGCCCCCCATAACGTCCCGATTAACCCTCCAACTATATTCTTTCCGGAGACCTGTCCACTTGCAGAGACATTATAGATGGTCACATCCTGCATATAGGGATGACCTTCAAGACCCTGAGTACGCCCTATCAGCCCACCGACGGTATAAGAACCCGAAACGTCCATACTGCTATGTGCATCAGAGATACGCCCCCCTTCCTGTAATCCCACTAAACTACCCGCATCACCAACCCCTTCATTGATGCCACCCACAAGGTTGACATTGCGCAGTGTGCCAGTGGAGTAACCGAACAACCCAGAGTAATCTCTCGCAGATTGTCTGATAGTCAGATCATTGATGTTATTACCTAAACCAGAAAATACCCCCTGAAATTTGGACATGTTATAGTTTTCATCGTAATCGCCGCCAACAGGCCTAAATCCTTGCCCATCATTCCATATGGTGGTGATGCTGGCATCAATGGCATTACCTAAAACATAGTAACCGCTTAAGTTATTTCCCATTGCCTGCAATTGGTCGACATTGTGGATCACGGTGTAATCTTGCCAGTTATTGCTAAAACGGGCATTGGCGCCAGACAACGTGACGGTTTTACCTTTGGCTAACACATAATCCCCCCCTTCAACAAAAGCCAGGCTGGCATCGCTGCCAAAGGCTCTGAGGTTGGCATTAAGGGCGATATTACTATCAGCAGCAACTATCATCAGTTGGTTGTTACTGCTCCACAGAATATCATTGCCAACGGTGAGATCACCGCTGTCGCTAACCAACTCCACATGGGTGTTGCTGAGATTGTTACTCACGGCACGGGCAGAGACTTTATTGCTGCTGGTACTGTCATTCACATTAAGCTGAGGGGCGGTGATGTTCCAGGTCCCAGTGTCACCACTGGTAGCACGGGTAGTCACTACCGCAGTGGAAGTGACATTCACTCCCTGACCGCTGACGTCGACTGAACCGCCGTTGCCGCCATTAGCCGCGCTAGCGTCGAGTTTACCGCTCACATTGACCACACCTTGCTGTGTGCTGGAAAGCAGAATATGGCCGGATTTATTGCTCAAGGTTTGTGCTTGCAGCGTGCCGGTGTTATTGACCACATTTTGCAGCACATTGCCGTTGGCGTAAGAAGCAGTCAGGGCAATTTTACCCCCATCAGCCTGGATAACACCGCTGTTTTGCGCCAACGCATTAGCGGCGCTGCCAGTGACTTGAATATTCACCAGACCATCACCCGCAAAATCGAGCGTTGTTGCTTTACCCGCAGCCAGTTTCACCGAGCCAACGTTAGCTTTGATTGTGCCTTGGTTACTGACTTGACCGCCCAGTAACACCACCGCTCCGCCATCAGTGGCGGTGATGGTGCCTTGGTTAGTTACGCCATTAGGGGAGCTGCTGCTGCTGGTGAAATTATATTTACCCAGTCCGAAATTGTTGGTGCTGAGATCCTGAGTCGAGGCGACCAGGCCACCGACATTCACCTGCGCTGTGCTACCAAACAGTATGCCGTTAGGGTTGACCAAAAACACGCGACCATTGGAACTCAACTGCCCCATGATTTGTGAACCATTGGTACCTACCACGCGGTTAAGGGCAATAGAACTGGTTTGGGGTTGTTGAAACGTAACTTTATTACCCGCAGCGATATCAAAACTTTGCCAATCAATTGCAAGCTTGTCGGTGTTTTGATTAATCTGTAATTGCTGCGCACTTGGTTGAGTAATGGTACCGGTACCGAGTTTTATCGTGCCGTTGGTAGGTAAATCAGCAGCGAATGCGCTATGTACGGTTAAAGCACTGAGTATTGCTAAAGTTGATTTATTAAAAACAAAAGACAGCTTATTCCATTTATTTACTTTCATTACACGAACTCCATCTATCCATTGAAAGAACTAAAAGTATAATTCAGGAGGTAGGTTCAAATACGTCATCAGGCGTGACAAACGGCGCCATTCCATTAAGAGTTTTCCCCCTAATCAGTGAGCATGCTTGGTCTTTCCACGTTGAAGATCAGGTATTGCGCAATGAAAATGTTTATCATCACTTAATACATAAACGAATTTGAACCCTTGCAAGATACTTCTCATTCATAGAGCTTGTCAATGTCGTTTTCACCTAAATGGCATTCATTGTGGCTAGATTACCCAGGTTGTGTCGGATTAAGATGATCTCACATAAAATTTTGTTCATATTCAGTTTTTCCCGCCAAAATATTCAAACCGCAAAGAATTATCTCGTCCGTATTACTCCTTCAGGGCTTGTATTTAGTATATTTTCGGGTGTCTCACTTAAGCCCTCAGCTTTCACAGGTTTCTTTCGTAAGAGCATGAGCTTGGCTACGCACTTTTTTATTGCCTTTTTTCGAATAAATATACTTATTTTTTAGTTTAGCTTAGCTTTAAATAAGGTTTTCTTTATCGAATTTAGAAGGCATGTATAACCATTTCTTTATTAATTGATTGAGTATAGTACATTTCAATTATAACAAGAAAAACATTGTCTAATTATTGATCAAGTTACGTTCTCACCTGGGTACCAACACTTCAGCTCAAATCATTCTCAATACAACAAGCTCGAGTAATAAATCATCACTATTCTGGTAGGGGAAATATCTGAATAAACGGTTAGCCTAATTGTTTGTCACTGGCTCATGTTATTACGACACCAGGGCAACCCCATAAAGGGTTAAAAAGTATTCTGCAGTCCCCATCCTGCGTTAATTACTTGTTCTAAGAAATCTGTAGTCGCCCGAGGTTGTGGTATTGGGGCCACTCCCTTGCGAACAGGAGTGGTTCCACTGGCCTCAGGTTATTTCTTCACAGCCAGCCACTGCTCGATAATCTTCTGGTACTCTCCGGCGGCTTTGGAAAGTTTTCAATTGCCAAGCCGGGGTTATCGCGTAACGCAACTCCAGATTGGTCATCCAGCCTTGGTCACCGCTGGCCTCTCCAGAGGCATAAGCCCGCACGCCATTAACCCCTCCCAGCGAAAATTGTTCTGATGAATCGAGGTTTTTCGACGCTAACTGACCACTGAACTGGCTATAGAAACTCCAGTTCTCACTAAGCATCTGTAGGCGCAAGGCGGTCAAGTTGAATTTGCTGAAGTTACCCGCCGTGCGCGCGGTTTGACTGTCGTTTTGCGCGTTGGCCGGATCGGCAAGCTCCAGATTGCCGTTACTGACACTGGCGGAAACAAAGTTCAACTCACCACCAGCGACGCTATCCTGGCTGTTGGCAGTTAAATTGGCAGTCCATAACTGGCTGTTTTTTTGTTTTGTGCGTCGAATAAATCGATATCATCGGGTAACCGTTTGTCATCAAACTGCAACTGGCTACTGCTGAAGCTCAGCAACAGAGAAAACACAGTGCAGGTCTTCCGTGATGGGGAGTAGCGCAAGAGGGTTTTTTAATTTTTTCCATGGTATGACCCAATAAATTCCATCTATGTGGCGCAATGCGGGTCATAAGGGTTATCAACTGGCCAATATCCCTTCCGACTTCTCCTGTCTGAAACAGGTATTCGAGCCGCCGTTAGCCCAGTGCACAGCACCCCGTTACTAACGCTGAATAAACGACTAAAAAGCCCGAACACGTCGGGCTTGGAGTCAGCTAAATATCACTGTTAAATTTTGCAGTAAATATCAGCGCAAGGAGCACCGTTGACTAAACCGGTAGCGTAGGAGTTGGTGATATTGGCTTCATAAGAAAGACCTAACAAACTGCCAACATCTTCACTGCCAGTTACACTGCCTGTGGCATAGCTATTAATAATAGTAGAATCTGAAGCAGAGCCTATCAATCCACCAACAGAGGATCCGCCAATAACATTTCCGTTAGCATAACTATTAGTTACTGCCCCCCCCCATAACATGCCAACCAATCCCCCAATCGAGCCACCACTACCACTACCACCACTGACATGGCCAGTGGCATAAGAATTGGAAATATCAGTTTGCATAGCGGCACCCACTAAGCCACCCAGAATGATACTCCCTGAATTATTATCTAGATGATTACCGTTTATATTACCTGATGCGTGAGCATTATTAATGGTTACGCGCTCATTATACCCGACTAATCCACCCGCTTCAGCTAAGTACATATCGTCGTTCCAGCCTTCAATATTTCCTGAGGCAGAAGCATCACTAATCACAGAATCGTATGCACGGCCAATTAATCCGCCCACACCTGAATGACCAAAGACATCACCCGTTGCTTGGGCGTTGTTTAAGCTGGTTCCCCATAACTGCCCGATTAACCCACCGACTATAAACGAGCCTGTGACTTGCCCGCTTGCTGAGACATTATAAATGTTAATGTCTTGAGTGTATTGAATATAATTAACACTCTGAGTTTGCCCTATCAGCCCTCCGACGGCATTATAACCCGAAACGTCCATACTGCTATGTGCATCAGAGATACGCCCCCCCTCTTGTGTACCTACTAAACTACCTGCAGAATAATAACTCTCTCCCGATTCATTGATGCCACCGACAAGATTCACATTACGCAGTGTGCCTGCGGAGTAACCGAACAACCCAGAGTTACCTCTTGTAGATTGTCTGATAGTCAGATCAATGATGTTATTGCCTAAACCAGAAAATACGCCTTGAAACTTAGAAGTGACATAGTTGTTATCAACATCACCTCCAACAGGCCTAAATCCTTGCCCCTCATTCCATAGCGCGGTGATGCTGGCATCAATAGCATTACCTAAAACATAGTAACCGCTTAAGTTATTTCCCATCGCCTGCAATTGGTCAACATTGTGGATCACGGTGTAATCTTGCCAGTTATTGCTAAAACGGGCATTGGCGCCAGACAAAGTAACGATTTTACCGTTGGCTAATACATAATCACCGCCTTCAGCAAAAACCAGGCTGGCGTTGTTGCCAAAGGCTCTGAGGTTAGCATTAAGGGCGATATTGTTATCAGCAACCAGCATCAGTTGGTTATTGCTGCTCCACAGAATATCATTGCCAACGGTGAGGTCACCGCTCTCGCTGACCAACGCCACATGGGTGTTGTTGAGATTGTTACTCACGGCACGTGCAGAGACTTTATTGCTGCTGGCGCTGTCATTCACATTGAGCTGAGGGGCGGTGATGGCCCAGGTCCCGGTGTCACCATTAGTACCACGGGTGTTCACTACTGCAGTGGAAGTGATATTCACTCCCTGACCGCTGACGTCCACTGAACCGCCGTTGCCGCCATTAGCCGCGCTGGCATCGAGTTTACCGCTAACATTGACCACACCTTGCTGTGTGCCAGAAAGCACAATACGGCCAGATTTATTGCTCAAGGTTTGTGCTTGCAAAGTACCGGTGTTATTGACCACATTTTGCAGCACATTGCCGTTGGCGTAAGAAGCAGTCAGGGCAATTTCCCCCCCATCAGCCTGGATAACACCGCTGTTTTGCGCCAACGCATTAGCGGCACTGCCAGTGACTTGAATATTTACCAGACCATCACCCGCGAAATCGAGTGTTGTCGCTTTACCCGCACCCAATTTGACCGAGCCAAGGTTAGCTTTGATTGTGCCTTGGTTACTGACTTGACCACCCAGTAACACCACCGCACCGCCATCAGTGGCGGTGATAGTGCCTTGGTTGGTTACGCTATTAGGGGAACTACTGCTACTGGTGAAATTATATTTACCCAGTGAAAAATTGGTGGTGCTGAGATCCTGAGTCGACGCGACCAGGCCACCGACATTCACCTGTGCCGAGCTGCCGAAAAGTATACCGTTAGGGTTGACCAAAAACACGCGGCCATTGGAACTCAACTGCCCCATGATTTGTGACCCATTGGTGCCAACCACGCGGTTGAGGGCAATAGAACTGCTTTTGGGTTGTTGAAACGTAACTTTATTACCCGCGGCAATATCAAAACTTTGCCAATCAATTGCGAGCTTGTCGGTATTTTGATTAATCTGTAGTTGCTGTGCACTGGGTTGAGTAATGGTACCGGTACCGAGTTTTATCGTACCGTTAGTAGGTAAATCAGCAGCGAAGGCACTATGAATGGTTAAAGCACTGAGTATTGCTAAAGTTGATTTATTAAAAACAAAATACTGCTTATTCCATTTATTCGTTTTCATTACACTAACTCCATCTATCCATTGAAAGATCTAAAAGTATAATTTCAAAGCGAGTTTCAAATACGTCATCAGGCGTGACAAACAATGCTATCGCATTAAGAGTTAATCACCCTAATCGATGACTATGCTTGGTTTTTCCACGTTGAAGATCAGGTATTGCGCAATGAAAATATTTATCATTACTTAATACATAAACGAATTTCAACCCTTGCAAGATACTTTGCGTACTTACCGTTTGTCAATGTGGTTTGCGCCTGAAGGGTATTTAACTAGCTAGTTTATCCAGGTTAGATCCTATTAAGATGAACTTATGTAAGCTCATCGGGATTCTCTCTATTGCCGACTTCAAGCAATTCGAAGTATTTTGGGTATAAAAGCAAAAAGCGCCCGCAGGCGCTTTTAATAGAGAATAGCGTTCAACTAGAACTAGCCGATATATTCCAGCCCCCCCATATAAGGGCGTAATACTTCTGGCACCTGAATACGGCCATCAGCCTGCTGATAGTTTTCCAGCACGGCCACCAGAGTACGGCCTACAGCCAAGCCTGAACCATTCAGGGTATGCACCAAGCGCGGTTTTTTATCAGCCTTGGTGCGGTAACGAGCCTGCATACGACGAGCCTGGAAATCCCCCATGTTGGAGCAAGAGGAGATCTCGCGGTAAGTATTCTGCGCCGGGAGCCACACTTCCAAGTCGTAAGTTTTGCAGGAACCAAAGCCCATGTCCCCGGTACACAACAATACCTTGCGGTAAGGCAGGTTCAGCAACTGCAGTACTTTCTCGGCATGACCGGTGAGTTCTTCCAGTGCCTCCATAGACTCTTCCGGGCGAACAATCTGCACCATTTCAACTTTATCAAACTGGTGCATACGGATCAGGCCACGGGTATCACGACCATATGAACCTGCTTCAGAACGGAAGCAAGGCGTATGCGCCGTCATTCGCAGCGGAAGATCGTCTTCTTCGAGGATTTCGTCACGTACCAGGTTGGTAACAGGCACTTCTGCCGTTGGGATCAGCGCATAATTGCTGCTTTCTGACTCTTCTTCCAACGGTTTGGTATGGAATAAATCCGCGCCGAACTTCGGTAGTTGACCCGTTCCATACAGTGTTGCCTGGTTTACCAGGTAAGGAACATAGGTTTCCAGATAGCCATGCTGTTCTGTATGCAGGTCTAACATAAACTGTGCTAGCGCGCGGTGCATACGCGCGATTTGACCTTTCATCACCACAAAGCGCGCACCGGTCAATTTTACGGCTGCAGCAAAATCCAGGCCGCCACAAATTTCACCTAATTCAACATGATCACGCACAGGGAAATCATACTGGGCAGGTTCCCCCCAACGGCTCACTTCCAGATTTTCACTGTCGTCTTTACCATTTGGCACGCTATCATCAGGCGTGTTAGGCATAACCAGCGCGTAATCACGGATCTCACTCTGCAGTTTATCCAGAGCCGCTTTAGCCGACTCCAACTTGTCACCCAATTCATTTACTTCACGGCGTAGAGGTTCGATATCTTCACCACGCGCTTTAGCCGCACCGATGGATTTCGAGCGAGAATTGCGTTCCGCCTGTAATGTTTCCGTTTCTACTTGCAGAACCTTGCGGCGCTCTTCTTGTGAACGCAACAGATCCAGATCGAGTTTAAAACCTCTGCGAGCCAGTTTTACGGCAACTGCGTCTAGCTCATTACGCAGTAAATTGGGATCGAGCATGCTAATCCTGTGCTTGTAGTTATTGAAAGAAAACTATTTATACTCTTCATACTTCAAGCTGCTTGGGTGTTAGCTGCACTCTGTCACCCCAGCCACATAGTCAGCTATGCTCCTGAGGTTCACCCTGTGCGGGCCAGCACAAGTGCTGTTCAAACGGTTCCTGACCGATTTGTCCATCGCTGGCCGCCTGCAAGCAACTCGAATTATTTTGGGTATAGTATTTAAGTCATAAAACTATGGGCTTCTTTCACTTACGATTTTGGCTTATCAGCCCCCTGAGAGCACTGGGTTAACCATTACCTACAGCCGGGGATAAACCCCGCTAAAAGAAGCGTTATGCCGCTAACCTTACCGCAACAATGGCACTAGCGGTAGCGTTTTGTCGGGCTATTTTGATCCTGCTCAGCGAGCCATTGCAACTTTTCACCAATTTTACCTTCCAGACCACGCGCGGTCGGATGATAGTAACGGGTAGCAGCCATTTCTGGTGGGAAATAACACTCCCCAGCAGCATATGCATTAGCTTCATCATGGGCATAACGATATTCTGCCCCCAATCCCATCTCTTTCATCAATTTGGTTGGGGCATTGCGCAAATGTTCCGGTACGTCATAATCCACCAACTCCTTGGCATCATGCATCGCCGCTTTAAAGGCGCTATAAACGGCGTTACTTTTCGGCGCGCAAGCCAGATAAACAATCGCCTGAGCAATCGCCCGTTCCCCTTCTGCTGGCCCAACACGGGTAAAGCAATCCCACGCGGCAATAGCCACTTGCATCCCCCGGGGATCGGCATTACCAACATCTTCAGAGGCGATGGCTAACAAGCGGCGTGCGACATACAGCGGATCACCCCCGGCAGTAATGATACGGGCATACCAATAGAGCGCTGCATCGGGTGCCGACCCGCGTACCGATTTATGCAGCGCAGAGATCAGGTCGTAATAACGGTCACCTTTATTATCAAAACGCGCGCTACGCTCCCCCGAAACTTCCTTCAGCAAGGTTGGCGTCAGCACACGCATGCCTTTGCTGTCTATCTCGGCCATATCAGCCATCATTTCAAGGCTGTTTAAAGCACGACGTGCATCCCCCGCCACCAATTCCGACAGGATCTGTTTGGTTTCTGGTAGCAGGGTGATGTTCTGGCCGCCAAAGCCACGATCAGGGTCTTTCATTGCCTGATCCACGACCAGAGCAATATCCTCGGCAGTCAATGCCTTCAGCAAATAAACCCGGGCACGGGAAAGAAGTGCCGAATTGAGTTCAAAAGAGGGGTTTTCAGTGGTGGCACCAATAAAAGTAATGGTTCCATCTTCAATATGCGGCAAAAAGGCATCCTGCTGGCTCTTATTGAAGCGGTGAACTTCATCAACAAACAAGATAGTACGGCGGCCGGCATCACGATTTTGCCGTGCTCGTTCTATAGCCTCACGGATCTCTTTAATGCCCGAAGTGACCGCAGAGATCCGCTCAACATCTGCCTGCCCATAACGGCCAATCAACTCCGCCAGGGTGGTTTTCCCTGTTCCTGGCGGCCCCCACAAAATCATTGAATGCAGTTGCCCTGCCTCAATAGCACGTGGCAAAGGCTTGCCCGGCGCCAACAAATGCTGTTGACCAATGTATTGTGCCAGCGTTGTCGGCCGCATACGGGCCGCCAACGGCTGAAACTCATTATGAGAAAAATCAAGCGACATGTTACTCACGAACACCTCACTGCCGTTGGTCGTCCACCGTCACCCCTTTCGGCAGTGTGAATTTAAACTTGGCGGCATCAACACGGCTATTCTGCTGGCCTTTCAACTGATAAGCACTACGTTGCCCATCTTGCTCAACCGCAGTAAAGCTCTTGATGGTACCGCTATTGGTAACGGTAATGGCAAATTGCTTCAGGTTGCCGCTGCTCGCTTTCGGCGTCAGTTCAAATTCATCACCTTTCTGCTTAACGTTGTATTGCTTCCAGTCATTGGCATCGTTGCGGGTGATCAGCATAAATGGGGTGTTGCCAGTAGCACTTTTCAACCAACTGGCCGTCACTTGCTCAACAAAGGGATTATAGAACCACAGTGTTTCACCATCAGAAACCAACACACTTTCATCAGGGGAAGTCATATGCCAATTAAACAGATTGGGGCGTTTTACCCATAGCTCGCCTTCACCCTGTTGTACCGCGGCACCATCTGCACTGGTTACTGTTTGAGAGAAGCTGGCATGAAAACTGTTTACCTTCGCCAAACGACTCTGTAGATCTTGCGCCGCATCCGCCCACACGGCAGTAGACACCCATCCCGAAAGCAGACAACAGGCAACTAACAGTTTTTTCATTGTTTCAGTACCTTATGAAATGTATTTATCGCAAAGCAACGCTGTGCGCATCAAATAACCCTAAACCCCACCACTTTACCTGAAACATTGAGTTGGCAACCAGTGCAATATTCCGATAACCAGCGCGGGTTTACGCATCTTTGCAAAAAGGCCGCAAAAGCGGCCAGGTAAAAGTAAGATAGCCGACGCTGATTGGTGAGGGCTTTGCTGGCAAAAAATAGTGATCAGGACGGCCCATACCCATAGCCGTTTCACGCAAGATCAGGAATGCTTTTCGATCACCAGATCGACACCTTCATTAAGCAATTCATTAATGGAATGCCCAGTAGCCTGTGCCGCTAGTGCTAACGCCTGATGGCGCTCTGGTGAGAGTCGGGTGGTCACTTTGCCGCTATAGGTTTTATACGGCGCAATGTTGTCTTTCCGGCACTCATCCAAGAAGACCGCCAGTGAGATGGCCCCTTCTTTTTTCAGTTCTTCGACGCTGTAGGCATAAAAGTCTGCCCCGCCATTCAGCCCGATAAACTCGCCCCGGAACATTTCGATCTCCGGGTCAAAGCTGATAACAGCAATATGGCCGTCGATTTTCAGTGTGTTATTCATCATGGTTTAATTCCTAAACTATCCAACCAGATCCTGATGGCGTTAACCGCTCCTTTGTCAGTGGTCGGTCTAGGGTGGGGCCGGTGAAAGATGCGTTTCTCACCCTTTAGTAACACAGCAACCCTAGAGCCTTCCCTTTCGTGAACTTCCGCCCCTAACGCAGTAAAAAGTGCCTCGATATCAGACCACTTTATAGAACCGTTAACGGGCCGAGAGAACACATCTGACAACGTTTTTTGGTGTCGTTTGTTCATGGATTTTATAGTATCACTTTATGACACCACCGCAAGATACAGATATTGTATGTATTCAGGTTAGTTGGATGACCGGCAGATAGAGAAAGGCCGCAAACGCGGCCTTTGAAACTCTGTTTAGCTGTAATACTACCGAAAGCGGATAGTGCGAAAACTGCTCACTGGGTCCGCTTCGGCATCAGTGATTAATTACTCATGGCGCGGAGGGGCAAGTACCTCACGGTTACCGTTATGCCCTTGTTCACTGACAATCCCCTGGGCTTCCATCTGTTCAATTATGCGCGCGGCACGGTTATAACCGATACGGAACTGGCGTTGTACTCCGGAGATCGATGCACGGCGTTTATCGATCACAAACTCCACCGCCTGGTCGAACAACGGATCGAGTTCTTCATCGCTTTGACCACTACCCGCGGTACCCTCACCATCGTCAGCTTCGTTGAGAATGCCCTCTTTATATTGAGGACGCTCACGCGCTTTCCAATCTTTGACCACCGCATGAACCTCTTGGTCGCGAACAAAAGCACCGTGAACACGCACCGGAATTGATGAACTTGGTGCCAGGTACAGCATATCCCCCATACCCAGCAATGATTCCGCACCACCTTGATCGAGGATAGTACGTGAGTCAATTTTGCTGGACACCGTAAACGCGATACGCGTCGGGATATTGGCCTTGATCAACCCGGTGATCACATCAACCGATGGCCGTTGCGTTGCCAACACTAAGTGGATCCCGGCAGCACGGGCTTTCTGTGCCAAGCGAGCGATTAACTCTTCCACCTTTTTCCCCACGGTCATGATCAGATCAGCGAACTCATCTACCATCACCACAATATAGGGCTCTTTTTCCAGCATCGGCATACTCACTTCCATGCTGTCACTCGGTTTCCAGAATGGATCCGGGATTGGCCGCCCCATTGCTTCCGCCTGATCGACCCGTTCGTTATAGCCCGCCAGGTTACGCACCCCCAATGCGGACATCAGCTTATAGCGGCGCTCCATCTCGGCGACACACCAGCGCAATGCATTGGCGGCATCTTTCATATCGGTAACCACATCAGTAAGGAGATGCGGGATCCCTTCGTACACCGACAGTTCAAGCATTTTCGGGTCGATCATAATAAAGCGCACCTCTTTCGGTGTGGCCTTATACAAGATGCTCAGGATCATGGCATTGACCCCTACCGACTTACCGGACCCGGTGGTACCTGCGACTAACAAATGGGGCATTTTAGCCAGATCAGCCACCACTGGTTGACCCGCAATATCTTTACCCAGCACAATCGCCAACGGTGAAGGATTATCACGGAAAGCCGGGCAATCAAGCACTTCTCGCAGATAAACCGTCTGGCGTTTGGCATTTGGCAATTCCAGCCCGACATAAGGTTTACCAGGAATAACCTCTACCACACGAACTGCCGGTGCAGACAAGGAGCGAGCCAGATCGCGCGACAGGCTTGAAATACGCGCCGCTTTAACACCTGGTGCCAAATCCAGCTCAAAACGCGTAATAACCGGGCCAGGCAGAATGTCGACAACATCCGCTTTTACCCGATAATCCGCTAGGCTAGCTTCTACCAAGCGCGCCTTTTGCTCTAAGACAAAAGTATCTACCGGCTCAATATCTTTTGGCGCTTCCGTCAGCAGATCTAATGTCGGCAATGGCGTTGTTGGCTTCTGCAGTGGCAGATCATTGCGCATCAGGAATGGATGGATCAAGCTATCCATCGCCGGTGCAACTTCTGTTTGTGGTGATTGAGGTTGCGGTGCTGGCACTCGCGGCGTTGAAACCGGTGTGCTCGAATAGGCTGGCACTGCAGATTCATATTGACCAAAAGGCACGTCATCTTCTTGCTCGCTTTGCAGCTCAATGCGATCTTCAAGCTGAGGCGATAAGTTGAATAACGGTTCTTTTGGGCCATCATCAAACTGATCGGTGGTTGGCGTAATGCCAAAACCGTGTTGAGAGAAAGAAGCAGGTGGAGAAAGCTCTGCTGGTTCAGATTCCCGGTACTCTTCACCATAGCGAGCCTGCTGTTGTGCAGCAAATGCCTGGGCTAGTGCAGCCTGGTTCTGTGCCTCTTCATCCGCTTGTTGGTCTGGCTGATACCCTTCGCCATAGCGTTGGCTCTGCTGCTCGGCAAAAGCCTGACCTAATAAGGCTTCCTGCTGAGCATCCTCCTGAGGTTGCTGCTGCAAAAAGTCGTCCACACGCTGAGCTTGTTGCTGTTGTTGCTGTTGTTGCTCAGCCACGCGCTGAGAAGGCAGTTTGATACCATAAGAAGCCAACTCACGCCGGGTTGGGATCCGTACCCGATTTGGCCGGGGCAGTTCAGGGCCAATACCCTGCTTAATCTGCGAACTGGCGTCATTAGTTGCGGTGAATGCGGGTGTAAACAGGTTATTCACCGCCCCCAACGCCGCACTGCCAGCCGGGTCAAGCGCACCATCGCTATCACGTTGAGCAGCAGTAAAATCAAGTGGTGAAAGTTCTGCTTGTGCCGTATCCGTTATCTGCCAGTTACCCATCCGGGGATCGTTTTCTATTTCCAGATAAGAGGTTGCCGAATGGCTTGTATTAGACTCAACAGCCTTATCGGTAGGGATTTCGAATGAATACAACGGCGGCATATCAGCCTCTGCAGCCAGCCCTAGGGGCAGAGAATTGTCTGCGGCAGACGCTTCAGGCGCCATGATACCTGCTGGTGGTATCGCGGCGTCAGGCAGGGTAGAGCGCAGCATACCCGCAGGTTCGAACTCAGCAGTCGGATAGTCATCGCTGCTGGCTCGTAAGCCACTCAATAAGGGGTCAGCAACATCCTCTGCTACTTCTTGTGCCATTTCCGCCACGGAAGGGGCAGAAAACAGCACATCGCCATCATCCGCAATTGCATCAGCAGAGACCGCGGTCTTAGGCTCCTGAGTCGTTAGCTCAGGCCGATCTTCAAACACGCGGACATCATTACCATCGCGGTATTCAATACCATTGCGGGGTTCAATATCTTCATCTAGCTCAAGATCATCATCATGGTAATGCTCTTCACGACGGGAACGATTGGTCATAAAGGTGGCAGCACTCAACACTACCCAGCCGATTTTCTCAGCAATCGTCAGCCATGACCAACCGGTGAACAAGGTTAAACCCGCAGCCCAAACACAAAGTAACGCCAACGTTGCACCAATGCCATTGAACCAAGGCAACATGGCATTACTCAGTAAGCTGCCAATTACCCCGCCGGAAGCAAAATAATAGAGGTCATCAACATTCAGTGCCGCCAGACCACAAGAGGTCAGTACCAGCGCTAAAGTGCCGATCAGGCGCAATGCCAACGCAAAATAGTCAATATAATCGCCATCCTCAGTTTGGCGGTAACTCACCCAGCAAAGAATCAGCATGATCGGGGGGATCGCGTAGGCAAGTACGCCAAAAGTGAAGAACAAGGTATCGGCCAACCAGGCACCAACACTGCCCCCCAAATTATGGATAGGCTCATGCCATGCGGTTTGTGACCAACTAGGATCAGATGGATTGAAACTAAGCAGGGCAACCATCAAGTAGATGGCGCAAACCGCCACCACCAGCAGCATAGCTTCGAGCAAACGCCGCCCACTGCTGAGTTTTTTTAGAGTAACGTCTTTATCTTCTGTGTATTCCTGGCTCAAGAAAGGCTCTCCAGGTTCCTGTTAGCTGACAGCGTAACAACGCCGAGAAGTTTTCTCGGCGCTAAAACTGTATGAATAAACAGGAGTATAGCGAATTTAATCAGGTTTTGCACCTGCGTGTTACCGTGTTTTGATAACCAGACGATTGGTTTGCTTAACTTCTTCCATAACCACATAAGTGCGGGTGTCATTAACCCCTGGTAAACGCAATAGCGTTTCACCCAGCAACCGACGGTAAGCTGACATATCCGGTACACGGGTTTTCAACAGATAGTCGAAATCACCTGAAACCAAGTGACACTCCTGGATCTCTTCCAATTTCTGCACCGCAGCATTGAACTGTTCAAACACATCTGGCGCACCGCGGTTCAAGGTGATTTCCACGAAAACCAGTAAGGAAGCATCCAGATAATGGGGGTTAAGCAATGCGGTATAACCATTGATAAAGCCCTGACGCTCAAGACGGCGCACACGCTCTAAACAAGGTGTTGGGGATAAACCGACACGTTTCGAAAGCTCGACGTTAGAAATCCGCCCATCTTTTTGTAGCTCATTAAGAATGTTGCGGTCGATGCGGTCCAGGTCTTTACCTGGTCGTTTTTTATTCTCTGCCATTATTGTTGTCTCTCTTATGTTCTTCCCTGCACTTACACCCTAAGCCAAAACAATGTACCAAGGCAGGGTTTGTTCCAAGCGAAGACTCGATGCCAGTGGTAAGCGTCCCCCTCCTTGGTTAATCAGGAGAGTTCGTTCTTGATACCCATTCTCATTCAAACAGCGGGGGTTTGGCTATACTTAGTCACCCTAAGGCAATAATAAGCGACGCTGATGCGGATTTACCCGTCTGCCACCTGGCTGCAATTTGAATCAGTCTGGATGTTAATACTAAAATTCGCTGTCAGTCCGGAAAAAATTTCTCCTTCCTCTGATGTTTTCGCAAATGCACAGCCGATTGTCAAAGTAAAAGAACAAAAATCAGTAGAACGTGCCACTTGCCTGATGGAAATTCATCCCCAACAGAAGCGGAAAAGCCACGTGGATAGCCCTATTCTGCAATCCGTCGCTATTTTGCCCGATTCATTTCGCATCAAAGATACCGACTCATTTTTTGCCATTCAACAAATCATTAACAACGCGCCTTAACACTTTTTTTACGCGGGCATTTTCCCTACAATCAGCATCATTATCTGCCATTGTGCAAAAAGAGGTTATTGAAATGGGCAACGCTAAACACAGCAAGTTATTGATCCTAGGCTCCGGCCCTGCGGGCTATACCGCCGCAGTTTATGCCGCACGCGCCAACCTGAACCCCGTGTTGATCACCGGTATGGAGCAAGGTGGCCAATTGACCACCACCACCGAAGTGGAGAATTGGCCGGGGGATGCTGAAGGGCTGACCGGCCCAGCCCTAATGGAACGTATGCGTGAACATGCGGCAAAGTTCGATACCAACATTATTTTCGACCATATCACCCGTGTCGAATTGCAAAAAGCGCCTTTTCGCCTATTTGGTGACGACGATAATGAGTACACCTGCGATGCCCTGATTATCGCCACCGGCGCATCAGCACGTTATTTAGGGCTACCGTCAGAGCAGCAGTTCAAGGGGAAAGGCGTTTCCGCCTGTGCGACCTGTGATGGTTTTTTCTATCGTAACCAGAAAGTCGCGGTAGTTGGCGGTGGCAATACTGCCGTAGAAGAGGCACTCTACCTGTCTAACATCGCTGCAGAGGTGCACCTGATCCATCGTCGTGATAGTTTCCGCAGTGAAAAGATCCTCATCAATCGCCTGATGGAAAAAGTAAAGAACGGTAACATTATTCTACACACCAACAGCACATTGGATGAAGTGCTGGGTGATCAGATGGGGGTGACAGGTGTTCGCCTGCGGAGTACTCAAGCTGAGGATAAAACCGAAGAACTGGCGGTGGCAGGTGTGTTTATCGCGATTGGCCATAGCCCAAATACGGCCATCTTTGGTGACCAGCTTGAGCTGGAAAATGGTTATATCAAAGTGCAATCTGGTATTCACGGCAACGCAACACAAACCTCTATTCCCGGGATATTTGCCGCTGGTGATGTTATGGATCACATCTATCGTCAGGCAATTACCTCTGCAGGGACTGGCTGTATGGCCGCACTGGATGCCGAACGCTATCTTGACAGCCTTGCGACGCAAACAGGTCAGTAAGCATGTTATAACGATGGCATACTGCGCGGTGGTTGGCCCGCAGGTGACCTCAAGGATGAGGTTTATCAACCCGGGAATAGCAGCCGCTTAGCCATTATTCCGCCAGTTTGCGTAGCGGCTGTGCTATTTTGCTGACGGCTGAGTAGTAAAGTAACCATCGTGTTCGAACCATTGGTGTTAAAACAATGGCATTCAAACAATAGTGTTCAAACAATAGCATTCAAACCATGGCGTTTATTTGTCTTGCTTGTGGCTTAAGCGAACATTTCAACAGTACGTTAACCTAGCCTGTTGCTACGGGCATTGGCGGCACAGACTTTTCCGATGAAAAAAACCAGACAGCAGCAGTTAACCCGTTGGCTCAAGACCCAGAGTACTTTGGCACGGCGTTGGTTGCGTATTTCTATGCTGCTCGGCTTGGCAAACGGCATTTTAATCGTCGCACAAGCCTGGCTGTTAGCATCCTTACTCCATGCTCTGATCATTACCCATCAGCCACGGAGTGAACTTGTTTCATCATTTATCTGGTTGGCGGCGACTTTTGCACTGCGTGCCGTGCTCAGTGGGTTACGTGAACGGGTTGGTTTCATTTGTGGGCAGGTAATACGCCAACGGATGCGCGCTCAGGTGTTAGATAAACTGCAACAGCTCGGTCCAGCCTGGATACAGGGCAAACCGGCAGGCAGTTGGGCCAGCATCATTATTGAACAAATCGAAGATATGCAGGATTACTATGCGCGTTACCTGCCGCAAATGTATTTAGCCGTGCTTATCCCGGTGCTGATCCTGATCACCGTCTTCCCGATTAACTGGGCGGCCGGTCTTATCCTATTGGTAACCGCCCCACTCATCCCGCTGTTTATGGCGTTGGTCGGTATGGGGGCGGCAGATGCCAACCGCCGTAACTTTGTTGCCCTGGCACGCCTGAGTGGCAATTTTCTTGATCGTCTACGTGGGCTCGATACCTTGCGCCTGTTCAACCGTGGTCAGGCAGAAACCGCTCACATTGCCCGTGCTTCGGAAGATTTTCGTCAGCGCACCATGGAAGTCCTGCGCATGGCGTTTCTCTCCTCGGCGGTGTTGGAGTTCTTCGCCTCTGTCTCTATCGCCGTGGTAGCCGTCTATTTTGGCTTCTCTTACCTGGGTGAGTTGAATTTTGGCAACTATGGGACAAGTGTCACGCTGTTTGCTGGTTTTCTGGTGCTGATCCTGGCACCCGAGTTTTTCCAGCCGTTGCGTGATCTGGGTGCCTTTTACCATGCCAAGGCTCAGGCAGTGGGCGCTGCGGAAGCGCTGGAAAGTTTTCTTGCTGCCGAAGGGGAATCGATGGGTAATGGCACGCAACTCGTGGACAACCGCACCCCACTGACCTTGCAAGCACAGAATTTGGAAATTCTCACCCCCAATGGGGTGTTACTTGCCGGGCCACTTAACTTTACTTTGCCTGGCAACCAACGCATCGCCTTGGTTGGCCTCAGTGGTGCCGGGAAAAGTTCACTGTTGAATCTGTTGCTCGGTTTTCTTCCCTACCGGGGTTCATTACAGGTCAATGGCATTGAATTCCGTGAATTGTCAGCGGAAAGTTGGCGTCAGCAATTAGGTTGGGTTGGGCAGAATCCCCACCTGCCAGCAGCAACACTGCGCGATAATATTCTACTCGGCAACCCACAAGCCGATGAACGTCAACTGCAACAAGCCATTGATCAGGCCTACATCAGTGAATTTCTGCCACAGTTGCCAGATGGGTTGGAAACAGAACTGGGCGATAGTGCAGCTCGCCTCTCTGTGGGGCAGGCTCAGCGCGTAGCCGTGGCGCGAGCGCTGCTAAGCCCACGCAGCTTGTTATTGTTGGATGAGCCAGCCGCTAGCCTGGATGCGCACAGCGAGCGTTTAGTGATGCAGGCATTGAGTGTTGCCTCCCATCAGCAGACTACCGTGTTGGTCACACACCAGTTGGAAGAGACGGTAAATTACGATCAGATTTGGGTGATGGATAGCGGTAAAATTGTCCAGCAAGGCAATTACGCCACACTCAGTACGCAACCCGGTCTGTTTGCCAACCTGATAGCCCACCGTCGCAGGGAGCTATGATCATGCGCGTTTTATTACCATTCCTGGCGTTATATCGCCGCCACTTAGGGATGATTATGCTAGGCATAGTCCTGGCAATAGTCACATTACTGGCCAGCATCGGCTTGTTATCGCTATCTGGCTGGTTTCTAGCCGCTTCCTCACTGGCGGGCCTGGCGGGGTTGTCTAATTTCAATTACATGCTACCTGCAGCCGGTGTGCGTGGTGCAGCCATTTTCCGCACTGCCGGGCGTTATGCTGAACGGGTAGTGAGCCATGATGCGACATTCCGCGTTCTATCGCAGCTTCGCGTATTCAGCTTTAAAAAAATTCTACCACTCTCCCCAGGGGGGATCGCCCGTTTTCGTCAGGCCGAATTGCTAAATCGCTTGGTCGCGGATGTCGATACGCTCGATCACCTCTATCTGCGTGTGATTTCCCCGCTGGTCAGCGCCGCCGTGGTGATTTTAGTGGTCACCGTTGGCCTCAGTTTCATCGATGGTCAACTGGCGTTCACCCTGGGCGCAATTTTGCTGTTCCTGTTGCTGATCATCCCCCCGGTCTTTTATCGCGCGGGGCAGCCCATCGGGGCAGAACTGACCCTATTACGCAGTCAATACCGCACCGGCCTTACTGCCTGGTTACAAGGGCAAGCAGAACTGGTGGTCTTTGGCGCACTCGAAAATTTCCGCCAGCAACTCAATGACACTGAACAGCGTTGGCAGCGGCGCCAATGGCAGCAAGTCTCTCTCGGCGGGCTCTCACAAGCATTAATGATCCTGGCCAGTGGTCTGACTGTCACCTTGTTGTTGTGGCTTGCCGCTGCAGGTATTGGCAACAATACTCAGCCCGGTGCACTCATTGCCCTGTTTGTTTTTGCTGCCTTGGCCTCTTTTGAAGCCATGCTCCCTGTAGCTGGCGCGTTCCAACACCTGGGCCAAGTGATCGCCTCAGCCACTCGGGTCAAGCAACTCATCGATCAACAACCTGAAGTCACCTTTCCAACGCAGGCCGTATCGGGGCCAGAGCGGCAAACCCAAGCCTCACTGCAACTGAGTGAAATCACCTTTACCTATCCCAATCAACCGATAGCCGTGTTGAACAAAGTGACCTTGAATGTGGCTGCGGGCGAACAAATTGCCTTGCTGGGGCGCACGGGCTGCGGCAAATCTACCTTATTGCAACTCCTTACCCGTGCCTGGGATCCAGACAGTGGGCAGATCCAACTCAATGGTCAACCGCTGAGTGCTTATGATGAGCCCACCCTGCGTGCCATGACCAGCGTGGTTAGCCAGCGAGTTCATATTTTCAGCAGCACATTGCGTGACAATCTGCGCATTGCCACCCCTGATGCCAGCGATGAGGTTCTGAGTGATATGCTGCAACAGGTCGGGCTGGATAAGCTACTGGCTAACGAAGGGTTGAATGCCTGGCTGGGTGACGGAGGGCGCCAACTCTCTGGCGGTGAACAACGCCGTTTAGGGCTTGCCCGCGCGTTACTGCATCAAGCCCCGTTATTGCTACTCGATGAACCTACCGAGGGGTTAGATGCCGAGACCGAGCAACAAATCCTGGCTCTGTTACGCCAGCATTGTCATGGCAAAACCTTGATTTTGATTACCCACCGTCTCTCTGGATTGGAGTATTTCGACCGTATTTGTGTGATGGATGGTGGACAAATCGTCGAGCAAGGAAATCATGTTGAGCTAATGAGCCAGCAGGGGCGCTATGCACAATTTCAACAGCGGCTGGGGAATCTGCCCCTTTGATACGGCCTGATACTGACTGGATGTGTCCTTAATGGCACTCAGCAACCTCGCTGTTACTTGAATAAACCGAGATTTATGCAACTTTTTACTCTGTCACCGCAATCCATACTGTTTCCATCCCCGGATCACGCACTGCGTGACCCTAATGGCCTGCTAGCTATTGGTGGTGACCTGGCACCGCCTCGGTTGCTCGCCGCCTATCAGCAGGGCATCTTCCCCTGGTACTCGCCAGGGGAGCCGATTCTCTGGTGGTCACCAGACCCTCGGGCAGTGCTGTTTCCCACGGAATACCATCTTAGCCGCAGTTTTAAGCGTTTTCTGCGCAGTAATCCGTTCCGTATCACGCTCAATCAGGCTTTTGCTCAGGTCATCACCGCCTGTGCGCAACGTCCTGATGAAGGTACCTGGATAGGTGATGAAGTCCAGCAGGCTTATTTGCAACTGCATCAAATGGGCTACGCACACTCAATTGAAGTGTGGTTAGGCGATAAATTGGTTGGGGGGTTGTATGGTGTCGCACAAGGGGCACTGTTTTGTGGCGAGTCGATGTTTAGCCTGGTGACCAATGCATCAAAATGTGCCTTATTGGCTTTTTGCCGCCATTTTGTGGCATATGGTGGAGAATTGATTGACTGCCAGGTACTTAACCCTCACACTGCCGGGCTTGGAGCGAAAGAAATCCCGCGCAACCATTTTTTGCAGCAACTTGCTATACTTCAGCGCCGGGTTTTAGCGCCAGAATGTTGGTTGCCACAAGATATCAACCCTGATTTATGTAAGCACCTCCTTAAATCAAATGGTGATGAATATGGCCTCACAGTAGGTTAATTACCTCTTTCAATCACTAATTTTACGGAAACGCTGCATTATTCAGCGGCATTTCTTTACATAATGTAGGTTTTTCGGCATTATCTTGCCGGTTAAAAACTAAGGTAGTAACACCTAGAGGACTCAATGGCCAAAGAAGACAATATTGAAATGCAAGGCACCGTTCTTGATACGCTGCCAAACACCATGTTCCGCGTTGAATTGGAAAACGGGCACGTGGTAACCGCTCATATCTCCGGTAAAATGCGTAAAAACTATATCCGCATCCTGACGGGTGACAAAGTCACTGTAGAGCTGACCCCGTACGACCTGAGCAAAGGCCGCATTGTCTTCCGTAGCCGTTAATCGGTTCATCCATCACCTGCCAGTGGTGATTGCGAGGATGTGATCCCTCTTAGCGATAATTCTGTTTACCTAAGCAGCAAGGTTCAGTATCAAGTTCTCTTGGTGCGGGTAAACTGAGAGGGGGCTTTTCCATTCCCAGCACTGATTAAATTCAGACGTAAAAAAAGCGATGTCTAAACATCGCTTTTTTGTGTTTTATGACTACCTATCACTTAGTGCATGGCACTTTCATCCGCTTTACGCTTCTGAGCACTAAGGAAGCCGTAAGTGAGCTTGTTATTCTCTTTATCCAGTTCGACTTTCACCGAACCACCATCAACCAAGGAACCAAACAGCAATTCATTGGCCAACGGTTTCTTCAGGCTTTCCTGCATGACACGCGCCATTGGACGAGCCCCCATCGCACGATCATAGCCTTTCACTGACAGCCAGTCACGGGCTTCGGCACTCACTTCCAGCGATACCCCCTTGGCATCCAATTGCGCTTGTAGTTCGACGATAAACTTGTCGACCACCTGCTGGATCACCGCGGTAGACAAATGGTTGAACCAGATAATGTTATCCAGACGGTTACGGAATTCTGGCGTAAACACTTTCTTGATCTCTTCCATAGCATCAATGCTGTTGTCCTGGGCGATCAAACCAATAGATTTACGTTCTGTTTCACGCACACCGGCGTTAGTGGTCATCACCAGAATAATATTACGGAAATCCGCTTTACGGCCATTGTTGTCAGTCAGCGTGCCGTTATCCATCACCTGCAATAGCAAGTTGAACACATCCGGGTGTGCTTTCTCGATTTCATCGAGTAACACCACCGCATGGGGATGCTTGATCACCGCATCCGTCAACAACCCCCCTTGGTCGTAACCGACATAACCCGGAGGCGCACCGATCAAACGACTGACGGTATGACGTTCCATATATTCGGACATATCAAACCTCAGTAATTCAATATCCAGTGCCTTGGCCAGTTGTACCGTCACCTCAGTTTTCCCGACGCCGGTTGGCCCTGCGAAAAGGAAAGACCCAACGGGTTTATGATCCTGCCCCAAACCGGCACGACTCATTTTAATGGCTTCGCTCAGCGCTTCAATGGCAGGATCCTGGCCAAATACCAACATTTTCAGGCGATCGCTCAAGTTTCTCAATACGTCTCGATCACTGGCTGAAACTGTTTTCTCTGGGATACGAGCAATGCGCGCAACCACAGACTCGATATCTGACACATTAACGGTCTTCTTGCGTTTATTGGCCGGTAGTAAGCGGCTACGAGCCCCGGCTTCGTCAATCACGTCGATCGCTTTATCCGGCAGATGACGATCATTGATATATTTCACTGACAGCTCAACCGCTGCGCGGACCGCTTTCGCCGTGTAACGCACATCATGGTGCGCTTCATATTTACTCTTCAGGCCATTGATGATCTGAATTGTCTGTTCTGGCGTCGGCTCAGTAATATCTATTTTCTGGAAGCGACGCGCCAACGCGCGGTCTTTTTCGAAAATACTGCTGAACTCCTGATAGGTGGTGGAGCCAATCACCCGGATCTTGCCACTGGAAAGTAATGGCTTAATCAGGTTGGCGGCATCCACCTGCCCGCCAGATGCCGCACCAGCACCGATGATGGTATGTATCTCATCAATAAACAGGATACTTTTTTTATCCTGTTCAAGCTGTTTCAGCAGCGCTTTGAAACGCTTTTCAAAGTCGCCACGGTATTTGGTACCCGCCAGTAGTGAACCGATATCTAACGAGTAAAGTGTGCATTCTGCCATCACCTCTGGCACATCGCCCTGAACAATCCGCCAGGCCAACCCTTCGGCAATCGCGGTTTTGCCCACCCCCGACTCCCCCACCAAGAGTGGGTTGTTTTTACGGCGACGACACAGGACTTGAATCGTCCGCTCCAGCTCACTGTCTCGGCCAATCAGTGGGTCGATGCCACCGACACGAGCCAGTTGATTCAGGTTAGTGGTGAAGTTTTCCATACGGTCTTCCCCCCCTGACTGATCTTCATTACTGGCCGAATTCTCTTCATTCGGCGCCTGGTCGGGCTGATCTTTACGCATACCATGTGAAATGAAGTTCACCACATCCAAGCGGCTGACATCATGTTTACGCAACAGGTAAGCGGCCTGAGATTCCTGTTCGCTGAAAATAGCCACCAGGACATTAGCGCCAGTGACTTCACTACGGCCAGAAGATTGCACATGGAATACCGCACGCTGCAATACGCGCTGGAAGCTGAGTGTTGGCTGTGTATCACGCTCCTCTTCGTTAGCAGGCAACGTTGGCGTGGTCTGTTCAATAAAGGCTTCCAGTTCCTGACGTAATGCCGCCAGATCCACCGTACAAGCCTCAAGGGCTTCTCGCGCGGCAGGGTTGCTGAGTAACGCCAGCAACAGGTGCTCCACGGTCATAAACTCATGTCTGTGCTCACGCGCTCTGGCGAAAGCCATGTTGAGACTGAGTTCCAGTTCTTGATTGAGCATAAGCACCTCCCCAATAGATCGCCTGTTCAGGCTTTTTCTTTCGTACAAAGCAACGGAAACTCATTCTCCCTTGCATAACGGTTCACCTGAGCCACTTTGGTCTCCGCCACTTCAGCGGTAAAAACACCACAGATAGCTTTGCCATGATAGTGAACCGTGAGCATCAATTGTGTTGCACGTTCAGTATCATAAGAAAAGAACTTTCGCAGAACGTCAATCACAAATTCCATCGGCGTGTAATCGTCGTTGTTAAGTATCACTTTATACATTGATGGCGGCTTTACCGCATCAATCTGTTTTTGTTCGGCTAAATGTTCAAGATCTAGCCCACCATGACTATTGCCCATTGCTGATCATCTTCTCTGGTGCTCCATCGTTCCTCCTCGTTTGGCTGCCTGAGGCTTCGCGCCATGGCCTGGTGACAGCAATTGACACGAACTTGAGTCTATATGGAGACATCTTAAGGTTGTTCAAAGTAGTATCCCTTGATACTTCTATTTTATCATCATCATACTGAAGCTGCTGCATCACCTACCGAATTATTTCGCAACTTATTTGTTACTAAATGATGTCGGCAATGTTAACCAGATCAAATTTTAGTAAACCACTGCCTGCTGTCAAAGCCGATATCTTGACGTGACGACCATTTGCTCTAGAGTGTAAATTCGTGAGTTGCTGCTCTTTTGACCAAATAACACTCACCTGAATCAGTTATTCATCTCATCTGAAAAATAATTATGTTGCGAGGGATGTAAAAGCATGGAAACCGGTACGGTTAAATGGTTCAACAACACCAAAGGGTTCGGTTTCATCTGCCCTGAAAGCGGTGGTGAAGATATTTTTGCTCATTATTCAACGATCAAAATGGATGGTTATCGAACGTTGAAAGCAGGTCAACAAGTCAGATTCGATGTGCATCAAGGGCCGAAAGGGAATCATGCCAGCGTTATTATGCCTGTGGAAAACGAGGCATTGGCCTGATTGCGCCACCAGCCCCACCCTGCACTGTCAAACTAAACTGTCAAACTAAATGCAAATGCCAGCGGTCATTCGGCTGGCATTTTACTTAATGAACCTAGGTCTCGTTTACTCACGCGCCAGCGCATCAATCGGGTTCAGTTTGGCTGCTCGCTGTGCAGGTAAATAACCGAATATCACGCCAATCGCTGTAGAGCAGAAAAAAGCGCTCAGCAGAGCCGCCATTGAAAAGCTGAACTGCCAGCCGGGTAGCAACCCTTGTGCCAGCAAGCAGATAGAGAACGACAACAACATCCCCACTCCACCCCCTATCAGGCACACCAATACCGCTTCGATTAAAAACTGCTGCATGATGTCACCAGAACGCGCCCCTACCGCCATACGGATGCCAATTTCACGGGTGCGTTCTGTTACCGAAACCAACATGATATTCATCACACCAATCCCACCAACCACCAGCGAGATCACCGCCACCAGGGTAAGGAATAATTGCATCGTATAGGTGGTTTTCTCCACCGCTTGTACCAGGCTGTCCATGTTATCAGTAAAGAAATCTTTCTTGCCATGGCGCAATGTCAGCAGTCGCGTAAGCTGCTGCTCCGCCTCTTGGCTATTATAGCCATCGCGGATACGCACCGTAATCGAATCAAAATAGTTGTTGCCCATGATCCGATTGCTCATGGTGGTATAGGGAAGCCACACTCTCAGCGAACTGCTACCACCAAACATTGACTGCTTTTCCTGCGCGACACCAATCACCGTCGCAGGCATATTACCCACCAAAATCACCTCACCCACCACATTCTCTTGATAGGGAAACAAGCGGCGTTGCGTATTGGCGTCGATCACCACCACCTGCGCTTGCGATTGCACTTGTACGGCATCTATACCTGAGCCTTGAGAAAAAGCCATCCCGTAAACCCGGAAATACTGCTCACTGACGCCAGCAACATTGGCTGCCACGTCTGTCTTGCCAAAACGCACGCGCATGCTACTGCTAATATTGGGTGAAAGTGCACGGACGTAAGGCTGTTCACGCAGTGCCTCAAGGTCGTCATATTTCAATGCTTGCCGATAGATAGGGTCATCATCACCAAAATCCTTGCCGGGATAAAGCTCCACCGTATTAGTACCAATAGATTTGATATCTGCCAGCACCTGCTGTTGAGCCGCATCACCAATCACCTTGATTGAGGCTACCGATGCAATACCGATGATGATCCCTAACATGGTCAATGCGCTACGCATCTTGTTAGTCGCCATAGAGCGCCACGCCATCACCAGCGCCTCACGCCAACGCCCGGCCATCTGCCGCCAAGAAGCAACGGAGGTGGTCAACTCAAGCGTTTTAACTGGCCGCTTGCCTTGAAGCCGCGAACCAGAATCAGCAATGATTTCTCCATCACGGAGCTCAATAATTCTTTCAGCTTGTTGGGCGACAGCCAAATCATGCGTAACAATAATCACCGTGTACCCCTGCTCGCGCAGTTGCTTGAGCACCAGCATCACCTCTTCCCCGGATTGGCTGTCCAGTGCCCCGGTAGGTTCATCAGCCAGGATCACCTGACCGCCATTCATCAGTGCCCGGGCGATACTGACACGCTGCTGCTGCCCACCGGAAAGTTGGTTAGGCCGATAAGTAACGCGCTCCGCCAAACCTAGGCGCGTTAACAAAGCGATGGATCTGGCACTGCGCGCCGCCTTACCCAACCCAGCGTACACTGCGGGTACTTCAACGTTCTGTGCCGCACTCAGATAGGGCAGTAAATGATAACGCTGAAAAATAAAACCGAAATGCTCACGCCGCAATTCCGCGAGTGCATTACTATCCAGTGTTGCCACATCCTTCCCGGCAATACGGTAAGTGCCACCAGAAGGTTTATCCAGGCAACCGAGAATGTTCATCAGGGTTGATTTGCCTGAACCAGAAGCCCCCATAATGGCCACCATCTCCCCCGCGTCGATGCGTAAACTGATGCCTTTCAGCACATCTACCGATTGCCCCGCAGAAAGATAGCTACGCCGAATATCACTCAGCTCTAGCAATACCGCCATCAGTTATTGCCCTCCGCAGCGCCACGGCTGACAATCACCTCCTCGCCTGCTTGCAATCCGCTGAGAATCTGCACCTCCAGATTATTACGTATGCCGATCGTCACTTCCCGTTTCACTTCTTGGTTATGCTGCAATATCGAAACGTAATAGCGGTTTTCGTCAATTTGCTCCCCCAACGCAGCGAGGGGTATCACCAAGGCATCGCTGACTTCATCAAGTAATATATGAACCAGTGCGGTCATTTGCAGACGAAGTAAGCCTTGTGGGTTAGGCACTGCAAAACGCGCATAGTAGAAAATGGCATTATTGATTTTCTCGGGTGTGGGTTGAATATCTTTCAACACACCTTCAAAGCGTTTGCCGGGGTCGCCTAATATGGTAAACCAAGCTTTCAGACCGGGTTTCAGGTGAATCACATCCGCTTCTGAAACCTGCGCTTTCACCAACATGGTGCTCATATCTGCCAGCGTCAGGATATTGGGTGCCTGTTGTGCGGCAATCACCGTTTGCCCCTGCAAGGTGGTGATCTGTACCACATCGCCGTCCATCGGCGCCTCAATGCGCGTATAGGCTAACTTAATTCTGGCAGTGTCCAGACTGGCTTGATTTTTAGCTATTTGGGCCTGGGTGGTTGCAACTTGCGCCTTTTTCACTGCCAGTTCAGTGGTGAGCTTATCCAGATCCTGGCGTGACACCGACTGGGATTTGACCAACTGCTGGTTACGTTGCAGGGTCAGTGTCGCCAATTGCAGTTCTGCGTGCATTTGCTGCAACTGAGCGTGCAACTGCTGCAACGTTGCTTCACCTTCACGAATGCTGTTTTGCTCTTGCTGTGGATCAATGGTGGCCAGCAGTTGGCCCTTTTTCACTTTATCGCCAATTTCAACCTTTAGGCTCTGCAACTGTCCACTGACCTGTGCCCCGACATCCACCTTGCGCATCGCATCCAACTGACCTGTCGCCAAGACGCTTTGTTGCAAATCGCGCTTCGTCACCTTCACGGTTTTAAAATCCACTGGCGCAGGCTGTGAAAAACGCCAATAGCCAAAAATGGCCAACACCAGCAGAATGGCCCCTACTCCCCACCAATACTTGTTACGCCCAATTAACTGTATCAATACTCATTCCTATCCCGGTGACCTGCAATGACTGAATGCACCATATAGTAACGCGATGAAATTACCACTGTTGATTTTTAATTGCCTAATCCATGCTTATCAGGCCGCCAATGTGTAAAGTTTAAAACAGAACATTAACTTACTCTTAAAAGGGATGTTACTTCTCTTTAAGGTTATTAAAACAGCAAACAAGCATATATTGGGCAAACAGAGATTTGTTGGGAACAAAACGGAAAAAACATAATTTTTGACTTTTTTGCCGCTCTCCTTATCCCCTATACTACATTTTGCTACTGCAACTTGACGCTGTAGTGGCAAAGCATACCTCGGTCCATCCTGTCTGCAGTCAGAAGGCCAGTGAGCAAAGTCCATGCATAGGCCTGCTCATCACGCCAAGTTCTCTGCAACCTGGCAGGCCGTGAGTATGCTCGACAATTTTGTTCATCTGGGATTGGTTAGCCTTACGCTGCTAACGCTTCTGGACCGTCGAAACGTAATGAAAATGCTTTTGATCTACTCATTTTTAGGGCGTTTTTTAACTTACCGTGCTTTTGTGCCGCTATACCCAAGTTAAATCAAGTTACCATCAGGGGGTAACGGGTATGGAGAGCTACACATGGTACATAAAAATAATAGATAGGTTATTGAATGAGCAAACACACACCAAGCACCACTCCGCCGACAGATGCGGATTTTATGTTTTCCCCCATTCCACTCTCTGCCCGCCGCCCCACCTGGAAACAGGTGCTGGTCTGGGTTGGCTTTGGTTATGTTGCCACCGGGTTATTTATTGGTGGTGCATTAGCCGGTGTCGGCGGTAAACCCGGCTTACCCTTTCCCCAAGCGTTAATGGCCATTGCCATTGGGATGAGTATTTTATTCGTCCTAACCTCGCTGCTGGGCATTATGGCGCAAAAAACCGGGTTAAGCCTGGCGTTGATCAGCCGTTACTCTTACGGTCGGTTAGGGGCTAATTTACCGATGATTGCCATGGGTTTATTAACCTTGGGATGGTTTGCCGCCATTACCGGTATGGTTGGTGATATCTGGGGCTCTTTCCTCGGTAACCCTTCCGGGATCACTGTGTTTGATCCCGCACTTCATGGTTTTCAAGGCAGTGTCATTACATTAGAAGTCTTTTTAGCCTGTCTTATTTCCGGCCTGCTGTTTACCCTCACGTCACTCTATGGCATGAAAGGGTTGGAGATCATTGCCATACCGGTTTCACCGATCATCATGTTGATTGCGGTGACCACCGGTATCGCCATGCTGAATGAAGGGGGAGGATTAGCTGAGTTTATTACCCGTTCAGATCAAAATAGCGGATTACCCCTCTCCACCGCGATTACCATGGTTATTGGTAGCTGGATTGCTGGCGCCGTGATGGGCGTGGATCTGTTTCGTTTCAATAAATCAGTCGGAGCCGTGTTATGGGGAGCCGCCGCCTGCTTTATCTTCACCAATCCGTTATTGAACATTGTGGGTTATATCGGCACGGTCACCGTGGGTATGCCTAACTATGTCACCTGGATGCTGGGTAAAAGTGTGATATTAGCCAGTATCGGGGTACTCACCTGGACCTTGTCCCTGTGGACGACCAACGATGCCGAACTCTACTGCAATTCACTTTATACTGGCCCGGTGCTGGATTCTTGCGGGATTAAAGTGAATAAGAAAACACTGATATTGATCGCCGGGATCCTGGGTACGCTGCTGGGTTCTCTGGGCTTTTATCAAATCCTGTTCTCCCAGTTTATCAACTATCTGGGCGTTATGGCGCCACCACTGGCTGGTCCATTATTGGCGGATTACTATCTGCATCGTCGCGGTAACTACGCCCTTGATCAGTTGCACCAGCAGCCTCGCTTTAACTGGGCTGGGGTGATCAGTGCGGTTTTAGGTATGGGCATCGGGTTAGCCTTTTCACTGCTTAATATCTTGGCAAACTGGCCTACCGGATTATTGGCGCTACTGATCACTATCGTCACCTATACACTACTCCAGGCAGTATTGGTCAAAAAACAGTGCGCCACCAATTGAACAGAAGGGAAAAAAGATGAAAAAAGTCATGCTCAATGAGTTCAGCACCGCGGAGTTGGAAACATTATTTCAGCAAAAGCAAATTGACAGTGTAATTGCTATTTTCGGTAGTTGTGAAAGCCATGGTGGGCATCTGCCCCTCGGCCCCGATCTGTTTGTGCCAACCGAAGTGGCCAAGCAAGCGGCACAACGCCTGGATCGCACTCTGGTGTTGCCAGGCGTTCCCTATGGAACCTCCATGCACTATAACGCCAACCCGATGGCCATCACGCTCCGTTTTGAAACGGTTATCGCCCTGGCGGAAGATATGTTTGAAAGCCTGATTCAATATGGCATCAAGCATATCTTTGTCCTCAATGGTCATGATGGCAATATTGCCGCCCTTGAAATTGCCCAGCGTAAAGTCAAGGCGCGCCATAAAGAGGTGGTATTTGCCTTTTTACCGGCTTGGTGGTCTATCCTTGGTGATCGTCTGGGGCCAGACTTTTTCGCCAGTTGGGATGGCTTGGGCCATGGTGGTGAAGGGGAATCATCAATTACCGCTGCCGTTTGCCCTGAGTTATGCGACCTGTCTAAAGCAGTGCGCCAAATGCCTGAAGATGCGCTGCGCTACAGTAAGCATATCCAGCTAATCTGGGATATCGCTGAAGTTTCAGCTACCGGTGCGACAGGCGACCCAACATTTGCCAGTATCGAAAAAGGCCAGAAAATGCTGGCGGCACTGGTGGATATCGTCGTAGAGAACATCCAGGAACTGGAGAAAACTGACTGGAATTATGACCGCCGCTGTGACTAAACAAGTGTAGGTTTATCAGTTATGCAAACGGCAAGGTGCTAGCACCTTGCCGTTTGATTAGCAGCTTGCTGAAGGCAGCATCGTGCCCCCAACTAAAACTTAATCTGCCCGCCCCCTAGCCAACCAAATGACACGGGAAAACAACTTTTTCAACAGCGGCGGTATTGAACTGGTACCCCACTCCCCCGCCTGCATCGCCACTTCAAGCGCCAGATCGGGTTTTGATGAGTGATGCACTGCTTTGAGGATCACTTTGCGTGCTGGCATCTGAACTTTTAACGGTACCGAGGCCACCCGATGATAAACGGCACTGAACCCCTCACGATACATAAAATGCTCCATATCCAGCGCTGGCAGCGGCGTCAAACGGTCACGCTCACTATCTTCATGGCTATCCAGCAAGCTGCGCACGGTATTGGCATATTTCTTACCCGCATCATCACCGTCAACTAAGGCATGCCATTCAATGCCCATGCGCCGGGCAAATTTCAGCAGGGGTTTTAAGCCACATTGGGCGAATTCGATAACTCTGATGCCTTCAGCTTCAAAGTGATAACCACACTGACGTGCCAATTCATTGAGCAACCAAACTTCCGTTTCCCCCTCTACCAACAGCCAGCAACGGGCAAACAACGACGCCGGGCGATTAAAACGGATATGGAAGGCAATACGCCGCCCATCTTCCACACTTAACCCCTGTGGCCCAAGGCGGTAGGTTGCCACACGCGCAGATTCACGCACCAGCCGGCATATGTTTTCTACCGGTACCAGTGAAACCAGCGCGCTGGAGTTGGTGGTGGTAATACGTTGCAATGGCATCAGGTTAAGCAGATTCCAGGCCACTGACAGCATAATGGGGTGCAGACGCGTTTCCGGATCCTCCACCAATAACAGTGGCCGGGTATGCGGATCGAGTTTTAAGTTACCTTTGGCTTGCACCAGTGTAGAGAACATCCCTAACAAGATCAGCCGCATGCTACGGCTATTGGGTTCTCCAATCATGCGGTTAATGCTATCCAGCGAGCGCCAGGCTTGCTGTTCAGACCGTTGCCGATGGCGATGCGTTCCAACCGCCTGCGAGCCCAGTTCAGCAAAATAGTGCTCAAGTAGTTGCTGCATGGCAGTCAATCCCTGACGCAGCTCTGAATTGGTCAATTTTTGCGGATTACGCACCAGTTCCCGCGTGAGTTGCTCTAGTTGTTGCATCAAAGCGCTATTATCGGCAGCAAGATGTTCATTCAGCGGGCTGGGGCGCAAACGTCGGATAAAGCGGGCATCACGCAAACGCAATACCGGGTGAATACGGATCAGCGCATGAACCAACTGGTTGATATGATGCAAATGCAAAGCATTGCCACGGGTGTCGAGGAAACGACGCCAGGTACACACCGTGCCATCGTCCGCCAACTCGCCGGCACAACTGAAGTAAATACGGTTGAGGTTATCGTCCCCTTTCGACCAGAGTGGTGCAAGTTGGCGATAACGTGGCAGGTGGGCATGACCGATATCTTTTTCACAAAAGGTAAAGATAACCTGCAAATGACGCTCTTTTGCCGCTTCATCGCCGGGTGGAAAGTAAAAATCTCTGGCTTCAAAGTGATAAAGCGTCTGCTCCGGTGCCAGTAAAAAGGTCATGGCATCCAACAGGCTGGACTTACCCCAGGCATTCTCACCGATTAATACCGTGTTATCATTCAACTGCAATGAAAGCCGATTTATGCCTCGAAATCCTACAATTTCAACTCGTTCTAAGAACATCTAGCGGCTCCTGTGCACACCATGGTTATTGCCAATACTGCCAAGGTTGACGCGTTGGTGACCTACCTGCATCTTGCTGCACCTTAATGACCCAGTCTATGCGAGTTGCAGATAAGCGGCAAATTGAATGAACTTGGGTATAATCCGCCAGCCTCTGATAAACTCCTATCAAAATTACCAGGCTCGTATTTAATTATGTATTCAGGACTGCTGATTATTTTATTACCGCTGATCGTCGGTTACCTTGTCCCACTACGCAGCAACACCCTGATTCAGGTTATTAACCGTCTGCTCGGGTGGATGGTGTACGTTATTCTGTTTTTTATGGGGATCAGCCTGGCGTTTCTGGAAAACCTGGCCATTAATCTGGTTTTGATCTTTCAATACACTGCGGTGTTTTTCCTGTGTATCTGCTGCGCCAATCTCCTGTTACTTTCTGTGTTGGAACGCTATCGTCCATGGCGGCACCCCAACAAACAGTTAAAACCCCCCTCTCGCCTGCATATGGCACTGGAATCACTGAAGCTTGGTGGCGTGGTTCTCGCGGGTTTTGCGCTAGGGTTAACCCAGTGGCACTGGCTGCAACTGGCGGGTAAAGGCAGTGAGTATGCCTTGATTTTCCTGCTATTACTGGTGGGGATCCAACTACGCAATAATGGCATGACCCTGCGCCAGATAGTGCTAAACCGTCGTGGTCTGGTGGTGGCGGTGGTGGTAGTAGTCAGTTCATTGGCTGGTGGCGCGTTAGCGGCACAATTGCTGGGGCTTTCGCTAAAAACCGGTTTAGCAATGGCATCAGGGTTTGGCTGGTATTCACTTTCCGGTATTTTGATCAGCGATGCCTACGGCCCGGTGATGGGCAGCGCCGCTTTCTTTAACGATCTGGCGCGGGAACTGGTGGCCATTATGCTGATCCCGACACTGGCTCGCCGCAGCGGTTCTACCGCCTTGGGATTATGTGGCGCGACCTCCATGGACTTCACCTTACCGGTGCTACAACGCAGTGCCGGGCTGGACATGGTGCCTCCGGCAATCGTACACGGGTTCCTGTTAAGCTTGTTAGCCCCGATACTTATCGCGCTGTTCTCTTAATGATGCCGTTCAGCGCTGGCTAACTTAAAAGCGAATGATTCCTGTTTTCAGGTTAATTTGTTCTAAATCAAATTAAGTTAATATTGCATTAAAAATACCTTTTTAAGCCACGCCTGCCGATCTATGCTCAAAAACAGGTATATAAAATGCAACTTTAAAAAGGAAGCGATCATGTTTTGTGTGCAATGTGAACAAACCATCCGGACATCTGCAGGCAATGGCTGTTCTTACGCTCAAGGTGTGTGTGGAAAAACAGCTGAAACCTCTGATCTGCAAGATCTGTTGGTTGCCGTGTTACAAGGGCTATCTGCATGGGCTTTACAAGCGCGGGCGTTAGGGATTATCGATCATGACATCGACCATTTTTCACCCCATGCCTTCTTCTCGACACTGACCAACGTCAACTTCGATTCTCAGCGCATTATCGGCTACGCTCGTGAGGCTGTCGCGTTGCGCGAATCACTGGCGGCACGTTGTCGTCTGCTTGATGCCAGTGTCCGGGTTGATCACCCGCTGGCAGCACTGCAACTAGCGGGAGACGATATGTCCGCTCTGCTACAGCAGGCGGCACAGTTTGCCCTCAATAGCGATAAAGCTGGCGTCGGTGACGATATTCATGGGCTGCGCATGCTTTGTCTGTATGGGCTGAAAGGCGCCGCCGCTTATATGGAACACGCTCATGTATTGGGGCAGTCGGATAGCCAAATCTATGCCGATTATCATGCTTACATGGCTTGGCTGGGCGCACTGCCGACCGATGTTGATACCTTGCTAAACAACGCCATGGGCATCGGCAAAATGAACTTTAAGGTGATGGAGATGTTGGATCAGGGGGAAACCCTGGCGTTTGGTCATCCACAACCCAGTTCGGTCAATGTTCGCCCGGTTGCCGGCAAAGCGATTCTGATTTCTGGTCACGACCTGAAAGACCTGCAACTGTTACTGGAACAAACCGCAGGTTCTGGCATCAACGTCTACACCCATGGTGAAATGCTGCCCGCCCATAGCTATCCAGAACTCAGTAAATATCCCCATTTGGTGGGGAACTACGGTGGCGGTTGGCAGAATCAACAAGTTGAGTTCGCCAAATTCCCTGGCCCAATCGTCATGACCTCCAACTGTATTATCGATCCCAATCTCGGTAATTACGCGGATCGTATCTGGACGCGCAGCATGGTCGGCTGGCCGGGCGTTAATCACCTGGATGGTGACGACTTCAGTACCGTTATCAGCCAGGCACAACAGCTTGCGGGTTTTCCCTACAGTGAGATTGAACAGCAGATCACCATCGGCTTTGGTCGTCAGGTGCTCCTCAATGCGGCGGATACCGTTATTGACCTGGTGGCACAGAAAAAACTGCGCCATGTCTTCCTGGTTGGCGGCTGTGATGGTAGCCGTGATGACCGCAGCTACTTTACCGATTTTGCCCGTAATATTCCGCAAGATTGCCTGATTATGACCTTGGGTTGTGGCAAATATCGCTTCAACAAGCTGGAGTTCGGTACGTTGGAAGGCTTGCCGCGCCTGCTGGATGTGGGCCAGTGCAACGATGCCTATTCAGCGGTGATGTTGGCGGTGAAGCTGTCAGAAAAACTCGGTTGCAGCGTCAATGATCTGCCACTCAGTCTGGTGCTCTCCTGGTTTGAGCAAAAGGCGATTGTTATCCTGCTGACGCTACTGTCACTGGGGGTTAAAAATATCCTGACCGGCCCCACCGCCCCGGCGTTCCTGACCGATAACCTGTTGGCGATCCTCAACGATAAATTCGCCATGCGCCCAATCACCAGCGTTGAACAAGATTTGCAAGGTATTCTCGGCTAATGCTGCTTCCCCGGGGCTGCCAGTTGCAGCCCCTCTATTTTTAAGGTGATTGAAGTGACCCAACCCAGCCCATTTTGCCCTAATCAGATGCAAGTACACTCCCTGCAACAGGAAACTGCTGACGTTTGGACACTGAATCTGATCACTCCCGGCGTTTATTCCTATCTTCCCGGCCAGTATGCCTTAGTCAGTATCCGTAATAGTGAAGAAATATTGCGCGCCTATACGCTCTCTTCCTCCCCTGGTTTAAGCCGTTTTATCAGTATCAGTGTCCGCTGCCTGCCAGACGGTACCGCTTCCCGCTGGCTGACTCAGGAGGTCAAACCGGGTGATCAGCTCTGGCTATCAGATGCTCAAGGGGACTTCAGTTGTGCGCTGTATCCCAGTGACCATTACCTGATGCTCGCTGCTGGTTGTGGCGTTACACCAATAATCTCTATGTGCCGCTGGTTAGTCAGCAACCACGCGCAATGCGATATCCGCGTGATCTTTAATGTTCGGAGCCCATCTGAGGTCATTTTTGCCGATGAGTGGCAGAAATTAGCGGCTCAACACCCACAATTGCAGTTGACACTGATGGCTGAGCAAGGGGCAACTCCGGGTTTTCTCACCGGTCGCATCAATGAGCAGGTGCTGCGACAAGTGGCACCGGATATTACTTCACGTACCGTGATGACCTGTGGCCCCGAGCCTTACATGCAACAAGTGGCGCAACTGTGTCAGCAACTGGGGGTTCCGCCGGCTCAATTTCACCAGGAGCTGTTCCATACTCCATCAGCACACACTGACCCACTGGCTGATCAATTGATACTGCGTATCAACCAGCCACTAGGTGAATTCCGTATTCCCGTTGGCAGCACCCTGTTGGCCGCCTTGGAGATGCACCAACTACCGGTCAATGCAGCCTGCCGCGCTGGGGTATGCGGTGCTTGCAAAATCCGCATTCTCAACGGTAAATACAGCACCACCAGTACGGTCACGCTAATGCCCAAAGAGATCGAAGCAGGTTATGTGTTAGCCTGCAGTTGCCTATTGGAGAGTGATACCACTCTGGCCTAGTGTGTATCCGTCGTCAGGCGATTTGATAAGCAGGATCAGGATGCAACCACACCCTTTATACTCGTTATACTTCAAGCTGCCTGGGTGTTGACGGCGGTTACTCTGCTCATCACTGAGGCTTAGCGCATCAGGGCCGCAGTAGCCTGATTAATGACGGCTAGACAACAGGTTGAATCAAACGGACTACTGGCGTGCTTGCCGACATTTTCTTCACGCCAAACAAGAAAAAACCATTTTATTTTCTGCTTTTCCCACCCTGCAATCGGGTTATTATAACAACTCACCCGTCATCAAACGTTCAAGGTTCCCTATGTTAATTGATTTACGCAGTGATACCGTTACCCAACCCAGCGCAGAGATGCGTAGCGCCATGGCACGTGCCGATGTTGGCGATGATGTGTATGGTGACGATCCTACCGTTAATGCTCTACAATCCGAAGCCGTCAGGCTTTCAGGCAAAGAAGCCGCACTGTTCCTGCCCACCGGAACCCAGGCTAATCTGGTGGCTTTATTAAGCCATTGCCAACGCGGTGAGGAATATATTGTCGGCCAGCAGGCGCATACCTATAAATATGAAGCCGGTGGAGCCGCAGTCCTTGGCAGTATTCAGCCACAACCTGTCGAAGCCGCGCCGGATGGTACGCTACCATTGGACAAAGTCGCAGCCGCCATCAAGCCCGACGATATTCACTTTGCCAGAACCCGTTTATTGAGCCTGGAAAATACCATCAGTGGCAGAGTGCTACCGTTAGCCTATCTGCAACAAGCCTGGCAATTCACCCGTGAACGGCAGTTAGCCCTGCACATTGACGGGGCGCGCATCTTCAACGCTGCCGTGGCACTAAATGTACCGCTAAAAACTATCACCCAATATTGCGATACCTTCACCATCTGTCTGTCAAAAGGCTTGGGTGCACCGGTTGGTTCGTTACTTTGCGGTAGCCAGGAGTTTATCCAGCGCGCGATTCGTTGGCGCAAAATGGCTGGTGGTGGTATGCGTCAAGCCGGTATCCTGGCAGCGGCTGGGTTGTATGCTTTAGAACACAATGTTGAACGGCTAAAAGAAGATCACGATAACGCCAAATGGCTGGAACAGCAGTTACGTGCTATTGGATTGGATATTGCCGAACCCGGCGCACAGACCAACGTATTATACCTGCACCAATCGCCGGAACTGGCAGCCAAACTGGGGCCATGGATGCGAGAGCGTGGGGTGCTGATCAGTGCTGGGCCATTGACCCGTATCCTCACTCACCTCAACGTCAGCCGCCAAGACCTGCAAAAAGTGGTCAATCTGTGGCAGGAATTCTTGCAGCAACATGCCTAAAATCGCCTCAACCCGGCCAGTTACCGCATAATTGCAGTAACTGGTTGCCAACTGAGCTAAGACGCCCTGATAAACTATCAGGGCGTGCTATTCAGCCGGTTATCGCCGCCACAAAGCGGCGGGTAATTTGCTGAGGGCGGGTGATCGCCCCCCCAACCACCACCGCATGAGCCCCTAATGCCAGACAACGAGCGGCCATTTCCGGCGTTTCAACATTCCCTTCAGCAATCACCGGCAAGTTCACCGCCGCCACCACCTCGCGCAGAAAACGGAAATCCTCTTGCGCCAGCTTTTTCCCGGCAGTTTCTTGGGTATAACCATGCAGTGTGGTTCCCACACAATCGAAGCCTAACTCACTGGCAATTTTTGCCTCTTCCAAGGTGGCAATATCCGCCATCAGCAATAGCGCCGGATATTTAGCACGAATGGCGGCTATCAAGGCCGGTAACTGCAACGCCCCCGGGCGTGGATAGAGTGTGGCATCCAAGGCGATCATCTGCGGCGCCACCGTCATCAATTGGTCAATCTCCGCCAGGGTTGGCGTAATATAGACCTCACTACCCGGGTAATCCTGTTTGATAATGGCAATCACCGGTAACGCCACCGCCTGCATAATCGCTTTGACATCTGCTACGCTGTTGGCGCGGATCGCCGCCGCCCCTCCCTGCTCGGCAGCCAGCGCCATACGCGACATAATAAAATCACTGTGTAGAGGTTCATCTGGCAAAGCCTGGCAAGATACCACTAGCTTCCCTTTAATCTGCTGCAAAATCGATACGGTCATAACCCCAATAACTCCTCTACTTCATTTTTAATAATGGTGACATGGGGCCCATAAATCACCTGTACCCCATTGCCACGGATAATCACCCCGCGGGCACCCGTGGCTTTTAAAGCCGCTTCATCAATGTGATCACTCTGTTTAAGCGTGATACGCAAGCGCGTGGCACAACAATCCAATTCGACGATATTCTCTTTGCCCCCTAACGCAGTCACTACCTGTTGTGAACGGTCGCTGGCGGGTTGAAGGGTTTCCGTTTCCAACTCATCACCGCGCCCTGGGGTTTTGAAATTAAAGCGAGCAATCAGGAAGCGGAAGGTGAAGTAATAGAGGAAGAACCAAGGGATGCCGACCAAGGGGACGTACATCCAATGGGTTTTGGCTTCCCCTTGCAAAACACCGAACAGGATAAAATCGATAAAACCGCCAGAAAATGTCTGGCCGATAGTAATGTGCAGGATATGCGCCAACATAAACGCCAAACCATCAAAGATGGCATGAACCACATACAATGCTGGGGCAACAAACAGGAACGAAAATTCAATAGGTTCAGTAATCCCGGTCAGAAAGGAGGTTAACGCCGCAGAAAGCAGCAACCCGCCAACACGTTTGCGGTTTTCCGGCTTGGCACTTTGATACATCGCCAGGCAAGCCCCTACCAACCCGAACATCATGGTAATAAAGCGGCCCGACATGAAACGTGCAGTACCAATGTAGAACTGTTGGGTATTGGGATCCGCTAACTGAGCGAAGAAAATACGCTGCGTGCCCTCAACCAGTTGCCCATTAACTACTTCACTTCCCCCAAGGGCGGTGGTCCAGAAAGGCAGATAAAAGATATGGTGCAAACCAAATGGGCCCAGCATACGCAGGACAAACCCATAGATGAACGTCCCCAGATAGCCGGTGGCATCCACTAACCCGCCGAGACTGAAAATTACTTTCTGGAAGTGCGGCCAAATTAGGGTCATCACCGCGCCGACGCCAATGGCCGCAAAGGAACTGATGATAGGAATAAAACGTGAACCGCCAAAGAACCCGAGAAACTGCGGCAAAGCAATTTTGTTATAGCGGTTATGCAGATACCAAGTCACCAATCCAATGATGACACCACCAAAAACCCCGGTTTCCAGCGTCTGAACCCCGAGGATCATGCCTTGACCTACGGCACTCGGGTTATCAATGGCCAGGGTGCCACTGATCTTCAGCAACGCATTAATCGTGGCATTCATCACCAAATAGGCAATTAACGATGCCAGCCCGGCAGTACCTTTATCACTTTTGGCTAAGCCAACCGCCACGCCAACAGCAAACAGCACCGCCAAATTAGCAAATACCGTCGCCCCGGCACTGGCCATTACCGTGAAGAGCCCCTGTAACCAGCCGATATTCAGAAAAGGGTAAGCTTCAACGGTGTTCGGGTTGGAAAGCGCGCCACCAATCCCTAACAGTAACCCGGCCGCCGGTAGTACGGCGATGGGTAACATAAACGACTTACCAAAAAGTTGGGCTTTTTCAAACCAACTTCCTGATGTTTTTCCTCCTGGCTTTGACATAAATTTTCTCCTTTAATATTTATTTTAGATAAAAATTATTACCACAAATAAAACGTAAAAATGAAAATAAAATTCAAAACAATGATGTGCTTCACAGGCTGCGGATTTTGCTGGCGGGAAGGGAAGATCTTCCGTCACAATAGGGCAGAGATAGCCAACAAGGTAACGTGATGAATACTGGAAATTTGTTATTACGTCTTAAGCAGAATTTGACGAGTTACAGTCCTACACTGCAAAAACTCGGCAATTTTGTCATCGAAGAGTCTTCCAGGGTGCTCTACTTTACCATTACTGAGTTGGCCCGTGAGAGTGGGGCCAGCGAAGCCAGTGTTACCCGCCTCTGCCGCCATCTGGGCTGCAAAGGCTACACCGAGTTTAAAATGGCGCTGGCACTGTGTGTGCAGCAAAATCAACCGGAAGTGGCGTCAAACCTCAGTTCAACAGAAAGTTTGATCGAAGAAAGCGTACAAGCGCTGCGTGATACCGGGGCGCTACTTGACCATCAGGCATTACAACTGGCAGCCCAAGCTTTGCACCAGGCAAAAGCCGTGCAAATTTATGGCGTCGCCGCCAGTGCGATCATTGGTGATTTCCTGCAATACAAGTTATTACGTGTGGGTAAACCGGCACTGCTTTTTAGCGATATGCATCGTGCCGCAATGAATGCCACCTCACTGGGCCAGCAGGATGTACTGATTGCCATTTCCAGTTCAGGCTCCACCAAAGATATTTTACATGCGGTCACCTTAGCCAAACAGCAACAGGCCCAGGTGATTGTTATCAGCAACACCCAACGCAGCCCCTTGGCTAAACTGGCGGATATTTTACTGGTAGCTGCCAAACCGGAAGGCCCACTCAACGCGGGCACATTGCCAGCCAAAGTGGGGGCGATGTTATTGGTGGAGTTTATGGTGGCAGAACTGACCAAACAGGCTGCGGGCTATAACCAGTCCATTGAAAATACCGCCCGTGCCACCTTCCCATTGCTGTTATAAACTCACACCACCATACGGCCATAAAGCCAATATCCTGCGGCCAACATCGCCAGCAGATTAACCACCACACTGAGAATAAAATACGTTTTAAAGGGCTGTTTTTGCGTTTTATGCCGGAAAAGCTGTTGCCCAAGAAAGCCTCCTATCCAGCCCCCCAGTATCCCAAACAGTAACAGGGTGAACTCTGGCAACCGTTGCCACCCCTTGCTGGCAGCCAGTTTGTCGCCACCATAGAGCAACAGGGTCAACACATTGACCAGCAACCACCACCCCCATAATGGATGGGGAATAAACTGGCAGCCAATAAAAATCAGCAACAGCATCAAATAACAAAAATAATTGATTTTCATTGGTATAGGCTCAAATGGATGTAAGCTGTAATAAGGAACACATTGAAATGATAGCAAGTATAACTGCTGCAATTCATCAGCAAATTTGGCATTCTGTAACGACCGCTTATATTACTGACAAATTGACGACAAGGCAGCAATAATGACTCCGCAACGTATTTTGGTTCTTGGTGCTAGTGGCTATATCGGTCAGCATCTGATCCCCTGCTTGGCTCAACAGGGTCATGAAGTCACCGCTGCCGCACGTCGCATCGAATGGTTGGAGCAACAAAACTGGCCGCAGGTGAACTGCCGCTATGTTGATGTTTATCGCCCTGCCACCCTGCCCGACGCTTTATGGCAAATCGATACCGTCTATTACCTGATCCACGGAATGGGTGATGGCGAGCATTTTATCGAAAAAGAGCGTCAAGCCGCAGAAAATCTACGTAATGCACTGCGAGATTCTCAGGTCAAGCAAGTTATTTTCCTCGGTGCTCTGCAACCGGCAGGGGAAAGCTCCCCGCACCTGGTGGCGCGTAAACTGACCGGTGAGATCCTGCGGCAAAGCGGGATACCGATAACAGAGCTGCGCGCCGGTATTATTATCGGCCCAGGTTCCGCAGCTTTCGAGATTATGCGCGATATGGTTTACAACATGCCGGTCCTGACCCCGCCACGTTGGGTACGTTCTAAATCCTCGCCGATAGCCTTGGATAATTTGCTCACCTACCTGACCGAGTTATTACAACATCCCGCAACAGAAAGCCGGATTTTCGACGTTGCTGGCCCGGAGTACATCAGCTACCAAACCATGTTTGAACGTTTTATTGCCATCAGCGGTAAAAAACGTTGGTTGATCCCAGTTCCTTTGCCGACGCGCTTTATCTCAGTCTGGTTTATCAGCATGATTACCTCGGTGCCGCCGTCCATTGCCAAAGCCTTGATTCAGGGCCTTAACCATGACTTACCCGCTAATGGTCAACCGCTGCAAACGTTAATCCCACAGCCGCTACAAACCTTTGATCAGGCAGTCACCCTCACCCTACGCCGCGAAGAAGAAGTTACCGACTCTGCAGACTGGGGTTACGCCCCAGAAGCCAGAGCCCGCTGGCGCCCAGGCTACGGCTTCTACCCCAAACAAGCCGGCTGCATAGTGGAAACAGCCGCCTCCAGTGAAGCCTTATGGCATGTGGTTCAGCAATTGGGCGGCAAAGAAGGCTATTTCTATGCCAATCTTTTGTGGCAAATCCGCGCTCGGATGGACGATATGCTGGGGAACGGTGTCGTCTATGGCCGACCGCAACGGGAAACCTTAGCAGTCGGCGATGTGGTGGATGGTTGGAAAGTGATCACGCTAAAACCATTGCAACAATTAGCCTTGTTGTTCGGCATGAAAGCCCCAGGGCTTGGGCGCTTGACCTTCACCATCAAAGATCTGGGTGATCGTCGCCAACTTGATGTCCGTGCCTGGTGGCACCCTGCCGGTTTTCGCGGGTTGCTTTACTGGTTTGTCATGATGCCAGCCCATCTGTTTATTTTTCGTGGTATGGCCAAACGCATTATTAAGCTGGCTGAACAAAAAGATAATCTATCTCGCTGAGATTGAAATAAATTTAGTTTTTATTGGTACAACAACGAAAAACAAGCGGCGTTTACTCTGCCTGAGCGCACCATTTGCTGATACAGTTAGGCTCTTTCCGATTGCATAGCGCTTAAAATCACGGAACAATGGCGCACATTGGATAATCGCCTCCGGCAAGCAAGCCAACCGCTTGATTTTGGGTAAAAATAGAGTTCGTTATGAAGGTATTGGTCACTGGTGCAAGCAGTGGGTTAGGCCGTAGCGCCATCGAATATCTTTGCCGTCAAGGCATCGCGGTACGCGCCACCAGCCGTAATCAGGCGTTGGGTTCTCTGCTGGAAAAAATAGGCGCGGAGTTTATTCATGCCGACCTTAGCAACCTGGTTTCTACGCAAGCTAAAGCCATGTTAGCGGGGGTGGATGTGCTATGGCACTGCTCTGGTTTTACCTCTCCGTGGGGGACTGAACAAGCCTTTGAACTGGCTAACGTCCGCGCTACGCGTCGTTTGGGGGAGTGGGCTGCGGCTTATGGCGTCTCACAGTTTATCCATATTTCCTCACCGGCGATTTATTTTGACTACCGCCATCATCACCATCTGCAGGAAGATTTCCGCCCACAGCGCTATGCCAATGAATTTGCCCGCAGCAAAGCAGCAAGCGAACAAGTGGTACAGCACCTGGCGTTATCCAACCCGCAAACTCACTTTACTATTTTGCGGCCCCAAGGGTTGTTTGGCCCACACGATAAAATATTGTTACCGCGCCTGCTGCAGATGATTAAGCAGTGCGGCAACCTGCCGTTGCCCCGTGGCGGTGACGCGCTGGTGGATATGACCTATCAAGAAAACGCGGTACATGCGATGTGGCTGGCAACCCTGAAAACAGACACCCCATCAGGGCGTGCCTACAATATCACCAATCAACAAGTGTGCCCGCTGAAGCATGTGATACAGCAATTCATTGATCAGCTCGATATAAAATGCCGTATCCGTTCAGTGCCTTATCCGCTATTGGATCTTATCGCCAGAGCCATGGAAAAGCTGAACAGCAACAACAACAAAGAGCCACTGTTCACGCATTATGGCGTTGCTAAACTCAATTTTGACCTCACGTTGGATAACACGCGGGCACAACAAGAACTGGGTTATCAACCGCTGATCTCACTGGAAGAGGGCATTACTCATACTGCTCGCTGGCTGGCAGAACACGGCAAACTGCACGGCCTGTGATTAGCGCCCCTGCCCATATTTGCTGAGCAAGGCATCAATAATCGCTTCACTTTCGGCATCCGGCTTACCGCGATGATCGCCAGGTCGGAAATGCATCTGAAACGCCGCCACCAAGTGCTGCTGCTGATTTCTATCCCACGTGGGATCAACACCGTAACCATAGCGTTGCAGTTTGGCCAAAAACGGCGCCATCGCTACCGGGGCCTGCTTATCACGACCCGCCAGATAGTATTCAACCTGTTGCTTATCCGGCCATGCGCCAATACCCGCCTGCGCCAATTGCTGCCAAGGGAACAGCGGCCCCGGATCCTGCTTGCGCTGTGGAGCAATATCACTATGGCCAACGATATCCATCGGCTGAATATCGTAACGCTTTATGATATCGCGGCTCAGTAGAATCAATAGCTCGATCTGTGCTGGGGAATACGGGGGCCAATGCTTGGCCTGCAACAGATGACTAAACCCCGGGTTGACGAGCTCAATACCAATCGAAGTATCATTGAGATTATTGCGCCCACGCCAATAGCTGACGCCGGCGTGCCAAGCACGCATCTCTTCCGGCACCAATTGGTAAGCCACGGGTTTGCCCTTTTGCAATGACGGCTGCTCAGGCAACAAATAATGAGCACTAACATTTTCATCTGTCAGTGTCTTCAACGACGCGTTAAAATCCGACGCAGTATAATGCATCACCAAAAAACGAATTCGCTGATCTGCCCCCCGGGCCTGATGCAAGGTTTCCAAGCGATAGCTGCCCTGCTCCATAATGGTACTGGCACTGGTACTGTGCTGCTGGGTTTGGCACCCTGCCAATAGTACACTTGCTAATATCACCGCTGCTCTGATACTCACCATCCCTCCAATATACCCTTCGCCATTCAAACTGCTGGGGCCATAATCGATGTTTGATGACTGGCGAACCTATGCCAAGAATCCCTCACCTCGCATACCTTCACCCCAAACACCCTCGATTTAAAAAGAATATCTATCAATATCACATACGACGAAGGAAACAACCGATAAGAATATCAATCTCACTATATTGTGCTACCTCCGTCGCGTTATCCTGCTCAGTGATAAATTTTAACTCACAAAGATTGCATAAGTATTCTATGGAAGTTAACATTCGCCGCATCAATGTCTATTCAACTCCTACGCATGAGTATTCAACTAAAAGATATCAATTGCTTTTACGGCGCACACCAGGCGCTGTTTAACATCACTTTGGATTGCCCTGCAGGGGAAACGTTAGTATTGCTTGGGCCAAGTGGTGCCGGGAAAAGCTCTTTGCTACGGGTACTTAACCTGCTTGAGATGCCACGTTCAGGGGTACTGAACATCGCTGGCAACCAGTTTGATTTCAAACAGGCACCCGGTGAAAAATCCATCCGCGAACTGCGCCAGAATGTCGGCATGGTATTTCAGCAATACAATCTCTGGCCGCATCTTAACGTACTGCAAAACCTGATAGAAGCCCCTTGCCGTGTACTTGGCCTAACCAAGGCTCAGGCGATGGAACGGGCCGATAAGCTGTTAACGCGTCTGCGCTTGACTGATTTTGCTGATCGTTTTCCGCTGCATCTTTCCGGTGGTCAACAACAGCGTGTTGCTATCGCCCGTGCACTCATGATGGAACCGCAGGTGTTGTTGTTCGATGAACCGACTGCCGCACTGGACCCGGAAATTACTGCACAAATTGTCAGTATCATCAATGAACTGGCAGGTACTGGCATCACTCAGGTGATCGTTACCCATGAAGTTGAAGTCGCACGTAAAACCGCCAGCCGAGTGGTCTATATGGAAAATGGCCGCGTCGTTGAACAGGGGTCTGCGCTTCATTTTGCTCAACCGCAAACCACAGAGTTTGCTAACTACCTGTCACACTAATACTTTTATTTGCTGTTTTAGGGGAATTTGCGATGAAAAAACTACTTATCGCCGCCGTTCTGGCTGGCATCAGCGTTTCTGCCACTGCCGCTGAAACTATTCGTTTCGCTACCGAAGCGTCCTATCCTCCGTTCGAGTTTGTCGCGGCAGATAATAAGATCCAAGGTTTTGATATCGACCTGGCTAATGCCCTGTGTAAAGAGATCCAGGCCGAATGTACTTTTACCAATCAAGCCTTCGACAGTTTAATCCCAAGCCTGAAGTTCAAACGCTTCGATGCCGTAATTGCAGGTATGGATATTACCCCTGAGCGTGAGAAACAAGTGCTGTTCAGCAAGCCTTATTATGATAACTCAGCGCTATTCATTGCTGAGAAAGGTAAGCTGGCTGACGTTGCCGCACTGAAAGGTAAAAAGGTAGGTGTACAAAATGGCACCACTCACCAGAAATACCTGACCGATAAACACCCGGAAATCACCACCGTGCCTTACGACAGCTATCAGAATGCAATTCTGGATCTGAAGAATGGCCGTGTTGATGCGGTGTTCGGAGATACTGCCGTGGTTAACGAATGGTTGAAGCAGAATGCTGCACTGGCCGCCGTGGGTGACAAAGTGACCGATAAAGGCTATTTCGGCACCGGTCTGGGGATTGCGGTTCGCCAGCAAAATACCGAGCTACAAGGGAAATTCAACGCAGCTCTGGATAAAATCAAGCAAGATGGCACCTACGAAACCATCTACAAAAAATGGTTCCAACAGTAATCATCACCCATGAATGAAATTCAACCTCTAGCAAGCGCCGCCGGCATGACCGTTGGCCTTGCCGTTTGTGCCTTGGTGCTCGGGTTAATCCTGGCGATGCTGTTTGCCGTCTGGGAAACCTCCCGTTGGAAAGTGGTCAGTTGGCTCGGAACCGCTTGGGTGACGCTATTGCGTGGCTTGCCGGAGATCCTGGTGGTGCTGTTCATTTATTTCGGCTCATCACAGCTGTTACTGCTGCTGTCGGACGGCTTTACCCTAAACTTTGGCCTGTTCCAACTACCGGTACAGTTGGCTATCGATAATTTCGAGATCAGCCCCTTCATGTGTGGCGTCATTGCCCTCGCCCTGCTGTATGCTGCTTACGCCTCGCAAACCTTGCGTGGGGCGCTGAAAGCCGTGCCGCAAGGCCAGTGGGAATCGGGCCAGGCATTGGGGTTGAGCAAAGCGGCAATATTTTTCCGTTTAATCATGCCGCAAATGTGGCGCCATGCCTTGCCGGGGCTAGGTAATCAATGGTTGGTGTTATTGAAAGATACCGCACTGGTTTCCCTGATCAGCGTTAATGACTTGATGCTGCAAACCAAAAGTATCGCCACCCGTACTCAGGAACCGTTTAACTGGTATGTCATTGCCGCAGCCATTTATCTGCTGGTGACATTACTCAGCCAGTACATCCTTAAACGGATTGAACTCCGTGCCACACGTTTTGAACGGAGGCCATCCTGATGCTTGAGTTCTTACCTGTCATTCTTAAAGGATTACATACCAGCTTGACGCTGACGGTAGCGGCATTGGTGGTTTCCCTATTCCTGTCATTGTTCCTGACGGTGATACTGACGCTAAAAACGCCGGTATTGACGCCGTTGGTAAAGGGCTATATTACGCTGTTCACCGGCACCCCCCTGCTGGTACAAATCTTCCTGATTTACTATGGCCCGGGCCAGTTCCCCGCCATCCGTGAGTATCCCTGGTTGTGGAGTCTGTTATCACAACCTTGGCTCTGCGCCATGATCGCCTTGGCGTTAAACAGTGCGGCTTATACCACCTTATTGTTCCACGGTGCGGTACGTGCTATCCCGGAAGGTCAGTGGCAATCTTGTGAAGCCCTTGGCATGTCGCGCAAGCAAACATTGCGCATTCTATTACCGTTCGCCTTTAAACGCGCCTTGTCCTCCTATTCCAACGAAGTGGTCTTGGTCTTCAAGAGTACCTCGCTGGCCTACACCATCACGCTGATGGAAGTGATGGGGTACAGCCAACTGATGTATGGCCGAACTTATGATGTGATGGTGTTTGGTGCTGCAGGTCTTGTTTACCTGTGTGTTAACGGGTTACTGACATTGATGATGCGCCTGATTGAACGCCGTGCGCTGGCGTTTGAACGCCGCAACTAAGCTAGCTGGCTAGCGAAACTGCTTGCTTCAAGCCCTGCCCTGCAGGGCTTTTTTATTCCACCAAATAAATTTTTAATCATTCATATTGCATATTAATTCACTAAATGGCATGTTTAGCGTCCTAGCCACTCACCATGCCGACGTTATTGGCAGCAAAATCAAAGGTGGCGAAATAAAGAATCTCATTTTTGACAGGAGTATTACGCATGAAAAAGCTGTTACTTGCCGCCACCCTTCTCGCCGGGATGACCTTTAACGCCGCAGCGGCAGAGAGTATCCGTTTTGCCTCTTCTGCCACCTATCCCCCTTTTGAATCCCTGGATGCCAACAACCAAATCGTCGGCTTTGATATCGATTTGGCCAAAGCCTTATGCAAACAGATGCAGGCCGAGTGTACTTTCTCCAACCATGCTTTTGATAGCCTGATCGCCGCACTGAAATTCAAAAAATATGATGCAGTGATCTCCGGTATGGATATCACCGCAGAACGTAGCAAGCAGGTCTCTTTTACCCAGCCTTATTATGCCAACTCCGCTATCGTGATTGCCCCAAAAGGCAAATTCACCTCACTGGCTGATTTAAAAGGTAAGAAAATCGGTATGGAGAATGGCACTACCCACCAAAAATATATGCAGGATAAACACCCAGAGATTAATACGGTGTCTTATGACAGCTATCAAAACGCCATTCTGGAAGTGAAAAATGGCCGTATTGATGGTGTGTTTGGGGATACCGCGGTGGTGAATGAATGGCTGAAAAACAACCCGGACCTGGCCCCTGTGGGTGAGCATGTTACTGATGCCCAGTACTTTGGCACAGGTTTAGGTATTGCCGTGCGCCAAGATAACCAGGCGCTGTTAGCCAAGTTAAACGCTGCGCTGGATGCCATCAAGGCTGATGGTACTTATAAAGCCATTAACGACAAGTGGTTCCCGCAATAAGTGACCCGTCAGTGATCAGTGCTTAGGGCTTGAACCCTGCCCAGATCCATTCAAGTTACCACTTGAGTGCGATGGGCAGTTCGAGCCCTGACTATTTTCGTGCTATTTATTTACGTACCAATAGCGTCAACACTTCATAGTGTGCCGTATGCGGGAACATATCAAACAACTGCACACGCTCAACGCGATAGTCAGGCAACAGGGTGATATCCTGCGCCATAGTCACCGCATTACAGCTTGAATAGAGAATATAGCCCGGTGCCATTGCATTAAGGTACTCGCAAAGTTCTTTGCCAATCCCCCGGCGTGGTGGGTTCACCAGCACCAGTTGCGGTACCGCCCCTTCAGCAAGAGCAAAACCGGTGGAATCCAGCGCTTGAAAATCAACCTGCTGTAAACCCAGTTTTTGGGCTGACAACTTAGCACAAGCGATCGCTTCTGGGTTAATTTCAATCCCGGTCAAGCGTGTTTGCGGTTGCGCACAGTGCAGACCAAAGCCCCCGACACCGCAGAAAAGATCCCACATACTGCTGATGCCCAATGCCTGCACCCAATCCCGTGCGGTCGCGTACAACTGCCCCGCTAGCTGTGGATTGGTCTGGAAGAAACTCTGGGGGCGAATATACAGCGGTACCTGATTAAATCGTTCCTCCAATACCTGCTGTTCGGTGAGCGGGATTTCACAATCGCTCTCCATAATCGCCATATGCACTGGCTGAATATTGGCAGAAATGACGGTCAACTGAGGTAATTGCTGCTGCAACCAGGGTAATGCCGCACGTAACTGAGCTAATTTTTTCTCAGAACGGAGCACAAAGCGCAGCATAAAACCGGCGCTGTGGGTACTTTCGGTTAATAACAGATACTTCAGTTCACCCCGTTTGCGGGCAACGTGATAAGGGGTCAACCCGGCACGAGGGATAAATTGCTTAAGTACAGCAAAGACCTCAGCAAAGCTGGCGGGGTACAGTGGGCAAGCACATAAATCAACCGGGGTTCCATCCCGGTGCAACATGCCAAGCAATGGGCGTTCAACGCTGCCGCTAACCACCATTTTTGCCTTGTTGCGAAATGCGCGTGGTTTACTCGCTACCGGCGCTAACCAATCGACCTGCTGGTGTGCCGCTAACAAGGATTGTAAGTGATGCTGTTTCTCAGCCAACTGCTGCGGATAGGGCTTTTCCAACCACTGACAGGAACGGCAGATATTCGCCTGATACAACGCGCAATGCATAAAGGGTAACCATCAAATCCGCAACACGAAGGGTGCAGATTGTAACACTTTACCGCACACCGTCGCTATTCAAGCTGCCGTTAGCGCTAGGATAAAGATATTTTCGTGGTGGTAAACGGAAACAGGAAATTGGAGGAATTTGATCAACCAGTGAACACGATTTAATGCAACATCGGCTGACGGGTGACCACTGGCGCGGCTTCTTCTTCATCGCCCATAAACAGCAGATCGTTGGCTCGTGCTTCCAGGATCAGCATGGAAATCTGCTCTTCTCCCTGCTGCATAAAATGGGCAAACTGTTCATAAGTTACCCCGACAGCAATGCTCAGCACTTGGCAAACAATCAGCTTAGGCAGATTGTCGTCCTGAATATCAACGAATGCCTTGATGGTCAATGAGCTGGCATTAATCTGGCTCAGATCAGCCACCAAGGGGATCAACGCGGTGGGCTTGACCTCTGCCAAGGCAGAAAACAGAATCACACCATCAATCAGATCAAGCTTGGCATCAAAGACACCATCAAAATTTTGCATATGTGGCAAGTGTAAGGCCTGACAAGAGTCACACTCAAAAAAAGAGACACCCAATTGATCCAGCCAACGTCGTAACAACGCCAAATCGGGGACAATGAGCGAATCCATAAATTACCAGCCTCACAAGCTTTAAAAACATAAACGGCGCATAGCTTACGGAATATTCAATCGATATGCCACGCCCAAAGGCGATAAATTCACAGATTTGATCATTTTTCTACGCCAACACGCCCAACTCGCCGCTGCGGTAACTTGAGCCAAACGTGCTTTAATTTCCTTTAAAACCACTAAATTCACTATATTTCAACCGCCTGACTTCAGGCAAAAGCCCGGGCGGCCACACTGCTCAATATATTCGACCATGATCCCGGCGATATCCAACCCGGTGGTATTTTCAATACCTTCCAACCCCGGCGAGGCATTGACCTCCATCACTAACGGGCCGCGATCAGCACGCAGAATATCAACGCCAGCCACATCTAGCCCCAGAGCGGCGACAGCCTTGATCGCCGTAGCACGTTCTTTGCTGGTGATCTGCACTCTGCGGGCGGTACCGCCACGGTGCAAATTTGAACGAAAATCGCCGGGTTTTGCCTGCCGTTCAATCGCGGCGATCACCCGCCCACCGACCACTAAACAACGAATATCACGCCCCTGTGCTTCGTGAATATACTCCTGCACCAATATATGGGCATTCAAGCCACGGAACGCATCAATCACGCTCTCTGCCGCTTGGCGGGTTTCGGCCAAAACCACGCCGATCCCCTGCGTGCCTTCCACCAGTTTGACCACCAACGGTGCGCCCCCCACCAATTCAATCAAATCCCCGGTATCATCTGGAGAATGGGCAAAACCGGTAATCGGCAGATCAATGCCTTGGCTGGCCAACAATTGTAGCGAACGCAGTTTATCGCGTGCGCGGGTGATGGCCACCGACTCGTTCAATGGATAACTGCCCAATAACTCAAACTGACGCAGCACCGCCGTACCGTAGAACGTAATAGCAGAACCGATGCGTGGAATAACGGCATCATAATGTTGCAGCTTACGGCCACGATAATGGATAGCTGGCGCTGCGGGGTTGACGTTCATATAGCAAGAAAGTGGGTCAATGATATCGATCTGATGCCCACGTTGCTCCGCCGCTTGGCGCAATCTTTTGCATGAATACAGCGAACCATCACGGGAAAGAATGGCAATTTTCACGGATCACTCCTGGAAACGTTGGTCAGTTACCCTGATCTTTTTTATCGTCATTGGGCAAAGAGCGCTGATCATGCTTGGGCGGCTTATCACCCAGCAGCAGGAAGCTCCCACCATGTACTACACGCCAGACCAAAAATACCGCCGCAGGCACCATCAGGGCCACACCAAGAAAAATCATCCCTACCGCCGCTTGCTGCGATGCCAGCATACCCGGTAAATGCACCCAATCATGGATGCTCATATAAGAGAGCACCAGCAACACCATGCCTAGCGCTTCAAGCAATAAAACAGTACGCGGTAACTTGCGGATTGAACGCATATATCGTCTCCTGAATGGTTGCACTCAGTGTAGTGAATTTACTCTCTTGGCAATAGCCCCACTGATTAATCGGTTCGATAAATCGAATTAACAGGCAGAAGCCGCTTTTTTTTGCCACTGACAACAGGCATAGTAAACGGCAATTTACTTTGCTAGATCTCAGTTATTACCCTAACAAACCAGGAGTATCATATGTTTGCTGTAATCTTCGGGCGTCCGAACTGTCCTTATTGTGTCCGTGCTAAAGAGTTGGCAGAGAAGTTGACTGAAGAGCGTGACGATTTTAATTTCCGTTACGTTGATATCCATGCAGAAGGTATCACCAAAGCCGATTTGGAAAAAACCGTCGGTAAGCCAGTTGAAACCGTGCCGCAGATTTTTCTTGATGAACAGCACATTGGCGGCTGCACCGACTTCGAAGCCTATGCCAAAGAGCATCTGGGCTTGTTTAAGTAATCGGCTGTTCTAAACTATTGCCGCTTTCGCTGACGCAACTGCTCCAGCGTTTGCGAAATCATCCGGATAAACAGGTATAGCATGGCACCCAGTACGCACCAGAATACGGCACTAACGGCATAAGCTAGTTCCTGCCAGAGTGAATAGCCAGGCAACAACCCGATGTAACGGATGATCAAACAGAGCGGCAATGCAATCAATGCACCCAGCAGCGGGCACAAAATGTGCTTTTTGATTGAAAGATAACTGGCAATCAGCCCCGGTATAACAAACAGCAACAAGCCGATCTCGCTTTGATGCTCAACAGCAGAATGGTTGACCGTGACACTTTTCTGGCTAAGAAAAACCAGACTAAACAGCAAGAAACTACTCACAATCCCCAACCAATAGCGATAATTTGCCATGCCCTTCTCCCCTTTAAACCAGTCACTACACTGCAGAAAAACAGCCTGACCACCCATCAAGTCATATGCCGCCGGCCTGGGCTGGCTTCACTAGCTGAAACTTTTCCCTGGTCAAAAAAAGTGAAATACATTAGCCGTTAAAATGGACTACTTATCCTCTGGCTTTACCACTTAGCGTGCTCTTATTGAAACAACTCGGCTATACGCTGGCTGTTACTCATCATAGCAGCTAGAATAAGCCCCGCTGTTCAATAGTTATACTCGTCACTAATCGAGCGGCAGCTATATTGGCTAACCTTTGCATCAATCTGGGTCGGTATCGGTTTTATCCCTATATTATAGGGTTAAATCTATACCTTAAAGTTTTCTATATCAAAAATTTACTGGTAAACAATAAGTTATCCTCCGTGAATATAAACGTCGCTAGTTTGTTAAACGGTAACTATATTCTGTTACTGTTTGTGGTTCTCGCTCTAGGGCTCTGCCTTGGAAAAATCCGCTTGGGCTCCATTCAATTAGGTAATGCGATTGGTGTTTTGGTGGTTTCACTGTTGCTGGGCCAGCAACACTTCAACATCAATACTGAAGCATTAAGCCTCGGCTTTATGTTGTTTATTTTTTGTGTTGGTGTCGAAGCTGGGCCCAATTTTTTCTCCATCTTTTTCCGTGATGGCAAAAACTATTTTATGCTGGCACTGGTGATGGTCGGTACCGCCATGCTGACAGCCATCGGGCTTGGTAAATTGTTCGATTGGGATATCGGCCTGACTGCCGGTATGCTGGCAGGTTCCATGACCTCCACCCCGGTATTGGTCGGTGCGGGGGATACGCTACGTAATACCATTAGCGATGGCCCCACACTGTTGGCCGCCCAAGATAATCTCAGCCTGGGCTACGCCCTGACTTATCTGATTGGCCTCGTCAGCCTGATTTTTGGCGCTCGCTACCTGCCCAAACTGCAGCACCAGGACCTTTCGACCTCCGCCCAGCAAATCACCCATGAGCGTGGCCTTGATACCGACAGCCAGCGCAAAGTTTACCTGCCAGTGATCCGCGCCTATCGGGTTGGCCAAGAGTTGGTGGCCTGGGCTGATGGCAAGAATCTGCGTGAACTGGGCATTTACCGGCAAACTGGCTGTTATATCGAACTCATTCGTCGTAACGGTATTCTGGCTACCCCAGACGGTGATGCCGTCCTGCAAATAGGGGATGAAATCTCACTGGTTGGTTACCCTGATGCCCATGCCCGGTTGGATCCCAGCTTTCGTAATGGTAAAGAAGTCTTCGATCGTGACCTGCTCAACATGCGCATCGTGACCGAAGAAATTGTAGTAAAAAACAGCAATGCGGTCGGTAAACGCCTGAGTCAACTGAAACTGACTGATAACGGTTGTTTCTTGAACCGCGTGATCCGCAGCCAGATTGAAATGCCGATTGATGACAGCATCGTGCTCAATAAAGGTGATGTGCTGCAAGTCAGTGGCGATGCTCGCCGGGTGAAAAGTGTGGCCGAGAAGATTGGTTTTATCTCGATCCACAGCCAAGTCACCGATCTGCTGGCATTCTGTGCCTTTTTTATCATCGGGCTATTAATTGGCCAGATCACTATCCAATTCAGTAATTTTTCGTTTGGTATTGGTAATGCCGCTGGGCTATTGATGTCTGGCATTATGCTAGGCTTTCTGCGTGCCAACCACCCTACTTTCGGTTACATCCCCCAGGGGGCACTGAATATGGTGAAAGAATTTGGCCTGATGGTGTTTATGGCGGGTGTTGGCCTAAGTGCCGGAGCCAGTATTGGTCACAGCCTGGGTGCCATTGGCGGGCAGATGCTGATTGCCGGGTTAATTGTCAGCTTGCTACCTGTGGTGATCTGTTTTTTATTCGGTGCCTATATTCTACGTATGAACCGCGCCTTACTGTTTGGTGCCATTATGGGTGCTCGCACCTGCGCCCCAGCGATGGACATCATCAGCGATACTGCCCGTAGTAATATTCCCGCTCTGGGTTACGCGGGCACCTACGCCATCGCTAATGTGTTGTTAACCTTGGCCGGTTCACTCATCGTAGTGATATGGCCGGGGATAATGGGGTAAAGCACGCACCAGAAAACACCCCTAAGATAAAATATTTATGATATTTCGATTATTAAGCAGAACTTTTCCAAATACTGATAGTCTGAGTTAGTGCCACTGCTTTTCTTTGATGTCCCCAATTTGTGGAGCCCGTTAATCCCGCCTTTTTAGGTTCAAGATTATCGGGTTTTTTATTGCCTAAAATTTATCGCCTTAGTTATCAATAAACTCGACACTCCATCGCCCTCTGGATCCCTGTTTAGCAGGGGGTGATAACTAACCTGAGCTCTGGATAAAAAATTGAACTAAGTGCCTGTTCCCAGATCCGATCTTTTGATGAAAAAATAAACGGATCAATCGAGCGGGGAACAGGCATGAACAAATTAGTAGAACTCTTCTGTGATGTGGATGATTTTGCAGGGTCTTAATCCCATTATGGGAGCAGCAGTGTCTGGAGAACGGTAGCCGCAAACGTCGACGCTCTTGCCGGATGAGTCCCAGCGAGATAATGACCATCCTTATCGCTTTTCATATGTCAAACCAAATGACGTCGCTGATAATGGCTTAACCAGACCTCAGGTTAACTATGCTGATGCTGACGCCCCTTCCCTAGCATAAATCCAACTCACCTAGTCACTTACATCCGCCAAAAACCCCGGTTAACACATTGCTAGTAATTGATAAACCACCATCCACATGTAAACTAAATACACCTAACCGTTTAACTTCTGTTTCTAAGCAATAAACGCAACCACTCTCTGTGCTAATCTTGCCGCTATGGGCCAAGACGATAATTTAACTTTTATGAAAGAGCATATAGATTTGGCTGGGTATATGCAGTTAGCCAAGCAACTTCAATCATTAACCGAATCTGAAACTGCCTTAAATGCTTTTATTATCAAGCATTTTGAAGAGCTCGCTTATTACGGCATCATTGATCTGGCGCAAAAAGCCGAAGTCAGTAAAGCGACAATTGGTCGCTATCTGAACAAGCTCGGCTTTACCGGCTATGCTGAGTTTAAAACCGCATTAAAGAATAATTTGCGCACTCATAACATCATGATTGCGCCGATTGAAGCCAGCAGAGTGAAGAATCAAAGCCAGGATGACAGTATCCAAGAGACGGCGCTCCGTTACATCAGTAATGTCACTCAGCTGATTCAACAATTCTCCGATGAGTTGGATGGCGATGCTCTGAAAAAACTGGCTAAGATGATCGCAGAAAAGCAGCGAACTATTTACGTTGTCGGCTCAGCCTCATCACGGGCGCTAGCCACACATTTTTCAACATTGCTAAAATACAGCCGTACTGAAGTGGTGCTGCTTCCTTTAGACAAAGCAGAGCTCCCTAAAGCGTTACTTGGCGTGTCACAACAGGATATTTTAGTGGCTTTTTCTTACTATCGCTTTAATCCAGTGGTTTTGGAAATAACCAAATATTTCAATAGTATAAAATCCAATGTGGTGGTGATAAGCAATACCCACTCCAACCCTTATGGTATCTATAGCGATATGCAGTTTATTTTGCCAAGTGATGTTGATTCAATCTTCCATAGCCGTACGATTGGCTTTTTGTTTATTGAGTTATTGCTGTATTTACTGCAAAAAGAGTGTCGAGATGATGATAATTTCGAGGATTTAGAAACGTTATTTAAATTCTTTGGTACTTACTCATGCACCGAATAGCTTAAATATACCCTTACTCAATGGTCGTACCTATGCTTACTGATTGTCTGGTGATGAGCCAAATTCGGCTCATCACCAGGGTAAATGCTTTAAGCCGCCAGTTGCTGCAATATCCGCATTAGTAATCGAATTCGCGGCTCGATCGATTCGAGTAACAGGTACTCTTTATCACTGTGAAAATGGCCACCTATTGCCCCCAAACCATCTATGGTAGGTATCCCTAAAATCGCCATGTGGTTGGCATCGGATCCACCGCCAGCAGAATGCCACTTGATATCAATTTCGAGCTCTTGTGCCAGTGTTTCAACCAGTTTCATCAATGATTCGGTACGCTCAGAGGGCATCATCGCTGGCTTATACACTTCCCGCTCTAAAGCCACCGATACCCCATCAATAAACGGGTTGGCTTGCATGCGCTTCAGCGCTGCATCAACCTGTTGATATTCTTCGTTACTCCAAAAGCGAACTTCAACAGCAGCATCGGCATACTCAGCTACCGTATTACTATTTGTGCCGCCTGACACAACCCCAACGTTTAACGTTGTACCCGAGTCAAAGTTGGTCATCCCATTGATGGCGACAATCCAATGTGCCAATTCTGTAATCGCACTACGACCATTTTGCGGTTCATTACCGGCATGGGCAGCAACGCCATGAAAATTCAGTTGATAACAAGCTCGCCCTTTGCGTGCCTTTACTAAACCGCCATCCGCTCGTGCCGCTTCAACCACCAATGCATGCTTGGCATGTTTAGCCACTGACTGAAGCCAAGCAACCGAATCTGCAGAACCGACTTCTTCATCAGGATTCATACACACGCAAATAGAACACTTATCGATCAGATCAGGCTCAAGATGACGTAGCGCATATACAATGTTTAGTAGCCCTGATTTCATATCAGCGACGCCAGGGCCATACGCTTTCTCATTATCATAAGACATAGGGCGCTGCGCCGCCGTGCCTTTTGCAAACACCGTGTCAAGGTGACCAACCAACATGATATCAATTTGTTCAGTATCTGGCTTATTGCGAATTTCCAGACCAACACCCGCTTTAGCACAATCGACACGTTTAACATACCAACCAGTCATAGCTTGAAATTTTTGTTCAAATTGACTGGCGACACATTCAATGCCTTCAAGGGTATAGGTACCGCAATCGACGTTGATCAGCGGTCGTAACTCTTCAAGATACTCCGCTAGATTAAATTTCATCATTCACTCCAAAATCCTAGAGTCGCCTTACGCCCCGATAAAAGTAATGATAAGTACCGTCAGCAACCCGCCTATCATCGGAATCGCGGTGCGTTTTACCAGTTCGAATGGCGGAATACCTGCCACCCCTGCACAAGCAATCACCACCCCAGCCACAGGAGAGAAAGAGCGGAAAATACCAGCAGAAAGTTGCATCGGTAACGCTAACGCAGCGGTGGAAACACCAACGTGAGCAGCAACATCAGGTGCTAAGTTAGAAAAACTAAAGAAGGCCGCATTGCCAGAACCTGACATAAGCGTTGTGATACCAATAATTGCCACAAGCACGATAACCATCATGATGTAGCCAAATCCAAGGTGGGCGGAAACACCCAACATGCCAGAAATAAAGCCTATCGCATCAAGACCAACCACAAAAGTTTGTGCTGCAATGATTAACGATACAACGCTAGCGAAGACATCCCCCATCCCTTGAAGGTAGACTTTCAACGAATCGGCTACTGCCTTGCCGTTTCGAGAATAAATAAAGTCACAGACCATTGCGACCGCAAGGCTAATAAACATCGCGGTGACCACGTCAATTTTAATCGAGGTAATCGCAAATTTACTGAATGTTAACAGCAATACCAGTGGCAAAACCGGTAAGATTGCAAACCACTGTGGTGCTTCACGCGCGGTATCCTCTTTGGCTTGCAGCTCGTAAGAGACACCTTTAACCTGATCTCGTTTATCAAACCACTTCTGACAAACAAAATGCAGCACAGCAATAACAAGTGCCGAGCAAATGCCAACAAATAATTGGTATTCAATAAAATATGAAGCGGCATCAATGCCAATCACTTCTGCCGCTTTGTTCGCAGCACCAGAAGCTGGGCCTAAATCTAAACATGCTGTTGTCGCCAATACCGCAGCAACAGAGGCGGGAGTGCAACCGATACCGACCAATACTGGATATAATGCAACCAGCAATAACATCGCTAATCCAACGGCACTTGGTATGAAAACGTTTAAAAACTGACCTAAGATGTACCCTAAAGCAAGAACTATATAGGGGTTTTTAATTGTAGAAAGCGGCTTAGTGGTCACTTTTACCAAAGCATTGGCTGCACCGATGTGCCCCATATACTTAGAAAAACCACCGACAGCCATAATAATCAGGCCTAAGTTGGCCAATGTTGAAGAAGTGATTGACTGAATAACAAAGAAAAAATCTACCAATACCGAACCCGTTGGCTTTGTCCCTTTTGGCAAAAAATCAGGCTCAGAAAAAAGGACACCGATCATCATCATCAAGAGACCAGTCCCAAATAATACCGCTTGGGTGTTATATTTCTTTATAATTAAGTATCCCGCACCAAACACTATGGGCAAGGCAAGCAGCGCAACCATATGCTTCTCCATAAGAAAACAGTTAATAACGCCTATCTTGAATTTATCCAGCTTGAAACGACATGAGAAGTGATCTTTCCCTAAAAAAACTGTGATATAGCGTGTAGTAACCGCATTTTCATACTGGATTTACATCTCAAAACAATAATCACTCCAATGTCACCCTGATATGCAGAATTTAATCCCACAGCGTTACTAATCAGTACGCTACTATGGTGCTGTGGTTGAAGGTTCAGTGTAAAAACTAGCATTTTGAGCTAAATCTAAGCGGTAATATATGGAATTGATTGAATAGTCATGAGAAATACCATTTCCCATTAACCGGTTTTAAATCACGACCCACACGCGGTTAACCATAAGAACGACCAAAACTCTATGGATGGCGTCATATTGATACTGCCTCGCGGGCACAGAGGCCATTGCTGGCCATCTTGGACTTACCTTTGCTCAGTAACCTCTCATACAACGCTTTCATGTGTGGATTGAAACCGATAGCCGTCAACGCCGCCATATATACTCGAATTATTTAGTGTATAGAGTAAGTGATTAGGGTGAGTAAAGGCAGCCAACACCGCTACAGTTTCATTGGTTACGGGTATACAGTTGGCGAGTTTTCTGGCGGGCCAGCCTTGGATAACCCAGCCATATTTCCGTCCGACAGACCAGAACAGCTTTCTATCGGCACACCGGATAAACCACCACTTGCGCTGCATTCGCAAAATGTCGACTTCCCCGCCTCAGGATCGATAGTCAAAATATTCTTAAAATTTTTTTTAGTCTTACAACCATAAAGACGAGAATTATTCTTATTTTTTCAATGTATTACACACAAAAGTAGCAAGCACGGAACAACAAAAATGTAATATTGTAGTGGCATACTGACAGACGAAACTATTAAAACAAGTTTCGGTATACATCTTCTTTACGAGGCTTTTATGAAAAAAAAAATACTCCCACTAACGCTTAGTCTAGCGTTGGCAATTTCTCTTGTTTCCGGTTGTGGCGATAGCGATAACTCGGTAGCAAATTCAACACCCGATACGCCGCAACCTCAGCCTATTTCCATACAGTTATTGCACACCAATGATCATCACTCTCATCTTGAAGGACAACCCTACACCTTAATGCTGGATTACGATCCCAATCAACAGGGTAATGAACCTGTTCAGGTTGATCTGGGAGGATTTGCCCGGATTGCTAATGCCATCAGTACATACCGTAATAACAATACGTTAGTGGTTAATAATGGGGAACTCAACGGTACCCTGTATTTCAGCTTGTTCAAAGGTGAAGCGGATTTTATGGTTTTCAATACGCTGGGTCTAGATGCCTACCAGCTTGGTAACCATGAGTTTGATGAAGGGGATGCCAGGTTAGCTGAGTTGATCGCCATGGCCGATTTTCCCATTCTTTCTGCCAACATTCACCCTCAACCAGCCAGCCCCCTTTATGGATCAGACATTAAACCATATATTATCAAAGAGATAGATGGAGAAAAGGTCGCGATTATTGGTGTTATTAAAGTAGAAAAAACCAAAGAGTCTTCAATGGTTTCTGATGACGTGGATTTTTCAGAAGAGTTTTCCTCCACTGAAAAATATGTCAAAGAAGTGGAAGCTTTAGGTATTAATAAAATTTTAGTAATCAGCCACCTTGGCTATGATTTTGATAAAAAATTAGCAGCATCAATAGATGGTATTGACCTGATTATTAGCGGTGACACACATGAGTTGCTTGATTCGACTGGTGAAATTGAGGCATTAGGGATTACAGCACAAGGCCCTTATCCCACTATTGTCAACAATACCAAGGGCGAGCCAGTCTATATTGTGGAAGCATGGGAATATGCCAAAGCACTCGGCGTGTTGAATATTGATTTTGATGCGAGTGGCAAGGTTCTAAAGGCGGCAGGTAACCCTGAATTACTAGTGGGTGGCCCTTATAAAGTGAAGGATAGCAGCAATAATTGGGTTTTAGCTACCGCAGCAGAAGAAACCGCAATTTCAACAGCCATCAGTCAACTGAAGGTAGTCAAAGAAATGGAACCCTCCGCTGAAATTATGGCCGTTATTCAACCTTACAAAACTCAAATAGAGTCATTCGTGACACAAAAAATCGGGTCTGTTACCACACCACTTGGCTTCGAACGCATCCCCACGCCATTTGCTTCAGGCTCTGAACCAAATGGAAGCTTTGCAGCCCAGGTCGTTGCCGATGCCTTCCTGCAATACATACCAAATGCAGATTTTGCGATACAGAATGCAGGTGGGGTTCGTGCACCATTTAATCAAGGCGAATTTACAGTAGCAGATGCTTACACCGTACTCCCCTTTTCCAACAAGATAACCACAATCAAAATCAAAGGTAAGGATGTGGTTCAGGTCCTTGAAGAGGCGTTGAATTATTCGCAAGGCCTTTCTGGTTCAACCGGAGCATTCCCATATGCTTCTAACCTTCGTTACGATGTGGTATTAGGCAGACCAGCGGGTGAAGGTATCCGTAATGTTGAAGTAAGAGATCGGAAAACAGGTGCTTGGGCCCCTATCGATCTGGAAAAAACCTACGTAGTAGTGACAAATTCATTCACAGCCCTCGGCAAAGATGGCTATGTCACGTTTGGTCGCTTGCGCGGAGAGAATCCAGCGAACTTCTCGGATTCTGATGCAAGTTATTCCATTCCATTAATCGAGTATTTTCTTAAAGTACTGCCTGACTCTACACTATCTCCCCCAGAGTCAGACAATTTCAGCCTAAAATCAGTTTCTCATTAAGCTGAAGTCTGGTTAAGCCATCGTCAATGCCATCATTTCTGAATGGTTCAGCTTGATTGATGGCTTATCCTCTTTGAAACAATATGCCACTAACCCGCATACTCTATTCGTAACCGCCGTTAAATCGGCATACTTACCCTATCCATACTGCGGCACATTTTTTGAATAAGAGGCCAAGTCAATGTTCCAAGGCAACAACACCTCGACTCTCTCCAACGTATCAGCCCCACCAATGCGCTCCAGCACATGTAGGATATAGCAGTGCGCTGGGCCCCACGATAACCTCGTTACCATCGCCTTCAAACACCGCTTTTCCTGGCAATATTCAATGACTTTTAATTGGGCGGGCATATTAATTTATGTGATCACCAAGCAACCAGTCTCAAATAGTCACCCAACCTGTCGGCCAGCACTGACCGGCAGGTTGATATATCAACCAGACACTATTTTATCACTGCACGACCCATCGTTTCACTGGCTGACCATATGCGGTAGCGCACTTCAACGTCTTTGGGGACATAAACCACGATAGGTAGGCGGCTGTTATAACGCTGCATGGCCTGTTCACCTAAATTGGCGGCAATAAACTCCTGGCGCTTGGTGTCGTCGGCACAAGCCATCATGGTGGACGCCAGCGGCGAAAGTTTGGTCAAGACAAAGTAGTTATAACCCCATCCCTCCAATGTTTTGCTATCCAGCGCTCCCCCCATCATATGGCGGTTACAATCCACTTCCAGCGTTTTACCAATCAGTAATTCAACCTTAAAGTTTTCTTCATTCTCCTTCTGAGGTAAATAGATGACCTGCCGAGTCATGCCTTTCTCAGCTTTAGGGAATGGCGCTACTTTTTCCAGCGGTTGCTGCTGAAGATCTTCCTGTGTGGTTGTTGCGGCAATAGTTGTTGCAGCGAGAGCATTAGCAGAAGCAGCCATCAGCAAGCTGCTAACAAGCAAAGATATTTTGTTCATTTGTTATCCTTTTAAAACAGGGTGTCACATGCGTTCGATTAACGTAATTTATATCATAATAGCCTGAAACTGACAGATTGTTGTCTTCCCCCCCCACGAAGCTCGTCATAGAGGAGCATCTGGTCGTCTCAGCGACCGTCACCGAGTCTCACTTGAATCAATCATCAACAACAATACAAATTATTACCCCGCCAAAGCAACATGACACCCCACTCGGATACACTCACCTCGCCAATGTTATTTAAATAACATTAAAGAATGAACCATGAAATCAACTGATAGAAAACTACCCTAATCAGCCGAAATACGGCGATTTAAGCACTATTAATCATCACCCCTCAATGTTAGGATAATAACATTACTGATTGTTTCATTGCTTAAACCTGAGCCAAACAGGGTTATTGCGGCCACCAACTGCCGGAAAAAACCTGGCTATATCACTTCCTTTGAGGAACCAACATGACTGATTATGCTCGTTATATTGACCATACTTTACTGGCGATGGACGCGACCGAAAGCCAGATCGCCAAATTGTGTGAAGAAGCACAACAACATAATTTTTATGCTGTCTGCGTGAACTCAGGTTATGTACCGCTAGCAGCCCACCTGTTACAAGACTGCGAAGTTAAAGTATGCTCAGTCATCGGTTTCCCACTGGGTGCCGGTTTGAGCGTCGCCAAAGCTTATGAAGCCAAAGCGGCTATTGCTGCTGGTGCACAAGAAATTGATATGGTTATCAACGTCGGCTGGCTGAAAAGTGGCTTGCTGGATCAGGTCAGCGCCGATATTGCCGCCGTACGTGAAGTTTGTGCCGCCATCCCACTGAAAGTCATATTAGAAACTTGCCTACTCAGTGATGCTGAAATCGTTCAAGTGTGTGAAATATGTCGCCAGCTTGATGTCGCTTTCGTTAAAACCTCTACGGGTTTTAGCACTGGCGGTGCGCGTGAAGAGCACGTCAAACTGATGCGCGCCACGGTGGGCAGTGAAATGGGGGTTAAAGCTTCGGGCGCGGTGCGTGATCGGGCTACCGCAGAGAAAATGATTGCCGCAGGAGCTACACGCATTGGTACCAGCTCCGGGGTTGCCATTGTCTCCGGCGACAGTGCCAAGGCCGGGAGTTACTAATTTTCGCCCCCCGTGGAAACGCGGTTTATCGTGCCCCGAAGCGGAATGAAGCCCAAGGATGGGCAGAACAACTTACTCAACAGACAATGGTTTAAATAGCGATGGATATCACTGATGGAAACACCACGGGAAACACGCATTAACCAATTAACGCAAGCGTTAAAGCGTGCAGACAAAATCCATTTGAAAGAGGCCGCCATACTACTAGGCGTTTCGGAAATGACCATCCGTCGTGACCTGAGCAGTGAACCTGCGGCAATCGTCTTGTTGGGGGGCTATATCGTCGCCGACCCACGGATCAATAACGTCAGCCAATATCTAGTTTCTGACCAACAAAACCGGCAGGTAACCGAAAAGCAACGCATTGGTATGTTGGCTGCCCCTCTGATCAACGAAAATGACACCGTGTTCTTTGATTGCGGTACCACAATCCCAGCGATCATCAACACCATTGACGATGCCCTGCCCTTTACCGCCATCTGTTACTCACTCAATACCTTTCTGGTACTGCAACAGAAAGCCAACTGCAAGGTGATCCTGTGCAGTGGTGAATTCAAACCCAATAACGCTATTTTTACCGCCGTAGGCCAGCATAATGAGCTGGACCATATCTGCCCCAATATCGCCTTTATCTCTGCCGCAGGTGTTAGCTTGCAGCAAGGTGCCACCTGTTACAACTTTGATGAATTACAAATGAAGCACAAAGCATTAGCCAGGGCACAGCAAAAAATTTTGGTGGCAGATCACAGCAAGTTTGCCCATACCAAACCTGCCTGCATTGGGCCACTCACGCTGTTTGATCGTGTCATCACCGACCGCCAACCTAAGCCTGAATTTATCCATTACTTCACTGAACAGGGGATTAGCTTGCGGTTTTAAATTTCCTTTATTGAATTGATGGCGCCCATTAATTGCGTCACAGGCAAATTAACAAATCGGCTTGTCATGTCTCTGAATAACAAGAATTAAGATCTTATTAATAATGATAAGCAAACATGTCATTGATTCATAGAAATGACATCCTATTTTTGCTGCACAATCAATAATTTATTTACCGATAAATCTCATTGTTGCCCTCTTCGATATCAGTATGATTCTGTTGAAAAATAATCAAGACTATTTTTATCAGATAGCAAGATAACTATCTTCACACCAAACAGTTCAACCTCACCTTCTCTAATTCAACAAAAAATAACTTAAAAACAATATGTTATTAATAATGCATAAAATATAAAATGTGACCCAAGTCATCAAATTAAATTATTTCGATTTTTTAGCTAGATCAATCCATAAAGATAAAATATATTGCCGCCCCTAATCACGGATACAGACGTTTATCTTGCAAAATCACCACAAAGCAACACAAAGCAACACAAAGCAACACAAAGCAACACAAACATTAAAATAACAAAAATCAAACAAAATGCACGCAATGTTATTAATTATCACAATAATCGCACAAATCATGAGACATAAAACAATTAATAGCACAATTCACGCATTTGAGAGTGAGATCACGGTAGAAAATGCTAACAAGCGTTATCTTGCCGCCAGCAAAAATCGATGGGTAACCGCCTAACAGTGATAATAATATCTCGCAGCCATATAGCGACCAAGTTTCATTTAGCTGATACCGCTATTTATGCCTAATCATTATCATCCTAACAAATAACCAAGGGGAAATTTGACTCTAACGACTTTCAATAAATTCAGGGTTCATATAAACAGCTAGGCACCGCCCCGCACGGACACATCAGGCATAAGATTAATAATTCGCCAGGGACATAGAGATTAACGATGTAACTGGTGCAAACAAACATGCAGCTAAACCCATGACGACGTTCCAGAACATCCCAATATATTGTGGATGCCATGTCTATTATTTCGCCCATGGATTTAACCTTACGTTTTATTGCAAATTTTAAATTAATTGCTTCACCTCGGAGATATTTATGGATTCTGTAGAAATTGGCACTGTAGCCTCTGCGGCATCGCCTTCCAGCAAAACCTGGCGCAAAACTGACACCATGTGGATGCTGGGTCTTTATGGTACCGCTATTGGTGCGGGTGTGCTTTTCCTACCGATCAATGCGGGTATTGGTGGCTTGATCCCTTTGATTATTATGGCGATTATCGCCTTTCCAATGACCTTCTTTGCCCACCGCGGCCTGTGCCGTTTCGTGCTTTCCGGCAAAAACCCCGGGGAAGATATCACTAAAGTGGTTGAGGAACATTTTGGTATCAGTGCAGGTAAGCTGATCACGTTGCTTTACTTCTTCGCTATCTACCCGATTCTGCTGGTTTACAGTGTTGCCATCACCAATACCGTTGACAGTTTTATCACCCACCAATTAGGCATGACACCGCCACCGCGCGCCATTCTGTCACTGATCCTGATCGCCGGGCTGATGACAATTGTCCGCTTCGGTGAAGAAGCGATTGTTAAAACCATGAGTATTTTGGTGTTCCCGTTTGTCGGCGTACTGATGTTACTAGCGTTGTACCTGATCCCAAACTGGAGTGGGGCCATTTTCGAAAATGTCTCACTGGCTGGCTCTGGCGATGGCTTAAGCCATGGTTTTGTGATCACCCTGTGGTTAGCTATCCCAGTAATGGTATTCTCATTCAACCACTCGCCGATTATCTCTGCGTTTGCCGTCGCCAAACGTGAAGAATACGGCGTAGATGCTGAGAAGAAATGTTCACGCATCCTGGCTTATTCCCATATCATGATGGTGCTGACCGTGATGTTCTTCGTCTTCAGTTGCGTGCTGAGCCTCTCCCCAGCGGATCTAGCGGAAGCCAAAGCCCAGAACATTTCTATTCTCTCTTATCTGGCCAACCACTTTAACAACCCGATGATCGCCTACATTGCACCGGTGATCGCCTTTATCGCCATTACCAAATCGTTCTTGGGCCACTACCTGGGTGCCCGTGAAGGCTTTAATGGCATGATCAGCAAATCGATGAAGAGCCGTGGCAAAACCATCAGTACCCAGAAACTGAACCGTATTACAGCAATCTTTATGCTGGTGACTACCTGGATCGTTGCCACCATGAATCCAAGTATTTTGGGGATGATTGAAAACCTCGGTGGCCCAATTATCGCCATGCTGTTGTTCCTGATGCCGATGTATGCAATCCGTAAAGTGCCGGCCATGCGCAAGTACAGCGGCCCTATCAGCAACATCTTTGTGGTCGTGATGGGGTTAGTTGCGATGTCTGCCATTCTCTACACCTTGTTTAGTTAATCAGGTTTGGTTAATCAGGTTTAGTTAATCACATTCAGCCGGTGCCCTAAGGGGCATCGGTATTCTCGAATCATTTTTCCTTTCCTCACCTAACCACTGCGACGCCCTAGGTTCCAAGCAGTGACGGATGAAAGGGTATTAACTTGAAGAAGGCAGCGAAACTATGGTCAGCGTTTTCGATATTTTTAAAATTGGTATCGGCCCATCCAGTTCCCATACCGTTGGCCCAATGAAGGCAGGCAAACAGTTTGTCGATGATTTGATTAATGCCGGGCAACTCCACATCACCACCAGAGTAGTGGTTGATGTTTATGGTTCGCTGTCACTGACAGGTAAAGGCCACCATACCGATATTGCTATTATCATGGGGCTGGCGGGTAATCTACCGCACGATGTGGATATCGATAGCATTAGCAGTTTTATCCACAATGTAGAACAGAGCGGCCGTCTGTTGCTGGCTAACGGCACACATGAAGTTGATTTCCCACCTTCTGGAGGGATGAACTTCCACAACAGCAATCTACCACTGCACGAGAATGGGATGCGCATCAGCGCTTATGCTGGCGAGCAGTTACTGTATAGCAAAACCTACTACTCCATCGGTGGTGGCTTTATTGTTGACGAAGAGCATTTTGGTCAACCCGCCAGTGATAACCAAACTATCCCCTACCCATACCGCTCGGCACAAGAGCTACAACAGCACTGCAAAGAGAACGGGCTTTCCCTTTCCGGCCTGGTGATGCAGAACGAACTGGCATTACGTAGCAAAGAAGAAATCGAGGAACATTTTGCCAATGTCTGGCAGGTGATGCGCACCGCGATTGAGCGGGGTATGAATACAGAAGGTCTACTGCCTGGCCCAATGAAGATTCAGCGCCGGGCCGCCTCATTACGCCGTATTCTGGTCACGGGGGATAAAAACAATATCGACCCGATGAACGTGGTGGATTGGATCAATATGTTTGCCTTTGCGGTTAATGAAGAAAATGCCGCAGGGGGACGAGTAGTGACCGCGCCTACCAATGGGGCTTGTGGCATTATTCCGGCAGTGCTGGCCTACTATGATCAGTTTATCCGCCCAGTGAATACCAACTCCTACAGCCGTTTCTTCCTCACTGCTGGTGTCATTGGTACCTTGTATAAAATGAATGCCTCAATTTCTGGTGCCGAAGTGGGTTGCCAAGGTGAAGTGGGCGTTGCCTGTTCTATGGCCGCTGCTGGGCTGGCTGAATTGATGGGCGGCAGCCCGGCACAGGTGTGTATCGCGGCAGAAATAGCCATGGAACATCACCTGGGTTTGACCTGCGACCCTCTGGCTGGACAGGTTCAGGTGCCTTGTATTGAGCGTAACGCCATTTCTGCCGTAAAGGCGGTTAATGCGGCCCGCATGGCACTACGCCGTACCAGTGAACCGCGCGTCTGCCTGGATAAAGTGATCGAAACCATGTACGAAACCGGTAAAGATATGAATGCTAAATACCGTGAAACATCACAAGGCGGTTTGGCAATCAAAGTGGTGGCCTGTAATTAATCTTGCCGATTATTAACCTTGCCAGTCTTTAATCTTTCCTGTCATTAACATTTCCTGTCATTAACATTTCCTGTCATTAACAACGAAAAGGGCAGACCAAACTGTCTGCCCTTTTTTGCTAACTCGCCTCGCTAGCTGATTCAGCCAAAGATGCCGCCAAACCACTGGCTCAGTTTCATCATGACAAAATCCCATATACGGCTGAAGAAGTTCCCTTCTTTGACTTCCTGCATCACCACCAGCGGGTACTGTGCAATGGTTTTACCATCCAGTTGGTAATCGATGGTGCCAACAACCTGATTTTTCGCCAACGGCGCTTCCAGTGTCGGCGGGTCAAGTTTGTAGCTGGCTTTCAGGTTTTTCATCTGCCCTTTAGGCAGAGTAACCGCAGCATCTGTCGCCACACCGAGTGGCACTTCATTCACATCACCAAACCATACTTTTTGCGTTACAAATGCTTTATCCGCCTTGATAGGTATCGCCGTTTCATAGAAACGGAAGCCCCAGGTCAATAATTTTTCACTTTCACTAAAGCGAACACTGTCATTCGGTGCCCCCAATACCACTGAAATCAGGCGCATTGGGCCATCGGTCGCCGAGGCCACCAAGTTATGCCCGGCACCACTGGTATAACCCGTCTTGATACCATCAACTGCCAGATTGCTATTCCACAACAGTCGGTTACGGTTTACTTGGCGAATTTTGTTAAATGTGAACTCTTTCTCTTTATGCAACGCATACTCGTCCGGTACATCACGGATCAGCGCCTGACTCAACAATGCCATATCGCGCGCTGTACTGTATTGCCCCTCCGCATCCAGGCCATGTACCGTTAGAAAGTGCGTATTTTGTAAACCTAAGGATTTGGCATAATTATTCATCAAGCTAACAAAGGCATCCTGGCTACCCGCAACAAAATCTGCCAAGGCAATGCTGGCATCATTACCGGATTGGATAACAATCCCTTTATTCAATTCAGAGACCGGCACCCGGTCACCCGGCTTGATAAACATTAACGATGAGCCACGTAAGGTCGGGTTCCCCGTGGCCCAGGCATCTTTCCCCACAGTAACCAGCGCGTCCGGTTTGATTTTACCGGCTTTCATCGCCTGACCAATCACATAGCTGGACATGATTTTAGTCAGGCTCGCGGGGTCCAGCCGGGTATCGGCATTACCCTCTGCCAAAATCTTGCCACTGCTATAATCCATCAGCACATAAGCTTTAGCATTAATTTGTGGAATTTCAGCAGGTTCTGCCGCATAGGCAGTGGGAGCTGCCAATAAGATGGCACCGACACTGAAGGCCAGTTTATAAAAAGAGACAGATAAGATTTTATTTCTCATAATGTTGCCAGAGTACCCATTAAACTCATGAAATAACTTTAATTTTCAAATAAAGCTATCCGTTCTATCAACCGACGAGAACGACCGAATGCCAACCCTCATCATCTATGTACCTGTTGTAGCCCCCACCAACTTAAATGGCAATGGGCAGCGGCAATTGATTTTATTCTGGCAGGGGTCGGTCAAATTTTCTTAGTTTTTACATAACTGTACACAATCACCCGAACCTGGGTTGATATTTTCAGTTTGTACAATTTGCCGTGGGATAAGGCTAAAATGGTTAGCGCCATCAGGCTGACAGATGACAGGTGACAGGTGACAGGTGACAGGTGACAAACCACATTTTCTAGCGTAGATAAGAGTCTATTTTATAAAATTGATGCAGGAGCACGTTATGCTAACCATTTGGGGCCGTAAAAACTCAAACAATGTCAAAAAAGTACTTTGGTGTGCTGGCGAACTGGGGCTGAATTTCACCCATATCAATGCCGGGGGCGCTTACGGTAAAGTTAACGAAGCCGCCTATCGAGCCCTCAACCCTAATGGGCTGGTACCCTTGTTGCAGGACGACGATTTTGTGCTGTGGGAGTCGAATACCATTGTTCGCTATCTGGCAGCAAAATTTGGTCAGCCCCCCTTTTACCCGCAAGATCTGCAAGCCCGCGCCGCTGCAGAAAAGTGGATGGATTGGCAAATTGCCCCGATCGCGGCCCCGTTCCGTACCCTATTTTGGGGCATAGTTCGTACCGAGCCGGAACAACGTGATAATCAACAAATCGAAGCCGCCATTAAGGAAATGGAACACCACCTCGATATCGTGGAACAAACGCTGGCAAATCAACCCTATCTTTCAGGTGAAACCTTCGGCATCGGCGATATTCCGTTAGGTACCTTTATTTATGCCTGGTTTGAAATGCCCATCAAGCGCCAGCCGCGGCCACATATGGAGCGTTGGTACCAGCAACTTTGTGCCCGACCAGCTTACCAAAGTGCTGTGATGCTGCCACTTAGTTAAGTGAATAGGGTATGGAGGGGTATACTCTAAATAATTCAATTGATTGCTCCATCACTGACCAATAGGTAATGAAATGGAAGCCCCAAAAATGGTTGTCAACAGCGTCGCCTACCGAGCGGGTAAACGGCTGAAAGATATTACGATCGATGATATCAGTGAAGTGGTGAAAGAACCGGATACCTTTGTCTGGCTCGGGTTATGGCAACCCGAAGATAGCTTTATGCGCAAAGTCCAGGAGGAGTTTGGCCTACACGAGCTGGCGATTGACGATGCGTTACATGCCCACCAGCGCCCCAAAATCGAAACTTATGGTGATTCCCTGTTTATTGTGGTGAAAACCGCACAATGGATAAACGATGAAGTGGAATACGGTGAAACACATTTCTTTGTGGGTAAACATTTCCTGATTAGTGTACGCCATGGTGCATCTTCCAGCTATGTTCCTATCCGTGCCAAAGTGGAGGAGAACCCGAAACACCTCAGCCTAGGACCGGGTTTTCCCCTGTACTCGGTACTGGATTTTATCGTCGACAATTACCGCCATATTGTTGGTAAATTTGAAGAGATGATCGAAGATATCGAGTCCAGTATGTTCCGTTCTGATTTTGATGAAACCGCCATTGAGAACGTCTACACCCTGCGCCGCCATCTGCTCGGTCTGCGTAATGCAGCCCTCCCCATGGATGAGATCTGCAATCAGCTTATCCATCTGCATGAAGATGTGATCCCCAAAGAACTCCGTGCTTACGTTCGCGATGTCCAGGACCATGCCCGGCAAGTGGTCATTACTTCAGACGATATGCGTGAAATGCTGACCAACGCCATGCACGTTAACCTGGCGCTGGTCAGCGTAAAACAGAATGAAGTGGTGAAAAGACTGGCGGGCTGGGGGGCCATTTTGGCTATTCCGACGGTGATTTTCAGCCTGTATGGGATGAACTTTGCCGATATGCCAGAGCTGAAATTCCCCTGGGCATATCACGCAACATTAGGTGCCACAGCAGTTGGCTGCATTTTCCTTTACCGGAAACTGAAGCGCGCTGGTTGGCTATAGCCGGCTCCGGCCTGCCCACACAGGGCTATGGATGACTTAGCCCTGTGTGGGAGAGTGCTTTGATACCGCTTTAAAACAGAGATAGCAGTACAAATTCCCTGCCAATCTCTGTAGAATCCCTGCCCTGAACACACCCAAACCGAATACTTTTTAACCTATGAACAATGTCACCCAACAGCCCAGAATCGGCTTTGTTAGCCTCGGTTGCCCAAAGAATCTGGTTGATTCTGAACGCATCTTGACCGAACTGCGTAACGAAGGTTACCAAGTCGTACCGCGTTATGATGATGCGGAACTGGTGATCGTCAACACCTGCGGATTTATTGATAGTGCCGTACAGGAATCACTGGAAGCCATCGGTGAAGCATTGAACGAAAACGGCAAGGTGATTGTGACTGGCTGCCTGGGCGCCAAGGAAAATCAGATCCGCGAAGTGCACCCCAAAGTGCTGGAAATTTCCGGCCCGCACAGTTATGAACAGGTTTTATCCCATGTTCACCAATATGTACCGAAGCCCGTGCATAACCCCTTTACCAGCCTGATCCCGGCTCAAGGGGTCAAACTGACACCGAAACACTATGCCTACCTGAAGATCTCCGAAGGGTGCAACCACCGTTGTACTTTCTGCATCATCCCTTCCATGCGCGGGGATCTTGATAGCCGCCCGATTGGTAGCGTGTTGGATGAAGCCAAACGCCTGGTTGAATCCGGGGTAAAAGAATTACTGGTGATTTCACAAGATACCTCGGCCTATGGTGTCGATATCAAGCACCGCACCGGCTTCTGGAACGGTCAACCGGTGAAAACCAGTATGGTTAGCCTGTGTGAGCAACTTTCTAGTTTGGGTGCTTGGGTACGTCTGCACTATGTTTACCCTTATCCTCATGTCGATGAAGTGATCCCACTGATGGCGGAAGGTAAAATCCTGCCTTATCTGGATATTCCGCTGCAACATGCCAGCCCCAAAATTCTCAAGCTGATGAAACGCCCTGGCGCGGTAGAGCGCACACTGGAGCGAATCAAACGCTGGCGGGAAATCTGCCCGGACCTGACGCTACGTTCCACCTTTATCGTTGGCTTCCCTGGGGAAAGCGAAGAAGACTTCCAGATGCTGCTCGATTTCCTGAAAGAGGCGAAATTGGATCGCGTCGGTTGCTTCAAGTACAGCCCGGTAGAGGGTGCTGCAGCCAATGAGCTGGCGGATCAAGTGCCGGAAGAGGTCAAAGAGCAGCGCTTCCACCGTTTTATGCAGTTGCAACAGCAAATTTCTGCGCAACGTTTGCAAGATAAAATTGGCCGCGAAGTACTGGTGCTGATTGACGAAGTGGATGAAGAAGGCGCAATTGGCCGCAGTATGGCAGATGCGCCAGAAATTGATGGTGCGGTTTACCTTAACGGTGAAAGTAACGTCAAGGTGGGTGATATTGTCAAAGTGAAGATTGAAAACGCTGACGAGTATGACCTGTGGGGCTCTAAAGTCTGACGGACCTGACCACCTGCCCAAGGTGATACTTTGGGTATAAGCGCGGTTCGCATTTTAAGTGCTGTTAACACTAAAGGGGCATCAGAGCCCCTTTATCATACTCTTCACTTTTGAAGGCGCTTAACTGATTGGCATCCGTATCGGGTCGGGGTGTTGGTAGGCAAAACCCAACTCACGGCAGATACGGCTACCGTCCACCAGCCGCCCTTCCTGCTCCCCCTCATCTGCAAACTGTGGCGGTTGCAGGTGCAATTGCTTGGCCAACAACGGGTAGAACTCACGCTTGGTGGGATGGATTGGCGCACAAATATTATAAACGTGCCCCCCGGTAGGCTGCTGGAGCAACAGTTGAATGGCGGCAATCACATCATCCTGATGCACCAGATTCACCCCTTGTGCTCCCCCTTTCACACCCACCTTACCGGCAAGAAAACGCCCAGGGTGGCGATCTGCCCCCACCAACCCAGCCAAACGCAGGATATCTACCGACGTATGCGGTAATTGATGCAGCCAAAGCTCCAGTTCTGCCAATACGCGCCCACTGGAAGTCACCGGATGCAGCGGTGAATCTTCATTTACACTACCGCTGGTCTCGCCATAGACCGAGGTCGAGCTGGTAAAAATAATACGCGGAACCGCATAAGCGATGGCGCTATCCACCAGCATCTGCACCGCATCAAAATAGCCGCGACTCCCTTCGACAGTACGGCTAGCTGGCAAGGTGATCACCAACGCATCCACACGCAATAACTGCTCTAGATCATCGGGCTGACAAAGCAGTTCTGGCACTACTTCAAGCTGATAACACTCAACGCCACTCATCCTTGCGGCTTCGACCCCGTCCGGTGTGGTTTTACTGCCAACCACTTTATAGCCACGGCTCATCAATGATAAAGCCAGCGGCATACCTAACCAACCCAGACCAATAATGGCGACTTTTTTCATCAGCTTCCTCTCAAGAAGATCATAGCGTTGACGTTTTCCGTTTATCGAGACACCGGCGCGTTCAGTATGGCTTATCGGCGCGATAGCTGTTAGCGGGTAGATTTTAGCATAGCTCCAGCGGAAAGCCGTGTCTCAAATCCCCGCAGAGATAACCCACGCCTTTGCCAAATCAGGCGGTCTCTACACGACAATGACTCGACCCTCAGGGAAGGGGCGAATAACTATGGTCAACAACCGAACAATTTGCAGTATGACAAGCATAAATTCACAAAAAATAGTTGCATGTGATAGCACAGATAGTTTAGCTTAATCAGCAGTCCAGCATTGGCTGGTTTAATGTAAAGAGAATTATCATGACACGCGTTCAGTTCAACCACCATCATCACCATCATCCTGACTAGTCTTTCAGGCGATGTGTGCTGGGAGACGGTTCTTGAATCTTCCAGTGGCGCGTAGAACGTAAAAAACGCATGAGAAAGCCCTCGGAAGATATCTTCCGAGGGTTTTTTTTTGGTTTCAGACTGACATAAATTATTTTTTTACAACAAATTCAATTCATTAAGATTTATACAGAGGTCACTATGTTGGATAAAACACGTTTACGCATCGCCATGCAAAAGTCAGGTCGCTTGAGTGAAGATTCGCAAAAACTGCTGGCCCGCTGTGGTATCAAGATCAACCTGCAACAACAACGCCTGATCGCCTTCGCCGAGAATATGCCGATTGATATCCTGCGGGTGCGTGATGATGACATCCCCGGGTTGGTGATGGATGGCGTGGTTGATCTCGGTATCATTGGCGAAAACGTGCTGGAAGAAGAGCTGCTCAATCGCCGTGCTCAAGGGGAAGACCCGCGTTACTTAATGCTGCGCCGTCTGGACTTTGGTTCTTGCCGCCTGTCACTGGCAGCCCCATTGGATAGTGAATATAGCGGCCCACAATGTTTGCAAAATTCCCGCATCGCTACCTCCTACCCACACCTGCTTAAGCAATATCTCGATAAACAAGGGGTGAATTTCAAATCCTGCCTACTGAACGGTTCTGTGGAAGTCGCCCCACGCGCTGGCTTGGCGGATGCCATTTGTGACCTGGTTTCCACCGGTGCCACGCTGGAAGCCAACGGCCTGCGTGAAGTGGAAGTGATTTACCGCTCCAAAGCCTGCCTGATCCAACGTGATGGCGCCATGTCTGAGCCGAAGCAGCAGTTGATTGACCGTTTGATGACCCGTATTCAAGGGGTGATCCAGGCGCGTGAATCCAAATATATTATGCTGCACGCCCCGAGTGATCGCCTGGATGAAATCATCGCCCTGCTACCCGGTGCCGAACGCCCGACTATTCTGCCATTAGCCGGTGCGGACAGCCGTGTTGCCATGCATATGGTGAGCAGTGAAACCCTGTTCTGGGAAACCATGGAAAAACTGAAAACCCTGGGTGCCAGCTCCATTCTGGTACTGCCCATTGAGAAGATGATGGAGTAACACCATGCAGAACTTCAATACGGTGGTCAATTGGGGCAGTTGTAATGCCGAGCAACAGGCTGAATTGCTGATGCGCCCGGCTATTTCCGCCTCTGACAGCATCACCCGCACCGTGCGTGAAATACTGGAGAATGTAAAAACCCGTGGTGACAGTGCACTGCGTGAATATAGCGCCAAGTTTGACCACACCGAAGTGACTGCACTGCGTGTTACCGCCGAGCAAATCGCGCAAGCCAGTGCCCGCTTGGGGGAGGAAATCAAACAGGCAATGGCGGTGGCTGTCGCCAATGTGGAAACATTCCATAATGCGCAACAGTTACCCCCGGTGGATATCGAAACCTTGCCCGGCGTGCGTTGCCAGCAGGTGACCCGCCCTATCGATTCGGTCGGGTTATATATTCCCGGCGGTTCTGCCCCGCTATTCTCCACCGTATTGATGCTGGCCACCCCAGCACGTATTGCTGGTTGCCGCCGCGTGGTGCTCTGCTCACCGCCCCCCATTGCTGATGAAATTCTCTACGCAGCACAGCTTTGTGGGGTGCAGGAAGTGTTTCAGGTGGGTGGCGCTCAGGCTATTGCCGCCTTGGCTTTCGGCACCGACTCCATTCCGCAGGTGGATAAAATATTTGGCCCGGGCAATGCATTTGTTACCGAAGCCAAACGCCAGATCAGCCAACGCTTGGATGGTGCCGCCATCGATATGCCAGCGGGCCCTTCCGAAGTATTAGTGATTGCTGACTCGGGTGCTACGCCGGCATTTATCGCCGCTGACCTGTTATCACAAGCGGAGCATGGCCCAGATTCACAGGTGATTCTACTGACGCCCGATCAAGCCTTGGCCGAAGCAGTGGTAGTGGCGGTTGAACAACAACTGGCACAATTGCCCCGGGCCGCCACGGCGCGCCAGGCATTAGCCAGCAGCCGCTTGATCGTCACCAAAGATTTGGCGGAATGTATCGCTATCAGCAACCAGTATGGGCCTGAACACTTAATTATCCAGACCCGAGATGCACGCGCTTTGGTAGATAGCATCACCAGTGCGGGTTCGATCTTCCTTGGCGACTGGTCACCAGAGTCGGCCGGTGATTACGCCTCGGGCACCAACCACGTGCTACCCACCTACGGCTATACCGCCACCTGCTCAAGCCTGGGGCTGGCGGATTTCCAAAAACGCATGACGGTACAGGAACTGACACCGCAAGGCTTTATGACGCTGGCCCCCACCATTGAAACGTTAGCGGCTGCCGAGCAACTTATCGCCCACAAAAATGCCGTGACCTTGCGTGTCGCTGCGCTGAAGGAGCAAGCATGAATATTGAAGCATTAGCGCGTAAAAACGTGCGTGAACTCACCCCTTACCTGTCTGCTCGCCGTTTAGGGGGCAAAGGGGATGTGTGGCTGAATGCCAATGAATACCCACTGGCACCAGAGTTCCAACTGACCAGCCAGAACTTAAACCGCTACCCAGAATGCCAACCCGCACAGGTGATTGAGCGTTATGCCGCGTATGCCGGGGTGAATAAAGAGCAGGTAGTGGTGTGCCGTGGTGCAGATGAAGCCATCGAACTGCTGATCCGTGCTTTCTGTGAACCAGGCAAAGACGCCATTCTTTATTGCCCGCCTACCTATGGCATGTATGGCGTCAGCGCGGAAACCTTTGGCGTGGAACGCCGCACCGTGCCAGCCAAGCAAGATTGGCAACTGGACCTGCCAGCCATTGCCGCCAACCTGGATAACGTCAAACTGATTTATGCCTGCAGCCCGAATAACCCAACCGGTAACCTGCTGAACCCTGACGACTTGCGCCAACTGCTGGAAATGGCACAAGGCAAAGCGCTGGTGGCCGTGGATGAAGCCTATATTGAATTTTGCCCGCAGGCTTCCGTTGCTGGCTGGTTAAAGGATTACCCACACCTGGTGATACTGCGCACCCTGTCAAAAGCCTTTGCGCTGGCCGGTTTGCGCTGTGGTTTTGCCTTGGCGAACCCAGACGTCATCAACCTGTTGTTAAAAGTGATTGCCCCGTATCCCCTTTCTGCCCCAGTGGCGGATATCGCCGCCCAGGCGCTAAGTAGCGAAGGTATTGCGGTTATGCGCCAACGCGTGAGCGAACTTGCTGCCAACCGTAGTTGGTTACAACAGGTATTGCCGGAGTGTGCTTGCGTGGAGCAGGTGTTCCCCAGCGAAAGCAATTACCTGCTGGTCCGGGTCACTGCCGCCAGTAATGCGTTTAAAAGTTTGTGGGATCAAGGCATTATCCTGCGCGACCAAAATAAACAGCCTAGCCTGGCTAACTGCATACGCATCACCATTGGTACCCGTAGTGAATGCCAGCGCGTTGTTGATGCCCTCAATTGTTTGCCCACAGCCTAAGGAGCCGATGTGAGCCAGAAAATTCTTTTTATTGACCGCGATGGCACGCTGATTGCTGAACCACCGGAAGATTTTCAGGTTGACCGCCTGGATAAACTGGCGCTGGAGCCGGAGGTGATCCCTTCCCTGCTGGCACTGCAACAAGCGGGGTTTACCCTGGTGATGATCACCAATCAGGATGGACTGGGGACGGCCAGTTTCCCACAGGAAACTTTTGATCCCCCACACAACCTGATGATGCAGATCTTCGATTCTCAGGGGATTAAATTCGCACAGACCCTGATCTGCCCGCATAAGCCAGACGATCAGTGCGAATGCCGTAAACCTAAAATCGCCATGGTTAAAGGTTACCTGGAGCCGGGCGTGATGGATACCGCCAACTGCTATGTGATTGGTGACCGCCAAACCGATATCCAATTAGCCAACAATATGGGCATTCAAGGGCTGCTGTATCAGCGCCAAAGTTTGGGCTGGGCGGCCATTACCCAACAGCTGACCAAACGCGACCGCCATGCTCAAGTGACGCGAGTGACCAAAGAGACCCAGATTGAGGTCAATGTCTGGCTGGACCGCGAAGGTAACAGCAAGATTAAAACCGGTCTTGGCTTCTTCGACCATATGCTGGATCAGATTGCTACCCATGGCGGCATCCGTATGGATGTCCAGGTGAGTGGCGACCTGCATATTGATGACCACCACACCGTGGAAGATACCGCGCTGGCACTGGGTGAAGCCCTGAATAAAGCGTTAGGCGACAAGCGTGGGATTGCCCGCTTTGGCTTTGTGCTGCCGATGGATGAGTGCCTGGCCCGTTGCGCGATGGATATTTCTGGTCGCCCGCACCTGGAATACAAAGCTGATTTCAACTATCAGCGTGTGGGTGATCTCAGTACCGAGATGGTTGAACACTTCTTCCGTTCATTGTCTTATGCCATGGCTTGCACCTTGCACCTGAAAACCAAAGGCCGCAATGACCATCACCGGGTTGAAAGCCTGTTTAAAGCCTTTGGCCGCACTCTGCGCCAGGCGATCCGCGTGGATGGCAACACCTTGCCCAGTTCGAAAGGGGTGCTGTGATGAAAGTGGTGATCCTCGACACCGGCTGTGCCAACCTGGCCTCCGTCGCTTACGCGGTAAAACGGCTGGGTTACCAGCCAGAAGTCAGCCGCACACCCGAAGTGGTACTAGGTGCTGATAAACTGTTCCTGCCTGGCGTAGGGACAGCACAAGCCGCCATGGAACAATTAAAACAGCGCCAGTTAATCGACCTGATCAAAGCCTGCACCCAACCGGTGTTGGGCATCTGCCTGGGAATGCAACTATTGGCAGAAAGCAGCGAAGAGAGTGGCGGTATTAAAACCCTAGGGCTGATTGATACCCCAGTAAAACAGATGACCGATTTCGGCCTGCCTCTGCCCCATATGGGTTGGAACCAGATCGTTTCGCACGCGGGTAATCCGCTGTTCCGTGGCATCGATAACGGTGCCTACTTCTACTTTGTTCATAGCTATGCGCTGCCAATATGTGCAAACACCATCGCTCAGGCGAACTACGGCGAGCCCTTCACCGCCGCCGTACAAAAAGACAACTTCTTTGGCGTGCAGTTTCATCCAGAGCGATCTGGCAGCGCTGGGGCCCAACTGTTGAAAAACTTTCTGGAGATGTAGCTAGCATGATTATTCCCGCTTTAGATTTAATCGACGGCAATGTAGTGCGCCTGCACCAGGGTGACTATGGCCAACAACGTGATTATGGCAACGATCCGCTACTGCGCTTGCAAGACTATCAGCAACAAGGGGCACAGGTGCTGCACCTGGTGGACCTGACCGGGGCTAAAGATCCCGCTGCCCGGCAAATTCCCTTACTGCGCAAACTATTGGCAGGCATCAATGTGCCGGTACAAGTGGGGGGCGGTATCCGTAACGAGCAAGATGTTGCTTCCCTACTGGCCGCTGGTGCCAGCCGCGTGGTGATCGGCTCAACAGCAGTAAAACAGCCGGAGATGGTACAGGGTTGGTTTGAGCGTTACGGTGCCGATGCCATGGTACTGGCGCTGGATGTGCGCATTGACGCCCAAGGCCGTAAACAGGTCGCCATCAGTGGCTGGCAAGAGAACTCTGACGCCACACTGGAACAAGTTATTGAACAGTACCTGCCTTTCGGCCTGAAACACGTGCTTTGTACCGATATTTCACGGGATGGCACGTTGAAAGGCTCCAACGTGGAGCTGTATCAGGAAGTGTGCCAACGCTACCCACAAATCGCCTTCCAGGCATCCGGTGGCATCGGTAACTTGGATGATATCGCTCAATTACGTGGTAGCGGTGTTGAAGGGGTGATTGTTGGGCGCGCCCTGTTAGACGGTAAATTCAGTGTTGAGGAGGCTATCGCATGTTGGCAAAACGGATAATACCTTGCCTGGACGTTAAAGATGGGCAAGTGGTGAAAGGCGTTCAGTTCCGCAACCACGAAATTATTGGTGACATCGTTCCGCTGGCTCAACGCTATGCCCAGGAAGGCGCCGACGAACTGGTATTTTACGATATCACCGCCTCTAGCGATGGCCGGGTGGTGGATAAAAGCTGGGTATCGCGGGTAGCAGAAGTGATCGATATTCCGTTCTGTGTCGCCGGAGGGATTAAAAGCGAGGAAGATGCCAGCCAGATCCTCTCCTTTGGTGCGGACAAAATTTCCATCAACTCACCAGCACTGGCAGACCCAACGCTTATCAGCCGCCTGGCGGAGCGCTTTGGCGTACAGTGCATTGTGGTGGGAATAGACACCTGGTTTGAAGCCACCACCGGCACATATCATGTTAACCAGTATACCGGCGACGAAACCCGCACCCGGGTGACGCAGTGGCAAACCCTTGATTGGGTACAGGAAGTGCAACGCCGTGGTGCTGGGGAAATTGTGCTTAATATGATGAACCAGGACGGCGTGCGCAATGGCTATGACCTGGAGCAACTGCAACGTGTACGGGAAGTGTGCCAGGTACCACTGATTGCCTCTGGCGGCGCCGGTACTATGGAACACTTCCTGGCGGCCTTCCGTGATGCCAATGTCGACGGCGCACTGGCTGCTTCGGTGTTCCATAAACAAATTATCAATATCGGGGAGCTGAAAAAGTTCCTGGCAAAGAATGGTGTGGAGATTCGCCTGTGTTAACAGAACAACAGAGAAGTAAACTGGATTGGGAAAAAACCGATAACCTGATGCCGGTGATCGTTCAACATGCGGTTTCTGGCGAAGTGCTGATGCTGGGTTATATGAACCCGCAAGCACTGGCAGAGACCGAACACAGCGGCAAAGTCACCTTTTTTTCACGCACCAAACAGCGCCTATGGACCAAAGGTGAAAGCTCCGGCCACTTCCTTAACGTGGTGAGCATCACGCCCGATTGCGATAACGATACCCTGCTGATCCTGGCCAACCCCATCGGCCCCACCTGCCACTTGGGCAATAATAGCTGCTTCCACCCGGCAAGCAGTGACTGGGGGTTCCTGTATCAGCTTGAGCAACTACTGGCCGAGCGCAAAAACGCCAGCCCAGACAGCTCTTACACCGCCAAACTGTACGCCAGCGGCACCAAACGCATTGCACAAAAGGTAGGGGAAGAAGGGGTAGAAACCGCTCTGGCTGCCACGGTGAATAACCGTGAAGAACTGACCAATGAAGCAGCAGACTTGATCTATCACCTGCTGGTGCTACTGCAGGATCAGGAACTGGATCTGAGTAAAGTGATTAGCTGCCTGCGGGAGAGGCATGAGAAGAAGTAGCGTTAGGAGTTGAGTTGTAGCAGTAAGAGCCTATCGCCATAGACTCTTACTGCATCGTTATACCCCCTAGGCGCCCTGCTTTAGAAAGTCCAATCATCTTGCTACTATAAATCCAAACAATAAAGGCATGACTCTCCAGTGCACTAAATTCTTTTTTTTCATAGGGATAAGCTGAAGCTTAAAACGACTTCATGTGTAAGAAAAGTGACTAGTGACATGGTCACCTGTATCAAATCCAACTCAGCGCGCCTCAAAAAGGATATGTAATCAACTGAGTCAGGCTGTTCAGCGTAACTGTTCAGCGTAACAACGTTCAAAATAGTACAATATTTGGTGAAGTTAACTTGATATATAGATACTATTGATATCTTAATTTTTTTTGCTGAATATACTTTTTTATCAAAAAATGTTTAAAAAAGTGAATGATATGCTATGAAAAAAAAGATTGTTATCGTAGGTGGTGGTTTTTTCGGCATGTATATTGCCGAATTTTTTGCAGAGCGGGGGCATGATGTCCAACTGTTTGAAAAAGAGTCAAACTTTATGTCTCGGGCATCATTTAACAATCAAGCACGCGTTCATAATGGTTACCATTATCCTCGTAGCATTTTAACCGCCTTAAGGTCTCGCGTATCTTTCCCTCGTTTTGTGGCTGAGTTTCGTGATTGTATCGACTCCGACTTCGAAAAGTACTATTTAATCAGCAGCAAACTAGGAAAAGTGACAGCTAATCAGTTCACCAAATTTTGTGAGCGTATTGGCGCATCTTGTGAGTCCGCCCCCTCCCACTTACAAAAGCTCACTAATCCGGCCATGATAGATGCCTGTTTTTCTGTTACCGAATATGCTTTTGACTCGTGGAAACTTCGCGATGCCATGCTAGAGCGAGTGAAAACATCCTTAGCCAATTATCAGACAAATGTTTCAGTCGATAAGGTATGCCAGCACCAAGACGGTTTAATGGTTACCTACACGAATACCCAGTCTGGTGAAATTGCAGAGATGTATGCTGATCATGTATTCAACTGCACTTACTCTCATATCAACTACATGTTGCAAAATTCTACTCTAGAGTTAATCCCTCTTAAGCATGAAATGACAGAAATGTGCCTTGTGGATGTACCGGATGAGTTGAAAAAAGTTGGCTTGACGGTGATGTGTGGTCCATTCTTTTCCGTAATGCCCTTCCCCTCTGCTAAGTTGCATTCTTTTAGTCACGTTCGTTATACCCCACATTATGAATGGTTCGACAAAGACCATATCACTTATGTTGATGCTCATAGAAAATTTGATGAAGACGAAAAAAATAGTGCTTGGCACTATATGAAGAAAGATGCCATGCGCTACTTACCCATTCTAGAAGATTGTGAGTATAAGCGCTCTCTCTGGGAAGTGAAAACCTTGCTACCTCGTAGTGAATCTGATGATTCGCGCCCAATATTATTTAGAGCTAATCATGGTTTATCTGGGTTCCACTGCATTATGGGGGGAAAAATAGACAATGTATATGATGTAATCGATGCGATTACTAAGCAGCATATTGTAGATTGATAGGAGTGTTAACGCCGTGAAAAGTGACTCTTTTGTTTCAGTAGTATTAAATATTGACCAACAGTTAGTTGGGATAGAAGAAAAAGTAAAACAAATTCAAGTTTATTTGGATAGCTTGTATTCTGATTATGAAATAGTCATTATAATTCAAGGGCCTTGGGTAACAAATAGCCCAGGATATGATATGGAAACGATGTTACGCCATATCCCCAGCGTTCGTTATATTCAACTTGCCGGCTGCGTTCACAATGATGTTGCTTGGGCTGCTGGTCTTGAAAATGCCATCGGTGATTTTGTGGTACTTTTCGATCTTCAAACTGATCCAATCAGTGCTATTTCAGGTACCGTTGAGTGCTGCAAATCAGGTATGGATGTCGTAGTGGGTGTTGCTGAACAACCTATTTCATTAGCTTATCGCTTGTTTCGTTCAATCTCAGATAAAATCCTGCAAGCTATCGACTACCACTTACCGCCACAGGCAACCAGCTTACGTTGTCTTAGTCGACGAGCGGTTAACTCAGTCACCAGTACCGGCCGTTTCCATCACCAATTTTATTTAAGAATACAAAAAACTGGCTATCCTAGTGGTTCATACTGTTACGAACTACAGCCAGACAGCTCACAAAAAAAATCCTTCTGGTGTGGTTTCCGATACTTGGTGCGTTTGATGGTATTCAACTCATCTCGACCACTACGCTGGATGTCTGGAATCGGCATGATAGGAAGTTTAGCTGCATTCATTTTTGCAGTATACAGTGTGACTATCAATATTATTAGTGGCCACGTAGTTGAGGGGTGGACAACAACTGTTCTCTTTATGTCTCTGTTATTTATGTTACAATTTGTCATGCTGGCTTTTTTTGGTGAGTACCTTGGCCGCTTATTGGATGATCGCAGTGAGCAGGCTGATTACTCAATTGTATTCGAAAAGAACAGTGCTGTTATGGTCAACCAGGATCGTGTTAATGTTCTCAGTGATTCTAGCAGTACATACAAAAATAAAGTTCAAACGGGCCGTGACCGATAACCTATCGGCAACAAGTAGCAAAGATAATCAGGTGGAAGATAATGCAAAATGCCTTAATCGGATTTTCGGGGTTTGTTGGTAGTACCCTACTGAAGCAAGCAAAGTTTGACGCACTTTATCGTTCTAACAACATTGGCGATATTGATAATAATATTTTTGATACCGTTGTATGTGCAGGCGCACCTGCGCAAAAATGGTTAGCCAACAAAGATCCAGAATCTGACCGTAAAAAAATAGACAGCCTGATTGCACATTTAAAAACAATAAAATGTAAAACGTTCATCCTTATCAGTACTGTGGATGTTTTTAAATCACCCATTGGCGTCAATGAGTCAAGTTTAGTTGACACCACAGACCTCCATGCTTATGGTCTTAATCGTTATCGTTTGGAGCAATTTGTCAAACATAATTTTGAACAGTTTTTGATAGTTCGATTACCTGGATTAGTTGGCCCAGGGCTACGCAAAAACATCATTTTTGATTTTCTTAATAGCAACAACCTTCATTCAATCGATAGCCGCGGTGTATTTCAATTTTATCCGATGGTCAACTTGTGGTTCGATATACAAGCTTCATTGAAAGCCGAATTAAAGCTCGTTCACTTAACAAGTTCACCGCTAAGTGTGGCGCAAGTTGCTCAGCAAGGCTTTGGCATCAGTTTTGAACAGCAGTTTGACGGGGAAGCAGCCACATATGATATGCAATCTCAATATGCATCTATACTAGGCGGCCAAGGTAATTATCAATATAGTGTTCGTGAAACGATACAAGCGATCCGCGCTTATGCTCAGTCCGAACCTATCGCGATGAAATCTGCAACTGAGGAAAAGAAATGAGATTGTCCATTTCTAATATTGCTTGGGATGTAGCAGAAGATAATGCCATGGTAGGGCTTTTACATAAGTATCAAGTAGATGCTATTGATATTGCACCAGGGAAATATTTCGCTGATCCTATTAATGCGTCAAATACTGATATTGCTAAAGTCAAAAATTGGTGGGGTGACCACAATATTGAGATTGTTGGGATGCAGGCCCTATTATTCGGCACACAAGGGTTGAATGTATTCGGTTCTGAAGAGAGCCAGCAAGCTATGCTATCCCATTTAACTGCAGTTTGTCGTATTGCAGTGGGTTTAGGTGCAACTCGTCTCGTTTTTGGTTCGCCACGTAATAGAGACTGTTCAGGACTCAGTGAGCAAAAAACCATCGAAACTGCGCTATCTTTCTTTCAACAACTCGCGGACATTGCACAACAGCATGGTGTAATTATTTGTCTGGAACCAAACCCGACGCACTATGGTGCCAATTTTATGACCACCACTGAAGAAACAGCACGTATTGTTAAGTTAATCCAACACCCATCAATAAAAATGCAATTGGATACCGGCGCGATGGCAATTAACAGCGAAAATGTTAATGATCTACTGCCTTGTTATTCAGATTTAATTGGTCATATCCATATTAGTGAAGCGGACCTGCTACCAATTGGAGATGCTACTACAAACCACAGCGCAATCCATCACGCATTAGCTCAATATTTGCCCATGCAGGTGGCCACTATTGAAATGGTAGCAACAACAAGTGAGCCTCATTTATACTCTATTGAGCGAGCACTGCAACACACAATCACCAATTATCGCCCTGCATTGCAGGTGAATAACATATGAAATGGTTGATTCTATTGTTAGGCATCGCATCTAATGCATCAGCCAGTGTATTAATTAAGCTAGCCATGATGCCACCACGTAAATTTCCGAGTTTTACCGATCCGTTGGCTGCACTAACTAATTGGCCATTCTGGCTAGGATTAATTTTATATGGGGCAGCATTTTTACTTTATGCAGCGGCCTTAGCCTATCTTCCGTTAAACGTAGCACATCCGATATTGACAACGGGTGCTGTTGCTTCCGTTGCGTTACTTTCAGTGCTCATTTTCAATGAACCATTACACTGGACTACTGGCGCTGGCATAGCTCTGGTTATCGCTGGAGTTGCACTGATCACTGCGCGCGTAGCTTAAAATAACAACAGAATGAAACTATTATGAATACATTGACAAAGCAGCAAGATTCATGGCAAGTCCCATCGTTCGATATTTCCTTATGGCTTGGAAAAAAGAGTGACTATTGTGTCATTATTCCAGTTATCAATGAAGGAGAACGAATTAAAAGCCTGCTCAGCCGTATGGCTGCACTGGCAATTGCTGATATGGCAGATATTATTATCGTTGATGGCGGTAGTAGTGATGGTTCTTTAGAACTGACCAGCTTGCGAGATTTGGGTGTTCGTGGGTTATTATTGAAAACTGGGGAAGGCAAATTAAGTGCCCAACTACGTTGTGCATATGCATTTGCCTTGGAACAGGACTATGAAGGTATTATCACGATCGATGGAAATGATAAAGATGATCCCGAAGCCATTCCAAATTTCATTACTGCATTAAAGAATGGATTCGATTTTGTTCAAGCCTCACGCTTTCTTAACGGCGGTATTGCAGAGAACACACCTAAATCACGTGATTTAGCCATACGCTTTATGCATGCTCCGGTATTAAGTATCGCGTCAGGTTTCAAATGGACAGATACTACACAAGGCTTCCGTGCCTATAGTAAAAAAATGTTACTTGACCCGAATATGTCTATATTCCGAGATGTATTTATGACATATGAATTATTAGCTTACCTATCCTATCGCGCACCGAAGTTGGGGTACCGGTGCATTGAACTAGCAACAATACGGCGCTATCCTAAAGGAGAAGTACCAACTAAGATAAGTAGTGTAAAAGGTAATATTTCTGTTCTTCTCGTATTATTTAAGGCAAGTTTTGGTTTATATAATATAAAGTTAAAAAAATAATTAATGTTTCTACATTAAAGCGATATAGGTTAGTAGGTGAGTTTTAATGTAAGTAAATATTCAATGATTCATTATTTTAACAGTCACAAACTGTCTCAGACAGTACTAGAGCTTAGAGATGATAATATGAAAGACGTAATGAAAATATTATTCCTATTCTTTTTGGGCTTTTCAATCCTATTTTTTCGCGAGCCCTATGCATTCCTAGATGCTAACGTTTATGCAGAAGATGGTATATGGACAGCAAAAGCATTGCGTGATGGCTGGATATCCACATTTTTACATGCACGCTCAGATTATTATGTTTTCTTCAACATTGCTTTACTTTTTATTTCCTCAAAAATTAGTTATATAGTCAGTGGCAGCCCTCTTTCTTTTTTACCGCAAGCCATAGCGATAGTTTCATATTCTTTCTATTCTGTTGTTGCTATATTAATCTATAAATGCTTGAGAATTTATTCTAATCGTTTCTTTTCAATGGCAGGGTTTCTATTTTCTATATTAGTTCCCCTTGGCGGATCTACCAGTGAGAGTATAGGCACTTTAGTCCAAGTTGGATTTTACATGCCAATCATCTCGGTATGCCTCCATTTATTAAGAGGCGAGTGCAGGGTAAAATATTTCAAATACATTTTTGATATATTTATATTTCTTGCAGCTGCAACAAATCCAGTTTGTTTTGCTGTTACTGGTATTTATTTGGCTTTGCGGATAAAATATTTTATAAAAAATAAACATGCCCTGCTTGAATTCCTGCCTTTAATTACATCATTATCATTACTTTTTTTAATCATTATTCCTAATATGGATGGACACGGAGGCATATTAGGCACTCCAAATCCGAAAAATATTATTGAAATGGTTACGGCAAGATCTATATTATATAATTTCATATTCCCTTGGTACAGTGTATTTAATGATTTAGCTTCTATTTTGTTTAGCTTTCTATTCCTCTCAATGTGTATCTTTGCATATATAAGCACTAAAAATGATAAAGCTAAAAATGCTATAATATTTCTATTCTCTGTAATGGCAGTGTACACTATAGCCACTATAAGTGGGCGGTATGGATTAACGGGAATTCTTAATAATTATACGGCAACATATCCTGATAGATATTTTATGGGTATAAATGTAATTTCATCTACTCTCTTCGTTATAGTATTGTCTCAATTATCCAATATCTATTTTTTAAATAAAATTTCATATGCATTGGTTATAATTGTTTTAATTCTTCATATAATGAATGTACTGAACGGCTCCGTTATAAGTAATTCGACACTAAAATATAACTCTTCAAATAAATTTAAAAGTAGTTTATGTCACCCAGAAATAGCAACTGACGGGTTTTTATTAATACAAATTGAACCGCCTGTGCCTAAATTTAAAATGAAGGTACCAGCTAAATATATTAATGATATAAACTGTACAGATTAATACTCAGGGCAAGATTACGAAACACCGCCCCGCCAAGGACAGACGCTAGGTACTCAGTGTCTATCCTTGCTCGGTGCATCTTTTTCGTAATCCTGCTTTAAACGTAACCGTCCCAGCCCATAGACATAAAAAAGGGGACGACCATCACTCGATCCCACATTGCCTATCGAGTGATTCTTTTTCTTTGGCACACTCTGGGTATAAAAAAGATAAATCACTTTCAAGCGCCACCCAAAATCCTTACAGCTTCTTGACTATGACTAAGCAAGTGTTAATATTTACTCCATTTATATCGGGACAACTACCCGAGTACGATACATTAATTATTAGAATGGTTTTGGTTTTTTATCACAGGAATTTCATGAACAGAAAAAATTGCTTCGATACAGTAAGACATATGGCTGCTCTTATGGTGTTATTCTCACATCATTACGCCCTATCTGGTCAATTAGAGCCATATATACTTAACTTTGAAAGTCTGGGGGGGATTGCCGTTATAATTTTCTTTAGTATTTCTGGGTTTTTAATTTCAAAGTCAGCGATGAATAGCAATGACTTTGTGGATTTTATGTCCAAGCGTGTTAAACGTATATTCCCCGCTTTAATTCCTTGCTCATTAATTATGTTTATAGTAATTGGTGGCTTTGTTAACCGTCATCAACCAAATGAATACTTCACCGCTGAAGTTTTCAAAAATATAATAAGCACAATTTCTTTAAATGGTTTTACCAATGACGGCATCTCTGATAATTTTATACATCCAGGAATCAATGGCAGTTTATGGACACTGCCTCTTGAATTCTTATGTTATTTAATCACTGGTCTTGCTGTAGCAACATGGAAGAGAGCTGAATTCTTCACTTTTGCTTTCATTTTCATGGTATTCATGTCAATTATACTATTGATCAATGAGTATCAAATACTCGTGTTTTCTATTCCTCTGTGGTTATTTTTTCTTCGCGGATCGTCTTTCTTTCTTGGGGCTGTTTTAGCTCTCAATTATGACAAGTGGAAAAAAAAGAATGTTTGTTTGTTCATAGCCATATTTCTTTTCATGTACGCTTTTTCCACTTATGGGAAAAAAATAGAATACACCGTTACTTGCTATATTCTAGTGTCATTTATGACAATACTTATATGCACATCTTTTAATGACTTCTTAGTAAACGGGAGGTTCGATTTTTCATATGGAATCTACATTTATGCTTTCCCTGTACAGCAGATCATAATTAACTACACCAACATGCCGTTCTTCCTTAGCATGTCGGTCAGCGCTGCGATTACGATAATTTTAGCTGCGTGCTCATGGCATTTTGTTGAGAAAAAAGCACTTTCTAAATATAGCAAAAAAATCTTACTCAAAAACGAATAGTTTTTTTATTTCAGGATAATGACATGAATAATAATGACTCTGGCCTGCTACTAATGGATATTTACAAGGAAGGTAGCTCAGATCAAGCAATGTCTGGTACTGATGATAAATCGACTGCCTTTACCGCTTTAATATAATTCATCCACTAATACCCAATTAACTTGAAAACGCTTACCCACGCTGGTTATTAGGGGAAGCGTACTGAAGGGGTCGTAGCGGCATAAGCCGCCTGAGTACCCCTTAGTGTGATTGTCCCTGGTATCTCGGACTCAATATGCACTTCAAAAAGTATTGGATTTAATCCAGTGCAAATTAAATCCTCAGTTTAAGTTCACTTCATCCATTCGGTATGAAATACCCCGTCTTTATCAATACGCTTGTAAGTATGCGCGCCAAAGTAGTCACGCTGCGCCTGGATCAGGTTGGCAGGTAACACAGCAGAGCGGTAGCTGTCGTAGTAGGCGATGGCGGCAGAGAAGGTTGGCGTTGGAATGCCATTCTGCACCGCATAGGAAACTACATCACGCAGTGCCTGCTGATAATCATCGGCAATCTGTTTGAAGTAAGGCGCCAGCAATAGATTAGCAATGTCGGCATTTTCAGCATAAGCATCAGTAATTTTTTGTAGGAACTGAGCGCGGATGATGCACCCAGCACGGAAAATCTTGGCAATTTCACCGTAATTTAAATCCCAATTATTTTCCTCAGAGGCTGCTTTTAACTGAGAGAAGCCTTGCGCATAAGACACGATTTTGCCTAGATACAACGCCCGGCGCACTTTTTCCGCAAACTCGGCTTTATCACCGCTAAATGGCGTTACTTTAGGGCCAGTCAGCACTTTAGATGCCGCAACACGCTGCTCTTTCAATGAAGAGAGATAACGCGCAAACACTGATTCCGTGATCAACGACAGTGGTTCGCCTAGATCCAGCGAGCTCTGGCTGGTCCATTTACCGGTACCCTTATTAGCAGCCTCATCCAAGATCACATCAACCAGGTATTTACCTTCGTCATCTTTCTTGGTGAAGATATCTTTGGTGATATCAATCAAATAACTGCTCAGTTCGCCTTTATTCCACTCGCTAAAGGTTTCAGCAAGTTGTTGATTGCTCAAGTTTAATGCCTGCTTCAGCAACGAGTAAGCCTCTGCGATCAGTTGCATATCGCCATACTCGATACCGTTATGCACCATCTTCACATAATGCCCGGCACCATCAGCACCGATATAGGCAACGCAGGGCTCGCCTTCAGCTACAGCGGCGATTTTCTTCAGGATAGGAGCAACCAGTTCATAGGCTTCTTTCTGGCCGCCAGGCATGATAGAAGGCCCTTTCAAAGCCCCCTCTTCACCACCGGACACTCCGGTACCAATAAAGTTGAAGCCCTGAGCAGACAGTTCACGATTACGGCGAATGGTGTCCTTATAGTAGGTGTTGCCACCATCAATCAGGATATCGCCCTTTTCCAGATGCGGGGTCAAAGAAGCAATGGTCTTATCCGTCGCATCCCCCGCTTTTACCATCAGCAAAATGCGGCGTGGCTTTTCCAACGATTCGACAAATTCTTCCACGCTGTAGTATGGCACTAAACTTTTGCCTGGATTCTCGGCAATCACTTCATCAGTCTTGTCACCGGAACGGTTAAAAATTGAAACGGTATAACCACGGCTTTCAATGTTCAGTGCCAGATTGCGGCCCATCACCGCCATGCCGACAACGCCGATTTGTTGTTTGGACATTAGGAACTCCTGTTTTAAAAAACTTTAACGTTGAAAACAAAAGAGATAATTGATTAAAGTTAATAAATATAAAACCATATCATAACGTGAAGATGAGTATTGTACAGATAAATTAGCGGGGCAGGGATTGTTCAGTGATGTGAGATCTTTGCGGAATAAATCGAATTTTTGCCGCGTATATACCCGCGATCTTTCAAGTTGATTAACCAATCTTGATATTAGGGAAAGGGTGTGTTGCGGCGTCAGTCACCGACAAATTTGCCAGAAGCGAATATAAACGACATTAAGTCAGTCCGTAGGTTGTGATACAGGGATGTATCTCATCATAGCCTCTCAGAACGATTGCCCAAGGCATCTCGGACTTAACGAGCGTTTCAAGCAACTTGAAGTATGACGGGTATTAATCAACCTTTTAATAGTCTGCTACTCATGTAAATAATCAGTGCTGTAGCCAAAAATTCAGTAAACACCAATGAATATGACGCTCCAATTGCACCGAACATGTATGTCGTAAAATAGATATGCATGCAATGAGTTGCAGCGCAACAGATGTAAATCCGTTGCAAAGTACGATCATGATGATTAGCCAGCAAGAACAATTGGGCTAGCACAATTGCCGGCGGGATAATCAACAGCATCATTGAAAGTACGGCAAGAATAGGGGCCGCTTCAATAAATTTTTCACCAAATAGTAAAGTGATAATTTGAGCTGAAAACTGGTTAATAAACCAAAAAGCGCAGACACCAAAAAGTGTGCTGAAGACAAGCACTCTTTTTATCAGTCGATTGCGCTTGACACTTTCGTTCTCGCGATAGCTGCAAATAATCGGATAAGCAGCTTGGCATAAAGGTGCCATCACTGCTAGACCAGAACGCACTAATCTTTCTGCTGCTCCGTATAACCCAGCAGAAACTGGGCCAGCAATTATTCCCAACAAAATAGTATTACTGGCTGAGTACACCATCGTTATTGAATTGGCGATGAATACCGGCCAACCTTCACGTAAATTAGCCACAACACTTGGTATCACGAGTTTTGGGTAACCCAACTGATAACGTTTGATAACCCACATTAGTATAACGACTGCTGCCAAAAAATTGGGGAAAGCAAGCAGCAGTGCCGCGCTTGTAGCGGTGATAGGAAACAGCAAAAAAGTGACTAACGTGACAACCCTTGCCAACAGCGTGATCATCGCTCCCCAGGCCATCTTGCCCACCCCTTGCAATAACCAGTAAGGTGAAAGCATTGAGCCAACAATAAGTAACGAGGAGATCAGTATGTAATCACTCAATACTGCAAGTCTCTCCCAATTGAATGTCATCAATGAGATAACTAATAGGGCCACCAGTGTTAAAAACAGTTTACTAAAGGCTACCGCATAAAAGCTACGTGATAACTCATAGTGATTGTCCATTTTTGCAATAGTACGCACTGCTGAAAAGTTGAAGCCATAGTCAACAAATATAGAAAGATAAAACGCTATCATGTAGCAGAACATGATATCGCCAAATAGCGCGACACCAATATTACGGCCAATGATAGGAAAAACCAGCAGCGGGAAAATAAAATTCCCGCCCTGTACCATCAGCAGTGAAAGGTAGTTACGAACAACGGGGTGATTAACATATTTAATCATCCGACGCTTCCCGCTTTATATGGCCACTCTGCGGGCTGGATATCTTTAAAATAGCTAACCAATCTCGGCGCATAAAACTCAAGAAGAGAAGTAAAATCACAACATTGACGATTATCGTAGAATAATAGAAGTGATTATCAAAAATCATAAATACCGTTGCCATACAGAAATAACTATAAAATAGTGTGTTAGCCACTGTTTTCTGCTGCTGCATACGTTTATATAATGTCATACCAATACTGGTAAATAACAACATAAAACCCGCCACCCCATACATACCAAAATCCATATAAGGTTTTTGCATAAAGGTCATGATGTTGATCCAGTTATATCCTCCCATTTTTTCCAGATCAAGGGTTTCATCTGGCATGAAAAATTTAGTCGCAAAGCGGAAGGTTCCTGTTAATAACATGCGCCCATTACGGAAGTCTCCCGTATTATCAAGATAGATAACCAATTTATTAAAGGCATGCATCTCGGTACTCAAATTAATCCAAATGGACATCATTTTAGGCGGCAATACCATCGTGGGTTTGAATTCTTCCTTATCTAACTCGGCCTCTAATTCCTTTGCGGTTTCTGAATCATGAGCTTTTGAATTTACCGCCACATCATTTAAAGGCTTACTATTCTGATTCTGATTCTGATTCTGATTCTGATTCTGATTCTGATTTGGAGTATTATAAATAGCCTTGTAATAATCTGTACTGCTAACTCCCGGCTGTTGATTATTTAAATAAACCTGAGTTCTAATGATCGGTATAGAAACCATCAGTATGACGACAGCCATTAAAGTTAAAAAGCCCGTAAACAAAAGTGATAGTTTATTTTTTTCAAAAAAATAATATTGAATAAGTATGTAAAATAGACTAGTCACCACGGGAATAAAAATATTGATGCGTCCACCCAGTAACAGCAGTAACAGCAAATAATATGCACTGAAAATAAGATAACCATACTTCCGTGTTTCGGTGACATATATAGTATTAAAAATAATAAAGAAAACAGGCAGCACCAGCAATACCATAAGATAGTTACTAATCACTTTAGGCATGATATTTGCGCGTGCATTGTCATCAAAAAGAGGTATTGCGCCAATTTTATCAATTGCAAACCAGTAAAGCCCAGTTTCCACAATAATACAGATTAGGTTAGCCCAGAACAGTGTTCTACCACAGATCCGATAGTCACCATTCATCTTTTTACTATTTTCGATCCGCCCATAGCGCAGCATAAACCAGAATACCACTGCGTAAAAAACAACAATGACACTAATCAAGGCATTCCAGGTTGATTGGCTGAAACTATCCTGTTCAATTAGTGTCAATCGTGCTTGACTGCATCCGATCATAAATAAAAACATACTCATAAAGATGGATGGTAGATTATAAAAATTTTTGAAATAGTAGGTGAAAAATGCAAAATTAACTACCGCGGCTACTGCAAATGACTTACTGATAGCATTAACCGGCAATAATAAAATAGCAATTATAGAAATCGTACAAAATAGAGCTAGAAAAGATTTATTCACAAATCCACTTGTCAACATTTTACTGATTTTCCTTTCTCACTTGAACAGTGATAGATGGTAATTGGTCCAAGCATTTTTTATTAATATTACTGCGTTCTGAATCAATGAACCATCCCCATTTATTAAAATAATGGATGGCAGACTGAATATGGTAGCCTAACAGTTTGTAGTTTTTATAGGAGCCTTTTGCAAAACTATGCTTCACCGTTGCGCCTGCACAAAATATTGGCTTAGTGTACGCCAATACTTTACGACACAAATCAACATCCTCAAGGTACATAAAGTATCGTGAATCAAACCCTTGTACTTTCTTCAGTAAATCGGCTTGCGCAAATATAAAGCAACCGGAAATAGATGGGGCAAAGAAATTTTGTGTATCGTCGACACCATGCAGTTCATACTTTTTATCAAAAAATTTTGCAAAAAAAGGCACAAAGCGGCGTAATAAAAGGTTTGCTGGTGTTGGCAGCAGCCGGCAAACACGCTGTTTCTCACCGTTTGGGTAGATGATATTCGGTGCAAGAAAGGCATGTTGGTTTTGTTTGGCAAAACGATATAACGTCTCTACCGTGCCGACATCAAATTCAATATCTGGATTGCAGATAATAAAATATTCACATTTATCAAGGAAGGCAGCCATCGCTTGGTTATGGCCATGGCCAAATCCGCCATTTTTGTCAGACTTGATGTAAACAATACGCGGATTATTGATGTGTGCTGCCCATTCACAACCAGCATTATCAACTAAAATAATGGTTTCAACTAAAGCTTCACTTAATAATGAATCTATTGTAGGTTGTAGCTCTTGTTGTGTATGTTTATACAACACAATAGACGCTACAACAGGCATTTTTTTTTCCATTTGATTCCCTTCACTCATTTTGTGCTTATTCCATCTTTAAAAGCACGATACCATGTTCTGAAGTGCATTTTTTTATTTGGTTGGGTCATAATCAATAGCAGCTGGTGAATGGTGTTAAAAACGTTTTCACGAATTTTTATCAGCAGAGGGATATGCGTCATTCTGGTTAATAAAAAACCATTACGTATCCGATAATATCTTCTGAAATCAGAATGCATAGGAACATGCCAGGCTAAGACTTTCATCGTCCTATCACCAATAGCATGGGACATTCTCGCCGAGGTTGAAGCATAAATCTTATAACCCATTGTGACGGCACGTAGACACCATTCGGTATCAACATAGTCAATAAAGAAAGATTCATTCATCAAACCTACGTCACGCAATACACTGACAGGGATCAGCGAACCAGAAGAGATGAGCATACTGACTTCAAATGGGGCCTGTTGTGTCTCCGGCCGTAATTTTGTACGCCAGCCCAATGCATTGACTTTGATGAGTGGATAGTAAAATCCATAACGTGAATCGGTAAAGATGGGGCCGATCGCAGCCAGTTTTTGGGTCGCGGCAAGAACGTGGAAATCATGCAACAGATTTGCCATAAAACCATCATTCACATTGCTGTCTTGATCAAAAAATACAATCATATCAGCCTGATGGCATTGACATGCTTGCTCAATACCTATGTTCTGCGCCTTCGCAATCCCGACGTTTTCTTCAAGTCTAATAACGGTTGCCGAACGCGACAACTGCTCAACCACCTCTGGCGCTAACGTGCCATTATCCACTAAAACACAAGAAACTTGTTGCTGAGTTAGACTGTCGATCAGCCTGGTAAGGTTGTCTAACTCAGGGTGGTAAGACACAATCACTGCAGAAATCTTATCATGCATAGGGGAAAATTCAGTAACGGAAGGGAGTTCACTACAAGTTTGTTGCTCTAACACTAACCACCCCAAATAGTAAGCAATCTAATGACACCAACAGAGCGAGATATCGACGCTCAGCGCATCGTTTTTCGTAACCCAGCTCTATACTTTTCATACTCCAAGTTGCTCGGGTATATAACAAATATCTGCGAAGCTAAACCGCAGCCAACCAACTCAAAGTATGACAGATATGGTCTTAGGGTTGCATGTTTGCGCGCACAATAGCATCAATTCTGTCTCGCCAGCAAGATAGAGCGATACCCTGTTGCTTAATTTTGTCACAATTAAGTACTGAGTATTTAGGTCTTCTCGCTGGTGTTGGGTACTGCTCTGTCCCTATCGCTTTCACCACAGGCGATTTAGGCAATTGCTTCATCTTTAATGCAGATGTAAATATTGCCTCTGCAAACTCATTCCATGCGACTTGGCTGTCACCACAGAAGTGATAAATTCCCCCATCAGCATTCTTTTTTAATAATTCTATGATTGCTACGGCAATATCACCCGCATAGGTTGGGCAACCGAACTGATCCGCCACCACATTTAACTCATCCCGCTCCTTCCCTAAGCGCAGCATGGTCTTCACAAAATTATTACCATACTCACTAAATACCCAAGCGGTGCGGATAATCAAGGCATCAGGTTGAATCTGGCTAACGGCAATTTCACCGGCTAACTTGGTTTTACCATAAACTCCTAGCGGGTTAGTTATGGCTGTTTCTATATAGGGTGTATTGGCCTCACCATCAAAAACATAATCCGTAGAGACATGGACCAAACGAGCACCAACTTCATTCGCGGCTAATGCCAAGTTTTTAGGGCCAATTTCATTAATCAAGGTAGCAATTTGCTGGTCAGACTCCGCTTTATCAACCGCCGTGTAAGCTGCCGCATTGACAATCACATCTGGCCGATATTCAATTACCTGCTGTTTAACCTTAGCCAAATCTGTGATATCGAGAGTATCAACATCAGTTGCCAGTACTTGCCACCCTGCCGGAAGGCGGTCACAAAAGCAATTACCTAATTGCCCTTTAGAACCGGTCAATAACACTTTCATTGGCCTAACTCCTTAAATAATCTACCCAGTTTATCTTTTTCAGACAGTATCGGGTTCTTAATTGGCCACTCGATACCTACAGCAGGGTCATTCCATAGCAGGCACCCTTCATGTGCTGGGTTATAATAATCGGTGCACTTATACTCAAAATCTGCCATATCAGAAAGTACAACAAAGCCATGTGCCAAACCCGGTGGAACCCAGAACTGGGTTTTATTTTCTTCAGAAAGGAGCACACCCTCCCAAACACCGTACGTGGGTGAATCCTGGCGTATATCTACCACCACATCAAACACTTCACCACGCACTACTCGCACTAGTTTACCCTGAGGATTTACCTTTTGAAAATGCAGCCCACGCAACACGCCATGGGAAGAGCGCGAATGGTTATCCTGCACAAAATCCAGTTCAATATTTAGCATTTCCTGGTAGCGTTTTTTTTCAAAGGTCTCCAAGAAAAAACCGCGCGCATCGCCAAATACCTTTGGTTGAATAATCTTCACACCATCGATTTTGGTATCCGAGACTTGCATCCTACTTCTCCACAATTAGTTGCGATAGGTACTGCCCATAAAGGGTTTTTCCAAGCAATTTAGCTTCAGCTTCAACTTGTTCTCGACTCAACCACCCTTTACGGTAAGCTATCTCTTCCAAGCAAGCTACTTTCAAGCCTTGGCGGCTTTCGATAGTATGAATAAACTGCGATGCTTCAATCAGGCTGTCATGGGTACCGGTATCCAGCCAAGCAAAACCGCGACCGAGCAACTCAACATTGAGTTCGCCTCTTTCCAGATACATTTGGTTGAGTGTGGTGATTTCTAATTCTCCCCGGGAAGATGGCTTAACCTGTCTCGCCAATTCGACAACATTATGGTCATAGAAATAGAGCCCAGTTACAGCCCAGTGAGATTTAGGTTTTACTGGTTTTTCTTCCAGTGAAACTGCACGGAAATTATCATCAAACTCCACAACGCCAAATCGTTCAGGGTCCATCACCTGGTAACCGAATATTGTCGCACCTTGGTTACGCTCCACTACGGTTGTTAGTTTTGGCCCAAAGCTCTGACCAAAAAAGATGTTGTCCCCCAGCACTAAGGCACAACTATCACCATTGATAAACTCTTCACCAATCAAGAAGGCTTGTGCCAAACCATCCGGGCTTGGCTGTTCTGCATAGCTTAAAGAAATACCTAGCCTACTGCCATCCCCAAGCAGTCGCTTGAACGATGGCAAGTCCTCCGGGGTGGATATAATCAGAATGTCGCGAATCCCCGCCAGCATCAATACTGAAAGCGGGTAATAGATCATCGGTTTATCATATATAGGCAATAACTGCTTTGATATGCCCCGAGTAATAGGGTAAAGACGTGTACCACTCCCCCCCGCTAGAACAATACCTTTCATTTTTATATCACCAAATTAGCGGGTTAAACCCAAACGCTCAGCTGCATAGGAGCCATCTTTTACTCGACGCCACCAAGATTCATTAGCCAAGTACCATGTAACGGTTTTTCTAATAACACATTCAAACACTTCCATAACCCCTAGGATTCTTACTCTGCCAGTTCCAGGTATCACGCATCATGGTGGCGATACCGCGGGATACCGCCCAACCGAGCTCTTTCTCAGCTAGTGTGGCATCCGCCCAGAATGCTGGCAGGTCGCCGTCACGGCGGGGCAAAATCTGGTAAGGGATCGTTACACCTGAGGCTTTTTCGAACGCATGAACCATTTCCAGTACTGAGTACCCTACCCCAGCACCAAGATTGTAGGCCTTAAAACCGCTGATTTTGCGTAGGTGGTCCATCGCCATCAAGTGCCCTTCCGCCAAATCCATTACATGGATGTAATCACGCACGCCGGTGCCATCTTGGGTTGGATAATCACCACCAAAAATACCCAGCGTCTCCAATTTGCCAATAGCAACCTGTGAAATGTAGGGCAGCAGGTTGTTAGGGATGCCATTCGGATCTTCACCAATCAGGCCGGACTCATGCGCGCCCACCGGGTTAAAATAGCGTAAGGCAATAATGGAGAATTGCGGTTCAGCTTTGGCGAAATCCTGCAGGATCTGCTCAACCATCAGTTTAGATGTGCCATAAGGGCTGGTGGTACCACCAATCGGGGTGGTTTCAACATAGGGGACAGGGGCATTAGCGCCATACACTGTAGCTGAAGAGCTAAAGATAAATTTGTGTACACCGGCACGGCGCATTTCATTCAGCAGTACCAATGTCCCAGTGACATTGTTCTGGTAATATTCCAAAGGTTTGCGGGTTGACTCACCAACAGCTTTTAGCCCGGCAAAGTGGATCACGGATGAGATCCGGTGCCCATCAAAAATACGGTTTAAACATTCGGCATCTTGAACATCGCCTTGATAGAAGATCGTCGCCTTGCCGGTGAGTTGTTCTACTCGCCGCAGTGACTCTTCTGAGGAGTTAGAGAGGTTGTCCAGGACCACAACGTCCTCACCTCGTTCCAGCAATGCCAGAACAGTATGGGAACCAATATAACCTGCCCCCCCAGTGACTAAAATCGCCATTGTTACTCCTTAATCTCTCTTTCCGAGGTCTAGATGCAAGAACCTGTAGCGCCCTACGCCTAAGTGGAATCATGTTGTCGCCGGACAACCCTTTGAACCCACTTCGGCTAAAATTTTCCGTTTGCTATTAAGCTGATACTGATTTTCACACGCTACCGCCCTTGGCTTTCAGCTACCAATGCGCTGTAGAAATATTTAATTATCGGCTGTCATACAACAAGTTACAGGTAGCCCAACCACAATGCGAGATCCCCCATTGTTTTGGCTGAGACCTATCGACCTGACACATGCAAGGCGACAAGTATATACCGTTCTTCGATTTAAGAAACTACGTTAGCTCAATATACGATGTTTCCGCCTGTATCTTGAGCAACAATGAGTGATATTCCACGTTTTTAACCACTGTCGTTAATCTGTGATTAAAAGTTGAAATCCCCGCCTTCAACCTCCATCATGCTGAGTGCGGCATTTGCCGTTTAACTGTTTACCGTTTAACTACACAAGGTGAAATTAGGCGTATGGAATGGATCGCAGATCCAACAATTTGGGCTGGCTTAGCCACATTGGTTGTGTTGGAAATTGTCTTAGGGATTGACAACCTGATATTCATCGCCATTCTGGCGGAAAAATTACCCAAAAAACAACGTGATAAAGCTCGCGTCATCGGTTTATTACTGGCGCTGCTGATGCGTTTGGCGCTGTTGGCCTCAATCTCCTGGTTGGCTACGCTAACCAAACCACTCTTTTTTGCTGTCGGCCACCATTTCAGCGGTCGCGACCTGATTATGCTGATTGGTGGACTATTCCTGCTGTTTAAAGCCACTATGGAGTTAAACGAGCGGCTAGAAGGCAAAGATGATAACCACCACGGCCCACAGAAAGGTGCGCGTTTCTGGCCGGTCGTGGCACAGATTGTGGTACTGGATGCAGTATTTTCACTAGATGCCGTCATTACAGCTGTCGGCATGGTGGAAGAATTGGCAGTGATGATGATTGCCGTCTGTATCGCCATCGGCTTGATGTTATTAGCCAGTAAACCGCTGACCCGTTTTGTCAATGCTCACCCCACCATCGTTATTCTCTGCCTGAGTTTTCTGCTGATGATTGGCTTTAGCCTGGTTGCTGAAGGGTTCGGTTACTCTATTCCCAAAGGCTATCTCTATGCGGCCATCGGTTTCTCGGTAATGATCGAAGCATTAAATCAGCTTGCCCAATTTAATCGCCGCCGTTTTCTGTCAAAAGTTCGCCCGCTGCGTGAACGTACCGCTGAAGCCGTATTGCGGATGTTAAGTGGCAAACATGAAGAGGCAGAAGTCGACAACCATTCAGCTAACTTGTTGGCGGACAGCAACAGCGACAATGGCGAAATCTTTAACCAGCAAGAGCGCCATATGATTGAGCGTGTGCTGGGTATGGCCCAGCGTACTGTCAGTAGCATCATGACCTCACGCCATGATGTTGTGTATCTTGGGCTAAACGATCCGCAAGATAAACTGACCAAACTGCTGGAAAAGAACCAACATACGCGCATTGTCGTTACTGAAAACCGTGCCAGTGATGAACCACTCGGGGTGATCCATACTGTTGATGTATTAAAGCAGCAGTTGCAGCAAGCCCAGTTGGATTTACGCGCGCTGGTACGTCAACCGCTGATTTTCCCTGAACAATTGACGTTACTCTCCGCACTGGAGCAGTTCCGCCAGGCTAAAACCCATTTTGCGTTTGTCGTCGATGAGTTTGGCTCTGTCGAAGGGGTGGTAACGTTGACGGATGTGATGGAAACCATCGCCGGTAATCTACCAGAAGCGGATGAAGAAATTGATGCCCGCCACGATATTCAGCAAACCACCGACGGCTGTTGGATTGCCAATGGGCATATGCCGATGGAAGATTTAGTGCTGTATGTTCCACTGCCCCTTGAAGAGAAGCGCGAATATCACACCCTGGCGGGGTTGTTGATGGAGCACTGCCAACGCATCCCAAATACAGGGGAACAATTAAAAATTGGTGATTGTCTGTTTGAACCGTTAGAGATCAGTAGTCATCGTATTGTGAAAGTAAAAATTACGCCGCAACTCCCGATAAATGAAGACGAGGATCTTTGATCCACCACTGGGAAGGATAGGTATCTACACATCTCTAAGCTGGCCCAGCGCGCTTGCCGCTTGCTGGGTCAGCTCCCAGGTATACTCCGATAATAACTGCAACGTATTGAGCAAGCTTGATAAACCTGCCAGCAAGGTGAGTTGCCCGGATGTTTACAATTAGTATGCTCCATCTCTTTTCAAGACGACATTTATTGTTTTAAACAATATTGCAATATCATTCCATAAAGACCAATTCTTCACATACCAAGCGTCAAAATATACACGAGTGTCATAATCCACATCGTTTCTGCCACTAACTTGCCATAACCCAGTCATACCTGGTTTTACCATCAGGTAATATTCTACATCGCCAGCATAGCGTTCCAATTCCTGTTCGATCACCGGACGAGGGCCAACTAAACTCATCTCACCTTTTAGGACGTTAAAAAGCTGCGGTAACTCATCCAAGCTGGTCTTCCGTATGAAACTTCCAACACGTGTAATACGTGGATCATTTTTCAATTTAAAATCTTTTTCCCACTCTAGTTGAGCCTCAGCATCATTTTCTAACAGTTTCTGTAATACTTCTTGAGAATTAGTAACCATCGAGCGGAACTTAAGACATTTGAATTTCTTTCTATTTTGACCTATTCGTTCATGTCCATAAAAAGCTGCGCCACCATCTTTAGAAACTAAGTAAGTTAAAACAAGAAGAATTGGCGACAATAAAATAATAATTGAAATAGCCCCCAAAATATCAAACGATCTTTTTAAAAAGCGTGACGTTCTCTTAGCCAAATTATTATTAACACGTAGAATCATTACTTCATGGCTGTAAATAAAAGACATTTCAGTTCCGTAGAGAGGAACTCCTCGTAATGAAGGTATTACAGAAACAGAACGGCATGTACGGCTTGCCAGTTTCTTCAACCATATATCCCGCAAAGCATGTTCTTCGTACTCGAGTGCAACAATAAATTGTGTGGTTTCAGGATCACACTTACTCCATAGCTCATCTTCATCAGAAATTACTGGAACACCAAAAATTTCATTTTCACATTTCTGCTGGCAGGCATAAAAGCCCCGAATTGCGAATCCAAGTACTTCTTCACTTTGAAGCGCAGAGTAAGCGTCACGAGCATTTTTTCCTGAACCAATAATTATGGTATGTTTCTTCCACATTCCAAATTTATTTATCAACCTCTTAACTATAGATCGAGAAAGAGGCACTAATATTAAGGCTGAACTCCACGTTAAGAACCAAACATAACGAGAAAATTCCCACTTTGAGAATGCGACTAAAGCTAGATCAAGTATAGAAAAGATTAAGAGTGTTCTAAGTATTTCTTTTAATTCAAACCAGAAAGGTTTTCTATAACTATAATGGCGTAGGCGAACCCAAAACCAAGTAACACAAAGTAAAGCAAGCATAACGTGGGTTAGTATTCTTGCTGGCATTTCAGATATTGGTAGATACTTACTTGCATCTGGTTCTAGCACATTAATAATTACTATCGCTAAAACTAAAGATAATACAAAAAATACAAAATCTGATGTTGCCAAAAAAAACTTAACAACATTTAATTTCTTTGAGTAACTATGAGCACTCATATCGATATTCCTTTATAGAAATAATCAGTACCAATAACGCTTATGCATACTAAATGCACGTCTTAATTTCGGTCGCCTACGTTTTTCATCCAATGAACTTACTGTACCTGCGACCGAATCATGGGCCAAAGGCGTGCCCCCTGATAACCCGCACCTTACCAAATCGGTCGGCACTCGGCCCTACGCATCACGGCCGGCTGCTACAAACGTATATGGTCACTCCCGATAATGCGTGTGTTTTCTTGAAAAAGTGAACAGGTATTGCAGCCATTTATCCGGGTTCTTTCTGAGTCTTATTGTGTGATCTTCCCCCATTCCAATAAAGCCAGAACAGTATGGGAACCGATATAACCGGCTCCACTGATGACCATAATTGTCATCAATCTTCCCTATTAAAATATATACCAAGATGAATCTACCTGTTCGACTAAGAAAGCAACTCTAAAATCTCAGCCGTCTTTTGCTGCATTAGCATGACATCGGCTCGTGATTCCACATTTAAGCGTACAACGGATTCGGTATTAGAAAGACGCAAGTTGAAGCGCCAATCCACGAATTCAAAAGTAATCCCATCGGTATAATCAACTTCCCCGGCTAAATCTAAATAATACTGTTTAACCTTATTGATCGCGCTATCCATATCATTTAGTTTGATATTAATCTCCCCTGACGAGGGATAAGCGGCGATACGATGTTTAACTAATTGCCCTAAAGTTTGCCCCTTAACACAGAGCAACTCAGCCACCAACAGCCAGGGAATCATACCGCTGTCGCAGTAAGCAAAATCGCGAAAATAGTGATGAGCGCTCATCTCACCACCATAAATTGCTTCCTCAGTACGCATGCGTTCTTTAATAAAAGCATGACCGGTTTTTGACATCACTGGTACTCCGCCAGCTCGAGTAACAATATCAACAGTGTTCCAACTCAAGCGCGGATCGTGAATAATTTTCGCGCCAGGTTGTTTTTGCAGGAAGGCTTCAGCCAACAAACCAACAATGTAATATCCTTCAATAAACTCGCCATGTTCATCAAACAGGAAACAGCGGTCAAAATCACCGTCAAAAGCAATCCCCATATCGGCACCATTCTCACGCACTGCATTGGCAGTATCTGAGCGGCATTCCGGCAGCAACGGATTAGGAATACCATTTGGAAAGTGACCATCTGGCTCATGGTGAACCTTAATCAACTCCACAGGTACGCTTTTTGCCTTGAACTGAGCTTCAATAGCATCAACAACATGGCCCGCAGCCCCATTACCGGAGTTAATCACCAGTTTAAGCGGTTTGAAATTTTCAGTGTTAACATAAGAGAGCACATGCTCTATATAATCAGCCAATACATTCTGGTGTGTATAACGGCCGGCAACAGCAGATGACAGTGGGAAACGGTTCTCCTCAGCCAACTGCTGGATAATACGCAGCCCCGTATCACCACTGATCGGACGAGAACCTTCACGAATCAGTTTCATCCCATTATAATTGATTGGATTATGGCTGGCGGTGACTTCAATGCCACCATCGGCTTTAAGATGAGAGGTGGCAAAATAAACTTCTTCCGTACCTGTCATGCCGATATCAATAACGTCCGTCCCAGCATCCTGTAAGCCTTTTGCCAAACTCAGTTTTAAGCTTTCACTAGTCAAGCGCACATCGCTGCCCAACACAACCGTTTTTGGCTTGAGATATTCAGCATAGGCACGCCCAATGCGGTAAGCAATATCATCATTCAGCTCTTCACCCAGCTTGCCACGGATGTCATACGCCTTAAAACAAGTTAACTTTTCCATTACCAATCCTTCACTCAAACCCTGCCGTAACGATCATGTAAACGCTCAATATCGTCTTCTTCCAGATAGAAACCCGAACGAACTTCAATCATTTCAAGATCGATACACCCTGGGTTTTCCAGGGTATGCACACACCCAGCAGGAATAAAAGTAGACTGGTTCTCTGACAATAAAAACTCTTTATCATCAAGATTAACTTTGGCCGTACCGCTCACCACAATCCAGTGCTCGGCGCGGTGGAAATGACGCTGTAGGGATAACCCCTCCCCCGGATGGACAATGATCTTTTTCACTTGGTAATGCTCGCCACTGTCGACTTCGCAGATTTTGCCCCAAGGACGGTATGAAGAGGAGTGCTGACGGTAATGATGCAGATTACGCCTCTTTAGCTCATCAACCACTTTTTTAACGTGCTGTACCTGACCTTTTGACGCGATCAACAAAGCATCATTGGTATTGATAACAACCATATTGTCCAGACCAATAGTGGCAACCAAGGCAGAATCTGACGAAATGTAGTTATTGTGAGAGTTGATGGCGATGATTTCTCCACTGTTCACATTACCTAAGCTATCTTTTTCTGACACATCCCACAGAGAAGACCAAGAGCCTACATCACTCCAACCTGCGTCGATTGGGATCACCACCGCATCGCTGGTTTTTTCCATCACCGCATAATCAATAGAATCACTGGGGCAATGTTCAAAGGCTGCTTTTTCCACACGGATAAAATTCATATCACGCTTACTGTCCGCGATAGACTCCCGTGTGTTGATGAAAATCTTCGGGCTGAATGCTTTTAACTCTTGTAAAAATTTGGCAGCTTTAAACATAAACATGCCACTGTTCCAGCTGTATTCACCAGACGCGAGGTATTCACGTGCCTTTTCTAAACCGGGTTTTTCAACAAAGCAATCCACCTTGAAACAGGCGTCGGACAGTAAATTACCACGTTTGATATAACCGTAACCCGTCTCCGGGTGCTCGGGGATAATGCCAAAGGTCACCAAGTGGTTTCGTTTAGCAAACGGCAAGGCAGTTTCAATTGCGGAATGGAAATTTTCTACTTTTTTAACCAGATGATCGGCAGCCAGCACCAGCAGAATGCTATCTGGATCTTGCTCTGCGGCAAGATGAGCCGCCAGGGCAACGGCGGGAGCAGTGTTACGACCAACAGGCTCCAAGATAATATTGGTTGCCAATTGACCAATTTCGCGCAGTTGTTCAGCAACCAGGAAACGGTGATTTTCGTTGCAGATAACTAGTGGCGCAGCTATCTCTACGCCAGCTAAGCCAGACAAACGCCGCAAGGTCTGCTGCAACAGACTAAAACCACTGTCATCAATAGACAGAAATTGCTTGGGAAACGATTCACGCGATAACGGCCAGAGGCGACTCCCGGTCCCTCCAGCCATAACCACTGGAATGATTTTTGACATTAATTAATCCTTTAACTATACCTTTCTTACTTCAAACCGCTTGGGTGTTAGCTACGCTCAATCACTCTAGTCACATAATTGGCTATGCTCCTAGGGGTTAATGAACCTCATCCATAAGGTTCACCCTGCGCGCCAGCACAAGTGCTATTTAAAATGCGCTGCATTTTATCAAGCCATATAAAATACTTTTAATATACAACCTGCTTACTTTCCTTGAAAATCAACCATTTATTTTCTACGTAATTTTGAATTTCATTTCTAAATCTCTCCTCAGAAAAACGCAAGGCATTATCGCGGCAATCAGTCGGGGAAATTGAGTCGCCAACCTGTTCAAACAGATTAACGGCATCCATCAAGGAAGCTGGGGTTTGTGAATTATAAAAAATACCCGTTGCATTCTTCACGCCATAAGGACGAATAGTTTCCAGCACTCCACCTTTACCAAAGGCAATCACAGGTGTTCCGCAGGCCTGGGCTTCAACAGGTGTGATACCGAAATCCTCTTCTGCGGCAAAAACAAACGCTTTAGCTTTCTGCATATGATTTTTCATTATATCATCAGATTGGTAACCAAGAATTTCTACGTTACTACCTGCCTTCGATTTTATCTTGGCCATTTCTGATCCATCACCAATAACAACCAATTTTTTGTCCGGCATCAAACTAAAGGCTTCGACGATAAGGTCCATACGTTTATAAGGCACCATACGTGATGCAGTAAAATAGTAATCTGATTTCTCTTCATGGAGAGTAAATCGTTCAACATCCACCGGGGGATAAATTACATCGGCACTTCTTCCATACACTTTTTTTATTCTACGCGCAATAAAATGCGAATTAGCGATAAAATGATCAACGCTATTTGCCGTACGATAATCCCAGACTCTTATTTTATGTAATAGCCACTTGGCAATTAATCCTTTTAGCCCTTTATCCAACCCTGCTTCTTGCAAATATTGATGTTGCAGATCCCAGGCATACCTTATTGGCGAGTGGACATAGCTAATATGCAACTGGTCAGGACCAACCAGAATTCCTTTTGCAACCGCATGGCTACTAGACAGAATAATATCATGATTAGAAACATTCAATTGTTCGATGGCCAAAGGCATCAGAGGTAAGTATTTTTGATATTTTTTCTTAGCAAATGGTAGCCTCTGAATAAATGTCGTTTTTGCAACTTTACCATGAAATAGACCTCTGGTATTTTCTGATAGGAAGTCTATAACTGAGTATAACTCTGATTCTGGGTAAATATCAATAAACTCTTTAATTACTCGCTCAGCACCAGAATATGTCACTAACCAATCTGCTACTATCGCCACGCTTGTATCGCTTAATGTCATATATTCCTCAAATATTAAGATCACGTTCTGAACTTACCACATATGTTGCGCTGGTGCTTAGGTATTTTGCTTACGTTCAGATACTCAGAACTACCAGAGTCTCCCTAACCCACCAGCACAGGTATCGTTCAAAACAACACACACACTTTATCTATGCACCATCAAACCCTATTTCTTCGCTAATTATGTGAATGAGTATGGTGGTATATTTAATGCATATTATCGCTGGTAGTGGCTCATGAATTATTTTGGTAAAACTCCTACACATAGACAACTGGTTAGTCACATTTTAGTAGGTTTAACCTCTGGTTTATTAATACCACTCATTACATTTTACATTATTCAAAGAATGAATATTAACTTCTTATTAGAATGCTCAAAAAGCTTCAGGCTATGGCATAAATCGAAATGAAATTAATATTTTTAAGTCGAGCGGGTAGAGTTTTTGGTGATGTTTCCAATGATCTCCACGTAGACTATTGTTTACGTTGCTGACAACATGCAACAATCGCTTTGCAAACAAAAATGATATTTTCAAAACTACTATTATCATTTAGTAATCTGTAGGGGTAGAAATAAAATCTTCAATTCATAATCCCCGTGATCTTGCAGTGAATTATAGTGTAAACCAGTCACAACCAAAATAAGGATAACAACACCATCTAATTACTAAATTTTTTAAGCTCTCTGTAAACATAACAACAGGCTATACCAAGTGGAGCAGCGAGTTGGGGGGCACCCATGAACGGCTGGGGATCACCAAGTGGCATTATTACAGCCCCAAGTACAGCAACTAATTGTCCACTTGAACCTAGTGTATTACTTTTTATTATGTATCTCACTCCTCTATTTATAATTATAAAAATCAAAAAGATACAAATGATACTATTAAATATTCCAGAAGTTGACCAAGCATCTATAATACTATTATGCGGAGGCCAACTGGGACTAATACCATATTGACTAGCTAATACCCCTATTTTATTCCCCCAGCCACCATAGCCAAGACCAAGTAGTGGGCTACTCCAAAACATATCCGATGCAAATGCAATAAGATTTAATCTATCATCGGTTGTCTTAGCAACATCTTTGCCAAATGCAGATGACGTAATAATGCTGTCAATATAATAAGTCAACACCATAAATAGGAATGTAAATAAGAGAAAAATAAGCCATCGCAGTCCTAAATTTTTTTTACCAGGTTTTAAAAATGATAAGGCAAAAGTGAATATAAAAGAGCCTAACATTATAAGCACAGCTGATTTAGACCCCGAAAAAAATACCGCGAAAACATTCATTATAAGCAAACATAAAAACATGAATCTACTTACTACCCTTTTTATCATTATAATTAAACCAACACATACTAGATGAAGAGAAGCAGCAGTATTCGCATTATCGAAGACGCCACCGGCTTTATCTATACTCGTCACGTTGAAAGCGTTATCAAATACAAGCCGATCAGGATTCTTAAATAACTCAAGAAAGTTAATAATAAAAGCAGATTCGATGTCGGGTCTGAATCTAAACAATATAATCATAAATGCATTTAGAGAGGAAGATAAAAGAAAAATCTTTATGAGCTTTAAAGCTCCTTCACTGTTTTTTATCTCTTTAAATACTGCATATGTAACAATAAAAATATATCCAAAAACAATATGATACTGCCAAAGCCCTATTGCTGGCGACCAAAAAAAACTAATCAAATTTAGGAAAAGTGAAAGCAGAAAAAAAGAAAACAATGGATCTCTAAGATTTGTAACTTTAATAAAAGGGAGACACATTGCCATAACTATCGCAGATAATGGTATATACGAACCAGCGACCCTGAACAGGTATACTTGATAACAAGATAATATCATCAAGACTGAAAGTATATTTATTACAACTTTTTGTCTACTGAGCATCATAACAATTACATTCCCTAAACTGCTGCTAAGATTATGTCCTAAATTAACTTGACAATGCTTTCTTCAGTACCTGAAGTTATCATTAAATTGGGACATTAGCATGTAAAAAAACAGTTTTTTAATAAAAAGAAAACAGCAGATTCAAGTCCGAAGTATAACGCTACTGATCTGTTCTGGACTTCACTTCCAGCCCCGAGCCAACCAAAAGATCAAATGTCCAAATCAAATGCCCTTAAGTATACATATATTTTCGCTGTGGCTCGCTGTCTGAATACGTAGAATTCGGTAAGGATTTATTTATCTACTCGATGGCAATCTAAATATTCATGATAAGAATACACAGTTATTAATATAGATGAAAAAATATTTTTAATAAAAATAATTATATATCATTAATCGGAATTTGCCCCTGATTTTTTATTATCGTAAACCTCATTTATTATCTCTAGATACTGCATTGCCCCTTTTTCCCAAGAGTGTGCAATCGCAGTATTCCGTGCATTGATTGACATTTCCTTATACAGATTCTCATCTCTTATTAGTTTTATTATTTTTTCACTGATATCCTTTCCATCTTGCTTAATAAAGAACCCATTATAACCATCTTCGAGATACTCGGGGATGCCACCAACATTCGTCATCAATACTGGTAGACCAGTTGACATGCTCTCTAAACCAACTAAAGCCCATGTTTCGTAGGAACTAGGTAAAACAAATAAATCAGCTTTATGGTACATTTCAATCAGCTCTTTACCGAGTACTGTACCAGCAAAATGAACCCGTCCACTTACACCATGCGATTCTACAAGGTCTATATATTTTTTAGACGAACTTCCAGCCCCCCCTACAATATGCAACTGAATAAAATCAGGCAAGTAAGATAAGCTTTCTATAATGAATTGCAAACCTTTCGCCTTAAATTGATGACCAACAAAAATGAGATTAAATTTACCTGGAGATATATTCCTTTCCTTATAAGAATAATATTGAGGATTTACACCATTATTAATATTAAGTAAACTATTTTCTTTTGAACAATATGGTATTACATCAATTAGTGTTTTCTTCGAAACAGCCACTATTACTTTCCCTCTGGCAAATTTCAAAAAGCATAGTTCCCTTATACCTCTAAAAAGAAAAACTGGATTACACCACTTAAAGTACTTTATAATTCCAGTTCTAATTTTATTTTCATAGTTAAAAACATTATGCATGACATAAATATCACCGCAATTACCCTCAAGATTATGGTTTATTACAACTCTATTTTCATCTAACTGTCGAACACAGGCTTTTGAAAATAAAAAGAATAATAAAATCTGAAAAAAATGCCTTATGGTTTTTGTAAGTTTATTTTTTGCTTGCCATTTTTTGAGTTTATTTCCCAATGGAGTATATACAATATCTAAAGATTCAACCTTATTATCACATTGAGCATCAGTTATAAGAATAACATTATAGCCCTGGTCAATGAAGCATTGACTCGTTTCAAAAACAACACGCCCACCACCAGAATCAGTTGCATCACGTGCAACTTGCACAATATAGGGTTTTTTCACCTAATGTATCCTTGATTAAAAAAAATAGACATTTTAACGCAGTAACAAAAAAACACACACCTGTATAAAAATATAATGATTGGTTGGTCTATATACGTCCCAATCAAAACTGCTTGAGCGCAAATCACAATACTAATTTAATGATGAGTCTATACTTTATCATGCTCTAATAATTATGATTTATAGTCGAGTTAAATGATTCTTCTTGTACTCCGTGGAGTATAGAAAAGTAGTCTCAGTTTATTTTCACTGACGATAACGGTTAATTATCTCAAACATCTTTTCAGTCCTAGCTTCATAGGTATAATGTTTAGCTAATTCTTGTATTTTACTTAATGATGGTGCTTTCCCATCTAATATGTTTTCTATTGCCTGTATAAAACCCTCGTTCGAAGTCGTAATCATTATATATTCAGAAAACTCTCTTATCGACACAAGATCAACACTCACAATATTCCTGCCTGCTGCAAGATATTCGAAAAATTTCATCGGAAACATCGAAGCAGTATATTCGTTTATATTATTGGGAAGTAATGCAACATCGAATGCTTTCAAATAATTTGGCAATTCTTGATATGGACGAGGGCCGATAATCTTGATGTTATCTAATTCTTTTAAGCGAGAAACATCTGTAGAGGGGTCTCCCTCTCCGACATCGCCAATCATAACTAACGTCCATTCGGGGTGGGATTTAGCTATTGCGACTAATAGATCAAAATTGACCTTATAACTACTGATTGCTCCAATAAACCCGAGGATTGGAGTTTTATATTTTCGCATATCATCAGGAATTGCCAAGTTTTCATCTAAAGCCTGACTGAAATGATTATAATCGGCAACATTAGAGAAATAATGAACATTGTTGCTCCATTTCTTTCGCGATTCAAACAATGTGGGTGATGTTACAAATACAATATCAACCCCCTTTGTCAATGCTTCTTCTGCAGACTCAAGTATGCTAACTGGCATTCCTGGTTGAGCTTTTATTTCATCAACGCAATGATAGACTGTGTACGAAAACTTATCTATATTCAGAAAATTGCTTGTCAGAGGATTGTATGTCCATAGCATGGTTTCTTTAAAAGCGAGTTTTTTGCACCAAAAAGATAACAAACAACTTAACAAAAATTTATTTAACTTCCTTATAATGGCATATTTATTGAATGGTATTGATATTGGTGACCAAACCCATATGTTCTCCCTCACCTTTCTTGGTGGCTTACTGGCCTTAACCAGTCGAGACATGATTCTTTTTATATCTTTTTTGTTTACGCTAGGTCTGCGTAACCCCAACGATTCTATATATAAGACCCGATGTCCTCTTTTGGCGAGTGTAAGTGCAACATGTTGTTTATTGGTCCAAAAAGGGTTATCCCAGTCAGCTGTGGACAATACTACAATATCCTTTTTTATTTCTAAATCCATACCGATTACCCTTCTGCCATGTCTAATATATGCTTATTTTTTATGGGAAAAAGTGAGTATTCTACGCCTTGTTCCGGGAAGAGCCAAACACCATAGAAAAAAGTAAAGACTAAAAATCATGGTGTTGAATAAAATATTTAATATTAATATTCCACTTTCTATTTTAAGGAATGGACATAGATGCATAATAACCACATAAATAACCAACCCCATACAAACCTTGATAAATGGTAGGGCTAATCCACGATGAATACCCAACACATAAGAACTTAGCACTAATAGACAGATACCATAAAGCGAACTCCCTAGCCCTATACCAAAAGCACCTAAATATTTATAACTGAGTAGATTAAAACCAGCATTAATCACTAATGAAATACTCATTATAAATAACACTTGTTTATTTCTTAAATGTGCGTTCAACGCTTTAAGAAAAATATAACCTATCACTTGAGCCCATAAACCAAGGCACATACCTTGAATAAATTTAGTGGTGGTGATAACAGAGTTTATGTTAAATTCACCGCGATAAAAAAGCAGAGAGATTATATCGTTAGCATAATAAAAAATAAAAAAAGAAATAGCCCCCCCCAAAAAAACCAACAGGCCATATATCTCTAGCAATCTAACTTTGACTGACTCAATTTGCTCAACAGCCCATGTTGACAATCCTGCAAATGCAACCGGGATAGCTAGAAAAAAAACAACTGTATCTGTTATAAATCGGGCATAATCTAATGCAGATACTGCATCAATACTTACCAATGAAGACAGTGCACGCTCTAGAACAATATTGCCTTGCAAGATAATTGGCAATATTAATAGAGGCCGTAGTACTTTCCAGAAGTTAAACAGTATCTTTTTTACTTCTACCCATAAAAATTTTTCAGGGAATGCAACTATTCTTCTTATCCCACTCCTTGTTAATAGCCATCCACAAAAGAATATATAGCTACCGGTAAAACCCCAAGCCAAGAGTGTATAGTTATCTAAATAGAATGCACCGCCAACGCCTAGAAGCATTCCAATATTTTGTATTGAGCTCCTTATTGCCATCGGCCTAAAATCATCATGGGCCATGGAGATATAATTTAATAGCATTGAACATAAATAAAATGGACAACAAATCGCCATTATTTTTAGCAGCGAAATTGATAAATTCCGGGCATCCTGATTTATGCCAGGAGCTAAGACACTCACCCAAAATTCTGAGAAATAGTAAAGAAATAAAAACAAAAACACAGAGAGCGTAAAGAAGAAAAAAAACATGCACCACTTAAATGTGTCTGCTTTGTTTTTATCCTCGAGAAAATATCTTTTATATAATGGTATAAAAGCTGAATTTAAGCTATCGCTGGTCAAAAAAGTGATAGGAACCAGAGTTCCAGCTTGTGCTATCCGATAAGCACCGCTAACCTCCCCAGTACCAAAATATTTTGCCATTAGAACTTCACGAATCAAACCAAGTATTTTAGACAAAACATTACCACTGAATAACTGAGCAATATTTTTTTTCATATATTGTGACTTATCTTTTCTTTATCGAATAGTTTTATGTATTGGTTTATAGAATACTCCAAGGTGTTTTCATAAGGAATATATGCTCGCCGGCTTAATAATTGACCTTTTTTTAATAACTCAACAACAGCCGACGCGGCTTCCCCATAGTTAGCTGAGTGAACTTTACGCACATTCTCATTACATTCAAAAGGTAAATGGTCGGAAATTACTATAGGTAAACCAGCGCTCATTGCCTCAAGTATATTAAGTGGCAAGCCCTCAATCCGTTTTGTCAAGAAGATAAACACATCAGCGCATGCCATTAGCTCCGCTAACTCACTTTTGGTTTTAGCACCGAGAAAAATGACTCGCTCGGAAAGTCCCTCTTTTTTAACCAAGCTTTCCAGACTATTTCTTTCACGACCTTCTCCACACACTAAATAATATGAATTGCCATGCATTTTTAATATTTCTTTAAAAGCGTAAATATTATTGTCAACGCCTTTTTCCTCATGTAATCTCGATATTGATAATAACACCAATGAATCATGGGGGATTTTGTGCTCTTCACGCAATGTATCACGCAGCATAATACTATCGTTGAATACTATATTATCTATTCCATTTTCTATTTTTTTTATCTTTTTAAGATCAATTATCAATTTTGTCGGCATACTCCTCATACTTTCTTCTACAGCACTGCCGATAGCAACAATAGCATCAAATTTATTATAATAAAGTGCATCATTGAAGAAACCAATTACATTTTTTAATGATGACAAGCATGGCTTGATTGCTAAACGTTTCCACTTTGAGCAAAATTCTGCCCATGAAGTCCCATGAGCTTGCATAATAAAGGTACTATTGGGGAATTGCTTCTTAAATTTTAACGTGCGAAATCCAGCTGCACTGATGCTAACTACAGCTTTAACGTCAATTGGATTAAAGGTCTGAATAATCCGCTCAGTTTCTTCCCACCATCTGTGAGAATATTTACCAGACGAGACATCACTGGGTATAATCAACTCTATCCCATTGGGTATTGATTGGGTATTTCTGCTACTAAATGGTGTTGTAACCACCTTGACATCATAGCCTTTTTTAACCAAAACATTAGCCATATCCCAGGCAACAACTTCCATCCCGCCTACATGATGAAAGGGGAGTGAACGTGAAAAAATTATCACCTGTTCAGCCATTAATTAGCCCTTTATATATCGCTTCTAATTTTGTCGTTTGTATTTTTAAGTTGAAATTCTCAACGATGTGCGTCCTTGCGTTACCCCCCATAATACGCCTTAACTTACTATCATTTATTAGATGCAGAATTTTCTCTGATAATGAATTTACATCAAACTCGTCAACCAGATAGCCATTTTTTTCATCAATAACAACTTCAGGTATACCGCCATGCCGAGTTCCGATAATGGGCAGCCCAGTAGCCGCGGCTTCCAACAAAACCATACCAAGTCCTTCAGAGTCACCAGATTTTGCTTTAACACTTGGTAATACTAGCATACTGGATTTTCTCATCCACTTCATAACTTCGGAATGTGGTTGACCTCCAGCAAATATAATATGCTCACTTAAACCGAGAGATGAAACCTGTCCACTTAACTGAGAATAGAGGGGGCCCTCTCCTATTATTACCAATTTATGCCCGTCAAGCTTTTTAACAATTTTATGTAATGCTGAAATAAGCGTTGACGTTCCCTTCTTTTCCACCAATCTAGCAACGTGCAGGATAATTCGTTCCTCTTCACCGTACTCCCTGGGTTGATACTTATCAACATCAACTCCTATATAATGTCTAATAAGTTTATTTTCATCAACCCCATTGCGAACTGCTGTATTAGCTATAAAATCAGATACACAGATAAACTTATCCGCATTTAGTTTAAGTTTATTCCAGAAAAAATAATAATTAATCCAAGCTGGTGACTTTGAAAGCAAAAACCGCTCTCTTGAAGTTGTAATATCAAACCCATGTAACGTGGTTACCAACGGTACTTTTATTTTCTTGGCAACTTCTAACGCATACACAGAATCAATTGCAAAATGCGCATGAATTAAATTAACCTCACTGCCTTTAAGCAATTTTTCATAGGCATAGGGGTCCCTAGTTAGTGCATTCCACACTTCACTTGCCCTTATGCTTTTTTCCTTATTTTGAGCGAAAATCTTATAGTTACTTATATTCAAATTATTATCAAATGCCTTACGACCCAAATAAAAAATATTATATTTTTTGATCGCTTCAGATTGACTGGTAATAAATGTTTCTGACTTTTTAAATAGCTGATTTCTAAAAATAGCAACTGTGTCCATCAAATCCTCACACCTGGTGTATACCCATTATTTCTTGAATTACTTAGGCATTGGCCAGTCCTGCTCATCAAATAGTTACTTAATACTCAGATATATTCTCAGGCTTACCATCCATAAGTAAGCAGAATTATACCCCCCACTGGCTACATGTTAAGCACTTTATAATCTACCAGTATCCAGCTTTATTTATAAATTTTTTAAAATAGTCAAAGTGATTATCTTTAGAGCAAACCATACGTTCCAATTTTTTATGTGTAAGAGATCATATTCAACTCTTTTTCCATTTTATCGAGTGTATCTGTTTCACCACGCCAACCATTTGCTTGCGCCCATCCAGTTATTCCTGGCTTCATTTTATGACGAAGCATATTCCCTTTAATCATCTTCCTGTACTGCTCATTATGAGCCACTGTATGTGGTCTAGGTCCAACGATTGAGAAATATACTCGTCAGACTTCAAGCTGCTTGGGTGTTGGCTGCATCCGCTCGCACCAGTCACATAGTTATCTATGCTCCTGCGACTCCCGGCCAGCCCTGGCCTGGCCTGGCCGCCTACAAGCAACTCGAATTATTTAGTGTATAGCAAATGAAAAATCAATATCCTCAATATGTTTTAAAGGCATATTGAGCCCTGTCATTGAAAAATCGAATCTTGAATTATTTTGGGCATAGAACCTATCGCACTAGGTCCTTAATATCAGGACTTATAACTATAATCATAATGGTCATAGCCATAGCTATAATAGTTGGTGGCTTTCCTAATAACCCCATTTAAAATCACCCCTTTGATTTCGACGCCATTCTGTTCAAAACGTCTAATACTGACTTCAACTTCTTTTGGGGTATTTATTTCAAAGCGCGCCACCAGTAATGCAGCACCGGCAAGTTTACCTATAATCGCCGCATCAGTAACAGCGAGAATCGGCGGAGTATCCACCAACACCAGGTCATAATTTCCTGATGCCTCATTGATTATTTCCGAAAAATGTTTATGCATCAATAATTCAGACGGATTCGGTGGTATTGTCCCACGGGCGATAAAATCCAGCCCGGGCTGGGTGGTCTGTTGAATAACAGAAGCAATGCTAACTTTGCCGGAGAGTAGATCAGAAAGCCCCTTCCCTCCCTCCAGACCAAGCAGTTGGTGTACGTATCCCTTACGCATATCGCCGTCGATAAACAACACTTTCAGGCCTGCCTGGGCGACCACTGCAGCCAAGTTGGCACTAACAAATGTTTTACCGATGCCAGGACTAGCACCAGAGATCATTATTATATTATTTTTGGCTTCAATCATCGCGAAGTGCAGGCTGGTACGCAGGCTGCGAATTGCTTCAATCGCCAAATCTGTCGGATTATGTAACGACAACAGTGAGTTAGAGTCAGTATTTGCTTTTTTACCTTTGGCCCTATTTTTAGATTGAAACTCGATATCTTTCTTTTGTTGCCACTCTGACAGCGGAATACTGGCGTAGACATTAATCCCTAAATCTTCCAACTGCTCTGGGTTTTCAATGCCGCGATGTAAGAATGAACGCAATAATACATAACCGATGGATAACATGGCTCCCAGCACCATACTGAGTAAAATCACAATCAGCCTTTTAGGTTGTATCGGCTTTATTTGTGTCACCGCCTGATCGATAATGCGCACATTACCTATGGTGCTGGCCTTGGAAATACTCAGCTCTTGTTCTTTATTCAACAACTGCATATACACTTGCTGCCCTGACTGCACATCACGACTTAAGCGTAATATCTCCTGCTGCGTTTTTGGCATCGCATTAACGCGCTTATTGAATTTGTCACGCTCTGTTTCCAGGATTTTACGTTTTTCTAGCAACGCTCGGTAGGAAGGGTGTTCCTTGGTGTAAAGCTTGGAGATCTCAGCTTCTTTAAAGGTTAACTCATTAAGTTGAGTATCCACTGCTACAATCGAGTCCAAAACGGATTTTGCTTCCAACGAAAGATCCACCGAATCTTTCTGTTGCCGGTATTGATTGAGCTTACTTTCTGCAGCATCCAGTTCACTGCGCACTTTCGGTAATTGAATCTTTAAAAAATCCAGACTCTTCTCATCTTCTGCCGATTTTCTTGCTACGTTCTGTGCCAGATAGTTGTTGCTGATAGTATTCAGGATATTTTTTATCAATACTGGATCGGCTCCGGTCAAACCTAACCCCAGCACTCCAGTATTTTTACCTTTATCCGCAACCTCATAATTGTCGAGTAATTTAGTGATCGCGTCCAATTCATTGATTTTAGTGATTTTAAATTCAGTGCCTGGAGCAGCCTGAATATCACTAATCAATATGGAGAATCCGTCTTTTTCCAGCAAATTACCAACCTTACCATTGGCATAATGCTCACCATCTCTTGAAATGATGTAACTATTATCCGTACCGACCCTGAGAGTAACAACCGGTTCATCACTCCAGGAAGAAGGTAACGCAAACTTCGAAATCACTAGGTTGCCAGGCACCTGTTTGGTTAGACGGGCGAAACCCTTACCAAAAATTGGGAAATATTGCTGTTCAACGATGGTAGTGAGCGCCAAATCCTCGATTGTTTTACCTAAAATCATTCTTGATTTAAGTAATTCGATTTGTGGTGCTGAATCGGGCTGACTATCGGGTAACACCTGGCTAATGTTGTTAAGTAAAGAGTTACCACTATTTTGTTCCACCTGAATCAATGCATCAGCACGGTAAATCGGGGTGGCAAACAAAGAGTATAAGATCCCCAAGATCAAGAATGCTGTCGTAACCGCCATAATTAGCCAACGGCTATCAATTAACTCCCCGATCAAACGCCCTAGATCAATCTCATCTGACCTGTCATTACTGGAATTATTGACTTTGTATTTTTCTGACATTAGTAATCCTGACTGATTAACGGCTTAATGCTTGCACCCATTTTTGGGCAGAATCATTGAGTAGATGGTAGACAAACTCAAAGGCTTCACGACTCTTGCGGTAAGGATCACTAATTTCACTTTGCGCCAACCAGTGACCAAAAAGCATGGTTTTGCCCCTTACCTCCGGTGCTAACCGGCACACAGCCTCTATATGTTTCTTTTCCATCACAAGGATCAGATCATACTGCCGGCACATGGCTGCGGTTAACTGTTTACCCTGATGCCCAATAAGAGATAGCCCATGCTGATTTGCCACCTCGATTGCACTGGCATCCGCCGGTTTACCCACCAAGGCGCTGAGCCCGGCAGAGTCAATTTTCTTATCAGGCAGTGCCCGCTGCAACAGGCGCTCCCCAGTTGGGGAGCGGCATATATTGCCAATACAGACAACGAGTATCGAGCTAAACATCATAAAATCCTAAGGCCAGTTTCTTATACGTAAGATACCTTCAGTAAGTTCATTAAACCCTGAAATTGTAGGTACTAGCTGGCTAACTACACGGTTCCAACGCGTAACAGGCGCGGTGGTAACATACACAATATCATAAGGCTCTAATTGGAACTCGGTTCCCATCACTAATGCCGTTGCGTCAGAGGCATTTAGCTGATAGATGCTGGCCAGCTTGCTTCCCTCGCTGCCACGTAGAGGGCGAATCACAAATATTCCCGTTGCATCAGCGACTAACTGGTCTATACCGTCTGCATTTCCTAGGGCTTCAGTTAACGTCATACCGCTGCGGTCCATTTTCAAGGTCGCTTGTTTTTTAACTTCACCCATCACGAACACTTTTAGATCGTCGTTACGCGGAATGTAGAGAATATCACCTGGGTAAAGCAGGCGGTTTTGCTTCAAGTCGCCTTTTTGCAATAACGCCTGCAAAGAAATACGCTGCTCTTTGCCATCGTGTGTGAGCACCACGTTACGCCAGTCTGCATTTTCAGCAAGGCCGCCGGCATTATTAATAGCATCCATAACGGTTAGCGGCACGTTAGTGATTGGCTGCTGGCCAGATTTGGCAACCTCACCAGTTATATAGGCTTTTTGTGAACGGAAAGCTGCAATACTCACGTCCACCTGCGGGCTTTCGATATACTGCGCCAAACGGTCAGCAATATCATTACGTACCTGGCTTGCCGTTTTGCCAACGACGGACACTTTGCCAATATACGGATAAAAGATGGTGCCATCGGCATTAACCCAGTTACCGGTGTCACTGGCGCTGCGGTATTGGCCTGCAGGGGTGGTCAGCTCAGGGTGGTCCCAAACCGTAACCATCAGCACATCACCCACCCCAATGCGGTATTCATACTTCTGCAAGGCCAGTTCAAGTTCGGGGTTGTTCTGTGCTACTACCGGTTTTGGTCGCAATTTTTCAACCAGGCCCGGCGTCATAGGGTAGATATTCACCAGTCGGTTAAGGTTAAAATCGCTGTCGTCTTGGCGGATAACGTTTTTGCCGCTGGTGGAAAGGTTGGTTCCAGGAACGATAGTACAACCGCTGATCGCAGCGAACGATACCAGTAGTGGTATCAGTTTCCATTGTTTCTTTGCCATCGAGTTTTATCACTTCCAATGTAGTCAATCTTTAACGCTAAGCAACTGGCCGACCATGGTCGCCTAGTAACATGCTTAACAAATTTTATTTTGGGGTAGGTATGCCGTTATCTCCACACCTTTATATTCGTTATATTTCAAGTCGCCTGGGTGTTGGCTGTATACGCTCGCACCTGTTACATAGTGGACCTTGCTTCTGCTGGCTCTCAGCCTCAGCGCCTAGATGCAACTCAAATTATTTTGAATATAAACACACTCATAGAGCAAACGTTAAGACTGAGCATGCAAATATACTATTGTCAAAGTCGAAATGTATTGCCGCTTGCACTATGGCTGTAATCATATGCGGGTTATTTTGGTACGTCAAAGGGCCGCAGATCATTTTGCGCAGGACCATAACTATAAAGATTATTTATTTTGATTGCAGCAAAAATTGCTAAAGAGCTCGGCCCATTTACGGAAGGCTTTGCCCCAGGTTGGCTGCCATAAACCATCGGTCACAGAGGCACGCAATTTGATACGTCTTCTTCCGGCACCGGCTCCACCATAATCTTGCTGAAACCAGTCCACACAAAACGCTGGATCATCCTGGTCAGGTTTTCTTTACTCAGCTCGGCAGTCGTGTCGTACAGCAATACATCCTGCAGCAACACAATAAAAGGGTGATCGCCAACCATCAGTTTGGCACATAGCATCGAATGACCAAGTCCTTTAGCTTGCCCCTGCCGCACTCATATTTTTAATCAATAGATTACCACTGTGTTAAAGCACTTCAGGCACGCTACCGCCCTTGGCTTTCAGCTACCAATGCACTGTACACAATGTTTGAACCGGAAGTATTATGGCAATCACCACTAATGCAGATTAACCAGGGGTCCGTTCGGGATTTTACGAAAGACAAGTCGCAAAAGCTGTAATAAACCCGCATTTTATTGCTAAAAAGAGAACCCCAAATAATATTATACTATCATTCTAGTAAAACAAGCCTTAAATAGGCATTAAATGCTTTTTCAGAATAATACTAATAGCGAATTTTGGAGCCAAGCATCACGGCCGGCTGCTACAGACATATATGTTTGGCGGCGAGCATAACCATATCCATTTGATGGTGGCGTTCCACCCGAAGGTTTCGGTCTCCAATCTGGTTGGCAAGCTAAAAGGGAAGTCCTCATACATGCTGCGCCGAGAGTTCTGGGAGCGGATCAAGACGATGCTATGGGGCAACCATTTTTGGTCGCCCAGTTATTGCGTGGTGTCGTGCTGAGGCGCTACGTTGGAAGTGATAAAGCAGTATATCGAGGAGCAAAACGCCCCGCCGAGCGAACAGGCCGTGCAGCGGTCTAAGGCCTTGACCAAAACCAATTTACCTCCAGCTTGACCCAACCCTAAAGGAGCAGGATTGCGCGGGCGTTTCGTTCAATGGCGTCAACTACTGTGCTCACCTCAATAATAGTGGTCTTGTCTGCTGACCCGCTATGTTTGATAATACTCTCCCTCAGGTTAGGTAAAAAACTTACTGCACTGGCACCAATAGCTCAGTCGCCACTACCACCACAATCAGACCCACAATTACCGGTACTGAAGTGCGTTTTACCACTTCGAATGGGGATATTTTCGCCATCCCGGAAACCGCTACTACCACACCAGAAACCGGTGAAATTGTGCGCCCCAAGTTAGAAGCTTGCAGCATCGGGATCACCAAATAAGCCGGGTTGACGCCCATCTGTGTTGCCAGTTTTGGAATCAACTCCACAAAGGCATAGAACGGCGCATTACCGGAACCGGTCATCATGGCTGCTAGCATGGTAATCACCACCAATACCAACATCATAATGATGCCGCCGGTGCCAAACGACTGTGCAGTGTTAATCAGGGCACTGATAAAGCCCACGGTGCTTAGCCCTTGCGCGAAAACCCCAGCCGCAACCAACAACATCACCACGCTGGTAAAGGCATCTGCCATGCCACGGTAAGCCACTTCCAGCCCGGTAAACACCGTTTTGCCATTGAAGGTGCGGATAAATTCAATCACCGCCGCCAGGAACATGCAGATCACCAGTATGGTAATAATATGCAGTGAAGGCCCCCATTTACCGTCAAACACCAACACCCCAATGATCGGCGTAAACGGCAAAATGGCGTAAAAACTAGGCGCATGGGTGGTGATTTCACTCACGTCCATGATGTGGTGCTCTTCATTACTTCTCTTATCCAGATAACGTTGCCAAAAGAAATGAGCAATCGCCATGCAGATAATGGCCGCAATGGAAATGGGCAGTGTGGTTTTAAATGCGAAATCCACCAACGGCATTTCCGCCGCTTTGGCCGCCAGTACCACGTCACCCGAAGTCGGGGAAAGGATAATTGCCGCTGGTGAGGCGCAGATGGCTGCTGCCGCGCCACGGCTGATGCCCACATTCACCATCAGTGGGAACAGGGTCGCCATTAACAGCACCCCCAACCCGGTGGCTGAAGACACCGCTAATGACATCAGGCAAGCCACAAAATAAGCAGCAATCATCAGTAAATAGGGGGAGTTGATCATCTGCAATGGGCGTGACGCCAGCTTGACCACCACATCATTGGCACCAATGTGTGACATATAGGCAGCAAAACCGCATAGCATCATAATCATCATGCCGAGGTCGCCACCGCGACTCATCAGCAGGATTTTAACGTATTCAAAGACATCGGTAACTCGCCAGCCAGTTGACGTGGCGCTGGCAGGTAATACGCTTTTGCCCATAATGGCGCTCACTGCCAACAGCAGTAATCCGCCAACCAGCAATACCCCTGTCGCTGAGTACCCTTTGATAATATATCGGCCTACGCCCACGGCCACCAGAGCACCGATTAGAAGTTCGATCATAATTCCTCTGCTTATTATTTATTTAAGTTCAATGCTTTTCTGCCCAATAACGCCATACCTTGCCGAAAGTCTGCATAAGATATTATGACATCAATCAAGGTCGCACGCGGCGTCATCAGGAAAAAATTAAAATTTATGGCAGGAGTAACAGTTTCAGCTTAGGCAAAGTTGTGCCCATGCAAGTTGCAGTCTGTCTGCAACTTGCATGGCGATAAGTCTAAATAACAACGATTACAGCTTATCCAACAGCTTGTTCACATCACGGCCTGTCTGATTGGATTTATTTTTTTCCGTCCATTTATTCAGTGCCTCTTTGGCACGATCCTGCAACGTTTTACGCAGCAGTTGATCGAGCTGTATCTGGTAATTGAGCTGTTGCCACGGGCCATAAACACGTAGTGGGATAGGTGTTTTAATCAGTTGGGCGATCAGGGCGTTATTACCTTGCCACCCCTCTTTTACCAACACATTCATCATGATGTCACACTGCCGACCGGCTATATCCAGCCGGCCCTCCCCAGTCAAGCTGAGCAATGGCGATTCTGCGCTCAGCGTACTGAGTGTCAGTGTTCCTTTACTCAAACTGCCTTTGGCCGTCATCTGTTTGATTTCGGTATGCCGTTGGTAGTTGTCTTGCCCACGTACACTGTTGTCATTACGTGCTACTGCTTGCTGGATCAACTGCTGAATATTAAATTGTTTCAGTTGGGCATTCTGCAAACTCAACTCTGCGGTGCCTTGCCAGTTATGCTCGAAAGAAGCAGCGTTTAATTGGTCTCCACTTAAATTACCTTGCATGCTGAATGCGCCAGTTAATGCCAAAGGCATATCAAACGCTTTAAGCAAATCACCTAACTCAATTTGCCGCAATACCGGCTGGACTTTGATCAATGGCCGGTTTGTTCGAGCATCTAACGAACCTGGCAGGGCAAAATCCCCCGCCGCCAACTTGCCAGACAGCACGTTTACTGTCAGTAACCCCTGCTGATTGTTGGCGTCCGCCACCAATTGAGTGATGTTCATTCCACGGTAAGTAACCTGATCCACCTGCAGGTTAATTTGTGCCTTGAAATTGCGTAATGCCCGCAGACTCTGTTGCGGCCCATCTATCTGATTGGCGATAACTGGTGCGGCGGCCACCGCTTGTTGCGGCGCCGTGTTATCAGAAACCGCAGTCCGCCAACCGGAAAGTGCATCCATATTCAGTTGCGCCGCGCTGAGGTTTAATTTATAGGCTGGTATCGGCCCAAACTGAGCACTGGCATCACCAGTCAGTTGGCTATCATTGGCGCTGAGCAACAATTGGCTAAGCACCCACTGCTGTGTAGGCTGGTGATAAACCGCTTGTACGCTACCCTGCCCCTGGATCCCTGCAGTGGGAATATCTGCCCCCTCCAACTGGTAGTTGAACTGGCTAACCTTGGCAGTAATCTGCTGGGGGTACTGCAACAAATCAATATCTGCAGCCAAGGTAAAGGCCAAATCACGCTGGTCACGATTCACCCGGCTGGAAAGATCCATTTTTGCCTGATGCTGCCCAGTGCGTTGCAAGTTTAAATTAATGTCACGAACATTAATCTGCTCATTGTTGACTCGCTGCCAAATCAGCAAGCTATCGACAATCTGCAGATTATCAATTTCAAACTTCCACAGTGATTCACTGATTTCATCCAATTGATTTGCACCGGGGGCAACTGGCGCATTGGGCTGGTTCTGCTTTTCACTATCAGCGGTCAACCGGAACACTGCATTTTTAAGCATCACCTGTTTGATATCAAGCTGATGAGAAAGAAGCGGTAGCAAGCGGACATCCAGGCGCATATTGTCAGCACTGACCAGCGGTAGCGCAGCACCGGGCGCGGTCACCGTCATCCGCCCGGCAAGAATGCTTAATTGCGGCCAAACATGCCAACGCAGGTCACCTTCCAGCGTCAAATGGTAGCCACTGCGCTGCTCAACCTGCTTGACCATATAGGCACGAAAATCGTTCGGATTCACCAACAGCACCAATGCAGCCATCCCAGCTATCAGTACTACCAGCAAAATGGCCAATGTTGTTAGCAATCTTCTCATACCAACCTCTTGTCTATACTAATCTGGCTTACTTTCTGCATTTCTGCACTGTTAGTCCTTATCAATACGGCTGGCCACTGCCCCTTGCTGATCTTTATATTTCGCATCCTGGCGACGATTATAGGGGCGTGCTGCAGGCCCGGAAAGCGGCTCAAAACTCAGTGCACCAATCAGCATACCTGGGCGCAATGCTAACGGCAGCTTACCTGAATTATAGAACTCCAGCACAATTCGGCCCTGCCAGCCGGGATCAATTCGGTGTGCCGTTACGTGCACCATCAAACCCAGGCGTGCCAAAGAAGAACGGCCATCAAGCCAACCCACCAGATCGTCTGGCAGTGTCACCGACTCCAGCGTCACGGCCAAGGCCAGTTCACCGGGGTGCAGAAAAAAGGCTTCTCCCTCCGGCAGGACAATCTCATCGCTCATGACGCGATCAAGTGCCTCGCTAACTTCATCTTTTGGCCCGCTAAGATCGATAAATGCCGCGGTATGGCCACGAAATACACGAAACTGGTTGCCCAAACGGACATCTACAGTGGCCCCATTAATACGCTCCATAGGTGGGCGTGGGGAAATTACCAATTTGCCATTGTCCAACCAGGCTTCTATATCGCGGTCGCAGAGTCTCATTATTTTATCTCCATTCCATACTCTTCATTTTGTTTGGGTATGGGTGCGTAATCGGCTACAAAAACTGCCATATAATCAGTAAAAGGTCTATGCCAGCTTGTAAATACTTCACCAAAGATCACTGAATTTTTAATCAGTTACTCAAAAAACTGGCTGATTTTAGCCTTCAAGATATCAATTGCAATGCGGTTTTTACCCCCGCGCGGGACGATGATATCGGCATACTGTTTGGAAGGTTCAATAAACTGCAGGAACATCGGACGAACCGTTTTTTGATACTGCGCTATAACGGACTCCATCGAACGCCCGCGCTCATTCACATCACGCCTCATACGGCGCATCAGGCAGATATCTAATGGCGTGTCGACAAAAATCGAAAAGCTCATTTCCTGGCGTAAGCGGCTATCCGTCAATAGCAGAATGCCTTCCAGAATAATCACCCTTTTCGGTTCCAGATGGATAGTCTCTTTTTTGCGCGTATACTCGTTGTAGCTGTAGAGCGGTAATTCAATCGATTGACCTGCTTTCAACATTTGTAGATGCTGAAACAACAAATTGTGGTCCATGGAACTCGGGTGGTCATAGTTAGTTTTCACCCGTTCTTCCATGGTCAGATGCGTCTGGTCTTTATAATAACTGTCTTCCGGGATCACACCGATATGTTGATCACCCACTTGTTCACGCAACTCACGATACAAGGTACTGGCGATCAGGCTTTTACCCGAAGCCGATGCACCCGCAATACCAATAATGACACACTGATGTGACTGGTCAGTCATAACTTAACAACCTGATTTAATAGTCGATAATGGGGCAAGACAAGCTGCAGCCATCAGAACTGCAGCTTGATGTCTTAAAGACAGTTACAGCGCGCGGAAAGCGATCTCCGTGGGGATCGTGTCCCCTAGCCAGTACATCTGTGCAGCAACGCGCCCAGCCAATTGCCGGTAAATCTCGGCAAACTCGCTATCAGGGCGGCTGACCACCGTCGGTTGACCACGGTCGAGATCTTCACGCAGCGAAATATGTAACGGCATTTGCCCTAACAGGGTGCTGTTATATTTCTTCACCAGCTTATCGGCACCGCCAGTACCAAAAATAGGTTCATGGTGGCCACAGTTGCTGCAGATATGCACACTCATGTTCTCCACAATACCCAACACCGGCACATGCACTTTCTCAAACATCACGATGCCTTTTGCCGCATCCAACAAAGCAATGTCCTGCGGTGTGGTCACCACTAATGCAGCGGTCACCGGGATGTTCTGTGACAGCGTCAACTGAATATCCCCAGTACCCGGCGGCATATCCAACACCAGGTAATCCAGGTCAGGCCATATAGTATCCTGCAACAGTTGTAGCAGTGCCTTGCTGGCCATTGGGCCACGCCAAACCATGGCATTATCGTCAGTCACCAAATAACCAATGGAGTTGGTTGCCAGGCCGTGAGCCATAATCGGGGCCATATGTTGGCCATCTGGCGAGGTGGGCCGCTGGTGCTCGGTGCCCAGCATATTGGGGATCGACGGGCCATAAATGTCCGCATCAAGAATGCCCACCTTGCTGCCCTCTGCCGCCAGTGCCAACGCCAGATTCACCGCCGTGCTGGATTTACCGACACCACCTTTACCGGAACTAACCGCGATAATGTTACGTACGCCGTTAATACCTGCCTGTTCGTTGGCACGTTTTAAGGTGGCAATATCATGCTTGAGTTTCCAGTCAATAGCCTTGGCACCGGTCACGCGCAGCAGTTCATCGCTAACGCTTTCTTGCAAAGCGGCGAAACCACTCTGCCAGGCAAAAGGCATGGTCAACTCAATGTGCAATACATGGTCCAGCAACGCACAACGGTGGATGGCTTTCAGTGTGGTCAGGTTGTTTTTTAGTGTTGGGTGTTCAAAGGTGGCCAATACGCCGGTCACCAGGGCTCGCAGAACTTCAGGATTGCTCTGCTCAGGAGATTTTGCGTTCATCCCGGCTCCTTGATTTTTTTATATGGATAGCATGATGACAAGCATAACAGAACTCAGTAGCAACTCGCGCATATAACAGCAAGAAACCACCCTAGCAGCAGACAGCATGATCAGGTAACATCAAAGACCCTTTTATTACTCACTACAGAAAGCAAGTTCTCACTATGGCTCAAGTCGCGAAAAAATTACTGGTGACGTGCGCGCTACCATACGCAAATGGTTCCATCCATCTCGGCCACATGCTCGAGCACATCCAGGCAGATATCTGGGTGCGTTACCAACGAATGCGCGGCCATGAGGTTCATTTTATCTGTGCGGATGACGCGCACGGCACCCCAATCATGCTGAAAGCACAGCAGATGGGGATCAAGCCGGAAGAGATGATTGCGGAAATGAAGCGTGAGCACCAGCAGGACTTCGCTGGTTTTGGCATCAGCTATGAAAATTATCACTCCACCCATAGCGAAGAGAACCGTGAACTGTCGAGCCTGATCTATCGCCGTCTGAAAGAAAACGGTTATATCAAGCAGCGCGTCATTTCACAGCTTTACGACCCGGAAAAAGGCATGTTCCTGCCGGATCGTTTTGTCAAAGGCACCTGCCCTAAATGTAAAGCGCCGGATCAATACGGCGATAATTGCGAAGTATGCGGTGCTACTTATAGCCCAGCGGAACTGATCGAACCCAAATCGGTGGTGTCCGGTGCTACGCCGGTCATGCGTGACTCCGAACACTTCTTTTTCGATCTGCCTGCGTTCAGCGATATGCTGCAAGCCTGGACTCGTTCGGGTGCATTACAAGAGCAGGTCGCCAATAAAATGCAGGAGTGGTTTGAATCGGGTTTACAGCAGTGGGATATCTCCCGCGATGCACCCTATTTCGGCTTCGAGATTCCGGATGCTTCCGGTAAATATTTCTACGTCTGGTTAGATGCCCCTATCGGTTATATGGGTTCGTTCAAGAACTTGTGTGACAAACGCGATGACCTGGATTTTGACGAATTCTGGCGTAAAGAGTCCACCACTGAGCTGTATCACTTTATCGGTAAAGATATCGTCTATTTCCACAGTCTGTTCTGGCCAGCCATGTTGGAAGGCAGTAACTTCCGCAAGCCAACTAATCTGTTTGTTCACGGTTATGTCACGGTGAACGGTGCCAAGATGTCAAAATCACGCGGCACCTTTATCAAAGCCAGCACCTACCTGCAGCACCTGGATGCGGACTGCCTGCGTTATTATTACGCCGCCAAGCTCTCTTCGCGCATTGACGATATCGACCTAAGCCTGGAAGACTTCGTGCAACGCGTTAATACCGATATCGTCAACAAAGTGGTCAATCTGGCTTCCCGTAACGCTGGCTTTATCAGTAAACGTTTTGCCGGGCAATTGGCTGACCATCTGGCGGATCCTGCGCTGTATCAGACCTTTGTTGATGCGGCGGAAAGTATTGCCCAAGCCTATGCCAGCCGTGAAACTAGCCGGGCCATCCGCGAAATTATGGCATTGGCAGATCTGGCCAACCGTTATGTTGATGAGCAAGCACCTTGGGTTGTGGCAAAAGAAGAAGGGCGCGATGCTGACCTGCAAGCCATCTGCTCAATGGGGATCAACCTGTTCCGCGTGCTGATGAGCTACCTGAAACCGGTACTGCCTGCCTTAACTGAACGGACCGAAGCATTTCTTAACTGTGAACTGAGCTGGGACAGTATCCAGCAACCGTTACTGAGCCATCAGGTTAATCCCTTCAAGGCACTGTTTAATCGTATCGACCTCGATAAAGTTAATGATATGGTTAATGCGTCTAAAGAAGATATGGCAGCCCCCAAAGTGGTCACTGGGCCGTTGGCCGACGCTCCGATTCAGGAAACCATCAGCTTCGATGATTTCGCTAAAGTAGATATGCGTATTGCGCTGATCAAAAGTGCCGAATTGGTAGAGGGTTCCGACAAGCTGCTGAAATTGCAACTTGATCTGGGTGGTGAATCACGCCAGATTTTCTCTGGTATCCGTTCTGCCTACCCAGACCCAGCACAACTGGTGGGCCGTTTAACGATCATGGTGGCCAACCTGGCACCACGTAAAATGCGCTTTGGTGTTTCGGAAGGCATGGTGATGGCCGCAGGCCCAGGCGATAAAGAGATCTTCTTACTGAGCCCAGATAGTGGTGCGCAGCCAGGTATGCAGGTGAAGTAAACTTTATTCCTGTTACCCTAGTGATGGGCGCACCGGCGTGTGCGCCCATGGCTGATGTGCCGCTTGAAGTTGAATGGTGAAAGGTACATTTAAACAGGATGATTTATGAAAGGATTCCCCCCGCAAATTAAGTTCTTACTGGCCAGTTCATTAGTGCTGACCATTGGCCGTGGTATTACACTTCCTTTTATCACCATTTACCTCACCGAACATTTCCACTTGCTACCGAAAAGCGTAGGTGCAGTGCTGGGTATCAGCCTGGGTATTGGCATTATCAGCAGTTTTTATGGTGGTTATCTGGTAGATCGTTTCAATAAAAACCACCTGATACTGTTGGCCATTCTGCTATTTTCCCTGAGCTTTTTTGCTATTCCCTGGGCGCCAGGTTCAGTTGGCGTCATTATGGTGATGGCCATTCTGCACGCCGCTTATGCCATACTCGGCATCGCTATCAAAGCCTGTTTCGCCAGTTGGCTACCGGTCACGCAACGTATCAAAGCGTTTTCACTTAATTACACGCTAGTCAATGTGGGCTGGGCGATTGGCTCATCACTGGGGATGATGGTCGCCGGTTATGGACTGTTGTTGCCTTTTTACTTGTCTGGCGGCCTGGCGTTACTGGTGGTGATCACACTGAGTTTGCGTTTGAGATACTATCAGTCCCCTCCGTCAGCAGAAATCAGCGGTGCTCCGCTGACCATACCCAGTTTCCGCCAGACCATCGCTATTTTGCGTGGTGACCAACGGCTGATTTACTTCACCATTGGCGGCACCTTGGGGGCGGTGGTATACGGTCAGTTCGCCGGCTATCTGTCGCAATATCTGATTACGGTTGCCAATGCGGAGTTTGCCTATCAAGTGATTGGCGTGGTGATGATCGTCAACGCCGGTATCGTTATCACCCTGCAATATCTGTTCAGCCGTGGTATGCGCCAAGACAATATGTTTCGCTGGCTAATGCTGGGTACGCTGTTCTTTGTGCTGGGGTTGATCGGCTTTTGGCTGGCCGGGCAATCCATCCTGTTTTGGGCAGTGGCGATGGCGATTTTCAGCCTTGGGGAAATCATCGTTATCCCGGTGGAATATATGTTCATTGATTTCATCGCCCCAGCCCACTTGAAAGGCAGCTACTATGGGGTGCAAAGCCTCGGTAATCTCGGCGGAGCCATCAACCCGGTAATGTGCGGTTTCTTGCTCAGCTATAGCTCACCCGCAGTGATGTTTATGATGCTGATTGCCACAGCGTTACTCAGCCTGCTGTTTTTCTTTTTTGGCCATCGGTTGGCGGTACAGCAGCAACCCCTTGCCAGGCACAGTACGGTGCAATCAGAAAACGCCTAGTACATATTGTGGTGTAGCTCACATTTTAATTGTATGATGAATGTTTCGCGTTAGCTGGGAAATACTATGGGCAACCTTCTTCTTGTGGGCTGGAAGTACATCAGAGCCATCGCGCTGATCTACCTCTGTCTATTTATCGGTAATACCATCGCAGCACTGTTACCAATCGCCATTCCCGGCAGCATTATTGGTATGCTGGTGTTGTTTGTCCTACTTTCCTGGCAAGTTCTCCCTGCCAACTGGCTCAAGCCCGGTTGTCATTTGTTTATCCGTTATATGGTGCTGTTGTTTGTGCCCATCGGTGTCGGCGTGATGAAATATTACAATCAGATCGTTGACGACCTGCTGCCATTAGTGGTCTCTTGCCTGGTCAGTACCCTGCTGGTGTTTGTGGTTGTCGGCTATAGCTCACACTATTTCCACCGCGAGCGCAGGATTAGCGGGCAATCCCCAAACCAGGGGGAAGAGAAATGATCCACACTATCTGGTGGTCTCTGCCACTGACATTGTTGGTTTTTTTCGCCGCACGTAAGTTATCACAATGGCTGAAGATATCCCTGCTCAACCCGTTGTTGGTTTCGATGGTGGTGATTATTCCCTTTTTACTGCTGACGGGTATTCCCTATGCAGACTATTTTCAAGGGAGCAAAATTCTCAATGACCTGCTGCAACCGGCGGTGGTTGCCCTCGCCTTTCCGTTGTATGAGCAGATCCACCAAATCCGTGCCCGTTGGAAGTCGATCATTACCATCTGCTTTATCGGCAGTATCACCGCGATGATCACCGGGGGAGCTATCGCCCTGTTATTAGGAGCAAAACCCGATATTGCCGCCTCAATCTTGCCTAAATCGGTCACGACCCCGATTGCCATGGCGGTCGCCGACTCGATTGGTGGTATCCCGGCCATCAGTGCAGTCTGTGTGATATTTGTTGGTATGTTCGGTGCGGTTTTGGGGCACTCGCTGCTTAATCTGCTAAAAATCAATACCAAATCTGCACGCGGTCTGGTAATGGGTACCGCCTCGCACGCATTAGGGACTGCGCGCTGCGCGGAAATGGACTACCAGGAAGGGGCATTCAGTTCACTGGCATTGGTTATCTGCGGGATCATCACCTCGTTGACCGCCCCCTTTATATTCCCGGTGCTGCTGCGTCTATTTGGCTAATATACCCGTCGCCATGCAAGCTAAGCGCTTGCTGGCAGTCTGCTTAACGACAAAACTTGCGACAGCTCTCGCAATTTCGATTTACATTGCATTCATTTCATTACAAACAAGATAATCATCACATTTTGTTGTTGGCAAGCTGCCTAAAATGTTGCCTCGTCAACTTGTAGAGAGACTTGCTATGCACCCGCGCTTCCATGCAGCCTATCAGCAACTACCGTCTGTTTTGCAATCAGCTATATTGCCTTACCTTGATGCGGCAGATTTCTCAGCTATGTTCAAGGCGGACCAAGTGGCGACGCTCAAACAAGTTTGCGGGTTAAATGGCAGCACGTTGGCATTTGCCCTGCTCCCTTTGGCTGCGGCCTACTCATTAACACCCATTTCGCATTTCCAGGTAGGGGCCATCGCCCAAGGTATTAGTGGCAATCTCTATTTTGGCGCCAATATGGAATTTAGTGGCGCGCCTTTGCAGCAAACGGTGCATGCGGAGCAATCAGCCATCATCCATGCCTGGCTGCACGGGGAGAGCAAACTAAGTGCTATCACGGTTAACTACACGCCCTGCGGTCATTGCCGGCAATTTATGAATGAGCTAAACAGTGGTAGCGCACTGCAAATCCAGTTGCCAACACGGGCTGCTGCAACACTGGGTGATTACCTGCCGGACTCTTTCGGGCCGAACGACCTTGCCATTAGCAATTTGTTGATGGATCCGATTGATCATGGCTGCCAGTTGGCACTGAATGACCCACTGGTCAACGCTGCTCTGGACGCCGCCAACCGCTGTCATGCTCCTTATAGCACCGCCTACAGTGGTGTCGCCCTAGAGGGTGAAGATGGCGCAATCTATGCCGGCCGCTATGCAGAAAACGCCGCATTTAATCCTAGCTTGCCACCGCTACAGGCGGCACTGGTGCTGATGAACCTCTCCGGTGCTGATTGCCAAAAAATCCGTCGTGCCGTATTGGTTGAAGGCCAAAATGCTCTACTGACACAATGGGATGCAACCCGGGCAACCTTGGCATCATTAGGCTGTCAGCAGATAGAGCGGATCACTTTCTAGTACCATCATTAGCAATGGTTACAGGCAACCCCTTGCATTTTTAACAACGTATACGGCCTTAACTAACAGGGAAAGGTACTTTTCCAAACGCGACCCTGTATGTCTCCAAAACCGAAAATGACTACTGGCCGAGCGACGAAGAAATGTGCAAGACACCGGGCGCGATTAAAGTCACGTTTACCTTGGCACAAACGTCTATTGCTCCTTATACAACACAAGGTCGTCTGAAGTTATATTTTCCAAGTTCTACGTTGCTCCCAAGCATAGAAGTGCTTGCAACACCAATACATACGCCAAGCCATACTGCACATCTGTTCAACTCTGAAGGTCAACATATTTTACTCTGGATAGAACTAGTGCATAATCGTGCGCTAACGTTTATCAAATCTGAGATACCACTTGAGTTCGGCTCCGACCGCAAACAAGCAGTCACCAGACGCTTAAAACCCTTTGCAGATATCGCGTAAAAACAGCTATAGGTTGACGATGCACATTGACTCGCCACCCCATTGACCAAGTCACTAAGCGTGAAAAAGACTATCGCTGGGTACGTATAGAATACCCACCGTTCATGCTACCGTAACCGCGATCAAGCAGACGACCCGTTAAATAATATACCGTGGGCAGGTTCTTTGCTCACGTTGACCTTAAAGGCCATAGTTATGGATGCTATTCAAAATCAAGAAAAAACAGATTCCCTACTCTCATTCTATCGCGTCGGTGATGTAAACTTCCTGCTCACTGCTGGCCCCGACATGATTAATGAACATCTCCGTGAAGGGAAGATATGGGAGCCCGCCACATTACAAATATCACAGCTCTTAATTGAGGGTATTGAAAAGCCAGTTATTGTCGATATAGGGGCAAATATTGGCGCTTACGCGGTGCCTATGGGGAAGAGTATCTTAGCTCAAAAAGGGAAATTATTCGCCTTTGAACCACAGCGTCAGGTGTTCTACCAACTCTGCGCCAATTTATTAAACAACAATCTGAGTAACTGCTTTGCTTACCAGATGGCCATTGGGGATGTTGATGGTGAGATTGAGGTCCCTGTACTAGATATTTTAACCGAGAAAAATCTAGGAGCACTGTCGCTGGATGCCAATATTCGCATGCAGCAAAATATCCTCAGTTCAACTATTGAAGAGTACGAACAGGTAAAGATATCGACGCTCGATTCGTTGTCATTACCCAAAGCAAATCTGGTTAAAGTAGATGTTGAAGGACTAGAGCTCGAAGTCTTTAAAGGCGCTCGCAAATGGTTAGTCGAGTCGGGTCATCCAGCGATTCTCTTTGAGGTTTGGGGAGACTACATGAAAGATATGATAGCCAAACGTAACCGTTTAATGAATTTAATGACCAGAAACTTAGGTTACGAAGTCATATTGTTTGGTGAATTGTGTATCGCTCAACACCCAAGTAATAAACGCCTTGAAATCGAGCGCACAGCGGAAGGGTTAGAGCTTCGTCGACTTTAAGTACAGGTTAGCTCATGGGGATGACGTCGCACATTATCCGGTCTTCTCCTCCTCAAGGGCATAGATATTAATTATAGTTATACGCAAAATAATTCGAGATGAACCTCTCCGGCGCTGATTGTCAGAAAATCCGTCGAGCCGTATTGGTTGAAGGCCAAAATGCCCTACTGACACAATGGGATGCAACCCGGGCAACCTTGGCATCATTAGGCTGTCAGCAGGTAGAGCGGATCACTTTCTAGCGACATCCCTTTGCAACTTGCAGGTGAATATCCACCTGCAAGTTGAATAAATGTCACTATTACCCACAAATTTACCCACTCTTTACTAACAATTGCTGTACATATTTTTCGTATCTCTTAAGCTGTGCCCCTCAATTAGCGCTGAAGGTAGCCCGACGTTAGGTGTTTATCCTCGGATACCTGATCAGCACCAAAAAAACTATCTGATACGTTGAAGAGCAAAGTTGATGGAACTTGAACACGAAAGCAAACGTCCCCTCTATATTCCCTATGCTGGCCCCATTCTGCTGGAATTTCCCCTGTTAAACAAAGGCAGTGCCTTTACTGAAGAGGAACGTAGTCAATTCAACCTGCACGGCCTGCTGCCGGAAGCGGTAGAGACCATTGAAGAACAGATGGAACGCGCTTATCGTCAATATCAGGATTTCACCAACGACAACGATAAACACATCTATCTACGTAATATTCAAGACACTAACGAAACCCTATTTTATCGGTTATTGGACAGCCACTTAAGCGAGATGATGCCCATCATCTATACCCCGACGGTAGGGGAAGCCTGCGAACATTTTTCCGATATCTACCGCCGAGCTCGTGGCTTATTTATCTCTTATCCCAATCGTGAACATATCGATGATATGTTGCAAAACGCCACCAAGCAAAATGTCAAAGTGATCGTCGTTACCGACGGCGAACGTATTCTTGGCTTGGGTGATCAAGGTATCGGCGGTATGGGGATCCCGATCGGTAAGCTCTCGCTCTATACGGCTTGCGGAGGGATCAGCCCAGCTTATACCTTACCGGTGGTGCTGGATGTGGGGACCAATAATCCACAACGTTTAAACGACCCGCTGTATATGGGGTGGCGTCATCCGCGTATTTCAGGTGACGAATATTATGCGTTTGTTGATGAGTTTATCCAGGCGGTTAAACGCCGTTGGCCGAATGTGTTGCTACAGTTTGAAGACTTTGCCCAGAGCAATGCCACACCACTGCTTAACCGCTACCGCGATCAGCTATGCTGCTTTAACGACGATATCCAAGGCACAGCTGCCGTCACGCTGGGCAGTTTAATTGCCGCCAGTCGCGCTGCGGGTAGCCAATTACGCGACCAGACTGTCACCTTTCTCGGGGCTGGTTCCGCCGGTTGTGGCATTGCCGAGCAAATCATCGCCCAGATGAAATCCGAAGGGCTGAGCGAAGAAGAAGCCCGTGCCAGGGTCTTTATGGTGGACCGTTTTGGTCTGTTAACTGACAAGCTGCCAAACTTGCTCGATTTCCAAAGCAAGCTGGTACAAAAAAGCGAAAATCTGGCTGGGTGGCATACTGAGAGCGATGCTATCTCATTGCTGGAAGTGGTACGTAATGCTAAACCTACCGTTCTGATTGGTGTATCCGGTCAGCCAGGGCTGTTTACCGAAGAAATTATCCGTGAAATGCATCAGCATTGCCCACGCCCAATCGTGATGCCGTTGTCCAACCCGACCTCCCGCGTGGAAGCCCGGCCGGAAGATATTATCAACTGGACAGAGGGTGCGGCGCTGGTAGCCACCGGTAGCCCATTCCCGCCAGTTATCTATAAAGAGCAGCAATTCCCGATTGCCCAGTGCAATAACTCCTATATTTTCCCGGGGATCGGCCTTGGGGTGCTGGCATCAGGGGCAACACGGGTTACCGATGCCATGCTGATGGCAGCCAGCCGCGCATTGGCCAGTTGTTCACCACTGGCAACCGATGGCCACGGTGCCTTGCTGCCGAGTATCGAAAATATTCAACAGGTCTCCCGGTGTATTGCCATAGCAGTAGGTAAAGCGGCCCAGCTACAAGGCGTCGCGATGGTCACCTCGGAAAAGGCCCTCACCAATGCGATTGAACAGAACTATTGGCACCCACGCTACCGCAACTATAAGCGGACTTCGTTTTAACTAGTCGCGGAGTCAATCCGCTGAATCTCTGGGCAGGCAATCGGTTCTGCCCGGAGAGATACCCAAGATTGCTGAAAAATAACGCATAACGCCCGCTGTCTGCTGCACATCGCTTGCGTCTACGGTACAGGTACAGTAGCCTTGAAATTATCCCGATAACCCCGCGCATAAGGCATCGATATGTTGAGACGCCTAATAATTGGCCTGTTAACCATCATTTCAATACTGATGCTGACAGCTTTTGCGCTCGATCGCTGGATAAGCTGGAAAACGGCCCCTTATATTTACGATGAACTGCAAGCGCTACCATCGCGTCAGGTGGGTGTGGTGCTCGGTACTGCCAAATATTATCGCAGTGGTGTGATCAACCAATATTACCGCTACCGTATTCAAGGGGCGATCAACGCCTATAACAGCGGAAAGGTAAAGTACCTGCTGTTAAGCGGCGACAACGCTCAACAAAGCTATAACGAACCCATGACCATGCGTCGTGATCTGATTGCTGCTGGCGTTCCCCCAAGCGATATCGTGCTCGACTATGCCGGGTTTCGTACCCTCGACTCCATTGTGCGTACCCGTAAAGTCTTTGACACCAACGATTTCATTATCATTACTCAACGCTTCCATTGCGAACGCGCTCTGTTTATTGCGTTGCATATGGGGATTCAAGCGCAATGCTATGCGGTGCCCTCCCCCAAAAATATCATGACGGTACGTGCACGGGAGCTTTTCGCCCGCTTGGGCGCATTGACTGACCTCTATATCCTCAAGCGAGAACCACGTTTCCTTGGCCCGTTAATCCCCATCTCTGCTCTGCACGAGGTACCTGAAAATGCACAGGGCTACCCTGCCGTATCGCCGGAACAGTTAGTGGAATTAGAACAAAAACTAGCAGCAGAAAAGCAGAGCACCGCACCAGTAGAAAAAAAGAACTGAGCAGTTGATCCTTTATGGCTAGACTCTAATTGTCGGTATTATTAGCACGCATTGCGCCAGTTTTAATGGCAATGCTATTCCCCACCAAGGAGAGTGACTCTTATGACTCCACATAGCCAACCGGTACTGATTGTGATCGACTTACAAAATGATTACTTCCCACAGGGTAAATTCCCGCTGTGGAACACGGAAGTGGTATTGGAAAATATCAAAGCGGCCATCAATAAAGCCAATCAGGCAAATATTCCGGTGATTGTGGTACAACATATTGCTGATAGCAGTAAAGGGATTGCGCCATTCTTTAATGAAAACACCCCCGGTGCCGATAATCATGCTGAAATTGTTGCTGCGGCCCCTAATGCCATTGTGGTCAAGAAAGCCTTTGCCGATAGCTTTTTCGCCACGACGTTGGAACAAGAGTTACAAAAGTTGGGCGCAACAGATCTGTGGATTTGCGGCATGATGACGCAGAACTGTGTCACCCATACTGCCATTTCAAAATCAGCGGAAAAATATGCGGTTTCAATATTACCGGACTGCTGCACCACCGTCAGTGAAATACTGCATCTGATCGCCTTAAATGCCGTCTCCACCCGGGTTCCGCTGGTGAATTCAACAGCGCTGCTGTAACGTCCTCCCCCGCTCTAAACATTGGGCGGGGCGTTTTGACGCGCCAAGCCAAAACATCCATGCCTTACCCCATCACATACCGACGCTTTTATTCCACTGTGGGCGCGCCGGGCATCCCCACGGCCAGAGAAGTCAACTTTCGCCATAGCCACTCAACTGGCCCTTGCTTGAAATAGCGTAACCAGAGTGCGGAAAACAACAGATTAACCAACCAGACCAAGGGCACGATCGCCAGCAGTTGTAAGCGGTCGAATTGCTGATAAAACCCTAAACGGTAGAACAGTATGCTGCAGACCACGGTTTGCAGTAGGTAATTACTCAACGCCATGCGCCCAACCAGTGCTAACCCCGCGCTGATACGCAATTTTGATAACTTGGGCCAATAACCATAAATCAGTGCCAAATAGCCCATCGCCTGCAAGGGTGAACCGAGCTCCCGGGGAACTTGCAGCAGAAAACCACTCCAACGGTAATCCCAATTTAACCGCCATTGCAACGCTACAGCGGGCAGTTGTAATAACAATGAGAGGGGAATCAGCCAAGCCGCTTGACGTAAATAGTAGGCTGGGGGATAAGCGTGACTCAGCCAACCACTGCGCATCAAAACGGCCCCCAGCAGCATCAGACCCGCTAGTTGCCAACCATATTGCACGCCAATCGCCAACAGGGTAGAAGAGAGCTGATCGAGGCGGTTGCGCCAAGCTTCCACGCCCCCTTGGAGTTTCCAGAATTTCTCATATTGCAATTCAGCAGTACTGGGCAACCAGAAACTACTCGGTTCACCGTGGGGCAGTAAACCCAACAGCAACAGTAGTGCCACACCAATCAGATACAGCACTACAGCAGTTTTCAGCAGGCTATAAGTATCTGCGGCATCTCGCACCATCCGCCAGCACACTAGGCCAATCAGCCCATAGGTCAGCAGAATATCGCCATCCCACATAAAGATGCTGTGCACCAAACCAAACAGCACCAACCAGGATAAGCGGGCACGGATCCACTGCTTACCCCGTGGCAGTAACAGTTGTAATCCGGCACCAAATAGCAGGGCGAACAAAGTCAGAAACTTGACCTGTACCAGCAGATCCAACACCGCCCAAGTCCAGGCATCAGGCGTTGAGGGGGCACCAAGATAAGCGGGATTCAGGTAGGCGGCTTTCGGTAAACCAAAGGCCGAGATATTCATCAATAAAATACCGAGCACGGCAATACCGCGTGCGTAATCCAGCGTGGCAATACGGGGGCGCGGAGGGATGGGGTTAGTGGTGTTCATTGTATACCGCGGTGCCAGGTTCACTAAAAAGGCGCCTACTGGCGCCTGACTTTATACCCTTATACTAGCATCATAATTAATGATGGCGTACCGCACGCAGAAATTCCTGCCGGGTATTCTGGCTGGACTTGAACAATCCGCCCAATGAGGTGGTGGTAGTGGCACTGGTGGCATCACGCACGCCTCTGGCTTTAACACAGTAATGCACGGCATCAATCGACACTGCCACATTGTTGGTACCCAACAAGGTTTGCAACGCCAGCAGGATCTGCTGAGTCATCCGCTCCTGCACCTGAGGGCGCTGTGCAAAGAACCGCACAATGCGGTTAATCTTCGACAAGCCAATCACTGAATCTTTAGGGATATAAGCCACCGTGGCTTTACCATCAATAGTAACAAAATGGTGTTCACAGGTGCTGGTCAGCGTAATATCACGCACCGTCACCATTTCATCCACTTTCATCTTGTTCTCGATCAGCGTAATTTTCGGGAAGTTGGCATAATCCAAACCGGAAAATATTTCATCAACATACATTTTCGCAATGCGCTTCGGGGTTTCAGCCAGGCTATCATCGGATAAATCAAGATTCAGCAACTGCATGATTTCCGTCATATGCTCTTGAATACGGCGCTTGCGTGTTTCACTGTCCAGCATTTCCCCGCGCAGTGGGGTTTCCAACCCATGCGACTCAAGTGCAGCATGAACCAGTGCAGCTTCTTTGCTTAATAATGTCATGGCGATATCTCTCCAGCAGACGGCTTGACCCTACCTATACTCATTTCGATTCAAACTGTCAGCGTGTTAGTTCCATTTGAATTATTTGGGTATAGAACGTGAGCCCGATCATATTTCGTTCCACTCTAAATGAGAATGCGTCTTTTATCCAGTGATTGTATTTCATCCTGGAATGAAATTTCTGCAATCAGTTCACAGTAGATTGATATGAGCCCTTCTGATTGAATTGAATTCAATCAGGGCAATGTTGACTTGCATGCCATGGCACGTGTTGGTGTATTAATCACTAACAGACCAGCAATTACCAACCCGGCCACTGCCACATATAAGGCCGGCTCGAGGCTGTGGGTCAAGACCGTGGATAGTGCTGAAAGCATCGGGCCCACCAGTTGCCCAACCGCATATCCCGTGGTTAGTAATCCAGCCATATAACGGGCATGATTAGGTGCCAATTCCCGGCCATGTTGAATCGCCAGTTGTACCACACTCATCATCCCTCCCCCCGTTAACAGCGCCCCCAGAACCAGGCCAGAGATCCCCGGTACGACCTCCGCACTCAACACTCCCAATGCCTGAACCCATAAAGTGATGGCCAAACGGGTTTGCGTGGTCAGTTGATGACGAGTCAGAATACCAATAATAATGCCCAACACCGCAGCAGCACCAAAAACGGGCCAAACAAACTGAGCAAACAGACTGCCAGGAAAACGAACCGTAGCCATTTGTGAGAGAAATGTCGCTGGCAAGATATAACCGAAACCCGCCAGACTATAGCTCCATACCAAGCGCTTCAGCGCAGGGGTCAATACCAGTGGAACTACAGGCTCATCAGGACGGTGCCACTCGCCCGCCCGTGGCAGATTAACGCTAATCATCCCCGCCAATACCAAAGCCAATCCGCCATAAACCAACCAGGCTTGTGAAGCACTCAGGGCCAAACTATGGATTGCTACTGCTAACATACCGCTGATAAAGATCCCGGTACCAGGACCAGCGAATACCACAGCACTCAGCGCCGGATGACCATAATGAGCCAAGCGCTCGTTAGCCCAGGCAGCCACCAGTACCAGCGACCAGCCACTTGCCCAACCCACAGCAAAACGCACCGCACCATGCCACCACACGCCATCTATCACGGCAGAAAACAAGGTCAGCCCTACCGCTCCCCCTATCCCTAACCACAAGCGGCGCTCCACATGATGACTGGCACGCATGGCGTCATAAGCCCCGAACAGATACCCCAGATAGTTCAGGGCCGCCACCAACCCGGCACCCGTCAGGCTGAACTGATGCTCTGCAATCATCAACGGCACCTGCGGCGTAAAAGCAAAGCGGCCAATACCCATTGCCACAATCAATGCAATAAAACCACTCAAAGCAATTCTTAACGCCATGAATATCCCTAATCGGTTAAAAAAAGTTGCCGCCATCATGCCGCAGCGCAAATTACGCAAAAAATGAATCATGTTATAGCGTGAAATACCTCACTATACCCTGCATACTTATCGCTTAAATCTGTTTTAGTTAGCGACCACAACGCCAAGCAACGTGAGCGGGTGTTTATACCCAAGTACATTACACAAGGAAATAAGAATGGACATGATCAAAACCCGTGCAGCGGTGGCTTGGGGCCCAAACCAACCGCTGACAATAGAAGAAGTCGATCTGATGCCGCCGCAGAAAGGTGAAGTGTTGGTGAGGATTGTGGCCAGCGGTGTTTGTCACACCGATGCCTATACCCTGTCAGGCAAAGATCCTGAAGGCGTATTCCCGGCGATCCTCGGGCATGAGGGTGCTGGCATCGTCGAGGCGATTGGTGAAGGAGTCACCAGCGTCGCTGTGGGTGATCATGTTATCCCGCTGTACACACCGGAGTGTGGCGAGTGCAAATTCTGTAAATCCGGCAAAACCAACCTTTGCCAAGCGATCCGTGCCACTCAAGGTAAGGGATTGATGCCCGATGGCACTACCCGCTTCTTTAAAGATGGCAAACCCATTTTCCACTATATGGGCACCTCAACCTTCGCTGAACGCACGGTAGTCTCTGAAATCTCACTGGCAAAAATCAGCAAAGCAGCCCCGCTGGAAGAGGTCTGTCTGCTTGGTTGTGGGGTCACCACCGGGATGGGCGCAGTGCTCAACACCGCCAAGGTAAAAGCAGGCGATACGGTGGCCATTTTCGGCTTGGGTGGCATTGGGCTTTCGGCGATCATCGGTGCTCAAATGGCCGGTGCCAGCCGCATCATTGGCATTGACATCAACACCAGTAAGTTCGATTTGGCTCGCAAACTGGGTGCCACCGATCTGATCAACCCGAACGATTACTCTAAGCCGATTCAGGAAGTGATCGTAGAACTGACCGACGGTGGCGTCGATTTCTCATTTGAGTGTATCGGCAACGTCAATGTGATGCGTTCCGCGTTGGAGTGTTGCCACAAGGGATGGGGTGAATCGGTGATTATCGGTGTCGCCGGCGCGGGCGAAGAGATCGCTACCCGTCCATTCCAACTGGTCACCGGGCGGGTGTGGCGCGGTTCCGCATTTGGCGGTGTGAAAGGCCGTAGCCAGTTGCCGGGTATCGTGCAACGTTATCTGGACGGTGAGTTCGCGCTAAATGATTTCATTACTCACACCATGGGGCTGGATGAAATTAACCACGCGTTCGAGCTGATGCATGAAGGCAAATCGATCCGTTCAGTGATTAATTTCGATAAATAAGCCATTTCGATAAATAAGCCAGGAGGCTGAGGGTGAACACATCACTAGAACTTCTTGAAGAGCACCGACTGTTCGGTGGCTGGCAACGACGTTACCGTCATACAGCGCAGAGTCTGAATTGTCATATGAACTTCAGCCTTTATCTGCCGCCACAGTATGATAATAGCCCAGCGCCAGTGCTGTACTGGCTTTCTGGGCTGACCTGCAATGATGAAAATTTTACGCTGAAGGCCGGTGCCCAACGTATTGCCGCCGAGTTAGGATTGGTCCTGGTGATGCCAGACACCAGCCCACGTGGTGATGACGTACCCAATGATGAGAGCTATGATCTGGGCCAAGGCGCAGGGTTCTATCTCAATGCCACTCAAGCCCCGTGGGATCGGCATTTCCACATGTATGACTACATCAGTAACGAACTGCCGGCGTTGATTAAGCAGCATTTCAACGTCAGTGATCGGCAGTCGATTGCCGGTCATTCGATGGGGGGACATGGGGCGCTGATGATAGCCTTTCGCCATCCGCAACGTTTCCGTTCCGTGTCCGCTTTCGCCCCAATCGTCAATCCTTCTCAGGTGCCCTGGGGGCGCAAGGCCTTGGCGGCTTATCTGGGTGATGATGAAAGCCAGTGGTTGCAGTACGACAGTTGCCATCTGCTGGCCAATGGCGCAGAAAAGCTACCGGTGCTGATCGACCAAGGCGATGCCGACCCGTTTCTTGCCGAACAACTGCAACCCGCCACGCTAGTTAAACTGGCCCAGCAGCTTGACTGGCCATTAACGCTACGCATGCAACCCGGGTATGATCACAGCTACTTCACCATCGCCACTTTTATCGAGGATCATCTGCGCTTTCATGCCGAGCACCTGATCAAATGATGGCGTGTCCCCTCTGCAAAGAGGGGAAATACAGAAAATGGCTCACCCTTTCAATTTAGGATCCAACGCATCCCGCAAGCCATCACCCAACAAGTTGAACGCCAACACGGTAAGGAAAATTGCCAAGCTTGGGAAAATCGCCACATGCGGCGCAATCACCATATCTGCCCGCGCCTCATTAAGCATGGCACCCCATTCCGGGGTCGGTGGCTGAGCCCCCAGCCCAAGAAACGACAGACTGGCCGCAGTGATAATCGACGTACCGATACGCATGGAAAAGTAAACCACAATTGACGAAATGGTACCGGGCAAAATATGCCGCAACATAATGGTCCAGTCAGAAGCACCAATACTGCGGGCAGATTCAATATAGGTCAGGTGCTTCAACACCAAGGTATTGCCACGCACCAAGCGGGCAAACGCCGGGATACTAAAGATAGCCACCGCGACAATCACATTTGCCATGCCGCTCCCCATAATTGCCACCACACCAATGGCCAGCAAAATACCCGGGAAAGCAAACAGCACATCGCTGATGCGCATCACGATACGATCCCACCAGCCTTCGTAATAACCCGCCAACAAGCCGAGCACGGTACCGATCACGCCCCCCAATAATACCGAGAAGATACCGGCAGTTAAGGAAATTCGTGCCCCCATCAGGATGCGGCTGAAAATATCCCGCCCCAATGAATCAACCCCTAACCAATGGGCCAGCGAAGGGCCTTCGTTGAGTCGGTCATAATCGAAGTAGTTTTCTGCATCGTAAGGGGCCAGATAAGGTGCCAACAAGGCAGCAACAATCATTAACAGTACAAACACCCCCGCCGACATGGCCAGCGGTTGGCGCTGAAAACGACGCCAGAATTCGTGCCACGGTGTACGCACCCTATCAGGGTTGATAGCCGGCATGGCCTTAAGTGCAGCATTACGCCGCCAATACTTCATCATGCGGCCTGCCTATTGATAGCGAATTGAAGGGTTGATTGCCGCATACAGCATATCCACCAACAGATTGATCAAAATAAACTCCAGCGAAAACAGTAATACCTCCGCCTGAATCACCGGATAATCACGCATTTCCACCGAGTCCACCAGTAAACGCCCTAGCCCCGGCCAGTTAAATACTTTTTCGACAACAATCGAGCCACCAAGCAGAAAACCAAACTGCAACCCCATCATGGTGACCACCGGGATCATGGCGTTACGCAGCCCATGTTTGACGATCACCAACGACTCTCGCACCCCTTTGGCACGAGCGGTACGCATATAATCTTCCTGCATCACTTCCACAAACGAAGCACGGGTAAATCGGGCCATCACTGCCGCCACCGCCGCACCTAGCGTGATAGAGGGTAAAATATAATGCCGCCAGCTATCGGCCCCCACGGTAGGCAGCCAACCGAGATTAACCGAAAACACCTGCATCAACAGCATGCCCAAAGCAAAAGCCGGAAAAGAGATGCCAGAAACGGCCAGTGTCATCCCTAAGCGATCTGGCCAACGGTTTCGCCATACCGCAGAAACGATACCAATCGCCATACCCAGAATAACCGCCCATATCATGCTGGTCAGCGTCAGCCAGAAGGTTGGCATAAAACGCGAAGCAATCTCTTCACTCACTGGGCGCTTGGAAACCATCGAGGTACCAAAATCCCCTCGCACTATATTGGCCAGGAAATGCACAAACTGCTGGGGCAATGGCTTATCCAGCCCTAAATCCTGACGCACCAATTGGACTACGGTTTCATCGGCATCTTGCCCCGCCACCAAGCGTGCCGGATCCCCCGGCAGCAGATGCACAAACAAAAACACCAACACCGCTACGATCAACAGTGTTGGGATCAAGCCCAGCAGGCGTTTTATAAAATAATTAAGCATTACGCATATCCAGATTCAGGCCATCACTCCCTCTGGGCTTTCCAGCCCAAGAGGGAGTGCCCCGCTCTATTTCATATCTGCCTGATCAAAGTTAAATGAGGTATCTGGCATCACATAGAAACCGCTCAACTGCTTGTTATTGGCCGAGAGCAAACGTTCAGTGGCCAGGAATATCCATGGGGCATCTGCCCAGATATGGTCCTGCGCATCTTTATACAGCGCCTGTTTTTGCGTGCGATCGGTGGTGGCCAAGGCATCAGCCAAATCTTTATCTACCTGTGGGTTACTGTAGAAAGCGGTGTTGAACTGTTTGGGTGGTGCCGCTTGGGTAGAGAACAGTGGCGAAAGTGCCCAATCCGCCTCACCGGTGGAAGCCGACCAACCGGTATAGAACATCCGCACCCCAGTATCCTTCACTCCTACACTTTCCACCTGTGCTGCGCGTTGACCGGCATCCATCGCCGTAACGCTCACTTTCACCCCCACCTGCGCCAGTTGTTGCTGAGTAAACTGCAGCACTTTCTGCGCGGTACTGTGGTTATGGGAGGACCATAGGGTGGTGGTAAAGCCATCGGGATAACCGGCCTCTTTTAACAGTTCACGTGCTTTGGCTGGGTCGTATGGCCAGGGCTGATAGCGGGTAGCAAAATCGATGGCCGGTGGCACTGGCCCTTCTGCTGGCACCGCATAGCCTGAAAAAGCCACTTTAATCAGTGCATCTTTATTGATGGCATAATTCAGCGCCTGACGTACTTTCGGGTTATCGAACGGTTTTTGCGTCACATTCAGGCTGATATAACGTTGCAGGATGGAGGGCGCGGCCACCAGATCCAACTTGTCGTTTTTCTCCAGCACCTTGGCCTGCTCATAAGGAATCGGGAAAGCAAAGGTGGCTTCACCGGTTTGCAGCATCGCCGCTCGGGTGTTGTTATCTACCACCGGACGCCAGGTGATGCTATCGAGCTTCGGCAAGCCAGCTTGCCAATAGCCATCAAACTTTTTCACTTTGACAAAGTCGGTCTGGTTCCAGGTTTCAAACTGGTATGGGCCGGTACCCACCGGGTGGAAACCGATCTCTTTACCATACTGCTGAAGGGCCGCAGGTGAAATCATCACTGCTGCCGGGTGTGCCAGGTTGTTGATAAAGGCAGAAAATGGCGTTTTCAATACGATGTTCACCGTGCTGGGATCCACCACTTCGGTTTTATCAATCATTTTGAACAGATTGTAGCGCTTGAGGTGATTATCAGGATTACTGGCGCGATCGAGATTCACTTTCACTGCGGCGGCATCAAAAGCACTGCCATCATGAAATTTCACCCCGGGATGCAACTTGACGGTGTAGGTCAAACCATCGCTGCTCACCTGATAGCTGTCTGCCAGCACGTTCACCAGTTTCATGTCTTTATCAAAGCCAAACAGCCCCTGATAGAAGGATTTGGCTACTGCCTGCGACAAGGTATCATTAGCATCGTAGGGATCGAGAGTGGTGAAGTTGGACGCCACAGCAATGACCGCATCTTTGGCGGCCCAGGCTGGGCCCGCAGTCATCGCCAACAGTACCGTGGCTAGAAGATGACGCTGGAATTTTTGCTTATTCATAAGGCTCTTCCTCTTGAGCAAGGCTAAAATGCACCGGCGATAGGGTGCCGAGCCACAAAGTGCCCGGGCCCCACCTGCACTAACGGTGCAGTAACGGGTTCATCCCCCAGCGCGCGGATCGGGCTGGGTATTTCATCCACCAGCAGTGGCTGGGGTTGACGTTCATAAGCCGGATCAGCCACCGGCACCGCCGCCATCAACTTACGGGTATAGGCGTGTTGTGGGTTATCAAACACCGCACGACGTGGGCCAATCTCAACTATCTGCCCCAGATACATCACCGCCACGCGGTGGCAAATACGCTCTACCACTGCCATATCATGGGAAATAAACAGAAAGGCAATCCCCAGTTCACGCTGCAAATCGAGCAGTAAATTGGCGATTTGTGCCTGTATGGAAACATCCAATGCGGACACCGCTTCATCAGCAATCACCACTTTCGGATTAAGCGCCAACGCTCGGGCAATGCAGATACGCTGGCGCTGCCCGCCGGAAAACTCGTGCGGGTAACGCCGCGCATGTTCAGGTTTCAACCCGACACGCTCCAATAACCAGGCGACGCGTTTTTCTGCACTCTCCCCCCGAGCAACGTTATGCACCAACAACGGTTCCATAATCGAGAAGCCCACCGTCAAACGCGGATCAAGGGAAGCGTAAGGGTCTTGGAAAATAAACTGAATATCACGCCGCAGATGCTGCAAAGCCGAACCTTGCAATTGATTGATCTGCTGACCATTGAAAATAATAGTGCCGTGCTGACTCTCAACTAACTTGAGTAACGAACGGCCGGTGGTGGATTTGCCACAACCCGACTCCCCCACCAACCCCAGGGTTTCGCCAGGGTAGAGATCAAAACTGACATTCTCCACCGCATGGACACGGCGTGTAACACGGTTGAAGATGCCGCTACGTAAATCGAAATGCGTGCTTAACGCTTTTACCTGCAGGATCGGCGTAGCGCCAGCCGGTATGGTATCTTGCGGCTGCCCTGCCTGTTGGTCCCCCAGTAAAGGGAATTTTTCCGGAAAGTCTTTCTGCGCCATCGCCCCTAAACGAGGTACCGCCGCCAGCAATTCACGGGTATAGCGTTGCTGGGGTGCGGCAAACAGCGAACCGACATTCCCTTGTTCCACCTTCTGCCCCTGACGCATCACCAGGACGCGATCAGCGATTTCCGCCACCACCCCCATATCATGAGTAATGAAGATCACCCCCATCTGCATCTCTTGCTGTAATTCGCGGATCAACTGCAGAATCTGCGCCTGAATAGTGACATCCAGCGCCGTGGTGGGTTCATCGGCAATCAACAATACCGGTTTGCACGATAATGCCATGGCGATCATCACCCGTTGACGCATGCCGCCAGATAGCTGGTGTGGGTAACGATCCAGTACATTTTTTGCTTCAGGAATACGCACTAGGTCAAGCATATGCAATGCTTCTTGCCGGGCGCTACGGTGATTCATTCCCTGATGTAAACGTATGGATTCCGCGATCTGCTCGCCAACCGGAAATACCGGATTAAGTGACGTCATCGGTTCCTGAAAGATCATCGCCATATCAGCACCACGTAACGTCCGCAAAGTGCCTTGTTTTGCCTTGGCCAGATCCAGCACCTGCCCGTTACGACGGCGGAAATAGAGACTCCCTTGGGTTAACTCACCGCCACCCTGCTCCACCAAGCGCATTAATGCCAGGGAAGTGACCGACTTGCCGGATCCCGATTCACCGACAATCGCCAAGGTCTCCCCACGGTCAACCTCAAAAGAGAGATCATGAACCGCCTCGACGATTTGATCTTCCTGACGAAATTGCACCCCAAGATGACTCACTGCTAACACGCGCTGTGGCGGTAATATCAGTTCGCTGGTGCCCAATGGTAAAATAACGGTGTCGGTCATGTCCCTTTCCCGATAAACGTTCAGTGGTAGGTACCCATTACATGTATATCAATGAGAGCGCCAACGCGTTGGTCGTGAACGCCATGGCCGGGTTAAATGCCCTATGAGAAACAAGGAAATAATAATTATTCGCCGCTTTTCGACTATATTTAGCGCGGCAAGGGATGTAAAGCACAAACTTGTCAGCAAGGGTTAAAATGAGTCTTCTTAGAATTTTTTGTGCATTGAAATAACTGAATAGAATAAAAACAACGTATTATCAGTCCGTTAATAAGCAGTCAACCTGGTTAGGCGCAGTAACAGTGGCATTTGTTACCCATTCGCGCACTGTTAAAAACCCGACCCCGGTTGGCGTAGAAATTCCAACTCCTCAGGCGTTGATTCCCGGCCTATTATCGCGTTGCGATGGGGGTAACGCCCAAAGCGGTCAATGATCGCTTTGTGGCGTATCTCATACTCCAACTGATTAGCATTATTTAATTGGCGAAAGAGCAATAAAGCCTGCTGGTGAATCAGCGCAGATTCAGAGTGCATAAACGGCAAATAGAGAAAACCGCGTTGTACATCAGGCAACGTGGTGTCTAATCCGCTGGAGATCGCTTCTTGCGCCAGCACCAACGCCATACCGTCACAGGAAAAGGAGCGCGGCGTGTTGCGAAACAAATTCCGACTAAATTGGTCAAGGACAATAATTTCCGCCAGGCGCCCAGCAATCGTCTCACGCCAATGGGCCAGTTCCCCCTGCGCTGCCACGTGCCACAACTGGCCGAAGCGCTGATGCAACAAGCGATCAAACTCATCATCTTTCTTAAACCACATGCGCGGGTCAATTTCTTCAAACCAAAAATCCAATACCTGCTTATGCTCCAATACCTGCTTATGCATAGTTGCTCCTGTTAGTTACTCTCACACAGTTATTGTCAGACAGTCATTGCCACACGGTTGTTGGCCTCACTTGGCTTATCTTACATTCTCCCGTTCGACGTTATCTGCCATAATAACGCCACTTTGCCGGAAAGTTCGCCTACGTTGATTACGGAGTCCCTGTTATGGATCATTGCACTACTTCTGACCTTATTTCTCTTGAGCAAGCCCTAGAGAAAATGCTCTCGCAGATTATGCCTTTGCAGCAGACTGAATCCGTCGAACTGACCAATGCCGCAGGGCGTATTACTGCCACGCCGGTGATTTCACCCATTGATGTCCCCCCCTTCGCTAACTCGGCAATGGATGGCTACGCAGTACGTGTTAACGAATTAAACGCTAATACAGCGTTACCCGTTGCAGGTAAAGCCTTTGCCGGTGCCCCATTCACCGAACAATGGCCAGCTAATACTTGCATCCGGATTATGACTGGTGCCCCTATTCCCGCCGGTGCTGATGCGGTGGTGATGCAAGAACAGGCGGAAGTGAGCGACCAGGGTGTCTGCTTTAATGCGCCAGTGGTCGCCGGGCAAAATATCCGCCTAGCGGGTGAAGATATCCTGCAGGGTGCCCATGTGCTGCCTGCCGGCGTAAAACTAGGGCCTGCCCAATTGCCATTACTGGCTTCGCTGGGGATAGCTGAACTTCAGGTGATGCGCAAACTGAAAGTGGCGCTGTTCTCTACCGGTGATGAGTTGCAGCGGGTTGGTCAACCATTACAAGCCGGGCAAATTTATGACACCAACCGTTTTGCGGTACGCCTGATGCTGGAACAACTGGGTTGCAGCGTTATTGACCTGGGTATTATTCGCGATGATCAGGCGGCTTTGCGTGCCGCATTTATTGAAGCAGATCAACAAGCAGACGTAGTGATCAGCAGTGGCGGCGTTTCTGTTGGTGAAGCGGACTACACCAAAAAAATGCTGGATGAACTTGGTGAAATCAGTTTTTGGAAACTGGCAATCAAACCAGGTAAGCCGTTTGCTTTCGGTAAGCTTAACCATGCCTGGTTCTGCGGCCTACCCGGTAACCCGGTTTCTGCCGCCCTGACCTTCTACCAACTGGTGCAACCTTTGCTGGCGAAACTGGCGGGTCACACTGAATGGCAGCTACCACCACGCCTGAAGGCTCGTGCCTTAACCCCACTGAAAAAATCACCCGGTCGCCTGGATTTCCAACGTGGCATTTTCAGCAGCAATGCCGATGGTGAGTTGCAAGTCAGCACCACCGGGCACCAAGGTTCCCATATCTTCAGTTCCTACAGCCAAGGCAACTGCTTTATCGTACTGGAACGTCAGCGTGGCTCAGTAGCGGCGGGTGAAATGGTGGAGATTGAGCCGTTTAATGCCCTGCTGAGGAGTTGAACATGTTGCCGGAATTAACTGATGCGGAAACACTGCGCTATAACCGCCAGATTGTGCTGCGGGGGTTTGACTTCGAGGGGCAAGAAAAATTAAAAGCCGCCCATGTGTTGATTGTTGGCCTCGGCGGCTTAGGCTGTGCGGCCGCCCCCTATCTGGCGGCGGCTGGCGTCGGTCATCTGACCTTGGTTGATTTCGACACTGTCTCACTGTCCAATCTGCAACGCCAACTTTTGCACCGTGATGCACGTATTGGTATGGCCAAAGTGGACTCTGCATGCATCGAACTAGGCGCAATCAACCCACATATCCAGATTGATACCATCAATCATCAATTGGATGAGCAGCAGATGGCAGCGCAGATTGCCGCTTGCGATGTGGTGCTGGATTGTACCGATAACGTGCCCACCCGCGACCTACTCAACCGCCTTTGCCATGCACAACGTAAACCGCTGGTTTCAGGGGCCGCTATTCGTATGGAAGGGCAACTTAGTGTGTTTACCTATCAGCCCGATGAACCCTGCTACCACTGCTTAAGCCGGCTGTTTGGCGATAATGCGCTGACCTGTGTTGAAGCTGGGGTGATGGCGCCACTGGTGGGCACTATCGGTACCCTGCAAGCCATGGAAGCCATTAAGTTGCTGGCAAGTTATGGTCAACCCTTGCTGGGCAAGTTGTTGCTGTTTGATGCCATGAGTATGCAGTTTCGTGAAATCAAACTACCGAAAAATCCACAATGTGCGGTATGTGGCGCTAATAGCTGACGCCCTACACCCTGATTTATTCAAGCGGTACTGCAGATAGAGCGGCGACTGATTAGTCACCAGGCAGGATTAAATCATGGGCCATCAATAATGGCCCATGTTAGTCACCGTAAAATCAGACAATCCCTTGGCTACGCAGGTAGTCTTCATAGTTGCCGGTAAAGTCGATCACCTTGTTTGGCGTCATTTCCAGAATACGGCTGGCCAATGAACTGACGAACTCACGGTCATGTGAAACAAAGATCAAGGTGCCTTCATACAATTCCAGCGCCATGTTCAATGACTCAATGGACTCCATATCCATGTGGTTGGTAGGTTCATCCATAATCAAAATATTCGGGCGGTGCATCATTAGCTTGCCAAATAACATCCGCCCCTTCTCACCACCGGACAGTACCTTCACCCGCTTTTTAATGTCATCCTGGCTAAACAATAGGCGGCCTAATATACCGCGCACGGCCTGCTCATCATCGTTTTCCTGTTTCCACTGACTCATCCATTCAAATACCGTCAGCGTCTCATCAAACTCGTATTCATGATCCTGAGCGTAATAGCCAATACTGGCATTTTCAGACCACTTAACACTGCCGTGATCTGGGGCTAAATCACCCACTAATGTTTTCAGTAAGGTTGATTTACCAATACCGTTAGCACCCAGAATGGCTATTTTCTCCCCTACTTCGACCATCAGGTTGAGTTTCTTGAACAACGGGCCATTATCGAAGCCTTTGGTCAGTCCTTCCACTTCCAGCGCGTTACGGAACAGTTTCTTATTCTGTTCAAAGCGGATAAATGGATTCTGGCGGCTAGAGGCTTTAACCTCTTCCAGTTGGATTTTATCAATCTGACGGGCACGGGAGGTGGCCTGCTTAGATTTAGAGGCATTGGCACTAAAACGGCTGACAAATGACTGCAGTTCGTTGATTTGTGCCTTTTTCTTGGCATTATCCGCCAGCAACCGTTCACGAGATTGAGTGGCCGCGGTCATGTACTCATCATAGTTGCCTGGGTAGACCCGCAATTCACCGTAGTCCAGATCCGCCATATGGGTACATACCATATTCAGGAAGTGACGGTCGTGGGAAATGATCACCATGGTGCTGTTACGCTCATTCAGCACCTGCTCCAACCAGCGAATGGTATCGATATCCAGGTTGTTGGTCGGTTCGTCGAGCAGCAGAATTTCCGGATTGGAAAACAACGCCTGTGCTAACAAAACACGCAGTTTAAAGCCGGGAGCGATCTCGCTCATCGGGCCGTAATGCTGTTCCTGTGGAATACCCACACCCAGCAACAGTTCGCCAGCGCGTGCTTCGGCGGTATAACCGTCCATCTCGCCATAGGCTACTTCCAGATCAGCCACTTTATAGCCATCTTCTTCGCTCATCTCTGCCAAGGCATAGATACGATCGCGCTCTTCTTTCACCGCCCACAGTTCGGTATGGCCCATGATGACGGTATCGAGTACGCTGAATTGTTCAAAAGCGAACTGATCCTGGCGCAATTTACCCAAGCGCTCATTGGGGTCAAGAAACACGTTACCCGCCGTCGGCTGCAAATCGCCACCGAGAATCTTCATCAATGTTGATTTGCCACAACCGTTCGCCCCAATCAAACCATAGCGGTTACCGCCACCAAATTTAATAGAGATGTTTTCAAACAACGGCTTACTGCCGAACTGCATAGTAATATTGTTAGTGCTTAACACAGCGCTCGCTCTTCATGTCATTAAAATGTGATTTGGCGCGCATTATGCCATAACCCGACAGCGAGATGTGGGAAGTTTTGCTGATGATTTGCTCAACCTGAATGAAACCTGACCCGATGACTATCGGCGGCCACTAATACGATGTTGTTAAGTTTATAACTTGGTGATCTAACCATGAAAATGGCGACTATCAGCAGGAGCCTGTTCTCGCGGTTCCAGCCCATAATCACGAACCACCTCGGCTACCCGTAACCGATAATGTTTCAGGACCGTTTGCCGACCACAAGCCTGAGCCTGGCGGTGTTGTTCCAGGTTACGCCACTGCTCTACCGCAGCTTCATCGCGCCAGAAAGAGAGTGACAGCAACTTTTCTGGGTCATTCAAGCTCTGGAAGCGTTCAATGGAGATAAAACCGTCAATCTCCGCCAACAGTGGCTTTAACTGCGCCGCCAGCTCAAGATAGCTTTCCCGCTGCCCGTCTGCTGCCTGCAATTCAAAAATCACCGCGATCATCATTTGCTCCTTAAAGAAAACCTCCCCCAGCAGATCGCTTGGGGAGGGCATATGATTACTTTATATCGACCTGATAAAAGATATGTTTGCCAAAGGGATCGATTTCATAACCAGAGACTTCTTTACGCACCGGTTCAAAAATCGTCGAGTGAGCAATCATCACTGCAGGCATTTGGTCATGCATCATCTGCTGTGCTTCTTTATACAACACCGCTCGCTGTTGCTGATCAGTGATGGATTTGGCTTTAGCGATCAATTGATCAAACGGCGCATAACACCACTTGGCCGAGTTTGAACCATTGTTGGCTGACTGGCAGGTAAACAGTGGGCCAAAGAAGTTATCTGGGTCACCGGTGGCGGTGGTCCAACCCATCAATGCCGCCTGGTGTTCCCCCTCCTTTACCCGTTTCAGATATTCGCCCCACTCGTAGGTGGTGATCTTGGTCGTCACGCCAATTTTTGCCCAATCGGTCTGGATCATCTCCGCCATACGTTTGGCGTTCGGGTTATAAGGGCGTTGTACCGGCATTGCCCATAAATCGATGGTCATTCCATCGGCGAAACCGGCCTCTTTCAACAGCTCTTTAGCTCTTTGCGGATTATAATCGTAATCCTTCAACTCACTGTCGGCACTCCAGATACCTGGCGGCAACAGGTTTTTTGCCTCCGTACCGGTCCCGTGGAATACCGCTTCAATAATCGACGGTTTATTAATCGCCATCGCCAACGCCTGGCGCACTTTAACGTTATCCAATGGCGCTTTCTGGGTATTGAACGCCAGGAAACCGGTATTCAGCCCCGCTTTGCTCATCAGGTTGATGTTGGCATTCTCCTTGATGCGCGGTAAGTCCGCCGGATTGGGGAATGGCATCACCTGGCATTCGTTTTTCTCGAGTTTGGCATAACGCACCGAAGCATCTGGCGTAATGCTGTATATCAAGCGGTCGATTTTCGCTTTACCCTGCCAATACTCCGGGAACGCGGTAAACAGAATGCGCGAATCTTTCTGATATTGCGCCAATTTAAACGGCCCGGTGCCAATTGGGTCCATATCGACTCGCTCTGGTGTCCCGGCTTTAAGCATCGCATCAGCATATTCCGCTGACAGGATTGAGGCGAAGTACCATGCCAGATCAGCCACAAATGGTGCCTCTGCATGGGCCAGAGTAAAGCGCACGGTATGGTCGTCCACCTTGTCGATAGCGGTAATCAGTTTACCGAACTCGAGGCTTTCAAAGTTTGAGTAGTTGCCGTTAGAAACATTATGGTATGGGTGAGCGGGATCTTTCTGGCGCATAAACGAGAAGATCACATCGTCTGCATTAAAATCGCGCTGTGGCGTAAAATATTTATTGCTCTGAAACTTAACCCCTTGGCGCAAATGAAAGGTGTAGACCTTACCATCTTCGCTAATGTCCCAGCTTTCCGCCAGGCTGGGCTGCAGTTCGGTCGTCCCTACCTTAAAATCCACCAAACGGTTATAAACCGGTACGGCACTTGCATCAACACTGGTGCCTGCGGTATAGAGTTGCGGGTTAAAGTTTTCCGGAGATCCTTCTGAGCAGTACACCAGGGTCTTCGCTGCGATAGTGGTGCTTACAGTAAGTGCAGCTATCGCCAGAGCAAGTGTGGTCAATTTGCTTTTCATGTCCATTTCCTGTTCTTATTAGTTCAGTCCCACATAAATAACATCAAATTTAATTTGCAACCAACTGATTTTATAACCAAGTTCAATGAAGTTGCAGATAGGCGGCGACGCAGCGAAGCCCCAGGAGCTTACACGAGTAAGTGACTGGGGTGAGCGAGGAAAGCTAACAACCCTGTAGCTTTATTGGCGCCGGGTATATTAATAAAGAAGGAATCACTATGAATACCCCACTCTCCAGTCAATTAACCCAACGCTTCTTTCGTTACTTGGCAATCAGCAGCCAAAGTAACGCCAGCGCGACTACGTTGCCCACCACTCCCGGCCAATTCGCCATGGCCCAAGCGCTGGCAAAAGAGTTGATGCAGTGGGGGCTGGAGGAGATTGTCATTGACGAGCAGGCAACGGTAACTGCGGTTAAAAAAGGGAATGTCCCCTCGGCACCACGGGTAGGCTTTATCACTCATATCGATACCGTTGATGTCGGGTTATCACCGGATATTTATCCACAAATTCTGCGTTTTACCGGGGAAGACCTCTGTCTCAATACGGAGCAAGATATCTGGCTACGCGTGGCAGAACACCCGGAAATTCTGGCCTATCAGGATCAGCAGATCATCTTCAGTGACGGTACCAGTGTGCTCGGTGCCGATAATAAAGCAGCGGTCACCGTGGTGATGACCCTGCTGGAAAATCTGACCGCAGAACAGCGTCATGGGGATATTGTGGTGGCGTTTGTCCCGGATGAAGAAGTCGGTTTGCGCGGAGCAAAAGTACTGGATATTGAGCAACGGTTTAATGTCGACTTCGCCTGGACCATCGACTGCTGCCAACTGGGTGAGATCGTTTATGAGAACTTCAATGCGGCGGCGGCTGAAATCCATTTCACTGGCGTCACCGCCCACCCCATGTCATCAAAAGGGGTACTGGTTAACCCGCTGTTAATGGCGACCGATTACATCAGTCATTTTGATCGCCAGCAAACACCGGAGCACACCGCCGGGCTTGAAGGTTATATCTGGTTTAATGGTATGGAAGCGGGGCAGAGTGAAGCGGTACTACAAGCCAGTATTCGTGACTTTGACAAGGCCAGTTTTGAATGCCGCAAACAGCAGATTGCCGAGGTAGCAGAGAAAATTGCCCGGCAATATCCCACTGCAAAAGTGACCTATCAGATTGAAGATATTTATAGCAATATCAGCAATGCCATCGGTGAAGACCGCCGCGCCATTGACCTGTTATTTAAAGCGATGGAAACCCTGGGCATTACCCCAAAACCCACGGCCATGCGCGGTGGTACCGATGGTGCCGCGCTATCAGCCAAAGGTCTGCTAACCCCCAACTTCTTCACCGGTGCCCATAATTTCCACTCGAGATTTGAGTTTTTACCGCTGAAATCCTTCGAAGCCTCTTATCAGGTCGCCTTGCAGCTCTGTTTGTTGGCGGCAAAAAATGATGTTTAGTTAGCTGTTATAGGCCAGCGTTAATTAAAGGAGTGCTGGCCTTGTAGTTTACAATCCCGCCCCTGTAAGGGCTGATTTATTTGTATAACAAGGCAGTATCATAAATCCGCTTTTCGCTCTCCGACTCCTGCAAGTATTTTCGCGATCAGTTCCCCAAGGCCTCACACAAAGTTAAATAAAATGTGATCACTCTGATGCTGGCGGTTGTGTAGACTTCAATAAGGTAAATAAAGAGCGGTGATACAGCATGCAAAAAACAAAACGTATTCTGATTGTCGAGGATGACGCTAATATCGCCGAACTTTTGCAATTACATCTGCGCGATGAAGGCTATGACATCAGTCATGCTGCTGACGGTAATCTCGGTATGGCGATGCTGGAACAAGGGGGCTGGGATGCCTTGATCCTTGACCTGATGCTGCCGGGCATTGATGGCCTGGAGATCTGCCGTCGCGCCCGCAATATGACGCGTTATACCCCGATCATCATCATCAGCGCACGTTCCAGTGAAGTGCATCGGATATTGGGGCTCGAGTTGGGGGCGGACGACTATCTGGCCAAGCCATTTTCTATGCTGGAATTGGTCGCCCGGGTAAAAGCGCTGTTCCGCCGCCAAGAAGCTATGACCCATAACCTACGCATGGAAGCAGGAACATTAAGTTGTGCCGGGCTGACTATTGACCCTATCGCCCGCGAAGTTCACCTGAATCAACAGCAGATAGAGCTGACACCGCGTGAATTCGACCTGCTATACTTTTTTGCCCGCCATCCCGGCAAGGTATTTTCTCGTCTCAACCTGCTCAACCAAGTCTGGGGCTACCAACATGAAGGCTATGAGCATACGGTTAATACCCATATCAACCGCCTAAGACTCAAAATTGAACGTAATCCGGCAGAGCCCGAACTGATTATCACGGTGTGGGGCAAAGGCTATAAATTCGTGGCGTCACCGCAAGGATAGATGATGAAAAACCTCACACTAACACAACGCCTGACGCTGGTTTTTGCCCTGCTACTGTTACTTTGCTGTTCACTCTCTGGCCTGCTACAGGTGCGCAGCAGCACGCAATATAGCCATGCAGTGATCCAACAACTTTCGGGCAATCTGGCGCAACATATCGCCACCAGCAATCCGTTGTTAAGTTCAGAAGGCTGGAACAATCAATCCATACGCTCCCTGTTCGATCAACTGATGGCGGTGAACCCCAGTGTGGAAGTTTATCTTCTCGATAAACAAGGCAATATTGTGGCTGATGCCGCACCACAGGGGCATATAAAGCGCCAAAAAGTCGATTTGTTACCCATCCAATCGTTACTTGAGGGCGCAAAACTACCGGTTTATGGTGATGACCCACGTAATCTGACCAATAGAAAAGTGTTTAGCGCCGCGCCATTAACAGTGAATGGCGAGGTGGCCGGTTTCCTCTATGTCGTTCTGCTGGGGGAGGACTATGATGCTCTGGCCAATAATGCGCAGCTCAACGCCACCCTTTACTCAGCACTCTGGTCAATGGGATTAGTGGTGTTGTTCGGGTTGTTGGCGGGGAGTATTGCTTTCCATTGGGTTACCCGCCCTATTCGCCGCCTGACTCAGCAGGTTAGCCTGCTCGATAATGAGGGTATCGTTGCCCTGCAAAATTATGCCAATACACCCGCAGAAAAGCGTAATAACCACCGTGATGAAGTGAGTCTGTTGCAACAAGCCTTCCGCCGTATGGCGCTACGTATTACCGAGCAGTGGCAAGCTCTGTCACTGCAGGATCAACAGCGGCGTGAATTCATCGCCAATATCTCTCACGACCTGCGTACCCCACTCACCTCGCTACACGGTTATCTGGAAACCCTGTCGGTAAAAGCTGCCAGCCTGACGGAAAATGATCGGCAACGTTACCTGGATATTGCCTTGGCTCAGAGCCGTAAAGTGGGCAATCTGGCACAGGAGTTGTTCGAACTGGCTCGATTGGAATATGGCGTAGTGAAACCGCAGAAAGAACCCTTCTCTTTCAGTGAGCTGGTACAAGATGTCTTCCAGAAATTTGAGCTGGCGGTGGAAGCGCGTGATCAACAGCTACGGGCCAATATTCAGCCCGGCCTGCCACTGGTCAATGCCGATCTGAGTATGATGGAACGGGTGCTGACCAATTTGCTGGATAACGCCATCCGCCATACCCCGGCAAATGGCCTGATCGAAGTTAAACTGTGGCTACAGGATGACAAAGTCATGGTGCAGATCAATGACAGTGGGCCCGGCATTCCACATGAATTGCGGCCGGACCTGTTTATTCGCCCGTCCATTCTCAGCAACGCCCGTCGCCATGTAGGTGGTTTGGGGTTGATGATTGTAAAACGTATTCTGCAACTGCATGGCAGCGATATTATTTTGGTGGAGCAACAAACCGGCGCCTGCTTCCGTTTTCCTATCCCTGTTTATCGTTAGAGCGTTTCAAATGGCAGGCAGTAGGCTGGTTTGCCTGCTGCAATGCGGTGGTATATATCAGCACCAGAATGTACTTCCATCTGGAATAATTACCCCCTAGCAAAAATAATGGGTTGCTTTACACTGGGCAACTGTCGTCGTTGTTTTTACCCCCGAACGCCAAGAAGCAAAAGGTCAAAAAGGATGTCTTCACCTGCTGTCACCGCCAAAGCCTCTTCCACCTTGATACCGGTGTGTTTACTGATTATCGCCATGATCTCAATTCAGAGTGGCGCTTCGCTAGCCAAAACGATTTTTCCACTGATTGGTGCCCAAGGTGTCACCACCCTGCGTTTAGGCATTGGTACCCTGATACTGTTTATTATTTTCCGCCCATGGCGCATGAAGTTTGACGCCGGTAGCCGGTTGCCGCTGTTGATTTATGGCTTGTCACTGGGGGGGATGAATTACCTGTTTTACCTTTCGTTACGTACCGTACCCTTGGGTATTGCGGTCGCGTTGGAGTTTACCGGGCCATTGGCGGTGGCGATGTTCTCTTCCCGCCGCCCGATTGATTTTGTCTGGGTGCTACTGGCAATTGCCGGGCTGTGGTTTTTGCTCCCTCTCGGCCATAACATGGGTCAAATCGACCTTCTGGGTGCCCTTTGTGCGCTGGGGGCTGGTGCCTGCTGGGCCATTTATATTCTCTCCGGCCAGAAAGCCGGCGGAGACCACGGGCCAGGCACGGTAGCGGTTGGCTCATTAATCGCCGCGTTGGTGTTTTGCCCGCTGGGTGCCTGGCAAACCGGCAGTGCACTGCTGAATGTCGATGTGCTCCCCGTGGCTTTGGGGGTGGCCATTCTCTCTACCGCGCTGCCTTACTCGTTAGAGATTATCGCGCTACCTCAAATCCCGGCACGAACCTTTGGTACCTTGATGAGCCTGGAACCTGCCTTGGCCGCCCTTTCGGGGATGATTTTCCTTAATGAACTTCTTACCCCAATACAATGGCTGGCAATGGCTGCCATTATGGTGGCATCGATGGGTGCCACATTGACCATCAAGCCGAAACCGACGATAGAGAGTCTCTCGTAGCGCTCTTCAAGTCGCAAGGTGATGCAATAGGCGCTGCGACTTGAATAAATTTGGGTATATACTCTTTACTGTTTTTGAATCACTATTTCATTTTTCATTATGGAGAATCAGGATGATATACGGCAGTTTAAGCAATCACCATTTCGAGCAAGCACTCTCACCAGTCCTGGTTTCGATTATCGAGAAAGTGCGTCAGTACGATTTTGCCAATTTGTCTTTGGGTCGCCATGACATTGATGGCGATAACGTGTTTATGAATGTGATGGAACTGACCACCAAGCCAGCAGAAAGTAACCGTGCGGAAATCCACCACAAGTATCTCGACATCCAGATCCTGATCAGTGGCGAGGAGCGATTTGATTTTGGCCTACCTGGCTGTTGGGATAACAGCGACCCTTATAATGAAAGTAAAGACCTGCAAATGCTGGATATCGCGCGCGGCCAGCAAACACTGAACCTGACTCCAGGTATGTTCATCATCTTTTTCCCGCAGGAAGCGCACAAACCGGGTTGCCAAGTGGCAGAAGCTCAAAGCATCAAAAAAGCGGTGGTTAAAGTTCGCTACGATTTACTGGATTAAACAGACTATACCCTAACTAATTCGAGTTGCAGGACAAAGCACAAAGCGTTTTGTCCTGCAACTTCATTTAACTTGGGTATATAGATTAAACGGCGACTTCTTTTCCATCGAGTTTACGGATCACCACAGTAGCAGCACGTGGGCGAAGCTCAACGCCTGCTGGTGTGATTTCAGCAGCATTATTTGAATAAGGCCAGTTACCCGGATGCTGAATGTTAGCAAATACCGTTGTGTAATCAGGACTTATAGCAAAACCTGTGACTTCAGAATCGTTTGGACCAACGAAAAAGCGTTTTAATTCCATCTGGTTTTGGGCTGTCACAGTGGTTTGCTTATTGGCACTATCAACCAGTGTAGATGGAACAATCGCCAGCATTTGATCGTTAGTATCTTCGGCAACCTCTTTGGCACCATTATCGGTTTGTATCCATAAGATCCCGCGTTTATCAAAAGCAAGTCCATCAGGGCTGGCAAACTGATTTAGATCCGTTAAGCCGGAGAGGTTTGTTTCATCATTACCATCACTTGGCGAGCCAAATACAAAAATATCCCAGGTAAATTCAGTCTCTTCATTACCTTCATCCCAACGAATAATATGCCCAAAGTTATTTTTTAGCCTTGGGTTTGCTGGGTTGGCTTCGGTACGTTGCGAGTTATTCGTCAGCGTCAGATAGACCGAACCTGTGAAAGGATCAACCGCGCACCACTCAGGGCGATCCATTGGCGTTGCACCCAGTAAGTCTGCTGCACCTGCCGTATTAAGGATAATATCAGCAAGACTTGCAAAGCTATCACCTAAGGTTTTACCATCGGTAGTTTGACTATCTAAAGTCAATGGCAGCCAGACACCACCACCATTCTCGTTAAACTTAGCAGCATATAATGTACCGTCATTCATATACTTATCACCGATTTCGAGGCGATTGCTGCTGTTGGCATCCTGTGGGTTCCAAGGTGCTGCCGACACGAATTTATACAGATACTCAAAACGCGAATCATGGCCAGAGTAAAATACCACGGGTTTACCTTCACTCAACTTACCGAATGTACAACCTTCGTGGCGGAAACGCCCTAAGGCTGTGCGCTTAATTGCGCGCGATGTGGGATTATATGGGTCAATTTCAACGATATAACCATGGCCGTTGGCTTCATTACGATAATCATCCCGAGCACTAGTACCCTTAGGCGTCACATCAAAGCGACTAAACTCATCAAGGCGCTCTTCATCTTGACCCGCAAGTCCATCCCAACCATAATTGGTTGATTTTTTACTGATGCCTATTCGAATTTGATCGGGGGTAAGTGTGCCACGGTTAACGAAATACCCAGGCCAGTTTTCCTCACATGTGAGGTAAGTACCCCAAGGGGTATAACCATTACCGCAGTTATTTAAAGTGCCGCGTGCTTCACTGCCATCTGGGGAGTAGCGGGTTTCAAGCAGTGGAGAATAGGCGAGAGGTCCAGCGATATCCATCACTGTTGCGCCGGTAAAGCGGCGATTATGCCTATCGTTATACACAACGTCCCACTGATTATTCGTCAGCTTGATTCTGACAACAGACACTCCGTGAGCATTAATTTCCTTACGCACTTCATCGACAATGGTGCGTAAACCAGTCGTTTCATCGACCGTTGGGCCTTTAGGGTGTAAGGCCATTTCATCGATATATTCATGGTTAATACACAATAAACCGTCATCACCTGCTTGGTTCAGTGGGAAGAAATGCATGCCATCGTGGTGCATACCCACCGAGTTTGCTTGGTCATCCGCGGTATTGCTACCATCAGCTTTCCATGGGGCAGCCTTGGCATTTAATGGCGTTCCCCATGGCGCAAGAACTTGAGCCATATAACCTTCAGGAACGACTACCGCATCTAAGCGTGCACCCTTTACTGAGGTAAAGTTAAGCTTAGCGCTACTTTGAGTTGGTGGTAATGGTGTTACAGGCTCAGTAAAGGTTGATGAAGAGGAACTACCAGAATCACATCCAGTCAACCCCATGCCTGCAAAGGCTGCCATCGCCCCAAGACCTAATCCACTTTTGACAAGATTACGACGAGATAAATGTTTATCCAACACTTGATTAAAAGGTTCGTTATTACTTTTATTATAGCGTGTAGGATCAAAGGTAGCTTTGCTCATATTTTACTCCAGCTAGTACGAAGAATGAGATTTCGTCGCCGACTGTAAACTATCAATATGACACTAAAACTGATTTTATATGATAGTAATGCTGCAGTAGCTTATATAATCCGATATTGCGCATTTAATGTAGGAATAAATTTGCCTGTAGCGCTCACCTAATACCTCCGAAATGGTCTGTTGGTCTGCTCGCTGCGATGACTTGATACAAGGTGCTGACATCGGCGTCGAAAAGGGCATCGAGACAACGGCCAAGCACATCATCATTGAGGTCCTCCGCATTGTCAGTACCGATAACTCTTTGTAAACAAAAGAAGAGCGATGTAATGTTGAGAACATCGGATGTACAAGTGAGAGAAAGCCCGTGTCTAAACACGGAACTTTCCGCACCAGTGCTGGAAGCAGCAAACCTGCATAGTGATCAACCTCAGGCAGGTATTGAACCCTGAGCATGGATTGTCAATTACAGCCTTGTTGCATTTGCGACGTCCTCCCCTTTCCTGATGATCAGAGCGAGCCGGGTGATTATTCGTAAGCGTATTTCTTGACAAGATAATTTACCTGAACAGGCGAGGTCAGCGATTTAGGCCTGATTAGCTGGATCTGAGTTTTCACCTGAACCGGAGCATAGCCCAATTCAAGCATCAGAATAGCCGCCATCATACCTGTGCGGCCTGAACCACCGTGACAATGGATCACTATGGTCGCGCCTGACTCAACTAACCCCAACAAAATAGCCTTCTGTTGAGCAAATGCCTGCGCAAATGGCTCTCCTGGCGCACAGCTATCTTCAACGGGAAAGTGATACCAGTCCATACGAAGTTCAGCACATAGCGACGGTAGCGTATCGGCTTGCTTTTCAGTCAGTTCAACCATCGTCATCATGGTGATAACGGCTCGAGCACCTGCTTCTTTTAATGATTTTAAGGAATCAATAATGGAAACCCCTTTAGTTCCAGGGCAAGGGGTAAAAATCAGTTGAGCGCCATTGTCTAAGATAAGAATGTCAAACGGATGTATCATCGATAAAACTCCATACTTACTTTCATACACTTTAATTTATCAGGCTAATATTCCGCCTCTAACAGCAAAAAAGCCAGCAAGCTGCTTGCAGCCAACAGTAAAACGGTCAAAATAAGGCATTATTCCTACTTGATAAAAACAGTTATGCATAGCAAACCCTATTATTACTACGAACCTGCCTCCGGGCATGGTCTCGCACACGATCCGTTAAACGCCATTATCGGCCCACGGCCAATCGGCTGGATCTCATCACTCAGCGCTAACGGCCAGCGCAATCTGGCACCCTATAGCTTCTTCAACTGTTTTAATTATCACCCCCCGATCATCGGCTTTGCCAGTGTCGGCTGGAAAGACAGTGTCGCCAACATTGTGGAGACCGGTGAGTTTGTCTGGAACTTAGCCACGCGACCGCTGGCAGAAGCCATGAACAACAGTTCCGCATCATTACCCCGTGGGGAGGATGAATTTGCGTTTGCTGGGTTGACCGCCATCCCGGGGCAAAAGGTCAAGGCAGAACGGGTGGCAGAAAGCCCGGTGAACTTTGAGTGCCGGTTAACCCAGTGTATCCAGTTGCAAACCGCTAATAGGGAAAACCTGGAGACTTGGCTGGTGTTGGGGGAAGTGGTAGCCGTACATATTGCTACCCACTTACTGGATGAACAGGGTGTCTACCAGACCGCAGCGGCACAGCCGATATTCCGGGCTGGCGGCCCTACCGCCTATTACGGGATCTCTGAACAACATCGGTTTGATCTGGTACGCCCCGATGTACGTAAATCGTAAAACCATCGCTCAGTAGCCCATAGCCGGTTTATCGACGCCGCCGCTCAATCTCCGCCGCCAACTGCTGTTGTGCGGCATCACCCGCACCGAGTGCGGCGACCACCCCATTGATATCAGCACTATTGCGGTTCTGGCTCATTTTCCATTTACCCTCACGCCGAGTAACGGTGATTTCAACTCCGACAATCGCTTTCATCATGGCTGAAAGATAATCCGCTGGCGCATCTTCAACCTGCCAGGGTTGCTGCTGCTTCGCTTCCTGTTGCGCGGTTAACGCAACCAGTTGTTGGTGCAGCCAGTCTGCCTGTTCTATCACCTTGGGGATGCCCCACATCTGCACCATCTCATAATTCCAGGTAGGAACCACTTTCCCTGTCTGGCGTTTGGTTTCATACCAACCTGGCGAGATATAGCCTTGTGCCCCCTGAAATACCACCAAGCATTCCTGCGCTGATTGCAGTAGTTGCCAATGGGGATTGGCGCGTGATAGATGCGCTCGCAGTATGACCTGCCCTTGATCATCACTATCAACCAGAAAGGGAACCGGGTCTGCCTGCAACCCAAGAGAACTCTGATTGATCAGCAAACCTAAAGGATTGGCGCGCACTAATGCCAATTGGCTGGCTAAGTCGTCTTCACGGAATGCGGCTGGTTGATACATAGGGTGTCAATTCCTTAACGTTGTAGAGGATACTTAGGATGAGTCCCAATTTACCTGATGGTGGCAGTGCAGTAATATAGCGCGTAACTAGCCAATTTACGTCCATCACGCCCTCACCTAAATGAGCTGAGTAGAGAAATTTATCTCGAATTACATAGGTTAAAAAATGGAAATTTATATAGGCCTGGCTGTTATTGCCGTTGTACTTCTCTGGGTAATCATCACCTATAACCGCTTTATCTCCCTACGCCGTTTCAAAGACGAAGCTTGGAGTGGCATTTCAGTACAACTGAAACGCCGTCATGACTTGGCCCCTAATCTGCTCAGTTTGGTGAAGCGTTATGCGCAGCACGAAAAAGAGTTACTGGAAGAGATTGCTCGTCAGCGTAGTAATCTCACTGGCAGCCCGAGTCAAATTGCCGAAGATGAGCGGCAGTATTCAGGGACTCTGGGGCGTATCTTCGCGCTGGCGGAAGCTTATCCGGAACTGAAAGCCAATGAGAACTTTCTCTCTCTGCAACAGACCCTGGCTGAAATAGAAGAGCAACTGCAGATGGCTCGCCGCTATTTCAACGGTACCGTGCGCGATTTAAATATCCTGGTAGAGTCCTTCCCCAGTTTGCTGTTGGCCCGTTTGTTCAATTTTAAAACCGAAGCGTTTTTCGAACTCGACAACCCTGAAGATGCTAGCGTACCTAGGATGGATTAAAAATGGCAAGGTTGCCTGGTAAGTTATTACATGTCGTCTGCCTATTATGGAGCTTGGCCATTGGCTCAGTGTTAGCCAGCGATGTTCTTATCTCAGTCCCGGATAGGCAAACGGATTACACCACCGCCATTCAGGCAGCGGATAGCGCTTCAGAGCCTCAATCTGTCTATGAGCATATTCTTGCTTTTGATGCCCATGCTCGCTTAAACAGTGATGGCAGCATGGTGATGCGGGAAAATATTAAGGTGCAAGCCCTCGGGCAACAGATCCGTCGGGGGATTTTTCGTACCCTGCCATTACGCTGGGATCGGCAAGATGGCAAAATTTTCAGCGTTGACTATCAGATAATCCAGGTGTTGCGTAACGGCGTTCCCGAACCTTATAGCGTGGAAAAATCGGGCGAAACCCTCACAGTGCGGATTGGTAGCGCAGAGCAACTGCTGCAACCGGGGGTTTATGATTACGAGATCCAGTATCAGGTCAGTAACCATTTTAGCCGCTTCCCCGAGTGGGATGAACTTTACTGGAACGTCACCGGTAACGACTGGGACTACCCCATCGATAGCGCTAGCTTCCACCTGGAATTACCCGAAGCCCGTTATTATCTGGATAATAGAAAACGCGATGGCCGTCTACTCACCATTGATATCTATACCGGTGCATTTGGGGAAAAGCAGCATAATGCCCGCATCCTGCCTGATGGCAGTGTGGTCACCTCGCACCCCCTGGCACAAGGTGAAGGGCTGACTGTCGCTTATACCTGGCCGCACACTATTCTTGCCAATGCGCCGGACCCACAAGCCAACTCCCCTATTGCGCACTTGTTGTTACCGACCGCGAAAACCGCTGCGCTCTGGATACCGGTGTTGTTACTTATCGGTTACTGCCTGTTTTGGTGGCGCAAAAATGTGACCGGTCCCGGGTTAAAAATGCCAGCCATCGTGCCGCTGTTTGAGTTACCCGCGGCGTTATCCCCCGGCTATTTACGCTTTATCACTCAACGTAGTTATGATGATATTGCGTTTAGTAGTGATCTACTCAGCCTGGTTGCCAAACGTGGCGTTGCTCTTAGCCAAAAAGAGGGGAAATCTTCAGGTTGGGGGTTTTTTAAACGGTTGGCAAAACCGGAGCAATGGCTGTCGCTGTTACCTAGTGCGGGTAATACACAGTTAAATGACAACGATAAGCAATTGTTGAAAACCCTGTTTGCAAATGATCGCAAGAATATTAATCTCAGTGTGGCCTACCAGCGCCCGATGCAGAATGCCCGTATCTGGCTAGAGGAGTGCTGTACAAAACAGGAACCACAGCTTTTCACTCGGTTAGGGAAAGCGGTACGGCGAGCTGTCTATATTCTATTGCTGATCCCTCTCATATGCGGTTTGTTGTTCCACCCTGGCGTCGCCATAGTGACCGCTTTCGCCTTATTAATTCTACTGTTGGGGTTAACCCTGCTTTCTCTGCCACTGATGATGTTGTTCAGGCCAAGCTCAGTAATCAGCGATACCAAAGGACGCGTCCTGTTTTTTATCTTCTTTACCATCTTCGGGCTAGGCGTTATTTCCTTCGGTGCTGGCATGATGTTCGTCATGCTGGATGCCACCCAATACCCTGCAGGTTATATTGGCGCGCTGTTGGCGTCCATTCTGCTATGTCTGATCTTTTTCTGGCGTATCCCTCGTTATACACAGCAGGGGTTGAATGATCTAGCGATAGCCAAAGGATTAAAACTCTACCTGGGTGCGGCAGAAAAGTACCGTTATCAATCCCTTTACCCGCCGGATCAGTTGGTGTCGCATTTTGAAAGACTGTTACCTGTGGCCCTGGCCCTCGGCGTGGGTAAAACCTGGGCCAATACCTTTGCCCAGTATCTGATCACTACCGGCACCATGTCCGAGGTGTTTACCCCTACGGATTGGGATAACCTGCATAGGTTCAACCGAGATTGCAGTTCATCCTCCAAACCGACACCCAGCCCTAGCAGTGGCTCGAGATCATCAAGATCCAGCTCTAGTGGCTCCGGCTCTTCGGGGAGGGGTTCTTCCGGTGGCGGCTCGGGCGGTGGCGGCGGCGGTGGCTGGTAATTGGCATTCCGCTCAGACGTTAACTGATTAAAATAATTGGGTGATATCGCCAAGTTGCAGACAGTAAACCATTTAAATAGCGCTGCAACTTGGATTATTTTGACGAGATGTCACTTTAAAACTGCGGCTTTTCTCAAGCTTGAAGACAGGCAGTTAAACAGGATGGATAACGAATGTCAGCATGGTTTAGTCAGTTATTATATGGTCTCTGCCTGTTATGCAGCTTGACCATTGGGCCTGCTTTAGCCTCTGATGTTAATATTTTGGCTCCACACAGCTCAATTCAGATACCCGAATTCGCATCTGAGCCTAATTCCACCTATGAACATATTCTCTCTTTTGACGCCCGTGCTCGTTTCAATCCCGATGGCAGCATGGTGATGCAGGAGAAGATTAAGCTACAAGCCCTCAGGCAACAGATCCATCGGGGGATTTTCCGTACTCTGCCATTACGCTGGAACCGGCAAGATGGCAAACTGTTCAACGTTAACTATCAGATAATCCAGGTGTTACGTAACGGCTTTCCCGAGCCCTATAGCCTGGATAGAACCAATGAAACGCTCACAATACGCATGGGTAGCGCAGATCGACTGCTGCAACCCGGTGTCTATAACTATGAGATCCAGTATCAGGTCAGTAACCATTTTAGCCGCTTCCCCGATTGGGATGAACTTTACTGGAATGTCACCGGTAACGGCTGGGCCTACCCCATAGATAGCGCCAGCTTCCACCTGGAATTACCTGAAGCCCGTTATTATCTGGATAATAAAGGGCGGGATAGCCGTCTACGCACCATTGATGTCTATACCGGTACCAAAGGGGAAAAACAGCATAATGCCCGCATCCTGCCTGATGGCAGCGTGGTCACCTCGCAGCCATTGGCACAAGGAGAAGGGCTGACCGTCGCTTATACCTGGCCCCGCGCTATTCTGGCCACTGCACCAGCACCACTAGCTCATTCTCCTTTATCACGCTTGCTGTTACCTACCCTAAAAACCGCAGTGCTATGGATACCCGCGTTATTACTGCTCGGTTACTGCCTGTTTTGGTGGCGTAAAAATGTGTTCGCTCCCGGGTTAAAAATGCCAGTGGTCGTGCCGCTGTTTGAGTTACCTGCAACGCTATCACCCGGTTATCTGCGTTATATAACCAAGCGTGCCTATGATGATATTGCGTTCAGTAGTGATCTGCTCAACCTGGTTGCCAAACGAGGTATCGCTCTTACCCAAAAAGGGGACCAATCCGCCGCCAGTGAAGCTTTAAAAACCAGTTCAAATAACGAGCAATGGTTGTCCCGTTTACCCGAGGAAGGCAATAAGCAGTTAGATAATAACGATAAGTTGTTACTGAAGATGCTATTTCCAGGCAAGCGTAAAAATCTTAATCTCAGTGTGGCCTATCAGCGCCCAATGCAGAATGCCCGTATCTGGCTAAAAGAGCGCAGCGAAAAACAAAAACCGCAACTTTTCAATCTAGTCGGTAAATCGGTACGACGCGCTATCTACATCCTATTACTGAACCCGGTTATTTGTGGGGTGTTTTTCGACCCGGGTATCGCAATGAAAAGCACGTTCTCCCTATTATTTCTACTGTTGGGGCTAGCGGTGCTTTCTGTGGCGCTGAAGATGTTGTTCAGGCTCGGCACAATAATCAGCGACCCAAAAGGTAGCATCCCTGTTTTTATTCTTGTTCTTCTTTTTATCATTTGTATGATCGTCGGGCTGAGTCTGACCTTCACCAGTGGTAGCGCGATGCTCGAGATGCTATCTCTCAGCCAATTCCCTGCGGGTTACATTGGCGCTCTATTGGTGTCCAGCATTCTGTGTGTGAGCTTTTACTGGTTTATCCCTCGTTACAGCCAAAAAGGGTTGAATGACCTGGCGATAGCCAAAGGGTTAAAACTCTACCTGTGTGCGGCAGAAAAATACCGTTATCAATCCCTTTACCCACCGGATCAGTTGGTGTCTCACTTTGAAAGGCTGCTACCGGTAGCCCTGGCGTTAGACGTCGGTAAAACCTGGGCTAATACTTTTGCCCAGTATCTGATCGCTACAGGAGCCATGTCCACCCTGTTTGACCCGACGAATTTGCATAGCCTGCACCATTTCAGCCAGAGCTGCAGTTCATGCTCCAGCCCAACACCCGGCACCAGCAATAGTTCAGATTCATCAGGTTCGAATTCATCAAGTTCAAACTATAGTGGTTCAGGCTCTTCGGATGGGGGTTCGTCCGGTGATGGAGCAGGTGGTGGT
>NZ_AYKS02000085.1 GCF_000496755.2 Serratia sp. DD3
AGGCAAGCCGGCCACTGCCGCCGTAGGCTGGAGCCGCCGCAGGCAGTCGGCATCATTACTGCCATTGAGCTGTGCTTCAATACGCCGTCTTAGATGTTGCACTTTGCGCAAGCGCACCACCTCAGGGGGCAAGACGTCCACCGCATTGGCACCACCTTGCAGACGCTGGCAGATATCATCCACCACCAGCAAGTTCTCTTGTTGGTTCTTGCTATCCTGCAGCAACCACTGTGCCAATGCCTCAGCCTGCTGTTCATCCTGGTGATTACTCACCGTTCCGGCCAATGCTTCGGTGGACAGATGATGCCCTTCACGCCGGTATAGTCGTTCAGGGCTGGAGCCAAGAAAAGCGGAATGTGCATCAATGCGCAGCATAAAGTGGTAACATTGGTGATTCACCCTACGGCTGGCGGCCATCAACGCTGGCGCAAACAACGGGCTCTCGAGCGTTAACAACGAGCTACGAGCCAATACCACCTTATCCATCTGCTGACTTTTTATCGCTTTCAGCGCATCGCTCAGCATGATTTCCCAACCGGAACGTACCGGTTGATGTTGCACCGAACGCACTTTCACCTGTAAACCAGCGATCGGTTTTGCCACCAATAGCTTTCCCAGCCAGGCTCGTGCGGCCCTGGCGTCTTCTTGCAGCGCATGTTCAGAGAACAGATTAAGCGTCAGTTCGCCTTTGCCTTTACAACTGAAAATTTCCAAGCGCGGCAATAGCAACAGTGCATCACCGTCGAAAGCATTAAGCCCCCAGAGACGGGCTCCCGGGTGAGCATCAACAAAGGCCTGTGCTTGTGCAGGTTCGGCAAATTGTCTTGCTGAACCGCATACCGCCGCCTCTTGCATCCCATCGCGATGGCACCAGTAAAACTGGGGGAACAGACGCTGTGCCGCCAGCCACTCTAACAACCGCACAGTCAGGTGGCCGGGAACCGCCATGGTGATCTGCCGAAATCCGGCTTCCAAGGGAAAGTCCTGCTCCAACTGCTGGCTTAGCTGCCGCAGCAATCCCGAAAGTTGTTTCACTACCACCTCATTCACCAGACTCGTCGGGGGGAATTATACGGCAAATCAGCATTTAGGGGCGGAAAAATAGTGTCTATTTATCAATGCGCTGACAACACGATTGTTTATTAAAAATAATTATTTTGATTAAAAAACAAGCTCGAGAAAAAGACGGGATCCGCGTTGGCTACCGGGTTCCCATCACCATTAACCCTATCCAGATCAAATTAAGGGTTAAAAATGATGCTCACAGCCTTCCCGCGCTAATGCCACCAGCCCTTTTGGTCAGATGCAAGGAGCTTTTACATGAAAGAAAGATTTATAGGTTGGTTGAAAAACACCCAAAAAAACACCAAAGTCACCCGGTGGCTATCACGGCATCACCAGGCGGTTGCCGACATCCTTCCCGCCAGCAACATCAAAGCCGAGCTATTTTCTATCGACCAAATGGAACGCTACGGTCAACGCCTGGCTCGTTCACATAAACTGGCAAGCGGTAAATCCCCCTACCATTTGCTCAAACGCCTTAATGATAACGAACAGGTTTTGGCGGAAAGTTGCCGCCAATTAAGCAACGGCAAGAAAAGCATTATGACCCCCGCAGGCGATTGGCTGCTGGACAATTTTTACCTGATTGAAGAACAAATTCGCGTGGTCCGCCATCATCTGCCAAAAACCTTTGGCCGCTGGTTGCCCCGGTTGATGGTGCCACACAACTGTCCACGGATTTACGATATCGCCACCGAGGCGATTGCTCATGGTGATGGGCGTTGGGATGCCGAAAGCCTGATGCGCTATATTGCCGCCTACCAGACAGAAGTGAATTTAACGCTGGGGGAACTCTGGGCGTTGCCCGGTATGCTCAGGCTGGCACTGATTGAAAACTTACGCCGAGTGGCGTTAGAAGTAGCCCAGGTGCAACAGGAACGCAATCTGGCGGATAGCTGGGTGACTAAAATGCTCGAGTCGGCAAAAAACGACCCCGCCAACTTGATTATCGTCATTGCCGATATGGCGCGTTCTAACCCGCCGCGCACCAGTGCCTTCGTGGCCGAACTGGCCCGTCGCCTACGGGGCCATGGCACCATGTTGGCGCTACCACTGACCTGGGTTGAACAACGCCTGGCGGAAGTCAGCTTGACCTCAGATGAGTTGATTCATCGTTTCAACCAGCAGTTGGCCTCTAATCAACTCTCTGTCAGCAACAGTATTGCGGGTCTGCGTCAACTGAGCGAAATGGATTGGGCGGAATTTGTCGAAGCCATGAGTCACGTTGACCATACTTTGAGTGAAGACCCCGCAGGCATCTACCCATTAATGCATTTCAATACCCGTGACCACTATCGCCATGTGATCGAAACCCTCGCGCGCCAGTGCCCGCATAGTGAGGTCCAAGTGGCAAAGCAGGCGCTAAATATGGCACGGGCCGCCGCTGAAAAGGCCAATAGCAACCCACGAACGCACCATATCGGCTATTACCTGATTGATGATGGCCGCCCACAACTGGAACAACAACTCCAGGTCCGTTTTGGGCGCATAAGCCGTATCAGTCAACTCTTCAATCAGTACCCGCTGCTCTCTTGGGTCGGTAGCCTCAGCCTGCTCACTACCGCAGCCTGTGCCGTGATATTGCACCATACTTATCACACCGGCATCACTTGGGGGTTGCTGCTGCTGATCTGCCCATTAGTGGTCGTGGTCAGTCAGTTGATGGTCAACTTACTCAGTGAAACTACCAGCCGTAACTGTTCACCAAAACCGCTACCCAGGCTCGATTTCTCCAACGGCATCCCGGAAAAATACCGCACCCTGGTGGTGTTCCCGACCTTGATCAGCCATAAAGCGAATATTGACCAACTGATCAATACGTTGGAAGTCTGTTATCTGGGCAATTCGATGCCGCATCTGCATTTCGCCTTACTGACCGACTTTAATGATGCCGCACAGCAACACCAGGCGGATGATACCGAGTTACTGGCTTATGCCAGCCAAAAGGTCAACGAGCTGAATACCCGCTATAGCAGCGAAGGTGCCAGTCACTTCTTTCTGTTCCACCGGGAACGCCTGTGGAATGAAAAGCAGCAAACCTGGATGGGGTTGGAACGTAAGCGTGGCAAGCTGAATGCCTTGAATGATTGGCTACGCAATCGAAGTAATGGATTTTCCAGCCAAATAGGGCAAGGGTTAACGCAGTTAAAAACCGTTAAATATGTTATTACGCTCGATAGCGACACCATTTTGCCGCGTGAAACCGCCCATCAGTTGATTGCTGCTATGGCACACCCATTGAATCAACCGCAATACGATGCCACACACAATCGGGTAGTGGCTGGCTATGCTGTCCTGCAGCCACGAATGGCAGAAGAGATCCCCACTTATGGTCAGAGCCACTATGCGGCACTCTGTAGCAGCACACCGGGCAATGACCCCTACACGCAGATCTCCTCTGATATTTACCAGGATCTGTTTGGTGAAGGTTCGTTTATTGGTAAAGGGATTTATGACGTCGATGTCTTTTCCCACAGTCTGCAAGGCTCTTTCCCAGAAAATCTGGTCTTGAGCCACGACCTGTTGGAAGGTTGCTATGCCCGCTCGGGTTTACTCAGTGATGTGTTGCTTTATGAGCAATATCCCGGCACTTATCTGGTGGACGTGGCGCGCCGTTCACGCTGGATCCGTGGCGACTGGCAATTACTCAACTGGCTGCGCCCCCAGGTGGTCACTGAGGATGGCAGCCGTGCAACCAATCCGCTGAGCCACCTATCGCGCTGGAAACTGCTGGATAACCTGCGCCGTAGCCTGGTCTCCCCTTGTTTACTGTTGCTGTTGTTCCTTAGCATTGGCTGGTTACCGGATACCGGCTACTGGTTTGCTGTCTTCGCCATTATTCTGCTGCTACCCACGCTGCTGGCACTGTTGCAAGATGGGGTACGCAAACCGCCGCACCAGCCTTATCGCCAGCATTTACAGTTGAAACTCAAAGGATCACTACACCGGCTGGCGCAGGTTGGCCTACGACTAACCGAATTACCCCATGAAGCCCTCTACAGCCTGAAGGCCATTGCTATCACGCTGTGGCGTTTACTGGTGAGCAAACATCGTCTGCAAGAGTGGAGCAGCTATGCTCAATCCCAACAGCACCAGGCGGTCACGCTGGCCAATTACTACTGCAAGCTATGGTTCAACCCGTTGGCTGGCGTACTGCTCTTGCTACTGGCGGCGTTTTCTGGCGCGATCGCTATATTGCTCGCACTGCCATTAGCCATTTTGTGGGTGCTGTCGCCGTTCCTGCTTTATCACCTCAGCCTTGAGCCACTGCGAGTTAAAGCTGCCCTCACCCTTACGCAACGCCGCTACTTGCGCCAGACCAGCCGCGAAACCTGGGCGTTTTTTGCCACCTTTGTCACTGAACAAGAGAATTGGTTACCGCCGGATAACTTCCAGGAGATCCCGGAGCCGATGATCGCCCATCGTACTTCGCCCACCAATATCGGGCTGTCGCTGCTGGCGGATCTCACCGCCTATGACTTCGGTTATCTCACCCTCAGTGGTGCCTTACAGCGCATTACTCTGACCTTGGGCACACTGGAGCGTATGGAGCGTTACCGGGGTCATCTGTACAACTGGTATGACACCCGGACACTGGAACCCCTGAGCCCGCGCTATGTCTCCAGCGTGGACAGTGGTAACTTCGCTGCTCATCTACTGACATTGAGTGCCGGGCTACCGCCGTTGGCTAATCAACCGGTGGTCGACCCGTCACGCCTGCTTGGCGGGCTTGATGACACCCTGTTGTTGCTAGAGCAGCACTGGGGAGCCACCTCCCCCCAAGCCTTGCAGCAGTTGCGCAAACTGTGGCAACGGGCAAACAATGCCCCTCCGGCAGCACTGCAAACTGAACTGAATACGCTGCTTAGTGAGAGCCAAAACCTGCAGGAAAGCGCACGGCAACAGGGCGAAGCGACTCAACGCTGGGCAGCGGCTTTTCAGCAACAACTCAACGAACTCAGCAGCGAGTGGAGCTTATGGTTTGATTGGTTGAACAACAGCCTGCCGGCACTGGAGCAAGTGCCCAGCCTGCACTGGTTAGCCAACCCGCCCAAACAGCTGAGGCTATCAGCAGAGCAGCAACTGCAACTTGATAGCGTGACTCAACTGGCTACCGAACGCCTGGCACAATTGACGCTGTTGCAACAGCGGTTAGAAAACATGGCGCAGATGGACTTCAGTTTCCTGTACGACAAAACCACACATTTGCTGACTGTCGGTTTCAACTGCGATCAAAACCGCGCAGACAGCAGTAAATATGATCTGTTGGCCTCAGAAATCCGCCTGACCAACTATGTCGCCATTGCCACCAACCAAATCCCGCAGCGCAGTTGGTTTGCACTGGGGCGACTGTTTACCCTGATCAATAAAGAACCGGCCCTGATGTCCTGGAGCGGTTCGATGTTCGAATATCTGATGCCGCAATTGGTGATGCCGGCCTACCCCAATACCGTTCTGGTGCAAATGTGCCGTGCGGCCGTAAAACGGCAAATTGCCTGGGGCAAAGAGTGCGGTGTCCCGTGGGGGATTTCTGAATCCGGCTATTTTGGCTTTGATGTGTTGCAAAACTACCAATATCACGCCTTTGGGGTGCCGGGATTAGGCTTGCGACGCGGACTGGGGGATGACATGGTCATCGCCCCTTACGCCACCCTACTGGCGTTGATGGTTGACCCCGACAGTGCCTGCAACAATTTGCTGACGCTGGAAAAAAACGGCGCCAAAGGGCGTTATGGTTTCTACGAAGCACTGGATTACACCGCGTCCCGCCTCAGTTGGGGGCAACTGTATGTGATTGTCCGTTCCTATATGGCTCACCATCAGGGGATGAGCTTCCTGGCGTTATCGCATCTGTTGTTGGATGCGCCAATGGTAAAACGTTTTTCCCGCTACCCTGCTTTCCAGTCAACCCGGCTGGTTTTGCAGGAACGGGTGCCGGATGCCATTGAGCTTTACAGCACCCGCCGCCACTTCGAAACTCATGAAGGCACCATTACACCGGCCAGTTTTGCAGCCCGCGAATTCACCGGTGTCGATTCCTTCATCCCCGAAGTGCAACTGCTGTCTAATGCCAACTATCACCTAATGATCAGCCAAAGTGGGGGTAGCTATAGTCGCTGGCAGGATCTGGCATTGACGCGTTGGCGCGAGGATGCCACCTGCGACAACTGGGGGGCTTTCTGTTACCTGCGTGATCCACAAACCGGTGAGGTGTGGAGTAACACCTGGCAGCCTACCGGAGGAAGCGAGAAAGGGGGTTACCGCGCCACCTTCAACGCCGCTGGTGCGGAGTTCCAGCGCCAGCAGGGGATGCTTTCAGTGAAAACTCAAGTGGTGATTTCACCTGAGGATGATATCGAACTGCGCCGCCTGACCTTGGTTAACCGTGGCAAACAAACGCGTATCATCGAAATTACCAGCTATGCCGAAGTGGTACTGGCCCCAGCCAACAATGACCTGGCCCATCCTGCATTCAGCAATCTGTTTGTACAAACCGAGTTACTGCCTGATCAGGACGCCATTCTGTGCCACCGCCGCCCCCGTGAACCGCAAGAAAAATCGCCGTGGTTGCTGCATATGATGATCCTGCCAGGGGGCAGTAACCAGACCTCGTTTGAAACCGATCGTGCCAAATTTATCGGCCGGGGTCGCACGCCAGCCAACCCGCAGGCGCTGCATCAGAACCGCCCCCTGACCAATAGCGCCGGCGCAGTGCTCGACCCGATCATGGCTATCCGCCAGCAGGTGGTGCTTAAACCCAATCAACCGTTGACGCTAGATATCTTCTATGGCGTTTGTGAAGACCGTGACAGCAGCCTGGCAATGTTGGAGAAATACCGTGACCGCTATATGGCGGACCGTATTTTCGAACTGGCCTGGTCACACAGCCAAGTAGTGCTACGCCAGCTTAATGCCAATGAAGAAGACGCCAATCTGTTTAATCGCTTGGCCAGCGCGGTGGTATTCCCGGCACAGGAGATGCGTGCCGCCAGCAGTGAAATCATCAATAACCGCCGTGGGCAATCCGGGCTTTGGGGCTATTCCATCTCCGGTGATCTGCCTATTGTGCTGTTATCTGTCAGCGACAGTGAGAATATCGCGCTGGTGAAAAAGCTGATCCAGGCACATAACTACTGGCGCTTGAAAGGGCTACAGGTTGATCTGGTGATTATTAATCAGGATCTCGGGGGTTATCGGCAAGATCTGCAAAATCAGATCATGGGGATGATTGCCGCTGGCATGGAGTCATGCCTGACTGACAAGCCTGGCGGGATCTTCGTTCGCTCCGGCGAATTGATGTCGCCGGAAGACCGAACCCTGCTACTGAGCGTAGCGCGGATTTATCTGGATGATCGGCGCGGTGGGCTGGTGGAGCAACTCAACCAACGTTTGCAACAGCCACCAACCCAACAGCAACCATTAGGCCCGCCAACCGCCGCCTCTAAGCTGGCTGTCCTGACTCGTTTACCGCACAACCTGCATTCACCCCAGCTACCTGACATCGATAACCTGCAATTCTACAACGGCTATGGGGGCTTCTCGGAAAATGGCCGCGAATATGTCATCGCCGTTAACGAAAGCCGGGTCACACCAGCACCTTGGGCAAACGTGATTGCCAATGAGATGTTCGGCTCAGTGGTCTCAGAAAGTGGTCAGGCTTATACCTGGTATGAAAACGCCCATGAGTACCGCTTGACCCCGTGGAATAACGACCCGGTGAGTGACCGTAGCGGTGAAGCCTTCTACCTGCGTGATGAAGAGAGTGGGCATATTTGGTCACCTACACCACTCCCCGCCAAAGGGAGTGGTCATTATCTGACGCGCCACGGTTTTGGCTATAGCGTGTTCGAGCACCGGGAAAGCGGTATCGATAGCCAACTGACGGTGCTGGTGGCCAAAGATGCACCGGTGAAGTTGTTCTTGCTCACCCTGACCAATGCCTCTGGGCGAACCCGTAGGCTCTCTACCACCGGATATATGGAGTTTATCCTCGGTGATTCGCGCCAAAAAGCAGCAATGCATGTCGTGACCCGCAGCGCAACCGTGCCTGGGGGTTGCGGCATCCTCGCCAACAACTATTACACCAGTAGTGGTTCGCCACGCACTGCGTTCTTCGGCGTGACTGGCGTACATTGCTCAATCACCGGTGATCGGCGGGAATTTATTGGCCGCAACGGTACGCTGGCCGACCCTGCCGTTCTGAAATTACGACGGTTATCCGGCAAGACCGGCGGCGGTCTGGACCCTTGTGGGGCGGTGCAGTCTGCCATTAGCCTCATTGATGGCGACCAACGCAGTTGGGTATTCGCTCTAGGCCTGGGGCAAGATACTGACGAAGCCGAAGCCCTGCTACGCCATTATCTGCAAGAAGATGTGCTGCATCACGAGTTACACCTGGTGGAGCAACACTGGGACCGGCTGCTGAACAAGGTACAAATCGCCACCCCCTATCCGGCTGTCGATCTGCTGGCTAATGGCTGGCTGCTGTATCAAACCATCGCCTGCCGCCTTCAAGCCCGCAGTGGCTATTATCAATCGGGTGGTGCGTTTGGCTTCCGCGATCAACTGCAAGATACGCTGGCACTGACACACACCCAGCCTGAACGTCTACGCGAACAAATCCTGTTATGTGCTTCGCGGCAATTTATTGAAGGGGATGTTCAGCACTGGTGGCATCCGCCACAGGGCAATGGGGTACGCACCCGCTGTTCCGATGATTACCTGTGGTTGCCTTTGGCTATTTGCCATTACCTTGATGCCACGGACGATCAGGCCGTTCTTCAACAGCAGGTAAGTTATCTGACAGCACGCCCATTGGCAGCGGGTGAAGAGTCATGTTACGAACAGCCGGGTACCAGTACCGAACAAGAGAGCCTGTATCTGCACGGTGTCAGAGCGCTGAAGCATGGCCTGAGACTGGGTGAGCACGGGCTGCCACTGATGGGCAGTGGTGACTGGAACGACGGCATGGATAAAGTCGGATCGGAAGGTCGTGGCGAGAGTGTTTGGCTCGGTTTCTTCCTGTTCTCTATTCTGCAACGCTACGGCAAGCTGGCTCACCAGCATAGTGATCCAGAATTAGCGCAATGGTGCCAACAGCAAGCGGAACAACTGCGCGTTAACCTGCACGCTCACGCCTGGGATGGTGAGTGGTACCGCCGTGGCTACTTCGACAATGGCGAACCTTTGGGGTCGCAGCACAGCGCGGAGTGCCGCATTGATGCCATCGCCCAGAGCTGGTCAGTTCTTTCCGGCGGTGGCGACTCTGCACGCAGTACGCAGGCGATGCAATCGTTGGATAAGCACCTGGTGGATAACCAGGCCGGGATCATCAAACTGCTGACGCCACCTTTTGATGGCAAGGGCCCGAACCCAGGTTATATCCGTGGTTATCTGCCCGGTGTGCGGGAAAACGGCGGACAATATACTCATGCGGCCATATGGGCAGTAATGGCCTTCGCCGAAATGGGCAATATCGAACGCGCCTGGGAATTGATGGCCATGATTAACCCAATCAACCATAGCCTAGACAGCATGGCGGCAGATCGCTACAAAGTTGAGCCTTATGTTGCTACGGCGGATATTTATGCCGTCGCCCCGCATATTGGCCGTGGTGGTTGGAGTTGGTATACCGGTTCCGCAGGCTGGATGTATCGGCTGATCATAGAGTCACTACTTGGGCTAAAACGCCGTGGCAATACCCTGGCCATCAACACCCGGTTGCCCGTTGGTTGGCCGCCAGTTACGCTAACCTACCGTGAAGGAAGCAGCGAATATCGCTTAGTCCTGCGCCAAGGCGAGGGCCACACGCAAGTGTTCATTGACGGTAAACTGCAGCCACAACCGGTGATTACCTTGCTCGATGAGGGGAAAATCTATCAAGTGGAAGTGATATTGGGCATTGAGGGCGATCATCAAGCGTAAAGTGAATGGGTAATCAGCCGCAAAAACAGGGGGTAAAGTGTCGCCTTCCCTGCCTGCGGCTATTACGCTAACAAACAGCGCCGCAGACAGGGAAAGTGTTCACGCTTTAGAAGTTGTATTTAGCACCCAGCATTACCGCAGTATCACTGTAGCCGTTGTTGCCCAGTTGCTGGCCAACGTTGCCCCACAGATTCACCTGCTTGTTGACTTGCCCTTCCACGCCCAGTTTCAGCTCGGCAATATTGGCGGCTCCGTCTTGCTTGACGGTGATGCCATTCATCGTAGTTTTGCATAAAAATAAAAGCACCCAACAACGGGTGCTCTATTGATATTAAGGACAGACACATCGGCCTGCCCTGCTGTACTAATGTTTGTTGTCCAGTTATGACCCGCCAACGATCAAAACATCGGTTTTGCCATCTGCACCAGGGTAATCAGTGGTTGCGGGTAGAGCCCCAACAACAGTACCAACACCGTTGAAATCAGCACCACCACCCCACCGGCGGTCAATGCCCAGTTGTTGGGGGTATCCCGTCTCAAGGTTTCTGGGGCGCTTAAATAGAGGCTGACGATCACACGCAAGTAGTAGTACAAACCAATGGCACTACCGACCACCACCGCACCGGTCAACCACCACAGATGCGCGCTAACGCCCATGGCAACCACATAGAACTTACCAATAAAGCCCAGCGTCATCGGGATACCGGCCAGTGACAACATCATCACCGTCATCACCGCCGACAAAATAGGCTTATGCCAAAACAGACCGCGGTAAGAGAACAGCGAATCGGCATCCGGCCCACGGTAAGGGCTGGACATTAAACTCACCACCCCGAAGGCGCCCAAACTGCTGAACAGATAACCGGTCAGATAAACACCAGCGGTTTCCAGTGCCAGATCGTGGCTTTGTACCGCGATCAGCGCCACCAACAGATAACCCAGATGAGCGATGGAGGAGTAACCCAGCAAGCGCTTAATGTTCGTCTGGTTAATCGCCATCAGGTTACCAAACAGGATCGAACAGAAGGCGATCACCGCCAGCACGATGCGCAGCGCTTCATGATCAGCAGCGGGCGCATACAGGAACAAACGCATCACTACCGCAAAGATCGCAACCTTGCTGGCAGTTGCCAGAAAGGTTGAAACCGGTGCTGGGGCGCCTTGATAAACATCCGGCGTCCACAACTGGAATGGCACCAACGAAAGTTTAAAGCCGAGGCCAACCAGCATCATGCCCATCCCTGCCAACACCAGTGGCTGGTGAACCAGATGTTCCTGCAAACTCTTGCCCAGGCTCGCCAATGATAGGTCACCGGATTCGGCATACAGCAGCGCCATACCAAACAGCAGGAAGCTGGAGGCAGCAGCAGAGAGCACCATATACTTGATGGCGGCTTCTAACGAACGCTTCTGGCGGTAGGCATAACCAATCAGGCCAAACAGCGGCAACGAAACCAGTTCAATGCCGAGGAATAGCGAAGCCAGATGGTTGGCACTGGCGAGTAACAGCCCCCCCATGGTAGCAATCAATACCAGCAGGTAGAACTCTTCACGATTATCCGGGTAACCCGCCAGCCAAGGGTAGGCAAAGGTACAGGTTGCCAGGCTGGCCAACAGCACCAGCCCGCTATAGAACATCGAATAACCGTCAATCCGTACCAGCGGAGTGACGTCTATCGGACCCACTTGTCCGACAAAATAGAGCGAAAGCAGTGCCAGGTTAAGGCCGACGACAGCCAGAGTAGCATTGATAAAGTGGTCGCGTCGCCACGCAATGCACAGCATCACAACCACCACCGTCAATCCGACGATCAACAGCGGTAACAGTGCGATCAGTTGTTGAGGAGTTATTGTCATGGCGAATTACGGCCTTGTAGTTAAAATGGCTGAAACTGACGGACCAAACCAGTGTTGCACGTTGTCCATCGCTGCACTTGAGGTATTCAGAACCGGTTGAGGATAGACCCCCAACAGCACCAACAGCACCACCAACAGCAGAACGATAAACAATTCACGAGCACTCATGCCCGGCAACGGTTGGTCTGACTTCGGCGCACCGTAGTAAGCACGTTGCATCATCATCAAGGCATAAACCGAAGCAAACACCAGACCGAAAGCTGAAATTATCGTGATCACCGGGGTAACCTGGAAGCTACCAAACAGGATCATAAATTCACCGACAAAGTTACCGGTACCCGGCATCCCTAGAGTGGCCACGGCAAAGAACAGGGAAAGCGCAGGGATATACTTGATCCGCCCCCACAAGCCGCCCATCTGACGCATATCGCGGGTATGCAGGCGTTCATACAACTGGCCACAGATAATAAACAACCCGGCGGCAGAAAGACCGTGAGCAATCATCTGGATCACCGCCCCCTGGTAAGCTAATTGGCTACCGGTATAGATGGCAATCAGCACAAAACCCATATGGGAAACGGAAGTATAAGCAATCAGACGTTTGATATCGGTTTGGGCAAATGCCATCCAGGCACCGTAGAAGATACCAATCACCCCCAGCCACATGGCGATCGGGGCAAATTCTGCAGAAGCATTAGGGAACAGCGGCAAGCTGAAACGCAACAGGCCATAGGCCGCCGTTTTCAACAAAATCCCCGCCAAGTCCACCGAACCCGCAGTCGGTGCCTGGCTATGAGCATCCGGCAACCAGCCGTGTAATGGCACCACTGGCATTTTCACCGCGAAAGCGATAAAGAAGCCCAGCATCAGCAGGTATTCCACTTGGTGCGACATTGGCGTGTTCAACAGTTCTACATAGTTGAAGGTCCAGGCTCCGGTGGCATTATGATGAACAAACACCAAACCGAGGATGGCAACCAACATCACCAGACCACTGGCCTGGGTATAGATAAAGAACTTGGTAGCCGCCGTAATACGGGTTTTACCATCCGATGCCTTATGCCCCCACAGAGCAATCAGGAAGTACATCGGCACCAACATCATTTCCCAGAAGAAGAAGAACAGGAACAAGTCAATGGCGAGGAACACCCCAATAACCCCACCGAGGATCCACAGCAGGTTCAGGTGGAAAAAACCCTGATTTCGCTGGATTTCATTCCAGGAACAGAGAATTGCCACCACCCCCAGCAAGCTGGTCAACACCACCATCAGTAGCGACAAACCATCCAGTGCCAGGTGGAAGCTGATACCAAAGCTCGGGATCCACGGCACAGAAAACTCAGACTGCCACTGTGGAATCCCCAACGGCTTAAGTAGTGAATAGTTGCCCTGCCACCACAGTTGCAAGGTGAGAACTAATGTCAGCCCCATCGCGATCAATCCGATCCAGCGCGGCATTTTAGTGCCGAAACGCTCACTCTGCCAACACAGCAGACCACCGATAAAGGGGAGAAGAATTAGCCAAGTTAATATCATGGCGTTTTGTATCCCTTATTCTACCCGTCTCTTTCAAGCTGGAGCGTTGTTGGCTACGTTTACTCACCCCAGTCACTTACTTGTGTAAGCTCCTGGGGATTCGTGCACTTGCCGCCTAGCTCCAATTTGAAATTCTTGGGTGTAAAGCAAAAACGTTGTACATAGCGCTAAATTAACGAGCGCTACGCCCGATAATTGTGTCCAAACTGCTCTGTTAAACCATCATCAACAGCGCCAATACCAGCACGGCACCCACCCCCATAGAGGCGATATACCAGCGGATATAACCGTTCTCACTCACCGCCAAACCACGATTACCCCAGCGGGCAAAGATTGCAGGCAAGTTCATCAGTGAATTCAGTGGATCGCTTTGCAGCAATCTGGCAATCGCCAGGTAGGGTTTGACAAACACCTTGTCATACAGCCAGTCAAAGCCCCAGGCATTAAACCACCAGGTTGACAAGAAACGCCCCGGCGCACTTTGCGCGATGCTGTTTACCAGGGTACGTTTACCTAACCACAGCGCAGCTGCCAGCAGGATACCGATGATGGCTACCACCCCAGAGGTGATTTCCAGCGTCAGCACATTGCCATGTGGCAACTCGGTGGTTGACGGCAGTACCCCAGAAAGTGGTGGAACAATCATCGCACCCACAAAGGTGGACAGCACCAACAGCACCAGCAGTGGCAAGTGGTGAGTAATCCCTTTCACGGCATGGGCTTTGATTTTCTCTTCACCATGGAACACGATAAAGATCATACGGAAGGTATACAGTGAAGTCATAAATGCCCCCACCAGCCCTGCCATCATCAGGTTGAAATGGCCGTTAGCCATCGCGCCAGCCAGGATCTCATCCTTACTGAAGAAACCTGCGGTAACCATAGGCAGTGCCGACAAAGCAGCGCCCCCCACCAGGAAGCAGACATAAACCAGTGGAATGCTCTTGCGCAAGCCCCCCATTTTAAAAATGTTCTGTTCATGGTGACAGGCCAGAATCACTGAGCCAGAGGAGAGGAACAGCAAGGCTTTGAAGAAGGCGTGTGTCATCAGATGGAAGATTGCCGCATCCCAAGCCTGTACGCCCAGCGCCAGGAACATATAACCAATCTGGCTCATGGTTGAGTAGGCTAACACGCGTTTGATATCGGTCTGCACCAGCGCGGCAAAACCCGCCAATAGCAACGTTACCCCACCGACCACGCCCACCAGCTCCAACACTTGTGGCGCCATCAGGAACAAACCGTTCATACGGGCAATCAGGTAAACACCCGCAGTCACCATGGTGGCCGCGTGAATCAAAGCAGATACCGGGGTTGGGCCGGCCATTGCATCTGCCAGCCAGGTTTGCAACGGTAACTGTGCAGATTTACCCACCGCACCGCCCAGTAACATCAGGGTTGCCCAGGTGATCGCAGCGTCGCCCACCGCCAATTTCTGTGGTGCCAGCACCATCAGTTCACGAATATTCAGCGTGCCCAGTTGCTGATACAGAATAAACAGCGCAAAAGCCAAGAACACATCACCCACACGGGTGACGATAAAGGCTTTCATTGCCGCCGCCCCATTAGCCGGGTTTTTATAGTAAAAACCGATCAACAGGTAACTGCACAGACCAACACCTTCCCAGCCCAGGTACATCAGCAACAGGTTATCGGCCAGAACCAGAACCACCATGCTGGCAATAAACAGGTTGGTATAAGCGAAGAAACGTGAATATCCCTCTTCGCCACGCATATACCAGGAGGCGTACATGTGAATTAAGAAACCGACACCCGTGACCACCGACAGCATAGTAAGTGACAGGCCATCCAACACCAGGGTAACCCCAATGTTGAAATTGCCTACCGCCATCCAGGTCCACAGGTGTTGTTCAAACAGCTGAACACCCGTAGCCTGTTGAGCAAGAAAATCCACAGCGGCATAGGCCGTGACCAGTGCTGCCAGGCCAACTGAGCCAACGCCGACGGTTGCGGCCAGGTTTTCACACCAGCGCCCCCGGGAAAACGCCAGCAACAGGAAGCCGAGCAGCGGCAGCAGAATGGTTAAATATAATAGATTCATCCGCGCATCTCACTGACAGTATCAATATTCAGGGTATGACGACGACGGTAGAGCTGTAGCAGCAATGCCAAGCCGACACTGGCTTCAGCGGCTGCCAGGCTGATCGCCAAGATATACATAATCTGCCCATCTGGCTGGTGCCAATAACTCCCCGCTACGATAAACGCCAATGCCGCAGCATTGATCATCACTTCCAGGCTGATGAGCATAAACAGCAGATTACGCCGGGATATCAACCCGCCCAGCCCCAGTGCAAACAGAATTGCCGCCAGGATAAGCCCATGTTGAAGAGGGATCATGCTTGCTCCTCCGATTTTCTTTTCGCCATGTCACTGCTTGCGGCGCTATTACTCAGCACTTCACCGGCTTTTTCTTCACGGCCAATATGGAAGGCAACCACCAGCCCCGCCAACAGCAGCATTGAAGCCAGTTCAACCGCCAGCACATAAGGGCCGAACAGACTGATACCCACCGCTTTGGCATCGATCACTTCCCCGCTGATGTCTTGATCCGCTACACTGCGGATAGCAAAAATCAACACCAGCAATAAAACCAGTGACAACAACGCGGGGCCAATCCAGACAGAGGGTTTCAACCACTCACGCTCTTGCTGTTGTACGGAACCACCCAGGTTGAGCATCATCACCACAAACACGAACAGCACCATGATGGCACCCGCATAAACGATGATTTCCAACGCCCCGGCAAAATAAGCCCCCAGTGAGAAAAAGACTGCCGAGATCGCCAAGAGAGACACGATCAGATACAGCAGCGCATGTACAGGATTGGTATGCGAAATAACGCGCATCGTCGCGACTATCGCAATCAAACCTGCCAGATAAAAGGCAATTTCCATGCTTGCTCCTACGGCAACAGACCTTTGACGTCGATCGGTTTGGCTTCATTTTCGGCTTCGCCCTTGGCTTTGCCGTCAATCGCCATACCGGCCATGCGGTAAAAGTTATATTCCGGATATTTACCCGGCCCCGAGATCAACAGATCTTCTTTTTCGTAGACCAAATCCTGCCGCTTGAACTCACCCATTTCAAAATCAGGGGTCAATTGGATCGCGGTAGTTGGGCAGGCCTCTTCACACAAACCGCAGAAGATGCAACGTGAGAAGTTGATACGGAAAAACTCCGGGTACCAACGCCCATCTTCATGCTCGGCTTTTTGCAGTGAAATACAGCCCACCGGGCAGACCACGGCGCACAGGTTACAGGCCACGCAACGCTCTTCACCATTGGGATCACGCGTCAGCACGATGCGACCACGGTAACGCGGTGGCAGATAGACTGGTTCTTCCGGATACATTAGGGTTTCGCGTTTGGCGAAGGCATGCAGGCCAATCATCCAAAGACTGCGCACCTGGGTGCCGAAACCAACCACCAACTCTTTCAATGTCATGGTTTATTCACCCCTTATTCAGCTTGATACAAAATGACCGCAGCGGTTGCCAACAGATTCAGCAGCGTCAATGGCAGACAAACTCGCCAACCAAACGACATCACCTGGTCATAACGCGGACGTGGCAGCGAAGCACGGATCAGAATGAACATCACCATGAAGAAGGCGGTTTTCAGTGCGAACCAGATAAATGGTGGCAAAAACGGCCCATGCCAACCGCCGAAGAACAGCGTGACAATCAAGGCTGATACCGTCACGATGCCGATATACTCCCCCACAAAGAACAGACCGAACTTCATGCCGGAGTATTCAATATGGTAACCATCCGCCAGTTCCTGTTCAGCCTCGGGTTGGTCAAAGGGATGACGGTGACACACCGCAACCCCGGCAATGGCAAAGGTCAGGAAACCAAAAAATTGCGGGATGACATTCCAAACATGGGCTTGCGACTCGACAATCGCCTGCATGTTGAACGAGCCCGCCTGGGCGACGACGCCCAACAGCGACAGGCCGAGAAACACTTCATAGCTTAGCGTTTGCGCAGAAGCACGCATCGCCCCCAGCAACGAGTATTTGTTGTTACTCGACCAGCCAGCGAACAGCACTGCATACACCGCTAACCCAGCCATCATCAGGAAGAACAGAATGCCGATGTTAAGATCCGCCACCACCCAAGTCGGGCTGACCGGGACAATGGCAAAGGCCAGTAACAGGGAAGTAAAGGCGATCATCGGTGCCAGGGTAAAGATCACCCGGTCAGCAAAGGTCGGTACCCAATCTTCCTTGAAGAACATTTTGATCATGTCAGCGACTAACTGCAGTGATCCCCCCCAGCCAACACGGTTTGGCCCATAACGGTTCTGGAACAGCCCCAACAGGCGGCGTTCGCCAAAACTCATAAAGGCACCGCAGGTGACCACCACGAGCAGGATCACCACCGCTTTTAGAATGGCGATCAGAATGTCGATTACCTCAGGTGTAAACCAGCTCATCGTGCTGCCTCCCGCAGATTTTCAACCATTTCCCCCACCAGTATCGGTGGGATCCCTGGCAAGCCAAGCGGCAGACCGATCTGGCCCTGGCTTAAGGTTTCACTCAAACGTAGCGGCAAACGTAACGTTTGACCCACACAGTCGAACTCCAGCATCGCACCGGCGTTAACACCCAGTTGTGCGGCATCTGCAACGTTGAGCATCACGTAAGCGGGTGACATCCGCTGTTGGAACACCGCTGAACGTTGTGAGGTTTCGTCACTACCAAACAGGTGGTAATAAGGGGCTACACGCCAGCCTTCCGCCATAAATGGCAGCGGAATTGAAGAGAAGTAACCCAGGTTGCCCTCCCCCGCTTCGATCAGGCGTATCCCTGGGTCCCCATGGCGCAGTTTGCCGCCCACTTCCGCCTGGAATTTGTTCCAGGCCTGTGGTGAGTTCCAACCCGGCATCCAGGCGAAAGGGATCTGCTGGCGATCAGCCAGTGGGCTGTTGGTCCCTTCCATCGAGAAGGCAAACATACTGTCTTTATCCTGAGGCTGACGGGGCTCATGCACACTGATGTTAGCCCGCATCGCAGTACGTCCACTATAGCGGTGCGGTGAACGAGCCAGTTTCTGCCCACGAATACGGAATGTTGCATCCGGTGCCGCCTCCTGAACCCCCTGCAGTTGAGGTAATGCTGCCACACAAGCGGCAATCACATCATCCAACTGCATCCAGTCCACCTGGCGGCTGGCATAAGCAGAGTGCAATGAATGCATCCAACGCCAGCTTTCCAATATGATGCTATGAATATCTTTCTTGGCATCATCGTAATAAGACGGATCGTATACCTGGAAGAAACGCTGTGCGCGCCCTTCCTGATTCACCACGGTGCCATCACTCTCGGCAAAACTGGCGGCAGACAGGATCAGGTTAGCCTTATCCATCAGGGTAGTGCGCTGATGATCAGCAACGATCAGGTTGCGAACTTGTGCCAATGCGGCATCCACTCTGGCCGCAGGCGCATGACGATAGAGGTCGTTCTCCATCACAATCGCGGTATCTGCCGCGCCACTTTCCAATTCCCGCAGCGCTTCATCAAGGGAACCACCACCGATCATCGACAAACCGAGGCTGTTGGCATCCGCAGCAACCAAAGTGATGCCCACGTTAGAACCACGAGCTTTCAATGCGTTGGCAATGTTGGCGGCCGCAGCAATAATCGCTTCGCTGCCCACATTGCTGCCGGTGACGATTAATGGTTTCTGTGCACCCGCCAAGGCCTGCACGATCACATCAATCTTCTTGTTGAGATCATCAGACAACCCGGCTACCGCTGGCGCTGAGTGGTCCAGTGCATGGGCGATGGCGAAACCGAGACGGGCTTGCTCATCAACCGGCGCGTGATAACTCCAGGCGGCAATATCATCCAGACGCGTGCTATCAACATTGGTGACAAACAGCGGATGTTTCGCATGTTGGCCAATGTTCTGTACTGCGGCGATCTGCCAATCAGCCACCCGTTGCGCGGCTGCCATGGCACGTGCTTTACCTTTCACCGCCTGACGAACCGACAGCGCAATACGGGCCGCTGTCTGGGTCAGGTCTTCACCTAATACCAGTACCGCGTCGTAGCTTTCGATCTCACGCAGGCTCGGGGTATAAACCCCACTGTTTTTCAGCACGTTGAGCATCAGGTGCAAACGTTGCTGTTCCGCTTGGCTAATGCCGCTATAAAAGTTTTCCGCACCAACCAGTTCACGTAACGCAAAATTGCTTTCCAGGCTGGCGCGAGGGGAACCGATACCGATGGTTTTCTTCGCTTGACGCAGAATATCTGCCGCCCCTTGCATTGCCTGTTCGGCATTCAAGGTGATCCAGTCACTGCCGCGCAACTGTTGTGGCAGCCGAGGACGATCTTTCAGATTCACATAACCATAACCAAAACGGCCACGATCACACAGGAAGTAGTGGTTTACGCTACCGTTATAGCGGTTTTCAATGCGGCGCAATTCACCATAGCGCTCACCAGGGCTGGTATTACACCCCACGCTGCACTGTTGGCAGATGCTTGGCGCAAACTGCATATCCCACTTGCGGTTATAGCGCTCGGAGTGGGTTTTGTCGGTAAATACGCCAGTTGGGCAGACTTCTACCAGGTTGCCAGAAAACTCGCTTTCCAGCGTGCCACTTTCCGGGCGGCCGAAATAGACATTGTCGTGTGCCCCATAGACGCCAAAGTCGGTACCATCCGCGTAGTCTTTGTAGTAACGCACACAGCGGTAACAGGCAATGCAACGGTTCATCTCATGAGAGATAAATGGCCCCAATTCCTGATTGTTATGGGTACGCTTGGTGAAACGGTAGCGACGGAAACTATGTCCGGTCATCACCGTCATATCCTGCAAGTGACAGTTACCGCCCTCCTCACACACCGGGCAGTCGTGCGGGTGATTGGTCATCAACCATTCGACCACACTCTCACGAAACTGTTTGGCTTCAGCATCATCGATGGAAATAAAGGTTCCATCCGATGCTGGTGTCATACAAGACATCACCAAACGGCCACGGGTATCGTCCGCATTTTGGTATTGCTTTACCGCACATTGGCGGCAAGCGCCGACGCTTCCAAGCGCCGGATGCCAGCAAAAATAGGGAATATCAAGGCCCAGAGAGAGACATGCCTGTAACAGGTTATCTGCTCCATCAACCTCGTATTCTTTGCCGTCTACATGAATCGTAGCCATAGTCAGCATGCTTCCAAATGGCCTGAGGTAACTGTCAGCTTTTACTTCGCAGTCTCGCTGCCAGGTAAATTGCCGGTTACTTTTCAAGCGTTAATTATAAAAAATTTCTTGGCTGGTAGGCCAGGAGCCGCCATTGCGTCTCTTGACACCGATGTGATTACCAGCGTTGCTTCAATAAGTTGTTTGGCTGAATACCACCAATCGCCTGAACATTGCCCAAATACTGTGGCGCAATACCGGCTTCAAACTCATCACGGAAATATTTAATCGCACTTTGTAGCGGCTCTACGGCACCAGGTGCATGGGCACAAAACGTTTTGCCCGGCCCCAAGGCGCGGCACAACTGCTCCAGGGTTTCAATATCCCCCGGCTGCCCTTCGCCCCGCTCCAGTGCACGCAGAATCTTTACGCTCCATGGCAGGCCATCCCGGCAAGGGGTACACCAACCGCAGGACTCGCGCGCAAAAAACTCTTCCAGGTTGCGCACCAGGGGAACCATACCAATCTCATGGTCTACCGCCATCGCCAGCGCAGTGCCCAAACGGCTGCCCGCCTTAGCGATGTTTTCAAAATCCATCGGGAGATCCAGGTGGTCAGCGGTGAGGAAATCGGTACCCGCGCCCCCTGGCTGCCAGGCTTTAAAACGCAAACCATCACGCATGCCACCAGCGTAATCTTCCAGAATTTCACGGGCGGTGATACCAAACGGCAACTCCCACAAACCCGGGTTTTTCACCCGACCAGAGAAGCCCATCAATTTGGTACCGGCGTCGTTACTCTTCCCTGCCGAGATCCCTTTATACCAATCCGCACCGTGTTCAAGAATGGCAGGCACGTTACACAAGGTTTCTACGTTGTTGACGCAGGTGGGTTTACCCCAGGCCCCAGAAGTAGCGGGGAACGGCGGTTTGGAACGTGGGTTGGCACGGCGGCCTTCCAGCGAGTTGATCAGCGCCGTTTCTTCACCGCAGATGTAACGGCCAGCTCCGGTATGCACCAACAGCTCAAAATCGAATCCACTACCCAGGATATTTTTGCCCAGCAAACCCGCTTGTGTCGCTTCACTAATCGCGCGACGCAAATGTTCTGCAGCTTCGACATATTCACCACGCAGGAAGATGTAACCGCGATAGGCCTTCAGCGCAAAAGCTGAAATCAACATCCCTTCCACCAACAGGTGTGGCAATTGCTCCATCAATAAACGGTCTTTGTAGGTGCCTGGCTCCATTTCATCCGCGTTACACAACAGGTAGCGAATGTTCATGGATTCATCTTTCGGCATCAGGCTCCACTTCAACCCGGTGGAGAAACCGGCCCCACCACGGCCTTTCAACCCGGCCTCTTTCACCAGGTTGACTATCTCGTCGGGCGCCATTCCTTTCAGGGCTTTTTCTGCCCCCTGATAACCATTTTGGCTACGATACTCATCCAACCACACCGGTTGTTGATCATCACGCAAACGCCAGGTGAGCGGATGCATTTCAGCAGTACGTTTGATATCCATCATCATTTATACCGCTCCAACAATTCGACCGCGCTTTCCGGCGTCAGGTGAGCATGGGTGTCTTCATCGATCATCATACTCGGCCCCTTGTCGCAGTTACCCAAACAGCAGGTAGGCAGTAATGTAAAACGGCCATCAAACGTGGTTTGACCTGGCTTGATAGCCAATTTCTTCTCCAGAGCGGCTTGAACTCCCTGATAACCGTTGATGTGACAAACCACACTGTCACAATAACGGATCACATGGCGCCCTACGGGTTGGCGGAAAATTTGGCTGTAGAATGTGGCCACCCCTTCTACGTCGCTGGCAGGAATACCCAGCACCTCTGCGATGGCATAAATCGCCCCATCGGGAACCCAACCACGCTGCTTCTGCACTATTTTCAGGGCTTCAATGGAAGCGGCGCGCGGGTCTTCGTAATGGTGCATCTCGTGCTCGATCGCCTGACGTTCGTGCGCACTCAGCACAAAAACATCGGCTTCAGACTCAAGCACCTGGTTCACCGGGTGATTGTTTTCATGATCATGCATAGTTAGCGGTCCACATCTGACATTACAAAATCGATACTACCCAGATAGACGATCAAATCGGAAACCAGGCTACCGCGGATCACCGCTGGAATTTGCTGCAGGTGAGCATAGCTGGGTGTCCGAATTCGAGTGCGGTAACTCATGGTGCTACCATCACTGGTCAGATAGTAGCTATTGATCCCTTTGGTGGCTTCCACCATCTGGAATGACTCGTTAGCCGGCATCACCGGGCCCCAGGAAACCTGCAAGAAGTGAGTGATCATCGTTTCAATATGCTGCAACGTGCGCTCTTTCGGTGGCGGCGTAGTCAGCGGATGATCCGCCTTGAACGGCCCTTCCGGCATGTTGTTCAAGCACTGTTCAAGAATACGCAAACTCTGGCGCAGCTCTTCTACCTTGAGCATCACTCGGGTATAGCAGTCACTGTTGCCGTCACCCACCGGTACTTCAAAATCAAAGTTCTCATAGCCGGAATAAGGGCGCCATTTACGCACATCAAACTCAACCCCGGTGGCACGCAAGCCTGCACCCGTCACGCCCCACTCCAATGCCTCTTTGGCATTGTAGGAAGCGACACCAATAGAGCGCCCTTTAAGAATCGAGTTTTGCAGTGCTGCTTTTACATAGGAGTCGAGGCGCTTAGGCATCCAGTTGAGGAAGTCACGCAGCAGACGGTCCCAACCGCGGGGCAGATCATGGGCGACACCACCAATACGGAACCAGGCGGGATGCATACGGAACCCGGTAATCGCTTCCACCAGATCATACACTTTCTGGCGGTCGGTAAAGGCGAAGAACACCGGGGTCATCGCCCCCACATCCTGAATAAAGGTACTGATGTACAGCAAGTGGCTGTTGATGCGGAACAGTTCAGAGAGCATCACACGAATGGTGTTGACACGATCCGGCACCACGATCCCGGCGAGTTTTTCAACCGCCAGTACGTAAGGCATTTCGTTTACGCAGCCACCGAGGTATTCGATACGATCGGTGTAGGGAATGTAACTATGCCAGGATTGCCGCTCACCCATTTTCTCAGCGCCACGGTGGTGGTAACCCACATCCGGCACGCAATCGACAATTTCTTCACCATCCAACTGCAAAATGATACGGAACGCACCATGGGAAGAGGGGTGGTTCGGGCCCAGGTTAAGGAACATGAAGTCTTCATTGTCTGTACTGCGCTTCATCCCCCACTCTTCTGGTTTGAATTTCAGCGACTCCATCTCCAGATCTTCTTTCTGCTTGGTCAACACAAAGGGATCGAATTCGGTTGCGCGCGCCGGATAATCTTTACGTAGGGGATGACCTTCCCAGCTTTGCGGCATCATGATGCGCCGCAGGTGCGGGTGACCATCAAAAGTGATACCGAACATCTCCCAGGTTTCACGCTCATACCAGTTGGCATTAGGGAATATCTTGGTCACTGTGGGCACATGAAGGTCTTTTTCAGACAGTGCCACTTTCAGCATGATGTCGCGGTTACGCTCAACAGAGATCAGATGGTAGAAAACAGAAAAATCTGCCGCTGGCAAGCCTTGGCGATGAGTGCGCAAACGCTCGTCCATACCATGCAAGTCAAACAGCATCACATAAGGCTTTGGCTGTTTTCTCAAGAACGTCATGACGTCCAGTAACTGATCAGGTTTGACCCATACCACCGGCATTCCGGTACGGGTAGGCTGAACAGTGAAGGCTTCCGGCCCAAAACGGTTGCGCAGTTCACCAATCACCGGATCATTCAGATGATCCCTGGTTTCCCAGGCAGGTAGGGCGTCGTGCGTCGCTAAATCTGTCATAATTTTTTCACCACACTAAAGGGTCATTTCGCCGCAAGTTCGATTAAATCTCGTCTGGCGTCCGCAGATTGGTTACCGCAATACGCTCCGCGTGCTTACGCGCTTTTTCTGACTGCATATTGGCACGGTAAACCCCCTGCTCGCCCACAACCCACGACAATGGGCGGCGCTCTTTACCAATCGACTCCTGCAGCAGCAGTAACGCCTGCATATAAGCCTCTGGACGCGGTGGGCAGCCTGGAATATACACATCAACAGGCAGGAATTTATCCACCCCCTGCACCACAGAGTAGATATCGTACATACCACCGGAATTGGCGCAGGCGCCCATGGAGATCACCCACTTGGGCTCCAGCATCTGTTCATACAAACGCTGAATAACGGGGGCCATTTTAGTGAAGCAGGTCCCGGCTACCACCATAAAGTCCGCCTGACGTGGGGATGCACGCAATACTTCCGCACCAAAACGTGCCACATCGTTAATGGCAGTAAATGATGTCACCATCTCCACATAACAGCATGAAAGGCCGAAATTATAGGGCCAAAGAGAGTTTTTACGCCCCCAGTTCACCATGTCATGCAATGCATGTTCAAGTTTACCCATGTAGACCGTGCGATGAACCTGCTGGTCCAGAGGATCACCAACGATTTCCTGTTTTTGCAGGGGATAACGGTCGTTCTCACCGTTAGGGTCTATGCGGGTGAGCGTATAGTCCATCTTAATGCCTCACTGTTACTGCGGATGACTGTTGCTGGCGTTCTTGATTGTGCTTGGTTTGCTCAGGCGCTGAGAGCGCACAGGGACCCAATCCAATGCGCCGATACGCACCAGATAAACCAACCCTGCCAATAACACCAAAATGAAAATGGCGGCTTCGATAAAGCCTACCCAACCGCTCTCACGAATCGAGACCGACCAGGCGTACAGATATAAGGCTTCAACATCGAAGATAACGAAGAACATGGCGACCAGATAAAATTTGGCTGAAAGGCGCATACGCGCTGAGCCGACAGAGTCGATCCCCGACTCATAAGGTGTGTTTTTAGCACGCCCCCGGGCTCTCCCACCCAAGAAAAATGCGCCCAGCAACATAAAGCCGCAAAGCCCAATAGCCATGATGACAAATACGACGAATGCCCAGTGATGAGCGATAACTTCAGTGGTTGTTGACATACTCTATGCTTACTCATCAAAAGTGGTGGCGAACGCCTGCTCTAATCACCGGCGGTGAGCGAACCACATCGATTCAAGGGAAGGAGATATCCCCGTCGCCATTCTAACTGCAGGATTGTTGACTGCGCTGATTCACCCTAGTCACATAGTTGACTATGCTGCTAGAGACTCATTCGTTTGCCTTTTACCTGCAACTGGAATGAACTTGGGTCTATATACCCATCATCTTTCAAGTAACAAACAGTTGACTGCAGAACTCGGCTCTCTTGCCTGGTTGGCAATTCACCCGCGTGCCAGCTGGCTATAACCTGAAAGAGGTTGAGTAGAGCCACGCAAACACATTGCTTTTACAGAGAATTAGGCAATATTTTGCTGTGAGCTTTTACTCCTTTCAATAGCCTTTTGTCAATTTCAACAAAAGAATCTACACATTAATTTACACACAAACCAATTTGTTAACATCATCGCACCAGAAGCTCAGCTAAATCGTGTCAGTTAGTCGTTAGATAACTGCACTCAGAGATAACCCAATGGCGACATTTCAGTTTTACTATACCATTCTCTCAGGAATTCCCTGTTGTTCCACTCACTAGCTCGGGGTATTTTTTTGATCCAGGACACGTTTCGGGGAAAAAACTAAAAATAAGTGTGGCGGCTTAACCATTTTTGTCAACTTTCGTTCATAAAATGCACAACAAATCAGCCGGATAACCTTGAAAATAACAAGGGTTCGCCTTTCATACCTGCCGGATCGCGCTATAAAAATCTATGGTCACCCCCGTTTTTGCAACACAGATTTTGATTTATGATGGGCTTGCTTAAATCTATTCGGCGTCTGGTGGACAAGGATGTCCGCGCCACGATGAGTTCCGCGCCTGCCGAACCTTAAAAAACCGTCGGCTTCAAAGAGCCATTTTTTATATCAGGTTCATCAGCAGGCCGCTATGCCGTTCATGTCATCAATTATCTGTCGTCGCAAAACCAGAAAGTAACGTGTTAATTAACTGAGCTGACGAGTTTTTCGTTGGCTCTTTTATTTACTGAACGCCGCCTGATGTGCCGTAACCGCCCAGGCTATGCGTGCCAGTTTGTTTGCCAGCGCGCACGCCACCACGTTAGAGTGATGGCTGGCAAGTTGCTTTTTAACCCACTCTGCCAAACGCCCTGGATTGTGTTCCAGCCGCTGCATAAACACCCGCGCGCACTGCACCAACAACCGTCGCAGATTTTTATCACCCCGCTTGCTGATGCCCATCAGTGTCGTTTTTCCACCCGTACTGTACTGGCGGGGAACCAGCCCGGTTGAAGCCGCAAAGTCACGGCTGCTGACATAGTTTTTCCCGTCCCCCAGCCGCGTGGCTAACAGGCTCGCCGTTACCGGCCCAACGCCAGGAATGCTCAGCAGGCGCTGTGCGGTTTCATCATCCGCAAGGTGGGTTTTCAGTTCCTTATCGATTTCATCAATTTCCCCGCTAAGGTAAACATAATGACTGTGGAGTCTACTCAGAACCCTTGTCAGATAAGGCGGGAAATCATTTTCTTCCAGCACCGCGGCCAGACGTCGTATCACGGCAATCCCGCGTGGCAGACTGACACCGAACTCCAACAAAAAAGCATGCATCTGATTGGTGGTTTTAACGCGTTGCCGTATCAGTGAGTCTCTGACGCGATGGAGGGCGCTCATCGCCTGTTGGTCTTCTGTTCTGGGTGTGACAAAGCGCATTGAAGGACGGGAGGCGGCTTCACAGATGGCTTCAGCATCAACAAAATCGTTCTTATTACTCTTAACAAAAGGGCGGACGAACTGCGGAGAAATCAGCTTTGCCTCATGACCTAAATCAGCAATCCGACGTGCCATAAAGTGAGCCCCACCACAGGACTCCATCACCACGGTCGCCGCCTTGCAGGAAGCAAGAAAATTAATGAGCTGAGTGCGGGAAAATTTTTTACGCAACAGGGCATTACCTTTTTCGTCCTGACAGTGCACGTGAAAGGAATGTTTACCGAGATCGATACCAATAAGCGTAACGTTTTGCATGATGGTTCCCTCTAAAGTAAAACACCCTGTCAGCTTACCGCTCACAGGGTGGGGGTGACCATCTCATTAAACCTCTGCCCAAAAGACAGAGGTTTTGCTTAACGAGGTCTCACCATGGCGCAAAACAGCGCCGGTGATAGCCATACAAATCGTATGTACGCTTCAATCGGTTACCCCCTCAAGTCGCCAAGGGGGTAATTGACGATATTACTCGTCATCCTCCAAGAGGCCGAAATCTTCAGCAACCAAGACACTATCCGTATCGAAATGGTAAGTCTCATTACCCTTTTTCACGGCATTAAAAATCGTCATGGCCAGTTCGTTCTCACACGTCACATTTTTGCATAGTGAATATTGAGTATCCGGCAATGGAGGTAACCCCTCTGCTGCACCCAGTACCCGCAAGTCTGGGGTCATCATCTCAATAGGCCGGGCAGTAATTCCTAAACCAGCCCTACATGCAGCACGCACCGCTGATAACGAGGAAGCAACGTAGGCGATACGCCAAGGAATATCAGCAGCATCCAGATGTTTAATCGCCATGTCACGGAACGGGCTAGGTTCGTCGAGCACCACCAACGGCAGCGGCTCCCCTGGCTGTACAAAGTAATCTGCCGCGCAATACCACAACGTTGGGGAGTTGCGCAGTACAACATGCGGATGATCACCTGTAGCGGTGGTGGTAATGGCTAAATCCACTTCCCCTTTTTCCAGCATATCGATAGTTTGTGCGCTACGTTTCACCCGCACATCGACGGTCAGCCGTGGGTAAACCGTGGTCACACGATTAAGCAGAAAAGGCAGAAGAGTATCTGCGGTATCGTCAGAAGCACCGATAGTCAGCACGCCATCGACATCGTCATAAACCAAAGAAGCATAGGCTTCATCATTGAAACGCAGAATTTTCCTGGCATAACCGAGAAGTTGGATACCATGTTCGGTTAATAACTTATTGCGCCCATGGCGAGCAAACAACTCTTTGTTAACTAATTGCTCTAACCGCTGCATTTGTTGACTCACGGCTGATTGAGTACGACGGACGGCAACTGCCGCCGACGCAAACGTCTTTAAATCAGCCACAGCAACAAATGTTCTCAGCAGATCGAGATCGAGATTAAGTAACGGACGTTTTGCACTTATCATAGTGTTTTCTTCACTTTTTAAATTATTACTTACAAACTACCCTGGTGTATTTCCAAGACGCCGCCGAAAATGGCAAGCGCCGGACATGACAGTAACCCACTCATTAGAAGAGGGCAAAAAATTCCTTATATTTCGTTACCTCTATCGCTTTTTCTATAACCAAGTTCATACGAGCGGCGGCCAAGTGGCGAATGCACACATCACAATGAACCCCCAAAAACAACCAACTGAGTAACAACACCATTGAGCTAATCAGTCAGGAATCGATTTATCTCAGACTTGCGGCTGACAAGCAATCCGAATTATTTCGGCTCAATGCCCAGATACTCAAGAGCTTACTGTGTTACTCGACCCTAGTCGCCCCCGCACTGCAAGCGCCTGCGCTGTTCAAACCATACCGCATTTTATCCAGCAACTAGAGATAGTTAGAATATATAAAGTTGTAATCAAAAAAAACTTCAGTGAATTACTGAAATATATTTAATGTGATCTCCGATAACTGAATTGTGGCCGCATTTACCTTTTTCATCCACCATATAATAACTCTGCAAACAGTTTTTTACATTTTGTTATCATTTATACTGATTTTGACATTCCGAACGCTCATCGTGTGCCATACCAACAAAACCGTTCTCCTGCTTTAATAGCATAAACTTAAATCAATACACTATTAATAATCATCTTTTAAGATTTTATCACCAATAACAAACCAGCCAAAACCTTTAATCACTTAGAATGCCGTTCAAGTCGAATGTTAGCACCAAAGCTTTGCAAGACACTTCAAAAAGAGCGCTTGCAGGAGTACATTGGACCAACTGTGGTGTTCCATGGCAGAAACACCCCTCTCTAAAAGCTCAATCTAAGTAAAAGGCTCAACTTTTTATGTCCCCCATTGATAAATCCAGCAAGCTGGACAACGTCTGTTACGACATTCGAGGCCCAGTACTCAAAGAAGCCAAGCGTCTTGAGGAAGAAGGCAACAAAGTACTGAAGCTGAACATCGGCAATCCGGCACCGTTTGGTTTTGATGCCCCAGATGAAATTCTGGTGGATGTCATCCGTAATCTTCCTACCGCACAGGGTTATTGCGACTCCAAGGGGTTGTTCTCTGCGCGTAAAGCGATCATGCAGCACTATCAGGCCCGTGATATGCGTGATGTGACCGTCGAGGATATCTATATTGGCAATGGGGTATCCGAGCTCATCGTTCAATCCATGCAGGCATTGCTCAATTCTGGTGATGAAATGCTGGTGCCAGCCCCAGACTACCCACTGTGGACCGCCGCCGTTTCGCTTTCCAGTGGTAAAGCGGTGCACTATCTCTGTGACGAAGAGGCTGGCTGGTTTCCGGATCTGGATGATATCCGCCGCAAGATCACACCTCGCACCCGTGGCATTGTCATTATCAACCCTAATAACCCGACCGGTGCGGTATACAGTAAAGCCCTGCTGGAAGAGATTGTCGAAATCGCCCGCCAGCATAACCTGATCATTTTTTCTGATGAAATTTACGACAAGATCCTCTATGACGACGCGGTTCATCACTCGATTGCCGCACTGGCACCAGACCTGCTGACCATCACCTTTAATGGCCTGTCGAAAACCTATCGTGTCGCGGGTTTCCGCCAGGGATGGATGGTGCTCAACGGGCCGAAAAAACATGCAAAAGGTTATATTGAAGGCCTGGAAATGCTGGCCTCCATGCGCCTGTGCGCCAACGTGCCTATGCAGCATGCTATCCAGACCGCGCTGGGGGGATACCAGAGTATCAGCGAGTTTATCCAGCCTGGTGGCCGTTTGTATGAACAACGTAATCGCACTTGGGAACTGCTGAATAACATCCCTGGCGTTTCCTGCGTAAAACCGCAAGGGGCACTCTATATGTTCCCGCGGATTGACGCCAAACGCTTTAATATTCATGACGACCAGAAGATGATTCTGGACCTGCTGTTACAAGAAAAGGTCCTGCTGGTTCAGGGCAGTGCGTTCAATTGGCCTCATCCAGACCACGTACGTATTGTCACCCTACCCCGTGTAGATGAACTGGAAATGGCCGTAGGTAAATTGGGGCGTTTCCTCGAAAACTACCGTCAGTAATCAGCTTGTTGGGTGCACGCTGTGCACCCATACTGTCTGCCTGTTGTTGTCATATCGCTGTAGAAAGAGAGCACCATGAACCAGAGTCATTTCTTTGCTCACCTGTCCCGTTTGAAACTGATTAGCCGCTGGCCGTTAATGCGCAACGTGCGTACTGAAAACGTTTCTGAACACAGCCTGCAGGTTGCGTTTGTCGCCCATGCGCTGGCAGTGATCAAGAATCGGAAATTTAATGGCAACCTGAATGCAGAACGCGTGGCACTGCTGGCGATGTACCACGATGTCAGCGAAGTGTTGACCGGGGATATGCCCACCCCGATTAAATATTACAACCCGCAAATTGCCCACGAATACAAAAAAATAGAGAAAGTGGCCCAACAAAAATTGCTTGATATGATCCCAGCAGAGTTACAAAGCGATTTCCGTCCAATCCTTGATGAACATTATTACAGCGAAGATGAGAAGCTGATCGTCAAGCAGGCAGATGCGTTATGTGCCTTTGTTAAATGTCTGGAAGAGTTATCGGCCGGTAATAATGAATTCAAGCTGGCTAAAGCGCGCCTGGAAAAAACACTCCAGCTACGCCATAGCCCAGAAATGGACTATTTTATGACGGTGTTTATTCCCAGTTTCAGCTTGTCACTGGATGAAATCAGCATTGATACGCCGTTATAACCGGCCGGTTTTCGTCACCACACCAACTCAAGTGCCCCAGCCGCCTAGTCATTTACGCGTCTGGGGCTATTTTGTCTAACTCGTCGCTAAAACCCATATAGCCAAGGAATAACGATCAGACTGACCATCATCACCAGTACGGTGAAAGGCACGCCTATTTTGACAAAATCACCAAATTTGTAATTCCCTGGTCCTAATACCAGCGTATTGACCGGAGAGGACACCGGGGTCATAAAAGCGGCAGAAGCGGCAATAGCGATAACCAAGGCGAATGGATAGGGCGAGACGCCCATCTTTTGAGCGGCGGCTATCGCAATGGGTGCCATCAATACCGCCGTCGCGGTGTTAGAGATAAATAACCCAATCACTGAGCACAAGACAAATAGGCAAGCCAGCATCACGCGGGGCCCGGCATCACCGGCAATATCCATCAGACCGCGTACAATCAGATCAACACCACCGGTTTTCTGCAATGCTTGGGCAAAGGGCATCATACCGACAATTAAAATAAGACTCGGCCAATGGATGGCCTTATAGGCACTCTCCATATCGATACAACGAAATGCCCCCAACAACAGGCAGGCAATCAATGCCGCTATTGGATTCGGGATCTCTTTGGTCAGCATCATCGCCACCATCAGCGCCAGGCAGAACAACGCGTGTGGGGCTTGATTGATTGCCGGTGCCACCTCATCAACTTCTGCCGGTAGATTCAACACCATAAAGTCATGGTTTTCAGCCTGTAACTGACGAATGGCCTTCCAATCACCGATGACCAACAAAATATCCCCCAACTCGATAGGGATATTCGCCAACTGACCTTTCAACGTTTCACCGTTACGACGAATACCTACGACGTTGAGGTCGTAACGGCGACGAAAGCCGACATCACGTAAACTTTTCCCCAGCAGCGCCGAATTGGGAATTAAGGAAACCTCTGCCATCCCGACGTTGCGTGACTGCTCAGAGAAATATTCGCCACGCAATACCATCGGTTCCAATAGTTGTTCTCGGCAGAACTGGCGTAAATCGATATCGTCATCAAATATATCGATCAACAACACATCCCCTTCTCGCAGTTCTGTGTTGGCGAAAGCGCTGACCATCACCCGACGAAAGCGCCGCCAACGCTCAATGCCAATCACATTGGCACTGTAGCGAACACGGAGGTGCAACTCATCCAGCGAACAACCAATCAACGGTGAACCACTGCGGATCGCCAAACGGCGTGCCCGACCAGACAGTTTATAGTCGCGGATCAAATCACGGAAGGTCCGGCGCTGCCAGTCAACGTTGGCGTTAATACCGCGATTGTCTACTAACCAGCGCCGCGCCACCAACATGTATCCCACGCCCAAAACCAAAACCAGTACACCAATCGGTGTCACCGCAAAGAAACCAAAACCCTCTATTCCCTCACGTACCAGTTCACTATTGACCACCATATTGGGCGGTGTAGCAACTAACGTCATCATGCCACTGATCAAACCAGCAAAGCTTAACGGCATCATCAACCGCCCTGGAGAGATCTTCATACGCCCAGCGACACTGAGCACCACAGGAATAAAAATCGCTACCACGCCCGTCGAACTCATGATGGCCCCAAGCCCGGCAACACAGAGCATCAGCAAAACCAACATTTTGGTTTCACTGCTGCCCGCGACTTTCACCAGCCAATCACCCACTTGGTAAACTACACCAGTACGTACCAAACCCTCCCCCACCACAAACAGGGCTGCAATCAAAATCACATTGGGATCACTAAAACCGGTTGTTGCTTCCTGCAAGGTCAAAGTACCACTTAGCACAAAAGCAATAATGACCAGTAACGCCACGACATCCATGCGCAACTTGTTGGTAGTAAACAGCACTATGGCTGCCAGCAGTAACATCAAAACCCAGAGTAATTCGCCGTTCACAACAACCTCTTGCGGTCTGTGGTGCAGGTCAGAAAAAACAGGTGAGAGACTCAGGAGCGGGCCCAATCATGCAGCCCGCACCTGTCGTTTGAATCGCTATTGTTTGAAACGCTATATTGTTTGAAACGCTATATTGTTTGAATCGCGATATATTGTTTGAATCGCTATATATTGTTTGAAACGCGATATATAGCTTGAAACGTTGTCGTTTAAAGCGTGGTTGTTAAGTAACCCTGCGGCTAATCATCAGATAGCGTTTAAACAACAAGTTCAATACGCCCCCCCTCTGGCGTCTTGCTCACCCGGATTTGGGTCAACGAAGAGAGGATTAGATTAACCTGATCCAATTTGGGCGTATCGGCAGGGGCATTGACGGCTATCACCTGGCAACCCGCTGCCAGCCCGGATAAAATCCCTGCGGGAGCATCCTCAACCACCACACAGGACTCAGGTGCCAAACCTAAACTTGCCGCACCTAACAGATAGGCATCTGGCTGCGGTTTACCCCGCTGGACCCGTTCACAGGTTATAAACACCTCAGGATGCGGTAACCCGCCAGCAATACGGCGCGCAGTGGCCACCGGAATGGAGCCAGAAGTCACTATCGCCCAAGGAATACCCATATCGGTAAGCCCTTCCAGCAGCACTTTGGCTCCCGGCAAGGCCACCACCCCTTGCGTATCCTGTGATTCTATCTGCTCCAACAGGGCAAACTCATGTTCCAGTTCGGCTTCCGTGGCATTGGGCATAAAATGGCGCAGCGAGGTTATCGCTTGTTTTCCGTGGATAAAATCCAATACCTGTTGCTCATTAATATCATGACGCTTGGCCCAATGGATCCAAGCGCGCTCCACTGCTGGCAATGAATCGACTAACGTTCCATCAAGATCGAACAGAAACCCCTTACACTCCACGGCAAACCCCATTAAGTTTGATCAGGCATTGATAATTTGCGTAATTTCAACCGCGCTTAAATGATACTGACGTGGGCACGACAACCAGATTGCCAGCATACGCTGGTACTTTTCCCACATTTTAGTCTGAGAATTAAAGCCGTGACTGCCGCAATCAAAATGCGTATATCGCCCTTCGGTATTCACCAAGAAACGGACATAACTCAGAAAACGTGCTTCGGTCGCCGCATCAAAACCCAGGAAAGCCAGACGACGTTCATCTATCCCTTGACGCTCCTTGAGGTTTTCCCACGATACCTGCAGTGCATGGTGCATTTCCATAATATTGATGATGGTACGGCACACTTCCTCACTCATTTCACCGAAGTCTCGATCCAGCTCACGCATTTGCAAGCCAAAACCGCGCTCAATAATGGTCTGCAAGCGGCGATAACGTTCTGCATTATCGGGATCAAGCATCGTCATCATTTTGTATTGATTTGATAAAATCAAACGTTGGGCGTTAGTCATTTCCATTTTATAGTCCTCATTACTACACATTGACACTGCATATTGATGAAAGCATCGCATACTGAGTTAGGGTGTGGAATCACAACCGGGCCTTTTTTTGATTTGACCGGGGTTATCGAAGGGTAGCCTGGGGAAAAGCCGGAGCAACTCCCCTGAACGGTTTAAAGATCATCGAGAAAAGTTTGGTCCAATTGATTGAAGGCACGCTTGAGCACCTCCGCCAATGCCTGATAGGTTGGCGTCCCCTCCACTGGGGCCACAGCTTGCCCGGCCTCCACCAGTTTGTTACGCAGATCAAAGAACCACTGTAATAAAGTGGGCGGCAGAGGCGTAACTGAACGGCGACCCAACCACCATAACCCTTGCATTGGCAAGCTGCAGGCAAACAGCGCAGTCGCAATGGCCGGGCCGAGTTGACCACCCAGGGCAATTTGCCAAGTGAGCGAAAATATCGCCAATGGCGGCATAAAACGCACCGCAAAACGCGTTGCCTTCGCCACGCGATTTTCAGGGAATACCGGTGCCAAACGTTTGTCTGATGGCCAGGTTTTCATGTAATGCTGTCCACGCTGGAAAATCTGGAACCAGCTTAACGAACCGGGGGGTTTGCTTGTCATGCCAACCTCAACTTTATGTACAAAAAATAAAATAATTCCATAAAAACACCAACAAAAAAGTTGAAGCTTTAAATTTATTTTGTATTTATAGCTGGCTATCGGTATCTTATGCCAATAATAGATGATATGAGATCCGCCAGCTTTTTGCTCTGTTCTCTGTCATTTTACAAGGCGCCGCCTGATTGGCGGCAACTTGCATGCGATTGGAATGCAGAGCCGGGTAATTTAATCACCGGATAATCAACACGTTATTCATCATCATGGCCTTTCTGTCACTGACATGATGTTAATCATAAATGTCAAAGCCATTATGCGCTACGCTTGATGAGTAGTTGACATTTTATTCACCACGTGTATTGGACTTTTTAATACCAACACCAACAATTTAAGTAGGTACTTCCATGTCGAGTAAGCTAGTACTGGTTCTTAACTGCGGCAGTTCTTCTCTGAAATTCGCCATTATTGATGCCATCAACGGTGAAGAACACCTCTCTGGTCTGGCCGAGTGTTTCCATCTTCCTGAGGCCCGCATTAAATGGAAAATGGATGGCAGCAAACAAGAAGCGGCACTGGGTGCTGGGGCTGCGCACAGCGAAGCGCTGCACTTCATCGTTAATACTATTCTGGCACAAAAACCTGAGCTTTCCGCCCAATTGGTCGCCATCGGTCACCGCATTGTTCACGGTGGCGAGAAGTTCACCGCCTCTGCCGTTATCAACGACGAAGTGCTACAGGGTATCAAAGATGCCGTCCCTTTTGCACCACTGCATAACCCTGCCCATTTGATCGGTATTGCAGAAGCGTTAAAATCTTTCCCTGAGCTGACGGATAAAAACGTTGCCGTCTTCGACACCGCGTTCCATCAGACGATGCCTGAAGAATCCTATCTGTATGCCCTGCCGTACAATTTATACCGCGACCATGGCGTTCGCCGTTACGGTGCACACGGCACCAGCCACTTCTACGTCACACAAGAAGCGGCAAAAGTCCTGAACAAACCGGTTGAAGAAGTGAATCTCATTACCTGTCATCTGGGCAATGGCGGTTCCGTTACTGCGGTTCGCAACGGTCAATCTGTCGATACCTCTATGGGCTTGACCCCACTGGAAGGTTTGGTGATGGGTACCCGCAGTGGTGATATCGACCCGGCCATCATCTTCCATCTGCACGATGCTATGGGGATGAGCATTGACGAGATCAACAAGATGCTGACCAAAGAGTCAGGTCTGCTGGGCCTCACTGAAGTCACCAGTGACTGCCGTTATGTAGAAGATAACTACGAAACCAAAGCCGATGCCAAACGTGCTATGGATGTCTACTGCCACCGTCTGGCCAAGTATATCGGCGCTTATTGTGCTCTGATGGATGGCCGCCTGGATGCCGTTATCTTCACTGGTGGTATCGGTGAAAATGCTGCCATGGTCCGTGAAATGGCCCTCGACAAACTGGGCCTGCTCGGTTTTGAGATTGACCATGATCGCAACCTGGCTGCTCGTTTCGGTAAATCGGGTAATATCACTAAAGATGGCAGCCGCTTGGCGCTGGTGATCCCAACCAATGAAGAGTTGGTCATCGCACAAGATGCGTTCCGTCTAACCCATTAAGGTTCTTCACACCGTCAGCTTAGGCTGACGGTGTTGTTTTAGAGCCCATATATGGTTTTAGACCCAAATATGTTTTAGAGCCGCATATTGTTTTAGAGCCACATTTTGTCTGCGCCCCGTTGCAGGCTATAAACCGTGAAGAGGACTATTCTGTGTCACGTACAATTATGTTGATCCCAACCGGCACCAGCGTTGGTTTGACCAGCGTCAGCCTGGGTGTTATCCGCGCCATGGAGCAGAAAGGCGTTCGTCTGAGCGTATTCAAACCGATTGCCCAGCCACGCAGCGGCGGCGACACTCTTGACCAGACGACGGCGATCATCCGCAGTAACTCCACCATTCCGGCAGCAGAACCGCTGCGCATGAGTTATGTGGAAGGTCTACTGAGTTCCAACCAGCAAGATGTGTTAATGGAAGAGATCGTGGCCCGTTACCACGCGAACACCAAAGATGCAGAAGTAGTGCTGATCGAAGGCCTGGTTCCCACCCGTAAGCATCAGTTCGCCAATGCGCTGAACTATGAAATTGCCAAAACGCTGAATGCCGAAATCGTCTTTGTTCTGGCACTGGGCAATGACTCCCCGGCACAACTGACCGAGCGTATTGAACTGGCCCGTACCAGTTTTGGCGGCAGCAAGAACAAAAACATTACCGGCGTGATCATTAACAAATTAAACGCTCCGGTGGATGATCAGGGCCGTACACGCCCAGACCTGTCTGAAATTTTTGATGACTCAAGCAAAGCCAGTATAGCTAATATTGACCCTGCGGTGTTGTTTGCCAACAGCCCCCTGCCGGTTTTAGGCTGCGTACCTTGGAGCTTTGATCTGATCGCCACCCGTGCTATCGATATGGCTCACCACCTGAAAGCTTGTGTGGTTAACAAAGGTGACATCATGACCCGCCGGGTCAAATCCGTCACCTTCTGTGCGCGCAGTATCCCGCATATGCTGGAGCACTTCCGCCCGGGTTCTCTGCTGGTCACCTCAGCCGACCGTCCTGATGTGCTGGTTGCCGCTTGTCTGGCCGCCATGAACGGGGTGGAAATCGGTGCTATTTTGCTCACCGGTGGCTACCAGATCGAAGCCTCAATTAACAAACTGTGTGAACGTGCCTTTGAAACCGGCTTGCCGGTCTTTATGGTTGATACCAACACCTGGCAAACGTCACTCAGCCTGCAAAGCTTCAACCTTGAAGTGCCCGCAGATGACCATCAACGTATCGAAAAAGTGCAAAACTATGTGGCAAGCCACATCAGCAATGAATGGATCGATTCGTTGACCGCAGCGTCAGAGCGTTCACGTCGCCTGTCGCCACCAGCGTTCCGTTACCAACTGACTGAACTGGCACGCAATGCAGGCAAACGTATCGTGCTGCCAGAAGGCGACGAGCCACGTACCGTGAAAGCCGCTGCTATTTGTGCCGAACGTGGTATTGCCGAATGTGTGCTGCTGGGTAATCCAGAAGATATTAAGCGCGTTGCGGCAGCGCAAGGCGTTGAATTGGGTAAAGGCATCGAGATTGTCGACCCAGTCGCGGTGCGCGAACTCTACGTACCACGTCTGGTTGAACTGCGTAAGAGTAAAGGGATGACCGAAGTGGTTGCCCGCGAGCAACTGGAAGATAATGTGGTTCTGGGTACGCTGATGCTGGAGAAAGGTGAGGTTGATGGCCTGGTTTCCGGTGCAGTCCACACCACCGCCAATACCATCCGCCCACCTTTGCAGTTGATCAAAACTGCACCGGGCAGTTCACTGGTGTCTTCAGTATTCTTTATGCTGTTACCGGATCAGGTACTGGTTTATGGCGACTGTGCCATCAACCCAGACCCAACGGCTGAACAGTTGTCAGAAATCGCTATTCAATCTGCTGATTCTGCGGCGGCATTTGGTATCGACCCACGTGTAGCGATGATCTCTTACTCTACCGGTAACTCCGGTGCTGGCAGCGATGTTGATAAAGTGCGTGAAGCCACGCGTTTGGCACAAGAAAAACGCCCAGACCTGATCATTGATGGCCCACTGCAGTACGATGCGGCGATCATGGCGGATGTGGCTCAGTCCAAAGCACCTAATTCACCGGTTGCGGGTCAAGCCACAGTGTTTATCTTCCCTGATCTGAACACCGGTAACACCACTTACAAAGCGGTACAGCGCTCTGCTGATCTGGTGTCCATCGGGCCAATGCTGCAAGGGATGCGTAAGCCAGTAAACGACTTGTCCCGCGGTGCGCTGGTTGACGATATTGTCTATACCGTAGCACTGACGGCAATTCAGTCTGCTCAGGCGGATGCGCAAGCAGCCAAAGCCTAAGCACTAATAACCAAGCAGTAAGCACCTTGTCAGCTCCAGGCACACCTAGCCTGGAGCTGACTGTTTGCTGTTCTCCCCCCAATTTCTACTCATGCTCCATGTATTTTCGCACCATCACCATCACCATCACCAAAAATAATCCCCGCCCAAAAGCAAGAAAATGGCACTGCTAAGGTCTTAACTGGAAATAAAGCGCTCGAAATAGACCTTATGCTCGGCAATGGGGTGAGCCGATAACCAGTTACTGGCCGCTTCAATCATCGGTGGAGGCCCGCATAAATAGGCATCAAAGGGTTGTTGCAGTTGATGTTCTTCTAGCGCATCCGTCACCCAGCCCTTTTTACCTTGCCACTCAGCGCCTGGGGTGGCGACCACCACCTGATAGCTAAAATGATCAAGCTGTTCCACCAGCGCATCAAGCCGTTGCAACTCACTGATTTCACTCTCGCGATTAACACCATAGTAAAGCCGGATCGGCGGGTAACTCCCCCCCTTCTCTGCCAGACTCTCCAGCATGCTGAGAAACGCGGATAACCCGGTGCCGCCTGCAATAAACAGCAGTGGGCGCGTTACCTCACGCAGATAAAATGCACCAAACGGAGCGGTAAAGTTAATGCTCTCCCCCACCTGACAACCCGAGCGTAGATAGTCACTCATCAATCCGCTCGGCAACAAGCGGATCAAAAAGCGCACCCGGCCTGATTGGACACTACCACTGGCATAAGAGTAAGCGCGGCTTTCCCCACTGCCAGGCACCTCAATACGTGCGTACTGCCCGGGCAGATAGTGCAATTCAGCTTCCCCTGGCTCCAGAGTAATTTCCAGCGTTGCTACGGTATCCGAGAGCAACGCTAACGCGCTCACTCGCCCACGGTAGCTCTGCTGGGCAAGATGGCAAATGCTGGAGTCGATATCAAAATAGAAAGTCCCAGATGACTTCAACCTTGTCTGGCAAGCCAGCATATGCCCTTGTTCAAGCTCGTGAGCACTCAGCGCTTCATCATCGACATACTCCATTTCGATGCTGCCCGCTTCACATACCCCACGGCAGGTGGCGCACACCCCTTCACGGCAATCCAGGGGGAGCTGGATCCCGTGACGAAAAGCGGCATCCAGCAGGGTTTCACTCGGCTCAACCTGGATAAATTGCGTAAGCCCATCGCGAAAAATAATGGCTGCGCTGTGAGTCATGATTGCTCCTGTGTTTATACGGTTGATGTTTATACGGTTAATGTTAATACGGTTGGCGTCAAGACGGCTAGTCGTCGCGGTGGTCATCGCCACCGCGCTGTAGCCAATCAGAGATGGTAAAAATCCAGCACTGAGTCAATTTTGTCATTCAGCACCAGGACGTGTTTCCGCGTGATTTTTAGTTGTTGGTCTTGCCAAAGCAGATGGTAAGTCGCTCGGCCAAAAAAATGGCGGCTTTCACCAAAGCGGTAATAATGGGTCAACCAGTTGACATGGATAACCTGTTGCCCCTGCTGTTCAGGCTGGCAACGGACGTTATTAATCAAATGCAACGTGCGTGGCATTGGCGTACAGGCGGCGGACTTACCCGTACGGATACGAAATACCCGATCCTCCAAGCCTGCACGGTTGGCATAATAGATCAGCGACATTTCCCGTCGCGGATCCTGGGTATATTCATGCTCACTGCGCCACTGAGGAACATGAAACTCAACATTTTCTGCAAAGTAACTGAGGTAGTGATCCCAATCCTGATTATCACAAGCCTCAGCCATCTGGTATAAAAATTGCTCGACGGCATATTGCCGTTGCTCAGGTGTCATATTCTGCATGATGTCTCTCCGTCATCGCGGGCTAATCGCCGATTCAGCAGGCCGCCTGTATTTTTTTCTTTAATCCCGCGAGCATCATCTGCTGCCATGCGCGGTGCTGGTTGACATACAATCCTTCATGGGTAATTTCGACACCGGTGATCGCTGGCGAGATCTGCAAAATCTCACTGTGCCGCGTCGGACCATATTGCCAATGCTGGTGACCACGTGAAATATCGTTCCATAGTGTGCTACGGGCCTCAAAACCCCGCTGCTGCTCACGGAACTCCACCAGGTCGTCTGGCGTCCCCATGCCTGAAACGTTGAAGAAATCCTCAAACTGGCGAATACGGCTTTCGCGATCGCTGTCTGACTCCCCTTTAACCCCGAGACACAAGCTGATCACTTCGGTTTTGTTCCAACTCACCGGACGAATAATTCGCAGTTGAGAACTGATCTGATCCATAAAAAACAGACTGGGGTAAATATTAAGGTTACGCAGACGATGCATGGTCCACTGGGCACGTTCCTGCGGGTATTTATCCAGTAGTTTCGGCATGATACGGCGATAACCGGGGCGCACATCGGCGGCATTGGGCATATCACTGAACAACAGGCCATGGCCTTGTTTGAACGAGAACCAGCCATCGTCAGTGTCTTTATCCCCGGCCCCCAACTTGCTGTAATCCAGTGTGTTATCGCTGACACCATTGCGCTGGATATTCAACTCGCGCCGATGGGCGACCGTCGAAACATAGTTATAGTGAACGGTGCTGACGTGATAACCATCCAGCCCATTCTCATTCTGTAATTTCCAGTTACCGGGATAGGTGTAGGTTGACATGCCAGGCAACACCTCAAGTTCGGCGGTGTCTGACTGTTCCAGCATCATGTCGAAAAACAGCCGGGTATCCCCCAGAAACTCGTCTAAACTCTGTTCGGACTCATTATCCAGATTGATAAAAACAAAACCTCGGTAGCTGGCAATACGTGCCTGTTTTAAACCGTGCTGGCTTTTATCAAAATCACTGCCATATTCCGCTGGTGCTTTCACTTTCGCCAAGGCGCCATCGGATTTATAGCACCAGGCATGAAATGGGCAGGTAAATGTACTCTGATTCCCTTGGCAAACACGGGTCAATGTCGCCCCTCGATGCTGGCAGGTATTCGCCAGAGCATGTAGCTCCCCTTTGCCATCTCGGGTGACCAGCATCGGCTGTCGGCCCGCTTGCACCGTAATAAAATCATGGGGGTTGGGGATCTGACTTTCGTGACAGGCGAAAATCCACTGCTTCTCAAAAATCAGCTCCATTTCCAACTCAAACAACGCCTGGTTGGTAAACATCGATCGAGCAATCCGATAGACCCCCTCTTGCGGGCGAAAATCGAGGCTATTCTCAATCACCTGTTGCCAGTTTTGTAATTCTTGTGGTGTGCTCACATCAATACTCCTGTTATACCTTGGGTACCCGGCCTCTGACTGGTCCCCTGCCACCCCAGGTAGCTGATAGTTACCCGCCGCCATTCAAGCTGTCGCAGTGTTGTCTGCATGACTCGGGCCCATCTGGGCCTCGCTCCTTTGCAGCCAGCGCAAACGCGGTTCACAACGTCATGCGTTTTGTCCTGCAACATATCTGAATCTGGGTATCGTAAAATGGTGAGGAGAGGCGTTGTCCCGGTTGAGAACAACGCAATGTTAAGCTGGCTCCATTGCCTCAGCGCGAGACAGTGAACAGCCTGATCAAGCCTTGGCGCGTTTGCGCTCAACGTTAGCTTCCGGTGCAGCCGCACGCTCTTTATGCAACGTAAAGTTAAAATCGATGGAGGCAAAAGGCTGGCTGAGTTGCTTACGGTCTAGCTGCTCCGCTGCAGAGATCTTTTTCACCTGTGGTACCAGTCCTTCACGGCTCGCAAAGGCAAAGTCATCCCACAGATACTCGTCACCGTCGATATTGATCTGGGTAGTCAGTTTGCGATAACCATCGGCATAGACGAAAAAGTGGATATGCGCAGGGCGGCGACCGTGGCGGCCCAGTAAGTTCAGCAACTGCTGAGTGGTACCCTCCGGTGGACAGCCATAACCACGGGGTACAATACTGCGGAACTGATAATTGCCTTCGCTATCGGTGATAATGGTGCGACGCAAGTTGAACGCCGATTGGCTCTTGTCGAAGAATGAATAATTGCCCATCAGGTTGGCATGCCAAACCTCTACAGTGGCACCAGGCAACGGTGTGCCATTAGCATCCAATACCTTCCCCTGCATAAACAGCACTTCACCTTCGGCACTCTCTTTACCATCATCCAGGCGTGCGAAACCTTGGCAAACCGGCGCACCAGCCACGTACAACGGCCCTTCGATGGTGCGTGGTGTACCGCCGGTCAGGCCGACTCTCGCTTCAGCCTCATCGGCGCAAATATCAATGAAACGTTCAAGTCCCAACCCAGCGGCCAGTAATCCCATTTCATGGCTGGCACCGGTTTGTGCCATATACTCCAACCCTTTCCAGATCTCACTGGGCTGAAGATCCAGATCCTCAATCGCTTTAAACAGGTCACTGACTAAACGTACCGTCACCTGTTGAACACGTGGATCCACTTCGCCTTTTGCAGTGTCAACAATAAAGCTGTTGACCAAGGTATCGATGTCATTGTGCGTCATGTCATTGCTCCGTATTGATATTGGCAGTAAAAAATTACTGAGCCGAGGGGGTACATTCCTGCGGCTGTTTTTTTTGGTTTAACGGTTTTCTTTTTTATTCTCCCCGGCAGTATTTCCCTGCCAGGGAACAGCGACATAAACTGGGGTAATGGCTATTAGAATGGCTTAGCGGTCATCCTCTCTGATCGAAGAGGGATGGCGACACAAAGGCATTACCTGAATCGTCATGTAAGGAAATAGGGGTAATTGCGACAGCAGTTGATGCAGTTCATCAATACTGCTGACATCAAACAGGCTAATGTTGGAATAGTGACCTGCAATACGCCACAGGTGACGCCACTGCCCACTGGCCTGCAGGGCTTGTGATTGAGCCTTCTCCGTCGCCTTCAGTGCCGCGGCCTCTGCCTCCGGCATGGTGGCTGGCAAGTTCACATCCATTTTCACGTGAAATAACATAGCGGGTCTCCTTGGTAGCAGATTCTATCGGGGGCGGCGTAGAGCAGCCAGCTTGTCACGGTCAATCTCAATGCCCAAGCCTGGACCAGTGGGCACGTGCAACATGAAATCACGGTAGACCAGGGGTTCTGTCAGGATATCTTCCGTCAGCAATAATGGGCCAAACAGTTCGCTGCCCAGTTTCAACTCACTGAAAGTGGCAAATAGATGAGCTGAAGCGGCGGTGCCTATTGCCCCCTCCAGCATGGTGCCACCATAAAGGTCGATCCCCGCCTGGCTGGCGATATCGGCAACCTGCCTCGCCTGAGTTAACCCACCGGACTGGGTGATTTTTACCGAGAACACATCGGCACCAGCACGAGAGGCTAATTCAAATGCGTCCTGTGGTCCTTTTAGCACTTCATCAGCCATGATCGGCACCGTAAAACGCCGGGCCAAACGGGCCAAACCTTCACGGTTTTCTGCCCGGATTGGCTGTTCTATTAAATCGATGCCCCCCGCTTCCAGTGCCGCAATGCCTTGTTCCGCATCCCGCTCGCTCCAGGCCTGATTAACATCAACACGCACACTCACCGCATCGCCCAATGCGCGCTTGATAGCCAGCACATGTTTGACATCATCCTCTACCGCACGCAGGCCAATCTTGAGCTTAAAAATACGGTGGCGGCGCAAATCCAGCATTTTCTCTGCTTCAGCGATATCTTTTTGGGTATCACCACTCGCCAATGTCCAGGCGACTGGCAAGGCATCGCGGACCCGCCCCCCTAACAGTTCACTGAGCGGAATATTCAACCGCCGTGCTTGTGCATCCAACAGGGCGGTTTCCAACGCACACTTGGCAAAGCGATTCCCTTGAATCGACTTACGCAGCCTGGCCATGACCTTGGCTACTTGGCTCGCTTCCATCCCCACCAGCATCGGAGCCAGATAGGTATCAATGTTCACCTTGACACTTTCCGGGCTCTCTTCGCCGTAGCTCAGGCCACCGATAGTGGTCGCCTCCCCCCAGCCTTCAATGCCGTCTTCACACAACACCCGGACCAGGACCAAGGTCTGCACATTGACCGTGGCCATCGACAGCCGGTGAGGACGGATGGCAGGTACATCCAACAATAGGGTTTCAATCGTTTTAATCATATTTTTACGGTATCAAGTAGATATATTCAGGTTGTATATGACCATATAACCAGCTTATGCTGGCCGTCTAACACCGATTTAGCATCAACTTGATACCTTAAAGGTATAATCAAGGGCGGGTGTCATTCTAGGAAAGGGATAGTTATGGAGCTGCGCCATTTACGTTATTTTGTTGCTGTCGCGGAAGAGTTGAATTTCAGTCGCGCTGCAGAACGGCTACATATCAGCCAACCGCCGCTGAGTCGGCAGATTCAGCAGTTGGAAGAGGATCTGGGGGTCTCGCTGTTTGAACGGGGTTTCCGTCCACTGAAGCTGACGGAGGCTGGCCGTTTTTTTTACCGCCATGCATTACAATTCCTGGCGCAAAGCGTTGAACTCAAGTCAATGACCCAACGTGTTGGTCAGCTCGAACGATCGCTGTCGATCGGTTTTGTTGCCTCAACGTTATATGGCATTTTGCCGCGCCTGATCCGTCGCTTTCGCACCCAATACCCGGAAGTCGCCATGAGTCTGAAAGAAATGACCACCATGGAGCAGATCCAGGCACTGAAAATGGGCGAGATCGATGTCGGGTTTGGCCGTATCCGCTATGAGGATGCCAACGTACGCCGCGTAGTGCTGCGGGATGAAATCTTAATGGCCGCCATGGCTGCCGACCATCCTCTGGCACAAAGTGCTCAATTGACGTTACGCAACCTGCAAGCAGAAACCCTGATTGTTTACCCGCAAACTCCGCGACCCAGTTTTGCCGACCAGGTGTTGGCCACCTTCCGTGATCGTGCACTTGAACCTGCCAGGATCATGGAGGTACGTGAGTTACAGGTGGCTTTAGGATTGGTCGCCGCCGGGGAAGGTATCACCTTGGTTCCCCAGTGCCTGCACAGCTTGAAACGCCAGGATGTTGTCTATAAGACGCTAAATGAGCAATACCTGGTCTCCCCCATTATCATGAGCACCCGCTTGCTGGATGAATCGGATGATATCAAGACCCTGTTGAAAATGATCTACAGCCTGTATGAAGAAGAAGGCATTAGCTATATTAAACCCGCGCCATTACCCTGAGCCCGTTGCTGGAACTACAGCAATAACGCCAGTTCCATCGCAGCCCGCTGTAGCTGGGGTAATACCCGTTCCCGCAGTTCCGCTGCGGAAACCTGTGAGGCATTAACCCCCACATTCATCGCCGCCACCACGCCCCCTTTACGCGAATACATGGGAACGGCGATCGAACGCAGGCCGATTTCCAGTTGCTGTTCGTTGATGGCGTATCCCTGGCGGCGAACTTGTGCTAATTCGGCACGTAATACCTCGGCTTGGGTAATGGTAAACTCAGTGAGTGGCGAGAGCGTGACCCGTGATAAGTAATTATCTAGCTGTTGAGTATCAAGTGCGCTGAGTAATACCATCCCCATCGAGGTCGCATAGGCCGGCAAGCGGCTGCCACGGCCCAGATCAATGGTCATAATGCGTTTTACCCCAGCACGGGCGACATAGAGGATCTGGTCACCATCCAACGTTGCCACGGAACAGGATTCATTGAGCAGCTTACTCAGATAATCCAGCGAATTTTGTGCCGCTTTCGCCAGTTCCGAAGACGAGAGATAAGCATGCCCCAGGGTCAGCACCCGGGGTAACAGGCGATAGTGACGGCCATCTGGACAATGAACAAAGCCCAACGCTTTCAAGGTATAGAGACAACGGCGCACCGCTGCCCGGGGAATGGCGGTGATCTGTGCAATTTCCGAGACGGACATCTCCGAGTAGTTCGGTTTGAACGCCTGTAACACTTCCAGCCCTCTGGCCAACGAGGCCATAAAGTTCGGGTCGCCCTTATATTTATCGTTGGTTAACTCACCAATTTCCTGCAATCGCTGTAGCTCTTCGCTAGGTAACTTCAGGTCACTAGGGAACTTCGGTTCATCACTCATCACTGCTTCTCTTTTTTAATATGAATCATCGTATTAAGCAGATAGTTGGCAAGCAGTACAGGACGTACAGCGGCAAATATCAAATTATCTACCTGCATCACAAAATTAACATCAAAATAACAAATAAACCGATAATCGCACAAACAGCCGATAGTCGAACTTGTCGCTCAAATTTTAATCCCCTAAGTTGAGATCCTCAAGTAAAAACAACCGCAGATGCAGGAGAAGAGATGATCAACAAAAGCATAGCTTCCATCGATAGCGCCGTAGCCGATATCGCGGATGGAGCCACTTTGATGGTAGGTGGGTTTGGCCCTGCCGGGCAGCCTTATGCCCTGCTCGATGCGCTGATCCGCCGGCGTCCACGGGACCTGACGCTGATTAGCAACAATGCCGGTAACGGTGATTTTGGCCTGGCGGCACTGCTAAAAGCCGGCTGTGTCCGCAAGGTGATTTGTTCCTTCCCACGCCAATCAGATTCATGGGTATTTGATGATCTCTATCGCAGTGGCGAACTGGAGTTAGAGCTGATCCCACAGGGTAATCTCGCCGCACGGATCCAGGCCGGGGGCTCGGGGCTGGGCGGGATCTATACCCCAACCGGGTTTG
>NZ_AYKS02000086.1 GCF_000496755.2 Serratia sp. DD3
CATACTTGCTTAAACCAAGGTGGTTTATGCCAGTAATATCTATTATTTAGCGCATGGCGACTCATGATCAGAATAAAATATATTCAACCATGAGCGAATTACATATCGATCGAGCTTTAAGTCGAATCAAAGATAGAACAACAGAGATAATTGTTTATATAGGAAAAATCTTAATTAGACTCAAAGAATGCCATGCAGCGCGCTAAGCAATAATGGCATGCCTATCAAATGTACAATTATCGCCAAGTAACAATAATCCGATAGCAAAATAATAATACCTGGTCAAGCGCCAATTGGCCGAAAGGGATGATGAGTTGGCCCGTTCTCCAAAATGGCTCGGCACACTTCGCGAAGGACCTGAAAAGTAGAACAGATCGCCAAGATTCTGGGCATTGCACCCAAAGAGGTTAGGGAAATAATCAGTCAACTGGTATTTAACTCAAGGCACCGGTTTTTTTAGAGACAAAACTTTCAATAAAAGGAGATCTGAAATGACATCAAAATCGGCAAACCATCAACCAACAGAGTGACGTGAACGCACTGTAAAAATCTCAAGTGTATGCTCTCAATTTCCGCCAACAGCAGAGCATGACGGAACTCACCTGTATTCCGTCATACTGAAAATCGTTTAGCCATCGCTTAGCCGTTGTTATGGTAGAAACGTTATGGCAGAAATGAACACAGCATTGTTTAACGCGGTACAATCTGTTTTTTGCTGCTACCTCATCAGCCTGCGCTAATGAGCGACACTTGATTTCCCAATAGTAGCGGAATGGCCAGTGTGTTCCGTTTTGAGTCGTAGCCAAGAGATGCCGGCGAACTGAGGTTTTCGGCATACAATGAAACTTTGCCATCCTTGATCCTATAAACGCCTTCCCCTGCCCAACTGGTTACAAACAATGTTCCCGTTTTGGAGAATGCGATCCCATCAAGGCGGCCATGGGGCAATTTGATATATTCCTGTACCGTACCGTCATTCTGCATCACGAATACTCCCCCACCTTTGGTTACAAAATAGACGTGATCATCGGGGGATATGGCTATGCCGTTGGGGTTATCTAAATGCACCCCCGATGCTAAACGAATAATTTTACCTTGCCCGTCGATTTTGTAGATGGCATCTGTACCCGTGGGGATAAATTTGTTTTTATCTTTGGTCTCTTTATCCTGGTTGAACAAGATGCCGCTATCGGTAACGTATAAATTGCCTTGGCTATCTATAGCAATATCGTTGAGCATAGATGCTTGGTGAATGACGTATTCTCCTACCAACTCTCTTGTGGTCAGGTCAAAACCCTTTACCGTATTGTAGTCGGTCATCCACAATATGTTATTCCCTACCGCCATGCCTGCCGGAGCGTGAAGTACGACCCCGTTTTTTCCCCCCTCAATCCACTTCAATTCCAAAATTGATCCGTCGGGTGCCATCTTGCTGACAAACCCGTCATTGGACAAATCACCATTAGGGCCGTTCATGTTTGAAACAAAATAAACGTCCTGGCTAGGGCTGTAGGATACTGATTCCGGAGATAACAACTCGGTATCGGGTTTCTGGGGAGACTGCGCTGCTAAAGGCATACTGAGGCAAAACAAAAGGCCTAGGAATACATTTTTGATCATCATCTCTCATTCTCTTTGATTGATTTTCACTCGATTATATTTGCGTAGATAAGTTAGTAAAGTTTCACATTTCGCTTGGTTAGGCAACCAATCGTTAACATTGTTCCACATGCCACCATCCCTTACATTGCTGAGGTTGATATCGTCCTTTACGTATCATTTGAATCAGTTCGATGCCAGCCAAGATCGTCTACACCCATTGCAACAATTTGAATCCTCGATTTCCTCGCGGTCCTGTTCTGCCTCTGGATACGTTGGAAAAAATTGAGGCGTTGTTACCCTGGAACGTTGACTTTGCCTCTTTTTCAAAAAATGTGCGCAATATGAATAGGACAAGTGCGCCGATTTAACGGCGATTACAGAAGTTCCATCTAACAGGCAATGCGCCATTTTCAGAATACGATTGTACAAAACCTTAGAAGCGAATCGCATTTGACCGCTAATTACTGCCGTTCACACACTATCTGCAGAGGTTCCTATGATTAAAAACCGAGCTATCCTTTGGCTTTTCTCAAAAAACCACATAGTTAACAAGCTGTTCTACCGCTACGTCTAACATGCCGATAGCATCAGTTGCCCTTCAGTTTCGAATCATTACTCGCTCCCCGAGTCCGAGCCCACCTGACCTCCACTCTTTTTCATTTACAACAAAAAAGGGGCATACACTGCTAGAAATGACCTTCTGATAATTTTCCTAACCCTCCCACCCGTAAAGAGGTATTATTCTGCATAATTTATGTTTGCGTGGAAGAAAAGGAAGAAACAGAAATGATCAAATCATTGTTAGGCTTAGTAAATAAATCACTGAATCATGAAGATGCTGGCAAACTTCTGTTACGGATTACGGTAGGCGGCCTGATGCTGTTCCACGGATTACATAAGCTATTTTACGGCGTGGAAGGGATCAGCGGTATGCTAATCGCAAAAGGGTTTCCCGGTTTTATCGCCTATGGCGTACTGATTGGTGAAGTCGTGGCACCCTGCCTGATTATCGTTGGCATCTTGACCCGCCCAGCGGCACTTTTGCTGGCATTTACCATGATTATCGCGTGGCTGATGGTGGGTACCGGTAAAACCTTCCAACTTGATGCGGTTGGTGCTTGGGCGATTGAAAGCCTGGTCTATTACTTTATCAGCTCGTTAACCGTGGCGTTTCTTGGTGCAGGTCGTTATTCACTGGCCAAGGACCCCGCCTGGCGGTAACACCATTCCCTCTCACATTTACGGGAGAGGGAAAGTCTATCCTCATCTAGATGGTCTCTCATTCGAGGGGCCTTGCAGTTCCTCTTCCAGCCGCGTAATCAATGCGTCATAGCTAATGTAACCGGAGGCAAGCAGACTGGTTTCACCGTTTTGTTCCAGTAGAATACTCGGGAACCCGCGTACCCCCCAACGGCGAGTCAGTGCGAACTGTTGCAACGTCGCTTGAATAGCCTGTGAAGAAAGAAATTCTGCCCGAAAATCTTCATATCTGATACCTACCTTCTGGCAAAGGTCAGCGTAAAACTCGACCTCTTTTGGATCAAAACCATCAACATAAAATTTTTGCTGGATGTCAGAGAAAAATGTCAGAACGGTATTGTAGCGATCCGGTTGCTTTAAAAGCAGGTTCGACACGGTAACCACAGCTCTGCAAGCGGGTTCTGTGTCATAATTGAAGTCGCTTCTTTCCAACAAACTAAACCCGAAAGGCTGACCGGTAGTACGTTGAATTTGCTCCCATTCGTGGCGTAAAAATGTTTTGAAAGTGGTATTCCACTCATCGCCACCACCAGCACGCAACCCACCCACAGTCACGGTAAAATCAAGTCTATTTTGGGCGCAATATGCGGCCAATTGCTTGAGTGTTGGCGCAATACCCCAGCACCAGGAGCACATAGGGTCACCAATATAACGCACCTTCACGTCAGATTGCTCTTGCAGCATAGCAGGCACACTTTCTGTTTGTGTCTCCGGTAAAACACAGGTTCCTGATAACGGGTCGCACTTGAACATGGTTTTGACTCCATAGAGGTAAAAGCAAAGTTGGATGCAGCTGATATTAATTGGGATGAGTTTTAAATAGAATGACCAATAAATTTAACCAACTGTTCAGGATTTACGAACAATGGACAAGCTGACAGCGATGGCGACTTTCATTACCGTGGTGGACTCGGGAAACTTTACGCGAGCCGCCGCCATGCTGAATTTGCCCAAAGCGCGGGTATCGCAACGGGTTGCTGATTTAGAATCAGCGTTAGGCGTCAGGCTGCTACATCGAACGACTCGGGTTCTGAATCTGACAGAGGATGGCCGGGCCTATCTTGAGCAATGTCGTCATATTCTCAGGGAAATCGACGAACTGGAGGATAGCCTGAAAGGCACCACTCGGGTTCCAGAAGGCAATCTCCGTGTCGACGCCCTTGCCTCGATTGCGCGCTGGGTGATTGCCCCCCATCTCCATAAATTTCAGAAGATGTATCCCAATATTACCCTGCGTTTCGGGAGTAGTGACCGCATCAGCCATTTGCTTGAAGAGGGAATCGATTGTGCCATCAGAGGTGGGAAGCTGGAAAATTCATCCATGATCGCCAGGCATGTGGCCGATGTTTATCTCGGCTTGTACGCAGCACCGGCTTTTTTGAAGTCTGAAAAACCCATTCGAGCACCTGAAGATCTTATCTGCCAGCCACGCCTCAGTTGGTTTGGCTCCCGTGAAGGAGAGCGCTTTGTTTGGCAACTGGCTCAGGGAGTGCATCAAGCCACTCTCCCGGAACCGGATACTATGCTATTTGATGATCCCAACGTCGCGCTCACTGCCTGTATGGCGGGCGCAGGTATCTGCCCTGCTGCCCCCTTTGCTGTCGAATCTTATGTGCGCAACGGCTTACTGGTGCCAGTATTACCTGAATGGCACTTCAAGCCTCGCCCTATTCATATTATTTACCCGAGTAAAAAGCATTTGTCCGCACGAATACGCTGTTTCGTCGATTGGTCTTTGGAACTGATGCAGCAAAACAACAGCCTGCATTTAACACCTATTGAATTAACACGTAATTTAGACTAAAGCCGGGGTAACCATAAAACTGAACGAATAGATAAAATTCTCGGCATGGCACCCAGCGCAGTTGAGAAAGTAATGTCTCCATCCATCATGCAGCCTAATCATTCACCACAGAAGATCAGCAGCCCCTGAATTATTCAGAATATTCTTATTCTCTTGTGATACCCTCATCAGCGACAATGATAGTTATTTTATTAGTCCGATGTCTACATTTTGACCAATTCTCCACGTAGCGTGCGATATCTGTTTCCACCAAGGGATGCCAGAGAACCATCACGGAGCAAAGGTTAGAACATCATTAAAATATCAAATGGAGTTAGAAAGTTATGGAAAAAACGATAGTTTTGGCTGTTAACAATAGCGAAGGGAAAACCCGTTTATTAACCGCGAATGCCAACAATGCAGTTAAAGTTAAATTAATTCACGGTAATAAATACGTCTTAAAGAATCTAGGCAACGATTTTGCTCCCGAGAACGTGACTTTAGTTCGTGTCGGCAAGGCGTTGCACGTGATCCAGGAAGGGGACACACAAGCCAGTATTATTATTGAAGACTACTTTAATGGTGAAGCCAACAACCCGGTGTTACTGGGAATGGCTGAAGATGGCCAGCTGTATGCCTATGTTCCCTTGTCCGGGGAAGGCTATGAACACGGCTATCTCTTTACTGATGGTCAGTCATCGCCTGTCGCATTAGGCGGCCCATCTCAAGGCAGTGGTGAAGGCATTTTTGTCGCTTCTGATGATAATCA
>NZ_AYKS02000087.1 GCF_000496755.2 Serratia sp. DD3
CCGTGCTGAAGAGTTCACAGTGGTTGACGCCATTGAAGGCGCTGAACGCAGCTACGGCACATAGGCAAACTCGCCAAGGATGGCGAGTTTAGGCGAGACAGACAAGGATAATGAGATGGACGCTCCAACTTTTACGGCATCAAAGTGCCAAAATGTGAGCGTGAAAACTCAAAAGAAGGAGCGTCCAAATGAAAGTATCTACCCTCGGTATCGACTTGGCAAAAAATGTTTTCCAGCTTCATGGCGTTGATCACAATGGCAAGACGGTTCTGAAGAAAAAACTGACTCGCGATAAATTCGTGCCTTTTATCATGCAACTGGAACCTTGCCTTATTGGGATGGAGGCCTGTGCTTCGAGTCATCATTTCGCTCGGGTGCTGACTCAGTTTGGCCATCAGGTCAAATTGATGCCACCGCAATATGTCAAACCCTACGTCAAAACCAACAAGACCGATGCTGCTGATGCCGAAGCGATTTGTGAAGCAGTTACACGTCCCAACATGCGCTTTGTGCAGGTAAAAACCGCTGAGCAGCAGGCAGTTCTTGCTTTGCATACCGAGCGAGACATCCTCATTCGGGAACGTATCGCCTGTGTAAACAGCCTACGGGCTATACTGGCCGAGTTTGGCCTCATTATGGCAGTTGGTCGGAAAGCGTTTAATCAAGGTATTCCCGATATTCTGGAAAATGGGGATATCGAGCTATCGCCATTTATTCGACGCAGTGTTGCTCGTCAGTTTGAGCATATCCAGTCGTTGGAAGACCAAGTCACCTTGATTGAGCAAGAGCTCAGCCAGTGGGCGCAGACCCAGCCAGCCTGTCAGCGGGTAATGAAAGTGCCGGGTGTCGGGTTGCTGACCTCGACCTATCTGGTTGCGTCGGTTGGTAACGGACAGCAATTTCATTGTGCGAAACAGTTTTCCTCCTGGCTGGGCCTGACACCACGTGAACACTCCAGCGGTGGTAAACAGCGGCTAGGCAGCATCAGCAAACGAGGCGATGGCTACTTTCGATATTTGCTGGTACACGGTGCCCGTGCTGTAGCCTCGGTGATTGAACGCCATAAAGAAGACATGCCGTGGTTATTTGCCTTGCTGCAAAAGAAAAACTACAACGTAGCGGTGGTGGCGCAGGCGAGCAAAACGGCACGTATTCTGTGGTCAATGCTGGTGAAAGAAACAGAATATCGACCCGTTATCACCCATTGAGACAAGCTCAAAGGGTGATAACGGGTCAGCAAGAGTAAAACGCAGTCCGGTAGTTGCATGTGTAATCAAGAAGATGGCGAAACAGGTAAGACCGCAGGTGAGACAATCCGATACAGACGAGGGTATTTTGACCCGTAAGGATGTAAGGAACTCACCTGGCGGATTTCATCATGGTTCGGGTCACAACAAGCACCCAGAAAGAAACCGGATATATGGCTGCAATACCTGTTCACTTTTTTCAAGAAAACACTCGCATTATCGGGAGCGTCCATATACGTCTGTAGCAGCCGGCCGTGATGTGCCGTAGCGTAGTGAGGGGAGTCGCGCAGCGACCGACTGATTTGGCAAAGGCGCGGGTTATTAGGGGCCACGCCTTTGGCCCCTAATTCGGTCGCAGACGCAACTCGTTCATGGGATGAAAAATGCATGGCGACCGAAATATGCCACGATAAAAGCAAAATTAGGAACGAACCAAGTCATTGCCGAAGGCCATATAATTGGTAAAGGCGCGGGTTATTAGGGGCCACGCCTTTGGCCCCTAATTCGGTCGCAGATACAACTCGTTCATGGGATGAAAAATGCAAGGCGACCGAAATATGCCACGATAAAAGCAAATAGCGACCGAAATTTACCACGATAAAAGCAAATAGCGACCGATATCTAACACCCCCACCACTAATAGCTAATTACCGTCCCGGTTTTCCCTTCAATCCCTTCTTGGGCCTTGCTTAAGACCGTAATCAGCGCCTGACGCCCAGGTTTAGACTCGGCAAAAGCCACTGCGGCTTCCACTTTCGGCAACATAGAACCTTTAGCAAAATGCTCTTCGGCAATAAAACGTTGTGCATCACTCACACTCAATTTATCTAGCCACTGCTCATTCGGCTTGCCAAAGTTAATCGCCACTTTCTCTACAGCAGTCAGGATGATCAACATATCAGCATCGATCATCTCAGCCAGTTTGGCGCTCGCCCAATCTTTATCAATCACCGCGCTGGCACCCCGCAGGTGATGCCCCTCTGCTATTACCGGGATACCCCCACCACCAACGGTAATCACCACCTGCCCAGCATCCATCATAGTGCGTACTGTTTCTTTCTCCACAATATCCACTGGCTTAGGTGAGGCAACCACTCGACGATAACCCCGCCCGGCATCTTCCTTCATGTTATAGCCGTTCTTGGTCATCACCTTGGCTTCTGCCTCCGTAAAGAAGGAGCCGATGGGCTTAGTGGGGTTAAGGAAAGCCGGATCATCGGCACTGACGATCACCTGGGTAATCAGCGTTGCCACTGGTTTGTCGATATTACGATCCAGCAACTCTTCACGTAGCGCATTTTGCAGATCATAACCAATGTATCCCTGGCTTAAGGCAACACAGACTGACATAGGTAACATCGGCGTATGGGCTTCAGTTTTGGCGGCAGCCTCAAATGCCAGGTTGATCATCCCCACTTGCGGGCCATTACCATGAGTCACCACCACCTGATGGCCGTGGGCAATTAAATCAACGATCGCCCGTGCCGTGGTTTTTACTGCCTGCATCTGTTCTGCCAGACCTTCCCCCAATGCGTTGCCACCTAGTGCCAATACTATTTTCTTCTTCATGCTGAACCTCGTTTTAGCTCAATGTTAGTTCCGCCTAATCTGTTCCTTTAGGGGAGAGATAATCCATAAATAAATATTAATAATATGATCGTTCAGATAATTACCTTCGTTATCCCATTTTTGCGGCAATCTCGGCATTAAAGGGTCGGCGGCGCAAAAACTGCCCATATCCCCGTCGGCCGGTAAACTCACCATTGCGCGCCACGATTTCACCCCGGCATATCGTCAACACCACCGCACCTTGGCAATGGAAGCCCTCATAAGGGGAATAATCTGCGTTATCATGCAACTGGTTATGGCTGATAACCCTGGACTGGCGCGGGTCAATGATCACCACATCCGCATCCGCACCCAGGTTTAAACTGCCTTTACGTGGCCATAGGCCAAACAACCGCGCCGGGTTACTGCTGGTGAGCGCGACAAAACGCGAAGGTGAAATTCGACCGCTCATCACACCATGGGAAAATAGCAGTGCCATGCGGTTCTCGACCCCGGGCAGGCCATTGGGGCAGCGGGTAAAGTTGCCTTGTGACATTTCTAACCGCTGATGATAAGGAAAACTGCAGTGGTCGGTGGCTACCGTATCAATAGATCCATCGGCAATGCCCACCCATAGGCGATCCACCTGCTGCTGATTGCGCAGTGGTGGACTAAGAATGTATTTCAAACCGTCTTCACGCAGATAACACTGCTCATTAAGCAACAGATACTGCGGGCAAGTTTCAACCCAGACCGGTTGCCGCTGCCTGCGTGCCAGGCGCAAGTAGTCCAGCCCTAACGCACTGGATAAATGAACGATATAGAGCGGTGTATTATCAGCCAACTCGGCCAGGTTAATCATCCGGCTAATCGCTTCCGCTTCACACTCCACGGGGCGACTTAAAGCATGATAAATCGGTGCTGTTTTGCCCGCCGCAATCAGCGCCGCTCGGCGAAATGCAATGGCGGCATCATTTTCTGGATGAACCGTCGTCAGTGCCCCCACCTGCTTTAATTGCCATAAAGCGCGCAAGACATCCGCATCATCCAATTTGTAGAGATAGGTCAGATAGAATTTGAAGCTGCTGATCCCTTCATCATGGACCATGCTATTCATTTCTTTCAGAATGCCGTCATTAATATGCTGGATGACGCCGTGAAAACCATAATCGATGACTGCATTACCCTCGGCATACTGATGGTAGACATTGAGCTGATGATGGAGTGAACAGCCTGCGGGGCCAAAGCCCATATGGTCGATAATGGTGGTGGTACCGCCACAGGCTGCCGCACGGGTACCACTGTAAAAGTCATCGCAACTGCGTGCTATGCCGACATCAATATTAAAGTGGGTATGGACATCAATGCCCCCGGGCATCACATAGCAACCAGAGGCATCAATCACCTCGCAGTGAGCATCGGGCTCAATCATGGCGTCCCGTTGAATAATCACGCCATCTTCAAGCAACAAATCTTGCGAATACTGCCCTTCGCTATCCACCAGAATGCCGTTCTTGATGAGTTTTTTCATCGCTGGTGCCCCTGAAAAAAACAGCCCCGGCAAAAACTGCCGGGGCAAGGATCAACACTTACTTCAGTTCTTCCAGATAAACCAACGGAATTGCCGCATACATGGCAGCACAGGTCACCAGATGCTCTTTCCAGGTTTTCTCATTCGGCGCATGGGCTTCAGGCTCTTTACCTGGACCAAAACCGATCACTGGAATACCGTGACGCCCCATGATGGATACGCCATTGGTGGAGAAAGTCCACTTGTCCACCACCGGTTTTTTCTTGAACAACTGCTGATAGGCTTTACTTAATGTTTTCACCGTAATGTGGTCTTCTTCTACTTTCCAGGTAGGGAAGTAACATTCAGTTGGATAAACCAGACCGGTGTAAGAAGGACGGTCGTAGTTATACATGGATACGGTTGCTTTAGCGGCTTTCACTGCCGGTAACGCACGGATCTCGTCCAAGGCCCCTTCCCAGGTTTCACCCCAGGTGAGACGGCGGTCGATGGATACTGCACAGCTATCTGCTACGGCACAACGGCTCGGAGAGGTGAAGAAAATCTCGGAGACCGTCAGCGTTCCTTTACCCAGGAAATCATCATGGCCCAAGTTGCCCGCTAATTCCTGCAACTCATTGAGGATCGGCCCCATTTTGAAAATCGCATTATCGCCACGCTCTGGTGCAGAGCCATGGCAACTGATGCCTTGTACATCAATGCGGATTTCCATACGGCCACGTTGCCCACGGTAAATCTGGCAATCGGTAGGTTCAGTACTGACGACAAACTCCGGACGGATCTTGGATTGCTCAATAATATACTGCCAGCACAGGCCATCGCAGTCTTCTTCCTGCACAGTGCCGGTGACCAGCAAGGTATATTGGTCTTCCAGCCCCAAGTCCTTGATGATTTTACCTGCATACACCATGGAAGCCATACCGCCTTCCTGGTCCGATGCACCGCGACCCCCGATAATTTCATCATCTTCCATCCCTTTATAGGGATCGAAATTCCAGTTTTTAATATTACCGATGCCGACGGTATCAATGTGCGCATCCATGGCAATCAGGTGCGGACCATGGCCGATATAGCCCAAGACGTTGCCCATCGGGTCAATCTCAACTTTATCGAAACCGACTTTTTCCATCTCTTTCTTGATACATAGCACCACCAGCTTTTCGTCACAACTTTCACTGGGAATAGCAATCATATCCCGCAGGAAACGCGCCATCTCATCTTTATATTGGTAGGCTTTTTCTAACACCATTTCAAAAGGAATTTGCTTGGCCATTATGTTCTGTTCTCCAATCTTTTATTGCCTCTCGTCCATACGAGAGATGACATAATCTGAGGGTCCCGCTGCTACTTTTCACACAGGACATTTCCCTTCCCATACCACTTCGCGATAATGCTTAACGTCGGTGTCGCCTTCCGTACTGATCAACAAGACGACGGATTGACTATTGAGGCCGAGCCTTTCCATCAGTTCTTTCCGCTGTGGGCTATAGTGCACCGCAGCCAGTACCCCAAGCCCAACCGCGCCTGACTCGCCAGAAATAATGCGCGGGTCATCACCCAGTGGATTGCCGAGAACGCGCATGCCTAATGCCGCCACGCTATCCTGACAAGAGATAAACTGCGTGGCGCAGTTACGTATCAGCGGCCAACCCAGCGGGTTAGGTTCTCCACAGGCCAACCCCGCCATAATGGTGGCCATATCGCCACCGACATTAACGATTTCGCCTTTGACGCCAGAACGATACATACAATCAGCCAACTCAGGCTCTACGATCACCGAGTGCAGTTTGTCAGCACCAAACACATCCACCAGATAGCCCAATACGCCCCCGGCCATAGCACCGACCCCCGCTTGTAAAAACACATGGGTTGGCCGGTCAATTTTCATCTGATACATCTGCTCGATCGCTTCATCCGCCAAGGTGGCATAACCTTGCATAATCCAGGTGGGGATCTTGGTATACCCTTCCCAGGCGGTATCCTGTACCACTTCCCAACCCCGCTCTTTGGCGGTTTTCATGGTCAGCCGCACGGTATCGTCGTAGTTCATGTCAGTAACGATACATTCCGCACCAAGATTGAGAATATGGTCGACCCGCTCCTGAGCAGAGCCTTTTGGCATATACACCACGGCGTGTTGCCCTAATTGTTTGGCTGCCCAGGCAACCCCCCGACCGTGGTTACCATCAGTGGTCGTGGCGAAGGTCATTTTCTCGTTCAGTGAGGATTTGAATTTTTCAAACGAGAAAGTGCTGATATCAACGTGATACTTTTCACATAACAACCGGGCGATAGCATAGGCACCACCCAGCATTTTGAAGGCATTTAAACTGAAACGTTTGGATTCATCTTTTACCAGAATTTTCCGCACGCCAAACAAATCAGCAAGATCATTCAACGCGCATAGTGGTGTAGGCTGATATCCGGTAATTTTTTTATGAAACTCCCGCGCTTTCTGTGCTTCCGCGCGTGAGAACAGTGGAGACGTTTCTCCGTTAAAATTACGGTTATCCTCAATATCCATTTTCAATGAAAAAACCGACATAACCTTACCTCCTCTGGTCATATTGACAGTTCATAACTCAGGAACACCCGCAGGTGTTCCTGACCAGAGCTGGTTTATTTAATGCGTTTTTCTGCTTCTTGCAGTAATTGATTCAACACCAGACCTGGGTTGGGGAATTTGCGCGCCATGATCATCGCGGCGATGATATAAGGCTTCCAACTGGCTTCCTTATAGGTGGCAATGCGGTACTTCTCAAACACGCTGGCGCAAACTTCACCTTCACGACAGGACACATCGGTGATATCCGCTGGCAAGCAGTGCATATACAGCGCTTCACCGCCTTTGGTGAGCTTCATCATCTCTTCGGTGCAGTGCCAGTTTTTGTGATGGGCATTCTGTGCCAGACACTGTTTTTCCAACGCTTTCAGGCCATCATGGTCATTGGCACGCAACAGGTCAGTACGTTGTTCCATCACCTTATAAGGTGCCCAAGATTTAGGATAAACAATATCCGCCCCTTGGAACGCTTCTGCCATTGATGTCACCTGTTGGAAACTGCCACCAGAGGTTGCTGCATTATTCTTGGCAACTTCGATCACGTCAGGAATCAGATCGTAACCTTCAGGATGGGCCAACGTGACATTCATCCCAAAACGGGTCATCAGACCAATAATGCCTTGTGGTACTGACAGCGGTTTACCGTAGCTTGGTGAATAAGCCCAAGTCATGGCGATTTTCTTGCCTTTCAGATTTTCCAGGCTACCGAAATGCTCCTGCAACCAGGCCAGATCAGCCATTGACTGAGTAGGGTGGTCGATATCACATTGTAAATTGACCAGTGCAGGACGTTGCGGCAGAACACCTTTTTCAAAACCTTCGTCCAGTGCTTCACCCACTTCACGCATATAGGCATTACCTGCCCCCAGATACATATCATCACGGATACCGATAGCATCTGCGCAAAATGAAATCATGTTCGCTGTTTCACGCACGGTTTCACCGTGGGCGATCTGGGATTTACCTTCATCCAGGTCTTGCTGTGCCAAACCCAGCAGGTTGAGTGCTGACGCATAGGAAAAACGGGTACGTGTTGAGTTATCACGGAAAACTGAAATACCTAAGCCACTATTAAATACTTTGGTCGCAATATTCTCTGAACGCATGGTTTTCAACGATTCAGCCAACTTGAGCACCAATTCCAGCTCTTCACGGCTTTGCTCCCAAGTCAACAAAAAGTCCTTTTGATGCAAATTGGACTTTAACGTATTCATTTCCTTAATCAACTGGTTAACTGTTTTCATCTTTGCCCCTAAATAGAGAGTGTGATTTATTGTGCGATATGACAGGTCTATATCCTACTAATGACAAATACGCTTTTACTGCCTCTGTTAAAATGCTTTCAATAAGCATGCCAAGAGACTCAAAGCGGTCAGAAATAAAACCTAATCAGGGGTTAACGTGATTATCATCACAAAAAAATGCAATTTACGATGATATTTACCGATTGTTTTTCACAAAGATTGAACACCGAAGGTCATTATAAGAAGCCGAGCTGGGCATTGGTTATAATTTTATCCACTGATATCGCAACCAAAATGATAGAGACAATCAAGAATTATCATTTTGATAATGAAATGTGATGCTAACTACATAATCTATTTTCTGTCTCAGACTTATCTGGATAGCTATCAAATTACACGGGTCTGTAGTGTACTATTGTTTTTTTCAATGATGAAAAAAGCGAGAGAGAGGCGTAATGATAGAACCCACCAATGTCCAGTCTGCACTTATGCAGATCCAGCCGACAATTTTACGCTTTACGAAAATGCTCTCCAGTGTACTGCTGCTAGAGGTTGAAATTGTCGACGACAACCTGGTTCGGGTGGCTGGTACCGGTCCCTATGGAAAACATTTTGGTATGAAACTTGGCAGCAACTCGAGACTGCTAAGTTATGTTATTGAGACAAAAAAAGAAAAAATCGTCACTCGCTCAAAGTTTGACCCAGTCTGTGATGGGTGTAGTAATAAAGATGAGTGTCAGGAAAAGGCATTTCTCGGCATCCCCATCATCTTCCAAGGCGCTTGTATCGGCGTGATCAGCCTGGTGGCCTTCAATCTGGAGCAGCAACAGCGGTTGCGGGACAACTTGCAGGAATTTTCCGATTACGTGAGAAATATATCCAACGTTTTCGTTTCCAATCTGCTGGAGTCGCAAAATAGTAGCAATGGGTTAAATAAGGTGCTCTTCAGCCTGATTGAAAATATGGACCAAGGGGTGTTAATTCTCGATGAGAAAAGTCAGATTAAATTTGCCAACTCAATGGCATTGAAGCAGTTTAATCTGGCCAAAGAAAACTTTATAGGAAAAACTCTCGATATCCGCGCCCTTACCTTCCGACAGAATTATACCAGTGGGCATTTACAACACATCATCTCTTTCGATGATAAACAGGAGATTATGATTGGTCAGTTACATCAGATTCAAGACCACCAATTATTCTTGATGGCGTTCCACCAGTCACATTCCTCTTTTAATGAAAGAGTCGGTGATATAGACCCGCGCATTGAACATCTAGCGGGTGAAAGTAAACCCATGCGTTTACTGAAAAACCTGCTTACCCGTATCGCGCCCAGCCCGTCAAGCGTATTGATTGTTGGCGAAAGCGGCACCGGTAAAGAAGTAGTCGCCCGGGCGATACACCGGTTAAGTCATCGTAGCGACAAGCCTTTTATTGCCATTAACTGTGCCGCCATTCCAGAGCAACTCCTTGAGAGTGAACTGTTTGGTTATCTGAAAGGGGCATTTACCGGCGCGTCCACCAATGGAAAAGTGGGGTTAATCCAGGCGGCTAATCATGGCACACTTTTTTTAGATGAAATTGGCGATATGCCATTAATGTTACAGGCAAAGTTGCTACGCACGGTTGAATCCCGCGAAGTTTTGCCCATTGGTTCCAGTAAGCCGATTCCCGTGGATATCCGCATTATTTCTGCTACCAATCAAAATCTTGAGCAGTTTATTGCCGAAGGGAAATTCCGCGAAGACCTCTATTACCGTTTGAATGTTATTCCACTCACCCTACCGCCGCTGCGTGAACGGAAAGGCGACATCGAATTACTGGCGCATTACTTCCTCAGTTTACATACCAAAAGGATTGGTATTAGCTATCCAGGCATCGCCCCTGAAGTGCTCAAGCTGTTACAGCAATATCGCTGGCCAGGTAACGTGCGTGAACTCAGTAACTTAATTGAGTATCTGGTCAACGTGGTCCCCAGTGGTGAGATCATAGACACTTATTTGTTACCACCTAATATCACCCGCGGTCAGCACGTGGAGCACCCACGCCCCTCATCGGTTCATGAAGTGATTGAAACCTGTGAGAATAGTGACACGCTGGGTCTGGAGAATATGGAAAAATTGATGATCGAGGAAGCGCTCAGCCAGTATTCCAATAAAAAGCTGGTTGCAGAAAAGTTGGGTATTGGTATCGCGACCTTATATCGCAAAATCAAGAAGTATGAGTTGCAATAACCGCCAAGCCACGCAGTCAATCTACGTGGCTTGATGGATAATAAAGTGATTTTTGAGTCTGCACGCTGTCGGGGATAACGCCGACAGCGTGCATGGTGATGGGTAACTCAGTGCATTTTCAGCCTTGGCCGTATCACCCGATTAATCCCCCCCACCAGCATCATCAAACCGGTTTTAGTGTAACCATGTAACGCAACCTGATGCATGCGATAAAGTGAAATATAGACCACCCGTGCAATGCGACCCTCAATCATCATTGAGCCGCGCATCAGATTCCCCATCAGGCTGCCCACAGTACTAAAACGGGAAAGAGATACCAATGACCCGTGGTCCTTATAGACATACGGTTTCAGTGGTTGATTATTCAACTGCGCCAAAATATTGGTATAGCAGCGCGACGCCATCTGGTGTGCAGACTGGGCACGCGGTGGAACAAAGCCACCACCCGGTTGAGGGCAGGAGGCACAATCGCCAATAGCAAAAATATGGGGGTCGCGTGTGGTCTGTAAGGTGGGTTCAACCAGCAATTGGTTAATACGGTTGGTTTCCAGACCCGCAATCTCTTTCATAAAATCAGGTGCTTTGATACCCGCCGCCCAAACCATCAGGTCGGCATTGATAAATTCGCCACCTTTGGTGCTCAAGCCCTTCTCATCAGCGCAAGTCACCATGGTATTGGTCAATACTCGCACCCCAAGTTTGCTCAACTCTTGATGTGCCGCACTGGAAATACGCGCAGGTAACGCAGGGAGAATACGCTCACCCGCCTCCACCAAGGTCACATTCAATGCGCTACTATCGATCCCTTCAAAACCATAGCTATGAAGCTGTTTAACCGCATTGTGTAACTCCGCAGAGAGTTCAACGCCGGTAGCCCCACCGCCGACAATGGCAATATTAACCCGAGCTTTATCCCCGGGTTTGGCTGAAAACTTAAGGAACAGGTTTAACATCTCATTATGAAAACGGTGTGCCTGATGTGGATTATCCAGGAAGATGCAGTGATCTTTCACCCCTGACGTACCAAAGTCGTTCGAGGTGCTGCCTAATGCCATCACCAAAATGTCGTAATGTAATTCACGTGCCGGAACCAGTTCTTCACCGTGTTCATCGCAAATTTGCTCCAACTGTAACGTCTTATTCTCACGGTCAATATTGACCAGAGCACCGAGTTGGAAGTTGAAGTAATGGTTACGTGCATGGGCTAAATAACTCAATGCATCCACACCGTCATCCAGAGAACCGGTAGCCACTTCATGCAACAACGGTTTCCATAAATGACTATGATTGCGATCAACCAGCGTGATCTCCGCTTTGTGCTTACGGCCCAGTTTGTGTCCCAGACTGGTGGCGAGTTCTAATCCACCCGCGCCGCCCCCAACAATAACAATTTTCTTGCTTGGTGTTGTCAAAATAACCTCCAAAATGTGAACCAATTGTTCTCTAAGCGTTAAAAATAATCTTCTTAGAATACAGTACGTTCACTTAAATCAATGCAATCATCTAGGTTAAGAATAACACGACAGGTTATTTGGTCATACCAGAAATTGACATACATCAAGTTTCAATGAACAAACAATAGACAGGGTGATTTTTTACGATTTCAACTCAATGAATTAGCCGTCAAACCGACTGGGGATTATCTTGGTAGCTCCATGATGAACAGGCAAAAACCGACGCCCGCAAGCGATGAAGACTCATCGTAATATCAGGGTAAAGAGGGAATCAGGAGGATAACATCAGAGCGCCAGCAGATTTGTCCCTCATCCACCTCATCGTGGCTTATCGGGACATATTGCATGTGTTGATTAAGGCAACGTCTTGAAGGCCTTAATGCGTTGCAAATGGGGGGAGATGTTTTTGAACTTATGTGTCTGCTGCTCATCCCAGACAATTTCATAATACTTATGCAGTAATTCTGCACTACGTTGGTTATCCAACACTTCATCATGGCGAGAAAGCATCACCAAGCAACGATCACGGTTCTTCTCGCGAAAGTCCTCGATACATTTAGTGACAATGTCACGATACTCTTCGGGGCGATCAATCTTGCCTTGCATATGCTCTTCTGGATACAGATTGGGGTTAAATATCACCTGACGTATCCCGCACAAGAAACCAACCCGCTCAGCCCAAAAACCCCCTAATCCGACACCACAAATCAATGGGTTGCTGTCTCCCCCTTGATTAACCGCTTTATCCACCTCTTTCAATAAATGCTGCATATCATGGCGCGGATGCAAAGTGCTATAACTGATAAAATTGACATCCGGATCGATGAACTGTAACTGCATAATCTTTTCATGATTGCCGGGACTGGTAGAATCAAAGCCATGCAAATAGATAATCATCTGAAACCTCACAACAAGCAGGGACCAAGATCTCCGCCCCCATCATTAACGCCGTCTGACGGCACATCACCCTATTAAACGCTTGTGCTCTTCCCAGCGTTCACTCAAATTACTTAGCGCCTTATGCGCCTGTTGCCAGCGTTCGGAGTTTCTTAGCTCCTGGCGGGTAAACTTCCCACGATGATATAACCGCTGTAACTTATCCACTTTGAGCGGCGACAAGTTATCCAATACGCTGACCGCCCCTTGGCGATTATTGCACACCAAAATCATGTCACAACCCGCATCTAACGCCGCCTGCCCACGCTCGGCATAGCTGCCCATAATGGCTGCCCCTGCCATCGATAAATCGTCAGAGAAAATAATACCGTCAAATGCCAACTCTTGACGCAAAATCTGTTTCAACCAATAGGGCGAACCACTGGCTGGACGCGGGTCTGCTTCAGTATAGATGACATGAGCAGGCATGATGGCATCCAGTAAACCACGTTGGATCAATTCACGGAATATAGTCATATCACGCCCACGGATTTCCGCCAATGGGCGCGGATCGCGCGGGGTCTCTTTATGCGAGTCCGCACTGACCGCACCATGCCCTGGAAAATGCTTGCCGGTGGTTCTCATACCTGCACTGTGCATTCCCTGAATAAATTTCTCGGCCATCGCCAATGCCAGTGGAGGATCGCTATGGAATGAGCGCTCACCAATTGCCGTACTGACGTGACCAATATCCAGCACCGGTGCAAAACTGATATCAATATCCTGGGCAATCATTTCTGATGCCATCAGCCAACCGGCTTCCCGAGCTAAACGCTCACCTTCTGGTCGATCATTTAACGCAGCAAAGGATTGTGCTGCGGGCAAACGGGTAAAACCTTGATGGAAACGTTGTACCCGCCCCCCTTCCTGATCCACCGCCACCACCAACCGGCTATGGGAAGCAGCGCGGATTTGGCGCACCAATTCACCAAGTTGCTCCACATCGTGGAAATTTCGGGTAAACAGGATCAAGCCACCCACCAACGGGTGTTTTAAAATCTCGCGTTCTTCTGCATCCAGCTCATAGCCGACCACATCTAGCATTACTGGGCCCACGGCCACCTCACTTGTATATCTATGGATGATTTGATGATGCTAAACAGAACCGTTGATACAATTCCGCTCCCCAAAGCAAAAATACCGGGTCACGACACTGGTTCCACCGCACTTCAAACCACATCAACATCAGGTAATCCACCCAAGGTAACCAACGCTGTATCTGCCTTGTTAGCTGCGGCAAATCGGTGTAACCCTGCTGGATATAGTGACTTAAAAATTGCTGTTGGGCAGCGGGTGAAAATTGATTAAAGCGAAACAGTGCCGCCAGTTCCAGGGCGATATCACCATCCGCGGCATATTCCCAATCGATCAGCCTTAACCGCTCCCCTTGCCGGAGCAGATTGCCAGCATGGATATCCATATGCAGCGGGGCCAACATCAGTGGGCTTGGCATCTTATGTTGCATAAAATAACGCTGCCAGCGCAACCAGGCAGGCGTCAAACGTTGGCGATCAACCTGCTGCCAATAGCGGGCCAACTGCTGCTGTAACGCCAGTGGGTAACCGCTGCATTTGCGCTGATGTAACCCGGCAACCAGCCGTGGCAACTCACCACTGCGGTTCAAGGCAGCAAAAGTGGTGATATCCAGGCTGTCACCCTCAAGCCATTCGACAATCAGCCAATCAGCCTGCCGCAACAACACCTTTGGCCCAATGCCTTGCCCTACTCGGTTTAACACCGCCGCCTCACGCCGTCGGCTCACCCCCAACGCGCGCTTTTCTGCTGTTTGTTGGCGAGCCAATAGGTGCAGATGATCACTTTCAATACGCCAGCTTTCACCTGTCAGCCCTTGTACCGGTATGAAATTACAACCGGTACTCTTTAGCCCCGGCTTCCAGGTCTTGAACAATTGCCGTAGCTGGGCCTCACTGTTTGACGTCACTATTACCTGACCAGATAATTTCACCGGTTTGCACCAGCATCAATTGCATCTCCAACTGGGGAGCGTTCACATCACCACTCACGTCGCTATATAGCACATATTGCGCATTAACCATACGCGCCAAGCCTATCGCTTTACTACGTAAGCCCAAGCTATCTTCTGCTGACAGACCCAATGTCTGTTTAGCACTGGTCAACTGTGCTTCTGGCACCAACGCAAAAACTTGGTTAGAGGCTAACGCCTGATACAACGCCGAAGTCGCCTGGGTTATCTGTAATGACCCATTGGTACTGTTTTTAACCGTGTCCAACAACAACACACTGCCAGGTGTGACACCTTCCACTTTCAGCATCTGATCAATCAGCGGCTGCAAGCTACCTGGCCAATCAAGTTGTTGTATCTTTGGTGGTTGGGGTACGGGCTCAGGAGGCGGCGGCACAGGTTCAGGCTCGGGTTGCGGCTCAGGGACAACCGTCACCGGTGGCGCAACAGGTTCTGGTGGATGTGACGGACAACCGGTTAACACCAACGCGGCAAACGCCACCAATAGATACTTTTTCATTACCTTTCTCCAGCGGAACCTATTATCAGTAAATCGGATTTGCCTTAACGTGACAACATTGGGCCTAACACGCGCCCACCAACGAGATGCATGTGTATATGATAAACCTCCTGCCCCCCATGGCGATTGCAATTGATAATCAGACGATAGCCATCATCAGCAATCCCCTCTTGTGCAGCAATTTTAGCCGCAACGGTAATCATCCGCCCCAACGCGGCTTCATGCTCCACGGTAACATCATTCACCGTTGGGATCAGGATGTTGGGCACAATCAGGATGTGGGTCGGTGCTTGTGGAGAAATATCACGAAATGCCGTGACCAACTCGTCCTGATAAACCACATCAGCAGGAATTTCACGGCGGATAATTTTACTGAAAATCGTTTCTTCAGCCATTGGGTTCTCCTTGTTCAGCGTAAAAGACTTACGCAGTATGAGTTAAAAATTCTACTGCTTTCAACCTGATTACGCACTCTCCATGTTGAATGATGCGGAATTATGCAAAAAATCAGATAAAAAAAGGGGCTTTCGCCCCCTGGATCAACTCACCTGCCTGAATCAGCTGTTACGGATATATTCATCCATATCAGTTTTCAGGTTATCAGATTTGGTACCAAAGATGGCCTGAACACCAGAACCGGCCACCACAACACCCGCCGCACCCAGTTTTTTCAGACCCGCCTGGTCAACTTTACCGATGTCCGCCACACTGACGCGCAGACGAGTGATACAAGCATCCAGGTTGGTAATATTCTCTTTACCACCAAACGCCTTAACCAGGGCGGCAGACATTTCTGTGCCACTCTGAGCCGAAGATTCCGCGCTGTTATCTTCACGACCCGGTGTTTTCAGATTCAGTTTGGTGATCAACACACGGAAAATGGTGTAGTACACCAAGCCGTAGATAATACCGACGATCGGGAATAGCCAGATTTTACTGCTATTACCGCTAAGTACGATAAAGTCAATCAACCCGTGTGAAAAACTGGTACCGTCACGCATGCCCAATAGAATACAGATGGGGAATGCCAAGCCTGCCAGGAGCGCATGGATAACATAGAGGATCGGCGCAACAAACATGAAAGAGAACTCGATCGGCTCAGTAATACCGGTCAGAAACGAGGTCAGTGCAGCGGAGATCATGATACCGCCGACTTTAGCCCTGTTCTCAGGCTTGGCAGAGTGCCAAATGGCAATTGCCGCAGCAGGCAGACCATACATTTTGAACAGGAACCCACCTGATAACATACCTGCCGTTGGGTCACCCGCCATATAGCGTGGAATATCACCATGGAACACTTGGCCCGCTGCATTGGTGTATTCACCAATCTGCATCTGGAATGGCACGTTCCAGATATGGTGCAGACCAAATGGTACCAGCGCACGCTCAACAACACCGTAGATACCAAAAGCCACTACCGGGTTCTGATACGCGGCCCATTGTGAAAAGGTTTGGATAGCGGTACCGATAGGAGGCCAAATAAAGGACAGGACCACACCGGTAAAAATGGCAGCCAGCCCGGAAATAATCGGCACAAAACGCTTACCGGCAAAGAAGCCCAGATATTCTGGCAATTGAATGCGGAAAAAGCGGTTGAACATGTAGGCAGCAATGGCACCGGAAATAATCCCCCCGAGCACACCGGTATCTGCCAAGTGTTTAGCGGCAATTTCTTCTGGTGGAAGGTGCAGCACCAACGGCGCAACCACAGCCATGGTTTTGACCATAATGCCGTAGGCCACCACGGCAGCCAATGCAGAAACACCATCGTTATTAGTGAAACCCAAGGCAACACCGATGGCAAAAATCAGTGGCATATTGGCGAATACAGACCCACCCGCCTCCGCCATCACATGGGAGACCACCATAGGCAGCCAGCTAAAGTTAGCGGAACCGACGCCAAGCAGGATACCTGCAATAGGCAATACGGAAACCGGTAGCATTAGCGATTTACCTACTTTTTGTAGGTTGGCAAATGCGTTTTTGAACATAGTTGAAAGAACTCCTGAGTAATAGTGCTTTGCTGCTGGTTGCGAATCTTCGCGTTACAGAGGGGGGATATAGACCTCTGTATTTAAGGGTGTCTGAGCACTCCTTTAATTTTTACGCAGGGTAAAATAAATACCCAAAACAATGTTTGACGGGTGTCACGTTTCGATAAATGAAGCGTTTTGTTTTCATTATTTGTCTATTTTTTGTAATAAACGATGAAAAAAAAGCCACCCGCCTGCGTAGAACCGCGGGGAATATACCTCATTAGTGAGATTAATTACGAGTTGAAAAAAAATTAATTATCCACTGCCATGCAGGCTCTGATGGGGTTGCTGCTGAGATGTGACTTGAATGAAGGGCGCTTGTTTCAGCCCTTCACCGGTGGCGGGGTATAATCAGGCTAGAGTGCCGGGTTCGATATGAAATAGACGTAAAAAATTGGCTGTTGTCGCCTCTGCCAGTTGATCCAGGCTGACTCCTTTCAAAACAGCAAGATACTCCGCGATGTCACGTACATAAGCTGGCTGGTTTTCTTTACCTCGATGAGGTACTGGTGCCAAATAAGGGGAATCGGTTTCTATCAGCATACGGTCCAGTGGCACATAGCGCGCAACTTCACGTAATGATTCGGCATTGCGAAAAGTGACAATACCAGAAAATGAAATATAGAAACCCAGATCCAGTAACGCCTGTGCGGTAGGGAGATCCTCGGTGAAACAATGGAGTACCCCGCCACAAGCTTGCGCGTTCTCTTCACGCAAAATGGCCAAGGTGTCTTCACGGGCATCACGGGTATGTACAATCACCGGTTTACCGAGTTGCCGGGCAATGCGGATATGCTGGCGAAACGATTCCTGCTGTAACGGTATATTGTCCTGCTGATAGAAGTAATCCAGCCCGGTTTCACCCAATGCGACAACCTGCGCTGCTGTCGCCAGGGTATGCAATTCGGCATAATCATAGCCACCATCCAGATTCAGCGGGTGGACACCACAAGAGAAGGCAACGTCTTTACGCTGACCAATTTGTTGCACCATAGCCTGATAACCGGGCAACGTCGTGGCCACCGCCAGAACAAAACCCACATCCTGCATTTTGGCCTTGAGCAAGGCATCATCTACGCTGTGATGCACATTTTCAAAATCAAGACTATCAAGATGGCAATGGGAATCTACTAACAACATAATAATGGGCTCTTTTACAACCAGGTGATTAAGGGGATAACAATAGCAGGATATTAGCGCCCGCCGTGATAGCTGTTAAATTCGATTTACTTTTGCTGACTACTTGCCATTCATCCGTTGATATCAGGTGCGTGCCCCTTGCTCCCAACCGAGTAGTTGTTCTGTTAACAATAGTTCACGGTTAACCGCGACAATATTCAGTAACTGATGACGACAATTGAGCCAGGACTGCAATGTTTTTTGCAGTGAGAACGCACTAAACTGCGTGGCCAATTGCTGTACCAGCGGCAGTTGGTCCTGATTCAATACATAATGCGCGGCACCCTGTTGCCATTTCATGGCATCTACCAGCAATGTACATAGCCAATGTAACCGTTCCGCCACGTCATCATGATTAAGTACCGCTAATAGCAGCAACATATCGCGCTGAATTAAGCACGACGCCAGTGTACTGCATAATGTCACACGTTGTTGCCAACGTTCAGGTTGCAATAACTGTTCGGCGGCGATGGGTGCACCATCATTCAAGCGCAAAGCGGTAAGACGATGCGTTGCATCCCCCCCCCCGTGGCGGTTCAACCACTGCAGGCTAAACTGTTCATCTGGGCTGGCAAGATGCCAGTAGAAACAGCGGCTGCGTAGTGTCGCCAATAGGCGTGAAGGATCGCGGCAGCCTAATAGAAAGTAGGTTTTGCCTGGCGGTTCTTCCAACGTTTTTAATAGTGCATTGGCTGCCGCCTCGGTCAGCAATTCTGCTTGGGGAAGCCACACCACTTTTGCCCCCCCCTGCTGGGCATGGGAGTACAAAGTCTCGATCACCTGGCGAATCGGCTCTATCCCCAAACTGCTTTTACCTTTTTCTGGTGCCAGTACATGATAATCAGGATGATGCCCCGCCAGCATCAGACGGCAACTGTGGCATTCACCACAACTTTTTTCACCATTGCGCTGTTGGCAGATTAACCAGCGGCTTAACGCATACAGCAACGCTGCATCACCGTTGCCTGAGGCAGCATGTAGCAACAAGGCATGGTGACCGCGCCCCGCACTATATTGCCCCACCAAATGGCGGTAGCTACCGTTAAGCCACGGGTACCATTCCATTACGCCACTTCCTGCTGTTGCAGCCAGTGCGTAAGGACCTGTTGGATATCACTCGTCACTTGCTCCAACGATTGTGCGGCATCTACGGTGATAATGCTTTGGTCCTGGGCGGCTAATTCCAGATAACGTGCGCGAGTACGTTCGAAAAAGGGCAATGTCTCTTGCTCAATACGGTCCAACTCACCCCGTGTTCTTGCCCGTTGCAAGCCGATCAACGGCGGAAGGTCAAGATACAGCGTTAAATCTGGCCGGAAATTACCCAGCACCGTATCGCGCAGAGTGGTCATCAATTGCGGGTCAATCCCTCGCCCCCCACCCTGATAAGCCTGGGATGAAAGATCATGCCGATCACCAACCACCCAAGCCCCCCGCTCGAGCGCGGGCTTAATCACCGTTTCAACCAGTTGAACACGTGCGGCATAGAGCATTAATACTTCGGCCTTAACGGTGGGCAACTCCCCCTCGGTGCCATGTTTAAACAGCGCGCGCAATTTCTCAGCCAGCGGGGTACCACCGGGTTCACGGGTAAACACAATATCGGTGATACCATGCTGATTCAGTACACTGACAATGGTATTACGTGCCGTGGTTTTACCCGCACCTTCCAACCCTTCAATCACCACAAATTTACTTTTCATTCTTTTCCTTTTGCACCTGGCGATAGGTGCGCACCGCCTGATTATGGCTGGTTAGATTGGTGGTGAAGGTATGCCCCCCATTACCATCTGCAACGAAATAAAGATAATCGGTTTTTGCCGGGTTTGCCGCCGCCTCCAGTGAGGCCCGGCCCGGCATGGCTATCGGTGTTGGCGGCAATCCGCTAATCACATAGGTGTTATAAGGCGTTGCAGTGTCCAGATCTTTACGGCTGATATTACCCGTGTAGCTCTCACCCATGCCGTAAATCACCGTCGGGTCTGTCTGCAACCGCATCCCCAAACGCAAGCGGTTGATAAATACTGAAGCGACTTTGGTGCGTTCTTCAGCTACCCCTGTCTCTTTCTCAACAATTGATGCCATGATCAATAACTGCTCGGGGGTTTTATAGGGCTGGCTGACATCGCGTGCGAGCCAAACCTCCTGCAATATTTTGTCCATCCGCGCATGAGCACGCTTCAATAATGCCAAATCACTGGTGCCTGCGGTATAGAGATAGGTATCCGGGTAGAAACGCCCTTCCAGGCTGCTCCCTTCGGGTAAACCCAATGCCAAAACCAGTTCTGCTTCACTCTTGCCGGTCAGGGTCTGTTTGACATATTTCGCTTCCTGCAACTGCTGTAGCCAATCACGCAGACGTGAGCCCTCAATAAAACGTGCACTAAGTTGGGCTTCTTTACCGCTGGCCAACAATTTCAACATTTGGCGTACCGTCATACCTGGCGTAAAACGGTAAGTCCCGGCTTTGAACCCGGCCAATTCAGGCTCCAGACGCAACAGCCAGGGGAACCACCTGCCGCTATAGATCAGTTTATCCCGTACCAGCAGCTCTTCCAGCCCCACACGCCCAGTCCCCGCAGGGAGTTTGAACAGTGTCTCCTGCTCAATGTTCAACGGCTTATCAGCAAAATGTTCAATCCGCTGATGGCACCAATAGAGAAGCGACAACGCCACAGTCACTATCAGCAAGGCAATACTCAGTTTTCTTTTTCTATTCATTAATTCGTCGTCATTCGCAGTATGGTCGCAAAAAATCATACAGTTGGCGTGAGCGATAATGCCACGCTTGCGCTGCATTCACTGGCAGCAACGGCATTAACGCATTGCATACCAAAACTTCATCCGCACTGGCCAGCGTCTCTAGTGGTTCACTGACTTCATGCAATGAGTATTCACTCTCCGCCAGCAGCTCGATTAGCCGGCGGCGCATCACACCGGCTACACCTGCCTGATCAAGATTCGGCGTAAAGACACGCATCCCTTTACGCCAGAATAAATTAGCCGCACAGCATTCCACCAGTATGCCACTGGTGTCAAGCACCAGCGCTTCCTGGGCAGCCCCCCGGTCCAGATGCGCACGGATCAGCACTTGTTCCAGGCGATTGAGATGTTTCAACCCGGCTAGTTGAGGGTTACGAGCCAAACGAACCGGGCTCAACTCCAGGGTGATCCCCTGATCACGCCATGGTAAATAATGTGCAGGATAGATGCTACGAGAGACAATGCGCGTTGGCTGCCCACAGCCGTGCGGACTATATCCCCGCCCCCCGCTGCCTCGGGTCAATATCGCTTTGATCACCCCCAGCGAAATGGCTTCTGCGGCATGCTGCATCTCACACTCTAATGCCCGCCAATCTACGGTTGGCAACAGCAAGCGCTGCGCCGCCTGTTGCATGCGTTCAAGATGCCACGGTAACAGGTCAATTTCCCCATTAACCACCCTGGCCGTTGTGAAGCAACCATCACCAAATTGCAAGCCACGGTCGCTGAGTGCCAGAGCATCCTGTTGGTGTCCATTGACCCAGTACATGGTCATTTCATCTCCGCTGTGTTCATTGCAACACTATAACAGCACCATAAAAAAAGCCCGGTCACAAAACAAACCAGGCTTCTTATCAACGGCAGATAGCCGGCGTTATATCCGACGGAAAATCAACGAACCGTTAGTACCACCAAAACCAAAGGAATTACAGAGTGTAAACTCCAGATCTTTGGTTTGACGTGCTTCATGCGGCACGAAGTCCAGGTCGAGACCATCATCTGGGTTATCCAGGTTGATAGTTGGAGGAACAACCTGATCACGCAGTGCTAATACGGTAAAGATCGACTCAATCGCCCCTGCTGCACCTAAAAGATGCCCGGTCATCGATTTGGTAGAACTGACCCATACCCGGCTGGCATCACTGCCAAACACCGATTTCACTGCTTGCGCTTCTGCTTTATCACCCGCAGGGGTCGAGGTACCGTGCGCGTTGATATAACCGATTTGTGAAGTAGTTATACCCGCATCAATTAACGCATTTTCCATTGCCAAGGCTGCACCGGCACCATCTTCTGGTGGCGATGTCATATGATAAGCATCACTGCTCATACCAAAGCCGACAATTTCTGCGTAAATTTTGGCACCACGCTTCTTAGCATGCTCGTACTCTTCCAGCACCAACATCCCTGCACCATCACCCAAAACAAAACCATCACGGTCTTTATCCCAAGGACGGCTAGCTGCCTGAGGGTTATCATTACGCGTAGATAGTGCGCGCGCGGCACCAAAGCCACCCACGCCCAAAGGCGTACTGGCCTTTTCTGCACCACCCGCCAACATCACGTCGGCATCATTATAAGCAATGATACGCGCAGCATGACCAATATTATGCACCCCTGATGTACAGGCAGTGGCAATAGAAATACTCGGGCCACGCATACCATACATAATCGTCAGATGACCTGCGATCATGTTCACAATGGTTGACGGTACAAAGAACGGGCTGATTTTGCGCGGGCCACCATTCATCAGTGCGCTATGGTTTTCTTCAATCAACCCTAGCCCACCGATACCAGAACCAATAGCGGCACCAATACGGCCAGCATTTGTTTCGTTGATATCCAGCCCAGCATCTTGCATGGCTTGTATGCCAGCAGCGATACCGTATTGAATGAAGATATCCATTTTCCGCGCATCTTTGCGCGAAATGAAATCTTCAGCATTAAAATTCTTTACCAAGCCCGCAAAACGCGTTGCATAGGCAGTAGTATCGAAATGGTCGATCAGGCTGATGCCACTCTGACCGGCAAGAAGAGCACTCCACGTGGACTCTACCGTATTGCCGACAGGAGACAACATGCCCAGTCCGGTCACAACTACTCGACGCTTAGACACGTTTGTCCTCCAAGGAGGGAAAAATAACACTAGGAATTGAAAAAACTTAGGCGGTCGAGTGACCGCCTAGATATGTTCGCTTACTGTTGGCTAGCGTTGATAAAATCAATTGCAGCTTGAACAGTAGTGATCTTCTCAGCTTCTTCGTCTGGAATCTCAGTATCGAATTCTTCTTCCAATGCCATTACCAGTTCAACGGTGTCAAGAGAATCAGCACCTAAGTCTTCGACAAAAGAAGCATTATTCAAAACTTCTTCCTGCTTAACACCCAGTTGCTCAACAATGATTTTCTTAACGCGTTCTTCGATAGTGCTCATACTCTTAAATTTCCTATCAAAACTCGCTTTCGCGATGGTTTTCGTAGTTTATAAAAAGTTAAAAAAGATGCAACTAAAACCCGGCTGCTCAAACCATGATTTTACGCTATTTTGCGGTTTTTACCGCAAATAACGCAAATAGTTTTCACATTTTTTAAATCATGTACATGCCGCCATTGACATGTAACGTTTCACCGGTGATGTAACTCGCCTCGTCAGAGGCTAAAAATGCAACGGCGCTGGCGATCTCTTTAGCATCCCCAAGTCGGCTAGCCGGAACCTGTGTCAAAATGCCAGCACGTTGATCTTCTGTCAATGCCCGCGTCATGTCTGTTTCAATAAAACCTGGCGCCACGACGTTGACCGTAATACCACGTGAAGCGATCTCACGTGCCAAAGATTTACTAAACCCTATCAAACCCGCTTTGGCTGCCGCATAGTTGGCTTGCCCAGCGTTACCCATCGTCCCCACAACGGAACCAATGGAAATAATACGACCAAAGCGTTTTTTCATCATTGCGCGCATTACCGCTTTTGACAGACGGAATACTGAAGTCAGATTAGTGTCAATAATCTCCTGCCACTCTTCATCCTTCATGCGCATCAATAGATTATCACGGGTAATACCGGCATTGTTGACTAAAATGTCGATTTCGCCAAATTCTTCACGAATTGAGGCCAACACATGGTCGATAGATTGTGCATCCACAACATTGAGCATATACCCTTTGCCGTTGTTGCCCAAATAGTTACTGATCGCTTCAGCACCGCTCTCGCTGGTTGCAGTACCAATAACTTTAGCACCGCGCTCAACAAATAATTCGGCAATGGCCCGCCCAATACCACGGCTTGCCCCCGTAACCAGAACAATTTTTCCTTCGAAGCTCATCATTTTCCTCTTTTCTTTATTGGCCTAGTGCTGCAGCCAGGCTGGCAGTATCATTTACCGCAGCGGCTGCCAGCGTGTCAACAATGCGTTTGGTTAACCCTGTCAGCACCTTACCTGGCCCCACTTCCAGCAGCAGAGTTACCCCATCTGCGGCCATAAATTGTACGCTTTCAGTCCAGCGTACCGGGTTATATAACTGCCGCACCAACGCATTACGAATAGCGTCTGGTGAAGTCTCGATGCGCACATCAACGTTATTGACGACGGGCACCTGAGGTGCACTGAACGTCACCGCTTGTAACGCTACCGCCAGTTTATCAGCCGCTGGTTTCATCAATGCACAGTGGGAAGGAACGCTCACAGGAAGTGGTAAGGCACGTTTTGCACCAGCAGCCTTACACGCTGCCCCTGCACGTTCTACTGCCTCTTTCTCCCCAGCGATCACCACCTGACCTGGTGAATTGAAGTTTACCGGTGAAACCACCTGCCCTTGGGCCGACTCTTCACAGGCTTTGGCAATAGATTCGTTATCCAAGCCAATAATGGCATACATGGCGCCAGTACCTTCAGGCACCGCTTCCTGCATCAACTTACCACGCAACTCCACCAAGCGGATAGCAGCGGTAAAATCCAACACCCCAGCACACACCAAGGCTGAATACTCGCCCAAGCTATGCCCAGCCATCATGGTGGGCATGTTACCGCCCTGCTGTTGCCAGACACGGAAAATAGCTACACTGGCAGCCAACAACGCGGGCTGTGTCTGCCATGTTTTATTTAGCTCTTCCACCGGGCCCTGTTGCACCAATTGCCATAGGTCATACCCCAACGCTGCCGACGCTTCACTGAACGTCTGTTCCACAATGGGGTACTGCGTAGCCAAATCAGCTAACATACCAACGGTTTGTGACCCTTGGCCTGGAAAAACAAAAGCAAATTGCGACATATCTATCTTCCTGTCAAATCAAAAACGAACCAGCGCCGAACCCCAGGTAAAGCCGCCGCCGAAGGCTTCCAACAACACCAGTTGCCCACGTTGTATCCGCCCGTCACGTACTGCTTCATCGAGCGCTGCAGGAACGGAAGCCGCTGACGTATTGCCATGACGATCAAGCGTCACCACAACCTTATCCATTCCCATGCCCAGTTTTTTTGCCGTCGCGCTGATAATACGTAGATTTGCCTGGTGCGGAACCAACCAATCCAGTTCACTACGTTCAAGCTGGTTAGCCGCCAGCGTTTCATCGACAATATGCGCTAATTCCGTCACCGCGACCTTAAAGACTTCATTCCCCGCCATGGTTAGATAGGCCGGTTTTTCCGGGTCCTGGCGATCATGATACGGTAAGGTCAGCAGGTTGCCATAGCGACCATCCGCATGCAGATGAGTAGAGATAATACCCGGCTCTTCAGAGCGCCCCAATACCACCGCACCCGCCCCATCACCAAACAGGATCAGGGTGCCACGATCTTCTGGGTCGAGTGTCCGTGACAACATATCAGAACCGATCACCAATGCATGTTTCACCGCACCATTTTTCACATACTGATCGGCTACACTCAACGCATAGGTAAAACCAGCACAAGCGGCTGCAATATCGAAGGCTGCACAATCCTGGATCCCCAATAACTGCTGCAGTTGGCAAGCCGCACTGGGGAACGCATGGCTTGAACTGGTGGTTGCCACCACGATCAAACCGATATCTTCTTTAGCCACACCGGCCATTTCCAATGCCTTAGATGCGGCATGGAAACTCATGGTTGCCACTGTTTCGTCTGGGGCAGCAATACGACGCTCACGAATACCAGTACGGGTGACAATCCACTCGTCAGTGGTATCCACCATTTTTTCTAAATCGGCATTGGTGCGTACTTGTACCGGGAGATAACTCCCCGTACCGAGAATCTTAGTATACATGTACGATCAGTCACTCTTGGGTAATACAGTTTCAAGGCGCGCAGCAATCCTTTCTGGAACTTGCCGCTGCACCGCTTGTGCCGCCTGCTCAATAGCAACGGCAAATGCGCGTTGATTCGCTGCACCGTGGCTCTTGATTACAGTTCCCCGTAATCCTAACAGACATGCGCCATTATACTGGTCTGGGTTCAGATGACCGAAACGTTTTGCCACCTTTCTTTGTAGCCATTGGCCTAACAATTTCAACCACCATGACGTCTTCCCCCCTTCAGAGGATGACTTTAAGAGTGACAATAACACTCTTATCACGCCCTCCATGGTTTTCAGGGTGACATTACCGACAAATCCATCGCAAACCATGACATCGGTTTTACCGGTGAGCAATTCATTCCCTTCCAGGTAACCAATATAGTTGATTGCTGGCGTACTTTTTAGCACGCTTGCCGCTTTGCGGATATGATCCAGGCCTTTGGTCTCTTCCTCACCAATATTGAGCAAGGCAACACGTGGTTGCACAATACCCAATACCGCCTCCGCCATCACCGAACCCATCACGGCAAATTGCACCAACATGGTACTGTCGCATTCCACGTTGGCTCCCAGATCCAACAACACCGTTTTACCGTGCTGCTGGTTAGGTAACACTGTCATCAAAGCGGGTCGTTCAATACCATCGAGCGGCTTGATCAATAATTTAGCCAAGCCCATCAACGCACCCGTGTTACCCGCACTGACACAAGCCTGTGCATCTCCGCTGTTAATCAGCTCCAGCGCAACGCGCATCGAAGTCCCACGGCTGGCACGGATCGCTTGTGACGGTTTAGCATCACCAGCAATCACCGATTCGGCAGAAATAACCTGCAAACGCTTCAGTAATAACGGGTCAACGGTGGTGAGTAACGGAGAGATAGCGTCGGGATCACCGACCAAAAGAAGATGAAGCTGTAAATTAGAAGCTAATGCCTGCAGTGAAGCAGGCACCGTAACGCAGGGACCGAAATCCCCGCCCATTGCATCTAACGCCAGGGTTAGACGAGCCAAGATATCGCTTACTTAGCCGATAACCTTGCGACCGCGGTAGAAACCGTCGGCAGTGATGTGATGGCGACGATGAGTTTCGCCAGAAGTCGCATCGACAGACAATGTAGTTGTGGTCAGGGCATCATGTGAACGACGCATACCACGCTTGGAACGGGTTGGTTTGTTTTGTTGTACGGCCATGGACCTTACTCCTTGATTACTTACGCTTTAAACTGGCTAATACGGCAAATGGATTAGGTTTCTCCGCCTCTGCAGGCAGTTTGCCAAATACCATGTCCGCTTCGGACACTTCACAGTGTTCAGATTCATGTAACGGAACGACAGGCAGTGAAAGAATGATTTCATCTTCAATCATTGCCAGCAGATCGACTTCACCAAATTCGTCAACTTCGATCGGCTCGTACGCTTCCGGTAATGCCTCAGCCTGTTCATCATTGACGACCGGGCTAAAACAATATGTTGTGTGGACCTGATGTGCAAACGGCACACCACAGCGCTGGCACATCAACGTTACCGCGACATCCGCATGCCCTGTTATCACCGCTAGACGTTGGTTGTCGATATTAAACGACAACTCGACTTCGACATCACAATCCACACTGACCACAGAATCGGCAATACGTGTCACCTGCTCAGGAGTATAAACACCTGTATAATCCAGGCGCTTCTGAGCGGTACGTACCGCATCAATGGTCAAGGGTAATTTTACCTTTTGCATAGGGCGCGCATATTAACTTTGTAACGACTTAGAGTCAAAGAAAAAGGCCATAAAATGGCACCTTTCACCAATATTCGCTTCCAGAGCGGCGAACAGTTTAAAATGAGTGACCTCTTTGCGCTATGGTTTGTGGAAAAAATAATGCAACAAATCTTACTGGCTTCAACCTCAATATATCGCCAACAACTGCTGGAAAAATTGCACCTGCCTTTTATTTGTGCCGCCCCGCAGACTGATGAAACCCCGCTTCCGGGGGAAAATGCAGAAGCGCTGGTATTACGTCTTGCCGCAGCAAAGGCGCAGTCTTTGGCCTTGAGCTACCCTGATCATCTGATTATCGGCTCAGATCAGGTTTGCGTTATCAACGGCAACATCACCGGCAAACCCCATACCGTCGACAATGCCTGCAAACAATTGCACCATGCTAGCGGTCAACGGGTGACCTTCTACACTGGGTTAGCGCTTTACAACAGCCGCAGTAGACAATTACAAACCCTATGCGAACCTTTCCATGTCCATTTTCGTGAATTAACTGCCAGTGAAATTGCTACCTATGTTGAACGGGAACAACCGCTCAACTGTGCGGGTAGCTTCAAAAGTGAAGGATTAGGCATTGCGTTATTTCAACAACTCGAAGGCCGCGACCCAAATACACTGATTGGCCTGCCGCTAATTGCACTATTGGCCATGCTACGGGTCGAAGGCATCAACCCGCTGGCATAAAGATTATTTTTTAGCGGCCTGCGCGCGCAACACTTGTAAGCAATGACGTAATTCGTCATCCATTGGTGCTTCGATACGAACAGTTTCACCACTGGCAGGATGTTCAAAACGCAGCATGGCCGCATGCAAGAACAAGCGTTTCAGGCCTGTAGCCGCCAACTGACGGTCAAATTCCCGGTCGCCATAGCGATCATCAAACGCAATAGGATGTCCAGCATGCAAGGTATGCACACGAATCTGATGTGTGCGCCCCGTGATTGGGCTGGCCTTTACCAAGGTGGCATGGCCAAAGCGCTCTTCCACCTTAAAACGGGTTTCCGACGGTTTACCTTCACTGTTAACCCGCACAATGCGTTCACCACTTTGCAAAATATTTTTCAGCAACGGTGCCTGTACCACCTTGCAATGGGATTGCCACTCCCCCCGTACCAGCGCCAGATAATCTTTCTGCATTCCTTTTAAACGTAATTGTTCATGAAGGGAACGCAGCGCTGACCTTTTCTTGGCCACCATCAATACGCCAGAGGTATCGCGGTCCAGCCGATGCACCAATTCAAGAAAGCGGGCTTCAGGGCGTAATGCACGCAACCCTTCAATCACACCAAAACTCAAGCCACTGCCGCCATGAACTGCAGTGCCGGAAGGTTTATTCAACAACAACAGATGGTCATCTTCATAAAGGATGCAGTCCGCCAACGCGGCTACTTTATCCAGCTTGGCAGAAACCGGGGCATCTTCACGTTCGGCAACACGTACCGGTGGAATACGCACCACATCACCCGCCACCAATTTATATTCAGCCTTGATGCGCCCTTTATTGACCCGCACCTCGCCTTTTCGCACAATGCGATAAATCATGCTCTTAGGCACACCTTTCAAGCGTGCAAGCAAAAAATTGTCGATTCGCTGACCGGCTTCATCATCAGAAATCGTGATTAACTGTACTGTCGGATTGGTCGTTTTCATGGTGCGAGATTCTAAATAGAGCCAGTGAATAGCGCCACCTCTTTTTATGTGCTTAACTACAATCTATACCTTGCTTTGTTCAGCTTGTTGTCAACATGAAGCAGTTTGAAAAATGGCAGGTAGAGACCCAAGCTTCATACAAGCTTCAGGTCATTTGGATACTACAAGACCCCGTCAATTGTAAGATTGTCGGCGTCATAAGGAAAAGTCATCTTGCTATAGCAGTACCAGCAATGGAATAATGCAGTAACTTTCCGTGCTGATTCCCATTAACATGGGGAAAATTGTGGAATTATATAGTTTGTCTGATAGCACAAAAGCGCAGCAATGGCGTAAGACGCAATGTGAAATCAAACAATTAGCGGGCTGCGGGTTGCAGCTTGGCCGCTAGATGGAATCAGATCTGTCAACATAAGTCAGAGGCTATTCCCAGAGTTAAAAAGCGCTGTTTTTCAAAAAGAAATTCAGGCTTGCCGAAATTATGCGCCCCTATGCAAGCGACAACCGTGAGGTTGACGACTTTGCGAGATGACACGGGGTTTTCGGTTGAACACGGCCATGAAGTGATTGTGCCCGCAGCTTTGTCGATAATGTAAAAATAATGAGTAAGTTAAGATGAAAAGAATGTTGATTAACGCAACTCAGCAGGAAGAGTTGCGTGTTGCCCTTGTAGATGGACAGCGGCTGTATGACCTGGATATTGAAAGCCCTGGCCACGAGCAAAAAAAAGCAAACATTTACAAAGGAAAAATCACCCGTATTGAACCCAGTCTTGAAGCCGCGTTTGTCGATTACGGCGCAGAACGACATGGTTTCCTCCCTCTGAAAGAAATCGCTCGCGAATACTTTCCCAATAATTACTCCTCTCATGGCCGCCCAAACATCAAAGATGTATTGCGAGAAGGTCAGGAAGTCATTGTTCAGGTTGATAAAGAAGAACGTGGCAACAAAGGGGCCGCTTTAACGACCTTTATCAGCCTGGCAGGTAGTTACCTTGTTCTGATGCCTAACAACCCACGCGCTGGGGGCATATCACGCCGCATTGAAGGTGACGACCGTACCGAACTGAAAGAAGCACTCTCTTCGCTACAACTACCAGACGGCATGGGGTTGATTGTGCGCACTGCAGGTGTGGGCAAATCTGCCGATGCATTGCAATGGGACCTGTCGTTCCGTCTCAAACACTGGGAAGCCATCAAAAAAGCGGCTGAAGGGCGCCAGGCCCCTTTCCTGATCCATCAGGAAAGCAATGTGATAGTCCGTGCGTTCCGTGACTATCTGCGCCCAGACATCGGTGAAATTCTGATCGACAACCCTAAAGTGCTCGATCTGGCCAAAGAGCATATTGCTGCACTGGGGCGCCCGGATTTCACTAGCAAGATCAAGCTTTATAGTGGTGAGATCCCACTGTTCAGCCATTATCAGATTGAGTCGCAAATCGAGTCAGCCTTCCAGCGTGAAGTGCGCTTGCCTTCTGGTGGTTCCATCGTTATCGATACCACTGAAGCTTTGACCGCCATTGATATCAACTCTGCCCGAGCCACTCGCGGTGGTGATATTGAAGAAACCGCTTTCAATACCAACCTGGAGTCTGCAGATGAAATTGCGCGCCAATTGCGCCTGCGTGACTTGGGTGGCTTGATCGTTATCGACTTTATCGATATGACACCGGTTCGTCATCAGCGTGAAGTAGAAAACCGCCTGCGTGACGCGGTGCGTCAGGACCGTGCCCGTATTCAGATTGGACGTATCTCCCGCTTTGGCCTGTTGGAGATGTCTCGCCAGCGCCTCAGCCCATCATTAGGTGAGTCCAGCCATCATGTGTGCCCACGTTGTACTGGCACCGGCACTATTCGTGATAACGAATCCCTGGCTCTCTCTATTCTTCGTCTGATCGAAGAAGAAGCACTGAAAGAGAATACCAAAGAAGTCCACGCTATCGTTCCAGTTCAAGTGGCATCTTACCTGTTGAATGAAAAACGTGATGCTGTCAGTGCGATTGAAAAACGCCAAGGTGGTGTGAAAGCGATCATCGTGCCTAATGATCAAATGCAAACACCACATTATTCAGTGCTCCGTGTGCGTAAGGGTGAAGATACCCCAACACTGAGTTATCTCTTACCGAAGTTGTATGAAGAAGAGATGGCACAGCCGCAAGAAGATGCGCCGATGGAGCGCAAACGCCCGGAACAACCGGCATTAGCCTCCTTTACACTGGCAGCCGAGGCACCACCATCAACTGACGACCCTGTTATCAGTGAACCAGCAGCAACGGTTAAAACAACCGTTAAAACAACGGTTCAAACAACGGTGTCCGCAACAACTGCTGACAAACCCGGGCTGTTAAGCCGCCTGTTTGGTGGCCTTAAATCGATGTTCTCGGGTGTTGATGCGCCAAGTGCAGACAAACCGGCAGAAAGTCCGGCCCAGGAAGAGAGCGACAACCGTCGTCAAGACCGCCGAGGTCAACGACGCCAAGGCCCTGGCCGTAATAATAAAGGTGAGCGCGGTGATCGCAATCGTGGCGAAGGTCGCGATAACCGTGAATCGCGTGACAATCGTGACAATCGTGACAATCGTGACGAACAGCGTAGAAATAATCGCCGTAACAACCAGCAGAATGCGCAAGCTACCGTCAACAGTGAGGTTCAACCTACTGAAGAAGTAGCGAAACCGCAACGGGATGATCAACAACAGCGTCGTGAACAACGCCCTGAACGTCAACGCCGCCGTCAGGACGAAAAACGCCAATCCCCGCTAGAAGTCAAAGCGATCGAAAGTGCAGATGTGGTGATCATCGCTAATGACGAAGAGCAAGAAGATCGTTACCAGCAGCCATCACAGCGCCGCCAACGCCGTCAGCTCACGCAGAAAGTTCGCGTTCTGTCGGTAGAGGAAGAGCTGCACCGTGCAGCAGAAGAGTTACTGGCACCTAAAGCGCCTCAGGTTCCGGCAGAAGAAAAACACCTTCCGGTGCAAGAAGATAGTGTGAAGCTGCTGCCACAGGCAATCGCAGAGCCGTCTACCGCTGATGCACCAGCCGATCACCGTGATCGCAATAATACTGAAAATGGTATGCCGCGCCGCTCTCGTCGTTCGCCGCGTCATTTGCGCGTCAGTGGTCAGCGTCGTCGTCGCTATCGTGACGAGCGCTATCCAACCCACGCACCAATGCCACTGGCTGGCGCTTTTGCCTCACCGGAATTAGCTTCAGGTAAGGTCTGGGTAAGCTATCCAATCGTACAAGCGGCGCCATCGGCTGAAGTTCAGACTGAAGCCACAACCGAAAACGCAGCAGTGGTTACAGAGTCACTGACCACTTTACCGGTCGTGGTTGAAATGGTCTCTGCACAACAGCCTGTTGTCGATACCGTTGAGACCCAGCCAGTTGTGGAAGAAGTCCTTCTGCCTGCAGCCACTGAATCAGTAGTGACTGAATCAGTAGTGACTGAATCAGTAGTGATAGAAACAGCATCGGTAGAAGTCATCGCTGAAGTACCGAGTGAAAACGTGCTGGTTGAAACACCGGTTGCCATGACAACATCGCAACCCGTCGAAGCAGAGGTTACAGTAGTGACTACTGAACCAGAAGCAACAACAGTAAGCGAAGTTATTGCGCTGCCAGAACAAGTGCTGCCAGAACAAGCAATGCCTGTTGTGGTTGAGCAAATAGCGCCAACACCGGTTATTAATGCACAACCAGTGCTGTATAAGCACATAGCAACCGCGCCAGTGACTAAAGCACCGGCACCGGCTTACCAAGCGGAAGTGGTACCCGCGAGTGACTGGCAACGCCCTGCCTTTGACTTTACAGGTAAAGGTGCCGCTGGTGGGCATGCAGCTGTCAATCAAGCGATTGCACCGGCTACCAAGCCACAGCCGATTAATGATTAAGTTATGCGGCGTGCTCGCATAGCCGTTTAACGGCAAATGACCTTAACCCGCCCTGAACCAGTCTGGTCAGGGCGGTTTTTTATATCTGCCGATACAGACCGTTCTTATCTATGTCGCTAAGAACCCATTATCAACAAATAGATGCATCGCAAGCCATTTCCGCTTATCCTTACACCCCGGCGTAAATAACCCACAGTTACGCGCTTCTATTCAGCCTTTTAACTGCCGGAGCCCCACCCTATGACAGCACAACCTCAAACCCTGAAAATCCGCCGTCCTGATGATTGGCACCTCCATCTACGTGATGATGACATGCTGAAAACGGTTCTGCCCTATACTAGTCAAGTATTTGGCCGGGCAATTGTGATGCCAAACCTGGCCCCCCCCATCACTAGCGTTGCCGCAGCATTAAGTTATCGGGAACGAATTATGGCCGCCATCCCGGTGAATCATCATTTCAAGCCCTTGATGACTTGCTATCTGACTAATTCACTGACAGCGGAGGAATTGGCAAAGGGTTTCGAACAGGGTGTGTTTACTGCAGCTAAACTCTATCCTGCCAATGCGACCACCAACTCCAGCCATGGTGTCAGTGACGTTAAAGGGATTTATCCTTTATTCGAGCAAATGCAGAAAATGGGGATGCCACTGCTAATCCATGGTGAAGTGACTGATAAACATGTCGATATTTTTGACCGAGAAGCCTATTTTATCGATCAAGTAATGGAACCTATTCGCCGCCAGTTCCCTGAATTGAAAATCGTTTTCGAGCATATTACCACTAAAGAAGCGGCGCAATACGTATTGGCAGGCGACCGATTTCTGGGAGCAACCATCACCCCGCAGCACCTGATGTTCAACCGTAACCATATGCTGGTTGGTGGTATTCGCCCTCACCTGTTTTGTCTCCCAATCCTCAAGCGTAACATTCACCAAGATGCGTTATGCCAGGCTATTAGCAGCGGGTCAGACAGATTCTTTCTGGGAACGGATTCTGCTCCTCATGCAAAGCATCGCAAAGAATCAAGTTGTGGTTGTGCTGGTGTTTTTAACGCACCGAATGCCATTGCTGTATACGCGACGATCTTTGAACAACTGGGCGGATTGGAGCATCTGGAAGCCTTTAGTTCTCTCAATGGCCCGCGCTTCTATGACTTACCCGTCAACGAGGATTTCATCGTGTTGCAGCGGCTACCCGTTAGCCAACCAGAGGAAATTACTTTAGATAATAAAGAAGCGATTGTGCCTTTTCTGGCTGGTGAGAACATCAATTGGTCAGTGGTTGATTGCTAATATTTTTCATCTTGATTTATACTTGCCTCCATCATTCACATACTGTATAAATAAACAGTCTTGAATGCTGGGGGTTACCATGCGTGTTGAAATCACTATTGATAAAACCAAACCACTGCCACCAGGAGCAATTGAAGCCCTGACAAACGAATTCAGTAAGCGGGTGAATCGTCAATTTCCTGACGCCGCAGTACAAATTCGCTATGCCAGTGCTAACGGGCTCTCGGTGTTGGGGGGTAATAAAACAGAGAAAGAGCTGATCGCGGAAATACTTCAGGAAACCTGGGAAAGTGCCGACGATTGGTTTACTGCAGAGTAATTCTGCCATGTAGTCGTTGTTTTGCCGGAGGTCGCTCTTCGGCTTTTTTATTTTCTCTAATTCGCCCTATACTCTAAATAATTCGAGTTGCTTGTAGGTGGCAAGTCCGCTCACACCCAAGCAGTTTGAAGAATGACGAGTATAAAAAGATCCACACCTGAATATTGACGCTTATACTGTAATAACTCATCTCAACGATGATATGCACTGCTCCTCGTAACTAACCTATGCTTGTCACTACTTGATAAGGGGTCTCTATGGGCAGAAATGATGAAGTAATACAAACACATCCACTGGTTGGCTGGGATATCAGCACAGTCGATGTTTATAATGCCATGATGATTCGCCTTCATTACCTATCTTCACAAGACCAATCAGCCGAAGAGGCACAAGTTGACCGGACGCTTTGGCTAACCACGGATGTTGCCCGCCAATTAATCAATATCCTTGAGGCTGGCATCGCCAAAATAGAATCAACCGATTACCAAGATCTTGACCGAAGAAAACATTAATTTACCCCAGCGTCATTCAAGTTGCAGGTAGTAGTAATCCAGTAAGAGCGCCTAAATGGCGCTCACTAGATTGTTTGCTCTTGCACCTTGAATCGCTGTTAAAAGCCAGTAAAATTACAGGGCGGAATAACTGCACCTAATAGAGTAACAGGTGGGAGTTAGGCATTTTAGCAGCTAATACAATGCAGCCACTTGAATAGACAAGGTATGTCTACCAGGCAAGTACCTCATCATCTCGATATCTGGGAAAACCTAATTCGAAAATAACCTAGAATTGAGTTACGTCTCCATCTTGTAACGCAAATTATTTGTAGTATAGTTTACCGACAGGATACCCAGCTATCGCATCAGGATTCAGGATTCAGGATTGAACATACTGCTGCATAGGGTGTGATCTAAACCTGTATAATCTGCAGGTTTATGCTGGTTGGCACTCACCAGCGACTTACATGTAATAAAAATATACTACTAACAAGGATGTCAGTATGAAACTACTCGTTATGGATGAATGTGGCTTCACTCGTTTGGCGGTCGCCAACTGCTTTACTGATCATGTCTTCGCTTCTGTGACCTGTTGCCAAGACATTCAATCTGCGCTGTTGCTATTAGCCAACATCAAACCTACCCATATCTTGGTGAACTTAACCGATTACTGCCGGTATAGTGAAAATAACCCGCTGATTCAGACCTTTTTCAACGCAGCCCGGCAATCAACACTGTATATCTACCTTGATGCACCTTATCCCTACAGCGATATGCCAATGCGAATTGCCGATAACACCTTTATGTTCAATAAGGCGGCGATGCTTGACGTATTGAGTTTATTGCGTGATAGACCGGTTAGCTTAATGAACAATGGGTACTATTCACTCTTCAGCCCACAAGAACTCGCGGTAATGAGATATTGGATGTCTGAAATACCCAACTATCGCATTGCCAAAAAGCTGGATATCAGCACCCATACTGTATATGTACATAAACGTCATATCACCGAAAAGGTCAATGTTCGTAACCGGTTAGAATTTTACTCACTGTATAATGTGTTACGTTATTTTTATCCATCAACCGCCACGTTAACCCAGCCTGCGATGGAGTTGTTAGCCGTGTAATCACGGCAACTTATTCTGCCGCTGTTTCTTTTTTTACCTGCCCATCCCCCAGGATCACCGCTACCTTATAGCCCCCATCCATCGTTTCCAACGAGATACGGGCAATCATAGTCAGTGGCACCGATAGCAACATACCCACTGGCCCCATCAACCAACCCCAAAAAATCAGCGAAAGAAACACCACCAATGTAGAAAGCCCGAGCCCACGTCCCATAATACGCGGCTCCACAATATTACCGATAATCAGGTTAATCAGGATATATCCCCCGGCTACCGCCAGTGCATCAGCAAATCCATTAAATAACAGCGCCTGAATCAGCGGTGGGATAGCCGCAATGACAGAACCAATATTAGGAATGTAGTTGAACATAACGGCCATCATGCCCCAGATAAAGGCAAAGCGTACCCCAATCCAACTCAGAAAGCCCCAGACAATCAGCCCTGTCACCAAGCTGAACATAGTTTTGATCACCAAGTAATGTGTAACCCCTTTCAGGGCACGTTTGATGGTAACCATTCCTTCTTTAGGTTTATCCAATGCCTGCTGGAGTTTGAAGGGCAACACCTTGACTTCAAACAGCATAAAAACCACGGTCATCATTAGCAGGAAAACACTGGTCATCACCCCGGAAAGTTGGCTTAACAGCCGGGTCACCAGATTCATCGTGGTGCCAGGATCAACCAACTTAATTATCGCATCAGCCGAAAAAGTCAGGTCGATATTGAAACGTTCAGCGTAATATTGCAGATCATGCAACTTTTCCAGCATTATCCCGCGGTATTGTGGCAATGTCCGTGCAAACTCATTCAGTGATGAGGCAAGCATACTGATGAATGTGAACAATATCACCACTATCGCCATCACTATCAGCATCACCCCTAATCCTCTGGGTACCCGCCAGCGTTCCAACAAAGCGACTAACGGATTCAGCACAATCGCCAGGAATACCGCTAGCAAGAACGGTACGACGATATCTGCAGCCGCCTTTATTCCAGCAAGGATCACCACCAACATCGCCAGCATTATCAGCAAACGAAGTTTACGATCATTAAACTCAACGTTATTCATTTGATTTCCTTGCGTCAAAGGCCTGCAGATTCAAGAACACGTCTATTATACACATCACATTCACATTGTGAGGGATTGACTGCATTACTCGCCCTGACAAAGTCACTCAAGTGACGTTAAGTGGTAACTTGAGGCAAATTATCTATACTCGCCATACTTCAAGCTGCTTGGGTTCTGGCTGCGGTTACTCGTCTCATCCATGCGACTCGCCGCTGATGGGGCCAACGCAAGCGTTGTACAAATCAGTCCTGACCGATTTGTCGCTCAGTTGCTTCCTACAAGCAACTCGAATTATTTAGGTTAAAGAATGAATAAAATGGACAACTGTTAATTTTTAACCTAATAAAAAATCTAATTCCTTGAGTGACTACAAAGATATTAACCTTACCACCCTGTTTCCTTTGGTTCTTGTTCAACACCGATTTAATTCACCACTTATTAATTAGCGTGCACAGTAATATTTACTTAAAAAAACAAAATATGACAATAAAACACATTCGGCGGTCCTGTATCATCCCGCTTATAATAAACCGGTGGAAAATTTATAAAATGAATAATTCAGACAAAGATCGAGCCGATCTCAAAAAAAAAACACCCTTATAGGCTCCGCCTAAAAACAACCCATTACCACATTTATTTGACCAACTTAACCATAACTTAGGCAAATAAACTGAATAAGAAAATTTAAAAGTCAATAAAACACATTTAATTATTGCATTACCTTTCATTCATATATAACTATTAGCCAGCAACTGTTGACACCAAAAGGAATTATTATGCTTTGGAGAAATACTGCCCATCGCTTTGGGTTCATTTCTATTCTGCTTCATTGGTCGGTAGCCCTTAGCCTGTATGGCATGTTTGCTTTAGGCCTCTGGATGGTAACACTCGGTTATTACGATAACTGGTACCACCAAGCACCAGAAATCCACAAAAGTATCGGTGTTATACTGTTTATTGTTCTGGTCATTCGAGTAATTTGGCGTTGGATTTCACCACCACCGAAACCACTTGATAGCTATAGCCGTTTTACCCGCATCAGTGCCACCCTTACTCATATTGCTCTATACGTTATTCTGTTTGCTATTTTGATCAGCGGCTACCTTATTTCCACCAGTGATGGTCAGCCGATTAGTGTTTTCGGCTGGTTTAATCTACCGGCACTGCTGACCAATTTACCGCAGCAAGCAGATACTGCAGGAACAGTCCATCTTTATCTTGCCTGGGCCGTTGTCGTGCTTTCGGTACTACACGCTTTGGCAGCAATTAAACATCACTTTATCGATAGTGATGTCACTTTAAAACGGATGCTGGGTCACAGCGCCGATTAACCTATTGGCTAAATGGAGATTGTTATGTTGTTAAAGAAAAAATTATTGGGTCTTGTCACTGCAGCCCTGTTATTAAACGCAGGCTCAGCCTTGGCAGCCAACTACAAAATAGATAAGCAGGGTCAACACGCATTTATTGAATTCCGTATTCAACACTTAGGCTATAGCTGGCTCTACGGATCCTTCAAAGACTTTGACGGTAGCTTCACTTTTGATGAAAAAGACCCCGCTCAAGATAAAGTTAATGTCACCATCAATACCGCCAGTGTAGATACTAACCACGCAGAGCGAGACAAACACCTACGTAGTGGTGAATTCCTTAACACAGAGAAACACCAGAAAGCCACTTTTGAGTCCACTGAAGTGAAGAAACAAGGTGAAGACTATATCATCACCGGCAACCTGACACTGAATGGCGTCACCAAGCCAGTCACCCTCAATGCCAAATTGACTGGTCAAGGTAACGATCCATGGGGCGGCTACCGTGCTGGCTTTGAAGCAGCGGGGAAAATCAAACTGAAAGATTTTGCCATCACCACTGACCTCGGCCCAGCCTCGCAGGAAGTTGAACTGATCATCTCCGTTGAAGGTGTGCGCGAGAAATAGTAATCAGGCAACGACTCAAAAAAGCGTATCTAGTCACGTTTAATCAAGTTGCAAGTAGGACAACACCAGCAAGCATCGGCATTAAGTAAAACCGATGACTGGCATCAGTGCCCTTCTTGCAACTTGCACCGCAGCAAGTACCAGCAATATTCATTGACCCCCCGCCCACTCAGGTGTAATTAGAGCATACCGCCTGTTAACCAAAATCACGGTTTTGACCAATCACAAGGACATTATGAGCCAACTTTTTACCCCCATTACCCTAGGCGCCTTACCGCTACCTAACCGCATCATTATCGCCCCTATGTGCCAATATTCTGCCGATAATGGCAAAGCCACTCCATGGCACACTATTCACCTGGGAAATCTATCCCACTCTGGTGCGGGTTTGTTGATTGTTGAAGCCACGGCAGTTTCGCCAGAAGGGCGCATTTCCGACAGAGATCTCGGCCTATGGGATGAAACAACCACGCAGGCACTGGCGGATGTGGTAACAGCGGTAAAACAATACAGCCGCATGCCACTGGGTATTCAATTAGGCCATGCTGGTCGTAAAGCCTCATGTGCTGTCCCTTGGCAAGGTGGGGGACAAATTTCGGCAACTGAAGGAGGTTGGCAAACGCTTTCTGCTTCCGCCCTGCCCTTTAATAGCCAGGATCAAATTCCGCAAGCCATGAGCCTGGAACAAATCCAGCAATTAAAGGCGCAATTTGTCGCCGCCGCACAACATGCTGATGGTATTGGTTTTGACCTCATCGAATTACATGCCGCGCACGGTTACTTGCTCCATCAATTCCTGTCACCACTGAGCAACCAGCGTACAGACCAATACGGCGGTGGTTTAGCAAACCGGATGCGTCTACTACTGGAAATATTCAGCGAAGTACGCCAGGTAATCCCAGCACATAAAGTGCTTGGTGTAAGAATTTCAGCCAGTGACTGGGTTGATGGCGGCTGGGATGAGCCACAGTCTGTTGAATTAACAGCCGCATTAAAACAACTGGGATGTGACTATATCCATATTTCCAGCGGTGGACTTTCCCCTCAGCAACAGATCCCTATCGGGCCGAACTATCAGGTCCCCTTTGCTGAAACTATCAAGCAAAAAGTTGGTATGCCCACCATCGCTGTTGGGCAGATCACAGAAGCTGAACAGGCGGAAGCGATTGTCGCCACCGGGCAGGCGGATATGGTGGCACTAGGTCGTGGTATTCTTTATAACCCGCGTTGGCCATGGCATGCCGCAGCAAAATTAGGGGCCAATGTAAAAGCACCGCCCCAATACTGGCGCTCAGAGCCACAAGCGGTGAAAGGATTATTTAAAGAGTAGCGACTGTGAATTGGGCATTGAGTTCCCAGCTCCTCAGTGCCCACCTGTAAGAAGGATGACCGGTTGCTACCCTTACGGCAGCCACGCAGCATTAAACACCATAGCCAATCGCCAGTTTATGGCGCTCTCGACAATTTATATTGCCCATCTTAAAAAAACATCACTTAATCCTTTTTTTTCCAACAAACAGGCTGACTAATGCTGTTGTTTTTCCCGTTACAGAGAAAAAATGTCACAATATAGAGGATAAATAGCAGACGAATCATCATATACACCGAATCCTTTCTACGTAATGGATTTTGTTGTTCCTTTAGCAAAGTAACCGGTCTATAGCCTGATTGATGACGTTGCCCCAAAAGCAACCGAACACAATAAACTGGTGACCAGGGCCAAGCTCAAAGGTGGATCAAGTAAACCTGGGGCAATGAGTGCCCCCGTATTAGAAAATGGCCAGGTGTATACGATTTCTCTGCAATAAGTGTTAACTGATTGCTTCTAAGCTGAGAAACTATGACGCAAGTTCCTACCTTCAATCGTTTGTTACTCCATCCTCGCTATTGGCTCACTTGGTTTGGCATTGGTTTGCTTTACCTGCTGGTTATGCTTCCGTACCCGCTCCTCTATCAATTGGGGACGGGGCTAGGTCGCTTCTCCATGCATTTTCTCAAGCGCCGAGTAGCAATCACACAGCGTAACCTTGAGCTCTGTTTTCCGCAGATGACAAGCGTTGAGCGTGACGCATTAGTCAGGAAAAACTTTGAATCCGTCGGAATGGGATTACTTGAAACCGGTATGGCCTGGTTCTGGCCCAATTGGCGTATCGAGCGCTGGTTTACTGTCACCGGCCTGGAACAAATACAAAAAGCGCGGGATAACCAGCAAGGTGTTCTGCTGATCGGCCTGCATTTTCTGACGTTGGAATTGGGCGCACGTACCTTTGGTATTTATAATCCAGGAATAGGTGTCTATCGCCCCCATGACAACAAACTGATAGATTGGCTACAAACTTGGGGACGTATGCGCTCCAATAAATCCATGCTGGATCGTAAAGATATTAAAGGGATGATCCGCGCCCTGAAACAAGGCGAGATTATCTGGTACGCCCCCGATCATGACTACGGCCCACGCAGCAGTGTCTTTGTTCCCCTGTTTGCGGTAGACAATGCCGCGACCACCTCCGGTAGCTACATGCTGGCACGTATGGGTAAACCGGCAATTATTCCCTTTACTCCACGGCGTCTACCCCACGGCCAAGGTTATGAACTTATCATTCAACCTGCGGTAGAAAACTTTCCGCTGGATAACGAACTTGATGCTGCCGCCTTTATGAACAAGGTGGTTGAAAAAGAGATCCTGTTGGCACCAGACCAATATATGTGGTTACATCGCCGTTTTAAGACCCGCCCAGCGGGTGAGCCTTCTCTTTACAACTAACAACCTGACAAAAGGAAACACCATGTACATCATCAGCCTGACCTACCACCGCCCAATTGAAGAAGTTGACGGGTACCTTGAACAGCATGTCGCTTGGTTAAAACGCTATTTTGCGCAAGGGATCTTTATGGCTTCGGGTCGTAAAAATCCCCGTACCGGTGGTGTGATCCTGGTTAAAGAGATTGAGCGAGCACAGTTGGATAAAATACTGGCAGAAGATCCATTTAATGCGGTAGCCCATTATGAAGTGACTCATGTGGCTATCACTACCACATCTGCTGGGTTTGAGGCCTTGTCTTGTCTGTAGAGGTATAGTCTGTAGCGGTATAGTCTGTAGCGGTATAGTCTGTAGCGGTATAGTCTGTAGTGACATAGCCTGTAGTAGCACCGTCTGTAGTAGTAACTTCCCTGCGTGAAGTATCAACAAATAATCACCTATATCGAACATCCGGCCCATGGCGAGGTGAAATTCGCCATACCGTCGCCTATGCTATAACTTGAGCACAACAGATTTACAACAATATTCGCTTCCCTTGTGCAATACACTACCCTGGAATAACGTTATGCAATCCTCTGTTAATCAACAACAAAGCCGAACCTTTTTCGGCCACCCCTATCCACTCCGTTCGCTTTTTTTCACCGAGATGTGGGAACGATTCTCTTTTTATGGCATTCGCCCACTACTGATCCTGTTTATGGCCGCCACCGTTTATGACGGTGGGATGGGGTTAGCACGAGAAAATGCTTCGGCAATTGTCGGTATCTTCGCTGGCAGTATGTATCTGGCCGCATTACCGGGCGGTTGGTTGGCCGATAACTGGCTCGGCCAGCAAAAAGCGGTCTGGTATGGTTCGATTCTAATCGCACTGGGGCATCTCTCTATTGCCCTGTCGGCCATTATGGGTAATGACCTGTTCTTCATCGGCTTGATGTTTATCGTGCTCGGTTCCGGCTTGTTCAAAACCTGTATTTCGGTGATGGTCGGTACCCTCTACAAACAAGGGGATACCCGCCGTGACGGTGGTTTTTCTCTCTTTTATATGGGTATTAATATCGGCTCTTTTATTGCCCCGTTGATGACGGGCTGGTTACTTCGCTCACACGGTTGGCACTGGGGCTTTGGTATTGGTGGCATTGGTATGTTGGTTGCGTTGGTTATCTTCCGCCTATTTGCCGTACCTGCGATGAAGCGTTATGACAGTGAAGGTGGTCTGGACTCAACCTGGAATCAGCCAGTAACAAAAAAACGCGGTGTCGGCCGCTGGATTGTGGTATTCGCCGCCGCTATCGCATTGGTCGCCACACTACTGGCACAAGGCATCATCACCATTAACCCGGTGACCATTGCCAGCACCTTGGTTTATGTGATTGCTTCCTCGGTAACATTATATTTTATCTATCTTTTTTTCTTTGCCAATATGAACCGTAGCGAGCGGGCGCGGCTGCTGGTCTGTTTTATCCTGCTGCTCTCTGCGGCTTTTTTCTGGTCTGCTTTTGAACAGAAGCCAACTTCATTCAATCTATTCGCCCAAGATTATACCCAGCGAATGATCGGTGATTTCGAAATTCCAGCGGTCTGGTTCCAGTCCATTAATGCACTGTTTATTATTTTGCTGGCCCCGGTGTTCAGTTGGCTATGGCCAGCATTGGCACGCAACATGATTCGCCCTAGCAGCATTACCAAGTTTGTTATCGGCATTTTATTTGCTGCGGCAGGCTTTGGGGTGATGATGCTGGCGGCACAGCAAGTACTCAGTCATGAAGGCACTGGTGTATCCCCACTGTGGCTGGTAAGCAGTATTCTATTACTGACGTTAGGTGAGCTCTGTTTAAGCCCGATTGGGTTGGCAACCATGACATTACTGGCACCAGAAAGAATGCGTGGCCAAATGATGGGCCTGTGGTTTTGTGCCAGTGCACTTGGCAACCTGGCCGCTGGCCTGATTGGTGGCCATGTTAAAGCCGACCAATTAGACCTGTTGCCTACCCTGTTTGCTCGTTGCTCCATTGCTCTGGTTATTTGTGCTGCGGTTCTTATGCTGCTCATCGTACCAATTCGCCGGATGCTAGCGAATACACAAAGTAATAGTGAACCTAATTCAACCACTCATGCTTGATTGCTGATAGTCAGACCTATTCAAGCTAGCGCTTGCCGTCACGCGGCTCATTGATGAGTCGCGTAACTCAATTCCACCGATGTTGGTCTCGATTCAAATTCGTTTATTGCCTCTCAATGCCGCTTGAATCTATACACTCATGCAAATATATCCAATTGATAATTATTGATAATTATTGATAATTATTGATAATTATTGATAAAAATAATAAACATGCTCATTTTATGCTTTTCAAATCAAATAATAGGTAAATAGGCAATAAATACACCTTATTTTTACAATCATCCTTGGCACTTTACTGGTAAAACAGGCTATTATGCTGCTCTATTGGCCCCCTCTCTTAGTCCTTTTTGCAGGAGAACATTATCTTGGATGCGAGTACAATCAACAGTTTGTTCATCATCGGTGCAGTGTTGGTGGGCGCAAGCATTCTTCTTAGCTCTTTCTCATCTCGTTTAGGCATCCCGATACTGGTAATCTTTTTGGCAATTGGCATGCTAGCTGGCGTCGATGGCCCTGGTGGCATCATTTTTGACAATTATCCTATTGCCTACCTGGTCAGTAACCTGGCATTAGCCGTCATAATGCTTAATGGCGGTATGCGTACGCGTGTCAGTTCATTCCGTGTGGCACTGTGGCCCGCCTTGTCATTAGCGACGGTGGGTGTCCTGATCACTGCCGGGCTCACCGGTCTGGCTGCAGCCTGGTTGTTTAATATCGATCTGATCCAAGGGTTATTGATTGGCACCATTATTGGCTCTACCGATGCCGCCGCCGTATTTTCCATGTTAGATGGCAAAGGACTGAACGAACGCGTCAATGCAACATTGGAAATTGAGTCTGGTAGCAACGATCCTATGGCAGTGTTTCTCACCATCGCACTCATCGCCATGATTTCTGCCGGAGAAACCTCGTTTAGCTGGCTATTCCTGGTTCAATTATTGCAGCAGTTTGCTCTGGGGGTGATATTCGGGCTCGGTGGTGGCTGGTTATTGCTGACGTTAATCAATCACATCAAACTCGCTGAAGGGCTATATCCCCTGCTGGCGGTGAGTGGCGGCATCTTGATCTTTGCGTTGACCACCGCACTCAATGGTAGTGGTATTCTGGCTGTCTATTTGTGTGGCTTAATGCTCGGCAACCGACCGATTCGCAACTATCACGGCATTATGCAAACATTCGATGGCTTGGCCTGGCTAAGCCAGATTGGTATGTTCCTGGTCTTGGGGTTACTTCTTAATCCACGGGAGCTGCTGCCCATTGCCCTCCCAGCGCTTCTTCTCTCGTTGTGGATGATCCTGTTTGCCCGCCCAATCTCGGTGTTTACCGGTTTACTGCCGTTTCGCAACTTTAACCTGCGTGAGCGCCTGTTTATCTCTTGGGTAGGGCTGCGTGGAGCCGTTCCCGTGATCCTGGCGGTCTTCCCTATGATGGCTGGCCTGCCCAACGCCAGCCTATTCTTTAACGTCGCTTTCTTTGTGGTATTGGTTTCGCTACTGTTGCAAGGCTCTACACTCTCCTTGGCCGCTAAAAAAGCTAAAGTGGTTATTCCCCCTACATTGGCGCCTTCTTCCCGCGTCGGGCTGGATATTGACCTCGAAAACCAATGGGAACAATTTATTTACCACTTAACCGCCGAAAACTGGTGCATTGGGGCGGCAGTACGTGAACTGAAAATGCCCCAGGGGACGCATATCGCGGTATTATTTCGTGATAATGAATGGCTGCATCCAACCGGCAGTACCCGCTTGCAGCAAGGTGATGTCTTGTGTGTCATTGGCCACGAACACAATTTACCTGCACTGGGTAAACTATTCAGTCAGGCACCGAGTGTCACCCTTGATGACCGTTTCTTTGGTGACTTTGTTCTACAATCTGATGCCCTGCTGAGTAATATATCGCAGATCTACGGCCTTAGTTTTCCAGCGGAGATCGACGAACAGCAAACACTTGGGCAGTTTATTGCCCAACAGATCGGCGGGGAAGCGGTCATCGGTGATCAGGTGGAATGGTCGGGTTTAACCTGGACCATCGCAGAGATGGACGCCAACCAAATCAGCAGAGTCGGGGTAAAAATTACCACTGACTAGCAACGGCTTGGTCACCATGAGCTGACTATGACGATATATGGGTTATGCTGCCAACTGCAGGGTGATACGCTTCAAGCCTATTCCCTGCCGCTTGGCTGCCACCATTGCCAGCAACATCAACCCGCCAGATTGACAACTGCCCCTGCTAACGATGAGCGAATGGTGGATGTTTCGCTCTGAACCTCTAAATCTTTATACTTTTCACATCAGTTGCATTATCCTTCAGCGCAAGGCTCATAAATGGTGTTCAACTGCCACTGACGTAATACGCATAAAACTATGGTCAATAAAAAGCAAACATTAATCGTTATTAACTTATGCAGTTTTTTAGTTTTGCTCTATAGCCTTTCCATGATCCCGCCGATGCTCATTGCTCTCATTTATAAAGAGAAGAGCCTGTTTTCATTTTTTTATACGTTGATCATCTCCAGTTTGGTCGGCGGGCTATGCTGGCAGATAACGCGCCAGAAAAAAGTTCAATTGCATACCCAAGATGGTTTTTTAATCATTGTACTGTTCTGGGTATTCTTCTCTCTGATCAGTGCGCTGCCATTGTGGATAGATAACACACTAAATATCAGCCTTACTGATGCGATGTTTGAGGGTGTCTCTGGTATCACCACCACCGGTGCCTCAGTTCTCAGTGACCTGAATAAGGTCCCGAAATCTATTCTTTATTACCGTGCTCAACTCAATTTTATCGGTGGTTTGGGGGTTATCGTCTTAGCAGTGGCAATATTACCGCTGCTGGGGATAGGGGGCAGTAAGCTATACCAATCTGAAATGCCCGGCCCATTTAAAGAAGAACGGCTCACGCCAAGGCTGACCGATACGGCTAAAACCCTGTGGTCAACCTATATGCTGCTTGCCTTGCTTTGTGCCTTGTCATTCCGTATTGCAGGTATGCCATGGTTTGACGCTTTGTGCCATGCCCTTTCTACGATTTCACTGGGGGGGTTTTCCACCCGCAACGAGAGCTTGGGCTATTTTAACAGTGCGCCAGTAGAGATAGTGGCGGGCGTCTTCTCCCTACTTTCAGCAGTCAACTTTACGCTTTACTTTGTGGCCGCCCAACGCCGCAGCTTGATGCCATTATTTAAAAACACTGAATTACGTTTCTTTTTATTTATCTTTACGACGATTGCCGTGATTGTCTGCACTCAGTTAGTGAATTCAGACAGGTACCCATCACTAGAAGCCGTCGTCCATGGTTTTCTTCTTACCGCCTCAATGATGACCGACAATGGCTTGGCAACCGGGGATTATGCCACCCTCCCCTCCAACACAGTGATTTTACTGCTGGCAGCCAGTTTCTTTGGTGGTTGCGTCGGTTCGACTTGTGGCGGAATCAAGGCTCTGCGCTTCTTGATCATGTACAAACAAAGTCGGCGTGAACTCCATCAGTTATTACATCCCAATGCAGTTCATATCATCAAAGTGGGCAGTTCCCCGATACCCGATCGCGTATTACGTTCAGTATGGAGTTTTTTCTTTCTCTATATCTTTTTCAGTTGTTTCTTTATATGGGCGTTAAACTCGATGGGCTACGACTTGATGACCTCTTTTGGCACCGTCGCGGCTTGTATTAACAATATGGGATTGGGAATCGGTGAAACGGCCGCTGGCTTTGGGGTCTTAAGTTCACCAGCAAAATGGTTGATGTGTGCAACTATGCTCTTTGGCCGTTTGGAAATTTATCCTATTCTTATTTTGTGCTCACGCACGTTCTGGCGCTCCTGAATAACCTCACTGGAATCTTCAGCAACATGCGTTTGTGAAACTGAGCTCATTCCTGGTAGCGGTGCTGCCGGAATGAGTTACCAGCGTACAGTGAGTTACTTGAAGCAAAATATGAAAAACAAAAACTAAATATTAACGCCATTCAAGCTGCAGAAAAGTTAGCTCAGTACACTTCGCCAACGATCTGCAACCTGAATGAACTGAGGTCTATTTACTCTAAAACAGCTTTTGGCATCGATTTCTCAATACCGGAGATAATCAGCGATTTAATCGCTTCACAGACTTCTGCAAAGTCTTCTGGTACTGATGCCACTTCGCAAGTAGAAGCATCATCACCAACGCCCACCACCGCAAACAGCTTAGGACCTTCATAATAAAGTGAAATACTGACACCATGGCGATAGCCACCGGTTATTGGGGTATCATCCAACGTAGTGACGATGAGAAAATTCAGTCGATAATTATTGTCTAATTGTAATCTTGGTAGATAGGCAGACTCAAACTCCCCCTTCGCATTCAAGACACCAATTTCCACATAAGCCCGTGGTTCATTTTGCGCGATAAACCAACGATCTGCTGGCAAAGACAACGACTTAAAATACTCCTGTACAAGTACAGATGCTTTCTCCTGCAAGTTATTCCGAAGCTGCAGCTGAGCAGTAACCAATTGTAAATGCTTCGCCTTTAAATCGTTAAATTTCGTCTCCATACCTATCTCCACACAATTTAATTCTTATACAGGATTGATATCCCCCCTTAACAAGGTGGGGCCCTACCGCTTTCAGACCAGAATCTGACTCCTCTGGGCGAATTTTGCTTTATCGAGTGGCATGACTGCATAACACGCTGTCAGCTATAAAGATTTTAGCACAGGTTTAGCAGAGAACTACCGCATATATCATAAAGTTAAATGAATATAGAATACTGCACCTATCCGCGCTAGTCGGTTCTGTTATATTTCTAGCCTTACGCGCTATTTGCCCAACCCGCTAGAGTACGATAAGCGATAGCCAAACCCTGGTGTATCATGGCCTGACGAACCGCAGCACTCATCAAGGCACCATATGTGTGGTAGTGAACACTATACCTGTGCTTAAAGCGTAAAATTAAAGCTCAACTAAACGGTAAACACAGCTAATCAAGGAAGAATGCGCTTTCCCTGTGCATCGAGCAAATAGGTTAATATTGCGGTGCCATCCTGGCCTACGCGAAATTCGCCATAGCGGGCATCGGCAAAACGTTCGGCATCCCCTTCCTGAAAAAAGTAACTTGGCGTGCCAATATTCAACCAACCATTAGACAGGTGATATTTCATCAGCACCTCTTGGGCTTTCAGCGGTTGACCCCGGTAGAAACTGGCGTTAACCGCCCGATGTTGCGCATCAAGCTCAACCACAATTTTCTCACGGTTTACCGGTTCAGTGCAGAGGGTGGCGTCATTTTGACAATCTAGGCTCTGCTGCACCCCATCATCCAGAAGCTGACGGTTTAACGCATAATTCAGTGCCATATAATCGCCCTGCATCAGCGAACGTGGATCTACCGGGGCCAACTCTAATATCACCACCGTGCCATGTTTCAGCAGCCGTTCTTTTTGATAAATAGACAGGTTGACGATAATCAGCACCAGCAGAACTATGCCGGCCATTAGCCACTTCATCACGCTTTTAGTTTGCATGACTCTCTCCGGTTTTAACCTGTAGTAACTTTTTCGCGGCCAAGGCCAGCCCCAGTAAAAGCAGACCACTGACTAACAGCAACAGTGATTTTTGCAGCAATGTGACACCGAGAAAGTAATACCAGCCGATAAGATAAAGCATAAAGAAACAACCGGTAACCACCAACAATCCTTTACTGCCCTGATAGCGCGCTGCCAACAATAATGCCAGCCCGAAGCCAATCCCTGGGGAAAAAATGGCGATAGCACCACAAAACAGTGCGGCAGAGAGATAAACTGCCGAGGCTGATGATGGGAATCTGAAGACCTGAAGCAATGCCGCGCTGATTAAACCAGCAGCGATACCGATACCTACCATCAGCGGCAAAGAGGCATGAAAAAATGAATGCCAGAAAAGATCATCAACAAAAGAGTAGTTAATGCTGCTAAAGCACAACAACATCATGCCGGCAGGAATACCATACAACAGTGGCGCAATTGCTGCCGTTTGCTGATTGCGGGCTGCTTGCCAGATATTTTGCCGCGCGATCACCCACAGCCAGATTGCCACCACCCCGGCGATCAACAAAGCAATAATCCCAATGGCGATCTCTTGCGGTAAATGCGTACTGGCCAGGACACTCAAAGGCAAGATCAACGTGACGATGAAAGCGACAACGGCCATAAAACGATACATCGCATCCGGCATGACCCATGCCATTACGGCCAATATTGGCAGACACCCCAGCAAACTAAACATAAGGTTGTTGTTCCAACCTAAATCATCCAGTAGTAAAGAAACACCGAAGCATAATCCAAAGGTTGCGGCAATGGCCCATGCCAGGCCGATCTGGTGCTTGCCAATACCCGGAGCCCGTAACAACGCCACCGCCGGGATGGCGATAATTAATGAACAGATAATCAGCCCGCCGCCACTTAACGAATCAAGCATATCGGTAACAAACAGTAGTAATGCCAACAGAAAAAGAATGATTATCGCAGCAAACCAGCCACCGACCGCCAACGCAGCACGTAAATACCACGGCAAATGATGCGAATGATCGATTTGACCCACCTCGGCAAGCTGATCATCATTTAACAATTGCTGCTGGCGGAGTTCCTGCAGTAGGCTGGCGACTTCGTTTTGTGCGACGTCCACTTCCTGGCGGTGATACAACTCACGCCGCCAATGCAATAATAGTGCGCCCCCTGCAACCAGCCATAGCGCCATCAGTAAACCCAGCGCAAACAGCGTGCCGATATCCCATCTACTGTCGAACATTTGCGTCAGCAATACGCAGCCAACGACCATCAAGCTGATAACACCCAATGTCAGCATGCAGAGATCAGGACGACGATATCGGTAATAGAAATACCCGGCCAGTAGCGTGGCTCCCCACAGAATGAGCACCATTATAGCGGTGTAGGAACCTTGCCAGTTCCAAATCGCCTGATTAATCAGCGGGGTTATGGTTAGCAGCAGGTAGCCCATCATCACCCGGGGCAGCCAGCGACTGGCCAACCAGCTAGTCGGCTCTTTCTTACTGGCATATTCAGCCAATGCTTCACGCACAATCAGGCATAACCCCTGCACAGCGAGGTAGCCAGGCAGAGTGAAATCGGTCATCCAAGAGTCAAAAAGGGACGTTGTCTGGCTGGAGTGGTAAAGTTGAAATGCCAGATTAGCGATGACCCAAGTACAGAGCCACAAGCCATTTTGCCGGCCAATCAGTGCCAGTGGCAACAACACAAAAGCCCAAGCGCGGAACAACTCCCAGCTGTCGGCACCGGTTTGATAAACTTGCCCATACAGCGCAAATAACCCGCCAAAACTCAACCCCACGGCGAGCAATGCCATCTGGGATAAGGCATCATACCAGCGCCACCAGACCACCAGCGCCAGCGCTAAAATCAATAATTCAATCAGGGCAAATTTTGCCATTCTCGGCATGGCGACCCAATTCCAGGCGATGAAAAATATCGCCCCAGCCACCAGAGCCAAAAGCCCAAGCAAGGCGAGAAACACGCTAAGAAAGCGGCGCCAACCTATAATATCCGGCCGTACGCCACAATAGATAAGGATTTGCTGGTACGCAGTTGGCGACAGCCTGCTGCTTTCTGATGAGGCGTTCATTAATACCGGGAGAGTTCGGCACAGATGCTCTGCGGCCCTTGAAGGCATAACCCCTTGGTGCTGTGACGATAGTTCCATACCGACATCCTTGCAATTTTAGGTTTAACTCATCAGAAACTCTATTGTACGGATAAGCGCACCGGGTGGCAAAATCACCACCCACTGCTTCAGCCCCCTTGTGAGGCACCAACTAATCACCTTAGCACCGTGAGCGTCATTGTTTTAGCAGGCAAAGAATTTTCTGCCAGGTTGAATTGAGAAATAAGGTCAAATGCTTGGCAAGGCACTCTGCATATAAAACCCGGAAACGAAATCTGTTCCGGATCTTCTCACCGTGCAAGGAGCGTGCAACTGAACCTTAAATGATCGGCATTACACCTTAATGCATTTTTTTGTATGCCATATGCCCTATGCCGCTTATGATTGCTTGCGTAATTCTATGCCCACATTCCCGCCGGGATGTACCGCCAGTAATGCTTCTTTGCTAAAACCACGCCGTTCCATTAGGCAGACACAGATGGCATCAAACAGTGCCAGCACTAAAACGATGGATGTCGTCGCTAACATATTTAGCGAGTCGATTTCTTGCTGCACATGTGTTTTTAGCACTAAAGCAGAAACCTGCGCGATAGCTGACTGATCATTCTCCGTCACACTGATAATCTTCACCTGCTTACGTTGCAGCGTCGGTAACAAACGGGTCAGCTCGTCGGAATTACCGCCACGGGAGATCAGGATAATAATGTCCTGTGGCCCCAAAAAACCCAGATCGCCGTGGGCCGCATCGGTCGCATTCAGGTAAATCGCCGGCTGTTCCACACATGCCAGCATATGGGCCACTTTTCGTGCCGCAATACCTGATGTACCTACGCCGGTTACCGCAATTTTTCCACAACATCCGGCCAGCATATCCAGCACTTGTAACCATACCCGTTGGTCGACATTCTCCTTTAATACTGACAGCTCACGGCTGTAAGTCATCCAAGCATCACTGGCCAACTGCCATTCATCACTTTGGCTCATGCCTCCTCCTGCATCAATTCCTGATAGCGCATATGGTCGTGATACATCTGATGGAATACCCGATATTTGCGATCATAATAGGCTTTGATTTTATTGGTTTGCGGCGTGACTGTTTTGCCGATTCGGCTCATCGCCGTCATTGCCTCTGGCAGCGACTCAAATACGCCAGCGGCCACTGTGCCCATCATGGCGCTACCTAACAGCATAGCTTCGCTCTCTTCAGGCAAGAGCATGGCGCAGCCGGTAGCATTGGCATGCTCTTGTACAAAGATCGGGTTCTTTGTGCCTCCACCGCTGGCCATCATAGTATCAATGCTATAGCCATTCTGATTCATGGTTTCGATGATATGCCGCGTCCCTAAAGCCAGCGCCTGAATGGTCGCCAGATAGCGCAGCGCCATATCCTCAAAGGTTATCGAAAGCTTTAACCCGGTAATAATACCGGTCAGATTCGGGTTTGCCCGCGGCGAACGGTTGCCGTGGAAATACGGCAAAATATGAATGTCCTTGGTCAGGAAGGCGATATTCTCCGGCTCCCCGGCCAGCTGGCGCAAAATATGATTCAACGCCTCATAGATGGTTTCCCCTTTGCTTTTGGCTTGTGCCAGCAGCTCCGGATAGCACGGATGGGTTTGAATAATATGGTCTATCAAGGCCCCAGTTGCCGACTGCCCCCCCTCATTCAACCAGTATTTCGGCAAAATGGCGGAGTAATATGGCCCCCAGATACCGCCAATGAAATGTGCTGAGCGGGACATCGCCATATGCGCCGTTGAGGTACCACCAATCAATGCTATTCGCCGATCAAAATTGGCATTTTCGCCAGCAACCCCACTCGCACCTAAAATACCAATCGTACCGGCGTGAGCATCAATAATGGAGACGCTGACCGCAGTGCCGGGGATCAAGCCCATTTCTGACGCCGCCCGTTGGCTTAATCCGCGTCCCAATGGCTCGCCCATCGGTTTAACCATAGCACCGATTTTTGCCGCATTGTTATCCAGTAAATCAGCCAACCCGATCAATTTGAAATAGGACGAGTTCCAGCGGTCTTCATGGCCCAGATAAGTCCATTTACAGACAGTAGAACAGAGCGAACGAGTTTCATCTTTCGTTGCACGCCAGGTCAGAAAATCTGGCAAATCAAATAGATGCCCGACATTGCTCCACGTGGTTGGCATATGTTGTTTTAGCCATAGTAGCTTTGGCGTTTGCATTTCCGGTGAAATCACCCCACCAACAAACTCCAGCACCGGGTGTTTGGTGGCATTAATCCGCTCCGCCTGCGTAATCGCACGGTGATCCATCCAGACAATCACGTTTTGCTCACTCCGCCCCGATGGGCTGACCGTCAGCGGATTTCCTTCTTTGTCCAGTACCACCAGCGAGCAGGTAGCATCAAACCCCAATCCTTTCACCTGAATAGGATTGATATCGGCCTGATTAACCGCATCGCGCACCGCATTACACACCGCCTGCCAGATATTATCGGATGACTGTTCCACAAAATCGGCCTTGGGCTTAAACATGGCGATTTCACGGCTGGCCTGCCCGGCCATGCGGCCCTGCAAATCGAATACACCGGCTCTTGCGCTGCCAGTTCCTACATCTACGCCGATAAAGTAACTTGCCATTGTTTTATCCCTCAATTCTTAAGCCTTACGATTCTGTAATGCGATAAAGAGGATCAACACCCCACCCCATAGCGCCATAGTCAGGTAGCTACTTACCCCCAGCAAATTCAGGCCACTTTCCAATAATTGCAGGACTACTAGCGCCAGAATCAGGCCGATAATGCGACCAAAGCCACCATCCGGGTTAATCCCACCCAGCACCGATGCCAGAATGGTCACCAACAGATAGGACTCACCATAACCGGCTTTGGCGGAATTAAATTTTGCCATCATCAGGATGGCCGCCCCCCAACCCAATAAGGCTGACAGGATATAGACCGCAATTTGCACCCGATGGGTATTCACGCCGCTGAAACGGGTCGCCTGCTCATTAGAGCCGACCAGATAGATGCTGCGCCCCAATGTAGTATGTTCAAGCAGCACCCATAACCCAACCGAAACCAGCAAGAACAGGATCATCGCGACAGGAATGCCAGCAATATTACCGCTACCAATGTATTGAATTACTGGCGGGAATCCGGAGATAACATCACCGTTAGACAACAAAATATTCAAGCCGGTAATCAGTGTCATGGTACCCAGCGTGGCTAGAATCGGTGATACACCAATCACCGAAATCAACATACCGTTTAAGGTGCCAATCGCTACCGCCACCAGCAATCCGGCAGCTAAAGCCAGTAATAGAAACAGTGGTTGATCCGGATGGCTGACAATGATGGCAGCCATGACTAATGAACAAGCATTGGCTCCGGCAATTATCGATAAGTTAATGCCGCCAGTCAGCATGGTCAGCCCCATTCCCAGTGCCAACATGCCTAAAATCGGCAACTGTGAGGAAATAGACTGGAAATTACCCAAGCTGAAAAAGCGTTGCCCCAAGGTCAAAGAGAAGGCCAACATGACCGCCACCAGAATCAACAATTGCAGGCGGATAATACGGTCGTCAGGAATAGTTCGGTTTAGCCAGGTCATTATCAGGACTCCCTCAGCAATTTGCGTTTTTCATTCCATGCGGTACTACTGATACTCACCAAAATGATTGCGCCACTGAAAACCGTATGCCAGTAAGAAGAGACGCTCAGTAGCGTCAGTCCATTTTGCAAAAATGCCAGCAACATGACACCGAGCACTGTGCCAGTTAATGTGCCACGACCGCCGCTCATGCTGGTGCCACCGAGCACCACCGCTGCCAATACCGTCAGCTCAAATCCCATCAAGGAGTTAGGTGCAACCGATTGAGAAATCTGTGCCTGAACCACCGCCGCAACCCCCGCCAGCAACCCCATGTAGCCATAGACATACAGATGCAATCGCAGAATGTTAATCCCTAAACGGGAAGCCGCATCTTTGTTGCTGCCCATCGCAAATATCTGCCGCCCAAGGCGCGTGTAATTCATCAGCACACCGGTAAAGATAATGGTGGCCGCCAGACAAAATAGCGGTAATGTCAGGCCATAGTCATAACCGTCGCTGCCGGTAAACGAGAACCAGTTAATCCCGGTCATAAACCAGTCTGGAAAGCCGTACAGCCAGGTGCCGTTAGTGACATAAACCAGTAAGCCGTAAAACAGATTCAACGTGGCAATGGTGATAATAATCGCCGGTACTTTCAGCCAATACACCAGCAATCCATTCACCAACCCCAGCACACAACCCACGGTCATCGCCAAAACGAAAGCAAGCGGAAAGCTGCCACCGTGGGTAATGACCCATGATGCCATCACGTATTGTGCGATTGCCGTTACTGCCGGGAATGAGATATCAATACCACCGGCGATCAGTACGACAAACAGCCCACAAGCCAGAATCCCCAAAATGGCATAACTGGTCGCAACATCGGTTAAGTTACCTAATGTCAGGAACTCCGAACTTTTCAAGCTCAGACCGATAACCAGTAGCAATATCAGCAGGCCGAGATAAAACTCATGCCGCCCCGTCAGTTGACGCAGTTTTAGCTTATCCATTGACCACCTCGGCTATCTCTTGTTCGGTACACTGATGAGGGTAAAACTCAGCGACCAGTTCACCTTTGCGCATCACCAGCACCCGATGGCTGTTGTAATAAGCCTCCGAGATCTCGTCACAAATCATCAAGACTGCCATCCCCTGCTCTGCCAACGCCTTGGCAATGTGGTAAATCCCCTCTTTGTTGGCGATATCCACCCCCACCGTCGGCGAATCGAGGATCAAAATACGCGGTTGCGTTGCCACCCATTTAGCAATGGCAATCCGCTGAGCATTACCCCCCGATAGTGTTTTTACTGGTAGCGCGGTATCCGATACTTTGATGTTCAGATCCTGCACCAACTGATTGACCAGCTCAGTGGCTTTAGCGTGATCCAGCAATCCACTACGAGTATGCAATTTGTCGAAAACCGAAACGATAGTGTTGTCATAGATTGACTGTTCCATGATCAATCCCTGCGTTAGACGATCCTCAGAGACATAGCCTATCCCGTGGCGGATCGCGTCACGGTTATGACGAAAATGCACTTGTTCACCGGCTACCCATACCTCACCACTATCAGGTTGGGTCATGCCAAATAAGCTCAGACACAGCTCAGTGCGGCCTGCACCTAACAGACCGGTAATAGAAACAATTTCCCCCTGATGGAGGGTTAAATCGATATTACGAAATTGCGCCCCTCGGCTAAGTTTTCTTACTTCCAGCAATGGCTCGGCCTTCGCGGCCAGCGGGGGGAGCTGGCTGTAAGTAAAGCGTTGACCAGTCATCAGGAACGCCAGCTCATGGCTATCTAATTCGCTGGCAGGCCAAGTGCCAATCAACTTACCATCGCGCATCACACTGATACGGTCAGCCACTTCCATCACCTCATCCAACCGGTGACTGACGAACACCACACAGATACCTTGTGATTTGAGGTCGCGTACCACATTCAGCAAACCTTTCACTTCCTGACTGGTCAGCGAGGCGGTAGGTTCATCCATAATGACCAAGCGAGCATCGGCGGCGATAGCGCGGCAAATCGCCACTAACTGGCGGTCAGCAATGGAGAGTTGTTCAACTTTTTTATCTGGATCAAGGGTGACGCCCACTCGCTGCATGGCGGCTAATGCACGCTCACGCATACTCTTGCGTTTCACCCAAAAATCACCGCCAGGCAGATAACGGTGAACAGCAATATTCTCGGATACGCTTAAATTGGGGAATAATGACAGGTCTTGATAAATAACCTGTACACCATAAAAGAATGAGAGTTGTGGCGTAAACTGATGAAACAGCTTACCGTCTATCAGGATACTTGCGCCTTTCTCTGGCTGATAAACTCCTGAAATCACTTTGATAATGGTGCTTTTGCCGCAGCCATTCTGGCCTGCCAGACAGTGCACTTCTCCTTTATTCAGCGTAAGATTCACGTTATCCAGCGCCAGCACGCCGGGGAATCGCTTACTGATATGTTCAAGAGTGATAAATGCGTTAGCCTGTGTCATGACAATACCTTCCCTAACGCCGTAATGATGGCGCTATTTTATGCAGCCATTGGGTGGTGGTCAGAGCGGCAGGGCTATTCTCCCGCCGCCTGTTTCACTGATAACTTATTTCTTACCAATAAATTATGTTTACAACTATCCCTGGTGTGGCGACTGAAAATCAGAAACCTAATGTTTTTGCATTATCTTTGGTAACTTCGAGAATTTTGTTAAAACGAATCACCCCTTTTTCACTATCGACATCAGCTTTACCCAAACCTTCAATGGTCAGTTCCGGCGTGATTTTTTGCCCTTTCAGCAGTTGATCAGCAATAACCACCACCGCAAAACCCGCATCTTTCGGATCCCACAGCAATGTTTTCTTGATATCACCGCGCATCAGATAAGGTGCAGCCTGTGCTGGCATCGCAATACCGACGACGGCAATTTGATCTTTAGCCCGCTTCTTGGCAACCGCCTGACCGGCACCGATTGGCCCCAGTGAGCCAAATCCAATGATCCCTTTCATTTGCGGATAGGTCTTCATCAGATCCAGTGTGGTGGAGTAAGACTTATCAATGTTCTCCGCCACTGGCAGGCGCGGGGTCACTTCGAACATGTCCGGGTATTTCTCTTTCTGATATTTAATAGCGTAATCGGCCCAAGCGTTATGCAGCGGCACAGTCAGCGAGCCTACATAAATGGCATAGCCACCTTTACCACCCATCGCTTTTGCCAACTCATCCATATTAGCCTGAGCATATTTTTCACTATCGATAGTCTCAACATCCCACTGACCGATACGCTGATCCGGAGATTCATGGGTTAACACCACAATGCCTTTCTCTTGTGCTTTTTTCAGTACCGGTTCCAACACCTTAGCATCATTCGGAACCACAATAATGGCATCAACATTTTTGGCGATAAGGTCTTCAATTACTTTAACTTGCTGTGCTGGATCGGGTGTTGCCGGCCCAACCTGATAAGCATTAACATCCAATTTTTTTGCCGCTTCATTTACGCCAACTTCCATGCGGGTAAACCAAGGAATACCGGTAACTTTCGCCACGACAGCAATTTCATGTTTTTTCTCTGCCATCGTTTGCGTGGTAAATAGCATGCATGCAGAAACAACACATGCATTCAGTAATGCGAGATTAAGTTTCATAGCAGTACCTTTTTGTTTTCGTTCAGGTAACGGGTTGGTTGCAGGGTGACGAGCCCATGGTGTTGTACCGTGACGGTATTATTTTCATGTGGCTGCTTTTCACATGCTGGAGATTAACAAAGGAATACAAGAGGTAGCGAGATGAGTCAGATTGGAATGTGACTCAAGCCCATAATTGCTAAATTTAGTGAGTTATTAGGTTAAATTTATGTTAATTAAATATCTTGATGAATAATAATGATCAGATTAATGTTAAAAACAAACCAAAAACAAACCAACCTTTAACAGATGAGAAACATAATTAGCGTTTTGATATTCTTGCAGCACGTCATTTGATCCACAGTAATCATGTTCGCTATAACAATTAGCTGGAACTGAGATGAAGATCTCATTTCCTTATCGCTCTAGGAATTCTAAGGGCACTTTCTGCCATCAATCTCAGTCTTGACCGTGATAAACGTGTTATTTGCATGCAGATAACGTCAACATCACGTTTAGCGTTGATCTTTTTATTTCACTTCTCCCGGTTATGCAGGAGTGTATCTTTGCTGAAAAATAATAAGACGCTCTATCCCGTTTTGTTGAAGAGGATATTAAAGAGCAGATATTAAAGAGCTCTATCATATGACGGATGTGAATGTGTATCAGGAGAACATGTTTCACACCAAAATGTTGTTGAAATATTTTGATCTGAAACACTATCTGTTCAACGCACTGTTCTTGACCCGCCATCTCCAGACAGCTTTTGTATCTTAAGTTAACGATGCCCGCTGGCGTCGGTATTCTCTCGGGGAGTGATATCCCAACGCACTATGCGGATGATTTTCATTGTAATGATTGAACGCCGCCGCAAGATTCTGCAGTGCCGTTCTCACATTCGGTTTTGGCATGAACGCGATGTAGTCTTCCTTCATCGTTTTCACGAACCGCTCTGCCATTCCGTTACTTTGCGGGCTGCTCACCGCTGTTGTACACGGTTCCAGATTCAACTCTCTGGCGAACTTCCTTGTATCATGCGCGGTGTACGCTGAACCATTATCCGTCAGCCACTGCACCGGTTTAGCCGG
>NZ_AYKS02000088.1 GCF_000496755.2 Serratia sp. DD3
AGCAACGCTTCAAGCAGGGTATCGATGACAATGCAGCGCAAAATGCGGGCAATAGTGTGACGGCGCGGGATACCGTTGGCAAAAGGTCGATACTGACGGAGCCAATCGGCCTTTGAATTGCCATAGGTCTCTATGTCCCGCCAGCCTTCGGCACCACTCATGATGGCACTGATGACAAGAAACATGACGTCAACAAGGTCATGTTTACGATTGATGTCAGAGCGGGTTTCTTCAACAAGGGTAAGGTGTTCAATCAATGTCATCGAGCGTGTCTCCTACATGGAGACGTGATTAGATCACAGACGATCTGCCCGTTCAAGTTTCATTAACAAAGTGCGATCCCGCCCTGGGAAAGATAGGGCTTTGTCGCGTTAAGTCGGATAAGGGCTCTGTCGCATTAAGGCTTGGTCGGGTAACATGATGTTTTCTTAGGGCGTCACCCGACCATGTCTCTGATCCGAAAAGCCTTCAGCCGTTTGCATTATCCCGTTGATGTTATTGCGCAGTGTGTTCGCTGGTATCTCGCTTACTCGGTTGTGTCGCGTTAACGACCACAACAAGGGGTCCGCTTGGAAAACGGAAAATATCCTACGCTAAGCCTGTTTTTTGTACAGACTGACATCCACTGCGCGTAACGGTCGATATTTACCGGATCCCAGCTTAAGATTATTACGCCAGATATAATCTCCGCTCAGGTTGATATGTTCCCAGCCCAGAGGGGACAGGTGAGAAACCAACGGCTCATTAATCTGGATCCCCTTTCGTTTTAGGACCAGCGGGAGCATTTGCGCAGAAACTTACGGTTTCACTTTGTATTAGGTATTTAAACCGTAAGTTCCTTCATGCAATCTAAGGTTGCTTATCTCAGGGGTCTGAAGCCCAACCGTACGAAAACGTACGCTAAGTATATTTTTTAACCAGATAGGCGTTTTATTGCCTTGATAACTAGGCCGTCATAAAGGCGAATCATCCGCCTCGTCCGCCTGCTTAAGAGGTCTGAGCTGGCCCTTTGTTACTTGTTCTGCAAGCGTAAATGTATAGTGCCCCAGCATATTGATATGCGCATGCCGCAGTGGCGAAAGCCGGACTTCATCTTCTTCATTAATGACTTCGCCCTCATCACGCAAATGTGCCAGTGCGGCCTGCATATAAATGGTATTCCAGAGCACGACGGCATTGGTCACCAGCCCCAGAGCACCCAGTTGCTCCTCCTGCCCATCCTGATAGCGCTTTCTGATCTCGCCTTTCTGCCCGTGACAAATTGCTCTGGCGACAGCATGTCTGCTTTCTCCCCGGTTAAGCTGGGTCAGGATGCGACGTCGGTAATCCTCATCATCAATATAATTCAGCAGGTACAGTGTCTTATTTATTTTCCCAGCTTCGATAATGGCCTGTGTTAATCCTGAAGGGCGATCGCTGCTCAGCAACGAACGAATCAAAACTGACGCCCGAATTGTCCCCAGCGTCAGGGAGCCGGCCATGCGCATCATGTCATCCCAGTGTTGCTCTATCTTCCGGACATTCGCAGCATTGCGGGCGATATCATTCAGCACGCCATAATCTGCATCTTTATCCACACGCCAAAATACAGAGGCTCCTGCATCAGCCAGACGGGGAGAAAACTGATAGCCCAGCAGCCAGAAAAGGCCAAAGATCAGATCACTGGAACCGGCTGTATCTGTCATTATCTCAGTCGGGTTTAGTCCGGTTTGCTGCTCCAGTAGCCCTTCCAGCACGAAAATGGAATCCCTTAGCGTGCCTGGAACGACAACGCCATGAAATCCGGAGTACTGATCTGAAATGAAGTTGTACCAGGTGATCCCGCGACTGGAGCCAAAATATTTTCGGTTGGGGCCTGCATGTACCGTTCGTACCGGGGCAATAAATCGCATGCCGTCGGCAGAGGCTACCTCACCACCGCCCCATTTCTGAGCCAGAGGCAGGGTAGACTGATAATCAACCAGTCTGGCGTTTGCTTTTACCAGCGTTTCTGCCCTGAGATAATTTTGTTTGGTCCAGCTCAGACGATAACGAGTCAGCGCCGGAATATTGGGTCGAATAAAGGGTTCCAGACCAATATTGCAGGCTTCAGCCAGCAATACTGCACAGATACTGACGGTCAGGTCATCCATACGTGCGCCTGCCTCGCTTGCATGGGTAAATTCCTCTGCAAATCCAGTATGCGCGTTGATTTCAAGAAGGAGTTCTGTCAGATCGACAACTGGCAGCAGGTCAGATATACGTTTCGAGAGTAACTTCAGCGTCGGTGGCTCATCCAGTCCGTTAAGATGAGCAATGATCAGCTTCGTGCGTTTGCCGGTGAAATCCAGAGAGACAGCCTGATTATCGACAAAATTTTTAGCGACCTGTCGGTACACCGTGTCAAGCTGCCGGGTCAGCGCATTGACTGCCTCTCCGGCGTTGAGGGGATGCCCAAGGGAGCGATATACCTGCACTCTGTTGGTGTGCCAGTCCTGACCCCGGAGAAGTTTAGCCCGCGGATCTCCCCAGCGATCGCTCTGTGCTACGTAAATATCCCGACGTCGCAGACTGTCCTGTAACTTATTCATAACACAAAGGGTATAGCCCTGTCGGGATAAATGACCGTCTTTACCATAGCAGAGTCGTTTCCAGGGGCCGGTAATTATCGCCATTGGCGCATCATCAATATGCTGCCTCCGGGTTGACCTGATCGCCGCAAGGTAGCGTATAGCCTCCAGCGTGGTTTCACCTGCCGGAGCAGCGCTGAATTCAATATTTTCCAGCAAACAGGGAAGAAAGCGGCGGACTCTCCCATACTGTTCCACCATTTCATCATGAAAACTGGTGTCAGAAGGTCGGGCGATGGCGTTTATAAATGCGATGGTATCGGCCAGCCTGGCCGGAGGGACTTTCCCGAATATCGTTGAGCGGAGCAACTCACTGTCAACATTTTCATCCAGGAGCACCGAGCAGATATGAGCCAACTCTAATGCCGACTTATCAAGATCTTTCAGTGTCCGCAGTCGTTTTTTCTGACCAAGTTTTTTTGCCTCCCGGCCTATATCAGCGATAACCCCATCCAGAACGTCAAGCGCGTCATCCAGTGCCGATATTTCACAGGAACGAACAAAGGCAACCAGCATCGCTGTTCGTCTTGTGGGCTGCATCCGGGCTATTTTGTACACTGAAATCATATCAGTATACCGGGCGAGTGCATTGAAACGCACCGGCGGAATACCGGTGAAGTCAAGATCTTGCATGCCAAATGCTTTCAGTTTCAGGTAGCGCGCAATAGCCTGATTAAATGCCGGGCCGCTGATGGCAACAGGGCCTTTTCTTAACTGATCAAAGCGTGAGGCGCGTACTCCATCAGGCACCTGTAACAGTTCTTCAAGTAATGATCTCTGTTCACCTGATGCCAGCCCGGACAGACGTGACCAGAGCCTTTCTGCTGATTTTTCACGTATTTCGGATATCAGACGGGTCAGCGTGGTGACGCCCGGCAACAGTATTTTATTTTGCAGAAGCCAACTGGTAGCCAGATCGAAAAGCAGACCTGGCCGTTCGTTGCTGAGCCAGCTTCGGGTGAACAGTAATCGGCTCAATCTGAAAGTCCATGGCCACGAAAAATCACGATAGCCATACTGACGACGGATCAGAGCCTGATGTTCACGCAGAGTAGTTTCTCTTCTGGAGTAGTCGGACAGAACGCCCGTATCGGATATTCCCAGCTGTCGGGCAACAAACCACAGTACGTTGGTCGGGATCGCTGACAAGTCATAAGGCCATGTGCCAAGAAATCGAACGCTGCCAATAAGCAATGCCACTGCCAGGCGGTTTGACCTTCCGCGCCGGTTGTTAATGAAATCCATATCCACTTCGTCCAGCAGAAAGAAACGAGCAAGCTGAATGTCATTAGGCTCACCAGAGAACTGACCATAACTGGCACGTTGTTCCGCGTTTAAAAAATCTGCTGGCAAAAGTTCCTCCCTGGCTACGGATCACATACGAATAGATAAAAATGAGATGCTAATCAGACTGTTTCAGATATTGATACAGCGTTTCACGGCTAATGCCAAACTCGCGAGCAAGCTGGGCTTTTTTCTCACCATCAGTTGCTCGCCGTCGAACTTCAATTTGTTGTTCTGAGGACAGTGATTTTTTTCGTCCACGGTAAGCTCCACGCAGCTTGGCTAAAGCGATCCCTTCACGCTGACGTTCATGGATTAAAGAACGTTCAAACTCGGCAAAAGCCCCCATCACTGAGAGCATCAGGTTTGCCATGGGTGAATCTTCGCCAGTGAATGTCAGGCATTCTTTAACAAATTCGATACGCACTCCCTTATGGGTAAGCTTTTGTACCAGACGGCGCAAATCATCCAGGTTACGAGCCAGCCTGTCCATACTATGAACCACCACGATGTCTCCATCACGCACGAATGACAACAGTGAATCCAGCTCTGGCCGCTGAGTATCTTTACCCGATGCTTTATCGACGAAGACTTTATCTACCTGAGTCTGATCCAGTTGCCGTTCTGGGTTCTGGTCAAAGCTGCTTACCCGGATATAGCCAATACGTTGACCTTTCATACGCCTCCAATACTGAATGTGTCAGAAAAGAATCTATGACCTTTAATTACTTGTGTCAATAAATAGCCAGAGTGACTTTATTCTGACAGTTTTTCATCATCAGGCCTGACGTCAGGTTAGGGTATAATTCAAACTGACTATTTCAATTTCACTGTGTAAAAAAGAAATTTTATGTTAATCCGTCCAGTCGAACCTTCTGATGTAAAACCATTACTCAATATGTTGCAGGCCAGTGGTCAATTTGATAAAAGAGGCTTAGCGCAACCATAGGCGAGCACCGAAGAGGCGTAACTGAAGCTACAGACGCCGCCCTAGAAGCCGCTTTATGGCCTTTGGCGGTGCGTATTCTGGGGGGATCCTGAGATGAAAGACGTACTTTGCACACGTCGACCTACCGTAAAAATGTGTATACGAAATTTTTCCAATATGTTGTGCTAATGCACTGATGGGATCACTTTAACTTAACGTCCCGTTTCAACTACCTTAAACTGGGGAAATACTATTGTGAGAAAAATAGCTTTTACATTAATTGTTAGCGCACTTAGCCTAAGCAACATCGTCCATGCTAAAACAGAATGGAACAATGCAAATACTGGCGGAGGGGCGCTTGGTGACCTGCATGCAGGTAACAATTGGAGTGCGGGCGGTGTGATTGATAAATGTGTAATCGTTGCTCCTATTAAATTTACGGAAGTTAATGCAGATGAATATTCAACAGTGTTCGAATGCAGGGATTTTGATGATCCAAGGGGAATCATTTATCGTTTTAGTGCAGGGAGCTGGACTCGAGAAGAGATGTTGGAGGGAAAGCGTAGCCCAGAAAAACGATTTACCGTTGGACAGGTTTCAATTGTAAAATTCACGGCATCAGTAAAAATAATAAATGACGCAAAGGAGTTACTTTATATTGACTTTTCAGACAAATTCTATGCACCCATGGTGAAGCATTTGATGAGCCTCAAGACGCTGGAGGCAGAGTCGGGGAAAAAAATGAGTACCAAAACACGCCCTATGTCATCTGTTACTGGCCGAATCCTTACATTAATGCAATGGATGCGTCCAGAATACACAAATGGACCTGCTTTTTTGTTTGAAGATGCTCCCCCTCCGGTCGCTAATGGTAAAAAAGAATCTCCTGTGGCTTCATTGCCTTCACCAACCGGGACAGGTGCAATGCGCAATAAAACCTTGTCCGATGTAATGGAGTCCATGTTGGGGCAATCCATGGCTACGATTAAAAAAACAATGGATAACCCAGATAAGGTAAATACCGTAGGCGATAAAACCGAGCTGGTTTGGCAGGTTAGTTATGGCTTCGCAGGATTAAAGTCCTGTGTGCAGCATTTTTATTTCAGCAGAGGTGTCGATAAGGCAGTTGCTTGGTATCACGATTGCCCTCAGAGTGAGGGCAATTATGGAAAAATATCGGCAACAACTCCCGTACCAACAGGGAAAAGGTTTTAAGTCATATAAATAACGCATCATAAATAATAATTTATGATGCGTATTACTTTCAGAAGTAACCTTGGCCTACGGGCAAGGTTACTTACAAAGGCGCGGCACAGATCTTATCAATATGCTGGGTCATTACACATTCACTTTGGCAGAGCAGGTAACAAAAGGGCAGCTCAGACCACTGAAGCAAGCAGATGAACCTGATGAATGGTCTTTATAAGAGTGCCATTCGTGGCGACAGCTTGTTATTTTTGTTTAAAAAACGTACTTATCGTACGTTTCCGCACGGTTGGGCTTCAGACCCCGTCACCAGTGGGGCGAAATCAACCTCGGTCACTTCAATTGCCGAATGATCCGCAGAGGATCGAATACGCTCGACAATCGCCCTGACATCCGCCGCACGCTGATTCTGCAGTAAATCGTCAATATCTGACGGCGCAGGCAGGCCAAATATCGCTCCAGCTTGGGTTATGTTGACGATTTTACCGTCAATTTCTGCCCCGACAGCGAATCCACCGTTAAACCTAAGATTGGTGAGACGAAGACCAAGCTCACTAACATCAGAAGATCTCTTTACACAATCCATATCTACACCTGAAAGATAAGCCCCCATAACCCTAAGGCCAGCGGGAGGGGTTAAATACGCGCAGCTTCCGGCAGTTTGTTCAGATAATAGGCAACCAGTATGCTGAGGAATAACATCAGACTGATAAAAGCGACCACGCCTAACCAGCCAAAACTGTGCCAGAATACACCGCCCAGGGTACCGGCAATACTTGAGCCAACGTAAAAACTGAATAAATATAGCGACGAGGCTTGTCCTTTGGCTCGACGCGCTCTACGACCAATCCAGCTACTCGCCACCGAATGAGCAGCGAAAAAGCCAGCGGTAAACAGCAGCATGCCGATAAATACCAGTACGATTGGGGAGAAGGCGGTAATGATTACGCCCATCAGCATAATCAAAATAGACGCTAGCAACACCGGTCCGCGCCCAAAGCGAGAGGTTAATGCTCCCGCCTTAGGTGAACTGTATGAGCCAATAAGGTAAACCACCGACAAAAAGCCAACCACGGCCTGGCTGAGATGGTAAGGATCATCCAGCAGGCGATAACCAATATAGTTAAACAGGGTTACAAAGCTCCCCATCAACAAAAAACCGGCAGCAAACAGCAGTGGCAACCCTTGGTCATGTAAGTGCAATTTAAAATTAACCAGTAGGGTACGGGGTCGTAACGATGTCGCGCGGAAATGTTTGGAAGCCGGCAGAATACGCCAGAACAGTGTTGCTAACACCAGGGCGGTAAGCCCAATTACCGCCAGCGCGATGCGCCAGGAGAAAAAGTCGCTAAGTACCCCGGTAATCAACCGTCCGCTCATACCCCCAATAGAGTTACCGCTGATAAACAATCCCATGGAAAAGGCGACAACCCCAGGATGGATCTCTTCGCTCAAGTAGGTCATGCCTACCGCCGCCACCCCGCTTAATGAAAGCCCAATCAGTGCTCGCATCAATAAAATACCGTGCCAACTGGTCATAAAAGTGCAGATTAAGGTGAAGATAGCGGCCAGAAACAGGGCTATCACCATGACCGATTTACGGCCAATCGCATCCGATAACGGCCCGGTAAACAGCAGGCCAACAGCTAACAAGCCTGTAGACAATGAGAGAGAAAGGCTACTTTCCGCTGGGGTAACCCCAAAATCTTGCGAGAGCACCGGCAGGATAGGTTGCACGCAATACAGTAACGCAAAGGTTGCCAGGCCCGCAGAGAACAGCGCCAAGGTGACGAGCATAAACTGTGGCGTTCCCCGTTCAATATAAGGCAGTTTATTCGGTGTTGAGCATTTACTGTCAGACACTGTTGCTACGTTGTCACTTTCAGCTGGCGTTAACGGCAAACTTGCCGCAGCACGCGGAGGGGTAATCACAGCATTTCCTTACCGAGTTCGGTGATCATTCGGGTGGCAAGATATCGCTTTACTCGGTCGCCACACGACCTGCAACTTGAACTAATTCGGGTATAAAAAAACAGATTCTGATTTACAAAATAGTATTGAATAGGCCGTTTTTTGTCTAATCAAATTGATCCCTGCGCGTAAGTGAAATTTTTTTGCCGTGATAACATGCAATTTGTGCTGTTAATCACATAACGAATCAAGGAGTAATAGTTGACGCTGTATACCAAAAGCCCCACCATAGCCCTTAGTCTTTATTTAGAAGCGCGAAAAATAGCGGGGGCAGGTTTGTGATTATGGATGGGCAACCTGGACATATTGATCAAATCAAACAAATAAATGCTGGCGCCGTTTATCGGTTGATCGACCAACGGGGGGCGATTTCGCGAATCGAGTTGTCCAAGTTGGCACAGCTTGCACCTGCCAGTATTACCAAGATTGTACGTGAGTTGCTGGAAGCTCACCTGGTCAAAGAGACCGAATATCAGGAAGTAGGGAGTCGTGGCCGCCCGGCTATCGGATTAGTGCTAGATACCGACGCTTGGCATTATCTTTCTGTGCGTATCAGCCTCGGCACTATCACCTTAGCGTTGCGCGATCTCAGTAGCAAAATGGTGGTGGAGGAGTTGTTGCCACTGAAAGCTGAGCAATCGGAATCGCTACTGCAACATATTGTCGACGAAATCGACAGCTTCTTTATTCGCCACCAAAATAAACTCGAACGTTTAACCGCCATCGCCATTACGCTTCCCGGTATGATTGATGCCGCTGCCGGGGTGGTTCATCGTATGCCGTTTTATCAAGTCAATGAGATGGCATTGGGGCCCGCACTTGAAAAGCGCACCGGCCTGCCGGTTTATCTGCAACATGATATTTGTGCTTGGACCATGGCAGAGGCGTTGTTCGGGGCCTCTCGTGGTACCCAGAACGTCATTCAGGTGGTGATTGACCATAACGTGGGTGCTGGAGTGATCACCAACGGGCGAGTGTTGCATGCCGGTAGCCGTAGTGTGGTAGAGATTGGGCATACGCAGGTTGATCCTTACGGTAAACGTTGTTACTGCGGTAACCATGGTTGCCTGGAAACCGTAGCCAGTATCGATAATATGCTGGAAATTGCTCAACAGCGCTTGGCAGGGGCCCATTCATCAATACTTCAAGGTAGGGAACTCACGGTAGAATCGCTGTGCGATGCAGCGCTAGCGGGTGACCAATTGGCCAAGGATATTATTCTGGGTGTGGGGCATAGTGTCGGGCGTATCGTGGCGATTATGGTCAATTTATTTAACCCAGAAAAGATTCTGGTTGGCTCACCGTTAAACCGCGCGGCTGAGATTCTCTACCCGGCTATCATCTCCTGCATCCGCCAACAATCTTTACCCGCTTATAGTGAACATTTGAAGGTTGAATCCACGCTGTTTTTCAACCAGGGCACCATGCCTGGAGCCGCACTGGTGAAAGAGGCGCTATATAATGGTTCATTACTGGTCAAATTATTACAAGGGTAATATTACATCACTTTGCCAATTGCAGAGGGCAAACCCCGCTCACTTTCTGTCCACCATTATAATCAGCTGTTATCAAATACCTTTATCGATGCAACAGAAAGGGAAAGCACTAGCAGGAATTAAGGACAATAGTGGGGAAACCAAGTTGTTGGTTTGATAATCTTGGTTTGATGAGCCACCCTTTGGAAGGATTAAAAACAAAGGGGCGAGAAGTTTATGGGAAGGCCAATGTTTAGTGCAGGTTTTTGTCACATTGGCCCTTAATCCACTCAGGCGGTTTCTAGTTGACTACATCCAGTGATTTTACCCACAAATAACGTCCTGCAGCGCCAGTATCAACTTCGCCCATCAACCGGACTCGGGTTTGTGGGCTTACGTCACGACCGCGCCAAACGGAACTTTCTATCTCGACGCGCAAAGTTCCAGAATCATCGCGGAAAGTAAAATAGTTCTCACGTTGGTGTGCAACAATATAACCAGTCAGAGTAATATAACTTCCTACCCGTGCACTCATGGCTTGCTGTACAGTGCTGGTTTGGCCAGTAACGCTAGGCCCTGTGAAATTGGCTGAAGCATTAACCGCAAAAAGAGCGCCTGATAACATAATGATAGATAAAACTTTCTTCATATTGTGTTCCTCTTTGCATTTTTGTAGAGCTTTAAGTATTGATGATGTCAAGCTATTGTCAAATTGGCAAAGAACGCGTCGGTTGAGTCTCAAAAATGGCACTGTAATGACTAATTGGCATTGTAAGGGTTTAAGTCAGGGCAAAAATTCCCGGCGGCTCAAGTGTCACTGTGTATTAGCGCCTCTTATTTTTCCTCTAATAAATCACTATCCCCAATTTTACAAATCAGCGTATCTGGGAATTTTTTGCCGAATTTAACAGTCAAATTCAGATGTTCACTATCTTTTTCTATTTTCTGTTCAGGCTGCATACAATCAATAGTACGAGACTTCAATATACTCCAACCACCATCACGTTCTGGTCGTTTACGCAGGCTGGATAATGTCACATCAAGGGAAAAATCATCAGCAAGCGGCCACTCTTTTAATGGCCCGAGCTGGTAGGAAAATTGCTCAATAGAGCGACTGTCAGTAAAGTAACCATAATCACGCTCTAGTAATGTTAGCGGTTGATTGTATTTAATATTGATGGTATTTGTGCCTATGGAGACCTGCCCAGTAAAAGCCGCCTTATATAACGGATATTCTCGAGTATCGCTATTGCGTAATTTCCATGCATTTATTTCATCAAGCGTAACCGTCGCAGGCTGCAGCGTTCCATTCACCCTTGCGCTAACAGGCGTATTTGCAGGCATCACAAAAACAAATGCAACATCAGCTTGAATATCAGAAGTGATCTCGTAAACAGCCTGAACCTGACAGTTTTCATAGTCACAATCAATATTTAACTTTTCTCTTTTTACCTTGAATTTGTTGCTCTGCGGCGAACTCAGAGAAAACGAAGGGGGTTGCCAGATTAAATTGGGGGCTCGCATATTCGCTGGCGATAGAGCAGGGAATAACATTATTGCAGTTGTCAGGAGAATAGACAGATTTAATCTCATGTTCATTCGTTGCAGTCTCTGGCTGATGATAAATATAAAATCACAGGATGATATCATTTTTGAGTGCACCCATTTATGTATGATAACTAATCATTAGCATGATTATTTTCTGTTTCTCGCAACAACATTATCAAAATTTATTATTGCTTACCGCTAAAAGATTGAGCTATCTCAAGCCCCTGTTGATTGGTATCCCCTAGACTTTTCTCAGTGAGTTACTTTCTCCGTAATTCGCAGAGGTCATTTCATTAACGTGGCATATCAGGGCAATCTATTCATGTTAAAGCGTTTATTTGTTACAGGCACGGATACCGACGTAGGTAAGACTGTAGTTTCTCGTGCTTTACTGCAGGCATTCGCCGCACAGGGCCGTTCTGCTGCGGGGTATAAACCCATTGCTGCAAGTTGCCAGGAAACCAGCGAAGGCTTTCAGAATAGAGACGCTTTGGTTCTACAGGCATCTTCCACCATGCCATTGTCCTATAATGAAATTAACCCCATTACCTGTATTGATGAGGTGTTTCACACACCGACAACCCAAGATATTGACTATGGCGTGATGAGCCGTGGCCTCGTGCATTTATCCAGCAAGGCTGATGTTGTCGTGGTAGAAGGGACCGGGGGATGGCGTGTGTTGATGAGCGATCTACGCCCGTATGCCGAATGGGTGGTGCAGGAACAGTTGCCAGTTATTCTGGTCGTGGGAATTAAGCTAGGTTGTGTCAGCCATGCCTTGCTTACTGCACAATCAATTATTAACGATGGTTTGCCTTTATTAGGTTGGGTGGCTAACCGTATCAACCCGGGTTTAGCCCACTATGCTGATACCATTGATGCTTTGCAAAAACGTATTCCGGCCCCATTACTGGGTGAGATCCCTTATCTTCCCCGTACCGAACAGCGTGAATTGGCGCAATATCTGGATATTTCCTGCCTAAAGTAAACGCTACGCATTATGGTAAACCGATTGTGGCCGTAATCCGCGAGCAATGGTTGTGGCAATAACACAAGCTAACAGCAGACCGGGCAACAGGGTATATTCACCGGTCATCTCAAATACCATCAAGGCAGCCATAATGGGGGCATGAGTGGTGGCAGCCAGTAGCGTTGCCATCCCCGTCAAGGCCATCAGAATCGGTACTGCCATGCCGAGTTCCGGCCAGTTGGCGCAAAACTGACCGACCAGCGACCCTAAAGCAGCGCCGACAAACAGCGTTGGCGTAAATACCCCCCCTGGTGCGCCAGAACCGCTACTGGCAAGCACCGCCAATAACTTGCAAACCAGCAGACCGCCAAGCAGCAAAATACCCGGCGGGGCGGAGAGCAATGATTGCACTACGCTATAACCATTTCCCCACACTTCGGGATACAGCAAGGACAGCAACCCGACAATTAAGCCACCTAATGCCAGTTGTAATGGGGGTTTGAGATTAAGTGAACGAAATGCTCGCCCGCTGGCCGCCATCCCCCATAAAAAAAGTGGGCCGCAGATACCTGCCAATATTCCTAGTAGGGCCATCAGCAGGTATTGTTCTGGCCATGGCGCGCTCAGTGGCGTGACGATATACAGCGGTGTTTGCCCCCCGTTAAGCAGATTGGTCATCAACAGTGCCGTTACGGCAGCAATAATCACCGGGCCAAGGGACGCTAACATTAATGAACCAAACAAAATCTCAGCGATAAACAGGCTACCGGCCAATGGGGCGTGGTAGGCACTGGCCATACCGGCCGCTGCGGAGCAAGCGACCCACAACTTCCACTCTCGGGCATGAGTAAAGCGCTGGGCAAATACCGACCCCACTAGGGCGGCCAACAGGATCATCGCGCCCTCCCGGCCAATGGCGCTACCACTGGAGACCACCAGTAGTGAAGCAAGACTCTTCACCAGGCTGGCGCCCACATCTAGCCGACCATCACCAGTTTCAATGGCTTCCATATAGTCGGTGGGCGCGACTGGCCGTTGGTGTTGATAATGTTGGTAAGCCCAAAGTAATAAACCGGCCACCAGGCCACCCAGCATGGGTGTCAAAGCTCTGCGCCATCCTGGCAGTGTAGCGGCCGCCGCGACCAAGCTACCATTGGCATGATCGAAAAATAGCCATTCAAGCATCAGCATAGCTTGGTGAAAAAGCCATACCGCCAATGCTGCTGAAATACCAAGAAAAATAGCAATAAGCAAACGACGCAATAAGGCACGATAGCGACGTAGATGTACCCATCGTTTCATAGGTTGGTAAAGATGAGAATCACTGAGTCGTTGGGCATGATGTTTGCCTGTCCAGTTGGAAGTCAGTCAATCATAAATAGAGCAGGGCACAGCATGCTGTGCCACCGATTACAGATGCATCGTTTAACGTTATGGCCGAATTATTGTGTGACCTGACGGCCAGTTGTACGATCCAGACATTTACGGGTTGATGGTTCCCAATAAGCATTAACGTTATAGCTGTTATCACAGCGTTCTTCATCGTCAATGGCACGGTCGACCTTATCAAACTCCTTTTCAACGCGAGTATTAACCTTGTTACGCAGAGAACGGCTAGCATCCCATTGCTCTTTGCTTTGGCGAGCTTGCTCATTGCTCATTGCATTACTACCGTTGACCGTAACGCAGGTCCCCCCCTGAGTACAGGTGTCGGCAAACACTGGGGCTTGCCAGACGCCTGCCAACATAACCATGGTGACTGGCAACATCCCGCGCATCAGTCGTTGAATAAAAATGGGTTTCATCGTTTTATCCTTATTAGTGAGTGTTGCATCCCTCAGTAAAACAACACAAGCTGCTGCAATGGCTAAATATATCATTCTGCTCTTGCATTACACCAGCCTGTAAAGGCAGCTTGGGGCGAGAAAATGAGATGGAAGTGGGCTTATGTGGGGGGAAACCCCTCGCGGCAGAGCATCGGCCCTGCCACGGGGAAAACATTAAAGAAGAAACATTAACTAGGTAAAACATCAAGCACTGCGGTGAATGCTTAACCCGGCAAAGGACTGGCTGACCGGCATCATTTCAAGGGTATTAATGTTAACGCGAGCAGGCAATGTCGCTACCCAGAATACCGCTTCGGCAATATCTTCTGGTGTCAGGCTATCGACCCCGGCATACGTTTTTTCTGCCAGGTTATCATCGCCTTTGAAGCGGACATTAGAGAATTCTGTGCCGCCTACCATGCCGGGTTCAATATCGGTGACACGAATATGTGTTCCATGCAGATCAGCACGTAGCCCCAGGCTGAATTGCTTCACAAACGCCTTGGTAGCCCCATAAACATTACCACCGGCATACGGCCAGTTGGCGGCGGTGGAGCCAATATTAATCACATGACCCACATTGCGCTCGACCATGGCTGGCAATAAGGCCCGAGTGATATTGACCAACCCTTTGGTATTGGTATCGATCATGGTTTCCCAATCATCAATATTGGCTTTATGGGCAGGTTCCAGGCCTAATGCCAAGCCTGCATTATTCACTAATACATCCACATCACGCAGTGCGGCTGGCAATTCAGCAATAACTTGTTGAATGGCAGCACGATTGCGAACATCCAAGCGGACAATATACAGCGCATCCCCTAACTCTGCCTGTAATGCTTCCAAGCGATCAATTCTACGCCCAGTGGCAATCACTTGGTGACCTTCACCGACAAACTTACGGGCGATCGCTTCACCAAAACCGGAGGTAGCACCGGTGACAAAAATAATCATATTACTGTCCTCAACTGTTTTTACTTTACCGGCTACTCTAGCGCGATGGCGTAATACTCACAAATTGAATTGCCAATAGCGCAAGAGTTATATCTGCTATTGTCTATTTTTAATGGCTATTGCTCGGGTATTTACGCGCGATGATCATGGCAGCCATAAGGATTACGCCAGGCAACCATACCCAGAGCAATTCTGAAACAATCACTGCGTGCCCGCTGGGAGTGAGATATTTGTGCAGTTCGAAAGGAGCCACACGGATCACTTGCCAAGGTGCAAAAAAGCGTTCGCTACTCCAAGGCCATAACCAACCAACCCCTTTACCCCCGGTGGTGACTGAATCCAATAGACTATGCGACAGTAACGAGATAAACAGGAATAACCAGGTTTTGATGGGAGCCACTTTAAACCAACGGTAAAACAGCAGTGCCAAGGTAGGCATGAGTACCGCAAACAGCAGTGAATGGGTAAAACCCCGATGCCCGAAAGCATTGCCATAAGCTACACCAAATTTAAACGCCACTACATCGGCATCCGGCAGCATGGAAAGTGCAATACCCGCCAGTAACAGGCGAGGGGAGATAACCTTCTGACCGAGGCCCAAACCAAGACACAAGGGCACGGCAGCATGGGTAATGATTGTGGGCATAATTATCTTGCGTGATTTCAGTTGGTAACGGTGGCACATGATATTTTACAGAACAGAGTGCGACAACACTAAAAATTGATGAATATATTAAATGTCCATTTCAACTAGCAGAAAAGAAGTAATACTTATGAATTCAAAAGTGTTCTCCAGTAAACAGTTTAGTTCCGATAGAGCGTGGGGAGCCCTCGATATTGCCAATTTCGAGGGTACTACAGTCCGTCTTCACTGGACGGATGCACCTTACAAATGGCATGTCAACGATGGGCAGGAGGTCTTTGCTGTTATGGAGGGTTCTGTCGAGATGCATTACAAAGAGCAAGGTGAGCTGAAAAAGGCTCTCCTTAATGCCGGGGATATATTTTATGCCGGAATAGGGTGCGAGCATATTGCTTATCCGCAAGGAGAAGCCCGTATCCTGGTTATTGAGAAAGAAGGATCAGTTTAAAACCATCTGACGCAAATATAAGGATGTTATTTATATTTATCAGATGGTTATTTTAGATGCAGAGGTACCTGCCTTGGTTTTATCATCCAAGGCAGGTGGTGTGTACTTAATAATACGCCTTAGCGTTTGGTCGTTGCCAACTCAATGATCAGCTCTTTCTTGGTTAAGGGAACACAGTAAACAGGGGTGTCACGTTCAAAACGCCATCCTTCAGAAAGCGGCCCCACATCAACGCTATCAAATCCAAAAGCATCTAACCTTTTGGCGCTTTTAGTCTGGCTCCCTTTATTACCCGATTTCTAGCCTCACATGCCGATATGCAGATAGATCTGTCCCTGAGCGACCGTTTTGTTGATCCCATTGAAGAGGGGATCGAAGTCATGATCAGGATCGGGGAGTTGGCGGATTCATCTTTAATTGCCCGCGCGTTAGCGCCTTATCGTTTAATCACTTGTGCTTCGCCAAGCTACCTTTCCGCTCGAGGCTTGCCAGAAACACCTGATGATTTGGCAAAGCATGACTGTTTGATGTACGGCAATGGAGCATCTTCAATTTCATGCCGTTGGCACTTTACCCACCATGGAAAAGTGAAGGAGGTACCAGTGAACGGCCGCTTTCGATGCAATGACTGGAAAGCATTACTGTCTGCAGCGACAGCTGGATTTGGCATTACCCTTGGCCCGGAAAGTATTCTTGAACCGGAAGTGAAAGCTGGCCGATTGGTTCGCATTCTTAGTGACTATGAAGGACCTGCGCGCCCGATGCATGTGGTATATCCAGCATCGCGCAAGCCAACAATCAAACTGCGGAGTTTTGTTGACGCGCTAATGGCTGAATTTCGGCCTGAGATATAAAAGGCAGCTTGGTGATAAAGCTAATTTTGCTTACCACCGCTCCACTTTCGTTAAGCCAGATTTATTGCCTTGAAATAGTGGGATGCTAATGGGCCAAAGAGCAAAAAAGTTTAAAGCCCTTTAATACATCATGGTCCATCAGCATATAATCTCTATTGCCATCCATATACTTCAACAAAACCGACTAGTTCATTTTTTCTGAAAGACTGGTGCAAATAGTTAGTATTTTTTAATGATGGTAAACGGGTGTATGCTTCGTGCGGGTTAAGTATTCATGAACTAGAACAATCTCAGGCTTATGCCTAACAAAAGCAGCTCTATTTAACAATAAATTGCGCAGCAAAAATAAATAATTATTAACAATAGGTAATTTAATGAAAAACTCTCTACTCCCCTCGATGATCCTGATGTCTAGCTTTGTTATGGCTACTGCTCCCCAAGCGGCTCAACAAGAAACTATCAAACTTGATTCAATTTTACATGCAATTGACAGCATGGATCCTACGCAATTTGCCAAATTATTAACTGATAATTCAAAGTTTAAATTCGGTAATTTTCCAGAAGCAGTTGGAAAAGAAGCGATTGCAAAATCTCAGACTGACTTTTATAGCAGCATTAAAGGGTTAAAACATGAAGTTGTTCACTCTTGGCATGATAAATCAAGTATTGTTGCTGAAATGAATGTCACTTATACCCGTCATGATGGCAGCACCATCACATTACCAGTGACCGATGTATTTAAAATAAAAGATAATAAAGTGGCTGGCACATATATCTATATGGACATTACTCCGCTTTATGCCCCTAAGTAACCTGAACTCTGGGTAAAGGGTTGTTCAGATATTTGCTTTGTATTAGGGTAATCTTTTCCTCATCGGGTTTGCAGTGATGACGGATAGCCTTGCGAAAGAAGTACAAGGCAACTGTATTCCGCTGCTTAACTCGCGCACTGAAAATCGTAATATGTAACGTATAGGGGTTCTACACTGGAACCCCTGATTTTTCCGTCACCTCTGTGCCAAGCTTTATGCCATTGTCAACGGACCATTAGCCTCGACATTCGCGGAACAAATCGCTGTCCGGATTATAGACGCTGGTGCTGATGTCCCAAAGCCCGAGAACGGACGAGAACAGATTGTCGTGGGAATACGGTTTTTTCGCCGCATTATCCTGCAGGCAAGACATGTTGATGTATTTCCCAGCGATAAATCCCGATGACATCCAGACCTGCATCGGAATATGCGTCTGCTGATCCGGTGCCAGTTTGTATGGCGTACCTCGCAAACAGGTTGCCAGACAGAGCATTTCCTAACGCAAATTAGCACGCCAATCGGTCATCCAAGCGCCATTGCGTTGTCACATGAACATAACCAAGACCATAAGACCTCAGATTTCGCTTATCGTTCCTTTTGTCAAGGCTCATTAGAAATGTCTGCCTAACTGCAATGTACACAGTGACGTTGCGAGAGGATTTGCCTGGTCTGAGGGCATCTGCGCGAGATAGTCAGATTCCACGTACCGTTATCATGGTGCGCATAATGTATATTATGTTAAATTGAATATCGGGCTACTTAGTAGATAACTGCCCTGTGAACCCTGCTAGTCATACACTTCCCTCACCATACGCTTCGGGCTTACCATCCCCAAGGTTTATGGCTTTTTTGCTCAGAGACATTATCGGGCAACATCATACAAAAACAGCATGTATATGGTGTTACCCGACTCACGCTTAACACTACACAATCACTAGATCTCTTATCGGCTTTCCAGATTCATACCAAGTCACTTTGCCTTTAAGATACCCATTTTGTAAATGTCCTTCACGCCAGATATCATCGCCCAAGATCTCGTATAATTGGCCATTGCCATCTAGGGCCAGAGAATC